>JAIYDL010000017.1 GCA_027487515.1 Pseudomonadota bacterium
GGGGAACTCAAGAAGCTGCGCTTCGACCCGCTTTTTATGGTGAATCACACATGTGCGACTCTTCGAGCGAATGTTAACCGCTTGATCCGAAAGACGTGGTGCACGACCAAGGACCCTCGGCGGCTCCAGGATCACCTGGACGTCTTTATGTACTACTACAACGCCGTACTGTTGCCGCAGGAGAATCACCAATCTTAGAGGGCAGTTTGAAAGAACTTATTCGTCTAAAAGATCAGGGCGGTAGAGTTTCGTTAACCGGAGCTTCTCCGTTTTCTGCCACTGCTCGATGTTCTTGTGATGTCCACTCATGAGGATCTCCGGCACGGGCATTCCCTCGAAGTCCTGAGGCTTTGTGTACTGCGGGTACTCGATGAGTCCATCCTCGAAGGAATCGTACTCAGAGGAGAGCTTGTTGCCGAGGATCCCAGGCACGAACCGAACCGCCGAGTCGAGCATGGTCATCACGGCGAGCTCTCCGCCGGTGAGGACGAAGTCGCCCAGAGAGTAGTACTCATCCACGTACTTTTCGAGGAAGCGCTCGTCGACGCCCTCGTAGCGGCCGCAGATGAAGACGATGTCCCGGTGGGCATCTCCGAGGACGGTGGTCCCGAACTCTCGGGCGACCGTGTTGCTCCAAACTTTCCCTCGGGGTGAGGTGTAGATCACTCGGAGTGCACTCCTGTGAGCGTACCCACCGGCCTCGAGGACACCCTTGGCGAGGGCGTCACTCAAGATGTCCGCTCGCATGACCATGCCAGGCCCTCCGCCATAAGGCGAATCATCCACGCTTTTGTAGCGGGTCTTCGAGTAGTCGCGGATGTTCACGAAGTGGAGCTCGAAGCGCAGAGCTTCGCTCCGCTCTCCTCTGAGCGCAGAACCAGCGATGCCACACTCGAGGAGGGGCCTAAAGAACTCCGGGAAGAGTGTGAGGATCCAAATCTTCCGAACGATCACTCCGTAAACTCCGGGAGGATCATCGTGATCTGGCGGTTCTCCACGTCAATCTTGGGAAAGAAGGCATCGACGTAGGGCAGAGTCAGAAGCTCGCCAAGAGGGGCCAGCCGCACGTCAAAGAGGTACTGCATGCCGTTGTCCGAGAAACTCTCGAGGGTCCCCAAGACCTCTCCGGCCTCGTTGATGACATCCATTCCGATGAGGTCAACCAAATAGACCTCTCCTTCCTCCGGCTCGGGGAAGGTGTCTCGATCCAAGAAAATCTCAAACGGAATGAGGGACTCAAGGTGGGTCCGGTCCCGGACCCCATCAAACTGGCAAATGACCTTGTTCCCGAAGCGGACTTTCTTGATCAGCCACTCCTCTCCGGCCGCAGAAATCTTGGACTTCTGCGAGGACGGAAAGAGGAAGACTTTCATCCCGTCTTCGAGGACCGAGTCCTCGGTGTTGAAGAGGCGCAGCTCCGCCTCACCGCGGATCCCGTGGGGATTGGCGACGAAGCCGAGTTTTATTAGATGCTCTTTACCCATTTAAGATCTCAATCGATGATATGTATTAGTTTACCCTCGTATACCGTACTGATCTCAACATGACAGGCCTGGTCGAAGTCGACATTCACCGGCAAGGTTTTTCCATTTGCGAGCTCCAAGGTCACATCCCAGATTTGTCCACTCACATACTTATCGTAGATGGTGTGACTCACATCGTACTCATCTGGATCGATGCCTTTGAAGACTTTCTGCTGATCTGTGAGGAGCAACTGGATCGCGTCCTCTTCTACTCCCATGAGGAAATCCTGTGGGGAGAAAACAATCCGAGCATAGTTTTGTCCGTTTAAGGAGATCTTCATCTCTCGATCTCTCGTAAGGAAATAGAGAGTATAGCTTTCTGTGTAATCAGGTAAGCCTAGGATATCATCAATCCCACCAGAGAGACGACCAGATTTTTTTGCAGCTTTGGTTGATGAAACATGAGGGCGAAGCTCTTCATCCCCGGCCACATCGTGAATGGAGTAGTACTCGGCCTCAAGATTGTCGTTACAACCGAACGGCGAAGCGATGGACTTTACTACCCAATCTTCAATCGATTCTACGCTCTCACGGGCAGTTAAAAGTTGGACGAACCTTGCACTCATAAGACCTGATGAGTAATGATCGTCCTGAAGACCGAAAATGTGACCAATCTCATGAGTGAGGGTAAGTCGAAGAGCGTTGTGAGAGCCGAAGGACCAAGGTTTCGGATGAAACTTTCGTGCCCGGGGCCGAAGGGGCCCTCGCTCAGGAGCGATATAAATGACACCCTCCCCTTTAAGATTCACTTCATCGTAGCTGGTACGAAAAGCGCCCGCGAGGAGTTGACTCGGCTTTGGCCAACTTCCTTTCTGCTCCTCAGTCATAAAGCCAAACTGGAACTTTAGGTCGGTAGAATCGGCGCAAGTGACGACTTGCTTGAAATCCTGAGTCCCAAGACGAAGGTCAAGTTTCTCACTCTCACCGATGGAATAGTAGGCTTCGGTCAGAGAGAAAACTTTCTTCCAATAAGCGAAGGCATCCTCAATCATAGGTGCTAACTTATCTTTCGGGATATCGCTAAATTCTGGCGCCACTTCAATGCAGTAAGACACTGTTTTCGTATTATGCAGGAACCAAGGGTTCACTTCGTTTCCGGTGATGTATCCTCCTCCGCTGGAGCCGTTACCTCCGTAGACGAGGGTTGAGGCGAGAGACAGAAGAGAGAACAGGGCTTTCGTAAAAAAATTTTTCATCGATTCTCCAAGAGTAACTCCGCCTTCTCCAGGGATCCTGTGAGAATTGGCGACGGAGTCTCGTAATCCAAGGTGTTGTTTTCCTTTGTCACATAAATCCTTAAAAAATACTGAAGACAACTTCACCTTCGTAGACTGTTCCAATCTCTGGCCAACAACGTTGGTCAAAGTTCACAAAGACAGGAAGCTGGTAACCATTTGAGAGCTCAAGGACAACGTTTGATGCTCGAGTCTGGCGCACGGAAAAATAGATCTCGTGTGCGATATCGTAAGACTCTGGGGCGATGCCTTGGAAGACCGCCTGCTTCGTTGTAAGGTAGATTGAAATCGCCTCGTCCGATTGAATCTCCCCCGTAACCGAAGGGGTAAAATTGATCTTAGCATACTCCCGCCCCTCGAAAGTGATGCTCATCTGTTTCTTGATCGTTTTAAAACGCAAGATATAGTCTTTCGGAAGGCCTAAAATCTTGGCCAGACCTTCTGGGATGCGGCCGTCACTCGCGAGCGGCGGTCGGCCAGCAGAGTTCTTGGAGACTTCACCAGAACCCACGGTCCCAGTCTCAACCTCATAACCTAGCTCCGCTTCAAAGTCATTGTTGCAACCGAACGGAGATGGGATCGACTTCACTTCCCGATCTTCGTGAGCTTCGACCTGTTCTATTCTGGTCACTTTCTCAACGAACCGAGAACTCATGAGGTTGAAGCTTGAGGAATAATGATCGTCCTGAAGGCCGAAGACATGTCCAATTTCGTGTGTCAGAGTAAAACGGAGAGCATTGTGAGTTCCGTAGGACCACGGCTTAGCATGCAATGTCCGAGACCGAGGTCGGAGTGGTCCCCGTTCAGGTGCAATATAAATGATACCTTTTCCGCGGAGACGAACCTCGTCGTAGCTAGTGCGAAATGCTCCTGCTATGAGCTGACGATAATTGGGCCAGCTCACTTTTTGATCTTCCGAGAGGTACCCAAATTGAAATTTAATATCCGTTGTTGACGAGCAGGCAGCATCCCTCACAAACGTCTGAGTTGCGAGACGAAGGTCAAGGCCTGAAACCTCGCCAATGTATTCATAAGGGGTGGTCCCTGAAAAGGTCCGCGCCCAATAGCCGAAGGCCTCATCGACCATTGACGCGAGCTTTTCCTCAGAGATATCACTAAACCCCGGAGCAACCTCGAGACAATAGGTGACACTTTTAGTGTTGCTAAGGAACCATGGGTTGAGTTGATTCCCGTAAATATTCCCGCCTCCGCTCGACCCATTTCCCCCGTAAGCGAGACCTGTGCTGAGTGAAAGAAGACTTGAGACCAAAAACTTCTTCATTCATTCCTCCAAAACTGGATTTAAAATCTTAAATCCAGTCTAGTTCCTCATGGTAAGTAGTTCCTTACCATTTATTGCTAATTTCTCGCAAAATGTTTAGCATTTACTGATGAATACTTATCAAGCTCATGATTACCGGGACCTTATAGCACATTTTCTAGAGGTGAAAATAGGTCGGGGATCAAAGGCGAAGCTGGCCGAGTTCCTGAACTGCCAACCAGGCTATATTTCCCAGGTTTTGGGTAAAGGCAAAATTCATTTCAGCTCGGAGAACATCGTTAAGATTGCCCATTTCCTGGGTCTCGATGAGGGAGAAAGTGACTTCCTCATGGACCTTCTTCAAAAGGAGCGTGCCGGAAGCACCGAGGCCCGGGAGTTTTTTGAAAAACGCCTGGTTCGAAAGCGCCAGGAAGCTCTTAAAATAGAGAAGCAAATCACCGCGCAAAACAACCAGGACCTCGACGAAGCCGCCAAGGCCATCTACTACAGTCACTGGGCATACAGTGCTGTCCACATGGTGGTCTCCGTTCCAGAATATAGCCGAGTTGAAAAGCTCCAACCAAAGCTTAAGCTCCCGCTCCCCTTTTTGAGAACGGTCCTCACCTTCCTCGAAGAGCAGGGCCTCGTAACCAGGAATAGCGACCGTTACTCCATCGGAAAAACTAGGATCCACCTCTCTAAAGATTCTCCTCTCATCAAGGCGCATCACCAGAACTACCGGCACAGGGCCATCCAGTCCCTGGAACAGGAGAATGGTTTTGACCTTCACTATTCCGGGGCCTTGACACTCTCGAAAGAGGACGCCCAGAACGTTCGGCACATGCTCCTTGATTTCTTGAAAAAGAAAGAAGACATCCTCATTCCCTCGCCGAATGAAGAAATCGTCTTCCTCAATCTTGATCTTTTCACTCCCTGATAGAGTCTATTGAGGAAGTTCCTGCCCAAATCACAATTTCCAGGAAAGAGCTTCAAGTCACTCCTCGGGGGACCCGACAAGTTCCATCATTTAAAGGAGTTACCATGATCAATATCCAGCATGAAATCGAAGCTCTCCAAAAAGATTACGCCACCAAACTCCAGGAGATTCAACTCTCCCAGCAGTGGCACCTCCTCCCGGCCCTGAACGAGGAACTCCAGAAAAACATCGTTCGGATCACGGGCCAGCTCACGCAAACGAGCGGACTCTCTCTCATCCCAGGAAAGAGTAAGTACTACCGGCACAGTGACTGCTCCGTCGACCTCGACGCCGTCGTCTACGATGGGGACCGGAACTACTTCGATGAATTCCTCGAGAATCCGGGGTTTCACTCGGAGGTCATTCATCCGTCTGCGCAGGCACCGAATTCCAAGAAGCACCTTCTAAAGTCCTCCATGCGGCTCTCCCGAGGCATGGCCCCGAAGGTCTTCAATAGCATCGACCGCTGCATCGATAAGCTCGGGCTCACTTCGAAGATCGACATCTACTGCGCCCAGAATCCGGCCATGAATGCTTTCTGTTATCCTCCCCACGATGGATCGATCTACATCCTCTTGACCTCCGCCCTCTTAGAAAAGTTGAGCGAAGACGAGCTCACCTTTGTGATTGGCCACGAGATCGGTCACTTCCTGTATCAGCATCACCTCCTCTCGGCGATGAGCTCAGGCCTTGGGGCCTCGCAGCTCTCCCCCGCAGATACCATCAAACTCTTCTCCTGGCAGCGAAACGGCGAACTCACAGCGGATCGGATCGGCCTCATCTGCTGCGGCTCCTACGAAGCGGCCTGCACTGCCAATTTCAAGCTCTCGAGTGGTGTGACGACGGAGGATCTCTGCTTTAACCTCCAGGACTACGTGAACCAGTACATCGACATTGAGACCGAGATGAAAACCGGCGACGGCAACCCTGAGGACTTCTACCTCACGCACCCGATCAGTCCGATGCGGGTCATGGCGCTAGATCTCTTCTACCGCTCGGAGACCTACTGTAAGCACTTTGCGACCCACCTCCAGGCAGAGCTCACTGAGCAGGAGATGGAAACGAAGATCGCGGGCTTCATGAAGCTCATGGAACCCTCTTACCTTTGGGATAAGTCTGAGATCTCCATGAAGATCAAAGAATTCATCTTCCTCGCGAGCATGGCCGTTTCCTGCGCCGACGGAGAAATGGAAGAGGCGGAGCTCAAAATAATTTCCCAGATCCTTCCGGAAGATCAGCACCTGGAGGTCATGGAGAAGATTAAAGGCTGGAGCAACGAAATGATGTTAAACGCGGTCGCGGAGCAGGCGGAGAAGATCCTCCCGCACCTGAACTACGCCACGATGTGCAACATCGTGCGGGATCTCGTTCTCTTGTCCGTGGCCGACGGGGAGTTCGAAGGATCCGAGCATCAGGTCCTCGAAAAAATCTGCCAGGCCCTGACCGTTTATCCGACCTTCATTGACGACGTTCTCAATTCCATCAACTATCAGCGTACGGCCGCGTAAGAAGACTAAAACAAAAAAGCCCCTGGAAGACGTGATCTTTCAGGGGCTTTTTTTATTCGGAAGAACTTAAACTATTCGATGATTTCTAGAACCGATCTTTTCCGGAGCTTGGTGGAGGCTGCGTTCAGGATGGTTCGAAGGGCGCGAGCTGTTCGACCCTGCTTACCGATCACCTTACCGAGATCCGACTTGTCGACTTTGAGTTCAAGGACCGTGGTCTGTTCACCCTCGATCTCGTTGACTTCAACTCGATCTGGCATGTCCACGAGGGCCTTAGAAACAAACTCGATAAGCTCCTTCAATTCACTGCTCATAGGTACCTGCTGAAAAGGTTTACCCCCCGTTGTCCGCTAAAGCGGCCCGAGCACGGGGTTAACAGCATTATAACTTAATGTTGTTATTTTTGA
>JAIYDL010000007.1 GCA_027487515.1 Pseudomonadota bacterium
ACCGCCGTCACCGCCACCGTCTCCACCGCCGCCGCCAGTGAGGATGAGACCCGCGACGACCGCGACGATGACCACAGCGATGAGAAAGGTGATCGTCGGATCACCGGTCCAATTGGCACCTTTGCTGTACGAGCGCTTCACGGTTTCGACGACGTGTTTCGTCGCCTCCTCAGGGGAGAGCCGGTTGACGGTGATCACCGAAAAGGCGGTGTCGAGGTCTCGGGCAACCCGCGCGTCCTTGACCTGTGCTTTCGCAAAGTCCAGGAGCTCGGCGTTCGTCACGCCCTGCCGCTGGAGCTCACGAACCGTTTGCCGAAACGAGCGCATGGTGGCTTCGTAGAACTCTGGGTCCCGCTGATCCCATTCGACCGTGAGAGCGTAGTTCATCTCGTCGAACGCGGCCTTAAGTCCTCGGTGCGTGGCCGCCGAGGCACTCGTTGCGGTGAGCGAGAGACAAACGAGAAGAGAAAGGATTCTGAACAACATGCAAACTCCTTAGTAGCAGATTGGTGTACAGGTGAGCTGGTTACAGAAGCCAAATGAATGGGTGGTGTAATCAAAACATGTTGAGGAGGGAACGTAGGCGCAGCTGTCAGCGCACGACACTGTACCGTCGACAGGGGTGGTTGCTCCTCCTCCGGTCGAGGTCCCGCTGTTCTTTCCACCGCTTCCAGACTGAACCGCGAAGACAACTCCTACGGCGATGGCAACGATGAGAAGGCTCACCCCGAGGTTCCGAACGGCGTCGCCGTTCCAGGATGCGCCGCTCGCGCTGGAGCGTCTAAGGGCATCGAGGACATACTTGGAAGCTTCTTCGGTGGACATTTTATTGATGATGATCAGGGAGAATGCCGTCTGGAGGTCCCGGGCGGTGCGGGCGTCGCGAACTTGTGTCGACGCGAAGGCGATCATCTCATCGCTTGTCAGCCCTGCACGCTGGAGGTCGCTCACCGTCGCAAAGAAGGCCTTCATCTCCCGCTCGTATACGGAGGCATCCTGCTGGTCCCAATCCACGGAAAGGTTGTAGGTCAATTCATCGTACGCGGCCTTGAGTCCTGCCGGTGCTGCGGCCTGTGCCTGCACACTGAATATGGCAAGCGCCAGTAAAAATGTCGTCATCTTTTTAAACATGGAGAGCTCCTGAGATTGAGAGTTAATCAGGAAGCTCTGTACGTTAGAATTTTAAGCTCAGTAAAGACCTATTGCCGAACCCTGGAAAAAATCCGGTGCCAAAATGGCCCCTCAAATGCCCCGGAGGTTGAGGGCCCTTAGGATGCGGATTTTATCAGTGAACGGACTCGTGCATTGCGCGTCGCAAGTTTGAAGGATGCCCTCGATCAATTGACCGCGGATGCTGGAATTCGTTGTGAGCTTCTTCCGAAGCTCGAACATGAATTCTGCTCCCTTATCCTCACCCACAATTTTCTTAAGCTCCCAGAGAAGACCGAAGACGAAGTCCGTGTTGGCGTACTCCCCCATTTCAAACTGGAGCATGTAGTCCTGCTTGCGCCGGGCATTCTTACCGTTGTAGGTATTGTACTTTTTAATGTGCATCGCGAGCTTCGGAGAGTTCGCAATCTGGCCTGCGAAAAAGTCTGCCATCCCCTCGATGATCGCCGTGGAATGAGAGAGCTCAAGATGGTCCGAGAGGGCCGCATGGGCGTACTCATGGTAGATGATCTCCGGCACCACGGCCGTATCTAACCAGTACCACTTGCGGGTGAACACTTTCGAGATCGGATCGATGAACTGGTACCCGAGCTCCATGATGATACTGGCGCCAACGGTTCGGATGAGGGCCTCCGGAGAGAACGGGCTCACGGCACCTTCGATGGTCAGGGCCTGCACGGCGGTGGAGATGAAGCGCTGGAGCGACTGCATGTGGATCTGGTTCCGGAAGCCGGACATGAGGATTCCGAATTCCTGGTTAGCAAGATTGTTCGTCCGGAGGTCACGAAGGTGGATGCGTTTGGCGGGCCGGAACCAGATCTCGAGGTCCCAGGGCTTCACACCCCGGGAGGCGAGGCCCACGCCTGCAGGAATGGTGAGGGCGTTATTGAACTGGGGCTCGAGGTTATCATTGGCGAAGTGGCCTAGTTCGGAGAACTGGTTCGTGTGCTCGATCCGGATGACCATTTTCGGCAGGCCCGCTGCGTGCTCCGACTTCACCTTGTTGACGAAGTAATCCCGAGCGAGCATGAGGTGATAGTACGCCGTCGCCGCCCGGAAGACGAGCGCCTCTTCGGCGTCGAACTTCACCGCCTCATCGGACTTCCCTTTCACGATTTTAAAGTACTCACCGTCAAAGCTATCGTTCGAGACGAGGTTCGGAAGCACGACAGGCCGGACCTCCGGGCGCTCGGAGTCGTTTCGCACGAGCGCCTCGAAGGTTCGCTCGCTCACCTGAGCGAGGGCCGTGAGAGGAAGGAGGAGTGTGAAAAGAAGTAGATTTTTCATTAGAATAGCACCGTTGGATCGTTGGCGTTGTTATCGTCTTTTTTCCCAACCGTCATCTCGATGATGACGATGGCGAGGGCCGGGATGAAGCCATACGGAGGCGGCAGTGCGATGGACGCCACCGTTCCAAACAGTCTGACCCAAACCTGCGCCTTGTCCCAGAAAGTCTTCTTCGGGTTCCAGATCTCCTCAAGCCCTGCGACCTCCGCGAGTTCAACTTCCGCGATCACTCCGGTCTCGAAGGCGGCCGTCATGAGGTCGATGTACTCCGGGCTTCTGCCCTGGAAGAAAGTATTGAGGGGCAGGAGAGATATTTCTTTTCTCAGGAGCTTCACCGCGAGCCGGAAGCGCTCCATCGGCTCGAGTGGAATGGTTTCGACTTGATTCTGCCGATTGAAGATGAGGATCTCGGCCCGAGGAGACTCGATCCGGGCCCGGAGCTTTTTGATGATGTCGGCCATGAGGATGATCTGGATGTCACTGTAGTTTTCCAGAAGCCGCTGGCGCCGGCTGAGTCTCACCCGATCCAGCTTCTTCGTGACGAACGCGCTCAGTTCAGAACTATCACGCAGCGGGGCCTGGGTCCGGAGGGACCGGATCTTCCGGTAGTAGGTCTTCAGGGTCAGGCTACTTTTCTCAAGTTCTTCGGACCGCGCCTTTTCAATCCGAGCGTAGATCTGGGGAGTAATCACTCTCCGGGCCTGGGCCTGGTGGAAGATCGCCTCGATGTGTTGCGAACTCAGGTTTCGGTCAAACTTTAAGATATCACCGTAGAGAGTGCGGTAGGCGTCGTCGAAGCACTGCCCCTGGGCCTTTCGTTCGAAGTTCGCAAGAATCTTAAGCCCCTCCTCCATCGCTCCGTTGTGGGGCTGGATCAGCATGTCCGGATCCTTGAACGTGGACCCGGACGTCGAGACTTTGTTCGCTTCGAGGAGCAGTTTTGTGACCGAGTCATCGAAGTGATTCTTCCCGCGCAGGTATAAGATCGCACCGTTTAACTCGGAGAAGTTCGGTTTGACCTTCCGAAGGTTAGAAAGGAGGGTCTGGTTGAGATCGAAAGAACACAATTTCGCGGGCTCGAGGCCCCGCAGAGTTTCCTCGTAGGCATCGTTGATCTGAGTTTCATCGGCCTGGCGGAGAGCGCGGGACACGGCCCGGCGATCACTACTAGAGGAGTAGAAACTCTCCCCCTCTCGGTCATTTGTAAAATCCACCGGATTGGCCGCCAGAAGAGGCAACGAGGTGAGAACGGCAAAAAGTGCGAGAAGGGGGAAACGCATACTTGGTTCCTTATAAGTTGAGCGAGTTTAGCACTGCGTCTTAAAGACACCTAGACGGCCGGTAAAAAAGAAAGAGGTCCGTCTAGGGTGTTTTTTCAGAGGCTTAGAGAGATACTAGGAAATCTGGAGGATAACTTGAGTAAAATCCCTACCTCACTCTTCGGCCGCGGGACAAAACTTTTGGGTGTGGCCTCAAAGATTGCCTTTGAAGAGGTCTCTTCGCGCCTAAAAACCTGGGAGAACGAATCCGAGAAACTCCGCTCTAAAGTTCAACTGGCCCAGGATGTGGTCAAAACCCTGTCGCAGTTGAAGGGTGCCAGTATGAAGCTGGGCCAGCTCCTCTCTCTCGACCTCGGGGACTACCTCCCTCCGGAGATCGTAAAAGTCTTGGGTCAACTTCATGCCGAGGCGACCTTTCTTCCCTACGATGAAATCGAAACGATCCTCCGGCGCGAGTTGGGAGAGCGCTTCCATGATTTTGCGGAAATCTCTGAGCGGCCCATCGCCGCTGCGAGCATCGGCCAGGTTCACCGGGCCAAGCTCTCTGGGCAAGAGGTCGTGATCAAAGTCCAGTACCCCGGGGTCGCAGAGTCCATTCCCTCGGACCTGCGGATGCTTGAACTTCTCCTCAAGCAGGCCTCATTCCTTCAAGGGAAAAGGGACACAGACCTCTCCCCTCTTCTGGCCGAGGTTGAAGAGGTCCTCATCAAAGAAGCGGACTACGAGCACGAGCTTCGGATGCACGTGAAGTACCGAGAGATGTTCCAAGGCAGTCCCTATCACGTGCCAGAACCGCTCAGCGAGTATTCGACGGGCAAAGTCTTGACCCAGGAATTCGTCCCCGGACTGGGGCTTACTCGCTGGCTCGAGACCGGGCCCTCTGAGGCCAAGCGCCAGGAGTTTGCCGAGCTCCTGATCAAGCTCTACCTCGAAGAAATTTTCGTCCACGGGCTCGTGCAAACAGACCCAAATCCGGGGAACTTCATCGTCACACCTGATGAGCGCCTGGCCCTCATCGACTTCGGGGCAGCTCGGGAGTATGGCCCGGACTTCGTGGCCGGCTACCGGAAAATTCTCCTGGCCTCACGGAACGGAGACCGGGACGCGCTCCTGCGGGAGAGCGAGCAGCTGGGCTTCATCGATCCCCGTGAGGAACCGGCGGCAAAGGACATCTACGTCGCCATGATGGACTTCCTGGCCTCACCGTTTCGGGATGACCTCCCGTTTGATTTCTCGGACAAGAGCTACTTCACGCGCTCTCGAGACCTCTCTTGGGAGATGTCTCGAAAATGCAAATTCACTCCGCCACCGAAGGAGCTCATCTTCCTTCACCGCAAACTGGCCGGGACGTTCATCTTTCTGAAACGCCTGGACATCAAGATCCGGCTCAAAGATTACTGGTCTTTTGTCGAGGGTGCCGGGGCGCCCTAGGGCCAGGCCGGTCTACCGACCGCGGAGATCCTTGCTCAAGTGATCCTCGATTTTTCGAAGCCTCTCCTCTAAGTTCTTTTTCTCAGTTCTCAACTGACGAAGTTCCAGAACCTGTTGGGCGTTGAGGGTCTCGAGTTTCTCGATCCGTGTCTGGTGACGAGAAACTTTGGCCCACATTTCCTTGAGGCCTTCGATCACGACAGCAATGAGGTTACCGTACTTGAGAGATTTGAATTCTTCATTCTCCGGAGTTGTCTTCGTCGAAACCAATCGGGGGATAACGGCCTCCGCTTCTTGAGCAACGAATCCGAGGTCGGGCCTGTTATCCTCTTTCCAATCAAACGTAACTCCCCGGAGGCGAAGGATGGTATCCCAGGGGTTTCTTATTGTTTCGATGTTCTTTTTTAACCGCCGGTCAGAGATCACTCCGAATGAAGCTGCGTTGATGGTACCGTGACTCGAGGCCCCGTTCCCAATGATCACAGTGCCACCGCTAAACCAATTAATGTAAGAGTCACCCCCACCGAAGGAGTCGAGATGGAGGTTCCCAATTCCCGGACCTGAGGTATGGGCGAGCTGGGAATACCGACTATTATCTGCGTTAAAAACTTTTAAGACATTTCCATCGCCGACTCTTAGATTACCACCAGTGATGTGAAGCTTATCAGCTGGTGCCAGGGTTCCGATCCCCACAGATCCATCATGGTTGATGACGACCTGCTCAACTTGGGTGTTCGTCCCAATGGGGGTTGTCGTGAATGACAGCCACGTTCCTTTCACCGCGGAGGAAAAATTCTCAGAGGCCCTCACCCGCATCCCGCCTCCACCGTACCCACCAGGTGACACAGGATCGTACCCGTTGATGGCATCGCGGGCCTCGAAGACTGCGAGCGCATCCCCGGCGATTGGGTAGGTAGGAGTACTAGACACACCTCGGGCACGTAGACCTACGATTCCTCCGTGTTCATTGGGATTCGCAGAAAAGGTCGTGGTCGTTATGACGGAATTAGTGTTGTCTCGGGAGACGTGAAACGGGGTTCTCGGACTGGCCGTGCCCAGGCCTAAGTTTCCGTTGTTTATGAGTCGCATGCGCTCTTTGGGGACTCCCGCTTGCTCCTTCAAGACAAACATGAGGTCTGCCCCCGTGTCAGGGCCACTGCCAGAGAACAGAGGCTGGATGATCGCCAGACTCGTGCCCCAGGCCGGACTCGCAGGGTTGACCGCGGGTGTGACGTCTGAGTTATCGAAGACGAGCCCTCCGTTTCCGAAGCCGGCCCCGAAGCCACCCTTGCCTCTCATCGCGATGCCCGAGTTATTGTTCGTCGACTCCACGAGAATAAGTGGAGCGTCTCCGACGACCTGCAAATTTGCGATGGGGTTCGGAGTCCCAATCCCGACGTTCCCTGCGGGGTAGTAAATGTGATTCGGTTCAACCACCCACGGGCCATCTCCACCCGCACCACCTTTGTAGACGCAGGAGGTGACCAGGTCGGACACAGTCACAAGAGCGACCTCTCCCACGAACGCCTTGGTCTCCTTCCTAGTAGGACTTAACTGAAACTCGTACTCCTTGATCATCCGTGCCGTGCTCAGAGTCGATTTGTAGTCCGTGAGGTAAATCTGCTTGAGCTTCACCGAGCCCCGCTGCACCGGAATGTTGTAAACGAGGACATCGTTCTTGTTATGGATCTTTGTGAAGTTTGCTCTGGCCGTCCCGGTGAAGGTCGCCACGTTGACCGCGTTAAATCCAAGGGAGTTGATGCAGCTCCTAGAGTCGCCGAGGTAGTTACTGACCTCTCGGTCGAAGTTGACGATGTCCAACCTCTTTTCGACCTTGGCCATGCCTTGGTTGCCCGACTCGTTCATCTTCATCACAGCGACACCGAGGCCTGCGATGAGACCCCCGCCGATCAGAACCTCTAAAAGCCCCATGCCGAACTCAGAACGCAATAGGTTAGAAATTTTAGTCATAGGAAGAGTCTAACCCCAACTCTGAAGCCTGGGTTGACTTTTTTGATTCAGGAAAAATCTAGCAGCACTGACCGACGACTTCGCTCAGGATCGGGGCGCCGGTAGGGCTACTTATCTTTGTCTGTGATGAGCGAGATGTTCTCGAGCTTATTCGCCTGAAGAAGGTCCAAAACTTTTACCAAGCGGGTGTAGCGGACTTCGCCGTCGACCCGAAGGTTCACGAGGGTATCCTTTTGGGTGCTCGAGAGGGTGCTCGGAAGCTCGTCCATCGTCGACTTCTTGCCGTTGATGGCGACGGCCTCATCCGAGAGTTCGATGGTGAGCTGATCGAGTTTCTTCTCGGAGCCACTCCCCTGCTCCGTTTTCGGGAGCTTCAGAAGGAGGGCCAGCTCATCTTTCTTAAAGGTCGAAGTGACGAGGAAGAACACCAAAAGAAGAAACACCATGTCGATGAGCGGTGTCAGGTCCATGGCAAGCGATTCTCGGCGTTGGCGGCGTCCCATGGCTTACTCTGCCTTCAGGTGAGGAGTCATGTGCTTTTCGAGCTTGATCTCAAGAGTGTCGAGTTCTCCGGAGAGGTAGTTGTGCGCGATGTAGTGCGGGATCGCTACGATCAGTCCAACGATGGTGGTGATGAGCGCATAGGAGATCCCGGAAGCGAACTGACCGGGGTCAGTGAGTCCCTTGGCCGAAATGACCTGGAAGGCTTCGTAGATCCCGATAACAGTCCCTAAGAGACCCAACAGCGGGGCCGTCGTCGCAACGACTTTAATGCTCGTCATCCCGAACTCGAGCTCGTGAACTCTCTGAGAAATGGTGTCTTTGACCAGGTCAAGGTGGGCCAGAAGATTCGACGTCTTGAGGCGGGCCATGAGATCCTGGGCCAGGGTCTTTGACTCGAGCTCGAGCTTCTTTTTAAAGTCTCTAAAGATGAAAAGTCTCCAGAGGATAAGAGAAAGACCTAGGACATTCATCGCGACAAGGATCCAGGTGATAGATCCACCCGCGTTGATGAAGTCAATCAGACGCATAAAATTCCTTTTTTATCTAACAGCTAAAGAGTTACAAACTTCACAGGGACCATCACATCCATCTTTCCGCCGACTTCCTTCGGCACGGGCCGAAAGCGATCGACCTTCTTCACGGCATCGAGGGCCGAGGCGTTCAGGCTGTCGTAACGGGAGGGCTTCTGGACTCTGACGTCAATGATATGTCCATCTTCGAGCAACGTAAAGGCGACAACGACAGTTCCGGTGTGGCCCAGGCGTCGGGAAATAGCAGGATAATACTTATTCTTGTCGATGAGGGCGCGGAGCTCGGCTTTGTAAACTTCGAGCGCTTCCATCGTCCCGGCGGCGGTGCTCCCAAACTCGGAGCCGGCGCGATCGCCACTGACCGCTTGGGACGCCTGGGGCTGAACGGCTGGCACGTCCACGGGAGTGGACACAGGCCGGGGTTGGGTTTGAGTCGCGGGCCGAATGGAATTCTTGGGGGTGGGCCGGGCCAGGATGACGTCGGACGCGACCTGGAGTCTCAAGGCCCCTTGCCCCAAGCGGGTTACCTGCTCACGAACATACTCTGACTGAGAGAGCTGCCAAGTCCCGAGGAAGGCCAGGGCATGGACAAGCAAGACCGTAGTGAAATGCGGAAAAAAGCTTTTAGTCATAAGAGAGTTTTATATGGCAAACACTGGACGAAGTCCATGCCCCATGACAAATTTATACAACTTTAAGCACTTGAAATTTTAGAGGAATCCATGCTGGCAACGCTCAACGAATTTCTGGCCCCAGTGGCCCTTATTTGGAACCACAAACTCCTGACCATCGGGGGCATAAAACTTTCGCTCGGCAATCTCATCATGGCCCTCACCATGCTGCTCTTCGCAACCCGATTATCCCGCGCGGCGTCTCGGGCGATTGACCGCCGGCTGATTCAGCCCTTCGTCGATGACCGGAGTTCCCAGCACACCTACCAGACCTTTGCGTTTTACGGCTGCCTCGCGGGCTTCGTCACACTCTCCCTTGGGATCGCCGGGATCCCACTTACGGTCTTCACCGTCTTCGGAGGCGCCCTCGCAATCGGTGTCGGTTTTGGTTCTCAGAACATCGTCAATAATTTCATCTCCGGCATCATCCTGTTGGTAGAAAAGCCGATCAAAGTCGGTGACGTCGTGGAGCTTGAGAGCATCTCCGGCTCCGTGCTCGCCATCGGCACCCGCAGCACTCAGGTCAAAAATCTCGAGGGGAAAATCTTCGTCGTCCCGAATAGTTTTTTCCTTGAAAAGAGTGTTCTCAACTGGTCCTACGAGGATCCCGTCGTGAGGACCGGAATCAACGTCGGCGTGGCCTACGGGAGTGATGTCCGGCGCGTCCAGGACATCTGCATGAGTATCCTGAACCAATCCCCGGAGGTGCTGCAGGATCCGAGGCCCGTGGTTGTCTTCGACGACTTCGGAGACAGTAGCCTAGTGTTCCGCCTCCAGTTCTGGTGCAACCTCGGAGTGGTCTCGAGTCTGGCGGAAGTGAGGAGCGCTCTTCGGTTTCAGATCGACGAGCGCTTCAAAGAGGCCAAGATCGAGATCGCCTTCCCTCAACGGGACATCAACCTACGAGTTTCCTCTCCCGTGGGAGTCCGAGTTTTGAACTCCTAGGCTCATCCGATCGAACGAAGAATCACTTGTTCTTCATCCGACTCTGAAGGAGCATTTTTTCCATCCGATCCATGCGGGCCATCATCTGTTCGTTGGCCTTCTTCAGCTCTTTATTCTGTTCTTTGATCGCCTTGATTTCCTTGGCGTGTGTTTCTGTGGATGTAAAGACTCTGATCACGGTTGAGTTCAATTCTCTGAGCGCCTCGATCACAGGCGCGATGAGCGCGCCGTAGTTGACACCTTTCGTTCCATCCTTGTTTATGAGGACGGCCTCCGGAAACACTTTCTCTACATCCTGAGCGATCACACCGAGCTGCAGTTCTGAGCTCTTGTTTACTTCCGGCTTCCAGCGGTAATTCACCCCCGCAATCTGCAGCAGCCGGTGGAGAGGACTGCGCAGTGTGGTGACATCCTCCTTCAGTCTTCGATCCGATGGCGAATAGGCCCCGGAAATCCAGAGATTCCCCGACGCATCCAGTGACATGAGCGAGGTTGCATATCCATTCAGCCTCACCTGATAAGTGCTTCCGTCCACAACTGTCCAAAACGATGTTCCAGTATCAGATTCCGATAAAATTGTCGTTGGGTAGGGACCAACGACTCTTACCCCGGTACTTACTCCGGCCGCAATGTCTAGCTTTGCTCCCGGTGACTCTGTACCAATGCCGACGTTACCCGTTGGCGCGATGACTAGGACGCTTGGCACGTTCGTTTCTCCACCGTCTCGGAAAAAACGAATCACCTCAGCGCCGTCGGGCCCCATGCTGTCGATTGACCAGGTTCCGGAGCCGGTACCGTCGTCGAGAATAATCTGACCACCTTCGTTCGGATTTGTTACCGAATTGCCAACTCTCAGGTAGCCGCCATAGACGTCGAGCTTCGCCCTCGGGGACAAAGTGCCGATGCCAACGTTTCCATCGAAAGGATTGAGTGAAAGATTCGACCCTGCGGTCAAGGCCGGATTAATCCCTGTGATCGACGCCGTACCGGCCCCAGCGCCTCGAGTTCCGATGAGCACCCCGGAGGAAGTCGGACCTTCTCGGAACAGAGCAGTCCAACCGTTCCCACCGGCGAGGTTCGTGCGCTCTACTTGGAGCCCGTACAAAGGAGTCAGAGAGTTGATCCCCACATTACCGTTCTGAAGTAGCGTCATCGCATTCACTGGAGTCCCAGCGGCTGCGGTCTCAAAGTACATGTGACCACCGACAGCACCGGCCCAGCGATTTCTGAAAAAAGTATTCCCGTCGTTGTTGTAGGCAATCTCCAAGCCCTCTACCCCATTGACTCCGCCTGTACCGGCAAGTTCAAAGTATACGGGGAACTCCTCCGGATTATGGACAGCAAGACGAACAGGCCCTCCAGACTTCATAACGTGCAAGTCGGCGGCAGGAGTACTGGTTCCGATTCCGACCGTTCCTCCGCTGTAAGAAATGCTGTCGGGCTCTACGATCCAAGGCCCATCGCCACCGGCACTCGCCTTGAGCACGCACCCAACGACCCGACCGGCGAGATCGCTGATGGCGACTTCTCCGACGAAAGTCTTAATCTCTTTTCGTTCTTTGCTCACCTGGTACTCGTACTCCCGAAAGAGTCTAGCGGTTTTGAGCGTCGCTTGGTAATCTGTCAGATACATCTGCTTCAGTGAAACAGACCCTCGCAGATGGGGGATTGGGAACACCAGCACGTTGTCTCGGTTGTGAACTTTTGTAAAGTTCGCTTTCCCGAGTCCGGTGAAAGATGTGAGTTCAACCACATTGTAACCAATCGAATTTATGCAACTTCTGGAGTCACCGAGGTAACTGGACACTTCTTGATCCAGATAAACGATGTCTGTGCGCTTTTCGAACTTGGCGGCCCCTTTGATTCCTGATTCGTTGACCTTCATCACGGTGACGAGGAGTCCCGCGAGCAAACCTCCGGCCACCGTCATCTCGAGAAGGCCAATTCCACGATTGTTAAGAATCATCTATCCCTGCCTTAAATGGTACCAGTGAACAGGATAGCATTGGCCTTAACAATCGCAACTTAATTACAAACTCCGAAGCCGATGGTGGAGCTGAAGGGCGCCCGCGACGACTCCGCAGATTCCTTGCCCCGGAAAGACAGTATCACCCACGCGGTACACGCTTGGGTCCGAGGTGACCGGGCTCAGGAGTGAGAGCGGATTCGAGCCATACAGGAATGGGAGGCCTCCGACGAAGCCGTGGAGCCGTCCGGTGTAGCGCTCGAAAGTCCCTGGAGAGCCCGTGGTGAGAAACTTCACCTCGGGGATCTGAAAGCGCAGCTTGAAATCGTCCAAGATCACTCGAGCGTAGTCTTCCTTATTGATCTCATCGGAAGCATAAACATGCGTCGAGATCGACACGGCCTGCATCCCAAGCGGCGCGCGCGCCAGGTCGTTGGGAATAGAGAATGAGACGAAGTAGTTCTTCACTAAGGCATGGTTCAGATGGACCTGATGATAGGGTCCTTCGACTCGGGCGGCGACGCCGAAATAGGCCGTGAACGCTCCCCAGGCACCCGGGTGAGTCTCACTGTCATGGGTGAGCTCCTGCCGCAGTGACCCCGTCGCCATCTGGGCCATGTTCCAGACCGGGAGGTTAAGGATGATCTTGTCAGCACTCACTGACTCTCCAGAGTCAAGACCGACTCTGCCCTCCCCAAACGACGCCACGCGGGACTTCTTGCGGACCTGGACTCCATTCCGAAGGAGCTGCCCCTCGAAAAAGTCCATGAGCCCCTTCATCCCTCCCACTGGGGCGTAGGTTTCGGCGGGATACGAAAGCGCCATGCAGCCCACGATGAAGGGAATGTGCTCGGAAGTGGCTTGAGCAGAAATGAGGAGGATCCCATTAACCAGCTCGAGGTACTCGGGGTGATCGAGGCCATGGGCCTTCAGTGCCGCTTCCGTCGAGAGTAGGAGGTAAGGAACGAGGGCCACATGTTGAGGATGCCGGAGGACATCCTCAAGGTCAGAGACGCGGGTGAACGGAAAAGTCCTCACATCTCGGAGGAGCTGCCAGGCCTTGCGATTAATGGTGCGAATGAGGTCCCAGAAACGCCGGTGTGGAAGCTCTGGGAACTGCCGCTCCAGCTCGCCCATCCAGGCCTCGAAATCCCGGTGGTAGCGAAGAATCTTCCCACTCGAAAGGTGGAACACGATCCCCGGATCACACGGGTGAAGGTTGGGCGCATGGCCCAGGAGTTCGAAGAAGTCCCCGAGTGGTTCACCAACACCCACACCAGAAACAGTCGTGGCACCGGCGTCGAAGACGAAGGGCCCCCGGCGAAACCAGGAAGCGCAGCCCCCGAGGGCGGAGTGGGCCTCAAGAAGGGTCACCGATTCCCCTCGCAGAGCGCTCAAGAGTGCGGAAGCGATGCCGCCCCCGCCGGCGCCGACGACGACGGTCTTACTTGATGGCGCTTTCAATTTTCTTCACCAAGTCTCCGTCGTCTGGCTTCGTGTAGGAACTAAACCGGCCAATGACCTTACCATCCTTGCTTACGAGAAACTTCTCGAAGTTCCAGCCGACGTCGCCCTGGAAATCCTTCCCCGAGCTCTCGGTCAGGAACTTGTAGAGCTCCCGCTTCTCCTTGCCCTTGATCGTGCGCTTGGTGAGGATCGGATAACTCACGTTGTAGTTTTTCTGACAAAACTCGAGCATCGCCTTATCGTCCTCGGGAGTCTGGCCACCGAAGTCGTTGGTCGGAACTCCGAGGACCAAAAAGTTTTTGTCTTTGTATTTTCGGTAGAGACTATCGAGGTCATCGAGCTGACCGGTGAAGCCGCACTGTGACGCGATGTTCACGATCAGCACAGTCTTACCTTTTAGGTCGGCCATCTTGAACTCCTCCCCTTTTATGCTCTTGTCTTTGATCGCATAGAAGTCTGCGGCGAGGGCGGTCTGGATGAATAAAAAAAGAACCACAAAATATCGCATGTACCTTCTCCTTGGAATTATGTCTGGTCACATTATCCTTGATTCGCACCGGTTTGAAACGAGTTGGATTTGTACAAGACTTAGACCTCTTTCCTTGCCTAACGCCGGGAGTTCAAATAGTATCCGAAATCTAAGGATATTACTGTGATAAAACTCCAGGAGTTAAAAGCTACCGTAGACGAGCTCAATCTGGGCATGGCCGACACGACCATCAGTGCGCTTGCCCACGAAATCGATGAGCTCGTCCTCGCAGGCGGGAAGAAATTCCGGCCAGGACTCATGTTCCTCCTCGGGAAAGTTTTCGGACTCCCCTCGGGAACCCTCACGACCTACGCCCGGGCCGCGGAGCTCACCCACCTGGCCAGTCTCATTCACGATGACGTCATCGACGCTTCGGACAAGCGCCGGAACCACGCGACGTTAAATGCGCTCAGGAACAATACGACGGCGATCCTCGCTGGCGATTATGTCCTGGCGACGATCATGGGTGAACTCGCTCGAGCGGGGAACAACGAACTCTTAGTTGATCTCACGAAGTGTATCCAGGATCTAGCAGACGGTGAATGGCTCCAGTATGATCTGAAGGCCAAGACCCATGTCCGGGTGGAAGACCTCGAACTCATCTGCATCAAGAAAACGGGCAGCCTGATCCGGTTCTGTTGCACGACTCCCGCGAAACTCGCCGGGCACAAAGACATCACCACCATCGCGACCCTCGGTGAGAGGATCGGTCTCGTCTTCCAAATGGCCGACGACATCGTCGATGGCTTCAACCAGAGCGGTCGACCGGCGTTTCAAGACATCATCAACGGGCAACTCAACTACGTCACGCTGAAACTCATCGAGCTTTACCCGGAACTCTACGGGCCGATCTACGCGGTCAAAAACGGCCAATCGACGACCCTCCCGTGGAGCGAAGCCCAGTACCTCGAGGCGACCCGCGCGGTCCACGAGGGGATTAACTTAGAGATTGCTCAGCTCGTGGCAACCTTCAAGAACCTCTGTGACCAGAGAGGCGAAGCGGAACTCGTCGACGTCTTCCAACTCACGCTCCTCAAGATTCAATCGAACTACGCGCCTCAACTAGGGCTTTAGGACTTGTCGGATCGTAAGGTTTAACCGCTCCTTGTTACCTAGAAAATCCTCCGCACCCGGGGCAAGAGTTTTGGCGTAAATCGAGCCAAGGCCATGCCGCATCCGCCGGGCCGATCCTCCGAAGATATAAATACTGTTCCCCGGGATTCGGAGGTCACGCATTTGACCCGCCTCAGCTTCGTAAAAAAATCGGCAGGCCGAACCGAAGTTTAAACCAACGATCGGCGCCTCTTGATTCGGCTCATCCTTATCCACGTGAAGACCCATCGAGGAGTCAGCGGTGTAGAAGTTCACCATGACACTCTCGGGCCGGAAACTCTGGACGGGGAAGTACTCCGCGAGAACCAGAGAGGCCAGGGCAGAGAGTTCCTTCGGGATGGGATGGGGTGCCACGCCGGATCCGGGGATCGTCTCATAGTAGAGATAGTCTTTCGGATTCCAGTAGAGCCCGAGGCACATGAACTTTTTGACCGGGTACTTCGGGGCCTTGTGGAACCGGTTCGCCTTCAGCTCTGGATGGTGGAAGCCGCGGTGGGCATCGCTCCCAAGCTCAGTCACGAGGCGCAACCAATCTGCAGCTTGCCTCGCCGTGAAGTAGTCCTCTACAATGACAAAGTCGCGCCGGGGGGAATACACCTTCATCGCCATATTCTAGCGAGGAACGAGCATGAGTGACAAACAGATGATCCACGACTGGCAGGAAAAAGTCCGTACAACTTACGGCGAGGAGGCCCGGCTCTACGACTACCTCTTTTCGACCATGGATAACTTCTATTACCGCTACCTCGAAACGACCGTGACGAAGGGTCTTCGGACGGTGCCTCTCGCCCCGCACCTCTGGGGTGCAAAGTCCCTTGAGCCGTCGATGGTGGAGGCACTCAAGCTCACGAACCCTGTCGCCAAGAAAGGCATCATGGAGCTCGCGAAGAGCGTTCCCAAATCCCAGGGACCTGCGATCCAGCTTGGGCTTACGGTGAACGTCGAGGAGCTGACCGCAGACCATGGGGTCATCCACCTCGAGGCGACCATCGACTGGGGCTTCCCAGAGTTTCAGGACTCCGCTCGGCAGCAGAAGAAAAAGGTGACTCTCCGGTACTCGGACCTGGCCCAGTTTAGGAAAGAGCTGGCACTTAAGCTCGAGGAGACTTGCGAGATCTTTTTGTAGGTCCTAGGAGACCGGTTTCGTGTTTCTCTGAATGATTCTTTTCACGGCCCAGACCGACAGAATGACTGCCAGAGCAATCCCGACGTACATTTTGAACTCGGCGAGCTTACTCAAGATGATGTCGCCGTAGGTTGCCACGAAGTAGACCTGGGTAGGAACTGAGACGAGGGCCGCGAGACCGTCGATCGCCATGAACTTCCACGCCGGAATTCCCAACAGACCACAGCTCAGGTGCCCGGGGAACCGGAGCCCGGGAGTGAAGCGGAAGATCCCGCAGGCAAACCCTCCGTACTTTTGAAACCAGGAGTTGATCGTATCGAAGCTCTTCCCGGCGACCTGCTTTTGGAAGAACTTGGTTTTAATGATTTTCCCACCGAAAAACTTTCCGATGAGGTAGACTAGTAAATCACTCAGGAATACCGCTAAAAAACACACCATGGCCAGGGTGTAGACATTGACACCCTCCGCTCCAGGGTAAGGAGGGGGAAACTTATCTGGGGTGTGGGCCATGTAGGCGACCAGGCCCGCGCTGATGAGGACGAGCTCCTCGGGCACCGGTAAACCGAAGGAGCTCGCGGTCATGAAGACCACGATGAAGCCATACACGTACATGGGCTGATAGGCGTACTGAGAGAAAAACGTCATCAGGGCCTGTTGACTGAATTCGATATCAAACATGTTAAGAATTCTAAGGTCCTAGGGTTCCGAAGGGAAGTAAAAAAGAACCTTAGGAGTCTGACAAAAGTTCTCGAGGTTTGGCCCGCACCGCTCTCCAGGAAGAAAGGAAAATGGTCGCCAGGCAAAGGATGCTCAAGAGGATGGCGGGATAAAAGACGCGGGCCCAGTCAACGCTCACGGGGAGCTTAAAGACTTCTCTGCCGATGAGCTGAGCAATCAACCAGCCGAGGAAAAGACCGAGCGACATGGCCGCGAAGAAGAGCGCCCCGAATTCGTAGAGAAGATTCAGGAGGAGCTGCCGCGAAGAAAACCCTAGACTCTTCATGAGGGCCAGGTCGTAGTACCGACGGTAGACCTGGTCGTGCGAGAGGCCGTAGAGAATGACGAGTCCCACGGCGAGGGAGAGCCAGGAGATGATCTCGATGGCCTGCCGTGACCGCTCGAAGAGCACCGACAGTTTCGCCACGAGTTCCCCGACGTCGATGAAAGAGATGTTCGGGAACGCCTCGATGGTCTTCCGCTGCAACGAGAGCTTCACGGGGAGTGGCCCTTGGGGAAGGATCGCCAAGAAGGTCTTCGGTGCGGCGTCGATCTGGCCCGGTTCAATGGTCACGAAGAAGTTGGGATAGAACGAGGTCCACTTGATTTCCTTGATGTTCCGTACCACACCGTCAAACGGAACTCCTTGGACGTCGAAGGTAAGGCGATCGCCGAGGCGCACGTTCATCCGTTCGGACCAGCGCTTTTCAATCGACACGTAGGAGAGCCGTCCCTCCGGTGCACCGCCGGCCGGGAACGGCTCCCCGGAAACGATGCGCTCAGAGTCCGTGAGGTAGCTCCGGTAGGTGAGGTTCAAGCCGTTGTTCCGAAGCCGCGTGTCCTCGTCCTCCTCCCGGGACCGGAAGTCGAAGTCTTTTTTCTTGCGCTCAAACTTCTTGCCGTTGACGGCTTCGAGCCGCGCCCGGATCATCGGTGTGACGAACGCTAACGGGGAGGCGTTTGCTTGTGCGAGCCCCTGGAACGGTTCCAGTTGTTCTTCCTGAATGTCGAAGATGAAGAGCGAGGGCTTCTTGGCATCGAAGGCGAACTCGGTGAGGATCATTTTATCCAGTTGGAGGATAAGAGAAATGAGGGTTGCACCCACCGCGAGGGAGAGGAAACTCAAAGTGAGCTTGTGCCCTGAGCGCGTGAGACCTCTGAGCGCCACACCACACTCGATGGTCGGCGTGAGGAGCCCGTCACCTTGGATGAACCGGCGAAGAAGCCACTGCCCAAGTTTGACGATGGCGGTGGAAACGAGGAACACGAGGATGAGAGAGCCGAAGAAAATATTCCCGGTCTTAAACGACCGGGCAAGGTAGCCCGAGAAAATCCAGAGGGCGAAGCCGAAGGGAAGGAAATCAAAGAAACGGAAGCGGCCGAGGGCAAGTTTCTGCGCCTTGAGCTGGAGTCCCATGGGGGTCCGCAGGAGTCCCAGCAGAAGCGGAGTCAGAATCAAAAGCGAGAGGACGAAGAGGAGTGGGATCTCCCGTGCCGCACCGAGGAGATTCACTTGAGTTCCGAGGTCTAGGCCGAGGTTCCGCGAAAGCACCGGCGCCAAAAGGCGGTAGATGACAGGAATGAGTAAGAGCTCCACCGTCATCACGAGAGCGAAGACGGCGCTAAACTGAGCGATGATTCCACCCACGAGCTTGAGCTTCGACAGACCGTAAAGGTTCAGAAGACAGAGGTCCCGAAGCCGGGCCAAGAGGTGGGACTGGTAGAGGTAGAAGACGCCGACGAGTGAGAGGATGAGACCGATGAGTGCGGCCAGGGCCATGAAGTTGGTGAGAGTGTTCGTCACCCGGGCGGTCTGGTCGGAGGTATCTTGGGGAAACGTGATCTTAACGGCACTATCGGGGATCGCCGCGTAGACCTCTAGCTTGATCTCCCGGAGCACTTCCTCGGAAGGATCTACAAGCTTGTAATGGTACGCAAAACTCCCCGTCGCACCGGGCTTCAGGAGTCCCGTTTCTTCGAGTCGATTGAGGGGGAAATAGATCCTCGGCGCCAATGAAAAACCGCGCAAGCCTTGGGAGGAATCGTGGGTGACAACGCCGGCCGTCGGGAGCGTGAGAGTGCCGATTTTAAGGGAAACTCCCGCCCCGATCCCCCAGAGATTGCGGAGGTCATCAGAAATAAAAAGACGCTCGCTCTGGAACGGATCGCCGTCAGTCTCAAGCCGCCCGTAGAACGGGAACCCTGTTCCCGTGGCGCGAATCTCAACCAAGCGAGAGACCCCGGTGGCAACGTTTGTCACCATGGAGTAGAGATCGATGATCTTGTAATGTCCGTGGGGGTACTTCAGAAAGATCTTCTGCAGGGCCTCTTGTTCGGCAGGAAAAAGCTCCCGTCGGGCGGAGACCGCCAGATCCGAGGTGAGGAGTTCGTTAGCACTCTGCCGGAGCTTCTGCTGGACTTCGCTGGAAACCACACTGATCCCGACCAGACCCAAGGTCCCGAGGAGCAGCGTCGTAAATAGGAGGAGGAAGAAAAACGGATAGCGCTTGAGTTCCTTCCGGAAGAAGAACTTCAGGATCAAGCCAGGCCTCCGTGCTCGAGGTGCACAACACGGCCGCAGCGTCGGGCGAGTTCCGGATCGTGCGTCACTAAAACCAGGGTCGTGCCAGTGGCCTCGACCATCCGGAAGAGAAGGTCCATCACTTTTTCTCCCGTTTCTTCGTCGAGGTTACCGCTCGGCTCATCGGCGAAGAGGATCGACGGGTTGATCGCAAGTGCCCGAGCGATGGCGACCCGTTGGCTTTCTCCCCCTGAGAGTTGAGAGGGAAGGTGATGACTGCGGTGAGAAAGGCCCACCGCCTCAAGAAGGGAGCGCGCCGTTTCGCTCGCCCTAGGCCTCCGAAGGAGCTCGAGCGGAAGAAGAACGTTCTCCAGCGCTGTGAGGGTGGAGACGAGGTGAAACTGCTGAAACACGATACCCATGTTGGCCGCACGAAACTGGGTGAGTTCTCCCTCGTCCATGCTGGTGATGTTTCGGTTCGCGATGGTGATGGTCCCCGCGTCCGCTTGGTCAAGGCCCGCGAGGAGGGACAGCAGCGTGGACTTCCCGGATCCGGACTTGCCCACGAGAGCGACCGTCTCCCCTTTCTGGATCTGGAGACTCACTCCCCTCAGCACCTCGACGCGAGCGTCTCCGGGCCCGTATCCCTTGCGAAGATTTTCCACGACGACGGTGAGCTCACTCATAAAACACGCTCGAGGACTTTCAGCACGTTTTGCGAGATCCGCTCATAGCCCTTGCGGTTGGGATGGATTCCATCCGGGAGGTTGTACTCGGGTCTTCCCCCGACACCTTCGAGGAGAAAAGGGATGAGCTTTACGTCGTACTTTTTGGCCAAGCGAGGAAAGATCCGCTCGAACTCACTCCGGTAGGGTTCACCCATGTTCGTTGGAACTTTCATCCCTGCGAGGATCACCGTGATCTTCCGCTCCTGGGCCTTGGCGATGACTCCGGCCAGATTTTTTTCTGTCTGGGTCGGGTTGAACCCTCGTAGTCCATCGTTGGCCCCGAGCGCGAGCACCATCACATCGGGCTTCGCCTTCAAGTACCAGTCGAGCCGTTTCAGACCACTGGCAGAGGTGGCGCCACTCACTCCCCCATTGATGACCCTGATGTCTTTGCGATTTTTCTTAAGCTCGCGTTCCACGATCGAGGGATACGAGTCCTCTTTCGAAAGCTGGTAGCCTTCGGTGAGGGAGTCTCCCAGGAAGAGGACGGTCTGTGAATACGCAGACCAGGAAACCACGAGGAGAAGAAGGAACAGCTTGGGATTCATGTCAAACTCCGAAGAAAGCTTTGTAGCGGCGAGGTCTCACCGCGAACACCATCCAAAGGAAAGGCTTCATCAACGGCGCCAGAAGTGCCGGGGAACAATCGTAAGTGATGTCGTCGACGATCCTGCAAGAGTCACCGGTGACCGTGTCAACACGGTGATGATGCCTCCAGTAACTCAAGGGCCAGGGGAGGGTCCGCCCTTCGTCCACGAAGGACCACCCGGCCTGCGTCGTTTCTTCGGCCGTGATGAGACTCACCCACTTCTGCCGGAGGAACGGAGGACCGAGCAGTATGTGCACCTCGTTTCCCTTGAGGCACCCGTCGAAGCGCTCGAGGCGGAATGGGATGAGTCCCGGAGCTAGCTGAACGAAGAGCTCCTCCGTAAAACCAGCGCGGACGTCTGCGACGGACCTTGGGATGGTCGTTTCAAAAAAGATTTTCATTTCGCCTTCTTCAGTTCGTCCACGTCCTTTCGGACGGTCTGGAGCTCAGTCCGCAAAGCCATGATCTCGCCGTGAAGCTTGTTGATTTCCTTGACCATACTGTCGATGCGCTCGAGCTGGTTCATCCCCTGCCCGGACTCGTTTTTGTAGAACCGCTGATCATCCGGCTTGAGGGTATCGTACCGGTCATACCGAATCGTCTGGCCCAGGGCCCCGAAGGAGAGCAGCAAGGCAAGGAGGGAAAAATTCATGAGCAGACCCCTTATGGAATTTCAGGTTCTATTCTCACTCCGAGGAAGGGCAGAAGGCAAGAGGAGCCTAAGGCCGTCAAACGCTTTTGGCAGGAGGATCACTGCGTCGTCGAGGTAAAGCTCGCTCAAAGAAGAACCCCAACCCGTAAATGAAGACAATGAAGTAGTGAAGAAAGGCGACGAGAGGAATCAGCCCGGAGCGCTTGGCCTTTGTCCCCGCCGCGATGCTCGCGAAAAGGATGATGCTCACGTACATGCGGGCCAGGTACAAGAAGAGGGGCCCATCGATGAGGACGATGAGGTGGAGAAGGACAAATACCGGTGGAAGCCAGAAGGCACCGTTGCCCCTACCTGCTCCCTCTTTCATCATCCGCGAGCGGTAGTAACCGGCGTAGAAAGTGGGTCGGAGAAGCTGCAGGAGCCTCGTGCGGCGGTGGTGCCCCACGCGCAGCCGTGGGTGATAGAAAAGCCGCCGCTGCTCTGCCGCGAGCTGCTGTAAGAACCTGGTTTCTTCTCCCCGGAGATAATCCTCCGGAAACAAAACCGTTCCAATCGCCGAACGACGGACCCAAAGGTTGCAGCTGGTGAGGATCTGGTCATCTGCGGGCCTTAGCTTCGTTCCGAGGGGTTTATGTCGGCCACAGGTGCGTCCTGTGCAGAAGGGAGACGAGAGGCTCATCGCAAGAGCGGTTGCAAGAGCATTCATCCCTTCCACCGCCTCATCCGGTCCCCCTAGAACGTCGATCTTCTCCTCCTTCAAAAGAGGCAGAACGATCTCCCAGTACCCGGGCAGTACCAGGGCGTCGTCGTCGATGAAAAAGATCCAGTCCCCCGAGGCCTCGCGGAGAGCACGGTTCCGCGCCTTCCCCGGTGCGAGTTTGCCCTCAGCCTCGAGGAAGACCACGTGATCCGTGAGGAGCCGCGCCTTGGCTCGCAGCTCGGTCGATAACACCTCACCGTTCCCAAGGAGAATGAGCTGCCAGTCAGGAAATCCCGGGCGAAGGGAGTCGAGACATTTCGATAGCAGTTCTTCCCGACCATGGGTTACAATAATCGCTGTAAAGACAAACACGAGGGTCCTTTTGCTTCGGCTGAACTTTCATCATCATAGCATTCTCATCAGATGCCGTGAAAGCTCCGTGATCGAAAAACTCCGTGAGGAGTTTCATTTTTTCGTCACCGAGGTCAATGGCCCCACCGCGGTCGAGATAGACCTCGAGTTAGGAACTCCGTCGTCCCCCCCGGCGCTCGTGGCCGTGAAACTCCTTGAACACGCCGTGATCTACCGCCAGGGCCGTGTGAAGTACGTGGACTACTTCGGGGATGCGTTACTGGTGCACGACGAGGCCCAGGGAAAGGTCAGGATCTCAACCCCAAGCCCCGAGCGTCTTTACGAACTGGCCTTCCTCACGGTTCACTCATTCCTTGGTCAGGAATTAGAGCACCGGGGCTTCGCCCGAATCCACGCCCTCGCCGTTTCCTGTTCTGGCCGCAACGCCGTCGTGATGCTCCCCTCAAAAGGTGGTAAGAGCACGCTCCTCACCCATCTGTTAGAAGATCCTGAGATTCGAATCATCTCGGATGACATGCCCCTCTGTGACCGACGAGGTAGGATGCACCCGTTCCCATCTAAGATTAGCCTCTCTTCTCCCCCGTCGAGCGGACTCCTGGCCACGCTTTCCTGGCGCGAGTTCCACCGGTACCACTACCCCACGAAATTCACCGCGAGTCTCTCGCAGCTCAAAGAGCGACTGGACCCTCAATCTCAGAACAACAGAACGCTCCTCATCGCGGGCTTCCGCCTCTCCTCTGGTCCTGGACGCCTGTCGGCCGTGTCTCGCTGGCAGATGCTGGGTCCGCTGCTGGAGCACATGGTGATCGGTATGGGACTTCCGCAGATCATTGAACTTTTTCTTGCCTTCCGGCCCAGGGATCTGTGGAAACTCCTGGTGCACTTCCTTCTGCGTTCTCAGTGCGCAGCTGCATTGCTCTGGCGCTCAAGATGCTTCCACCTCCACCTAGGCCCGGACCGGGCGGAAAACGCGAACCTCATTCGGGAGCTCTTGCATGATCCGCAAGACAACTAAATCCCTGTTGGTGATCGGACCCTTTTTCTTCCTCATCCTCCTGTACTGGCCGGCCTTGACCGGGACACCCATTTGGGATGACAGCACGTTCTGGTTTGACGATCCCGTGATGGGGGCCTCGATGGCCTACGGGAGCATTTGGCGGGACTTCGCTTGGCCACTTTCCGTGTCGGTTCAAAAAGTGCTCCTCTCGATCTTCCAACGCCACTACCTTTGGTATCACCTCGTCTCCCTCTGCCTTCACCTCTTCAACAGCTTCTTGGTCTACCGCCTCGGCGTGGTGCTGCGCCTTCGGTACCCGGTTCTCCTGTTCCTTGCGTTCCTGCTTCATCCGGCGGCGGTCATCACGACGGCGTGGATGATTCAACTGAAAACTCTCCTTTGCTTTTCCTTTGCTCTCGGAGCACTCCTTGCGTTTTTGAAGGGGGAAGATGATCGACGGTGGATTGTTTTTTCGTGGGTTCTTTTCGCGGCTTCGGTCGCATCGAAGTCAGCTTCTATCACTCTTCCCTTGGTCATCCTGGGGATCAGTTGGTACAAGCACCGGTGGCGCCGATCTCTGCTCGTGTTGCCATTTTTCTTCATCGCTGCCTGGGGATCGGGCCGGGTCCTTAAGTCATCGATCACGGCCGAAGGGACGATGAAGGCCTCTCAGATGACGAAGTTGAAGGTCACCACTTCAGAGGATAAGAAAGATGATCTTGGGCCGCGGCCTGAAGTCGTGTCGAAGCCTGAGGTCGCACCGAAACCTGAAGTCGTGCCGAAGCCTGAGGTCGCACCGAAACCTGAGGTCGTGCCGAAGCCTGAGGTCGTGCCGAAGCCTGAGGTCGCACTGAAATCTGAAGTCGTGCCGAAGCCTGAGGTCGTGCTAAAACCTGAAGTCATACCGAAGCCTGAAGCGACTCCGAAGACAAAAATTATTACCGGGACAGAGAAGACTCAGAACACTGAAGTTTTACCAGGCACAGAGCAAACTCGATCATTGCCTGAGTTTAAAGAAATTCCGGGCCCAGATAGGAGTGAACACTCAGCTCCGCCCACAAACGATTCTGGTACGCCCACTGGCGCCCCTTACTCCCTCCCCTGGGCCTTCGACGTTGAGCTGGTTGCGCAGACCCTGAACTACTACTTTTGGCAAGTGCTCCTCCCGATCCACAACGAACCCGTGAAAGGACCAAATTTCCAGCGGGCACAGGCGATGGAGTTGGTTCACGTCATCTTCCTCATTCTCCTCATGATCACCCTCTGGGGAAGCCTTGAACTGGGCCTTCTCTTGGCGGCCCATGTCCTGCTCCTCCCTTTCCTAGGTCTTATCCCGGCCCCCTTCATGAATGTCACTTGGGTCAGTGACCAACACCTTTACTTAGCACTCCCTGCCCTCCTGGGTTTCTGGCTCCTTCTCATCGACCGGTTCATGGATCCGCGAATCCTCGTGGTGCCAGTCGCCGTGATCGCTCTCTTCACCTGGCGCAGCCAAGTCGCGACGAGCTACTACCGGAATAATCTCACGTTCTACGAAGCCTCTCTCGATTACAACCCCATCAATCTTCCGATCGCCTACAATCTCTCCATCCTTTGGCTGTCGATGGGCGAGCTTGAGAAAGCGAAAGAAAAACTCGAGTTCATCTACGAGCTCGGAAAAGAGGACCGATTGGTGCGAGAAAACGTCTACTACCCACTTTTCGTGGATCTGTATTTTCGGCTCCAAGATGCTTCAAAGGACAAGCCGTGAAAGTGAGCATCTTGGGCCTCGGTTGGTACGGAGCTCCCTTGGCGCAAAAGCTCGTGGGTAGCGGATACTGTGTCTCTGGAACCTCACGGACAGAAGAGAAGTGCCGTCACCTCGAGGGGCTCGGAATCAACGCCGAAACGCTGGCCTACCCAGATCTGCCCTCGCCTTCTCTCCTGGCCCAGGACATCGTCATCTTGAACGTGCCTCCTTTCGCAGATCAATTAGAGTGGTTTAAACGCTGGACCTGGGATCTCCAGACCTGGGTCATCTTCGTGAGCTCCACCTCCGTGTACCCCGTGCCAGAGTCTCAAAGTGGAAAACTTCTGCAAGAGCAGGAAGAGTGGGTTTCGCGCACTTTCCCCCATTGGACTATCCTGCGTTTTGGAGGGCTCCTCGGTGGCACTCGCCATCCAGGAAAGCACCTCGCAGGCCGAAAGAATCTTCCGGGAGGGAACTGGCCCGTCAACTTGATCCACCTCGAGGACGCCCTGGCCGCCACCCTCGCCGTCATTGAGGCGAAGGCCGAGGGGAAGATTTTCCACGTCGTCTCTGACCAGCACCCGACTCGGCGCGAGTTTTACACCGACTACTGCCTCCGCCACGGACTATCCCTTCCTGAGTTCGATCAAACCGACACTTCGTCCGGCGAAATCGTCCCGAACGATGACCTGCGCCAGATCTACACTCCGACCCATCCACTCAGCGAGTCTTAAGCGGAGCAAGCACCCTACAGTCGAGTGAAGATCTCGAGGATTTCTTTTTCCGACAAGAGGGAGCCGTCGATGCCCTTCTCTTTTAAGAACTCTGGATTGTACATCTTCGAGATCGCGCGCTCGCCGCCGTCACACATGAACGTCGCCACTCGCTTGCCCCGACCCATCTGAAGTGCCGTCGCAAAGGCCCCGGCCAAATTGAGCATAGAGCTCATCCCCATCACGAGGCCTTCTTTTTCTCTGAGATACATCGCAAGGCTCGTGAGCTTTTGATCATCGATGGTGAAGCAGCGGTCCTGCTGGATGTAGCGATAGTTTTCGACGAACCGGGTAATCCCAACACCTTCGGTCATGGTGTAGGCGCCGTCGGACGCGAACTCACCCTGATTGAAGTAATTGGAGATCCCTGACCCAGAAGGATCTGGGATCACAATTTTTATGCGAGGATCTTTTTCCTTCAGGTACTTAGAGACACCTCCGGCCGTTCCACCGGAGCCAGAGGCGACGGAGACCGCATCGATGCGCCCTTCGAGCTGAGCGTAGAGTTCCGGGGCGGTCGAAGTATAGTGAGACAGGTAGTTATCCGGGTTATCGAACTGATTGGCCCACCAGTAGTCCGGAGAACTCTCGCCGATTTTCTTGCCCACCTTAAAGAAGTGTCGCTCGTCTGTGTAGGCGACGGCCTCTGTCTCGACGATCTGGGCCCCGTAGAGCCTGAGGACCTGGTGCTTTTCAGGCGCCATTCCTTTGGGCATCACGACGATGACCTTATGGCCGAGGACCTGTCCCACCATGGCCAGGCCAATGCCTGTGTTCCCCGCGGTTCCCTCGACGATCGTCATGCCCGGTTTCAAGGTCCCCCGAACGATTGCCTCAATGACCATGCTAAGCGCAGGCCGATCCTTGATCGTTCCACCGGGATTGAGGTGCTCGCACTTCATGAAGATCTCTGAACCCGTGAGCGCAGAAAGGCTCTGAACCTTCATAACCGGAGTATTTCCGATCACCTGGAGGAGCCCTGTTGATTTCAGTTTCGTGCGAAGATCCATTGATATTTCCCTGCGTGTTATTGTACTTTTAAGAGCCCCGTTTATACTCCAAAAGGCCCCTCATGTCTTCTAAACTTGCCCAGTTTTTACATGCTGACCGCTTGCAAACGGCGACTCTTCAACTCAGCGTGGCCGATGTCCGGCAGGCAGTGGATGAAATCGTTCTCCTGCTCTTTCCTCAACGGGGAATCCAGGGACCTCGCAGCCTTTCCGACATCCAAGACACCCTTAATTCACTGAAAAAACGCTTCACCAGCTACTTCGAGGCGGTTCATCAGTTAACTCCTGGCGCCAACGAAAAGTCCGCGGCCAACGTTGAGGTCTTTCTGGACCGGCTCCCTAAGCTCGCAGAAATGCTTGACCTCGACGCATCGGCAGCGCTACAGGGTGACCCCGCCGCCTACAGCCGGGAAGAGATCATCCTCACTTACCCTGGCTTCCACGCGGTCTGCATCTACCGGATTGCTCACGCGATCTATGAGCTCGGGATCCCGCTCATCCCGCGACTCCTCACAGAATACGCGCATGAAAAGACCGGAATCGATATCCATCCTGGGGCCCGGATCGGCGAGAGCTTTTTCATTGACCACGGCACCGGAGTCGTCATCGGAGAGACTGCGAGCATCGGCCGGAACGTGAAGATTTACCAGGGTGTTACACTCGGGGCCCTTTCGGTGAAGAAAAAACTCCAGTCCCTGAAGCGCCACCCCACCATCGAAGACGACGTTGTGATCTACGCCAACTCGACGATCCTCGGCGGTGAAACCGTGATCGGCAAAGGCTCCATCATCGGTGGTAACACCTGGATCGTGGAGAGCGTGAGACCGGGCTCGGTCATCACCGTCACGGGGTAGCCAGATGGAGATCGAGAATAAAAAGATTCAAAAGTGGCTGGCCGAGAAGAAGGAGTTTACCTTCCTCGACGTGCGCCGGGACGACGAACGGGAGCTCTGTCACCTGGGAGGCCTTCACATTCCACTCCATGAACTCGAGACCCGCTTCCAGGAGATTCCTCGGGACAAGCTGCCGCTCATCGTCTACTGCCACCACGGGGTCCGGAGCCTTTATGCGACCCAGTTTCTCAAGTACCAGGGCCATGACGCTCTCTCACTTCGCGGGGGAATCGATGCCTGGTCCCTGGAGATTGACCCCGCCGTCCCCCGGTATTAGAATCAAACCTAGGAGAGACACATGGGAAACATCATTAATAAAACATTCGGCACAATTCTCGTCGGCGCCGCCATCACCTTAGGCGCAGGATTCCTCTTCGGGCTCCCCTTCAACTTTTTCATGTAGCTCCTGCCTCACGGCTTTTCCGAACCCTTCTCGAGCTTCGCCTCGTGCTCATAGAAGTACCACCATCCAAAGTACCACGCCGAAAGAGCACTCCCTAAATGCCAGATGGAGTGTCCGTAGGGAACGTACTTCATCGCGCAGAACGTTTCGTACTTGTCGATCAGCATGAAGATCACCGAGATCCCCAGAAGAAAGAACGAAATGATGAGGTTCCTCTCCCAGAGGATCGATAGACCTTTGTGGTAAAGGAAATCCACCAGGGCGACGGAGAAAAAAATGAGCGCCACATAGAACTGGGACCACACGTCCAGAGGAACCAGGAGGACGTAGAGGAAGAGGTAGTAGCCCGGGTAGAGGATGTAGTGGGAGATGTGCTGGAGGGGCGAGCGCTCTATCAGTCGGGTGAAGAAGAAGAAGGTCTGGAGGAAAATGATGGACGTGTAGTCCATCGCCATCGCCGCACGGATGTAGGTCGAGTGAGCGAACATGCTCGAGAGCCCGACGATCCCGAGGAGTGTGGACCAAAGGATAAGTTTTTTGCCCGGCTTTTTGTGACGTACCAGAAGCAGCACCGCGACGATGAGGTACGGCAGGGAACTCGCGATGGAGACCGGTTGGCAAACCCAGCAGCCATCCATCATGCGCTCACAGCCGCAGTTCGGGAAACAATCAGTCCGAGCGAAGATCGACCAGAAATCTATCATACGAACACCAAGCTTATCATGGGGATGAAGGAAATGATCATGAGACCCACAAGCATGACGACGAGGAACGGGAGCACCGCCCGGATGACGTCAACCAGGGGTTGCTTAAAGATCCCTGAGGCCACGAAGAGGTTAATTCCGATCGGCGGAGTGAGGTAGCCGATCTCGAGGTTCACGATCATGATGATACCGAAGTGGACCGGGTCTACCCCGTAGTGCACGGCCATGGGCGTGAGGATGGGTGCGAGGACGAGGATCGCGCTCATGATGTCCATGAAGCAGCCGACGATGAGAAGGAGGAGGTTCACCGCGAGAAGGAACGTGATCTTGGAGCTGATGAGCCCGGACATCCAGTCGACCATCTGCTGGGGGATCTGCTCGAAGGTCATGAACTTATTTAGGCTCACGGCGAGGATCAAAATGAGGAAGAGCATCCCGAGCATTTCCGCCGTTTCTCTGAAGACCGCCAGGAACTCGGAGAAGCGGAGCTCCCGGTGAATCAGGAACTCCACGACCACGGCGTAGAGCACTGCCACCGCCGCGGACTCCGTAGCGGTGAAGAAACCGCTGTAGATTCCTCCCAGGATGATCAAGGGCATTAGGAGGGAGAAGACTCCACGGCGGAGATCTTGGAGAAAGAGCTTGAGCTCGAAGCGTGTGGTATGAATCTTCGGGCGAGCGTAGAGCATGTACCCCGAGAGGAGAATCACCAGGAGGATCCCGGGCCCGATGCCGGCCTTGAAGAGGTCAACCACACTCACCCCGGCCATGATCGCGAAGATGATCATCGGGATGCTCGGGGGAATGATGATCCCGAGAGTTCCTCCGGTGGCCAGGACGCCGGCCGAGAGCTTCTTCGAGTACCCGGCCTCGAGGAGCGCCGGATACATCAGCGACCCGATGGCGATCAAGGTGACCGGAGATGACCCGGAGATCGCCGCGAACACGGCGCAGGAGAGGATGGCCGCGACTCCCATGCCCCCGGGGATTCCGGCCGTGAGCGAGCGCGCGACATTGATCAGGCGCTTGGAGATGCTCCCCTTGGTCATGATCTGTCCGGCCAGGACAAAGAGCGGGATTGCCAGAAGAATCTCTTTGTCGGCGGCGTAGAAGATGTCACCGACGACGACGGAAAGGGTCTCTCCAGAAACATTGATGTAACAGATCCCGGCCAGGGCACCCATGATGACGAACAACGGAAGGCCCAAGAGGAGAGAGACGACGAGGGCGAGACCGATGAGCAGACTGGTGGCCATTAGTGCACCGCCTGCGGATCTTTTTCCCGAGGGAAGAAGATGAAATAAAGGTAGCGTAAGCTCATGGAGAAAAACGTGTACGGAATGATCGCCTGGAGGACCCACATCGGCATGTCGATGATGACATTTCGATCAGCGAACTCTCTGGACTCGAGTACGTAGGTCCAGGAATAGTAGGTCATGGCCCCGGTAAACGCGAACACCACGAGGTTATGAAGCCGGAGATAGAGAGGGCGAAGCTTTCCCGTCCAGAGCTTGTCGGCAACCTCGGGCCGCAGGTGCTCGGCTTTCTGGGCCACCAAGATGGCGCCTAAGAAACCGGCCCAGATCATCATGTAGACGGCGCCTTTCTGCGCCCACGGAATCCCGGTCCGGAAGAGTTCCCGAGCCCCGACGTCGAGGATCACAAAGGCCGTGAGGATGAGCACCAAAATGGAAGCCAAGAAGCTTTCAAGTTTGGTTAAAATCTCCAGTAGGCGGTTCATCATTTTTTTGCCTTAAAAGCTTTCTTCCCTTCTTGGATCAGGGCGTAGATCTTGGCCGACTCTCCCCCGATCTCTTTCACGGCCTGCTCCGCAAGGCCTTCGGAAGCCTTCTTGAAGGCCTCGCGCTCGCTTGCACTTAGGTTATACGTGCTCACTCCCGATTCCTTCAGGACTGTGAGAAGACCCTCGCCCAATTTACGGACGTTTGAGCGGATCTCTTTGGCCAACTCATTGCCCGGCCCGGTTAGAATCTTTTTCTGATTGGCATCGAGGCGGTCCCAGAACTTTTTCGAATAGAACACCGCCGCCGGCTGGTAGATGTGATTGGTCACTGAGTAGAACTTGATCGCCGTCTGCCATTCCGCCGCGAGGGTGAACAGGGGCGTATTATCAAACGCCTCGACGACGCCGGTCTGAAGCGCCGGCAGCACCTCCGGGGTCGCGATGGCCACCGGAGAAGCCCCGAGCTTTTTCCAAAACGCGAGGTGAACCTTGGACTCCTGAGACCGAATCTTCACCGCTTTAAGGTCGGCCGGCGACTTGATGAGCTTCGTCTTGTGCCCGATGCTACGCCAGCCGTTTTCCGCCCAGGTCAGCATCACGAAGCCCTTGGCCTCGAAGAGCTTCCGGAACGGGGCCAGGAGGTAGTTGTCGAGGATAAAGTCCGCCTCTTCAGAACTCTCGAAGAGGTACGGTACCTCCAAGAGGTCGAGCTCGGGGATGATGCTTGCCATGGAGCCACAGGTTAGTCCCCCGCCCTCGATGTTGCCGCGGCGGATTTTCTGCATGATCTCTAGCTCACCTCCGAGCTGCCCCCCGAGGTAGGTTTTAATCTTGATCTGATTCCCCGATTCTTTGGCGACGCGAACCTTGATTTCTTCAAGGGAGTCGGCCCAGGGAGTACCGGCCGGAGCAATCGTGCCGAACTTCACCGAGAGTTCTTTGCCGTAGGCCTGGGTCGAGAGGAGAGCGAAGAAGAGCAGTGCGAGTTTCATGGAGAGCTCCTTAAAAAAGATCGTCTGCGGTGTTCAGAAGTCGCTGGGCCTTTTTCTTCTCCCAAGTGTTCTCCGGACCGAGCTCCGGGTGCCGGTCTTCTTTCGAGGAGAGCACCTCCTGGAGAAGTGCATCGAAGAGTTTCCGGTCCTGGATCTTCGTGGCATAGACTTCTGCCATCAGCACCTTCGTGCCGAGGTACTCCGGTGCGGCAGCGAGGGAGCGGTCGAAGGAGGTTCGACTCTTCTTCATGTCACCGCCGGCGAAGGACGGTGCGACTGCATAGTAGCCTCCCCAGTACCGAGCGGCGGCACCAAAAAAGTAGTCAGGGGCAAGCTTCTCGACTCGTTCGATCATCGCCTTGATGCGAGTTTTGTACTTCAGAGCAGCGGTGATACCACTGGCCTTCGCCCACTTCCCGAGACTCGCTGCTGTCCAGTAGATCGCCGGGACCTCGGCCACCGTGAGCACCCCCAGAGATTCCTCGAGGGATTTTCCACTCTCGACGAGCGTCCGGAACTCTGCGTTCGTGGCCATCGCCTTCTCACCAAACGCAGCCGCCCGCTCGTAGGTTTCCTTCTTCTCTGCCGCTCCGTCCAGCTGAGCATCGGCGAGGAAGTAGTTCCCGCGAGTCAGGTAGATCAAGGGTTCTAGGGCAGCGGGCCGGGCCCGGTGAAGCTCCTCAAATTTGGCCAGGGATTCCTTGAGCTTCGAGGTTTCAACTCTCCCCGACCAAAGGGCCTTCGCCTCGGCCAGGATCCGCGCTTCATCGGCGGCGGTGAGGGAAACGGACTTGGTCTCCTTCTGCCAACCCTCTTTCCGGGAAGCACAGGAGCTCAGGACGAGCGAGAAAATCAAACAGCAAAAAAACTTCATCTGAAACCTCCGGAGCGTATCATTAAATTAAAAAAGAACTCAGAGATCCTGCCAAGCACATAATGCCTAAGATTTTCTCCCTTCATGGTTTCCAAATCGGCCCGAAAACCCCTGCGAGTACTGGGAATCGTGTCTCCCCGAGCAGGGAAAAGGGTCACCAGGCAAAATGAAGATTAGGCTTCGCCTAAGAATGAGGAATTGTTTGTTTGACGCCATACCGATATTCTAGACATGGTATGAAAATTATAAAAGTCATGGTTTTAAATGCCCAGGATCTCTTCCTCTTCATGGATAAGCACACCCATACCGAAACCCCAGTGACCGAGCTCTCTGAGATCAAGTGGCAGATGATGAGTTCATCGCTTTTATCTAACAAGTCCAAAGAAAAATGCGTTCTCCTCGGGAATACGATCCGGGACGCGGACGCAGATGTTGTCATGATCACAGAGGTCGGTGGTCCGGAGTCACTGGAGAACTTTGCGCGGTTCGTCCTCAATGATGACTACCTGGCCTTCTGCCTCCCCTCGAACTCTGACCGAGGCATCGACCTGGGGTACTTGGTTCGCCGAACGCTTCCCTACGAAGTCCGGCTCACCGGCCACACCGACTACCGCCTCCCGGAGCCGGCCCGACGGTTCTCCCGCGATGTGCTAAAGCTCGAGCTCTTGAACGACGGGAAGCCGTGCCTGATTGCACTCCTGGTGCACATCAAGTCCAAGCTGGACCTGCGGCGCACGGACTTCGAAGGCCGCACCCGCAGAATTCTCGAAGTGAAGGGTCTCCTAGAGATCTTCAAGGCGGCCCGTGCTGCGCACCCGGACGTCCCGATTCTGGTGGGCGGGGACATGAATGGCCACGCCGGCGAAAGAGACACGGAGGAAGAGTTTAAGGCCATCTATGACACGACTGACCTACGGGATATTGCCTACCTCGCGGGGATTCCGGACGAGGAGCGCTTTAGCTACATTTACTTTACCCGCGGCGGAAACCGCTTCGTCCAGCAGATTGACTACCTTTTTTTGGAAGAACGCTGGCGCGGACTCCTCGTACCGGGGGAGTGCTACTTTCCCAGATACAGGAACCTCACTGGGGCGCCGCTGCCAATTCCTCGGCGCATGGAGCAGAAGAACATTTTACCCTCGGATCACTACCCTTTTCTCGCAACTTTAAGCCTCCCAGAATCTTAAACCCTGCAGCAACACGGAACCTCTGGCCTTTTTAAGGTGTTGTGCTATTTTTACCGAATAATAATTTGGTTTTAAACTTCAAGAGGGGATCCATGGCCTACGACAAAAAAGATTCTGGAGAGAACGTTCGCATTGATATTACTGACGGCTTCGCAGTTGAGCGTGCCCTCAAGAAGTTCAAGCGTCTCTGTGATGCTTTTGGAATCGTGAAGGAATACCGGGCCCGTGAGTACTATCAAAAGCCTTCCGTGAAGCGCGTTCTCAAGAGCGAAGAAGCTGAGAAGCGCCGGAAGAAGACGAACTCAAAAATGGGCCGCGGCTCTAAGAAAATCTAAGCGCACCATAAAAAAGGCCCCTTCCTGGGGCCTTTGCTTTTGCGTTGGTTTTAACTTTTTTCTTCCCTGACTCGTCTTCGTCCTGAATCCTACTCTTCCTTGATCTTCCTTCCCTGCTTGAGATCATCCGGATCTCCCCGTCCTTGGCAAGAGGTGCGCAGGAATCCTTTCCGGCGAACCTCCCTGGATTAACGCATCCGAAGGATGGTGCGCTTCTGATTAAGGTCGTAGATCATCTGATCGAGCTGAGCTTTCTGAGACTTTGACCCACTGTGTGAGCGGTAGTCGAGTTTCAAAGTGCTCTCAGCTTCTTGTGCCTGAATCGCCATGATGGCCGGGGCAGAAGACTGGAGGAGGTTTCCGAGGTTTACGACCTTCGACACATCGGCCACGACTGCGATCCCATTTTGACCAGGGTTAAGGCCAGTGAAGATCCCTGCAGTTCCGACGACGTTGTTAGAGTTAATGATCGGAAAGAAATTGAGACCTGGAAGGGTGCGACCAATGCTGTCGAAGGCAGCGATGGGCACGGCCACACCGATCGCCGTAACGGTTTCACTCAGGGCCAAGTAAACTCTCGCACCGTTACCGATGTTAAGCGCAATCACTTGGTTGTTTGCGATAAGAGGGATCATGTTCCCGTTCGGTAAGGTGGCCGAAGTGGTTTGGATATCGGCAAGCTCTGAAACGTTAACCGAGATCTTGAGCTGGTTCACACCGCCCAGACCGCTCACGAGTTCGAGTTGGCCCACCGGAGTCTGGCCCCGTGGGTGAAGGACAGGAATTGAGAGCGAGGCAAACTGCATGGCACCAAGGTTCAAGTCTGCAGCAAAAGACATCCAAACATCATCATTGATTGTTTTTGCCTCGACCTTCACACCGGTCAAGACATTGGACGGAGCATTCTGTCCGCAGGAAATGGCAAAGAGAGAGAGAATCACGAGAGTGACAGTACGGAGAAGGAGATTTTTCATGAGGCTACCCAATGGAGACGAAGTCTCTTGGATGATAACGACCCGGCCTTTCAACAAACGTGCAACTAGGTGAATACGTGCAACGGCAAGATGGCTATCCAATATGTGCTGCATCATGTTAAGGCCTGGCGGAATTTTTTGCAAGCTAAAAGTTGAGTGGACACATCGGATGAGTCCCTCTTAGGATGCTAAGCCTATGAAAGAGCTAACTTTTTATTTTGATTATTTATCCCCTTTTTCTTACTTCGCGTGGCTTCGACTGGGGCCCTTGGCACAGGAACTTCAACTGAAACTGATCCTCAAACCGGTGGCGCTGGGGCCACTTCTCAATCATTGGCAAATCAAAGGCCCCGGAGAAGTGACACCGAAGCGGGAGTTCCTTCTCCGGCAAATGCTCCGGTACGCCGACCGCAAAGGAATCCCTTTTACGACACCCAAAACCCATCCGTTCAACTCACTCTATGCCCTCCGGCTCTCCCTCGCCAATGTGGCCGGGGACCTTCAGCATCAAGTTGTTGATACCCTTTGGCGCGCGGGCTGGGAGCACCGGATCGATTTAGGTGAACCGAACGAAATCCTCGAAGCGTTGCGAGCAAATAACCTCCCGGCCGATGACCTCTATGAGGCGAGCTTTGGCCGGGCCGCGAAGGTTGAGTTGAAGCAAAACATCCAGGAGGCGATCGAGAAAGGTGTCTTCGGAGTCCCGAGCTTCGTCTACGCCGATGAACTTTTCTGGGGGAATGACTCACTGGATGAGCTGGTGGCCTTCATCCGTGGGCAAGACAACCTAGATCGGGATAAGCTCGCCTATCTTCTCTCATCAACTCCAAGAGCGGCGGCGCAGTCTTTATGAAAACTTTCATCACCCTCCTCGTTTTTTTCGTGGTTCCGGCCCAGGCAGTGGAACTCAAATTTATTGGCCCCTGCTCTGCGGACTTCATCATGCGGACCGAAGTGAGGGAAGCCTACCGGAACGTTGGTGAACTGACTGTGGCGACACTGGCGAAGTTCGGAATTCCCCATGAGGGAACAGAAGAGGGCCTGGCCTCGGCCTTTAGCACACCGACTGGAAAGGGGGCCCTTGAGGTCGTCTCTGACATTGAGCTTCGGGCCTACGGTTGGTGCTATTCTGTCGACGGAGTCGCGCCGGAAGTTTACCCCAACGAAATCGCGATCACCCCAACCACCAAGTCCATCGTTTGGCACTTTGGCTTCGCGCGCTACTACAAGGGTGAATGGATCACTCAGTGCACTCCGGCCCACACGATCCGACCGGCCTTCCTCTGCGAGGACCCATTGGCCGAGTCGCGAGATCTGAAATGATTTTTCCTGTTGCGCCCGCGCCCCCCCGCTCTTAGAGTTAGGAATGGCCCATCGAAACAAGACCCAGCTCCTGACAGAACACTTGATAAAAATCATCTCCGAGACCAACGGCATCTCGCTCTCGGATACCCTCGAGCTCGCGGTCATGGGGGACGCCAAAGACGACAACCCTTTGGTTCGAAAGTCCCTGCAGGAGTTTCGCCGGTTGATCAACGATTTCCACACCGACGACGTGGACATCAAGACCCTCCTCGGGCATCAGGTGTCCCAAGCGCTGTTTCAGTTCTTTAAGCGCTTTCCCAAGCCCTACATTGAGGAGCACATTCACCTCACGGGCTCCCTCTCGGCCGATTTCATTCACCCGCACTTGATGAAGCTCCTCCAGGGACCCAACCGCGCGGTCTACGTCGAGATCATCGACCAGGTTTACGGCGCTGGAACGGCCGCCGAGATCGAAACCCCCGAAGACGTGGACAACCTCATCCGCCTCAAAGAGGATGAGCACTTCGACCGCTACCTGAGGATCCTCCTCCTCCCGAAGCTCATCCTTACGACGAAAGAGATGCACGCGGCCGCGGCGTACCACATGGCCTCGGAGCTCTACCACAAGTACAACGTAGGAATGCTCCGGCTGAAGTTCACTCTTTCGAGGGCGACGACCAACAGTGACGAAAAAATTCCGGGGCTCGAATCCCTCACCGAAGAGGATGTGGTCCTCGGTCTCTACGATGGATTCATGGCCTTCAAGAAGCGGGTGCCGGAGTTCGACTTCGTCCTTTCTCCGTGCTTCCGGAAAGAGGCCAACTTCTTCGACGCGAGTCGTTTTGAAACGAAGAAGCTTCATTTCCTGGCCCAGGTCGACGCCATCGTCGACATCCTCGATAAGTACCCCTTCCTCGCTCCTTACCTTTGTGAGGTCGACACCGTTGGCTCGGAGAAGGACCTCTACCGCAAAGGTCACTTCGCGGAAATGCAGCAGGGGTTCCGGAAGCTCCACTTCAAGGGCTTCTCCATCCGCTCCCACCACGGGGAGACCTGGCACACGCTTAAAAAAGGTGTCCAGGCGGTGGATAATGCCCTCAACATCTGGCACATCGATACTCTTGAGCACGGACTCTCTCTCGGGATCAATCCGAACTTCTATTTCCACTCCCTCTACCGACGCCTCGTGATCGCCAACGAGCGCGGCGAAAAGATCGCCGTGGGCTCCAGCGATTGGAAGGAGCTGATGGACATGGACTGGCGGGAGCACACGGAGCTGCGGGACAAGCTCTTCCGAGGAGAGGCCCTGAGCGATGAAGAGCGGCGGATTTTTGTGAAGGTCAAATTCCATACCGCTCGGGAAGTGGAGCACTACCAGCATGATGTTCTCAACCGGATGATCAACAAGGGCGTGGGCCTCATCGCGCTGCCGAGTTCGAACAATAAGCTCACCACGAGCTTCACCGACTACAAGGATCACCCCTTCTCCTGGTGGGAAAAGAAGGGTCTGAAGCTTGGTGTCGGCACAGACAATTACATCACCCTCAACACCAACTACATCCAGGAACTTCTGATCCTCCTCTACACCGACGCTGAAAACCTCAAGATCACGAAGCTCTTGATGGTCGCCACCGGTGAAACCCGGCGCCCCTACATTTCACAGCTCCTTTGGAAGATGCGACAGAATCAGTAGTTTCATTTTTACACGGTGAGCATCGGCTGGGCAGCAATCCGTGTGATACTCTGCCAGCCGTTTCCCTTCTCCGGAGGTCAATGATGATACGGATTTTCTCAACCCTCGCCCTTCTCCTCATGGCGGCCCTAGCGCAGGGCCAGACGACGAGCTTCGGGGAATGCGTCACAGCTGTTTCACGCACGAACGGTTACAACGCTTCACAGGCCCGGGAAATCTGTGCCCAGCGCCCCCTCCGGTACGACACCTTCAGCGCCTGCATCAGCGATGCTTATCAGAATAACGGCTACAGCACTTCAGGCGCACGGGAGATCTGTTCCCGAGCTCTGGTCAATTACGAAACCTACGGCGCTTGCGTCGACGACGTTTACCGGAACAACGGTTATAACACCACCGCGGCCCGCGACTTCTGTGCGCGAGCGCGCATCCCCTACAAGACCTACGGCACCTGCATCGATGATGTTTACCGAAACAATGGTTACAACACCACCAACGCCAGACAAGTCTGTGACGGTGCCCGGATTTCTTATCCGAACTTTGGCGCCTGCGTGGATGATGTCTACCGGAACAACGGCTACAATCAAACGGCGGCACGGGAGCATTGCTTCAAGCAACGGATCCGGTACGCAAGCTACGGAGCGTGTGTTGAAGACGTCTACAGAAACAATGGCTACAACCAAACGGTGGCGCGGGAGCATTGCTCGAAGCAACGGATTCGGTACTCGAGTTACGGGGTCTGCGTCGATGACGTCTACAGGAACAATGGTTATAACCAGACCGGGGCCCGGAATACCTGTGCGGCGGCATCGATTCGCTACTCGAGTTTGAGCGCCTGCATCGACGACGTTTATCGCAACAATGGCTATGACCGAGCGGGGGCCCAGCAGGTGTGCGAAAGATTGACTAGGTTCCCGGATGACGAAGACCGACCCAGCCGTCGGTAAAAGACTTAAAGGCATCGATTTGATCTGGGCCGTTGCCTCTTTCCAGTCGGGCCCTAGGATCTCCGCCATCGTTGCCCAAGCCGAAAGATGTCATCGGCGAACTCTCGGTGATCCGTCAGAAACTGCGCTGAAGCGAGGAAACCGATGCCATGGCGACCGAAGAATTGCTTCCTTCGCGGAAGTTGATGAGGAATGAGCTGATTGAGCGCGAGGGCCGGTCGGGCGACCTGGGTCGGGAGAACGCCGATCCCTAGGCCCTGGATCGTGAGTGTCTTGATGGTCTCGAAATTGAGCACCGAATGCGCACCGAGTTTCGCTATGCTCTCTGCCAGGTAGCTCTCGATGGAGCGGCCTTGAGCGTCCGTCGCCAGAGGGTGTAAGATCAGAGTCTTCGCCGCTGAAGGTGTCGCCGCCTTGGGTGAGATGTAAAACGAGTACTCGTCCTCAAAGAGCAAGAAGAACTCGCTCTGCCGAGACCCCTTCGTCGCAAGGTTCGCCCCGATCGCGAGGTCGAGCTCTTCCCGAGAGATCCCGGCCGCGAGGTTCTCGCTTGAGTCCACGTAGAGTTCGAGCGCGAGTTCCGCGTAGATCGTTCCTAGGTATTCTTTAAGCTCAGCAAAAAAATAGGCGACGATGCTGTCGTACATTCCGATCCGAAGCTTCCGAGGGACAGTCGCCCCCCGCCGGGCCCGCAGCTTCGCTTCGACCGCTGTCGACTCCTCGATAATCCTTTTGCTCGCCCGAAGCAGGAGCTCGCCCTCCTTGGTCAAAACGAGGCCCTGTGGAGATCGGACGAAGAGCGTCGACTCGAGCTCGAGCTCCAGCGCCGCTAAGCTCTTCGAGAGCCCCGCCTGGGAAATCCCCGAAGCGATTGCCGCCTCACGGATGGAGCGAAACTGCGTGAGCCTGTAGAAATGGCGGATCTTCTCGAGATGTTCAACGAGTGCCATGATAACCTCCGGTTATATAGGTATAACCCTTAAGGTTTTGACAGGCAAGTCCATCGACCCATAAGATCGGGGCGTGGATCCAGAAGGATCTCTAACTTCAAAAAAGGACAAACTAAGTGAAAACAGTTTTTGCCATCATCGCCGGTCTCCTCCTCAATGGCGGAGCTTCTGCTCAGTCCAATAGACTTCCCACCGAAGACGAGCGGGTTGACTGCCAGCGGTACAACGTGAGCGCCGTCCTCTCGAGCAACACTCGTTCGGACATCGACATCTTCTGCGTCGAGAAGACGAGCGACTCGACGTTGACGGTTCGATTCCGCGGTACCTACAGTGACATTTACTCGACGCCATACATCGGCGTCTCGGAGCGTGCCCTGGCCCGGCTCCGACGCCTAGTGACCGGAAAAACCTATACCTGCCGCTTTCCCAAGTTGGCACTCCAGTGCCACGACAATCTGGACTGCGGCTACCCCCACGTGGCCTACTGGTTCCAGGACGTAGACTGTAGAGAGTTCTGAGACTGAGGAAAACCAAACAAGTGGGCGAGGATTTCTGGTTTAAGTGTTCGGATCTCAGCCTTCCTTATATTCATCAACGAAACTCCCGCGATGAAGTTTTCGCCGTGAGATGACCTGATAACGGCAGGCGTTCTGTGACTAGGATTCGTGAATGGAGTGTACTTCGAGCTGATGAAAGAGGAGGTCATGTTTGACCTCCTCTGGATCGGTAGGATGAGTAGTTATTGAGAAGTGAGAAGATGCGATCGGTTTTAGTTCGCTCCTCCGCCATCATTCCCGCCATTGTAATTATCGGTCGTACCACCTGAAGTCGTATCCACCTCGTAGAGCACAACGGAGAATAGCCCAGACTGAGCTCCCGTTGGAGTTGAGCCTTCAGGCATATTCTTCCACCAAAGCGACGAAAACCGTGACTCGCAAGTCTCTGTCTTCGATGTTCCTCTTGGGTAAAGGGCAAACTGATTTTTATGACCGAGGGTTCCATCGTATTGCGTAGAGACGACTTGGACGAGACCGACAACAACGCATTCCGAAACGAGGCTCGTGAGAATAGTCTTTCGTTCTTCGGTTGTGCTGAAGCTCATCTCGGCGTTTGTGAACCGGAAGCCGTGAGCAGCTGAAATGTCCAGGAGTTGCTCAAGGGGCAGGCACTCTGGATTCACCGTCGTTTCGACCAGGGACTTTCCAAGCTCATTCATGCCATCGATTTTTCCAAGAAGATGCTTTTGATCTTTCGCTGACACCTGCTTTAGGACTCCATCTGCAAGTGTAAGGTGATTAACCCAATACCGGAGGTCCAATTTAACCCCATCTTTACAGTTGTTCGCCGCCGTAACTTCGTACGCCTTCACATAACTCCCTGAAAAGCTCCCGATGATTTTTGGTGGTTTCGCACCCATGGCAGATGCTGCTTGCCAGTTAAGAAAAAGTGAAATCAGAATGATGAGTTTCGTACTAAAAGCTGATGACATTTTTGCGCCCCATTGGTTGTTTTCATCTGTAGATCAGACTTGGGGCTTTCTATTTCTAATTGGCCCTACTGAATAGGAAAAGATTGTTTAGTTTCGGTTAGGATTCTCGCCTTACGTTAGCCCACAGTGTTAAGTCGTCTTGCTTGTCGATGAAGTCGGTGTCGGGGAAACGATCCAACAGAGCACCAGGTTCGCAACAATCTATGGAACATGAGACACTTTGTCGTTCGATAGAAATAGGAGTTCATCTCACGAACCCCGATCAAACCGAATAAAACTCCAGCATCAGTTCGATGACTTGGACATCCGACCGATCCGAAAGATCTGGCGCATTCTGGCGGATACTTCTGACGAGTTCCTGAAGCGCAGGTGTTTGGGGCGTGCCACCTAAGTGATCGAGGGCATCTTGCTTGAGTGCTCTGATCTCTTCTTTGTGTTCATGAATGATCATAATGGTCGGGACCAAATTGACGTCGTAGGATTCAACGAGCCGGCGGTAGAGCTGATCTTCGCGTCGCGATCTCTCTCCCGCTCGGAGTTGATCCGTTTCCATGGCACTGAGACGGCTTGCGTATGCTTGAAGTGGGACCCGTGGATCCGCCTCGTTCGAAGTTCCTGAGCGCTTCCAAAGGTATCGAACCTGCTCAAAACTCTGATCACCGTTATCAGTGTTGGTGGGCATGACGATGATCTGTCGATCACGCTGACAGCTCAGAGTGACGTACTTGTTGTTCCGGTCATCCCGACAGATTCCTCGACCTTCTCTTTGGACCAGTCCAAGGCACCCGCGGTTTTCAAACTCCTCGCAGCTCGGGAATTCGACTTCCAGATTTCCTCCGTTGATGACGGCCCAGAAGTTATGTTTCCCGGGAAGTGTCCGATCCCAGAGGCCTGTAGAGATCGCCTGGTTCCCCCGGAACTTAACCCGTTCACCGAGAGGTCCCAGGCCGCGAAGGTAGTGGCCGATGATGTAGGGATTGTCAGTGGCAAGGCAAGCCGTGTTGTCGATCTCGATGGAGACTTCGTATTTCGTTAAGAGGGGGGTGATCTTACTCCGGAGGAAATCCACACTTTGACCGGCCGACGACCAATGCCCAACGTATCCGACCTTGAGCGATCGGGTTCCAGGGTACCGAGCGAGGATGCCGTCGAGGTTCTCGCTCTCTGGGACAGTGAGTTTTCTCCCGCAGGAGTTGCCCGCGTTCCACAGGCGGCAACCCAGGCGGAAGAAGCCCACCTGATTTGAGGGGTGGCTTCCGGTCTGGCAGATGCAGAGATCATTGTCTCTGGCGCTTACCTCTGTTGCTAGCCCGAGAACTCCAACGAGAGCAAAGACTGCGTAGGACAGCATGAGGATTAGTCTATTCATTTACTGACTCCAAAACTAAAGATCTCCTTCCATTATGCTGGACCTCCACACAGATCTTGAGCCCCATTGAAAGGATTACCTTGAGTGTTTCGCAGGTAGACGGTACCCCTCACTGTCAAAGAATTAAACAGCCGAGGTAATCTTTTGCCAATCTCTCTGGAGGAGGGAAAAGGGTTGCTAGGATCTGGTCCATGAAACCACTCCTCTGTGCCCTCCTCTTGACTCCCTGTCTGTCGTTCGCCGACTTCTCCATCGAGGGGCCAGCGACGCATGCGGAGCTCTTCCGCAGGGTTGAGCAAGATCTTCCATCAGAGATCAAGACGACCCTTAACCAAAAAATTACTGTCGCGTTCAAAGTCCTCTCCACTCCCGAGCGCCGGATCCTCGGTCGCGTGGTTTCACTGCCCCTCTTAAAGCACCGGGCCTCCCATGTGGACCTCGATCAGTCTTTGACCTCTCTGGAAGAAACATCAAAGGCACGCGCAACCCTCCTTCACGAAATCACGCACCTCTACGACTTTCGAAAGAAGGTCTCGGCCGACCCCGTGTTCCTGAACATCGCCGGCTGGCAACGGAAAGCGTTCACCCGTCGCCTGTTCCAAAAGAACACGAATCAGAATCGGCGAGTCGACGTCTACGAAGACCGAAACCCTGAGGAGGCCCTCGCCGTCAACGTCGAACACTTCCTCCTCGATCCTGAGTACAAGTGCCGAAAGCCCTCCCTCTACCGCTACCTCTCCGGGAAGCTCTCCACCGCGCCGTTCTCAGAGCACGGCTGCCAACTCGACCATCGGCTGGTTCCGACCGTCACCTTCGATGGCCAGCTCGAGCGCCAACGGACCATCGATCCGGCCCGGCTCTATGAGGTCCATTACCTCTTCGCCGGCGAGGGCGAGCAGATGATGTCTCGCTGGGGCCACGCCATGCTTCGGCTCGTGATGTGCGCTCCGTCCCGAACGGAAGTGAGCGAGCAGTGTTTACAAGATCGCGCCTACCACATCGTTCTGAGCTTCCGCGCCGACATCACGAACTTTAACGTTAACTACATCAAAGGGCTAACGGGCCGCTACACTTCGAAGATGTTCATCCTCTCGCTCGGCGAGGTCATCAAAGAGTACACGGTTGGAGAACTGCGGCACCTCTACTCGATCCCCCTCCGGATGACGCCAGCGCAGAAGGAGCTCTTCGTGCACCAGGTGCTTGAGAATTACTGGGGCTACGGGAGCCGCTACTTCTTCGTGACCAACAACTGCGCCGATGAGACTCTCTCGATCCTCCGGAACGTGTACGCGGATGATCCACGGATGGTTGGCCTCAACGTTTTAACCCCGCTCGGGATTCGCAACAAGCTCCAGGAGTTCGGCATCAGTGACATGGCCGTCTTCGAAGATCTCGCAGCGGCGAAGAGAACCGGCCATTACTTCGAGGGCCAGCAGGAGAAGATTGACCGTGTGGTGACGGAGCTCAAAGCATCGGGGCTTCTCAGGGCCGAACAGACCGCCGCTGAACTCTTGAACTCCTCGACCCTCCTCAAAAGGAAAGAACTTGCGACCCAGGCCCGTCGGGAAGATCTCGGGAAACTCGCCTACCTCGAAGACGTGATCCTAAATCGCGCCATCATCCAGCTTCAACGGGACACGGGGAGGCTCTTGAACGAGCAGGAATCCGGCAGGTCCCAGGGCCAACTCCTCGAGCTGTACCGTAGCCTCGAACGGCAGCGGCATCGCAGTTCGGGAGTTGTCTTAAACCGTGGCTACGGGATCCCTCAGCTCTCAGATTCGGTGTTCTCCGACGTCACGTTTACACCGGATGAAGAAGCAGCGCTCCTGGAGCTGAGACGAAGGTTCGCTCGCGAGATCGAGCGCATCTTCGGGGCCTCGCAGAAGGCCATCGCCGAGAGCGTTGCTCATAAGCAGTCCCTACTCCGGAGTCTAAGATAGCGTAGAGATAAATACACAGTAGATCGAACGAAACTAACGACCGATCGAACTCACCAAGGAGACACTGATGAAAAAGATTCTTACCCTCTCACTCACCCTCATGGCCCTCGGGGTCAGCGCAGCCCCGAGTTACTACCCACAGAACTCGGCAGTCATGACAACTTTGGCACCGACGATCTTCGTTGATTCGACGATCCGGTGTTTGAATGGAGCGAACTACGACGTCTGCCTCGTTTCCGCGGCCATGGCCCCGATCGTCTCGACGACGCTCATGTTGTCAATCGTCGCTGTCTTGAAAGAAGAAATCCACCACGTCGAGCAAGATGGCCTCGACTACCTCGCCGGCGCTCCGAAGACTCTCGCTCTCGAGGACTTGATCGCCAAAGTCCGGGCGCAGGACGAAAGCCTTAACGAGCTCTCGGATCAAGAGATCGTCGCTCTTCTTCTTGAGACGGCCCAGTAGTCTCTAGGATCTCCGGGCCCAACGGAGGGGCCTTGCTAGGGATGAAATTTCTTAAGCAGCTTCTCCGCGGCTTCGGGGGCCGTGAGCTTGTGGTCCCGGATTTTTCGCTCCGATGAGCGAATGAACTCCTCCCCCACACCCTGCAGGAATCGATCACGGAGACCGTCGTGAATTAGCTGCCACATCCAGTCAATGCCCTGGAGTTCTCGTTTCTTCGTGATGAGAGATCCTTGGAGTTGGAAGTAGGACTCGATGGTCTCCTGAATCTCTGACAACCCAGATTTCGTGACCGCAGAACAAGAGAGCACCGGTGGCATCCACCCGTCGTGGCGAAGGATCTGCAGCGCCTGCTGATAGTCATGCTTCGCTTTCTGAATCGTCATCCGCTGGTCTCCGTCGTCTTTTGTGACGACCACCAGATCCACCACCTCGAGGATCCCCCGCTTAATTCCTTGGAGGTCATCGCCCGCTCCGGGCTGAAGGAGCATCACGAAGAGATCCACCATCTGCGCTACCGTCGTCTCAGACTGACCCACACCCACTGTTTCAACTAAGACGTAGTCGAAGCCGTAGGCCTCGCACAGGTAAAGAGATTCTCTCGTCCGCCGAGCGACACCCCCGAGGGTATCACCGGAAGGACTCGGCCGGATGAAGGCATTCGGGTCAATCGCCAGCTCATTCATTCTGGTCTTATCCCCTAGGATTGAGCCTCCGCTAACCTGCGACGTCGGATCCACGGCCAGGACAGCGACGGTCTTCCCCTGGGAGGTGAGAAGCTTCCCGAAGGCTTCGATGAAGGTGGACTTGCCGACCCCCGGGGTACCGGAGATCCCGATGCGCTTGGAGCGACCGGTTTCCGGGAGGAGTGCCTTGAGGAGCTCTTGCGCCAGTCGTTGGTGATCGGGGTTCGAGGACTCAACGAGCGTGATCCCGCGCGCGAGGATGGTTCGATCCTTTTGTCGGATGCCTTCGACGTAATCATCTACGGTCAGTGGTCTTCTCATTCGACTCCGAGTTCGAGGCAAAGCTTCCGGAGAAGCTCCGTGGCGGCCTCGGCGATGACGGTTCCCGGCCCAAAGATACCGGCCACTCCCATGGTATAGAGCTTCTCGTAGTCTTGCGGTGGAATCACTCCACCAATCGTGACCTGGATGTCCTCGCGGTTAAGCTTCCGGAGCTCTTGCTTCAACTCCGGAACCAGGGTCAAGTGGCCCGCGGCGAGGGATGAGACTCCGATGACATGAACGTCATTCTCTGCGGCTTGCCGGGCCGTTTCTTCGGGGGTTTGGAACAAGGGACCGACGTCCACGTCAAACCCCAAGTCAGCGAAGGCCGTCGAGATGACTTTCTGTCCCCGGTCGTGCCCGTCCTGGCCCATCTTCGCGATGAGAATCCTGGGCCTCCTCCCCTCGCTCGCCTGAAACTTTTCCAAGAGGCGCTTGAGTTCGCTGGTATCAACTTTTCCTAACTGGACCTCTTTCAGATAAACTCCCTGGATGGTGCGAATCTCGGCCTGGTGACGGCCAAACACTTTCTCCATGGCAAGGCTCATTTCGCCGACCGTGGCCTGGGCCCGGGCCGCCTCAACCGCGAGTGCCAAGAGGTTGCCCTGCCCGCTCTTCGCCGCTTCAGTCATGGCCGAAAGCGCCGACGTCACCCGCGCATCGTCGCGCTCGGAGCGCAGTTTTTTGAGTCGTTGGATCTGGGCTTCCCGGACCTCGGAATTTTCAACCTGAAGGATCTTGGGAACATCGTCCTTAGCACGTTTATACAGGTTCACACCCACGATGGGTTGAACCCCAGAATCGATCCGCCCCTGCGTGCGGGCCGCGGCTTCTTCGATGCGCATCTTCGGAATGCCCTTGGCGATCGCCTGGGACATCCCTCCCAGGGCCTCGATTTCTTCGATGTGCTCCCAGGCCTTGAGGGCGAGATCCTGGGTTAGACTTTCGACGAAGTAGCTTCCGCCCCACGGGTCAATGACGTCGCAGGTGTCCGTTTCTGTCTGAATGAAGATTTGCGTGTTGCGAGCGATCCTGGCGGAGAACTCGCTCGGAAGTGCGAGCGCCTCATCGAGAGAGTTCGTATGAAGACTCTGAGTGTGACCGTGGGCCGCGGCCAGCGCCTCGATCCCCGTCCGCGTGACGTTGTTAAAGACATCCTGCGCGGTGAGAGACCAGCCCGAGGTTTGAGAATGAGTCCTGAGGGCCAGGGACTTGGCGTTCTTGGGTTTAAACTCCGAGACGATCTTGCTCCACAGGAGGCGCGCGGCCCGCATCTTGGCGACCTCCATGAAATAGTTCATGCCGATGGCCCAGAAGAAGGAAAGCCTCGGTGCGAAGTGGTCTACGTCAAGACCCGTCCGCACGCCGGTCCGAAGGTACTCAAGGCCATCGGCCAGGGTGTAGGCGAGCTCGAGGTCAGCGGTGGCCCCGGCCTCCTGCATGTGGTAGCCGGAGATGGAAATCGAGTTGAACTTGGGCATGTACTTCGACGTGTAGCTAAAAATATCAGCGATGATCCGCATGGAGGGTTCCGGCGGATAGATGTAGGTGTTTCGGACCATGAACTCTTTAAGGATATCGTTCTGGATGGTTCCCGTGAGCTTCTCCGCGGAAACACCCTGCTCCTCACCGGCGACGATGAACAGCGCAAGGATCGGGATCACCGCTCCATTCATGGTCATGGACACGGACATTTCATCCAAGGGAATTCCTGAAAAGAGGATGCGCATGTCGAGGATCGAATCGATCGCAACCCCGGCCATCCCAACATCCCCCTTCACTCTCGGATGATCCGAGTCGTAGCCCCGGTGGGTCGCAAGGTCGAAGGCAATGGATAGCCCTTTCTGACCTTTCGTGAGGTTATCCCGGTAGAAGCGATTTGATTCTTCGGCCGTTGAAAACCCCGCATACTGACGGATGGTCCAGGGCCTCTGGGAGTACATGGAGGCGTAGGGCCCCCGGATAAACGGAGTCTGCCCCGGGAGCGACTTCGTGAGGCCCGCGAACTTTACGTCCTGGGAGTCATAGGCATTCCGAAGGGCGATTCCCTCCGGTGTCACGAGGACCGTGCGCTTCTGAGCTCCCTCCTGCTGTGGAGCGCTCCAGGCGAGAGTACTAAAATCTTTCACGCGTTTCTCCTCTCGAAGGCGAGTACAAGCTCTTCTAAGACTTCATAGGCGTTCTGCCCGGCGAAGAGGTTCTTGTGGCCGGGAATCTCCGTCTTCCCGGCCACGTATCGATGGGCCGCTTGAGACTGGGCCGCGGCTTGGGTCAGTAGCGAGTAGCCCTCATCGGTGGAGCAAAGAACGACGAGCTCCTCACGCCGCGTCCCGAGGTCGGTGGTGAACGCAGCGAGATCGGTCACAGAGCGTCCTGGGTCTCGAACCCGAAGGCCTAAAAGTTCGAAGTAGTTCTTCACGAAATTGAGCCGAGCATTGAGTGCCCCGTAGTCCCCAAAGAGGGCCACGTAAACCACTGGCCTCGGAAGTTTTTCCATCCGCAGCCGAAGCTCTTCGAAGACCCGTGCCGGTCGGAACACGGAAGGTGCTTTGAGCGCGATCCCGAGTTCCTCTGTGACATCCGGGTAGTCGTTGATGCCAGAAAAAATTAGCCGCCGGTGCTTCACCAGGCGCAGTCGTTCCTCGCGGACGCGAGCGAGATCGAGAGCAAGCTCTTCCCCTTTGAGGAGGCGCTGCATGAGACCCCACGCCTCTTCGCAGAGAGCGCGAGTGAGATTCTCGAGATGAAAGGATCCAGAGGAAGCATCATCAACCACCCCGAGCATGCTCTCAAGGCCCAGGATGTGCCCCGTGTTCCGGGCCATCCTGCGGGAGCGTTCCACGTGCTCGTCACTCCTGCGCTCCCGGGCCTCGAGCTCGACGAGTGAGTTGTAGCCGGCCGATTGCACGTGATCGGCCCCGGCGATATAGGCCGCTGCGACTGCCGTTTCATTCCGGAGCATGTTGGAGTAGCGCTCGTAGACTGTCCACCCCTGATAACTCGTCAAGGCGACGAGCTTAGGGGTCGATCTGTGGCCGTTCTCTTGGAAGATTTTCTGGGCGAGGAGCCGGGCGGCCCGGAGCTTCGCGATGTTGTGAAAGAAGTGAGAATCCACGAAGACTCCGATGAACGTCTCCTGGTCGGGGGCCTTGGTCAGGAGCTTCGCCAGAACCGCCAGTTCCTGGATGGAGTGTCCACCGAGGTCATGGGCCTCGGCGCCGGAGATGATCCCGGAGATCACCCGGACAGTGGATGAGTTGAAGTTCTCAGGACCCAGAAAGAAGACTTCTAGCTCGTCCACCGGTGCGTGCGCGCGGAGTGTGGCATCGACGATGCTCCAGGCCTTCGCATCGAGGGCCCCGGCGTGGAAAAAAAAGTTCCGGACTCCCCCGTTCAAATCCTCCCGGATCGCTTCGGCCGCTTCCTGCGCGTCTAGCACGGCGTAGGTCGTCGACGCCTTCTTCCAGGAGATCTGGGGCGCAAGAGAGGTTTCGAACTGGCGGGAAAGGGAGAGCGTAGGCCAGGTGAGCCCACTGATCATTTTCTTGGTGACTTTGCCGGAGAGATCCTGGAGCTTCAGTTCTGCTTTTAGGACGGATTCCCAGTCTTCTTGTTGGGTATTGAAAGCTCCATCGAAATACGTCGTCAGCGAGGCCACGTGAATCTCCCGTCTTAAATGCACTACTAGACAAGTCCAGTCTAACAAAAAAGTGAGCAAAAATCCTCATTGAGATTACACTATAATGGTTCGGGAGGACTCATTGGCGTTAACGCTTTTAGTAGAAAACAATCCAAAAATTGAATCGTTCTACATGCTCAACCTTTCAACCTGGTTGGGCCTCGAGATCATAAGTAAAAAGAAGGCCGAGTTCGCCATCGGCCTCCTGCAATCCGAGGCCGCCAACATAGACCTGATCATTGTCCGCTCGAAGATCGAGAAAGAGGACTCCGCCAAAATCCTCATCGAGTACCTCGCGAAGCGCAAACTGACCATTCCCGTGATCGAAGTCGGGCCTGGCAAAGAGGTCCCCGGAGCCTTCGCCCACATCCCCAATTCGCTGCTCCTCAAACTGCTCATTCAGAACGCTGCGAAAGCGCTCAAGATCACCGCAAAAGACATGGCCGACAAGGTCGTCCCCGAGTACTTCCCGATCCCCATCTTGTACTTCAAGGTCCTGCGCCGTTCTGTTTGTCCAGTCTACTCCCAGGACATCGAGGACCCAGCGGTCTTCATCCCCCGCTTTGCCAAACTCAAAGACTTCACGGAAGCCGAAGTGAATGCGCTGGTGCAGGAAGGGATCACTCACCTCTACGTGGAGAAGCTCCACCGGCTGGACTTCGTAAACAACGTCACGAACGAACTCATGACCGAGCTCGAGGCCCTCGATCTCTCGGCCGACGAGCAGCTCACCGCTGCGGACCGAAGTCTGGAGCTCCTCACGCAGAAGCTCCTCTCCATCGGCATCACGGAAGAGACCGTCAAGCTCGCGAAGAAAAACATGGACACGCTCAAGCGGACCGTGAAGACAAATCCGAAGCTCGCGAAGCTCCTCGAGCGCCTCCTCTCCAACAAGACCAGCTACATCTACCGGCACACCCAGATCCTCGCCTACGTGGGAAGCCACATCGTCCGGAACATCGACTGGGGAAGTCCGGATCAGGAAGAGAAGATCATGTTCATCGCTTTCTTCCACGACCTTGCCCTCGCTGACGACACCCAGGCCCGGGTCGCGTCGGCGCTGGATCTGCGGAAAGCGAATTTCTCTCCCGAGGTGAAGATTCTGGTCGAAAAGCACGCCCAACTTGCTGCCGAATATGTGACGAAGTTTCCTCACGCACCGATGGGCGCCGATCAGATCATCCGGCAACACCACGGAACCCTCAATGGCATCGGATTCTCGGAGCACTGGGGAAACAATGTCTCCCCGATGTCGGTGGTGTTCATCGTGGCCGAAGAGTTCACTCGGATCATTCTCAAAAACGAGGAGCGGCCACTCCAACGCCACGATCTCCTAAGAGAGCTCAAAGAGACCTTCCCGACCTCCCGGTTCCAGAAGGTCATCGAGCTTCTGGAATCGGTCACGTTTTAAGGGACCTCAGGTAAGTGCCGCGATGTAGGAGACCCAGGCGTCACAGTTAAGAGCGTCGTCCGCTGGGGCGAACTCTCCGTTCCCGTTCCCGTCCTCGTCGTCGCCTTCCCAGTAAACCACCGTCTTCGAAAACCCGGCCTCTACGAGGAGGTCCCGGAGTTCGGGCATGGTCCACATCCGCCAGTGGTAGGTGAAGACGTTGTCATGCTTTTTGCCCTTCGCATCCTTGAAGTGAATCGCGAAGGTGCAGTCATGGGTCAGGGGATTAAAGTGCTGGCACTCCCAGTAGTAGGTGAGGCCCTTGAGCTTCTTGGTGTCGGTGATGAGCTTCTGGCTCTCCGGGCCCGCGAAGATATCGAGGAAAAACACTCCCTGCTTGGTGAGCGACTTCCGGACCGACTTGAAGTAGCGCAGGAGTTCGCTCCGTTTCTTAAAAATCCAGTAGGAAAAGTTAAACGCGCACACCACTTCGACCTTGGGCGCTGAGGTCTTGAGCACATTTTCCTGAAGGTAGCGCATCCGCTGCTGCTGGGCCTTTGTGAGTTTCGCGAAGTGCCGCTGCTGACCCATCCGGATGGGCTCCGGGTCGAGGTCGATGCCGTAGGCCTCGCAGTCCTTAGACTGCTGGACCCAGGCGCAGGAGATCGCACCGGTGCCGCAGAAGTCTTCCCGCATGGTGTAAGGTGCGTGTCCGTAGAAGCGCTGGTATTCGTCGTTCATGAACGAAACTTCGCTGTCGGCGTTCTGCACCGAGCGCTCATAGAAATCGTACTTCTGTTCTAGGGTCAACGCTGACTTCACTCTCAATCCTTTGTGTTCTTCTTCCGGTCCCAGTGGTCCGGGCGCTTAGAGCTTCGAAACTTTCAGCATGTCGTTCATGATCTGCAGTGACTCTTCGATCACGGCGTCCTTCTTCAGCGTCTTCGAGAACTCTTCGAACTTTTCCAGCTGGGCCTTCTCCTTTGCGTTCGGTGAAAGGTCCCGGACCTGGAGGTTCTTACTCTCCTCTTCTTTCTTAAAGACGTCCGCCATCTCGCGGATCATCTTCCGCTCGCGCTCGAAGTCCGTCGCCGCGAGGGAGCGCTTCGACTTTTCCTTCTGCTCTTTGTACCACCGGATGGAGTCGAGGACGTGCTTGAACTTCTGGTTCTTCTTGACCCGGTCACTGGACGCCGCTCGTAGTTTCTTGAGGTCATAGCTCGGCTTCCACTTATCGTACTTCACTGCCTTCACTTCACCCCACGGGATCGAGTAGTCGAGGAACTTCTCACCGCTCTCGAGGTGGGAGAACTGGTCTGGGAGAATGATGTCCGGGCTCACCCCTTTGTACTGAGTGGAGGAGCCGTTGATGCGGTAGAACTTTTGGATCGTGATTTTGAGGGCCCCGAGCGGAGAATAGGATTTCGCCATCGGAGAGACGTAGCCGTCTAGATCGACGACGGCCTGGACGGTTCCTTTGCCGTGGGAAAATTCACCGCCGACGATGACGGCGCGGTTATAGTCCTGGAGCGCGGCGGCCACGATCTCCGACGCGGAAGCTGCGAAGCGATTGATGAGCACGATGGTGGGCTTCTGGAAATCCACCTTCGAATCCGTGTCCACGAGGATGTCCGTACTGCCGGTGTTGGCCTTGACCTGAACGATCGGTCCCTTCTCGATGAAGAGCCCGGAGATCATCCGCGCATCTTCGAGCGCGCCACCCCCGTTGTTCCGGAGGTCAACGATGAGGCCCTCGACGCCTTCTTTGTTGAGTCGTTCGATCTCACGGCGGGTGTCGTCCGTGACGTTGCGGCCCGCGCGGTCATTGAAGTCGCGGTAGAACTTCGGGATCGAAATGTACCCGATCTTCGTCTTCTGTGGTGCGAGCTCGAGGACCGTGCCTTTGACGTAGGATTCGTCGATCTCAACCACGTCGCGGATGATCGGAACCACTTTCACAAGTCCGTTCGGTTTCTTGATGGTGAGACGAACCTCTGAGCCCTTCTTGCCGCGGATGAGCTTCACCGCGTCTCGAAGCGACATGTCGACGACGTCCACGGGCTCTTCCTTCCCTTGAGCAACCTTGAGGATGACGTCCTCGGCTTCGACTTCCTTCGTTTTCCAGGACGCGGACCCGGGAACGATGCGCTCAACCTTGATGTAGGAGTTCTCCTCACGAAGGATCGCACCGATGCCCTCGAGTTTCCCGGACATGTCGATGTCGAAGTCTTCCTTCTCCTCCGGAACGAGGTAGTTCGTGTGCGGATCGAAGACTTTCGTGATGGCGTTATAAAACTTATCGAGCTTGTCCGAGCGCTTCTCGTTCACGAGGCGGGAGAAAATTTTCTTGAACGACTTCAGGACCTTTTCCCGGGCATCCTTTTCGATCTCGACGTCGGTGAGCTTCTTCTCTGATACCGGCTTTTTCTTGTTGCCCTTCTCATCGGTGGCAAGGCCGCTCTGCTCCTCTTTCTTATCGACGATGCGACTCAGGACCTCGTACTTCATGAGGCGCTCCCAGTGCTGGAAGAGCTCGGCCTCGGTCTTCGGGAAAGTGCGTTTCTTAGGATCGGTCTCGAGGGAGTCTTTCCGGTTGTAGTCCAACGGTTTCGCTAACACGCCCTCGACGTGCTTCTCGATCTGTCCGATGCGCTTGTTCAAGAGTTCGGAAGAGGTGTCGAGGACGGCCAGGTCGCCGGAGATCATCATGTCGTCGAAGGTTTCGCGGTACTTCTCCAGTTGCTTGACGTCGGCCGCTAGAAGGAACTGCTTCCCGTAGTCGAGGCGCTCCAGGTAAACCTTGAAGGCGTTCCGAGACAACTCGTTGTTGATCTCTTTCCCCGTAAAATGCATCGCCTCGAGGGCCCCCTTCAGGATGTTCCCAAGGACCATCTCCCGAGTGTAGCGCGGCTTGGGGCTCATGATCGATCCGAGGATCGACGGATCGTCACTCGTCGACACTGGCGAACTCGTCTGCTGGGCAACCGCTCCCTGGGCGAGCAAGGCTAAACTGAGAAGGAGAACCTGGGATTTCATGGAACCTCGATTTGCGATACGAATTGATATGCTATTTTCTATCCACGAGAGAGGAGTTGCAAAGTATTTTCACCTAGAACCGCTGAGTCAGACTTTTGATGAAGGGCGCGAGCTCCTGAGTTTTCCCCTCGTCTTTGCCGCAGATCTCCTGCGGGTCTCCCTTCAAGAAGAGCCGCAGCGCTGGCCTACAGTCCCCGGCGGAAGTCGGGAGCTCATACTGGCACCGGAGAAACTTCGCGGCGAACTCCTGCTCCAGCCGGCGCGCCTCGACGGAGGAGACCTTGAGAATCTTCTCGTCGTCCTCACCGGTCTTTCGAACCAGGAAGTAGTCCAGGCCCGCGGTGCGCTCGAGCCAGACCGTCGTCGAAGATGCGGGCTCTTCGATGCGGAACACCTCGACACCTACGCGAAGATCCGCCGCGCTCTCCTTGGCAGGTTGCGAAGAGTGCTGGGCACAGGCCGAGGAAACGGCGAACAAGAGCGCGACGAGGAGACGCATGAAGACCTCACAGGAGGAAATTATCTCATAGCCTTTAATGACTTTCAAAGAAAAGCTGACTAGTATTTAGCCCATGTTCTACTCCCTCCTGAAGCCCGCGCTCTTCTCCCTGGAACCTGAGACGGCCCACAATTTGACCCTCGAGGTTGCACGGCTCTCGCCGCTCCTCGGCCGACTCACGGGGGTCGCACCGGAACCACGCTTCGAGTTTCCCGTAGGCCGCCTCCGCTGGACTTTCCCTGTCGGCCTTGCGGCGGGACTTGATAAGAACGCGGAGGCGCTGCCGTTTTTCGCCGGGCAAGGCTTCGGCGCCATCGAATGCGGCACGGTCACACTCAAGGCCCAGGCCGGAAATCCCCGGCCCCGCATGTTCCGCTATCCGGAAGAACAGAGCTTACGGAATGCCATGGGTTTTCCCAACCACGGCGCTGCTTCCATTAAGCCCCGCCTCAAGCGTTACGATCACCCGGCCCCCCTTGGAGTGAATCTCGGTAAGAACAAAGATACCACCGCCGAAGAAAGCATCAGCGAACTTGCCAATCTTTATGAAAGTCTCACTGGTGTTGCCGACTACTTCGTCGTGAACGTCTCTTCTCCGAACACTCCCGGATTGCGAGCGCTCCAGGAGCCGGCCTATTTGCGAGAACTGTTTCACGAGCTTCAGCGCCGCGGCGGTGCCCAAGACTTATACCTCAAGATCGCCCCCGATCTGGGACCCCAAAAGGTGATCGAACTCACCCGGCTCGCTCGGGATCTTCACTTAACCGGTCTCATCGCAACCAACACGACCATCATGCCCGAGCGCGGGGTTGGCGGTGTTTCAGGTCTTCTCCTTCAGGCCCGGGCCCGAGACATTCGCCAAGTTATTCTGCAGGAGCTCGGTGACCTCGAGCTCATCGCCGTCGGCGGAATCACCGCTCCCGCCGATCTCTTTGACCTCTGGAGGGAGGGAGGAAAAGCGGCCCAGGTCTACACGGCCTATGTTTACCATGGCCCAGATCTTCTGAAGCGCTTCGCCAAGGCTCTCAGGCTGTTTTGCGAGCAGCAAGGACTTTCGCTCGAACAATTTTTTCAGCTCCCGCTCTCCGAACGGCGCTACCGCTTGAAGGGAGAAGCTCCCCTCCCAAGCTAGCCAGCGTACTCAGTCTTTCCGATGTTCTGTTCGATGTACTCGATGATCATGGTGGCGATGTCAAGGCCCGTCGATGATTCGATTCCCTGAAGGCCCGGGGAAGAATTGACTTCAAGGACGAGGGGACCTCGGGCGGACCGTAAGAGGTCTACACCGGCGACGTTCAGGCCCAGGGCCTGGGCCGCACCAACCGCGGCGCGAGCTTCTTCGAGCGAGATATCCACAGGAACAGCGGACCCTCCGCGGTGAAGGTTTGAGCGAAACTCTCCCTCCTTGGCCCGCCTCATCATGCTCGCAACGACTCGGTCCCCGATCACGAAGGCCCGGATGTCGCAGCCGTTACTCTCTTTGATGAATTCCTGCACCAAGAAGTGGGCCTTCATTTGCCGGAACCCATCGATGATGCTCTCCGCTCCCTTCTGTGTATCAGCGAGGATCACCCCTTTGCCCTGAGTTCCCTCAAGGAGCTTGATGACACACGGGGCACCACCTACCATGTGGATGAGTTTCTCCGTCATCTTGGTGGAGTGGGCGTAGCTCGTCACCGGAAGACCGATCCCAGACCGAGAAAGGATCTGCAGACAGCGCAGCTTGTCTCTTGAGCGGGTGATGGAGGTTGACTCGTTGAGAGAAAACACTCCCATCATCTCGAACTGGCGCAGAACCGCCGAGCCGTAGTGCGTGATCGAGGCGCCGATCCGGGGAATGACGACGTGAAAGTCTTCGAGCTTCTCGTCCCGGTAGTGCACCATGGGCCTTGAGCTCGTGATGTTCATGTAGCACCGGAGGGGATTCACCACGCGCACTCGATGACCCCGCGAGAGGGCCGCCTTGACGAGCCGGTGGGTAGAATAAATTTTTGGGTTGCGCGAAAGAATGCCTATCTTCATCTGTCCTCCAGAGACCACTTCCTTAAGTCTAGTCCTAAAGACTCGTCTGAAGTAGCGATTTCAGCTCTCGCACCCATTCGGGGTACTGCTCTTCGTAGTAGCGGTCACAGTCCAGCCGCGGGAGTAACGCTCGGGCCCCTTTCTGTCGGAGGAACTCGTCAAAATCCTTCCCCGCTTGGCAGAAATGCGGGTAGTAAGGATCACCGAGTGCGATCACCGCGAACTGGAGGTGAGATAAGTTGAGCTCCTCGCCGAACTTAAGAAAACTCATCCACTCTGACGCGTTGTCGGGTGGCTCGCCGTCACCGTAGGTACTCGTCACGATGAGAAGCCGCTCCATGCCGCGGATCTCTTCTGGATCTAGAGAGCCCATGTCGTGCACCTCGACACTGAGCTCGCCGGCGAGGGCCTCTCCGATGGTGTGCGCGAGGTTCTGGGCGTTGCCCGTCTGAGAGCCCCAGAGGATGAAAACGGGCTTCACTAGTTACGGCGAATTTTCACAGCTTCGTAGCCCGCTTTCTTGATCGCTGTCTTGATCTCCGCGTCGGTTAGTTTGCGGTCTTTCGGCTCGCTGAAGCGGGCCTTTTTTTCCTCGAGGCTGACAGTGATGTTTTCCGCTCTTTGCGTCGCTTTTAGCTCTCGGGTAATCGCCTCAACACACATCCCACAGGTCATCCCACTGACGTCCACCTCGACCTTGGCGGCGAAGACGGAAAGGGACATTGCAAGTCCAACAAAAAACGATGACATTTTCATAGGTTACTCCCGGCATGTGCCTAAACAATTTCTGCCCATTATAGACGACTTCCCTCGTAAGAGGTATACCGGGAAGATGAAAAAAGTCTGGGACCGGCTTGGCATTGCCTTCTCTTCGGCCTGCGTAATCCACTGTATCGCAGTCGCCTTTCTTCCGGTTCTCTTCCCGGCCATCTCGACCTATACCCACTCAAGCTGGATCCACATCGTGGTGGGTGTTCTCATCCTGTTCACCTCGCCGCTGGCCTTTGTTCCCGGGTACCGAAAGCATGGCCTCACCTGGATCCTCGGGGTCGCCGCGGCCGGTCTGGCACTCATCCTTCTTGGAGTGGTCATCGAAGGGCGAACACCGGACCAAGTCAGCCATAGCATTTCAATCCTCGGGTCGATGATCCTCGTCTTCTCCCACGCCAAGAACCTTCAGCATTCCCATCGTCATAAACATCAGTGCTGCTAGCTCACCCCCAGAGGGCCAAGAGTGTTTAATCCCAGGGCCCTCTTCTTATGACAGGAGTCATAAGATTCTCCATGACCGAAATTCTCGATCAGGCGAACTAACTCCAAGAAACTCCTGCGAGCTCTAAAGATATTCTTAAAATAAAATCCGACCAGGCTTGCGCAAAAGTACTTGGAAGTGAAAATGACCCTCACCGGAAAGAACACCCGGCGTTGCTTCAGGAAGAGCAGCGATATTCGATAAGGAGTTTTCATGCTGAAATGGATTTCACCACTAGGGCTCGGGGCCGCCCTCCTCTTTTCTCCGTCAGGCCAGACCGCGACCTCGTCCCTCGCCGCCACTTGGACCACTGACGTTTTCGTGGAGAACGGAACCTCCTCTCAACGGGCGAAGATCGATCGCGGCGAGCAGAAGCTGAGAGAGATTGTCCGAAGCGAAGCCTTCAAAAACCGGATCCTCAACTTCTCCTATAAAGGCGCAAAACGCTTCGTCGACAGTGGGGGTCTAACGAACTCGCAGATCTACACCAAGATCTTGAACGGCGCCGAGAAGCTCCTCCCGGCGCAGGACAACGAGATGGACCTCAAGATCAAGACCTACTACGAGGCCTCATCGACCGTGGGATTCACTTCGACGTCGAGCATGTACATCAACATGAACACGAAGTTCCTGAACGCGTACACCGTCGCAGAGACGATGAAAACCATGATGCACGAATGGCTTCACAAGCTTGGGTTTAGCCACGCTGTGAATTACTCTACGGCCCGAGACTACTCTGTTCCGTATGGTGTTGGCCGAATCGTCATGGACCTCGCGCGCCTCTCTCTCTAACAAAAGGATACACCGATGACTGCAATTCTCTTCACTCTCACTTTCTTGGCGTCCGTGAGCTTTGCCGGCGAAGTCCGTCGCGAATACGACGAGGGAACCGAAAGACAATGCTTTCTGGAGCTCAAGGCCCTGGGCTGTGTGAACGGGCAAACGGAAAGCCCCACCTGCGCCGAGACTCAGAAATCGAAACTCAGCCGCGCTTGTCAGGGCCTTTTAAACACAAAAAGAAATCCCAGACTCCAGGGCCCCGAAGAGGGATAGCGGGGTTTGACCGTTTCACTAAAAAAAAAGGCTCCGGAAGGAGCCTTTTTAGAAAACAAATTGTGAAGAGGACTACTTCTTTCCGTACTTCTTCTTGAAGCGATCAACGCGGCCTTCAGTATCCATCACACGCTGAGTGCCTGTGTAGAATGGGTGAGACCCAGAGGAGATATCAACTTTAAAAAGAGGATACTCTTTACCGTTGAGGCTAATTTTATCAGAAGTCTTAATTGTAGAACGGGTGATGATCTCAAAATCAGAAGAAACGTCTTTGAACACAACGTCTCTGTACTCTGGGTGGATACCTTTTTTCATATGCTCATCCTTAATTAGTCTGGTAATCAATAAAATAAAGTTCTGGAAAGATACCTAGCAGGGCGCTAGCTGTCAACGAAAAGTCGTTGAAAAAACTACCGGTCCCCTACTTCTTCGCCGCCGCTAAAACAATGCTGGCAAGCTCTGCTTCGGTCATCTTTTCAATAACTTTGGGGTCTCTCTTGTCCTCCGGAAGGGTAATGTTTTTGGTACCTACTTTAATGTAAGGACCGTACTTCCCGTCCAGGACCTGCGCCTTCTTTTTGAGTTTTGCCACGAGACCAAAGTCGCGCAGCACCTTCCCACCCCTGCGGGAAGCTCCTTTCTCTTCAGAGAGAAGTTCGACGGCCCGCTTAAGATCCACGGTATGAAGATCATCCTCTTTCTTGAGAGAGCGAAAATTACCGTCATGCATGACGTAGGGCCCGAACCTGCCGTTGTTAGCAAGAACTGGTTTCTTCGTCTGGGGATGAAGGCCAAGTTCTCGAGGAAGTGAGAGGGCCTGGACTGCTTCATCGACGGTGACAGTTTTTGGGTCCTTCCCTTTCGGCAGAGAGGCGCGCTTTGGTTTTGGATTCTCCTCCGTGACCTCGCCCAGCTGAAAGTAGGCCCCGTAACGGCCAACCAAGACATAAATGCTTTGCTTCGTTTTAGGGTCTTTCCCGATGGGCTTCGGACCCTCGGCATGGGTCTTGATGAGGTCCTTGATCTGCTCCGGATCCAGATCCGCCGGCGCGATGTCCTCAGGGATCGAGGCGTGAACCTCATCCTTGCCATTCATCTCCACCACATAGGGCCCAAAGCGCCCCACTTTGATGTCCATGTCTTTGCCATCTTTGGTGATGTGAATCGTCCGAGACTCCTCGGGCTTGATCTTCTTGTCTTGCTCCTCGACCCGCTTCGCAAGGCCCGCTTTTCCTTTATAGAACTTCGTCAGGTACTTCAGCCAGTCCTCTTCCCCGTAGGCAATTTTATCGAGGGAAGCTTCCATCTCAGACGTGAAGGAATAATCGACGAGGTGTTCGAAATGGTTCTCCAGGAGCTGGATCACTGCCATTCCCGTAAAGGTCGGAATGAGGGCCGAACCATCTTTCCGGACGTAGCCACGGTCGAGGATGGTCCCGATGATCGAGGCGTACGTGGACGGTCGGCCGACGCCTTCTTTTTCCAACGACTGAACGATCGAGGCTTCGGTGAATCGGGCCGGAGGTTTTGTTTCGTGGTGTTCGGCAGAAATCGACGCTGCTTTCAGGAGGTCGCCTTTCTTCAAGACCGGGAGAATGATTTCCTTATCTTCGAGAGCGGCTTCTGGATCATCGGAGCCCTCGACGTAGACCCGGAGGAACCCCGGGAATAAGATCCGAGTTCCGCTGGACGAGAACTCCGCTTCACCGGCCTCAATCTTGATGGTCATGGACGCCTTCTCGGCTTCCTTCATCTGAGTCGCCATGGTGCGCTTCCAGATGAGTTCATACAACTGGAGTTCTCTTCCGGAGAGGCCAGTTTTTTCAGGATGAGTGAACTCCGCACCGGCTGGACGGATCGCTTCGTGGGCTTCTTGGGCACCCTTGGTCTTGGCCTGGTACTGCCGAACTTCCGGGTTTAAGAAGTTCTTTCCGTAGAGCTCGACGACCATGGTCCGGGCCGCGTTGATCGCCTCCTGCGAAAGGTTCGGGGAGTCCGTTCTCATGTAGGTGATGAGACCTTCTTCATACAGCCGCTGAGCGGTGCGCATCGTATCCTTAGACGACATCCCGAGTTTTCGGTTGGATTCCATCTGGAGGGTGGACGTGATGAACGGGATGGCAGGCTTTGAGTTGAACGTCTTCTCCTCGACGGAGATCACTTTCCAAGCGGCTTTTTCGATGTTCTTCGCCAACTCCTTCGACATCTTTTCGTCGAGGAGCACGACCTTCTTTTCATCCATCAACTTCCCGGTGAGGCCATCGAAGTCCTTACCGCCGGCCACGCGGGCGCCCTTCACGGATGTGAGCTTAGCGTCGAAGAGGGCCTTCTTATCTTTTTCCGGATGAACCTGGGCCTTGATGTCCCAGTAGACCGAGCGCTTGAAGCGCATCCGCTCGCGCTCGCGCTCACAGATCATCTTAAGGCCCGTGGACTGCACTCGCCCGGCCGAAAGACCGTAGGCGATTTTTTTCCAGATGAGCGGTGAAAGTGTGTAGCCATAAAGTCGGTCGAGGATGCGCCGAGTTTCCTGGGCGCGGACGAGTTTATCATCGACGTCTCGGGTATCTTTGAGCGCTTTCTGGATCGCGGTCTTCGTGATCTCGTGAAACACCATGCGCTTCACGGGAACCTTCGGCTTCAAAAGCTCAAGCAAGTGCCAGGAAATCGACTCTCCTTCACGGTCTTCGTCGGTCGCGAGGTAGATGATATCAACGCCCTTCATCTTGGCCTTGAGGTCCGTGATGATCTTCTTCTTATCTTTGGGAACGATGTAGAGCGGCTCGAAATTTTCTTCGACGTTGACGCCTAACTTGGCCCACTCCTCTTTTTTTAACGCGGCCGGGATATCGGATGCGGACTGCGGCAGGTCTCGGATATGGCCCATGCTCGCTTCGACAATATAATTACTTGGAAGGAATTTGCGGATGGTCTTGGCCTTCGTGGGAGACTCCACGATCACCAGATACTTTTTGTCTGCCATTGTTATCCTATATTAAGAGACTTTCTTTAATAGAGATAAGGGCCATCCAGAAAAGAGTCAAGGATTAAAATCTGCGAAACATGGGTTCCGGTCGACTCCAATCCTACTTTCTCGGGGCCTGGGGTGAAAAGAAGAGGGCCCGGCTTGGCGGGCCCTCTTGGAAAAACTTACCGAATGAAAAGCATGTCGTAGAACTTCGGAAGAGGCCACTGATCGTCAGGGACAATCTCTTCGACCTTACCGCAGAGCTCAGCGATCTTAAAGGACTGAGGCATGAGCTCCTGTGCGATCTTACGCGCGATGGTTTCTTCGTCGTGTTTATGAAGCGCGTCGACCGAGCTGATGAGGTTCTGGGTCTGCTCGTAGAGTGACTTTGAAACCGCGGCAAGGTCCTTGAGGATTTCAAGCTCGAGAGAGGAGTCAGAGCCGGCGTCTTTTTGCTTCTTGATCGAATCCGCAAGCTGGGCCTTGTACTCTACCGCCACAGGAATGACGTTCTTCAGAACCATCCCAGAAAGGGTCTTGAGTTCAATCTCCCGGCACTTGATGTAGCGCTCGAGCATAACATTGTGGCGCGTAGCAATCTCCGACTCTTTGAAGACTCCCGTCTTGACGAGGAAGTTCGTCTTCTTGCTATCCTTCAGCACGGCGATCGCTTCTGGAGTCGTGCGCATGTTTCCGAGCCCGCGCTTCTCGGCCTCTTTCACCCACTCCTGAGAGTAGCCGTCGCCGTTGAAGACCACCCGCTGCGCGTTCCCGTACCACTTAAGGATCACGGTCGCGAGGGCCTCGTCGTTGGATTTTCCTTTGGCGAGTTCGTCTTCGATGATCTTGTTGGTTTCGGCGAAGACATCCACCGCGGCAGCGTTCAAGATCGAAAGCGGGTACCCGATCGACGCCGAAGAACCGCAGGCGCGGAACTCGAACTTATTCCCCGTGAAAGCGAACGGTGAAGTCCGGTTCCGGTCGGTGTTATCTTTCACGAGGTCCGCAAGCTGCCGGGCCCCGAGGTCCAGGAGAGTCTTCGACGACGCCACGTACTTCCCACCCGAGAGCATCGAATCCAGGATTTCTGTCAGCGTCGAGCCGAGGAAGACGGACATGATGCTCGGAGGCGCTTCGTTGGCGCCGAGGCGGTGATCGTTCCCATGGGAGGCGATCCCCATTCTGATCGCGTCAGCGTGACGGTAGACCGCCTCGGTGACCGTTGCGACCACGGCCAAGAAGCGGTAGTTTTCATGCGGATCATGTCCGGGCTCGAGGAGGTTCACTCCCGTGTCCGTCGACATGGACCAGTTCAGGTGCTTCCCGGAACCGTTCACTCCCGCAAACGGCTTCTCATGGAGGAGGCACACGAAGTCGTGCTTCAGGGCCACGTTCCGGAGGACGGTCATGACCACCTGGTTGTTGTCCGCGGCAGCGTTGGCATCTTTGAAGATCGGAGCGAGCTCGAACTGGCCCGGGGCCACTTCGTTGTGCCGGGTCTTCGCGGGAATTCCCATTTTGTAGAGCTCGATTTCTAGCTCCTGCATGAACGCGAGAACTCGGTCTTCGATCATTCCAAAGTAGTGGTCCTCGAGCTGTTGGTTCCGAGACGTGAGGGAGCCCATGAGGGCCCGGCCCGTCATCACCAGATCCTGCCGGCCGAAGTAGAAGGCCTTATCGATGAGGAAGTACTCCTGCTCGGCGCCGCAGGTCGTGTAGACTTTTTTCACGTCCTTCATACCCACGAGGCGACAGAACTTCGTCATGACTTCGTTGATCTGGAGGTCCGAGCGCAGGAGCGGAGTTTTCGTATCGAGGGCGTCCCCGTGGTAGGAGACGAAGGCCGTTGGGATGACGAGGGTCTTTCCGTTCGTGGACTCCTGGATGAAGATCGGCGACGTGAGATCCCAAGTGGTATAGCCCCGGGCCTCGAAAGTCGCGCGGGAACCGCCGTGCGGGAATGACGATGCGTCCGGTTCACCCTGCATCAGCTGGGAGGCCGAAAGGGTTTCGATGGCGCGGTCATTATCGAAGTTCAAGAACGCGTCGTGCTTCTCCGCAGTCGACCCGGTGAGCGGTTGGAACCAGTGGCAGAAGTGCGTCGCACCTTTCGAGATCGCCCACTCGAGGACAGAGTTCGCAACCTTCGTGGCCAGGGGCCGGTCGATGTTTTTCTTTCCGTCGAGGACCTGCTTCAGAGCGTCCTTGTCTTCGAGCGAGAGGGACTTCGAGAGGTGGTAGTTGTAGACGTTCTCCCCGTAGTATTGAGAAACCTTAAGGTACTTCCCTTGTTCACTCTTGGGAACGTTGCACTTGCGGGATTTGCGACCGTAGACCGAAAGCTTCGCTTGCTGACGTAAATGATTGGCCATGACTTCTTCTCCTGAAAGGTGACTTTCGCATATTGGAAGTTTAAAACTCAGACTCTTTTAATGGAAACTCTAGAGAGTATTATCAGGGAAAACCAGAAATTTTCTAACTATTTTTAGACCTTACCATACTCGGGATTTCAAGATAAACTCAGTCAGGTATGTTCATCCATCGGCTGGTAAAAACTTTAACAAACCCAGAGGACCCTGAGTGGCGCACCCTCTCGGCCAACTGCTTCAAGGACCCGGTGCATCCCGATCGGTTAGCTGGCTTTCTCCTCTCTCGTGAGGCGCTCCGACTCTGCCTCGAAGCACGAGGTGTTTTGGCCTCTCCCAAGAGTCTCACTCTGAGGAGCTTCGACGAACTGGATCATTATCCCGCTTTCACCCTCTCCCTCACCCACACTGCTGCCTGCGGCGCTGCCATCATCGCCGACCGGCAGACGCACCGAGCGGTGGGGATCGACGTCGAGCACGACGAGCGTGTGGTCAAAGAAACGATCCGGGAGCGCATCGCTCATCCGGCGGACGTATCACTGCCGAACATCGAGCTCTGGTGCCTTAAAGAAGCAGTCTTTAAAGTGCTCATGAATGCCCGCGCGAGTGATCTCCCCGTAGAGTTTTCTTCGATCCAGATTGGTCCCCAGCATTGGATCCACGCTCAGTCCGGCTCCGAAGGGTTCTGGGAGCTAGATCGGCTCAGGCCCTATGTGGTTGCGCGGGCCTGGGAGAAAACCTAAACGCCCGCTCGGCCAGGTCGCGGTCGACGACGGAGATCTCCTTGAGCTGCCGTGGCGCGCGGCCCGGGATGAGCTCCACTCTTTCGAACTTCCCGAGGCGAGAAACCACGAAGGCCTGGGGCCGATCGATGACGAGGAGCGAGCCGAGTTTCTCGGCATCCCCTTTCTCGAAGCGCAGATCGTTCAGGAAGAGCACCTCATCACCCACGTTGAGCCCACCTCGCTGAGCGGGCGAATCGAGGAGGATGGTCTTCACGAAGACGCGCTCACCGGTGTACTCAAACTCTGCGCCGATCCAGGCCGACGAAGGTTCGCTCCATTTGAGCTCGCAGCCAAGCTTCCGGAAGGCACTCTCAAAATCAATGTCCGTGGTCGTCTCTACCATCTCAGAGAAACGGACGAGGACCTCCTCCCCGCCGATCTCTCGCACCATCCGGTAGATGTCCTCTTTCACTAAGCCGCGCTGGGGATGGTCCTTGTAGTCCTTCCAGAGAAGACCGAGGAGTTGGTCCACCGACTGGCCCCGCTCAACCAAGAGCGCATGGAGAACGGTGAAGACGAGTCCCCCCTTGAGGTAGTAGCTCACGGTCGAGTTCTTGGAATTCTCATCGGGTCGGTAGAGCTTGATCCACGCGTTGAACGAGCTCTGTTCCAGAGAATGGTACCGCCGGCCCGGTGTGCTGAGGTAAGTGTCAAGATTCCCTTTCACGATCTCAAGGTACTCTTCAAGGGTGGCGAGCTCGGCCCGGTAGACGAACAGGTCGTCGACGAAGCTCGTGAGGCCTTCGGCCAGCCACAGGAGCGTGGTGTAGGCTTCGGTACAGTAATCGAAAGGGCCAAGCTCCAAGGGCCTAATCCGCTTGACGTTCCACAGGTGGAAGTACTCATGGGCCACGAGGGAGAGGTAGGAGATGTAGTCCTTCCGGTGGCCGAGCTTTCTTCCGTCGAAGTGCAGCGCTGTGGAGTTCAGGTGCTCGAGACCCCCGTAGAGTTTTGGCACGAAATGAGTAAGAAAGAGGTAGTCGGTGTAAGGGAGATCGTTGTCGAAGTGCCGAGCGACCGTTTCGACGATCTTCTTGATGTCGGCCTTGAGATCATTCTTGTGCGGGTACTGGACGCCGTAGAACGCAAGGTGATGCGCCCTTCCGAGGAAGTCGAACCCATCGGTCTCATGGCACCCGATCTCCACGGGGGCGTCGATCAGCTCATCGTAGTCCGACGCCCCGTAGAGGAACTGATCCCGCTTGGGTGAAATGTCCCGGAGCCCCGTCGAGAGCTTTGACCAAGACGGCGGGAAGCGGAACTCGATGCTCGGAGCTTGGAGCTTGTGATCCAGGATCCCCATGAGATACGAGGGCCCATGGAGGAAAGCGTGGGACGCATCCACGTGAGACGTCCGGACCGTGAGCTCTCGGCAGTAGATCTCGTAGGTCACGTCGATGGTGCGCTCCCGCTTAAGAACCGGTCCCTTCCTCCAGTCAATTTCCCAGATTCCTTTCGCCAGTTGAGTGTGGAAGAGCACCTCTCCGTTCGCCTGGGTGACCTGGATCCAACGGATGTGGCGAGCGTACTCCCGCATGAGATAGGAGCCCGGGCTCCACGAAGGAAGAAATACCTTCAGCGTCTCTCCGGGGACGTCCTCGATCCGGAGGCGGACCTTGACGAGGTGATACTCTGGGTTCTCGATTTCAACGAGATAGTGGGCCTTCATGCTGCGTCTCCGGTGGAATGAAATAAGCATAAGATTTCGACGGTCTAAAGACAACATTCAAAAGAGCTGCTAGGATGGGCAGCATGGAAAGAACACTCTCCCCCTCGGACATCAAGTTATTTGTGACCGACAGCGCCGTCCGCCAGATCCAGGTCATGCAAGACAACGACTACACTCTGGAGGGCCTCTCCTTCCGGATCAAAATCGGTGGGAAAGGCTGCGAGGGCTTTACCTACGACACGGGGTTCTCCGAACCTCACCCCGATGACCTTGTGCTACGGATGAGCTACCCGGTGGTGAACTTCGAGCTCACGGTGCTGATGGATCCGTTCACCGCTTTCTACACCCAGGAACTTTCCCTGGATTACCTCCTCGATACCTCGAGCAATGAAGAGGGCTTCATCGTCAACAACGCCGCCGATGGCCAGCACCGGGGGAAATTTTTTAAAGACGAAGGGCTCCTTCCACCCTGGGCGAAGAAATGAAAGAGATCTCTCTCGACTACCGCTACCTCAAAGCGTTCATGGTCACCTCCCGCTTCCTCAACTTCTCCAAGGCCGCCAAGGAGCTCAACATCGCCCAGTCTGCCGTCTCCCGGCAGATCAAGCTCCTGGAAGAGTCCGTGGGGGACCAGTTGATCATCCGCTCTTCCAAGAAAGTTCTGCTCACGGAAAAGGGGCAGGCGCTCCTCGAGGAACTCGGACGCTTCGAGGGGAAGCTCCAGGAGATTTTTTTTGGCCACAGGAACAAAGTCATCCGCGTCGGGATCCTCCACGGTCTCCTCGAGACCTGGTTCAACGACGTCATGGTCGAGTTCTCCCGCACCAGCGCGCACCAACTCACGGTCGAGGTGAACTCCCTCGAGCTCCTCAAAGACAAGCTTCACAACGGGAAGTATGACCTGATCTTCACGACGGAGAACATCCAAAGCGAGCTCGTGAGCTCCCTGAAACTTTTCGAGGAGAAAATGGTCCTAGTGAGTAAGAAGGAACTCTCTCCGAAAGAGGCCCCCGAGCACCCCTGGATCGTCTACTCCGAGCACGATCACCTTTTCCAGCTCCACAAGAAGCGTTCGCAAAAAATCATGGTCGTCAACTCCATCACGACCATCCTCAAGCTGGTCCAGAAAGGGGTTGGCATCGCCATCGTGCCGGACCACACCGTCAATGACAAGGCCCTTCACGCTTACGATCTCAAGGGCCTTCCCAAGCAGCACATCCACCTCTCGAGCCTTAACTTCCAACACATGCCCGATCACATCCGCCAACTCGTCGACGTGATCGGACGGATCCAACACACGTCTCCGTAAGCAGCGCGTTCTAGGGCCCTTCCGGGTCCGGACAAAGAATCTTACCCCGGAGAATTTTCCCGTCCTCGCAGACGGTGACCTCAGTGTGCCCGGAGACTAAGAGTCCTTTGAGCGGATAAAGTTTTTCCACGGCCGCACCGCTCACCCCGCTCACTGTTTTCCGAAAAGGCCAGCGCACCTTCACCCCTACCGCCTCAACACCCTCACCGATGCCGAAGCGGACACCCGCTTCGTTCTGCGACGGAAGACCTCCCTGAGAAGTTTCGGCCCAGCGCCGTTGAACAATTTTTCGAGGGCCCGTTTGCGTGTAGAGCATCACCATCGCCCCGATTCCGTCGGTGTTCGAGTTCGAAGCTCCGAGGTGAACGGTTAAACTCTTTCGGCCCGGGAATCGGCCTGCGTTCTGGAAAAAATAGAGCCGGGCCGGGATCTCCGCGCGACGGATGTTGTTCTGGGCCGTGAGGATGTCCGGTAAACCGTCGCGGTTCACATCCAAGGTGATCGTCGCCGCTGGGTTGACCACATCGATCCCGGCCTGGGAGGCGACGTTCACGAAGGCGTGGTTCTCATCTTGTTCGAAGAGGACCAAGCGGGAGAAGGGAGGAAACCCGGAGTTATCAACCAGGATATCCGTTCGGCCATCGATGTTGTAATCCGTCCACACGGCCCTCCGGTCCCCCTGGTTCCAGGTCTCTGAAGCCGCGTCACTCACGTACTCAGTTCGAAGAAAAAACGGAGGGTAGAGTTCCCGAGAACCGGTGAGAATGCTCGAGCGGTCAACGGACTCATTGTCATAGGCGTGGGAGAGTTCGCCCAGGAAGATGTCCATGAGTCCATCATCGTTGTAGTCCGTGCACGCACTAAAAAATGACCGCCCTCCTCCCGTGGGGATGAGACTCCCGTCGGGATCAGAGGCGTAGTTTGACAGGGGGCCCGCGTCCTCGAAGTAGCGCTCATCAGTCCGGACGTCTTTCAGATTCATCCAGAGTTTATTCTTCTGCCCGGAAGAGGAGACGGTCATGATATCCGGCCACCCATTCTGATCAACGTCACAGCTCGATGCGCCGTAGGTCGGCCGAGCGTTCGGTGGAAAAAGCTGATCCGCTGTCTTCTCACTTTCGCCCAAGAGAAGCTTGGAGACGTCCTCGAACTTTTTCCCGCCGCGATTCAAGAGCAATCGGTCCTGCACGGGGATGTAATTGCCTCCGCGATTATCGAACCAATTGGAGACAAAGAGATCGGGCCAGCCATCGAGGTTATAGTCGAGGACCGTAACCCCAGAGGTCGGCTCGGCAGGAAGAGAAAGCGCGCCGGCGACTTCTTGAAAGCGAAGCTTGTCCTGAACCAAAACACCGGCGTAGTATTTTAAAGGAACCTGCCCCACTTCCGAGCGCTGATTGAGGACGCCCGAAACGAGATCGGGGATCCGATCCCGATTCAAGTCCGCGAACACCAGGAAGCTCGCTTTAAAATCGGCGGGCAACGGATCGTGAGTCCAGAGGACGAAGCGCTGATCTCGGGGGTTCCAAAGGTAGAAGCGAGGCCTCGAGTAATAGGTGGGGAGGATCGCCAAGTCTGAATACCCATCCCGATCAATGTCCACCGCATTCAAGGCCACGGCCTGCAGGCCCCCGAGGCCCAGGGCTTCCGTCCGGTCGATGAAACTTCCGCTCTCCCGGACAGTCGGACCGTAGTTCACGGTCTGGACTTTCTTGGTCAACGAATCTAGCTCCGCCGAAAGCCGCAGGGCTTCTTCGTCCGCGTTCTTCTTGATCGGTGCGGCACAAGCAGCGAGCCCTCCTGCGAGGAGGAGGGCCGCTCCGTGCCGCCGGAACGAGACGCTAGAAATCGATGATGTCAAAGCCGAAGCCATCGCGCTCACTCACGGCCTTAGAAATTTTCGGGATGAGCTTATCGTAGCTCGAGTTCAGGCGCTTGTAGTTCTTGGTGAACGTCTGTCGGCTGTCGCGCATGATCAGTTCGGTCATGAGTGTGACGTATTCCTTATCTTTCTCGGAGACACTCGGATTGTTCAAGATCGCCGTCGTGCGAGAGAGAACGCAGAGCTGCGCGTAGAGTTCGATCGCCATGTTCGCGATCCGCATCTGGAGGAGTTCGTTGCCGATGATGTTCTTGCCAAACTTAATGATGGTGTTTTCAACGGCGATGGCGAAATCCTTGAGCATCGACGTGAAGTGGTTCCCGTGGCCCTCGAGGGTCGGGTGAACCTTGGTGAGGGTCTTATTGCCGAAGCGCTTCGAAATTCGTTTCTTGGCGAAGTCCGAGAGGATGCCGACGGACTTGATGGGATCCTGGAAGGCCTTGGAAACATCGGCGATCTTGCCCAGGTCCTTCAGGTCGTCGGATGGGCCCTTGATCCCCGAGAGGGCGGTGAAGATCCGAAGGATTTCATTCGTCCCTTCGAAGATCAGGTTGATCCGGCAGTCACGCATGATCCGCTCGTACGGGTATTCTTTCATGTAGGCGTTTCCGGCCGCGATCTGGGTCGCCTTGTCGATGGTGTCCCAGAGCTTCTCCGAACAGTAGACCTTGCAGATCGCCGACTCGTGCTCGAACTGGTGCATGCCCTGAGTGATCTTGCCGGTAGTCATGTAGACCATGGATTCGCAAGAATAAATGTTCGCCGCCATGGTCGCAAGCTTCTCTTGGATGAGGCCAAAGGAGTCAATCGTTTGACCAAACTGCTTCCTCGTCTTCGCTTGGGTCGTCGCCAGAGCAAGGATCATCTTCATCCCACCGACGCAGCCGGAGCCGAGCGAGAGACGGCCGGTGTTTAAGACATTCATCGCAATCTTAAAGCCCTTACCGGGCTCGCCGATCATGTTCGAGGCCGGGATCTTCACGTTGTCGAAGTACACGGCACGGGTCTCCGAAGCGCGGATCCCCATCTTGTCTTCTTTTTCCCCGAACGAGATACCCTCGCGCTCTTTTTCCACGATGAAGCAGCTAATCTTTTCTGACTTCCCGCCCTTCCCATCGTCGTGCTCGGTCTTCGCAAACACGCTGTAGAAGCCGGCGAGCCCTCCGTTCGTGATCCAGAGTTTTTGACCGTTGATCGTGTAGGTGCCGTCGGCGTTCTTCGTCGCCTTGGTCTTGATCGAATAGGCATCGGAGCCAGAGCCAGGCTCGGTCAGGCAGAACGCGGCGAAGACCTCACCGCTTGCGAGCTTCGGGAGCCAAAATTTCTTCTGCTCTTCGTTACCGTCGTTAAGGAGTGCTTTGTAACCAATCGACTGGTGGGCCCCGAGAGTTGTTGCGATCGCCCCGTCGATGCTTGCCACTTGTGAGAAGACTCGAGCGTAGAGAGTCGTGTCGAGCCCGAGACCTCCGTACTCCTCCCCGACTCCAAGGCCACACAGACCGAGGCCCGCGAGGCCCTCCAGGACTTCCGTTGGGATCTTGGCCTCACGGTCAAACTTCACAGAGTCGATGCTCCTCGCCGCGAACTTCTCAACGGCGTCCACCATGGCCTTCGCCATCTCGACCTGCGACTCCGAGAGGTGCGGGTAAGGAAAGACTTCTTCTTCATGGACCTCGCCGTAGAACATGCTGGCGACGATCGATGGAATTTCTTTTGCGCTTTCGTGTGCTGACATAGTGGCCTCTTTAAAGGATTAGGTTTTACGTACTGATTATAAGGTCCCTTGGAGATTAAAGACAACGTTTCGCGATGTTCAAACTTCTACAGCTCCTAGAAAGAGAGTGAATCTCTCGGAGATCCTTAAATCCCGAGTGTTCTACTGGGACTTAATGTCCATGCCGGCACTTGCACAGAACAGCAAATTTGATGACAATTAATTGATGATAAATAAATTCAAAGACTTCCTTAAAAAATTTTCCCGGCGGCGGAATCAGTCAGATTCGGCTCCAGAAGAATTCCTCGACGAGGATCAACTCCCCCCAGGAGCGGTGGTCGAAGAAGAAAGCGCTCTCTCCCAGGGCGACGCGGATCGCACGAATCCGAACGTTCGAGCTCCTGGTTCATCCTCCTGGCGCTCGAAGCTGAAGCTCCCGAAACTCCGGATCCCAAAGATTTCTCTCCCGAAGCTCCGGCGCCGGAAGACCGAAGGCCGCACCGGCATCGCTCCTTTGTCAGATGAGCTGCCCTCGCCGTCCTTCCGGGATCGACTGGCCGGCATCGGCGCGAGTCTCGGAAACCTAAAGCTTCCCGAGGGAGTGAAGGGAAAACCAGGCGAGGGCATTTTTGCGCTCTCTCCGAATCTTTCAAAAAGCATCGAACGGGCCATCTCCCGTGAAGCCCGAGAGACCGTGCATCAGATCGGCCTCGTTTCCATCATCTCCCTCGTAACCTACACCCTCGGAAAAGGAACGGCCCTGTACCTCAAGGGCCCCCCCGTGATGAACAGTCCCAAGAACTACGAGGTGGCCATCAACCTAGACAACGACTTCAACGTCGGGACCCTCGCCCAGGTTCGCGGGATTAACATCTTCCGCACCAACACGGGCCTTGGGACCAAGAAAAAGGACGTCGATACGAAGTGCGACTCTGCGGAACAGGAGAGCTCCCTTCCCATCAAGCTCGTGAACACCATCGTTCTCCAAGACACGGTGAAGTCCCTGGCGTCGGTGCAGATCCGAGGGGACCGGGTCCTCCAGGAAGTCCGAGAGGGTGAGCAGATCTCGAACCTCGCCAAGATCTTCAAGATCACGCGGCTCGAGATCCTGGTGAAGAACCTTGAAAACGGAGTCTGCGAGACCATCGCTTCGGAGAAGGCGCGCGAAGTACGCTCCCCGATCTCCGTCATGACGCCGGCGAAGAGCCGGGAGTTCAAACTGAGCAAGAAGCTTCCGGGCATCGAAAACGCCGGCAACAAGTTTACGATCTCGAAGGGACTCTTGGATGAAAAGTTAAAGGACATCGCCTCCATCCTCACCCAGGCCCGGGCGGTGAAGATCCAGAACCCGGATGGCACCCTCGCGTTTAAGATGACGGAGATGGACCCCCAAGGGATCTTCCCGTACCTGGGGCTTCAGGACCAGGACATCATCACGAGCATCAACGGGAAACCCATCTACGACCTCAATGAAGTCATGGGGCTCTTTGCCCGCATAAAAAATATGGACAAACTTCAGCTCGGGATTAAGCGCGAAGGGTCCGAGTCCATGCTCGATTACAATATCAAAAAATAAGGACCACAGGTCATGAAGACAAGACGTCAGAAAACGCCTCTCATCAGCTCTCTCTTCTACGTGTCGCTCCTCCTCGGGAACTTCGAGGCGCAGGCGCAGTTTAATAAGTACCGCTCGCAGACTCGCTTCAACACGAACTCCGGCGCAGGCACCCCTCCGGCCCCCGGCGGGGGCTCGGTAACCAGCGACATCGACTCCATGTCGGCAGAGGACGCGGCCGCGGCGCTGAAAGCGGCGGAGAACATCGAAGCCGCGGCCGAAAGTGCTGCGGCGTCGGAAGAAGCGGAGAACGACTCGGCCTTCGAGCCCGACGTCGATGACGAGGCCAACCAGACCACGTTCGGGGACCGGCCCGCACCGGGCCAGGGAGTGGCACCGAAAGGGAACAAGTACGTGAACCTGAACCCGGAAACGGCCTTCGGTCCAGAGATCGTCGAGAGCTTCGACTTTCCCGACACCGACATCATGGAAATCACCAAGCACATGCAGAAGCTCACGGGGATAAACCTGATCCTCGACAAAGACGTGAAGGGGAAGGTGTCGATCATCGCGCCCACGCCGATCACCGTCGGGGACGCCTGGAAAGCGTACCTCGCGGCCCTCAACATGGCCGGCTACTCGCTGATCAAAACCGGCGCCTTCTATAAGGTCATCAACGCGCGCGACATCCGCTACACGCCCACCAAGATCTACACGGGGAACTACACTCCGGACACCGAGAACTACGTCATGCGAGTGATCTCGCTCAAGTCCGTCTCCGCCGCTGAAATCGCCCGGAACTTCAGACCCTTCATGTCGCGCTACGGACGGATCATCGACATTAAACAAACCAACACGATCATCATCGCCGACACGGGCTCGAACATTAACCGCCTGGCGAAGATGGTGAAGTTCCTAGACGTGCCCGGGCACGAGGAATCGCTTCAGATCGTGAAGGTGAAGAACTCCTCGGCCCAGGAGATCGCGAAGCTTCTGGACAACATCCTTAAAGGCGGAAGCGGCGGCGCTGGCGGAAGGCCGGGAGCTCCCACTCCGAGGTTCACCGGCGGCGCCGGTGGAAACGAGTCCACCTCGATGATTTCTCGGATCATCGCAGAGCCGCGGACCAATTCGATCATCGCCATGGCCAACGCCGAGGGGGCCAAGCAGCTCAAGGACCTGATCTACAAGCTCGACGTGAAGCTCGTCTCCTCGGGCTCGAACCGGGTCCATGTTTACTACCTTAACTACGGAGACTCGGAAGAGCTCTCGAAGACTCTTTCGAGCATCGTCTCTGGTGCGGCCCAACCCGGCGGCGCCGGTGGTGCCGGAGGTGCTTCACGCTTTAGCTCGTTCGGCGGCGGCGGCACTGGGGAGAACCCGATCTTCTCGGCCGAAGTGAAGATCACGTCGGACAAGAATAACAATGCTCTCGTTGTGACAGCATCTCCGACGGATTGGTTGACCTTAAGAGACGTGATCGGGAGACTTGATATTCCCCGTGACCAGGTCTACGTTGAGGGCTTAATCTTGGAGGCCAACGTTACGAAGAATCGTGGATTCGGAGTCGAATACACCGGCGCCTACGGGCAAGGGAACGTTCAGCGGGCCGGCTTCACAACCCAGACTTCGGCCCAGAGTGGGCTCCTGGCCCTTCTGACATCCGGCGTCCCGCAATCCGTGGGAGCCTTCGTTGGTGGGTTTGGCCTGGGTCCCTCAAGAAATGTTAGCGTCCAGGGTGCCAATGGAGCTTCATCGAACATTAAGGTCAACGCGATCAATGGATTCATCAGGGCCATCGCCTCACACCAGAGTACGAATATCCTCGCAACACCGCAGATCCTGGCCCTTGATAACACCGAGGCGACATTTGAGGTCGGGGACACAGAGCCGATTCGGAACCAGACGATTGGCCAAGGGGTTTCATCCTTCAGCACCACCCAGCAGGAAGCAAAGCTCTCGCTCAAGATCACGCCGCAAATCAACAAGGTCACGAGATTTGTTAAGCTCAAGATCAACCAGAAGATTGACGACTTCAAGGCCGCCTCGGGTGGAGATCAGCCAGGTCAGGGCCGTCCCACGACAACGCGAACGGCGATCACCGAGGTCATGGTCAGGGACCGCGACACCATCGCCATGGGCGGTCTTCTCCGAGACCGGGAGGTGGTCACGAACAATAAGGTTCCACTCCTGGGAGACATCCCCGTCCTCGGCTGGCTCTTTAAGAACAAAAGCCGGCAGGTGGAAAAGGTCAACATCCTCTTCTTCATGACTCCGAAGATCCTCTCCCCGTACGCCAAGACAGCGTCGAAGAACTCGAAGGAAATCCTCGACCGCCGGAAGAAGGGCATGAACTCGATGTTCGACGATGACCAACAGGACCCGAACGAGAAGTTCACCAAAGACCTGAACGCGAAGTTGGACAAGCAAATCGAGGGCCCACTCTACGATCAATCGGATGCGGACCACTACCGGAACTTAAACGACGTGGAAGTGCAGACTGGCAATGACTCTGAAGAACCGGCACTCGAGACCCCGGACTACCAGGAAATCATCAAAGCGGTGAAATAAATGACGATCGCAAACGAATTCATCAGAACCGCCGAGCACGGCCGAGAGAAGCTCGGAGAGCTCCTGATCAAGTACACCACCCTCACCCGCGCGCAGCTCGACGACGCCCTCGAGCAGCAACGCATCGACGGCGGACTCATCGGCGACATCCTGCTAAAGCGCAACTTCATTCACCCCCATGAACTCGTGAAAGTCGTCTGTCTGCAGATCGGCATCCCCTACCTCCCGGACATTAAGATCGAAGAGATCGATCCCGGTGTCGTGAAGGATCTTTCGATCAACTACTCCAAGCACCACGAAGTCCTGCCGTGCCTGGAGACCGACTTCTCTGTCACCGTCTTGATGAGTAATCCCTTTAACACCAACGTCGTGAACGACCTCACGATGATCTTCAAAAAAGAGATCAAAATTCTTTGCACCACCCCGCTCAAAATCCAGGACGCGATCAACAAGGTGTATGAGAAAGCGAACCGGAACATCGTCGACTCCATCGAAGACGAAACCTTCGAAGAGAACTTAGACCTCGAGGGGCCCATCGACATCCTTGACTCCACGGCCGACGAAGCACCCGTGATCCGGTTCGTGAACTCGGTCATCTTCCGCGCCGTGAAGGAACGCGCCTCGGATATTCACATCGAACCCTACGAACGGGAAACCGTCTACCGCTTCCGGATCAACGGTGTGATGACGGAGATCCTCCGCCAGCCGAAGAAGACCCACGCAGCGGTTTCCTCGCGGGTGAAGGTCATGGCCCGGCTCGACATCGCTGAGAAGCGCCTTCCTCAGGATGGACGGATCAAGATTAAAATCGCCGGGAAAGACATCGACATTCGACTCTCCACCGTCCCGATCCAGGCGGGCGAGCGGATCGTCATGCGGGTTCTCGAGAAGAATAACACTGCGCTCAACCTCGAGACCCTCGGCTTCCGGGGCAAAGTCCTCGAAGGTCTTCAGGAACTCGGCGGACGAAAGCACGGCGTTCTTTATGTCACGGGACCTACGGGCCATGGGAAAACCACGACTCTCTTTGCCATCCTGGACCGGATCAAGACTCCGGACAAGATGATCATCACCGTGGAAGATCCTGTGGAATACGAGATCCCAGGAATTTCTCAGATTCAAGTGAATCACAAGATTGAACTGACCTTCGCGATCGCCCTGCGCTCCATCCTCCGGCAGAATCCAGACGTGGTGATGATCGGAGAGACCCGAGACCGAGAAACGGCAGAGATCGCGATTAACGCATCACTGACCGGTCACTTCGTGCTCTCCACTCTTCACACCAACGACGCCTCCTCGGCACCGACTCGACTCATCGACATGGGTGTGCAGCCCTTCTTGATCTCCTCCTCCCTAGCAGGAGTCCTTGCCCAGCGACTGATCCGGAAACTCTGCTCGGCGTGTAAGGTTCGCACGACCCTCACGGACTTCGAAAAAGTCATCCTCGATGTGGACGAAGTCCCGGATCACGCCACGATCTTTAAACCCGTGGGTTGCCCGCGCTGCTCGAACACGGGGTACTCCGGGCGAACCGTCGTTTCGGAGCTTCTTCTTATCAACGACGAAATCCGTGCGCTGATCATCCAGAAGACCGACTCGGCGACCATCAAGAAGGCAGCGGTGCGCGCAGGCATGCGGACACTCCGAGGTGACGCCATGGATAAGATTTACGAAGGAATCACTTCCGTCGACGAAATCATGCGCGCGATCAACGCCGAAGAGGCAGAATAGTATGCCAATCTACTCCTACAAAGGGATGGACCGCAGCGGAAAAGAAGTCCGGAACACGATCAACGTGGATAGCATAGCCACCGCTAAGCAGCGCGTGAAGTCCATGGGAATCATGCTGATCGACATCCGGGAGCAGCGGGCCCAGAACACCGGGGCCGGAGGTGGCATGCTTCGGCTGGGGGGATCGGTGCCGGTCGACGACCTCGCGATGATGACTCGGCAGCTCGCCACTCTCATCAAGGCCAAAATCCAGATCGTCGAGGCCCTCGGGGCGCTCACCGATCAGGTGGACAATGCCAACCTGCGACTCGTGCTGGCGGACCTCCGTCAAAAAGTGAACGAAGGGGCGTCCCTGGCCAAGGCCCTCCAGGATCACCCGAAGGTCTTTAACTCCATCTACGCCAACATGGTGGAGGCCGGCGAGGCCTCTGGGACGCTGGAGATCGTTCTCCTTCGACTTGCGGATTTCACCGAATCCCAGGTGAAGCTTAAGAACAAGATCAAGGGTGCCATGACCTACCCCGTGATCATGGCGGTCTTCGGCTTCGTGATGATGAACGTGATCTTCATTTTCGTTATCCCGAAGATCGCGAAGATCTTCATTTCCATGAAAAAAGAGCTCCCGATCATCACGCAGATCTGCATTTGGATCTCGAACTTCCTGGTCAATTATTGGTGGCTGGTCATCCTCGGCATCATTACCGTCATCTACGTCACACTGAAATACATCAGTACTCCGTCCGGCATGTCCCGCTGGCACGCGCTGCAACTGCGGCTCCCGATCCTGGGGATCCTCGTGAAAATGATCAACGTCAGCCGGTTCTGCTCCACGCTCGGGACCCTCATGAACTCCGGGGTTCCCATCCTGACCGCCCTCACGATCGTCAAGAACCTGATCCCGAACGTCCACATGAAAGAGGCCGTCGAAAAGGCCCGCCAGTCCGTTTCGGAAGGCGCCTCCCTCGCCCAGCCCCTCATCCAGTGCGGCTACTTCCCTCCGCTGGTGACTCACATGATAAAACTGGGGGAACGGTCCGGGGAACTTGAGCCCATGCTAAAAATCATTTCAGAAAATTACGAGGATCAAGTACAATCACGTATCGGCGGACTCACTTCGATCCTCGAGCCAATCATGATGATCTGTCTTGGCTTGGCGATCGGATTCATCGTCTTCGCCGTTGTGATTCCGATGATGAACATGAATTCGCTCCGCTAACGTTTGTGCTAAACACCAGGTTGAAATAACTCGAAGGAGATCAAGAGATATGTTTTCTAACGCGCAAAAGGTTCTTAAGTCCCAGGCCGGCATGAGTTTGATTGAGATCCTCATCGCCCTGACACTCCTCGCCCTCGCCGGTACCTTCGTAGGTGGTAAGGTCTTCGAGCAGCTCCAGGAAGGAAAGGTGTCCTCCGCTCGGATTCAGATCAAGTCCATCGCTGACCGCTTGAAAGAGTTCCGTCGTGACTGTAACTACCTCCCGACCACGGACATGGGCCTCGACGCCCTCGTGAACAAGCCCGAAGGTGGCCGCGAGTGTAAGCGCTACGCTCCCGGTGGCTACATCGAAGGTGGAAAAGTTCCGATGGACCCATGGGACAGCGAGTTCGTCTACGAGTCGGACGGCAAGACCTTCAACATCGTCTCCCTCGGCGCTGACAACGCGGAAGGTGGTGAAGGCACCGATGCCGATATCAACTACAAAGATCTCTAAGACAGTCTTCAAGCCACTCAAGACTCCGGTTGCGCCACCGCTCGACCGGAGTCTTTTTCGTTCCCCGTCTCTCCTGCGCGGTGCGGTTTCTGAGAAAGGCTTCAGCCTCATCGAAATCCTCGTCGCCCTCGTCCTGGCCGCCATGATCTTCCTCGCAGTACCTACCAGTGACACCGTCCAAAAACACCGGGACCTCAAGACCGCCGTCGATGACCTCGACCGCTCGGTCCGCTTCGCCGGAAACGAAGCCGTCCTCAGGAACACGGTGGTGCGGCTCCGGATTTCCCTTGATAAAAATCCCGTCGAATACACCGTCGAGTATGGCCCCGCGGGAAACCTCCCGCTCCCGGACATGCCGGTGAAGCCCAACCAATCCCTGCAGGACGAGAAGGCCGAATCCGAGAAGCGCGCCGCCCTCGACCGCCAGTTCACGAAGGTCGAGGAGTTCGAGGAGATCAAACATGAGATCTCACCGGACGTCACGATCCTCGGGATGGCGAGCACCTCCCAGAAGCAGCTCGTGAAAGAGGGAGAGGCGACGCTCTACTTCTATCCCACGGGAGAGAAGGACGGCGGAATCATCATCTTCTCAACCATCGAGGAAATCGCGTACCTCGAAGTGGCCCCGTTCCTCTCGGAGACCAACAGCGTCTTCGAACCTCTCAAAACTTCCGGCGTTGCGAAACTGGAGGATATCCTTCAAACTAAGATGGAAGAGGTGTACAAAGAGTGGCTCGCAAGATAATCGACGATTCCGGTTTCTCCCTCCTGGAGGTGATGATCGCCATCACTCTCTTTGCGTTTTTCGTCACGGCTTTTCTCACCGGCCAGGGCTACAACGTGGAGGATTCTCGACTCTCCGAAGAGCAGCTCATGCTCCAGCAGCTGGCCGAACGCAAGATCAACGAACTCATCCTCGATCCGCCCAAGTTCACCAACGCCGACGACAACCGCAAAGAGACGAAGACCTTCGAAGAAAAAGAGTACTCCGGGTACGAGTACACCCTCGAACTCAAACGACTCACGGTCCCCGACTTCGCCCAGCTCTTCGCACAGAAAGGCGGCGCCTCGGAGGAAGCAAAGGAGTCCTACGACGGAGACTATTTCAACGAAAACACCTCTGGCCAGCGGAACTCGAACGTTGAGAAGATGGTCTTCGAAGAGCTCAGAAAAAACATCGAGCGCATCCTGTGGCAGGCGCGCGTGACGGTGACGAACAAGGAAACAAAATACAATTTCACTCTTTCAACCTTCCTCACGAACTACGATGAGCGCGTCCAACTCAACATCGGTTTCTAAGGAAACCCTCGTCTCTGAGCGCGGCTTCACTCTCCTCGAGATCCTGATCGCGATCACCATCCTTGCGCTCATTTCTCTGGCCGTCGTGAGCATCACGGAAAACGCGGCCCTCACGAAAGAGCGCACGACGGAAGTGAACGAGAACAACCTCCAGATCGAGACCGCCATGAACCGGTTCGAGTGGGATCTCTCCCAGGTCTATTCGCCGCTGTATTTTTCCACGCTCATGAGCATGAACAATGCCCCCGTGGGAGGAAACCCCGGTGGGGCGGGGGGGAACTCCGGGACCGACGGGGACGCAAACGACATCGTTCCCCCAGCCCCAACGGGCCCCGGGGCAGGCATGGGTCCTCTCGCTCAGCAGTACTTCGAACAGCTGATCCAACGCTTCGAGCGCAACGAGCACTTCATGGGTGTCAGTAAAGAAGGCTTCCCTGTCCCTCGGTTCTACGCACCGGAGAAGTCGGTCTTCGAGTTCTTCACCACGTCGAACCGACGGAAGGTCGAAAACCAAAAGCAGTCTCACTTCGCCTGGGTCCGCTACGCGCTTGCCGAGCAGACGCAGACGGAAGAAGAGGAAAAAAACCCCGAGATGCCGAAGTCACTTAAAAGCCTGGTCCGCTACTTCTCGGCCGAAGACCCCTACTCCGAGAAACGGATCAACATCGAAGACCTCGACCGCGTTAAGGGAGCGGTGCTCCTGCGGAATGTGGAGAAGCTAGAGTTTCAATTCTGGGACTTGCAGCGCCGGAAATGGGAAACATCCCTGCGGGCCATTCAGAACGGTGAATCCATCATCCGGGGGGTCAAAGTGCTGATCACCTGGTACGACTCCTTCGGCGCCCAGCGCTCGGCTTCGCGGATTTTCAGAACTCACTGGCCTCTCGTGGCCCCCCAGGACCAGAGCGGTCAGACAACCGGAGCTCAGGCCGGCATGCAGGCCGGTGCACAGGCAGGAATTCAGTCCGGTGCCCAAGCAGGTGTCCAATCCGGTGCCCAGGCCGGCTTCCAGGGTGGCCCCCTCCAAGGGGGAGTTTCGAATGGGTTTTAGAAAAGACGCCACACTCATCCTCAGGAACGAGCGCGGCATCGCTCTCATGATGATCATGACGGCCATTCTCCTCCTCATGGCGATCTACGGCGAATTCACCTTCGAGTCCAAGATCGCCCGGCTCAAGACCACCAACATCCTCGATAAGTCCCAGGCGAAGCTCCTCGCGGAGTCTGGAGTTCAGCTGGCGATGACTCGCTTGCGGCTCTACAAAGAGGCGTTCAACGCCGTTCAAAAGAACGCGAATGCCAAGAACATGGTGCAGGGACAGCTCCTCAATCAGCTCTGGGAAGTCCCGTTTATTTTTCCCATCCCCGTCGGGGCCGGCGCGAACGCGGCTTTCAAGGAAACGGTGACTAAGTTTGAAAAGGAAACTCTCCTCGAGGGAGAGATGAAGGTCAGCATCCAAAACATCTCCAACCGACTCAACCTCAACATGCTCCGCATCGACATGACGAAGTTCAATCCGGATGCCTCCGCGAATGACGGCCAGGATAATACCTCTGCACTCAACATGGCGGACAACGCCATCGCCAGCGACGTCTCCGTCGACCAGTCTCTCTTCTTTCTGTTAAAACGCCTCGTGGACCAAAAGCGTGAAAAAGACGAGGCCTTCGATGGCCGCTACTCGAACCTCAACTACCAGGAACTCGTGACGAACCTGAAGTACTTTGTCTCGGACGCCGGAGGCATGGCCCAGGACCCGCTTGCGGCCGAAGCAGAGAGTAACTTCCAGCGCATTCCCCTCACGCCGAAGTTCGGCCCCCTGGGTTCCGGCAGTGAGCTCTTTGCGATCCCTGGCTGGAACGATGAGCTCATCGAACTGATCCAGAACGAATTCTCGGTCTACCCGAATACCCAGATCGACTTTAATAAGCTCACCGCGAACATGCTCAAGATCCTGATCCCGACGATGACCGAGGACGACGTCCGCGAATTCTTCATCTGGCGCGACGACCCGGAGCAACCGAAGTTCATTAACTCCAAGGCCGACTTCAAGCGCTACATCGTCGAGCAGGAGCGCCTCCTCTCAGAGACCGACTTCGACTCCCGGCTGAAACTTTTCGAGGACAAAGGAATTTCCTTCGGCTCGAATCCGAACCTCTTCAAGATTATTTCGGAAGGGAGCTACAACCGCGCCAACTACACCCTCGTCGCCTTCGTCGTCCTTCCGAAGAACGAAACCAATGCACAGGCCCCGTGCCCCCAGGGACAGGTCGGTGCCCCTCCCAACTGCCGACCGCTCAACCCCGGAGAAGTTCCCCCTCCACAGCCACCGGGCGGAACGCCACCCACTGGAGAGCAGAACACTCAGCTTCTCGAGCCGAAGATCATCGAGATCCAGGTCAACTAGCCGTTAGCGACCGAGAAATGCCTAGGTTTTTCCAGGGAATTAGTTGAAAATATTTCTATGCACGTACTCGCCATTGACGTCGGAACCTATAGTATCAAGTACCTCTCCTCCTTCGTAGATCGCCGGAAGATCGCGCACGCAGACATGAGCGAGATCATCCTTCGCGACTACATGACGGATCACCCCGATCTCACCGCAGAAGAGAGTGTCGCCGCGATCATCCAGGACGTCATCGACACCACGGCCAGGCCCGACACCCGGATCATTTACCAGGCCGACCATCACCTGATGACGACCCGGTTCCTGACGATGCCGGTGAAAAGCAAAAAGAAGGCCGAGCTCATGCTGGGGTTCCAGCTCGAGGAGGACATTCCCTACGCACTGAGCGAGATCCACTACGCGTACCGCCTCGAGGGCCAGAAGACCCAGCACACAGCGATGGTCGAGCTCGTGCGCGAAAGCGTTTTTGAGGCCTACTACAATGCGCTCCGGGATAAGAACATTCTCCCAACGATCCTGTCGACCGAGCCCTCGGTGGTTGAGAATTTTCTCAACCTCAACCCGATCGCAGGCCCCGTCTGTATCCTCGACATAGGCCACCGAACGACGAAGGCGTACTTCTTCTATAACTCCCGGCTCCTCGTGACCCACCTCTCGTATTTCGGTGGCCACCAGATCAACGAGATGATCGCAGAGACCTACAAGATCGAGGCCGATGAAGCGGTCATCTACAAGCACCAGAATGCCTTCCTCCTCACTTCCGCCCAGTACGCGGAGGTCGAGGATGTCCAGCGGGAATTCGCTGCTTCGATGGATAAGGTCTTCACCGCCTTAGTGGGAGATTTCCAGCGCTGGAAGATCGGGTTCAAGGTCAACTTCGGTCTCTCGCTCCAGCACGTCTTCCTCTGCGGCGGAACGGCGAACGTAAAAAACATCCCCAACTACTTGACCGAGAAGTGGGACACGAAGGTGACTCTCCTAGAGAGCTTCGGCAAGGTCGAGGCCGAAAAGGTCGATCTCTCGGCGAAGAACAAATCGAAGTTCGCTCTCGTGAACATGATGGTCGTGGGCTTCCGACGGAAGAATCGCTTCATCAACCTTCTCACCGGCCGCTTCGCCCAGGCCTCGTCATCGGAAGTCCCGCTCCAGTCGTTCGCCTTCATCGGAGTGAGGGTCGGTGCCGCCGCACTCGTCCTCGCGCTCTCGCTCTTCGCCGAGCGGTTTTTCATCGAGCGGGACATCGCTTTCGTGAACAAGAAAATGGGTGAGGTTCTCAAGAACTCCGAACTCGCCATCCCGGGTCGCCTCCGGCGGAGCGCCACCGTGACTCCGAAGCTCGTCGTGGACGCGTTGGTGCGGAAACAGCGGGACGTCCGGCAGGAGATCTCCACACTCCAGGCAGCGGTGGAAATCAAGGCCCTCGCCCCACTCGTGACGGTGAGCCAGATCGCCGCTACGGCAGAAGGCGTCACCTTGATCGACTTCCGAACGACGGACAACGGAGAAGTCACCGCCGTCTTCTCCGCCAACGCTGAGAAAGAATTGACGGACCTCAAGGGCCTCTTCGAACGCTCATCGCTCTCCGACGTCCAAGCGACCGTCAATGCCGCAAAACTTCAGCTCACGGTCACGGCCGTAGGAATCTGACATGGAAGACTTTACCAAAACCGCAAGCATCCCTCTGTTCAAGAAAGTCGACCGGGAGATCTTCGCTCGGATCGACAAGTTCAAGCTCACTCCCTCGTACAACAACCTCCAGGATTTCTACAACAGCTTCGACGAGGAACAACAGAAAGCGCTCAAGGGCGCCGTGCTCCTGGGAATCTTCGTCCTCCCCCTCCTCTTCCTAAGCCTCTTGTGGTGGCAGAACAATGCCCTTCGCAGTGACCTGGACCTGCGGCTCTCCCTCATCGCCAAGGCCAACCAGATTTTGGGCCAGCGCCGGAGCCTCGTGCAGGTGGCACCCGCCGTGCTCTCCGAGGGGCCGATCGACGGTGAATCCATGATGTCCTCTCGCCTTTCGAACCTCCTCTCCGGTGCCGGGATCGACCTCTCCAAGATTCAGGTCCGGAACTTCACCGGGGAAATGGCGTCCGGGACAATCATGCGTGCGGAAGCCGACTTTCAGTTCTCGAACCTCTCCACGGATGAACTCACCAATGTCTTCTCAAACATGATCACGCGCGAGAAGTTCCGCATCCAGTCAGTCGCGATCAAGCGCAACCCCGACACGAATCTCCTCCAAGGGCAGTTCCACGCTATCCATTTCGGCAACGCTCAAAACACTCAGGAGGAGTAGCATGGCAACGATGACCGAACTCCAGTCTCTGGAGACGATCAACTACCGCAGCCGGATCAAGGTTTACCTTTATCCGCTCCTTCTCCTGAGCGTGTTCACTCTCGCCTTCTTGAACTTCTACCCCATCAGTGACCAGCTCAAAGAGCAGATGCGGAAGAATCTCAAAGGAACGGCCTGCAACCCGGACTTCGACAAGATCGGCATCGAGTGGCTCCTTCCCAAGGTCGTAGTCACAGACCTCATGCTTCCGAGCGCCTGCCTAGGCCGCTCCGGAGCTCCCCTGAAACTCTCCTTCGTGAAGATCAACTTCCACTTCATTAACTTCTCACCGTTTGGCATCCCCTTCCGCATTGATACGGAGCTGAATGGGCAACCGCTCTCGATCTACTACGTCCAAGGGTTCAACAAGCGCCTGATCCGCTTCAAGGACCAGGCACTCGTGCTCCCGAAACTCCAGCCTCTGTTCGGAGGAAATTTCAAGCTCTCCGGGAATCTGGTCATCGATCTCTCGGCCCTCATCGGCGCCAAGAATGAACTCCAGGAATTCAGTCTCCGGGCGCGGTCCCGGGATTTCCAAATTCCCCCGCAGAACCTCCAGGGATTCACCTTCCCGAGCATGAAGGTGAACGATCTGTATGTGGAGGCCGCTTCCTCCGGCCCACGCCGGATCGTTGTTGAAAAAATGATCCTCGGCGATACGAAGGCACCCATGCGAGCAAACTTCAAAGGCCGCATCGATGTCCAGCCGGGCAATTTCGCTTTCTCCCCCCTCGACCTCACGGGCGAAGTCGCGTTCTCCGAAAAATTTAAGCAGACGGTGCCGGTGGATATGATCTTCGGGGCCTACACCCAAAAAGATGGTTTTTACCAGATCCGCTTAGGTGGTACAGTCGGACAGCCCATGCCCCTTCGACCGTAGGACCCTTATGCTTATCCCTGCCCTCAACGAGGCCCTAAGAAAATCTTGCCATCACCCCGAACTCCTCCAGGTCATGGAGTACGCAGTCTTCCCTGCGGGGAAACTCTTCAGGCCCCGGCTGGTAGAGGCCCTCGCGAAGGACCTGAGTCAGAGAGTCACCCCGGACCACCTCCATCTCGCGAGTGCGCTTGAACTCCACCATGCCTACACTCTGGTTCATGACGACCTCCCGAGCATGGACAATGATCTGGTCCGCAGAGGAAAACCCTCGACCCACGTCCGCTACGGCGAATGGAAGGCCATCCTCGGGGGTGACGCCCTTCTGATTGCCTCCTTCGGCGAACTCGCGAAACTCCAGCACGAGCATTTTCGCTTCATCAACCGCCTGCTCGCCTGGGCCACCGGTGCCAAGGGACTGATCGAGGGCCAATTCAGAGACCTTGGTGCTGATGGAAACCTCTCCTTCCAGTCAGTGGTCCGGATCCATGAGCTTAAAACCGCCCGCCTTATTCAGGTCGCCACCGTGGGCACCTACTTTCTCACCAGCGATCCCAAACTCCGGGGCACGATCGATTTCCTCCGGTTGGGCCGAGAAATCGGAGTCACGTTCCAACTCCTGGATGACCTCACAGAGCTCGCCGAAGAATCAGTCTCCGAGCATGAGAAACTGATTAACCCCTTTATCAACTCTTTCCCCGAGGCTTTCACCGAACTCTCCCGCTCGAGGACCCGCCTGTCCGAGATCATCAAGGCCCACGAGCTCGAACATCTCGACGCCATGATGTCAGCATACTTCCACGCTAATAAGCAGAAGCTAGAAAAAGATTTTACCTGGCTAGAGCATCACCTCGGACGGGAGCTCCCGGGACTCAGGTCCTGGCTCACCAGTTTCGTTTAAGCTTGATCTCTCGGATGAGCTCCAGCGCCGATACGATCTCGGCCGTTACCTCTGGAGCAAGAGTAGATGCGGGCAGAGGCAGTGAACCCAATTCTTCGGAAGGTTCGAGCTCGCCTCGAGGGGAAGACATTCTGAGCTTGGCCTGGGGAATCGTTAGCTTCTCATCGAAGAGCAGCTGCTTGACTCGAAGGATCGCTTCCACGTCTTTCCGAGCGTAGATTTTCTCACCCTTCTCGGAATTGATCGGAGCGATCTCGGGGAACTCAGTCTCCCAGAAGCGGATCACATAGGGCTTGACCCCAGTGATGGGAGTGAGCTCTTGGAATCTGAAATTTGACTTGCTTGGAATCGAAACCGTCATGGAGTGAGACTAGCAGAAACAACGACTAATCGTCGTCATTCTCATCGTCGTTATCATCGCCGTAAACAGTATCATCGATGTTGTTCAGGAATGACGACAGGGCCCTTGGTTTTGCGTCTTTAACTGGTAAAGCAGTGTTTTCATTTCCACTTTCATCCAAGCGGTGAGCGTAGCGCTCGGTGATGTCCTCTTTGAGAATTTGCGAAGGCTTAAACGTCAGGACCCGCCGCGCACTGATGTTCATGGCGGTTCCAGTCTGAGGGTTTCGTCCAACCCTAGTCGCCTTATCCCGGATGCTAAAATTTCCGAAGCCGGAAATTTTCACTTTCTCGCCCTTGGCCAAAGTGTCCTTGATAACTTTAAAAACGAGATCGACAAGCTCAGCCGCTTCTTTTTTAGAAAATCCAGCTTCTTTGTAGATACGCTCGACTATGTCTGCCTTAGTCATGCTCATTGAAAATCTCCCATGAAGTTTCAAAAGCTTATCGCCAATTTTTTAGAATTATTAATAGGTTAGCAGGTAACAGAATTAGTTCAAGAGAAAAAAAATCCATTTAATTCGTGATTTCCGGAACTTGGGCAGTGCTCAAACAAAAAAAGCCCCTTGCGGGGCTCTTTTTAAAAAATCTTGAAAATCTCGATTACTTAGTGGCTTCGTGGATCGCCTTGAACGTCGAGAAGTCATGAACCGCAAGCTCAGCAAGCATTTTACGGTTGATGGTGATGTCTTTCTTCTTAAGACCAGAAATGAACTGGCTGTAAGAAGTTCCGAGCATACGAGCTCCGGCATTGATCCGGACAATCCAAAGCTTCCGGATGTCTCTCTTGAGGAGACGACGACCGATAAAAGCGTAGTGAAGAGCGCGACGAACAGTTTCCGAAGCGTGCTTAAACTTCGTTCTCCGGTCGAAATGATAACCCTTGGCAAGCTTCAGGATTTTGTTTCTTCTTTGGCGGGCCTTAAAGCCCCGGCGGACACGTGACATACATTTTCTCCTCTTCGATCATAGGGGGACGGAATGTCTCTTAACCCTATTTCACTACTCTCGATGGTTAACCGAATAAAAATCGGCGTTTACTTAAACAAGATACGGGATACAAGAAGCGGCATTGTGATAATCAGCTGGGTTCACGTACCCTGGAGTGCCCTTATCTTTTTTGGCCTTCTTCGATTTGTTTACAAGCAAGTGACGAAGGTGGGCCTTCTTATACTTGATTTTGCCAGTTGCTGTCACTTTAAAGCGCTTAGCAGCCGCGCGTTTTGTCTTCATCTTTGACATATATCGCTCCTAAAACTAAAAAAATGCACCCTCAAAAGAGTGCACGAAAATAACATGTAAAAAGTGTTAGAGAAAGTAGTATTTGCTGTTTTTAAAGGGTTTTTACTTTTTCTTACCTGGGGCAACCATCGCTATGATTCGATTCCCCATGAACTTCGCAGGAGCCTCGATCACGGCCCCCTTCTCAACGACGGTTTTAACGATCTCATCGAACTTCGACAGACCAATCTCTTTGTGCGCCATCTCTCGCCCGCGGAACTGCATGAGAAGCTTCACTTTATCACCCTGGTCGAGGAATTTCTCTATGTGGTTAACCTTCACCTCAAGGTCGTGTTTCTCGATGTTCGGACGGAATTTCATCTCCTTAACATCGATCACGACTTGCTTTTTCTTCGCCTCAGCGAGTTTCTTTTGAATCTGATACTTGTACTTACCGTAGTCCATCATCTTAACGACGGGCGGATTAGCGTTCGGGGAAATCTCGATAAGGTCCATACCCTCAGAGTCGGCCATGATCCGGGCTTGAGCGAGTGTCACCACTCCGTAAGCTTTGCCGTCATCACCAATCAGACGAATCTCGTGCGCACGAATTCTCTCGTTAACTCTCGGCTCTTGAACTTTTTCGCTTATAACCCACCTCCGTACAAACGCGGGATCTTAATAAATAAAAACAAAAATTACCTTGCTCGGATTAACATGACAAGGAGTCATTCATGGAAGATCGCCTCGAGGGAGAGCCCTAGCTTGGGGTCAAGCGAGCGCCCGATCCGAAACATGAACGCAGCCGCCAGCTGAGGGTGCGCCTTCCGCACAGTCTGCCGCAGGATCGCGGCGGCCTCGAGATAATCCTCGATGTCCTCTCCTGCGAGCGGGGCCCTCCAGACCGGGGCAGCCGTCCAGTCCTGCAGTGAATAAGGGGGCCCAGGGTTACGCTTGGGTCCAATGACCGCTCGGGCCACGGCGCACTCCCCCAGCCCCTCCAAGATCGCCTCTGGGGCATCGGAATAGAGCAGGTAGACGGCCTCTTCGGAAAGATCCAGCCCCATGCCTTCGAGCGCAGCGTCGAGCTTCGCACTAAGGGCGTACCAGTCCTTGCCGCTCAGTTCAGACACCAGTCCGAGAAGCCGGAGGTTCGGGAGGAGTGAGTTAAGCATCTAGGGGAGGGCCTTGTTGAACTTGAGATTGATCGCGACCTGGTCATTGAGGTCTCGGATAAATTTTTCAATCGAATCGTCGAGTTTGGCGTGATCCACGACCCGGAAAGTGCGGTCTTCGTTGCGCTCGATCACTTTTTGGTTTTGGTGATAAATGAGAGTGTCTTTAATGATAGGAACAGCATAGGACTCCGGGTACTTGATGATCCGGCCGTGCTCGAGTTCGAGGTTGAAGAGTTCCTTGGACACGTTGATGAAGCGCTCCTGGGTGAAGTTCTCCTCGGCCAGGTACTTCACCGACAGGGCCGAAATGTAGTAGGCCTCGTAGAGATACGCGAGCGCGGTGGAGAAGCGTCTCACGCGAGTGGCAATGGCGTAGAGATCGGCGCTGGAGAGGCGCATGCACTCTTCCAGGGACTCGAACTTCCTTCCCAGGGCGAAGGAGACGATGTCGAGCGCCTCCTGGATCATTTCTTTCGGGGTCGGGAGGTAGAACTCGTACTTCAGTTCTTTCCGCTTCATCATGAGAAAGCGCGTGAGCTGCATGCCGTCTTTTATCGAACCGTTCCAGACGTTAAACCACGTCGCATTGATGATCGCCGGAACGAGGAAATGGTGGAGGATCATGTTCTTGTGGAAGAGCACCTCAACCCGTCGCTCGCCCTTGATGGCGTAGTAGACTTGGTTGAGCTTCTCGCGCTTCAGGACCTCGATTTTTTTATTGCCGATGAACATGTCGAGAGCGGAGCGGATCGAATCCCGAAAATTTCCCCCGGCGAGGCTCGGCGTCAACGGGATCTTCATCGCCCGGCAGTAGTCGATGACATCCACGGCCCGGTCTTCGATCTGCTTCCAAGTCAGGGCCCCCGAAGGCTCATCCAGCATGACGAGCGCTAACAAGGAACTCGGAGTTATCGGCATGCCGCGGCCAACGGCTTTGAAGTTCGCGAACGCAAGGTTCTGGGTCGCCTCTTTCAGATCACCCACGTACCCATCGACGATGATCGGTGCTCCAAAGTGGATGTGGATCGTGCCCAGGCGCTTGTTGAAGAGCTTCAGCAATTTGAAGAGCTGAGTCCCGTTCTCAGGGACTTTCTTCCCACCACCGAGCTCGCGGGCGTGGGCCTTCTCCTCCGGGATGTGCTCATGGGCCAGGGAGACCGGAACGAACATGAGGGGCTTTTCGCGGAGGTAGGAGTGGGCTTCGAGGATCATTTGAAAGAGCCCGTACTTGGGCTTCAGGAGCTTCCCGGTTCGAGTCCGTCCTCCTTCGAAGAAAAACTCCACGATCTGCCCCGTTTTCAAAAGGTAGTAGATGTAGCCTTCGAAGGTGAGCTTGTACAAGTTGTCGGAGGTGAAAGACCGACGGATGAAGAAGGCTCCGGCACGGCCGAAGAACTGCCCCAACGGGAACACATTGAGGTTGATTCCGGCCGCGACCCGGATGGGAATCTCAAACTTCTTAAACATCGAGTAAGTCAGCGCGACGTAGTCCGCGTGGGACTGATGGTTCGGCACGAGGATGATGTAGTTCTCTTCCCGCAGCTTGAAGAAATCCATCCCCTCTGGCAGCTCGATGTTGACGCCGTCGTAGAGCTTGGCGAACGTCGCGTCGACGAACTTCGCAGCCGCCCTCACCAAGGTCGGCGAGAACTCGCCATGGATCTCTTGAAAGAGTTTCTTCACTTTCGCAGCGTCGCCGGGCCTTCCCGCGAGACGCTCTTGGAGTCTCGGGTACGTGAGGACAGTTTCGAGGGCGTTATCAGAAAACAAGCTAGTCCTCTTAGTTGAAGAGTCCGTGAGGTTTAGATTCCATCATACCACTGGCCGTCATTTCCATGAAACGGGCATTTTTGTTTATCTCCGCCAGGGTGTTCGCATTGAGGTAAGTCATCCCCGAGCGAACGCCCCCGCTCAGTTCATGAACGATGTTCTCAACCGAGCCTTTGCAGTTTACCCAACGCGCTTCACCTTCTGCCGCCATCCCTGCTGGCAGTTCACCTCTCCAGGAAACCTGAGCGTCTTTTGACGCCATGCCGCGATAGCGTTTACGGCCACCTTCAATTTCTCCAGGTGTCTCAAGACACCCAGAGAGCATGGATCCGAGCATCACGGTCTGGGCACCGGCAGCGAAGGCCTTGACGATGTCCCCAGAAGTCTTAATTCCCCCGTCGGCGATCACCGGTACGCGGTGCTTCCGTGCCTCCAGCACGCACATCGCAACGGCAGTGAGCTGCGGGACTCCGCAGCCAGTGATGATTCGAGTCGTGCACATGGAACCCGGTCCGATGCCCACCTTGACTGCGTCCGCACCGTGCTCAATGAGCCCACGGACTCCTTCCGGAGAAGCAGTGTTTCCTGCGATCACATCGATCTTCGGGTACTTTTTCTTTACGTAGTCGAGGGTTTCAAACATCATCACCGAATCACCATGGGCGATGTCGATGGTGAGGATGTCGACCCCGGCCGCGACCAGAAGGTCAGCGCGCTTCATCCCCTCTTCCTTGACACCGATCGAAGCCGCGACGGGAAGACCCAACGGAGCGATCGCCTCTTTCATGAGCTTCACCTGGCGGACCTGTTCCTCCATGGTCATGAACCGGTGAAGAATTCCAAGGCCCCCGAGCTGGGCCATCTTAATCGCCATCTGAAACTCCGTCACTGTATCCATGTTTGCGGAAATGATCGGAGTCTTTAGGGAATAGTTCCGAGTAACGTTCGACTCGAGGTTCGGAGTCCGCCGCGAGTTCATCTCCGAATGGCGAGGCATGAGTAGCACGTCATCAAACGTCAGTCCGCGTGACCGATCCAAAATATCGTCGGCCGAGAAAATTAATCCCATGAAAAAATCCCTTGTGATGTGGAGTGTCGGCATAATATGCCAAAAGCATCCGGAAATGAAAACACTAGATCAGCATAAGTATGTCACCGGAAAGACAGGGACCGGAATTTCCTGGGCCTTGATCTTCCGGGTCTCGGTGAGCTCTACTCCCCGCTATTACTGCGTATCGGAGAAGAGCTAATCGTGTTTGGCGTTGAAGCTCTCAATCGCGCTGGCCATGAGGTAGGAGTGCGCACGGATCTTCCGGAGCGCCACCACCATATCGGAGTAGGTTAAGGCGGTTACCGGGAGGTAGGCCCCTTTCGAAATCCGATCCAAGTGTTTCTCCCGCATACTGTCGGCCCAGAGCTGGAGCTCGTCGGACTTCGCCTCGATGCCCGCCATGTCGAGGACTTCTCCGTTCTCGAGACCATCTCCGACGAGCTCGAAGAAGACCCACACGTCATCCAGGAACTGGAAGAATTCGACGCGAGACTCGCCCTCAAGTTTCTCGGTCGCTTTGAAGCGCTCCCGGTACGAGGCGAGCCGCTCGATGTAATCGGCGACGGACTCGAGTTCGTCGGCAATTTTAATCATGGCCTGGACCTGCTCACTCTGGTGATGGGACATGGGCTTTTCCATCACGTAACAAAGAAAGACCGTGATCTCTTTATGGATGTTGTCCGTGATCCGCTCGTAGTCGATGATCTTGGCCAGCATCTTCGGGTCGTAGGTCTCGGCCTGCCAGTAGTCCCGGTTGAGCTTGTACATGCGCTCAACGATGTTCTTCATCTTCTTGAGCTCAGACTCGGCCTGGGCCATGCTCGCGGCCGGGAGCATGTTCATCGGATCCCCGAGGACCAGGAGGTGCGGAACCTCTTTCTCTGAGCGATCCGGAGTGATCTTGGTCACGAAGGCGGCCAGCTGATGGATGAACGGAAGGAAGAGGAGGGTCGCGCCCACGTTGAACAGGGTGTGGGCGAGAGCGATGTGCTGACCGACGTACGGTCGAGTCCCATCCGGAGCGATGAACCGCGCGTCGTGCGGGATCAGAGAATTCACCAGTTCGATGAAGTACGGAAGCCAGGTCAGCATCAAGAGGACGCCGAAGATGTTGAAGCACGCATGGGCCCGGGCTGCACGCTTGGCATTCACGTTCGCGCCAACGGAGGCAAGGATTGCCGTGATGGTGGTCCCGATGTTCTCCCCGAGGACCAGCGCCACGGAGGTGTGGTACGGGATGATCCCCGCGTAGGCGAGGGCCATGGTGATCCCGAGCATGGCCGATGAACTCTGGACGATCATGGTGAGGAGGCAGCCCATCAAGATGGACGCCAGGTAGGCGCCGAAGTGGTTCCCGGAGAAGTACGCAATGGAATCCAGAAAAGCTTGATTATCTCGAAGCGGAACGAAGGCTCCGGACATGGTCTGAAGGCCCACGAAGACGAGCCCAACACCGAAGAGGGATTTCCCGAGGTGCTGCCACTTCTCCGACTTGGAGAAGAGTGCCGGGATGAACCCAAGGCCCACCAAAAGGAGGCCGTACTTATCGACCTTCAGAGAAATGATCCAGCCGGTGATCGTCGTTCCAATGTTGGCACCGAAGATCACCCCGATGGCCTGGGTGAGATTCATGAGGCCCGCGTTCACGAAGCCCACCGCCATCACGGTTGTGACGGAAGAGGACTGGATGATGCAGGTGACGACGAGGCCCACGCCCACCGCCATGAACCGGTTGGACGTGATCGAGTTGATGATCTTTCGGATGACGTCCCCGGCAGCCGCCTGGAGCCCATCGGACATGAACTTCATCCCGAAGAAGAAGATCCCGAGTCCCCCGAATAGGGTATAGATAATGGTAAAGGCTTCCATCTACTCTCCTTGAGTACTCTCTAGTCCACCATCACCGCAAAGCCGATGGGAATCAGGACGTAGAGAATCGTATCGCGCACCAGGTAAAACAAAAAAAAGTAAACGAAGGCCTTCGGCCCCTTGAGGAACAGGCGCTCAAGACCGAGGTACTGGGCCTTCTTCGACATGGCCACCATGAACTTGGTTTTACCGTAGTGCCGGATGAAGAATGAAATGGCGCCGTCGACTTTGTGGTCGAAGGCAGAAAAGTGGGTTTTAATCCAAGCCTGCATACTTAATCTTTTCAAATAATCGTTTTTTCTCAAAGTGAATTAATGTCTTTGTGGCAATTGTGTCAAGAAAACCGAGGATAAAATATTTTTTGTTTACACGTTTGTCACCATCTTTTTCAGTCGTTATGACACTTTCATGACACTAACATAAAGCCCATCCTTTAAAGTTTGAATTATGTTAGCGGCGCTCAAACTCTGGAACTTCAACAGCGGTACTCCCCAGCCTGGGGAACCCTCCCAGCATGCCTTTATCCTTCGCACTTGTCAGCGCACGCTGGTGCTTTCTTTTGAGGGCCATCCGTTCAGTACCCACGAGCTGCCCAAGCACGAGCTCGAGACCGGTGCGGGAGCGTACATGTTCCTCCTCGAAACGATCTGCGGCCTCAAGAGTAAATTGATCGGAGAGAACGAAATCGTCGGTCAGTTCAAAGAGGCTTACCAGATTTACGCCGCAGGCACGCTCAAAGACACTCGCATCCTGCACCTCCTCGAGAAACTCTTCAAGGATGCCAAAGACATCCGGACCCAGTACCTCATCGGGATCTCTCAGAAAACCTACGCGTCACTCACTCGCCGGCACATGCAGCGGGCCCGCGCTGAGCACATCGTGATCATCGGTTCCGGTGCACTGGCCGAAGATCTGATCAACCAGTTCAAGAAAAAAGCCCGGGTCGCAATCTGCGCCCGCAACGAGGCCCGGGTCTCTGAGCTCGCGGCGCTCCACTCCTTGGAAGTGATTCCCTGGGACGATCGCGGTTCTCTCACGGCCCAGCCGTTCATCGCCAATACCGTCGGGACCGACTCCGTGCTGTTCGATGAAGCCTTCTTCGACGCCTGGGAAGAGCAGTCGAGCAGGCTCTTCGTTGACCTCGGTTCCCCCTCAGCGATTCGCACAGAGTTAGGTGTTTCTTCCGGCGTCGTGCGCCTCGACGACATTTTCCAGGAAGGTGCAGTAGTCGAGGAGCAGAAGCAGGCGCAGATCGCTCTCGCGAAAGCGGCGATGCTTTCCATCACCCAAAGGCGCGAGGCCCTTTTCGAGGAAAAATTCAATAAACCTCGGGAGCTATTAGCTCCTCAAATCGCCACGCCTGTGAGATACCTCTAGGCCTATGACCACTTACAAGATCGGTACCCGTGGGTCACTCCTGGCAGTGACTCAATCTACGTTGATAAAAAACGAACTCGAACGGCTCTCGGGACAGACCTTCGAGCTCGTCCTGATCAAAACCCAGGGTGACCAGATCACGAACAAGCCACTCTGGCAGCTCGAGGGAAAGGACTTCTTCACGAAAGAACTCGATGAGGCCCTTCTCGGGAATCAAGTGGACCTCGTGATTCACTCGTACAAGGACCTGGGCTCTGAGCGGCCGATCGGGATCCAGCTCGCAGCGGTGACGGAGCGACGGTTCGCCCATGACATTCTTCTCATCCCGCAGACAACTGTCGAGGCTCTCTCAACCTGGAGCGGTGAGTTCGTCGTCGGCACCTCCTCTCCCCGGCGGATCGCGAACCTCACAAGGTCTCTGAGCGACTACTTGCCCGGAGGACCCAGCATCCGCTGCGAGATGCTCCGCGGGAACGTGAACACTCGCATCCGAAAGCTCAGAGACGGCGATTACCATGCGATCACCCTGGCCCTCGCGGGGATCGAGCGCCTGGCCCACACGGAAAAGTCCGCCGCCGAACTCACCGACCTTCTCCAGGGGATGAACTACTTCGTTCTCCCGCAAACGGTCTTTCCCTCTGCGGCTTCGCAAGGGGCCCTGGGGATCGAAGTTAACTCCCGCCGCGACGACGGCGGAGAGCTCCTGAGACTCGTCTCGAAGCTCTCCCACGCTCGTACGACCGAAGAGGTCCAGCGCGAGCGCCAGGCCTTTAAAGAGTACGGCGGTGGCTGCCACCTCGCGGTTGGCATTCACGTCCGGAAGCTCGACCAGGACCTCTTTCTCCACATCAGCTCGGGGGAGGTCGACGGCAAGCGGATCGGGAAAAGATTCATCGAAGGGCAGCTTCTCCCCGCCGTCTCCAAGGAACGAAGACTCTTCGTTGGTTTGCCCAACGGCACTCAGCCGGGTGTCGTTTACGACCAATACATCAGAAAAACACCTCGCTCCGACGGGCTCGACCTGGACGGCCGCCACGTGTTTGTGACGAGCAAATACTGCTTCGAAACTCTCCGTGCTTCGACGGCCCCCGAAGGACTCTGGGCCGCGGGGGCGAAGAGTGCCCGGGAACTTTCGAAACAGGGCTTCTGGGTCAACGGCACCGCGGACAGCCTGGGCACGGAAGATCTCAAGGCGCTGAAGACTTCCAAGGCACTCCAGATCATGCATAAAAACATCGCCTCCGACTGGACCGTCCTCACCCACCCAGACTCTCGCTCCGACCTAGGCCCGGTCACGGGCTCGTATGATCGGACAAACACCGTGCCGTCCCCGGACTACGAAGCGGCCCTCGCAACCGTCGGCGCCTGCTACTGGACGAGCTACCCTCAGTACGTGGCCTTCCTCGAGCGATTCCCGGTCCTCGCCCAGGCGCTGCACTTCTGCGGCCTCGGGAAAACGTGGCAGGAGTTCAGAGCTTCGAAGACCCCCGTCCACCCGATCGCGACCATGCAAGACTTCTACGACCTCGAAAGGAATTGATATGAACAACAAAGAACTTTTTGAAAAATCTCTGAAGTTTGTTCCCGGTGGGGTGCACTCTCCGGTGCGCTCCTTCAAAGGGCTTCATACGACACCGAGGTTCATCAACCGGGGCCACGGGGCCAAGATCTGGGACGAAGAGGGCACGGAGTTCATCGACTTCTGCATGAGCTTTGGCCCTCTGATCCATGGCCATCAGGACCCGGAGATCAAAGAGGCGATCATCAAGGCGCTCGAGAACGGCTGGACCTTCGGTGCGTGCGAGAAGTACTCCCTCGAACTCGCGGAGTACATCGTGAATAAGATCTGCTTCATCGAGCAGATTCGGTTCATGAACTCCGGCACCGAAGCGGTGATGACGGCCGTTCGGCTGGCCCGGGGAATCACGGGGAGGCCGAAGATCATTAAGTTCAACGGCTGCTACCACGGCCACTTGGATGCCATGCTGATCAAGGCCGGTTCGGGGCTCGCCGGAGAGGCAGAGGCCTCTTCGAAAGGGGTGACGGAAAAGCAGGCCGGAGACACTCTTATTTGCGAACTCGGAGACATCGACGAAGTGAAGAAATGCTTCGACGATCACCGGGACCAGATCGCCGCCATTTTCATCGAGCCGCTCCCGGCGAACAACGGACTCTTGGTGCAGCAGCGGAAGTTTTTAGAAGACCTCCGGGCCCTCTGCCACAAGCACTCTGCCCTGCTCGTGTTCGACGAAGTCATCTCCGGCTTCCGGATCGGCTTCTGTGGCATGGCCGGCGAGACGGGGGTTCACCCTGACCTCGTGACCTACGGCAAGATCATCGGCGGTGGCATGCCCGTGGGCGCAGTCGCGGGCCCTCGGAAGTTCATGGAATACCTCGCCCCCCTGGGACCGGTGTACCAAGCGGGGACCCTCTCCGGGAACCCCGTCGCGATGGCGGCGGGGCTTGTGAATTTGAAGAAGCTCACTCCCGCGGCCTACGCACGGCTTGAGCTCAACTCCCAGAAGATTGTGGCGATCTTCTCAGACTGGATGCAGAAGAACGGGTTCGCCGATTACCAGACCCTGCGCTACGGCTCACTTTTCTGGCCCATCTCGACCCACGACAAACTCTCCAACATCACTCAGCTTCCGACGAACATGAACGCGCGCTTCTACCAGCTCTTCGAGACCCTGCTGAACAAAGGGATCTACCTCGCGCCCAATGCCTACGAGGTCGGCTTCGTGAGCCTGTCTCACGGCGACGCGATCCAGGCGGAGCTCAAAGAGAGGTTATGGAAGTAAACAGAACTCGCCGCTGGTTTTATGCGCTCACTTCTCTGTGGGTCGTGATGCTCCTGGGCCTCGGGTCGTGGTGGCTCTACCTCGTCTTCAAGCTCCACTCCACGCTCATGACCCTGAACCTCCCAGAACTTGGGTCCCAGCAGCGCTTCCTTAACATGATGAAATGGGAAGGAAGCTTCTTTTTTATTTTCCTCGTTCTCCTCGGAGGCTCGCTCTTCATCATGTACATGCGTGACATGCGCAAGACGAAGGCCATGCAGGGCTTCTTCGCGTCGCTGTCTCACGAACTCAAGACCCCCCTGGCCAGCATGCGCCTTCAGGCCGAGGTCATCAAAGACCTCATCGAAGACGAGGCCCACTCCCACGACCAGTTGGCAGACCTCACCTCCCGGCTCATCGAAGACACGCACAAACTCGAGTCGGAACTCGAGAAGAGTCTGCAGCTCTCGCGCATCGAACAGGATGCGAAGATGACCCTGGTGCCGATCGCTCTGGAGCGCTACCTCCGGCGCCAGGAACAGCGGTTCCTCAAACCGGTCACCCTCGAACTCGCGATCGCCGAAGACGCCGCCGAAGTGCTCGCGGACGAGCTGTCGATGAACATGATTTTTCGAAACCTGTTCGAGAACACCCGCCGCCACCATGAGCAGGCGTCGAAGGTTCGCATCGAAGTGGTCCGCCTCGGACAGACGGTCGAGGTCTCCTACGACGACTTCGGAGAGAAGTTCGGCGGAGACGCCCGTCTCCTGGGTGAGCTCTTCTATAAGTTTAACTCCACGAAGGGCTCCGGGCTTGGGCTCTACCTGATCAAGAATCTCATGCGCAAGATGGATGGCTCCTTCGAGGCGCTCAACGAAGACCGGCTTCGCTTCCGCCTCTGCTTCCGGGCACCCATCGGGGGAAGTGATGTCTGAGCTCTCAGTGTTAATCGTTGAAGATGAGCCCAATCTCGGAGAGACTCTCCGGGATTACTTGCGCGCAAAAAAATTCGAAGCGGACCTGGCGGTCAGCTGCGCTGAGGCCCGCGCCAAGTTCACTGCGGGAAGGCCCGCCATCGTGATCCTCGACATCGGCCTCCCAGACGGGGACGGAATCTCCCTGGCCCGGGAGTTGCGGCACCAACGGAAGGACTGTGTCCTGCTCTTTTGTACCGCGCTCAATGACCCCGGTCTTAGGGTCGAAGGGCTTGAGCTCGGGGCCGAGGACTACATCACCAAACCCTTCGAGCTCAAGGAGCTGACACTGCGGCTCGATCGGATCCTGAAGTCCCGGCAGGTTTCCCTTGAAAACCCTGAAGAGTACCACTTCGGGAAGCTCCTCTTTTGGCCCAAGCGCTTCGAGCTCCAGGATGGCAGTGGAGCGATCACTCCCCTCGGGCAAAAAGAATGCGCCATCTTGGTACTCCTCCTGCAGAGAAAAAATGAGGTCGTCGCGCGGGACCTCATGATCGAAACCATCTGGGGAGAAAATGCCTTCCCGACAAACAGAACCATCGATAACTATATTGTCAAACTCCGCAAGTGGGCCGACTCGGATTCGGAGAGAGGGTTGCAAATTACCTCGGTCCGAGGCATCGGCTACAAACTCGAGTTGAAAGGAAACTAAAATGGACATCTTCGAAAACCGGGGCGCAACGCTACCTGTGTGGTTCATGCGCCAGGCGGGCCGCTACCATGCTCATTACCAGGGAATCAAAAAGACCTCGGACTTCATGACCATGTGTAAGGATCCCGCACTCGCCTGCGAAGTGACCCTCGGGCCAATCAAAGACTTCGGCTTCAATGCCGCCATCCTCTTCTCCGATCTTCTCTTTCCATTGGAACAGCTCGGGATGGGCCTCTCCTACCACTCCGGGCCTCCGACCCTCGCCTGGCACCTTAAAACACCGGCGGACCTGAAGAAGCTCTCGGTCATCCGTCCCGGCGAAGATTTTTACGCTTTCCAGGGAGCGGCCTGTAAACTCCTCCGGGAGCGACTCCCCAAGGACGTCACTCTCCTGGGCTTCGTTGGTGCTCCGTTCACCCTCTACACCTATGCCGTAGAAGGGTCGCATGCGGGAAATCTTGTCTCTGCTAAACAGGGCCTCTTTGACGGGCGCTTTGAAGGCTTCTGCAACATCCTCATGCCCGAGCTCCTGAGGGAAATGCTCATGCAGGCGACAAACGGCGCCCAGGCGGTCGCTCTCTTCGACACGGCCGCCGGAGAACTGTGCGTGGCAGACTACAAGGAATTCATCGTGCCTAAGATCGCGCAGCTCCTGCGGGAGTTTAAGGCCCAAGCTCCGTCAACCAAGGTCATCTACTACTCGAAGCACACGCAAGCAGGGTTCGTGAAGGCCTTAGACCTGACCCACATCGATGTCATTGGCGTGGACTGGCGCTGCGACCTGGTGGAGATTCAGCAACTCCTTCCCAAGGATAAGTTTATCCAGGGTAACCTCGACCCGGCCTGGCTCCACCTGCCGTGGGATATCCTCGAAGCGAAGGCCCTCAGGTACTACCAAGACCTCCGTGATCGAGGCCTTGATTTCCGACGATGGACCGCGGGCCTGGGTCACGGCGTGTTGATCGAGACACCGGAGGCAAACGTTCGAAACCTTGTGAAACTGATTCAGTCCCAAAGATCCTAGGGCATCGAACGGCAGTTGATTAGGTGCCTTTGAAAAAGTCTTTGGGCAGTCCCGCTCTTTGTAGTTTCGGAAAACACGCAGGCACGAGACCAGTGAAGGAAAGTTCTCCGTCCTTGTGGAGTCCGATGTCCTGGAGAAGGATCCGATCTCCTTCGACGCCGGAGACTTCTGTGATCTGGTGAACGACCCTCTGCCCGGCCTTGTCCCGTCGAATCTGGACGATGAAGTCGAGCGCCGTCGAGATCTGGTAGCGCAGGGCCTTGAGCGGGAGATCGTGTCCCGAGAGCATGTAGAGATTCTCTAAGCGCAGGAGCGACTCGCTCGGGGAGTTGGCATGGACACTCGTCATGGAACCCTCGTGGCCCGTGTTCATGGCCTGAAGAAGATCGAAGACTTCCCCACCCCGAACCTCGCCGACGATGATCCGATCGGGCCTCATGCGCAACGTATTCTTGAGGAGATCTTGAATGGAGAGACCTCGCTGATCACCTAACAGAGGCCTCGCCTCAAGGCGCACGACATTGGGGAGATTGAACTGAAGCTCGCGCGTATCTTCAATCGTGATGATCCGCTCCCGAGGGGAGATCTCCTGGAGGAGAAGGTTCAGGAAGGTGGTCTTCCCCACCCCCGTGCCACCGGCCACGACGACGTTGAGTCTCGCCTTCACGAGTAGCTTGAGGAAGGTCACCCAAGCGCTCGAGAGGCCAAAGATGTCCGGCGCTCCGTCGAAGTTTTTGATCACTCGGGAGTAGCGACGGATCGTGATCGCGTGGGTCGAATTGGTGTAGTCCCGGTGGATGAGGTTAACCCTCGAACCGTCGGCAAGGTTTCCGTCCAAGATCGGGTGACGAGCGTCGAAGTCTTTCCGGTTGAAGAGCGCGACCGCTTGGCAGAACGCTTCAATTTCTTCGTCGGTGAACTTCGTATCGATCCGGATCATCTCCCCGTCTTTTTCGACGTACACGTTGTCAGTTCTGTTGATGATCAATTCGGAGATTCCCGCTTTCCGAGAAAGTTCATCGATGAAGTCATTGATCCGATTCTTCATAAAGTTTTCCTATATCCGATCGTCTAGGAACATGTCAGGTTCCCGGATGCTCGCCCCGTAGGTGAGCAGGTTTTTAAACATCCGTTGACGGTCGCCGGGGGAGAGGAGCGGGTAGATCCCATCGATCTTCTCCCCGGCCAGCAGCATCCGAGAGAGCGTGGGCTCTCCTAGGCTTTCTTGGAGATGCGTGACGATCAACAGTAACCAGTCGAGTTTCTCCGAGCGGCCCTGGGTTTGCCTCAGGATTGCGTCAACACCGAGCGGAATCTGGAGCTCAAAAAATTTTCCCGCCGCTTCGTTCAGGAGCTTGAGATTGGAGAGCTTCAGGTACATCCCCAACAAAAAGACCCGGGAGTTTCCGCTCGTCCCGAACGCTCCGAATCGGAGTTCCAAGGAGTGGATCTCCTCGACGAGCTCCGGGTAGGTCACTGCTGGGTAGACACCGTGAACCGCTTTGTAGATGTACAAGCTCGCGAGCCGGTCCCGGAACCCAGGCCAGCCTAAGGCGGTGAGGGCCTTCTCGAGGCTGCGGCCGCCATGAAACTCGGCCATGGTCTGCTCGAGAAGAAGAAACAGCGCTGGGTTCGTCCGGAGTGTCTGGAGGATGGTTTCGGGTGCAAGACTCGTGGGTATGTTGAACTTGAGCAAGGTCACCAGCTCGGCCGGAAGAATGACGTGGGGTAACTGAAGCTTATCCATAAGTCCGACTATTTTTCTCGCGGCATACTGGGGGAACCAGTCCTATTAAATCATGAGTATGGACTTTCACCAAGGCTTTCTAAATAATAAGATATGACGTTACCAACGTACCAGCACCTCAACCTCAAGACCTCTTCCCTCGAAGAGCTCGAATCCGTTCTTGATACGGGCATGAACCTTCGCCACCCGGTGGTTCTGAATCTGAAGGCCCTCTCGCTGGATCAGCAGCGCGAGGCCATCGGGTTGGTGGAAAACTTCTTCGTCAGCAATAACGTCTCGTTTCGGTTTCCCTATTCGATCTACGTCGTCAGTGACCATGAGCCCAGCATCACGCGGCTCTCGCTCATCGACGATGTGACGAAGCTCCCGAAGTTCTACGCTCCTCGGGATTCGAAGATCAACGTCAAGGAGACCCAGCTCGCTGGCCGGAACAAGCTCCTCCAGCAAGAGGTTAAAAACACCGACGCCTCCGCGAGCGCGGCGGAGCTTGACTTCTATGGCGAAGCCCACCGGAAGATCTACGAACTCGAGCAAGAGCGTACGTTCTATCACTCGGTCCTCAACTCACTCCTCCGGGTACACCGCCATGGATAAGAAGAAGCTGGTCCCCCAGGATGCCGAAGACCTCCGGGGGTTCGAAGAGTTCATCGAAGGCCAGGATGGAGAAGGAACCTTTCTCCCTCGCGGGGTGGGCGGTGGAACAAGAAAAAATGAGACGGGATTCGAGCACTTCACTTTCCTCACCAACGACGCCTCTCGCCTCCACAAGATGAAAGACCTTCTGGGCCGAAAACTCCCTTTCGCATACAAGTTTGAACAAGGCCGAAAGATGATCAAAGAGCAAACGGCAGAGGTCGAACTCCTGCGCAGTAAGATCTATAAAATCTGCGAAGACCCCAGCTCCGGATACCGCAAAGCACTTTCGGAAACTTTCGATCCCTTCTTCACTCCACCGAAGAGCTAGTTCCGAGAGACGTTCAGAAGGATGGGTCCACCGATGTGGCGGTAATCCTCGTCGCCGAGGTTATCGACTTCGTACCCGTTGAGCTGCTCCACCAGGATCTGGTAGATGTACCGCTCAAACCCTGGGATCTCCGCGAGCCCAAAGCGCTGCATGAATTTGCCGATTTGTTGACGCAGGATCGGGTCCTCCTCCCCTTTGATCAGGTACTCCTCGCCGTGCTTCTGGAAGTAGGCGTGGTAGAACCGCCGGAGCTCGTCGGTGGTGACACCCATTTTCCCCGCGGCCTCGGAGTCATAGAAACCATTGATGAAGTTGATGAAGCTCGAGATCATGATCGCTTCGAAATCGATGTTGTCGACTTCGTAGTTCAGGTAGAACTGATCGTTGAGCTGGCCATCGGATTTGAGTTTCTCAAGGCCCTTGAAGAATGTCTGGATGAACGGCAGAGCAACCACAAACGTTTCCGCCGCTCGGTTCCAAAGCTCATAGGTTTCTAGATCAGAAATCTCCCGGGCCTTTGAGCTTCCATCGAACTTGTACCGGGCAACGTCTTCTTCACCGTTTTCGAGGAAGCTATTCCAGTAGGTGCCGAGGAAGTAGGAGAAGTCATCGGCCTCAAACGGAGTCCCTGCGAGCACCTGACTGAGGCGTCTCCGAGTGAGTTCGATCAGGCTATGCCCGACCCGCGAAAGGTCGAAGAAATCGAACGTCTCAAAGAGTCTTCCCCGTTCGGCCTCGAGGAGCTTGGACCGGATGTAGCAGAAGCCCAGTTCGAGCCGTTGACGAGTTTGGGCGCCGACTTTCGCCATCGCCAGTGAGCCGTTCTTCAACGCCTCATCCAGCGTGATCTGCGCATTCACTAAGCGCACGAAGCTAAACTGAAGGAACTCTCTGCGCTTCTCATCGGCGATGGTCGCAAGGGCATCCTTCATGTCCTCCATCCCCGTTTGGTAGGGAACAAGAGAAGACGCATGGAGGCCCTGGTTCCGTGAGACCGCATCAAGCTCGGGCGTCGTTCCCTTCTTCCGGCGGATGAACTGGTCGACCTCCGAGAGCCGATGAAACGGGGCCCCGTGTTCAAGGGCCTCGTAGTAATCGACGAACCCGAATTCCCGGAGCCGCTCGAGCTTAGCACCGTAGGCTTCTTCCTCCATCAGGAGGTAGGAATCGACGACCATTTTAAACAAGAAGGCGTAGGCGTTCTCGACGCCCAGATCCCCGTACAGCCGACGGATGAGGTCTCGGAGTTCCTGCACCTGAGTGAAGGCCTCCGGGTACTCAACGAGGAGAAGGTTATCGTCGGTGAGAAAGTAGTTATCTCCTTCTGGGTACTCCGGTTCTTCGACGTCGAAGGTTTGGATCGTAAACTGATTCTTGAGCGAGAGGAGGAAATCCTCGCTCTTGACGAATTCTAAGACGACGTCGTCGTCTGGACATTTGGAATACACGTCGATCCAATGGAAGGCGGCGGCCGGATCAACCTCGTCCTTTTTCCAGAGGTCAATGTCCCGGAGGGCCTGCCGCTGCTCTTTCGAAAGCTTTGGCAGGATCAGTGCGACCTGATCGCTCGGCACTTTCTGCAGAGACACATACAGGGGTTGAACCGGGAGCGCCGAGAGGTCGACCCCAGAGTCCACGAGTTTTTCGATGTCTTCAAAGCGGCGGTAGGCCTGGGCCTCGTAGAGAAGCTGGCTTAGTAGATCTTTCTTGACCTCGGAATCACTCATAATTACCTCATTAAAATTCACCGACTAGTACCCTAACCGAAATCCTTTGGCCATTGCATACACTCTGCATCATTGGTATCCTGGGATGATGAGCGCCATCCCAGTTCCCTTCCAATCAACGCCTGGAATTCATCAGATCCTTGCGACCTTCCCCGGGATCAGCGCGCTTTTTTTTGACATGGACGGGACCCTCTTCGATACCGAGGTCATCCACGCCGAGGCCATGCTTGCGATGGCCCAGCGCTACGACATCCGTGCCCCTTTTCCACCAGAGGAGGTCCACGAGATGATGCTCGGGAAGGCCGATCAAATGGTGTTCGAGATCATCAAAGACTGGGAAGGTGTCCCGCGGCATTGGAATGCAGAGACCTTCATCGCTGAAAAAAATGCTGGCGTCATCGAGCTCCTGAAGCAAACCCCCGTTGCATCCTACCTCTCCCCTTCCGTGGCAAATCTCCTGGTCGAGGCCAAGAACCATGGGCTCTATCTGGCCCTCGTGACTTCCAGCGAGCGGCTCGTAACGGATGAGCTCTTGAGGAACACGGGCCACCATACCCTCTTTGACCTCACTCTCACTCGTGATGATTGTCCTCGCCACAAACCTGACCCCTGGCCTTACCTGCGGGCCCAGGAGCTTTCGGCCCGCTCTGCGCATGAAGTGCTCATTTTTGAAGACTCGCCGGTGGGCCTGGCCGCCGCCGTTGCAAGCGGGGCACGGGTGGTGAAAGTCGAGTGGTACCGGGCCTAGGGTTTCAGGATCAAGAGTTGCCACTGCCGGCCGGTGGTCTCATTGTTCAACAGCTGAACCAGTTCGGGTGCCGGCTTGAAGGGCGCGTCGATTTCGTTTGAAACGTAGAATCGATCTCCCATGACCGAAATGATGTTCCAGAGCCCGTGGTGCTCTTGCATGTCGATCATGAACTTCAGGAACAACAGGGGCACCGGACCCTCGCGGGTTCCGAGCTTATCGTAGGTCGTCATCTCCTGCAGGGCCTCGAGTGTCATGAACGTTTTGAGGCGCTCGGAAAGAGTGTTGATCATGTTAAGACTAAACACGTAGTCGTACCGGAGCTTTAGCATGTCGACTTCTACGCGCTCCAGGCCTGCGCTCTGGCGGATCTCCGCGGCCTGAAGGAAAGCACTCTTGAGTGGCGTTCGGATTTCTTTGATCGGAACCGGCTTGGGCACGTCGGCCGCTGCGACGACGGACGCGCTTTCTTGAGGCGTCTTGATTTCGGGCCTCACTGCCGTGGCCGTCACGGCCGACGCCTCCTCGGGAGGGAGCTTCTCGAGCTTGAGCGGCTGGGCCTTGACGTGCATGTCCCGTAACCCTTTCTCCTCGAACTCCTTGGCCGATCCGAGGAAAAACACTCGTCCCTGGAGGAATCGTTCCTGGTGCTTTTCTCTCAGAAACGTCTGCAGCGACGGGAAAAGAAAGTTTAGCACGGGGTAGCGCGACTCACGGTGGGCCATGACCTCGGAGAACCGCCGGAGACAGCCCAGGGCCTCGCCCCGCTTATTGTACGTATTGATGACGTTGGAGAGGCCGAGGAGGAAGTAGGCGTCCCGGTTATTCGAAAGGCCGTACAGGTCGTCTTCTTCTGAGCAGATGAGAGTCATGAGCCGCTGGTCACTCTCGCAGGCAAGACGGAAGCGCTCCGGAAGGGTGGATTCCGAGCAACTCTTTCCTCGGCACAGGGGCTTCATCCGGTAGTGGGAATACTGAGTGAACCGGCCCGAGTCGAACTCCTTTAACCAGTCTTGCTTTTTGTACTCGAGCGGAAGTTTTTCTTCGTAGCGTGGGAGAAAGTTCACCAGTCCTTCGATGAACTTCTTCATCTCCGGAGACCGGGGGTTACACCCGCTGAGCCAGCGCTTCAGATCAAACCCGCAGCCAGATCGAAGGCCGAAGTGATCGGAGGCAAGCTTCAGGTGCCACTGCCCCTCGAGGAGGTAGCTCAGTGTGATCAGGCGGTAGGAGTAGCGGATCTCATCGAAGTGCTGGGAGAGGAGTTCGTTCGGACAAAGCAGACCCGTGTTGAGTTCGGACTTGAGAAAGAACCCATAGTCGAGCTCCGGGGCGAAGAGGTAGGGCCTGAAGAAATCCTGGAAGTAGAGTTCGTCCTGGAACGTCATTTTCCCACGGTAAAGGTCCTGGTAGATCAGTGGCTGATAGCGGTCGGCGTAGGCGTCAAGGTCCTTCTCTCCGAGGTATCCCTCAGAGTACACCCGGTCTACCGCGCCGGAGGCGACGGAGACCAGGAGGAGAAGGAATAGTGTCAGAACCAGAGTAGGGTTAACCATGGGATGTACGTTATGATGATCAGGGCAAAGATCATGAGAAACAAGTACGGAAGACTTATCCGGTAGAGGTCCACCACGGGTTTATTGAATCGGTAGGAACTGATGAAGAGGTTTATCCCGACCGGAGGGGTAATGTACCCGATCTCGAGGTTCGTGAGGAACACAACCGCCAGATGGAGGGGGTTAACTCCGAACTGCTCCGCGATCGGCAAGATCAGAGGCACAACGACGATGATGGCGCTGAAAATATCCATCAAGCAACCGACGATCAAGAGGAAGATGTTCAGGACCAGGAGGAAGACATACTTGTTGGTGATCATCGTCCGCATCGCCTCGAGGATCTTCATCGGGATCTCTTCATCGACGAGGTAGTTCGTCAGCCCAAGGGCGCAGCAAAGGATGAGGAGAATGGCACCCACGAGGGTCAGGGACTCGACGATGACCCGTGGCAGATCCCTCGTCAGAGAAAGGTCCCGGGTGAGGAAGCAGTTGGCGATCAGAACGTAGAACGCACTGAGAGCGGAAGCTTCGGTCGCCGTGACGAACCCACCGTAGATTCCTCCGAGGACGAAGATCGGGAGAGGGATTTCATAGCGCGCCTCCCACACCGCCGCGCGGATTTCGGTCCACGAGAGCGAGCGGTTCGGTCGGGGGATGTTCCGGGCATTGAAAACCGCGTAAGCCCCGAGGATGAGCATCAAAACGAAACCCGGAATGAGCCCCGCGAGGAAGAGCTGATCGATGTCGACCTTAGCGATGATGCCGTAGAGAATGATCGGAAGGCTCGGTGGAAAAAGAAGGCCTAGGGAGCCACAGGTCGTGATCAGACCCAGCGAGAATTTCTCCGAAAACCCCTCCTGGGTAAGGATCGGATAGAGGAGACCCCCGAGGGCGATGATGGTCACCCCAGAGGCGCCCGTGAAGGCGGTGAAGAAGGCGCAGACGAAGAGGCAGACGATGGCGACACCACCGGGCATCCACCCCAAGAGGGCCTGGGACAAACGAAGGAGGCGCACCGGCGCTTTCGATTCGGCCAGCACGTAGCCGGCGAAAGTAAACAGAGGGATCGTCAGGATCGTCGGGGCCGAGGCCAGCCGGTAGATCTCCACGGCGACGGCGGAGAGCTCGATGCCACTGAAACTGAAGGCCACCAGGGCGAGGGCCGCCATCACCGCGAAGATCGGCGCTCCTAAGAGTGCCAGGAAAACGATGGCGCTATAAGCGATGACGCTCAAGAGAGTCTCCCTGAAAGAGGCCCAGGATGAGCCGGTTCAAAAAACGGAGCGCAATCAGCCCCATCCCGAGCGGGATGATGGCGACGAGCCAGGCGCTGTGAATCTCGAGAAACGCGGGTGCTCCGTACTCGCGCTCAACCAAAAAAAAGTCCCAGGATGCCTTCACGAGAAACGCAGTCGTGAGGAAGCAAAAGAGTACCACGAGGTTACGATGAAGCCAGTGGATGACTGGAGAGCGGGAGCGCTCCACCAAGTGAGTCAGGAGATCCACCTTGATGTGTGCCCCTTTACTGGTCGCAAGAGAGCCCCCAAGGAAAGCGGTCGCAAAAACGAGGTGCCGAACCAGCGGCTCGATCCACAAGGGACTAGACCCGAGCCAGCGAAGCACGATCGACGATACCGCGAAGCCGAGGATCAGGAAAAGGCCGCTCACCAGACCCCACCGCGAGAGGGCCTCCAGCCAACCGTCGAAGCGGAGTACGATGCGCACCATTACTTGGCCTCTTTATCAAGAGCGTCGAGCATTTTCGCCGAGATGTTTTTCCCTTTGAGCCGAGCGATGACCTTCCCGCGGACCGAGGCCGCCTGTTTGTAGTCCGACTCTGGGAAGGAAACAAACTCGACTCCGCCCTTCTTGAGCTGCGCTCGAGCGGCTTCGTTCTCTGCCACTGACTTGTCGTTGGCCTCTTTGACGAACTTCGAGGCAATCGCGAGAATTTTCTGCTGGTGGTCTGGACTTATCTTCGCCCAGATCTTGTCCGAGACGAGGAGTGCGCCGATCGAATACGCCGTCGGAAAATCGACCAGGTACTTGATCTTCGTGTGCCACTGAAGTGCGAGGATTCCCAGGGGTGGAGCATACGCGGCATCGATGATACCGGTGGAAAGAGAAGAGAGGACATCGGGGAGGGCGAGAGGCACGCTCACCAACTGGAGGGTCTCGAGGAGAGCGCCCACCAGGGGGTCTCCTTCCCAGGACCAGATTTTGATCCCTTTGAGCTCATTGAGGTTCGAGACCTTCTTCGTTGACACCAAGAAGACCTGGCCAATTTCATAGAAGCCCAGGTTCACGAAGCCCTTCGATTTGAGGGCCTGCCCGAACTGCGGTTCGAGTCGGTTCAGCGCTGCCGACGCCTTCTTCTGGTCGCCGTAGAAGGTAAACGGGACTTCCATTGCGCGGACGTCGCCGTGGATGTCGCCGAGAGTTTTACCGGTGAAAATTCCTCCGTGGAGCTGGCCAATCCGGACCTTCCGGAGGACATCCGGCTCGTCTCCAGAAACGCCTCCGTAGTAGACCTTGAAAGTCACGCTTCCAGCGGTCGCAGCGTCAACCTCGCGAGCGAGTTTCTTGAGGCTATTTCCCCAGGTGGTTCCCTCGGGCACCAGGACCGCCAGCTTGATCTGCTGAGCGGCGACTGCGTTGAGGGAAAAAATGAGACCAAGAAGGGCGATGAATCGAAGCATGTCTTACCTCTTTAAAAAATTTTATCTTTGAGCTTGTCCACCACCAGGAATCTCCTCTTCGCGATGCTGTTGAAGAGGTTCAGCTCCGGGGCCCCACGGTAGGGCGACGTGTTCTCGAGGTTGTCTCGGGTGAGGTCGTCCCACTTCGCGAGCTCCGCGCGCAGTGCGGAGGCTTCGCGCTCGTACTTCTCCGGGTCCATGGCAGGTATGATAAGATACTGAATAAAACTCATTCTGATGAGTAAATTCTGGGGATTCTTGCGGATTGCCTCTCGGAAGAGCTCCTCTCCCCGCTCGGGATTTCCCCCCAGCATCTTAGGCCGCGAAGCTTCGTACTGGGCGTAGAAGATGTCACACACGTTGTGCTCGATCTTCGGATCAAGTTCGCAGACGCGGTCGAAGATCAGCTTGACCTTCGGGACCTGGGCGATGAGCGCGATGTTATCCCGCTGCAGGTTGATCAAGCTTCCCCACGCCTGGGCCGTGTAGAGGAGTGGAACTGCGTGCTCCTTATCCAGCGCCGAAAGCTTTCGGGTGAGCTCTTCTTCGTTCCCGAGAAGGTCCGTTCGGGAAACGTTATGCTCAGACAAGTACCGCAACCCCAGATCCAGCGCACGGGTGTAAAAAGTGATCGCATCTCGCCGGGCGTGGGACTCCTCTACCCCATTGAGCTCATCCTCGAAGGCGAGGGTCTCGGGGACGGCGAAGGCGTACCCGGCGTAGCTCTTCACCAGCACACCCAAGAGCGCCGTGTTCCCCGGGTCTTGCTCCCACAGGAGCTCCAGGAGCTTGATGTTGGCCGGGGCCGAAGCTCGGAAGAATTCCCAGTTACGTTCCTTGGTGATTCCGTCCGAGGACTTCATGAAAACCGGTGCCGACGCCCGGATCGCCAGTTTCTGAAGAGAGCAAGCGCTCATTAAAAGTAGCAGAGGAAGGACTCTATGCATTCTACCCACCCTAACTCGTGAATTTTACGTTCCCTCCAGTTTAGTTATGTTCAAGTTATTCGGGTACAAAATAAGCAATCGGAAAAAATTCACCGGGTTTCCAAGACGGTGACGATGAATGCTATACTCAGAGCAAAGACGCAGAACTTAAGAATTGGCTCAAGGTTGACTTCGGCAGTTCCGAAAGGTTTAAACGTCATAACAGGAGTAGCGAATTGGGATCTAAGACCCCTGATCGTAGCGCCGCCGAGAACGACTCGACATAGACCGAGGCTTCTTGCGGCATCAACACCGCACTTAACCCGAGGTTAATATGAAAACGAAAGAAATCCTTGAACCGAAATTCCAGCCCATCGAAAAAGTCCAAAAGGCCAAGCCAAAGAGCCTGCGACCGATGCGATCCATGGTGGCCGTGAGAAGCCTCAAGCCGCGGACCGGAGTTGCGTCTCTCGCCCCGAAGGCTGAGGTCGAGCTTCCCCGCGACTAGAAGTTTTTCTCTATGTCGGCCTTCAGCCGGGCCTGGATCTCCGAGAGTTTCCGGAGCTGCCGATCGTGGATGAATCCGAGGTACTTCTTCTTGGCATCAAACATCACGGCCGTGGCTTCGAGGTACGCCTTCTTGAGCTCTCGCATGCACAGCTGCTTCCGACCGGCCTCGACCGTCTTCCCTGAAGCGTTCGTCGCCTCCCCCGCGCAGTAGAGCTTTTCTTCCTCCACCGCGTTCTCGATGCCCTTCACCGTCTGGTTAAACAGCTCCTCGAACTCGGGCCCGTCTTTCATCTCGAGGCTCCGGAGCTTTTGCACCAGGGCCCCGATGCGAGAGCTCTCCGACTTTTCACCGGCGAAGTCGAAAAGGTCCGCTTGCAGTGGGAGCGAAGTGAAGACGAAGACTAGGAAAATAAGTTGGGCCATGTTGGTTCCTGGGGATGTTTTGAGGCGAGGAATGCTGCCGTTTCTCGGACGAACCGGCTCAGCGGAAATCCGACGACGTTGGCGTAGTCGCCGTCGACGCGGGAGATGAAGGTGAGCGAGGGACCTTGGATCCCGTAAGCACCGGCCTTGTCCAGCGAGTCCCCGGTATCGAGGTAGCGCTCGAGGAGCACGGGAGAAATCTCTTCGAAGGTAACCCTCGACTCTTCGACGAAGGAAAACCCATCCACGTCGGCCCCCTGAGCGTACCGGACGGCGACCGCAGTGAACACCGAATGGGTCTTTCCCGAGAGCTCCAGCAAAAACCGCCGGGCCTCGTCGCGGTCCCTCGGCTTCCCGTAGATCCGTGTCCCAAGACTGACGATGGTGTCCGCGGAAACGACGAAAAGTCCGTCGGCGCTTTTCCGGCACTGGTCGAAGACGGCCGCGCCCTTGAGTTGCGCGATCTCGAGAGAAAAGGCCACCGGATCCGTCGCCGCTGATTCCTCGGGCACATTGAGACTCAGGATTTCAAACGGAACCTTCAGGTGTCCGAGGAGCTCCCGGCGTCGTGGGGATGTGGAGGCAAGGATGAGCTTGAGCCTAGAATTTTCCATGCTTGAGAATCCAAACGTAGTACTTCAAGTCATTGAACTCGCGGACTCGAAGTTTCTTCTTATCATAGCGGGATTTTAGGCCCAAAAGATAGTGGTTTAAGCTCGCGCGGTAGAGATCTTCCGGGAGATCCTTCTGGACCGTCTCCCCGCTCCTCTCAAGTTTCGCGAACAGGTTTTCCACCGACCGAAGGTTGGTGGTCTCGATCCGCCGGGAGTATTCGAGAAGGAACTGGTTGCGGCGCACGGCCTCGTCCCCCCACACGGTGTAGCCGAAGCTCTGCGCGAGAGTGTCGGGGAAACTCAGCGCAGCGACCACTGGGATGGTAAACTTCTGGACCCAGCGCTCTCGGGCGAGTTCGATGGTCCGGATCCGCCGTGTGAAGAGCTCCAGGAGTTGGATCGCTCCGGAGTCCCCCGTGACCGGAGCGTAACTCCGCCCAGCGGAGGCGACGCTGTACCACTGGTCGTCGTTGACGCCGATCGCCTCCGTTTGGGCGTAGCCCCGGAGGTAGAGACCGAGCTCCCCATCGGGCGCTGCTCGTCGCTTGAAAAACGACTCCCCTCCCACCTGATGAACGACGTCAAAACTCGTGTTCTTGGCCACCAGTGTTCCGTTCGGTGCCACGAGCATGACCCGGGTGGGAAGAGATAAGCGTTGGTTGTTTTCTTCGATCAGAGTGTTGAGGGCCTTGACCTGCTGTTCAACCGCTCGCTCTTCAAGATCCATGACCTGAGCAACACGCTCACGGTCCGATCCCGACAAGAATTGTTCCCTTTCAAAGAACTGGCGATTCGCGTCGCGGACGAGCAAGGGAAGGCTCAAAGAATCTGTCTCCGGGGCCTGGTCTACCTCGAGAGGTTTCCGGCCGCGAGGATGCCAGAAGGCATGGCCCTGGTTGAGCCGCAGGAGAAAGAAGACTTCCGTTCGAGTGAAATTGAGCTCCTGAAACGAAACCGAAGTCTGGGCCGAAAGACGAACGAGGGTGCCGTCCATGAGGTAGACCCAGGCGACGCTATCAGGGCCCGTTCGAAGTTCATCACCCTCCAGGACCCGGGAGAGGTGCTGCACCGATGTGCCGAGTGTTCCTCTGTAGTTCGTACAGGTGCCACGGCACTGGAGAACCTTTCCGACGAGTTCTCGCAGCTGGGACTGCCGGACCCGGATCTTCCAATCAGGAGTCCCGTCTTTGATCTCTCGCTCCAGGATCCACTTCGAAACCGAGAGGAAATCCTCCGGATCCTGCGTCTTCCAAGGAATGATGGAGTAATCCTGTCCCTTGTGGGGGACTTCGAGGTCTTTGATCGTTTGCTCGGGAGTGACCTGCCAGTCTTCTTTCTGGTTCAGGTCCGGAGTTGTGAATCTTTGGTCTCCCCGAAGTTCTGGAAGGACCTCACGCTCGAGACCGAGGAAATCGTCAACCGCTTCGGTTTGCGCCCGGAGCGCCTGGGGAAGGAGTATTAGACTCAGGGCACAAGCTGACCAAATCAGTTTTTTCATCGGAGAATCCTGTACTTTTCTCTTCGGTCCTGGGACGAGAAAATTTACGAAAAGGGCCCAGTCTGATACCGTGAGTGCACATTCTTACCCCTTTGATACCCCCCCGGAGACCGTATGGAACCAGAGACCGCCCGCGAGACCGAAAGTTTTTCCTTTTCCCAGGCGGAGAGAACCATCCTGAAGTTCTGGCAGGACAAGGATATTTTTCAGAAGACCTTAAACAAGACTCGCAAGGGGAAGAACTACATTTTCTACGATGGTCCCCCCTTCGCCACCGGTCTTCCCCACCATGGCCACATCGTGGCCTCGACTTTAAAAGACGTCGTCCCCCGCTACTTTACGATGAAAGGCTTCTACGTGGACCGGCGCTTCGGCTGGGACTGCCACGGGCTCCCCATCGAGCAGGAGATCGACAAAAAGTTTCAGATGTCGGCGTCGGACTTCGTCGCTCTCCACGGGGTTAAAAAGTACAACGACGAGTGCCGGGGCATCGTCGATCGCTATGTGAACGAATGGGAAAAGACCATCGGACGCCTCGGTCGCTGGGTCGACTTCAAGAATGACTACAAAACCATGGACCTGACGTTCATGGAATCCACCTGGTGGGTGTTTAAGTCCATCTGGGACAAGGGCCACATTTACCAAGGGAACAAGATCGTTCCGTATTCACCGACGCTCCAGACCGCGCTGTCAAACTTCGAGGCGGGCCAAAACTACCAGGATGTCCAAGACCCGGCCGTGACGATCCTCTTCCGAACGGCGCAGGATCCAAACACCTACCTCGCCGCCTGGACGACTACGCCCTGGACCCTGCCGTCCAACCTTTCTCTGTGCGTGCATCCGGAGATCGAGTACGTTAAGATCCGCGATCTGGAGAAGAATGTTTTCATCATCATCGCGAAGCCGCGCCTCGAGGCCTACAAGAAGGTCGTGAAGTTCGAAGAGGTCGAGACCCTGACCGGGGCCCAGCTCAAGGGCCTGCGCTACGAACCTCTCTTCCCCTACTACGCCGAGCTCGCGGCCCAGGGGTACTTCGTGGTCCTCAACGATGAGTACGTCACCACCGGTGACGGGACGGGCATCGTGCACCAGGCCCCGGGCTTTGGTGAAGACGACAACCGGGTCATGAAGGCCGCGGGCCTCACGGAAGTTGTGGTTCCGCTAGATTCTTCGGCCAGGTTCGTGGCCCCGGTCACGGACTTCGCCGGGAAGTACATCAAAGACGCGGACAAGGAGATCATAAAAAATTTAAAAGACCGGGGTCAGCTCCTGCTCCAGTCCACGCTCGTCCACAGTTACCCCATGTGCTACCGCACCGACACTCCCCTCATCTACCGGGCCATGCCTCAGTGGTACCTGGCCGTCGAAAAAATCAAAGACCGGATGCTCCAGGCCAACGAGCAAATCACCTGGGTTCCAGAGAGCATCAAAGAGGGGCGGTTCGGCAAATGGCTCGAGAACGCTCGTGACTGGGCGATTTCGCGGACCCGCGTATGGGGAACACCCCTGCCGATCTGGATCAACGACGCTTCGGGGAATGCCATCTGCATGGGCTCCATTGCGGACCTGAAAAAGTACACCGGAGTCGAGGTGACGGACCTCCACCGAGAGTACGTGGACGATCTGACGTTCACGCTCCCGGGTGAGACCGGAACCTACCGAAGGATCCCCGAAGTCCTCGACTGCTGGTTCGAGTCGGGCTCCATGCCTTATTCTCAGCTCCACTATCCGTTTGAGAATCAAGAAATCTTCAAAGACGGGTTCCCGGCCGAGTTCATCGCCGAGGGCCTGGATCAAACCCGCGGCTGGTTCTACACCTTGACCGTGCTCTCGACTGCGCTCTTCGACAAGCCGGCGTTCAAGAACGTCATCGTCAACGGCATGGTCCTGGCCGCCGACGGGAAGAAGATGTCCAAGCGGCTTCGGAACTATACTCCACCGGATGAGCTGATTGAAACTTTCGGTGCCGACGCCTTACGCCTTTTCCTCATCAACTCTGGTCTCGTGAGGGCCGAAGAGCTCCGCTTCACCGATGACGGCGTGAAGGACATGGTCCGCCGGGCCCTTCTTCCGTGGTACAACTCTTTCAAGTTCTTCACCACCTATGCCACCGTTGACGGTTGGAAGGCCCAGGCCGCAAGCACGCCGACGGACAACATCCTCGACCGGTGGCTGCTCTCGAAACTCCAGACCCTCGTGAAGAACGTCGACCATGAGATGCAGAACTACCGGCTCTACAACGTCGTGCCCGAGCTGTTTAACTTCATCGAAGACCTCACGAACTGGTACATCCGGCTCAACCGCCGTCGGTTCTGGGATGAGGGGATGACCCCGGATAAGTCCGCCGCGTACGCAACCCTTTACACCACGCTCGAGGGGCTCTCTCGCCTCATGGCCCCGTTCACTCCCTTCCTCGCGGATCACATCTACCAGGAACTGCGCTCCTTCGGAGAGAAGACTGAAGAATCGGTCCACCTGTGCGCCTACCCCGAGGCCCGAGACGCGTTGATCAACAAAACTCTCGAGGTCGCCGTGGGTCGGATGCAACAGGTCGTTCTCTTGGGTCGCCAGAAGCGCATCCAAGAGGGAGTCAAGGTGAAGACCCCACTAAAATCCCTGGCCGTCATTCACCAGGACGCGGACCTTCTGGCCGAACTTCGGAAGCTCGAGGAGTACGTGAAAGCTGAGCTCAACGTGAAGACCGTCGACTACAAAACGAACGAGGGAGACTACGTTGTCCTTTCGGCCAAACCCAACCTTCCGGTGCTTGGGAAAAAACTCGGGAAAGAAATGGGCGCTTTCAAAGCACTGATTGAGAAACTCTCCTCTGGAGATGTCGAGAAAATCGAAGCTGGTGGAAGAGTGACCCTCAACGGCGTCGACTTTGATGCCACGGAAATCCTCGTGCTTCGGAACCCGAAACCAGGAACTCAGGCACTCACGAACCGGCTCGTGACCATTGACATCGACTGCACTCTTGATCAGGATCTCATCGACGAGGGCCTCGCCAGAGAAATGGTCAACCGAATCCAGAAGACGAGGAAGGACTCGAACTTCAACGTGGCCGACCGGATCGACGTGACCGTCCATACCTCCCCAGAGCTGGCAGCGGTGTTCGAAAAGTACCGAGCCTACATTTCGGCCGAGACCCTCATGGTGGCGGGCAGAACCTCGGCCACCAGCCTCGAGGGTGCTCTGATCCATGAGATCGACGAAGCTCCGTTCGAAGTGCAGGCCAGGAAAGCCTAGCGGGCCCGCTCCACCCCGGCGCCGAGCCTCGCGACTCCCATGTAGGAGAGAAGCAAGTTCCGGGTGAGAGAGAACTCAAGCTCCGGACACACGACCCCGGTCCGGAGCATGCTCCAGCTGATCGTCGAGATCTTCGGTCGGATGCCTGTGAGTGCAAGGACGTCCATTCCGGCCTGGGCGCAGTAGCGGCGAAGCTCCTCCGGTTTGATGAAGAGGTCAATCACGTGCATGTTCTTGGGAGTGTTTTTGATGAACCATTCGAGGAGCTTAATCACAACCAAATGCGCGAGGGGATTTCGGTTGAAGGTGTGAAAAAAGAAGAGACCTCCCGGGGCCAGGACTCGAGAGAACTCTCGGATCGCTCGAGCGGGGTCATCGACGTGCTCAAGGAAATCCATCGCCGTCACCACGTCGAAGCTCTGGTCTGGGTACGGAAGCTGGTACGCATCAGCGACATCGTAGCGGACAGTTCCAGTCGTATCATAGCGTCGTGCGACTCGAAGAGACTCGGCCGAAAGATCGGCCCCCGTCACGCTGTACCCCTGGCGCGCGAGTTCGTTCGACAGGAAGCCTCCCCCACACCCGACGTCGAGGATCCGCTGGTTACCGGGGCCCGCGGCCCGGAGCTTGTTCAGGATCCAGGGGAACTTCACCCGATTCTCCGCCCGCAGGAGAGCGACGGGATCATCGTAGGCGGTGTACCACCGGTCGCCGTAGGCCTCGTAAATGCTATTGTCTATCTGACGATTGGTTTCCACAGGTAGCTCCAGAAAATGATTTGATACGTGAAGAAGACCCCGAGGATCCAGGGCTGTGAAGCGAGGACCACGTCCGAGGGATTCAGCCACCAGAGGGCACCGGTGGCAACGAAGACCAAGGGATGCAGGACGAAGAGCGCGGCGTGGACCCAGTGCTCACGAGCGTCACACTCTCGCGTATGGACGAACTCATCTTTTGTCACCAGCACGCAGGAGACGGCAGCGGCGGCGATAAAAATTTGCAGGGTCGTCTCCGAAAACTCGAAGACTGCGGCGATCGTAAGGGGGATGAAGACCGAAAGAGTGTCCAGCGGGTGACCCCAGCGCTCCCAGGCCCCGAGACCGCGCCGGCGGTGGAGGGACTCGTCATAGACCATCAGGATCCCCTGGAGGAGTACGGGAATGTACAGGAGCTGCATCAGGTTACCTCGAAGACTGAGCCAAAGATCGTGAGCCCTGGGCCGAACGCAAAGCTTACAACGGGAGTTCCCGACGGAGGGGGCGAACGCATGATCTCCTGCCACACGTGCGGGAGCGTTGCCGAGGACATGTTCCCACGAGCATAAAGGACTGCCTTACTCTGCCGCACTTGCTCATCTCGGAGTTCGAGCTTTTTTTGAACGGCTTCGATGATCTTGGGCCCACCCGGATGCACGGCAAAAATCGCCTTCGCTCGGAGCTCCTCTGTCGAGATCCCAGAGGCCCGCGAAAGCTCCGTCAGAAAGTCCGGCAGATGATCGCGGATTCTGAACGGGACCTCTTTTGAGAGAGTCATCATCATCCCAGAAGCGCCAGGAATCCAAGTCATGTCCTCCGCAGTCCCTGGGATGATCTGTTCACGGATGGCGAGGATGCGCAGCCCTCGCGGAGCGAGGCCCACGCTGTACTTGATATGCCCATCGGCAAACAAGCTTTGAACCACCATCTGCTCTGGCGTCGACACCGTAGGATCGAGGTGGAGAGAGCAGAGTTCGTTGTGGACGATATCAACGTCTGTGCCGCTCCCGAGGACGAGGCCCCGCCCCAAACGGATCGCTGGGAGGGAGGCGTAGCAACCCATGTGGTAGGCATGGGTGATGGCGGTGGCACCAGCGGTGTGAGAAAAGAACCGTTGCACCGGACTGGGGGAAAGGTATCCCGTGCAGCTCACGTGAACAACGTGGGCCGGGGTCTCGCTCGGATAAAGCTCTCTCAGAGCTCGGTCCACGGCCCGACCATAGAAAAGATTGCGCTCCCGGGAGGAAACTCCACTCGGAGTCTCGGCCGTTATCCGGTAGATCTCGTGAGACTCCCAGTCGTCGTTCACATCGTTGCACTCGTAGAAGCGCTCGCGGATAGAGCTGGCGGGTAAACAGAACCGAGAGAGCCGGTCCCCATTGATGACGACCCCTCGAACCTGGGCCGAGCGCACATGGGCGCTCAGGAGCCACCGGGTTGTCTCCTCCTGAGGAAGGTGGTGCGGTGGCAAGACGGATTTGAAGTCATACAGGTAGGTATTTCTTTCCATGCGAGTTTCTAGCACATCTGTTTCAGTAGGGAATGGTCCAGGCCAGCGGCGCGAAGCAATGTCTGATGAAAAAGAGTGCTAAATCTTGTGGAGAGGCGTTGATCGAGTGCATAATTGTCTCATGCGACTCATCACCATGCTTGTTCTCGCTCTCTGTCTTTCACCCGTGGCCCAGGCGCAGAAGAGTCTTGGCCGTGAATCTTTCATGGTTAATGTTCGACCAACGCTGAGCGCAATCTTAAGTGATTTTTACCAAATGGTGACTCTTTTCCCGGACTTCCCCCGTGAACTCATCCCCGTTATTCAGGGCCTAGATGAGCTGACGCCACAGAAGGAACTCCTGGTCTCCACTTGTCCGCGTCGGATCGATGCGAAGTGCAAGACAACACTTGATACCATCCGCGGGCGCCTCGGCCAGCTTCGGTCTCAAAGCATGTCGCTCTTAAGCGCTCAGCGGCCTTCGACCTCTCTCTACATCAATTCTTTGGCGGGGTTGCGTCTTATCACGGAGTTTGATGAAGAACTAGAAGAGGTCAAAGGACTCCTCGACAACACATCCTTTCTTATTTCGGCGGACATCCCGCAGAAGCGCGAGACCTACCTCATCCTCAAAGAACTCGATGAGCTCAACACGCTCCTTTCTCTGGCCGTGGTCGAATACATCCCCTTCCTTTACAAAGAGGACTTCCGGAACTTTTTCTTTAACTTCGTCCATCCGATCCAGCAGCAGATCTCCAAAAACAGTAATCACGCCTACGTTAACCGCAACATCACCGCCCTCAATTTTGCCGTCAATCTGCTCAACCAGACTCTGACAAAAAAGAAGAAGACACCCGAGGGAATGGGCCCATTCCTGGCAGCGATCCACAACCGGTGGAACTCAATCCTTCGTAACTACTTTTAAAGATTAGCAAAAAAAGAGGCCACCTTGCGGTGGCCCCTTCACATGGTCCTGAGGAGGGATCCTGTGTAAAAACTTAGTACTTGGTACGTGATCTTCCACGGACGTCAGTTTTACGACGCCGCTTATCTGCGTTTTCAAGTTTTTCTTTGGTCTTAACTGAAGGCTTTCTGTATTCAGAGCGAGCGCGGTATTCCTTCACGATGCCGTAGGCATCACAGAGGCGCTTAAATTTCTTGATCGCTTTTTCAGCTGGAAATCTGTCGTCAATTGTAATTGTAATTGTAGACATGCTCTTACACCCCCTTCCGCATGACATTAGTAAGCCGTAACAGCTTAATCGAAACTTAGGTTGGCTAACTTAACCTTTCTGGGAAGGCACGTCAACTAATGACTTTACGCAAAACGCAGAAAGTTTGCTACAAGAGGGCATGCAACTCAACGCCTTTGACACTGAATGGCCTCACGAAATGCCACTCGCGGCGAAGCTCAGGCCTAGAACACTTGACCAATTTTTTGGTCAGTTCAAAATCAGAACCCAGCTAGAAAAACTGGTCTCACACCCAAGACACGTCATCTTCTGGGGTCCACCGGGGACAGGTAAGACAACTCTCGCGCACATCGTCTCCGGACAAATTGGCCGAGAGTTACACCTTTTTAGTGCCGTGACCTCCGGGATCCCAGAGCTCAAGCGCCTCATCCAAGAGATGCTGGACCGGAGGAACCAGTTCGGTAAAGAGTCTATCCTCTTCATCGACGAGATTCACCGATTCAATAAGTCTCAACAAGACGCCCTCCTCCCCTATTTGGAGAACGGTGATTTCCTCTTCATCGGTGCGACCACGGAGTATCCCCACACGTCGCTCAACAAGGCCCTCATCTCTCGAGTTTCCCTCATCGAATTGAGTCAGCTAGAGTCCGGTGATCTTGAGCAGATCCTTCATCGAGGGATCCTGGATCTCGCGCGGCCTGAGCTCTCGCCCTATGTCCCAGAGCTGGCGCGCCTCTCAAACGGCGACGCCCGCTTTGCCTTGAATCAGCTCGCGCGGCTTGCCGCCTTCTCTGCGGCTGAGTTGACCTTCAAGGACCGGGTTCTGAAGGAGCTCTTCGAACACGCACGCCAGTATGACCGGAACGCGAACCGGCACTACGATGTCATCTCGGCATTCATAAAGTCCATCCGCGGATCCGATCCAGACGCGGCCCTCCTGTATCTGGCGATCATGCTCGACGGCGGCGAAGATCCCGAGTTCATTGCGCGCCGGCTGATGGTGCTCGCCTCAGAGGATGTAGGGCTCGCCAATTCGCAGGCCCTCCAAGTCACGAGCAACGCCCACTATGTGGTCAAGCACCTCGGGATGCCCGAGGCACGGATTACCCTTGCGCAGGCGACGGTCTTTTTGACCTTGTCCCCAAAGTCAAACTCGGTCTACCTGGCCGTGGATGCGGCACTGGGGTTCGTGAAAGAAAATCCCACCATCGAAGTTCCTGGGCACCTCTCCAATGTCTCCCCGGACAAGAAGAGTTACCTCTATCCTCATTCCTATCCTAACCACTGGGTCGAGCAGCGCTATTTACCGGTGGCCGTGCGAAAGAAATTCTTCATCCCTGGCGAGTCTGGCTCAGAGAAAGTTCTCGTGGACCAGTGGAAGTCGGTGACGAAGAGATAGAGTCGTCCCCCTGAGTCCTAGGATTCTCCATTCCATCGGAAACAACTTCGTCCGATACTTAGACTCCATGCTTGGGCCATGCTTCCCAAGGCAGCGTCGAATCGCAGAGACTGGGACCATGCTCCATTGCGCCCCACCAGATGACGAGCGTCATTCGGTCACACCGTATGAACCGGAGCCTAAACCTTGACCCTGGGGCGGAATGGGACACGACGAGGGCCCAGCGGAGTCCTAGAGGGGCATAGAGTTGGTTCGTAAATTGCTTCATCCAGTTGTCTCGGAAAGAAGGCCTCGGAGCAGCAGCGCTCCACGAAGGAGATGACCATGGACTCAGAACTTCATCCAGCAGGGCCTGAAGAGCCGAAGCACTCCACCCAGATCATCAGTCTCTTCGTCGGAGCTCTGCTCTTCATCGTCGGCCTGTCGGGGATTCTTTTTGACGGCTTCGCCGGACTCCACCTGAGTTGGATCTACGGCACGATCATCGCGGTCTCCGGTGCTCTCCTACTCTATACCGGGTACAACAACAAAAGCCTCGACGCCTTTCTTTGCTGCCTTTTGTTTTCGATCTTCTATGGCCTCCAGGCCATCGCCGGTTGGATCTTTGGAAGGCCCGGGGTACCAACATTAGGTCTCGATAACTTTGATCAGAAGTGGATCAAGATCATCCCGGGCATCCACGAGTTAGGTCGAAACGATCATATTCTCAACTCCATCTTGTCCCTCGTGCTCCTCGGAGGCGCCATCGACTGGTGGCGACGGCGGAGCGAGGGCGGCCATCAGTTCGAGGCCCTGCGAGAAGTGCAGCAGGGAGTTCGCGGACACATCCACCACGGTCAGACGGATCAAGGGCTGAGGGATTAGATGAACCGAGACCAGCAAAGACGAGAGGAGAAAGAAGAAGGGCCTCGAATGAGGCCCTTCTGAGTATCAGATTAAAGATTCGATGTTCATGGTCTCGAGGTAGGTCTTCACGCTCGCGAGGAACTTCGAACCGAGCTCACCGTCGATGAGGCGATGGTCGTAAGTGTGAGTCCCGTACATCATCTGGCGGATGGCAATCGCATCATCATCCATGACCATGACCCGCTTCTTGATCACACCCGTGCAGAAGATCCCCACCTGCGGCTGAAGGATGACCGGGGTCGCGATGAGAGTTCCGAAAGAGCCATTGTTCGTGAAGGTGTACGTTCCACCGGAGAGATCATCCATGGTGAGCTTCTTGGTCCGTGCCTTGTTCGCCAGGACATCGAGCTGCCGCGCGAGGCCCGTGAGATTGAGATCCCCCGCGTGCTTGATCACAGGAACAACCAGGCCATTCCCCGGAACCGCAACGGCGCAGCCGAGGTGAATGTCTTTCTTGATGACGATGTTATCGCCTTCGATGGAGGCGTTCACAAGGGGATGCTCCTTGAGCGCTTGGACGAGAGCGTAGAGGATAAAGTGAGAGTACGTGAGGTTGATGCCCTCCCGCTTTTTAAACTCGTTCTTGAACTTCTCCCGCTGTTTCACAAGGTTTGACATGTCGATCTCATCGATGGAGTTCACGTGCGGTGAAGTCTGCTTCGAGATGACCATGTTCTTCGCGATGGCCTTGCGCATGTTATCCATGGCAATGATTTCAACTCGGCCGGAAGGACGAGTTTCCGTGACTCCGGAGAGCGCAGGAGCTGCGGCAGGAGCAGACGCTCTCGCTGCTTGGGGCTGTGCACTCGGTGCTTTCGATCCGCGGGAAGCGATGTAGCCTTCAAGGTCGGACTTATTGACCCGACCTCCGGCCCCAGATCCTTTGACGTTCTTAAGCTCGGAGAGTGGGATTCCTGCGTCTCGCGCCAGGGCCTTCACCAGTGGAGTGTAGAAGCGGAAACCTTCCTCTGCCTCTTGGACAGCCTGGGCCGGAGTCTCCTGCGACGCTGATGAAGCTGCGGTGACAGAGGCCGGAGCTGACTTCATCTCAGGAGCGGAAGCAGCAGGAGCTGCTGCCGCCGGAGCAGCATCAACTTTTGCGTTCAGGTCATCCTCAATGATCGCAATCGGTCGACCAACGTCGACGGTCGTCCCCTCAGGGTAGAGAAGCTGAACGATTTTCCCTTGGACCGGAGACGGGATCTCGGACTCAACCTTATCGGTCGAGATCTCCAAGAGGATCGCGTCGAGCTCGATGACTTCCCCGGGTTGCTTGTGCCATTTGGTGATGGTACCCGTCGTGATCGACTCTCCCATCTGCGGCATGACGACTTCAATTTTAGCCATATATTTCTCCTAAAGTTTAAAGGTTGAGTGCGCGACCCTTCGCCGCCAGAACCGCCTCGCCCAGGAACTCTCCCAAGGTTGGATGCGGATGGATGGTGGCGAAGATTTCTTCATCGATGCCCTCCATGGTTCGGAAGAGGACGTATTCGTGAATCAGTTCCGTTGCCTGGGTACCGACGATGTGGGCCCCAAGAAGCTCGCCGTGTTTGCCCGTGAGGACCTTGATGAAGCCGGTGTTCTCATTGGAGGCGATCGCCTTGCCGTTGGCCATGAACGGCGCTTTCCCGACCTTGTACTCGATGCCCTTCTCCTTCAGCGCGCGCTCGGTGTACCCAACCGAGGCGACCTGAGGCTGGCAGTACGTACAGCCCGGGATGTTCATCTTGTCGATCGCGTGGGGGTGCTGACCGGCCAGGTGTTCGGCGGCGACCACACCCTCGTGAGACGCAGCGTGGGCCAGGAGAGGTGGGCCCGCGACGTCGCCGATGGCATAGATGCCAGCGACGGAGGTTTCGTACATGGAATTCACGGCGATGAATCCCCGCTCGGTTTTAACACCTATTTTCTCCAGGCCAAAGCCTTCGGTCACACCTGTCATGCCAACGGCGATGAGGCCCATCTCAAATTTGTGCTCGACCTTCTTGCCCCCCTCCGTGACGGTGAACGTCACGTCGTTGCCATTGTTCTTGGCGGTCACGCCCTCGATCCCGAGATGGAGCTTGATCCCGAGCTTCTTGTAGGCCCGCTCGATCTCGGTCGAGCAATCGGTGTCCTCGATGGGGAGGAGATTCTTTTGCATTTCAAAGATCGTCACTTCAACCCCGAAGGCGTTCCAGAAGTAAGCGAACTCAACCCCAATGGCGCCCGCGCCGACGATGCCAACGGACTTCGGGAGTTTCTCAATCTTCAGTGCTTCCCAGGCGCCTACGAGGCGCTTGCCGTCGTGCTCGAGCCCAGGGAAGGTGCGGTACTTGGCACCGGTGGCGATGATCGCGTGAGTGAAATTGACTGCTTCCTTCTTACCATCTGCCTGAGTGACCTCGAGAGAAGACTTGGAAGTAAAAACGCCCTTACCATTGAGGACTTCGATCTTATTCTTTTTCATGAGGAAGGAGATCCCCTTCGACATGTTATCGGCGATGGCGTTGGCCCGTTTCACGGCGACGGTCGCGTCGAGGCCTTTGAGCTCCACGTTGATGCCGAGGCTTTTCATATCGTGAACCTCATGAACGGCGTGGGCGGACTTTAGAAGAGCTTTCGTCGGTATGCACCCACGATTGAGACATACCCCACCGAGCTTATCAGCTTCAATGATCGCAACTTTTTTTCCTAACTGGGAAGCGCGAATGGCGGCAACGTAACCACCGGGGCCAGCGCCCAGAACTACCACATCAAACGTTTTGGCCATGATCAGAAATCCTTTGTTTCCAGACGAACTGTAAATGTCCCGAAATCATGGGCTTTGCGCTGCGCACTTGTCAATCAAGTGGAGGTCCTTTTCTCTAGACGAAACCGGCCTAGAACAGCTATAAGACACTCTATGTCAAGATCCCACTCTGCCCTCACTATTTCTCCCGAAGAGATCGCGTCGCTGTTCAAGCTCTTCCCGAAAGGCATCGTGGCCGTAGATCTTGAAACTACAGGGCTTTCACCGCTGGTAGACAAAATCATTGAGATTGCGGCTGTTAAAATCACCGAGCAGGGAGAGGTCTCCACTTTCCACCAGCTCATAAACCCCCTCATCGACGTGCCGGAGTTCACCGTCCAGTTCCATGGCCTGCGCACCGAAGACCTTGCGACGGCGCCGACGATCCGAAAGCCTCTCCGGGCGCTGTGGGACTTCGCCGAGCGCCTTCCGATGATCGCGCACAATTCAACCTTCGACCTGGGCTACCTCATCAAGGCATCCCACGATTTCCAGATCGAGTTCCCTCCTCTCGACGTCTACGACAGTTGCCGCTACGCTCGAGCCGTGTACAAGAAAAGCGAGAGCGGCCCCGTGAACTACAAGCTCTCGACCCTCGCCGAGTTCGTGGGCTTTCGGCTCCAGCACCACGTGGCGATCGAAGACACTTTCGCCTGCCTGAAGATCATGGCATTTGCGGCCCGGGCCGCGACGGAGCAGAAGACCGCTATGGAGAAAAGTTTCGTGTTTCGACTGTCGCACTTTGACCGGAGCGACTGCTTTAATTTTTCCGAGCGCCTCAAGGGACTGGCCGTCCTCGTGCAGCAGAAGGAACTAGTGGAACTCGACTACCGCGGGGGCTCGAAGGAGGGGCGCACGAGGCCGGTGCGCCCGATTGGTCTGATGCCACTGCCGAAGGGACCTGTCCTCTTCGGTGAGTGCCTTCTGACTGGGATGAACAAGTCCTTCGTTCTCAAAAAAATAAAATCTTACCAGAAGCTCGAAGCGAGCCTGTGGCGAGAAGGAGCTAGCGCATGAAAGGCTTTATCAACCGTGAGAACCTGGGCCCGAGGCTGACGCAACTCGTGATTCTCATCGCTCACATTGTTCTTCTGAAGTGGATCCTCTACACCCTCTACGAAGGCGGAGTGTTACCGTTCTCCACCCTCCTCTACCACTTCCTCGGGATCAGCATCTACGGCGCAGTTCTGATTCGAACCTGTGCTTACATTTACAAGCGCCAGTACCTGAAGGAGCTCGAGGCAAGTGGAAAAGAACCAAAGCTGGACGACTGAGTTCGCGTCAGCCTTCAAAGACTTGAGCGAACTCCACCGCTTCCTCGGCTGGGACCACAGGCCCGGGATCTCAAGCGTCGCGAAGGCCTATCCCCTCTTCATTCCCCAGGGCCTCGCCCGGAAGATCAAAGCCGAGGGCCCGGACGGGGTGCTCGCCCGAGAGTTCCTCCCCCACGAGTCAGAGATCGACGTGAGTGAGGGTCTCGCGGATCCGATCGGTGACAAGGCCTTCCTCAAGGCGCCCCAGCTCATCCATCGCTACAGGTCCCGAGCTCTGTTCACGCCCACGAGCGTGTGCCCGGTGCATTGCCGGTACTGTTTTAGAAAAAACGAACTCGACGCAGGCCACGATCTCTTCCACCGGGACTTCGACCGGACCCTCGCCTACCTTTCCGGTCACCCGGAGATCACCGAACTCATCCTCACCGGCGGTGACCCACTCACGCTCTCGAATGATCGGCTTCGGACCTACCTCGCCGCGTTCGCCGAGCTCGGAACTCTGAAAGATGTGCGCATCCATACGCGCTATCCTGTCATCTTGCCCCAGCGGCTCGACGCCGGATTCGTCGACCTCATCGAAGAATTTGGCGAGCGCTTTCGGACTCTCTCAGTGTCGGTCCACGTTAACCATGCCCGCGAGATCGACGGTGAGGTCCGCGCACGCGTGGGCCTTCTCCGGAAGCTTCCCGTGCAGCTCCTCGCACAGACCGTTTTGCTTCGAGGAGTGAATGACTCAGAGCTCGCCCTTCTGGAACTCATGGAGGAGCTCATCTCCATGAAAATCAGACCCTATTATCTGCACCACCCGGATCAAGTGAAGGGGGGCCTCCACTTCTATCTACCGCTCGAAGAAGGCCGTCGCCTTTATCAAACTCTCCGGGACCAGCTCCCTGGCTGGGCCCTCCCCCAGTACGTCATCGATATCCCCGAGGGCCACGGGAAGGTCGGTGCATATAACCCCGAGGCCTATGAGTTCAGTGGGCGCCTCATCAGCCGTCGCGGGGACTTGGTGGAGCACCGGGAGCCGCAGCTTCACTCATGACCGGTACTGTGGAAGGGGCACAGGAGTGGAACAATCAAGAGGTTATGCTACCAGCACGAAGAGGATCTAAAGGGCCCTCAAGCGACCGGTAAGGTGCCCGACATTTTTGCCTGGGTATAGCGGAAAAACTCCCACAAACCTGAAACTCCTTGGACCTGCTACGAGTCATGATAAGATTCAAGGATGAGTCAAACGATCCTAATTGAGACCAACGAAGACCTTAGAAAAATCTACTCTCTTAATCTAAGTACTTTCGTTGGAACTGACGTCATCCTCCGCCACAATGCGGACGATGCGCTCGCGCTCCTGAAGATCCTACCTCAAGTGGCGCTCATCATTTCTCGGGCCCAGGTGGACAGTGAAGAGACGGCCGTCCGGCTTCACCAGTACATCCGAAATCAATCCCTCAACACGGCCCTCATTGTTCTGGGTGAGTGTCCTCCGCTGGCCTCGGAGCTCCTGTGCCTTCAAGAGCCAGTGAGCTGGGAAATTTTGATCAAGCAGGCGGCTCAGCACCTCGGGGTCACGATTCAGGATGCGGTCAGTAAGATCAAGCCAGACTTCCTTCCAGTCGGGCTCCATTATTTCTATGACATTCAGAAAACCCCGTGTGACGTCTACATCCGCATCAAAAAAGGTCCCAACGACTACCAGTTCGTGAAACGGATCCATTCGAAGGACACTTTCGATCGCGGGGTGATTAAGAAGTACGAGGACCAGGGGCTGAGTGAGTTCTACATTTCCAAAGACTACGTCCAGTACTTCACCACGTTCGTCACGAACAACCTCGTCCAGAAGCTCGAGCGCGATGACCTGACCCTCGAAGACCGCATCCTCACGACGGCAAACGCCCACGAGATTGTCCGAGAGTCGATCTCCCAACTCGGTCTGGATCAGGCCTCGGTCGAACTCTCCGAGGCGTCGATCAACTCGATGGTGAAGTCAGTCAAGAACTCACCGGAGGTGGCGAACCTGTTGAAGTTTCTGTTCTCGAATAAGGTCACCTACGCCTACCAGCACTGCCACCTTCTGGCGCTCATGTGCCACTACGTTCTCTCGAAGCAGAGCTGGTACAAACCAGATCACCTCCACATCCTTTCGTTCGTGGCGTTCTTCTCGGACGTAACTCTCAAGTCCCATCAGCAGATGCAGATCGGCAGTATGCGGGATCTCTTCGAAGCGAACCTGACGGACGAAGAGAAGAGAGCGGTCATGAACCACGCGGCCGACGCGGCCAAGATCCTCGAAGAGCACCCCGAGGCGAACGACTACATCAGGACGGTCCTGATCCAGTCCCACGGAAAGCTTGATGGCATCGGCTTCGAGGATGATCCCGCCGAGGACCTCCATCCTCTCTCAAAAGTCTTCATCGTCGCAGACACGTTCATAAAGATTCTCCTGAACCCAGCGCTTCCCTCAAAGAAGCAGGAGATCCTTCCCCTGCTCTACGCCCGGTTCAACAACCCGAGCTACCAAAAGATTATTAAGGCCCTTGAGCAGAAGTTCCAGTAACGAGGGTTACTTCTTTCCAGGTCCAGAAAACATCGAATCTTGTTTGCCCATTGGTAAGAAGAGGCGACTGCATACGTTGGAAAAAATCTATCCAACTCAGAAAGTAAGCGATTGACAGTCTTGAGCGGTCAGAATTAATATCAAATCCACAAAATGCGGTTGTAGCTCAGTTGGTAGAGCGTCTGCTTGCCATGCAGAAGGTCGTCAGTTCGAATCTGATCAGCCGCTCCATTTTTTTGTAGAGAAATTTTTCCAATTCAGTTTCTAATAAAGAAGCCTCCGATTCGGAGGCTTCTTTATTTCGTAGCTTCCTTCCAGATCACAAATTGTAACAGTGACTGCAGCCTCACTGGGTGAGAGTCCAGCACAATTTATCGGTTTAAAATGAACTTCCCGTTTTGAGTAACCTTCTTTTTTGAGTCATCCCTCTTGCGCAACAGTCTACGCATCTCTGGCGAGCGAGTTTGCAATGCTCACGAAAGAATCAGTCTTACTCGAAAACTCTGACCCAGCGAAAAGGCCCACAACTCATCGAGCATATCTCGGCAATTGAAATGCGCCCTTCGAAGAAGGGCTCAGCCAAGACAGCGGCAGCATGCTGTAGAAAAGAAACTGAAAAAAGAAGAAAGGAGGTTGAAAAAATCCAAAAGGAATGTAAGTATGCCTTTAAAACATTTGTTTAAAACCCTTGCTTAAGGCCAAGTATGCGAAATTACATTGCTTTATTTCACCTTGTGATGTCACTTTTGAGTTTATCTTCCGTTGCTTCAAGTCCGGTCAGGCTCCAGGAGACTCTCCTTAAAGAATATGTCGCTAAGGGTTCACCGACTTTAGATGAGATCCAGGCGGTGTTCCTCTCCTCTGAACTCCGGAGCAAAGAATTACGCGAAGACGTTTCACCGGAACTCTACGGCCGGGCCAGCTACCGGGAGACCAACGAAAAACCAATCATCCCGTTCATTCCGATTTTCACTCCCGTAAAACTCGCGGAGCTGGGAGTCCGACAAAGGCTCGCCCATGGCTTCAGTGTGGGAGCTGCGGTCGGGACTCAACAACAGAGCGCAGTGAGTCCGTCGGCGAAGTACCGGAATGTCACAACCACCAACATCAATTTCACGGCCCAGATGGATCTCTGGAGGGATCTCTTCGGCCGCGCTACGAAAGCGAGGCTGAAGAATGCTGCCGACGAGAGTAAACGGGCGGAGCTCGAGCAGCAGATCCAGAAGAAGGCGTTTCTCATCTCGCTCCGAAAGACATACTGGGCCCTGGTTGCGAACAACGAGTCCATGAGAATTTCCCGCGAGCTCCTGAAGGTTTCTACAGCGCAGTCCGAGGAAACGGTGAGGCGCTTCCGGAACAGCGTCGCCGAACCAGATGAAGTTGCTCGGTACAAAGCACAGGTGGCTTCACGGACCGGCACTCTCACCTCCCTGGAGTATCAGAAACAGAGTTACACGCGCCAGCTCAAGACGCTTCTCCCAGAGCTCGCCGACGCAGAGATCAGCATCGGCGACTACGATCTAGACAAGACCTTGCGAGACGTCCTCGCGTGCACGCAGGTGATCGCTTCGGAGAAAGGGATTCCGTATCAGAACACCCTGTATGATGAGTCGATTTCGCTCCTCAAAGGAATGCTGTCGAATAACCGCACCCTCAATGAGCGCTACGCGGACCCGGATGTGTCGCTCTTCGGCCGAGTCCAGTCCGTGGGGGTTTCATCGGACAAAAAAAATACTGACTTTAAAGGGACCTACGGTGGTTCCTGGGACGACATGACGTCGCAGAATCGCACCGGGTACGAGGTAGGATTAAACGTCACCATTCCTCTGGGGGACGCCAAGGCCTCTACGCAGCGGACGAAAGAACTCTACGACGAGAAACGCCTCCACGCCTTCATCGGCAGAACGCAATCAACGGTGGCCACTTCCCACCAGGAAATCCTCACGACGATCGCACTCCTCAGGGAGGTCATCGAGTCTCAGCGGGTGAACACGGAGCAGTTGAACAGACGGTTGCTCTACATGCAGAAAAAATATCAACAGGCGCGCGCCTCGGTGAACGACATCGTGCAGGACCAGGACGCACTCCTTTCGTCGGAGCTCACCACGATCGAGACGAAGCTCGCGGTGGTCAATGTGATCCTCGATTACCTTGCGGTCTACACAGAAACTCCGTGCGATTTTAACAGGATATAATATGAAGTTTTTTATCGATTTCTTCCTTAAAAATTACAAACTCACTCTCGTTCTCACCCTCTTCTTAATCGTTCTTGGACTCCAGGGGCTCAACCGGATGAACGCGGAATCCTGGCCACAGGTGGACTTCGCGATCGCCACGATCACGACCAACTACAAAGGGGCGTCTCCGGAGGACATCGAGGCCCTGATCACGAAGCCGCTCGAGGATGAGATCCGGACGGTCTCCGGGCTCAAAGATGTGAAGTCCATCTCCCAGACGGGGATTTCGACCATCATCGTCCGCATCGACATGGATAACGTCGACGAGAAGGAAGTGATGGATGATCTTCAGAAAGCGGTTCAGCGGGTTTCGAAGCTCCCGGCCGATCTCGAGCAGCAACCACTCTTCACGGAGATCAAGTCCGATGAGTTCCCGGCCATCCAGATCAGCGTCGTGGCTTCTGGGGACAACCGGCTGCGGGACCGGATCGCCGATCTCCTGAAAACTCAGATCGAGGACATCAACGCCGTGAAAGACGTCCGGCTCACGGGATTCCGGGAAAGAGAATTCACCATCGAACTCGATCTGAGGAAGATGGACTCTCTCCACATCGGCGTTCCCGAGGTGCTGGAGAAACTCCAGTCCCGGAACATTTCGATCCCCGGCGGAGACGTGGAGAAAGGCTCCCACAAGGATCTTGTTCGACTGAACGCGAAGGTTCAGAACGAAGACGATCTTAAGAACATCATTATCCGTTCGACGTTCTCCGGGGACGTGATCAAACTCTCCGAGATCGCCAGAGTGGCCGATGGGGCAGAAGAACCTCGGACGCTGACGAGCTACAACGGCAGAGATTCCGTGAACATGATCGTCAACAAGAAAGGCGGTGCGGACACGCTCAAGCTCGCGGGGGCCGTGCGCGAACTCCTCGAGCGCTTCAAAAAAACCTACGAGGGCCAGGCGGAGTTTTTTATCTACCTCGATGAGGGCGACAAGGTCGCCGACAAGCTCTCGACCCTGAGCTCCAACGCAGCGTCGGGCCTCATCCTCCTCCTGATCTTTCTCATGATCTTCATGCCGGGGTGGATCGGAATCATGACCGCTCTTTCTCTTCCCATCGGGATCATGACCGTCTTCGGGCTCATGCCACTCTTTGGCCTCAACCTCGATTCGATTTCGATCCTCGCGTTCATCATCGCGATGGGGAACCTGGTGGATAACTCCATCGTGATCTCGGACAACTTCGTTCAGCTCAAACGCCAGGGGTACGAGACGATTTCGGCGATTCGAAAATCCGTGTTGGATCTGTGGGCACCGATCACCGCCACCGTCCTCACGACGATCGCCTCCTTCATGCCCATGCTCGTCACCAAAGGTGTCATGGGAAAATTCATCGCCCCGATCCCCATCGTCGTCACCCTCGCGCTCCTCGTCTCTCTCGTGGAATCCTTCTTCCTGCTCCCGATGCGACTCACGTTCGTGGGAAATCGGGTGAAGAAAGCAGTCGTGGGTGAAGAACACTGGTTCGACAATTGGAAGAACAAGTTCGAAGTCTTCATGCACTGGGTGGTCCGGCACAAGTACATCACGGTGGGTTCATGCTCGGGGCTCATCGTGGCCGCGTTTCTCATGATCATCTTCGCCAATAAGTTCATCCTCTTCCCGGCCGAGCAGACAGAGATCTACATCGCCCGCATCGAGTCTCCGCGCGGGACACCGATCGAAACGACGCTGAAAAACGGGACTGAACTCTCGCAGACCATTCAAAAAAATCTTGGTCCCTGGATCAAATCTGTTGCCGTAAAATCAGGTTCCTCCAAGGACCGGCCGGATGATCCCAAAGGTGGAGAGGGAGACTCTCAGGGCATGGTCGTCATCTACGCCTCCGACGAAGCGAAGTTCAACGTTCCACACACGGTCTTCCTGGCCAAGCTCCGCGAGATCGAGACCACTCCGTACGGCCGTGTAGAGTTCGAAGAAATGGTTAACGGCCCGCCGGTGGGTTCACCGATCAATGCAACTTTCAGGTCTGATAACCCCGTGGAGCTCGACACCGTCGTGAAGACCGTCATCGACAAACTCAAAGTCATCGACGGAGTCATTGACCTCAAGGTTGACGACTTCGTCGACGCCGATGAGGTCCTCGTTCAGATCGACTACGAGAGCGCCGATCGTCTGGGGGTGAAGGTCGCCGACATCGGGAATACGATCCGAACCGCGCTCGGAGGGATCTTCGTCTCCGATGTTACCCTGAACAATAAGGAAGTGAACCTCAACGTCAAGTTCATGGACGACTACAAAGAAGTGACCCAGGATCTCAAAGAGATCAAGGTCATGGATAACAAGGGGAACCTCGTTCCTCTGGGGCGGATCGCGAAGTTCGTGAAAGCTCCCGGGACCCCGCAAATTAAACGGTTCGACTTCAAGCGCTCCAAGGCCGTCGTGGGCGGGATCGACGAGGCCAAGACCACGGCGTTCAACGTCAATAACGTCATAAAGAAAGAATGGGAGACACTCGGGATTAAACACCCCGAAGTATCCCTCGTCTTCGGGGGTGTCGAAGAAAGCACTCAGGAATCCATGCAGTCTCTCTTCGATGCCTTGATCCTGGCCCTCATCGGCATCTTTGCTCTTCTCGTGTTCATGTTCCACTCGTTCCTCCGCCCGTTCATTATCATGATGACGATCCCGCTGGGACTCATCGGATTCTCCGTGGCATTTTTCCTTCACGGGAAACCCATTTCTTTCATGGCCCTCATCGGGATCATCGGTCTGGCAGGGATCATCGTGAACTCCGGGATCGTTCTGATCGAGTTCATTGAGATTGCCCGGCGCGAAGGGATGGCCCTCAACGAAGCTCTCGTGAAAGCTTCCAGTCAACGACTCCTCGCGGTCGTCGCCACGGCATTCTCAACCATGCTGGGTCTCTTCCCTACGGCCTACGGGATTGGCGGGAAGGATGAGATGCTGATTCCCATTACGTTGGCCATGGCCTGGGGACTGGCATCAGGGACGATCCTCACTCTTATCTTCATTCCTCCGGCCTACGCCATCATCGAGGACTGGGTGAACTTCCTGAAGCGCATGCCTCTGGTCGACCGGTTGCTGAATGCTGTAGGGAAAGAAGAACATCACATCTCTGCCGCCGGCGAACACCAGGCCGGAGAGTAAGATGGTTGAAAAGGAGCTCGAGACGAAGGAGCGGATCATCAGTACCTCGCGCGTTCTTTTTGCAGAAAAAGGATTCGAGGGTACGACGATCCGAAACATTGCGACAGAAGCGGAGGTCAACGTCGCCTCCGTGAACTACTACTTCTCAAGCAAGGAAAAGCTTTTCGAGGCGGTGCTTCGTGCGGGGTTCAATGACTGTGCCGCAGAAGTGACCAAGATCATGATACCGGGGACGAGGCTCGAAGATGGCCTCGTCCAGATGTTTCGCTATCACCTCGACCACCGGCACGATCTTCTCTCGATGTTTAAGCTTCTCATGTCCACCCAGGAGAAACAGAGATTCATGCCGGACGAGTCCCAGGACTTCGGCCCACCGGGCGGGAAATGCGTGGCCGATGCCATCATCCGTGAACTCGGGAAAAGACCTCGGGATCAAGATCTCCACTGGGCACTTAAGATTTTATTCAGCCACGTCACTCACACAGCGATCCTCTACACCTGTTGTTTTAAGGACAGACACATCCCGTTCACTTCCGATGAAGACATCGAGCAGAGTATCCGAAGGCTCTGCCGCGTCGTTCTTGCTGACCTCGCATAAGATGGATCCGTCAGTAACTGCCCTTCTAAATTGGTGAAGGCTCCTTTGCCGAAGGTCTTTTCCCCTGGGCAAAACATTTAGCCATCTGTGTCGGCTTCAATGAATTATCAAGGCTTAGCTTTTAATAAAGAGGTCGCCCTATTGCAGAGCTGGGGGGATGAATATCACATGCCCCAACAAATCCTGCGCATTTCCTCAAAACCCTAGCCGAGATGGATTCTTCCGTCGAAAAGAAGACTCCAAATCCATCCAGCGCTACCGGTGCAAAGCCTGCGGTGAGCGATTCTCTTCTGCGACCTTTTCCGATGCTTACTGGCAAAAGCGCCGGCGGATAAACGGAACTCTGATGAAGCTCCTCTCCTCCAACGTCTCTCAAAGGAGAGCTGCGGTTTTCTTGGGAGTGAGTCGATCCACCGTCGAGCGGCGCGTGCCATTCCTTGGAAGAAGATGCCGTCGATTAAATGAGCTCCATCTCAAAAAAATTGCCGGCAAGGTCCACAACATCCAGATCGATGACCTCATCACGAAAGAGAATTCAAAACTTAAGCCCCTCACCATTTCGGTTGCGGTCGATGAAAAGCGTAGGACCATCCTTGGTCTCGAGGTATCTCAAATCCCTGCCTTCGGGCACTTAGCGCATCTGGCGAGGAGGAAGTATGGCCTCAGAAAGGACGAACACAACCACGGGCTCACGCGACTCTTCCGGAAGATCGCACCACTTGCCGCGCCGGAGGTCCTCGTTAAGTCTGACGAACACCGCCGCTACCCGTACTTCATTCTGAAGTATCTTCACCGGGCGAAGCATGAGACGTTTTTGAGTGAGCGCGCCTGCGTTGCGGGGCAAGGGGAACTCAAGAAGCTGCGGTTCGACCCGCTCTTTATGGTGAATCACACGTGTGCGACTCTTCGAGCGAATGTTAACCGCTTGATCCGAAAGACGTGGTGCACGACCAAGGACCCTCTGCGACTCCAGGATCACTTGGACATCTTCATGTACTACTACAACGCCGTACTATTGCCGCAGGAGAATCACCAATGTTAGAGGGCAGTTTGGATCCGTCACGGTTTAGGGAAGGGACTTAAGTGCTCGTGGATGATCTTCCACCCCGACTGCTCCCGTCGGAAGCAAGTAGTGCCACGCCCACGCCCCTCTCTTCTTTCTCCATCGATCCGGCCTGACCAATGGAACGTGTAAGTGCACACGGCCGCCGCGTCCGCCGTTGCGATCCACTGAAGATCACTGAGGGAGTAAACCTCTGACTCGATCAGGCCCCAGGTTTTCTCAAACGCGGCCCGGGCCTCTTCGATCCCAACGTAAGTTCCACTCGAGAACCAGAAGGTGCAGTCAGCAGAAAGGAGTGGCTCGAGGAGATCGAAGTCGTGCTGATTGACCTGCTGCTCGTACCTTTCCAAAACCTCCTGGGGAGAATTCATGATGGACCATCCCTTTAAGAAATGCACCGACGAGGCCAGCACTTCCGGTGAAGATCGGAAGCCGATCCACTCCGTGCAATCGACTGTCTTTTTTAGAGAGTAGCAGTGGCTGTCTCATGTATCAAGAGCTTAGGCATGGTCCTAGGGACCCGTGAAGAGACGGGCCGTCCAATCTTTAGTCAACCAGGAAGTGAAGAACTTTCACGCCTTCTCCCCCCTGGCAAAAAGCAACATACACTAGGCAAAACTCCGGTGAAGGCCCGAAGCTTCGAGCATGATCTCATGCCGATCAACCGGTCACATCAAAACATCTACGAGAAGGTGAATCCATGAAAAAGACAGCGGCCCTATTCCTTTCGGTTCTTTCACTGAGCGCGGTTGCTCAGAACTTGAGTCGCACCATTAGTGTGAAGATCGAACAGCTTCAACAGGCCCAGGCCAACGGAGAGATTTCCAGACTCTCAGAGAGTGAAAAGCAGATCATGAACCGAGGCCTCAATGAAGCCCTCTCGGTCATTCGAGACAATGGTCGACCAACTCCGCGCCCGACGGACAATCGCCCGGACACGAACAACGACCCTGGCCAGTGGCGGCGGAACTCGAGCTACGCTCGGAACCAAGTTCAAGTGTTCTCCGACGACCGGTGCTCCCGGTTGATCACAGAAGTTTTACCCCGGGATAACTGCGGTCGGTTGAATTCCATCTTCGGCAATCAGAATGCGTGGTCCGTCGCCGTCAATGGAAAGTGCACGGACATCCTAGACACATCGTTTGCAAACATCTGTGGTTCAGCAGTCAGGCTTTCGTCGGCGCAGGCCCCTCGATCTGCCGACCTTACCGTGTACACTGATGACAGGTGCACCGCAAACTTAACGGTGATCGACCCCGGCGTCGACTGCGAAGCGCTCGGTGGAGTTCTCGGGAATACGAAGGTATGGTCAGTCAAGATTGGGAACTCTTGCGTTGATATCCCTGACACAACCTTCAGCACCAATACCTGCAATAACTACCAAGACGCAGTGCTCGCATCGTATGAGAATGATGGCTCCAGAAGACGCGGTGACGATGTAGAACTTTTCTCCGACGACCGGTGTACGAATTCCGTGATGACCGTTAAGAGAGGCACGAACTGCCAGGCGCTCAACGGGGTCTTCAATGGCCAAAAAGTTTGGTCAGTGCGCTTCCGCGGCCAGTGCGTCGACATCCAAGACACAACCTTCCTTCCGGCCTGCGAAGGTTACGGTCGGTAGTTCCCAGCCGAGGTGACGCGGCATTGATCTTTCTAGCAGATTGCACTCCCAGGCAAAGGCCTCATCTCTCAACGGGTGAGGCCTTTTCAGTTTCTCCGACCTCAGAGTTTATGCTGCTCCGAGGAGAAAACCTCAAGAACAATTTAATACCCATTCGGGATCGGAGAATCTAAATATCTAGTAGGCTTTTACCATGGAGGTAGTGATGAAAAAGTTAATCCCCGTTTGCCTGTCGGCGATGCTTCTTGCAACACCAGTTCTTGCCCAGTCTGGAAATCCGAGCTCAACCCCAACCGGTTCTGGTCAAGGAACTGATTCAATGGTCACCCCCTCCGGATCGGGACGGGGTATGACTCAGACGCCGGATTCGAGCACCGAATCCTCGACTTCATCCTCGACGACGATCCGAAAGCAGAAGATGGAAGACAGATCCATGGGATCCGAGAGATCGGTCAAACCGGGCACTGGCCAAGGGGCAGGGTCGTCCACCGATAGTTCAATGGGCGTCGACTCCGACTCCGACTCCGACACAGAAAGCACGAATAATCCGTAGGACCTGGTTGCGGGAGGGGGATGAAATCCTCTCCCCTTTCTCCTCTAAAAAGATCTACCGTCATTCTCTCTGTGCAGCACCCGCACTTTTCCTGAACCGCCACCACCTCCAGTGATTCCGCAACCGATCCCACCAAGATTCTCGGCGCACAGGCAAGGAGCTTACTTCAGGAAGACGTGGCCCTTCCGGTAGACGGGGGATTCGCTGGATGCCGTCACGAGAAGTCTCTGGACTCGGAATGGGTCTCTCATCCGGGGGTGACGACTCAGCAAGGCGAGTTAAGATGCCGCAAGCGAGGGGGAGCTCTTCCAAGGTAGACCCCGGGCGCAGAGAAGATCTCGCAAAGACGCTGACCGCTCGGCGCTCCAGGGGCAGATCCCGGGCGGAGAGCTTCACGAGATCATCATTTAAGATCTCATCCGGCAGGTGAAGGTCATAGAGCATCAGGTAGTAGGATGAGGAGCGAGTGTAGCGGTAGCTTGATGTCAGTCGGTGCGCAGGTCCTCCCTGTTGAGTACTGAGGTCTCCATCAAATGGAACGATCGCGGGCCCCGTGAACCGTCGCGCCTCTTGGCGATCGACGAATCCGTCGCCGTTGGTGTCTGCGGCGGCCTTCGGGCATAGCCTTCCCGTGTGGAGATACTGGCTGATTTGAACCCTCGGAGCATCCTTGAGGTCAACGGTGACCCGAAACTCATCACCGTACTTCAGGACTTGGACCTCACCGTGAACCTGGGCAGATAGTCTCTGGTTCACCGGCATCAGAAGCGCGAAATACGTGCCGTCAGGAGTCTCATCGTTGACTTCTTTTTGCGTTTCCTCGGTATCCTCGACGGTCTTTCCACAACCCGTCGCAAGCACGATTACTGCCAGTGCGAGGGTACTCCGCAGCGCTGTCAGAAAGGCCATCTCATCTGAACTCCTCTCGTTCCATGGTTGTCTCAGCTCTGACGAAGAGCTATCTAAAAAGGTCCACGTTTACCTCCCTCAGGCCCTGGACCACGAGATCCTTAAGGATGCTGGAGCTTTCATTCAGCGCAGTTTCGAGGTCATGATTTAATTCAGAGAAGTCACCGGCAAAATTCCGGGAGACGGCGGTGGCCTCGTGATCACTCACCGGGAGCGCGATTGCGGTGAGGGCCCCAAGGCCCGCCCCCAAAGCCATCATCATCAGGGGATCCACCTGTGGGAATCCTCTGGGGCCATGACTAGGCATCGCCCCGGCGTTCGAACCTTGGGGGCTGATGTCTTCGGCCTGCTCTTCTTCTAATCGGTGGTCTTGGGAAGACCTCAGTCCGCTAATTTTCTCTCGCACCGACTCAGTCAGAGTTTGAAGCGTGTCCCGAGCACCTCCACGGATGCTTTTGATCTTTTGTCCCATCACCGTCTCCACCGACCCGCGGTGCTCATCCTCCATGAGCAGGAGTGTCCCGAGCGAAAGGAACGTTGTTCCGATGGGGTTCTCCTTTAAGTGCTCGAACGTCGCCCCAATGCTTCTTCCCCGATGGTAAAAGATGACATCGTCGAGGAGCTGCCCTGGAGTCAGTCGTGCCTGGAGCGCGTCGAAATCCTCCTCCACTCGCTTGAGGTCCTGGTCTACGTCACGTTTCAGATCATCCGCGCTTTTAGTGCTTGGTGATTTCATGGATTTTCTCCTTGAGAGAGAAGCGTATGTGGTCAAATGCCTCAATGGATTTCTTCGGACGGAGGTTCTCAGCACTGATCTTTTTGAGCGCCAAGGACAGCATGATCCCAGCGGCGATAAAAAAAGAGGTGGTGACGAGGACGGCCGAGATCCAGAGTGGAATCACCTGGGAGAGCATGATGATCAAGGTCGCGCCGAGGCATTGCGCGGCGATGAGGAGCACGATCCCGCACGCCACGAGAGAGGTGAACGCAACCTTCACTTGAACGATTTTCTCCCCAAGCTCCGCGCGAACGAGTTGTCCTTCGCGCTGGAGGAGGATCCCGAGATCTGAGTAGACTCTTTGAATCATCAATCCCCAGGACTCACGGTCCTGGGACCGGCCGTCCATGAACGCGTTGGCCTTCTCAAAAAACGGATCGGAACTTTTTGGGATACTGCTGTCCATAAGAACTCCTTTTAGTGAATCGACTCATCGCCGGCAGGGGTCCCCGCCGCAGGGGACGCAGACGCACCGTGGGCCCGATAAACATGCTTTGAGAGTCTCCCGGCAAAAAGCCCCACAATGTAGGATGCGCTAAACATCAGGCCAGGTTTTTTGTTGGCGAGATCCAAGGCGTAGGTGCCGAAATCAGAAAGATCATTCGTCGCCAGTTTCTGCCTCGCTTCGGAGATGTTCTCCTCCGCTTCGCGGAAGAGGCGGGCGACAAAGCGATCGGCGTCATTTGCCCCATCCCGTTCGAGGGCCTCGACACTGGCGTGGAGGCCACAAGAGATGGCATCGAAGTACGGGGAAAAATGATCCCGGTATTTGTGGACGACCGACAGAAGGGGCATCGAGGCTTTCTTACCGTACTCTTTGATCATCTCAAAGGGGCCAGGGCCCAGTGCCTCCCATTCACTCGCTTGGTTCCTAGGTTCTTCAGCTTGATCGGTCATGATCCCTCCTCGTGACAAAGCTCCCGAACGAATTAGCAAGATGGGGGCCACGATCAGGAGAAGAGATCTCATCTCGCGGAGGGCAAAAACGTAGCTCGAAGGAGACTTGTAAAGTCGCTGTAAAGTGCGTGTAAAGAACTCGTCAATCAGGGCGCAATTTTGCGTCAAAAGAGGATAAGAACTAGATCAAAATGGCCACCGTGCTATCTTTATCTCGAGGAGCCAAAGCCCATGGCCAACGTCATTCAATCTACTCATTGCGAAACCTGCGTCTCCCACAGCGAGGGAATCTTCTATGGAATCTCGGGAGAAGCGCAGCAAGAGCTCAATTCCAAGAAGGTGTTAAGCACGCAAAAAAGGGGTCAGACTCTCTTCCTCCAAGGAGCGCCGGCCCTCGGTCTTTACTGCATCAAAGCGGGGAAGATCAAAATCTCGAAAGTCAGTGGTGACGGCAGGGAAATCATCCTTCGGATTTTAGGACCGCACGACGTTCTCGGTCATCAGAATCTCTTGTCCAATCTCACTCACGAAGTAACGGCAAAGGTCATCGAAGACGCCACAGTCTGTTTTTTCGAAAGAAAGAACATCCTAAGCATCATGGATAAGCACCCAATGATCGCCTTGAACATCGTGCGACGGCTGAGCGAAGAGATGGCACTCTTTGAGGCCCAGACTGCGGCCATGTCATACAAGAACGTCCGGGAGCGGCTGGCAGAGCTTCTACTGAACCTGCTGAACACCTACGGCGTGAGTGACCGGAGCCGCTTCCGGCTAGACGTGAAGCTCACCCGTGAAGAGATGGCGTCCATGGTAGGAACCGCCGTGGAAACCGTGATCCGCTTCATTTCGGATTTCAAAGAAGAGGGCATCCTCGAACAGGATGGGAAGATCATCTACATCGTTGATGTTGAGAGGCTCCGACTCACGGCCAATCACTAACTCACATGTGTAGTCGCGGTCTTGAGCAACGAAGTCAACCCATCCGCATGGATCCTTACTCGAACTTCTTTCCGACTTCCCGTACGATTCTGCCTACGGCATAGGGTACCGAAAACCGGCGACGAGGAGAACGCTCTCGTTCGTGGTCGTACCCGAGCTTATGGAGCCACTCATGGACTAAATGACCTGCGATTTCGGCCGGGGAATGGTGATTAAAATATTTCGTATTCATCCAGATTCTCCGAGACCGAGGGTACGTGTAACCCAGGACCTGGGATTCAAAATCAGCATAGAACTCAATCTCGACGTCCATGGCGTTATTTCGAGTGGGGTAAAGCTCCTCCCCACCGGCGAGGATCTTGGCGTAGAGCCGCCGATTAGTTTCCTGCTCGTTCATGTGATAGCCATAACGGCCTTGGTAGCGGTGGCGCAGAATCCGCTCACGGAACTCCGGGGATGAAAACACTGCCCGGAGGAGCTCAACGGCCTGGAAGAGTTTTTGCTCTCTGGCCCTCGGCATCCGAACCGTCGTGATGTTGAAATCAAAAGTGTAGGCCTCGGCGGGAATCAAAGCATGTGCGTCGAAAGTCGTAACGAGAATCAGAGAGTAGATAAAATTCTTCATAGGGACCTCCTTTCCTGCTGGCAAAGGATGGCATAAAAGAACTCGGAAGCATTGCTCAGAAGCACAAGCGCCCTGCAGGACGAGTCCTGAACACCAAGTTGAGAGAGCAAAAGTCCCGCCCCATGGGTGCGCCGCGGGTCTCGGAATCCGGAGTGGTGCTCTAAGGAAGCTCTTGCCGGCGGTGAGGAATGTTGCCACCGGCCGGTGGAATTGGGAATCCATCGTCACTCACGACAGCGTTCAAAACCACAGCTTTTGCGAAGTCCAATATGAGGTCCCCAGAAGCTCGAACCTCGGCGGGATTTCCGAGCTCAGGATTAAACTCAACGATGTCCATGCTCCGGAGCCGACCGGTTTCTGCGAGGAGCCCCCCGAGGAGGAACAACTCCTCAAGCGCTGGACCGCCGGGCACTCGAGTCCCGGTGGCAACGACCGCTTCCCCATCAAAAACATCTACGTCAAAGGAGAGATGAATGGGTGCGGTGCCATCGGGATCGGCCCTGTGAAGTGCCATCGAAAGGAGCTCCGAGGCGCCGAGCCGACCGAGGTCTTCGCTGGAAAAGTACTGGATGCCGTAGTTTCGGATGGCACTGACTTCCCCAGAATCTAAGTCGCGAGGGCCTACAAGGATGAGCCGCTGAGGGTTAATCACCTTCTTAAGCCAGGCGAACTGGGGATGGGACGCAATCCCGAGAAGGAATGCGAGGGGCATTCCGTGGAAGTTCCCTGACGGAGAAGTCTCCGGAGTGTTGAGGTCTCCGTGAGCGTCTAACCAGACCACGACGGCATTGGGATGATGGTGAAGGAGCCCGTGAATGGTTCCCAGCGCCATTCCGTGATCGCCACCGATGTTCAATTGGAAGGAGTCCCGACGGTAGTTTCGTGCGACGTGGGCCGAGATGACTTCGGAGGCGTAAGCAGCTTGGCGTGCTTCGCGGATCCGGAGGTCCGTGTCTTTCATCTTCACCGGGATCTGAATCCGCTTTTCGATGACGGGCCGCGCGGCTTCAAGCTCTTCGACGAGACCAAGGGACTTTAAGTACTCAAACGCCCCTCGAACGCCAGAGTGAGGCTGGCCCAGATCAAAGGGGATATCGGTGAGTTGGATGTTACGCATAGGCCTCAGCAATCAGGGAATGGCACTGTTTCGCAAGAAGCATCTTCTCCGTTCCTGTGACTTCGGGGAGGACCGTGAGCGAAACCTCGATCTGCTCCTGGAGGCAGACTCGAAACAAATGATCAGGGAAAGTCATGTCACCGTACCAGGGCGGAACATCTCGGTTCTTGCCGAGGTACTTGAGGCAGAGAGGGCGCACTGGAGTCTGGGTATCTACCGCTAGCTGAAAGAAAGTCCCTTTGAACGGAAGGACAGAAGACCCATCAGAGCTTGTTCCTTCGGGAAACAGAAACACACTAAAGCCCTGCCGAAACTTCTCGAGCATATCCCCGAGTTCCTGCTGCTTGGTTTCCGGTGTCCGGAGGTCTCGACGGCGCTCGACGAAAAAGCAACCGGCGAGCTTACAGATATGTCCCAGAACCGGCGTGTCCCGGATCTCCGTGGAGGTGATAAAAAGAGCTGGAAAAAAGCGAAGGAAGACAAGCACGTCGAGGTAGGACAGGTGATTGGAAACCACGAGTTGATGGCCAACACTCTTCAGATCTCCGTGAACGGTGATCCGGATGTTAAGAAGACGCAGCACAAGCGCACTCATCCGAGCGATCGATCGGAGGTAGTAGTGGAGCTTTCGCTCCTCGTGGCGGATGAGAATACTCGCAGCGAGGTGATGCACCAAGAAGAAGACGAGGAGAACTCCGAAAACAGTGAACCTACCGACCGCGATCGCTAAGCGGATGAGCTCGAGCGATCTGGTTCGCGGCAAGGTCGATGTGATCAAGAAAATCTCCGCTCGAAGGAGGCCGGCAATCGGTTCATGTCCATCAGCGTGAACATGTCCAGGCAATCCATCTCGCTGTCATAGGCGAGCTCCCGACCAAGCTTGGCGCCGGCCAGGAGGTACATGTGCATGAGGGAATTCACTGGCTTCGTTCCTGGAGCACAGTCCCCCGCCACGGCCTCGAAGGTCATCTTGTACTTAGGCCTGACCCCAACCGAAAAGTCCTGAATGAAAGCATCTTGCTTTTCAAGGTATCCGAGAATTTCCGGGAGAGCAGGAAAGTCTTTACGATTAATACTTGAGCAACCAAACATGTAACGAGTTTCAGACTTCCGAGCATATTCAAGCATTCCTTTCCAGAGAAGACCGATGACGGTCCCCTTCCGATAATCTTTATGAACACAGGCCCGCCCGAGCTCGAGCTTGTTGCCTGGGGCCGACAAGAGGGGGTCAAAATCAAACTCGCCTTCGGAGTAGTACTCCGAACGCCGGCGAGGGTTCGTGGAAGACATGAGCCGGTAGCAGGCCACGACCTTGTCTTCGGCCTTGTCCTTGACGATCAGGTGATCACAGGCGAAGTCGTGAAGGTCAACGTCGTAGGGAAAAAGAGAGAAGGAAATCTTTTTCGTAGAAAACTCGCGGAAGAAGACTTCGAACCGGAGCATCAAAACCTGCACCAATTCTTCCGGATGATTGACCGTCTTCACCTGGTAGAACTCGTTCTCGAAGTCGATCTGAATGAACGGAGTGAGGATCTTTCTCTCGAGGCTTTTCAGTCGGAGAACGTGGGGCGCCCGACCGATAGCGAACTGGGTATTGACCCATAAGGAACTGATTTCCATTCGATCCCCTCTGTTAGTTGACTTAGCTCTATTGTTTCAACAGAAGAGTATGGCTGGCCAGCAAAGATTATGTCAGGATCGCATGAGTAAGGTTATTTTTGAGTGAGCGCCGAGGCCCCTGGCATTCATATTCATCTTGCCAAACGACCCCAGCCGATTTTTTCATTTGATCGGAAGATCTGTGACGAGCATTGTGATGCGTCCAGAGGAGACAAGTTTTTGATTCTGATTCGTGATGTTCACGTCCCAGATCTGGGTTGTTTTTCCGATGTGAACCGCAGTCGATTTTGCGAGGAGGACATCCCCGGGGCGAGCGATGCTCAAGTGGTTTGCAGTGACCTGAATGCCAAAAGCATTTTGACGTTCAGAGTCAAGGGAAAGGTAGGAGCTGAAGCTTCCTACGGTTTCAATGAGAACCAAGGAGACGCCCCCGTTCATGATGTTGCCGGGGCGCAGGTGCCGCGAGTCCACCGTGAGCTGCGCGGTCAAAGACTCCTCTCCCACTTCGACGATATCTATCCCGAAGGCTTCGGGAAGCTGGGTTTTGATGGCGACTTTCCTTAGGTCTTCGAGCGAAAGTTTTTTTGTGCCGTTCATTGAATCACTACTCCCGTTGCAAAATCGTATTCCAAGATCATAGTAGACTCAGATGGGACCTGCAATCAGGCTCGGTAGGTATTCATTTAAAAATGAGTTCACACATTTAGGAAGAGAGGTGTGATCCGGAAGATCAGCATGGGTGAAGTGACTTCCTAGGAAGTTCGACGCTACCTAAACTGCACTCCCGTAAACGTTCCGTTCCAGGACGGTGGAATCAGTGTGATCCCCGGAGAGATCACGATCTGATTAAATGCACGACCGGAAGTAAGGAGCCGAGGGGCGTTCGGAGAGGCATCGAGCTGAATTTGATGAGACGAATGCTGCTCAGGATCTAATCTCGTTCGAAGGCGGATGTTAAAATTAAAAGTGTTACCTTGGCGGAAAGATGATCCCCCTTCTAGAATGATGGCAGGTCCGGGGACTGCCGCATTCTGGAAGACGAGAGGTTGCCCGTTCTCTAGATCTGCTAGTGACCTTACTAAAGAGACGGGGGTCCCTTGCCGAGTCACATACTGCAACCGAACGCTGACTGGCTGACCATTTTGATACTGAACACCGATCGTCCCCTCACCGTCATGATTCACTTTCAATCGAGCAACAGTTTGGAACATTCCATCAGTCACGGCTTGCACGTTACGAAGAAGATTATTGACCCCTTGAGATCCCGGGATCGCTGTCGTGTCGCAGTCCAACATGTCTAAGGCACCGATGACAATCGCACCTGCTGGAGAAGCGTGGAAGGCAAAGAGAACACAAAGGAAGGCCGTGCTTAAAATTTTCATGAGTTTCCTATCGGCGAACTGACAAAAAGACTTTAATCCATGAGCTCGCTAGCCTCGTTAAAACCTGACGAGCATGGGCCAGGACATTTCTTCCCTCGTAAGTGCCCTCCTGGGCATTAGACTCTGGCCCCAAGTTTGAAGGAACCCGAGGTAGAGGTTACTATGGAGACCAAAAAAGTCTTGGGCCACGACGAAGACAAAGAACAGTTCGAGCGGGACTACTACGACCATAATCTCGCGGACCTCCCGAGCCTTGAGAAGATCCTCTTCGAAGCGGTTGATACCATGGAGGAGTCTGGGGTTCCCTACGCACTGATCGGTGGCGTCGCAGTGAAGAGCCTGGGGAGACCCCGGGTGACCCACGACATCGATCTCTTCGTCCGCCCCGACGACGCAGAAAAAACCCTTCAGGTCCTCGAAGCCCGAGGCTTTACGACCCAGAAAAGGGAACCCATCTGGCTCTTCAAAGCGTGGAAGGGAAACATCCTCGTCGACGTCATCTTTAAATCCAGCGGAGACATCTACTTCGATGAGGAAGTTCGCTCCCATGTGCGGCGAATGCCCTACCTCGGCCGCTACGTCAACGCCATCAGTCCCGAAGACTTTCTCGTCATCAAGGCGGCCGTGCACCAGGAACAGAACCCGCACCACTGGCACGATGCCCTCGCGGTCCTCAAGCAAGGAAACCTCGACTGGGACTACCTCGCTCGGCGATCGAAGCATGCCCCCCGAAGAGTCCTCGCTCTCCTCATCTACGGCCAGTCCAATGACATCGCAGTCCCGAACGATATCATCAAGCGCCTTTACCGTTCTGTGTTCGAGGCAGCGGCCTACCTTCCGGAGAGTGTTGTCCATCCCTACCGCCTCGACCCCCCTCAAGTGCCGTTGCCGGCAGACGGTGGGCACGGGCCACAGATCTACACCAAGGGTCGGATCATGGAGGCCCTCACGAGTGACGAGCGCGTCGCCGAGCATGACATTAAAATTCAGGTGGGAGACAAGCTCATCACGGCGAGAGGTGAGGTGTTTACTCACGAACAACGGGAGGCGATCGAAGAGGTCATCCGGAGGACCGCTCCCGACTTCGAGTGCCGAAACTACATCGAAGTTCGCATCATCAAGAGACCGGAGGGAAGCGAGGCCATCAAATGATTCGAGTCGCCGCCGTCGGAGATCTTCACTTCGATCGAAAATCCCAGAACCGACTAGCGGAGCACTTCTTGGGTCTTGAGAGCAAGGCAGATTTATTCTTGTTGGCCGGGGATCTCACGCAGACGGGACACCCGGAAGAGATGCGCGTCCTCGCCGAGGATCTTCGGACATGCCCCATACCGATCGTCGCCGTTCTCGGCAATCACGACTACCACTCCGATCAAGTGCAGCAGGTGATCCAGATCCTAGAGGAAGCCAGAGTCACTGTGCTTGAGGGAAGTGCCATCGTCTTCGAGCTCAAAGGCCAGAGCATTGGAGTCGCCGGGGCCAAAGGCTTCGGCGGAGGGTTCATCGGGGCGTGCGGGTCTGATTTCGGAGAGCCGGAGATGAAAGCCTTCATGCGCCATTCGAAGAGTAGCGCGAGGAAGTTTGAAACCGCGGTGCGGGACCTGCACACTGACTACAAGATCGCTCTCCTCCATTACTCCCCGACTGCGCAAACTCTGATTGGTGAGAGGAAAGAGATCTACCCCTTCTTGGGGAGCTACTCTCTGGCAGAGGCGATTGACTACGGGAAGGCCGACATCTGTTTCCACGGCCACGCCCATGCCGGTGTCGAGCGCGGGGAAACACCAGGAGGGTGTCCCGTCAGAAACGTTGCTCAACCGGTCATCCGTCACGCCTTCAACATCTACACCCTGGATCGGCCACAGCTCCCAAAACCCATGCCCTGAAATCTAGAGTCCCCGGCGATCGCTTCACCTCCTTCTATGCTTCGAGGAATAGCGTGGGACGAACCTGGTGGTCGCACTTCTCGTGTCACCGGAGCTGGTTGCCCCTTCCGTCGGGGGATCGTTGAGAGAAGAAATCTAGTTAAGCAAAATTAAAAAATTCGAACTCCAGCATCTGGTAGTCTTCTAAAGTCGAGGAGGAGACATGCCAAAAATTCTGATCGTGGAAAAAGACCCTCAGCTCAAGGAAACCCTAGAACGCAACTTCCTTCAGGTCGGGTATGAAACTGAGCAAGTGGGAACGTTAGCAGAGGCCCTGCTCCGCATCGCAGACGGCCACTTCGATCTGATGGTTATGGTCATGACCCTCAGAGGCAAAGAGGCTGAGGTCGACCTCTATGTGAAGGCCCGGGGGAGCGCTGGCACCGTGCCGGTCCTTTTTTTACCCGCGCTCACAAGGGGAGGTCACAGCGCCTCGGAGAAATCACTAGCCTCCCATGGAGTAGACGAGCTCAGGACGCGAGTGAATGGATTCTTCGAGCGCCTAGAGTCAGAAAAGCAGATGGTGCGCTTCGGGGACCTCTTCATCGACCCGGCCAAACGAGTTGTAACCCTCATGGGGTCCTTACTAATCCTGGGACGGAAGGAGCTGGAGATCCTGACTCTCCTCGCACGGCGAGCGGGCGACATCGTGACTCGCGATAACATCCTCAATAGCCTCTACGATAACCCGGATCGGTATGACCGAACGGTGGACTCCCACATGAGTCACCTTCGGAAGAAGCTCCGAGAGGTCGCAGGCCCTGCGCTTCGGATCTCTTCCGTCTACGGACTCGGTTATCGTCTAGAGTGGAAGCGGTGAGTCGTTTTTCTCCAAAGCCTCGACCGGGTAGAAGCGCATGGAGGTTAAACTCGAAGCTCCTCTGGTAAAAAAGAATGTCCCCCTACTCCACGGCAGGACAAAACAGAAGTAATTTAATTATCCTAAACTATCAATTTCACGAGCCATCTGAGCAAAACAGGGTCATTTTACTCATTAGGAATACTAATAATAGGTATTAGCATCTCTTGACTGAGTCCATGGCCATGAGTATCTTGCGTTCATTCAGAGAAAGGGGCGAAATGATGAAGACTTTTATTGCGTTGCTTATGATTTCATTCGGGGCCTTGGCACAGAGATACATTGGTGAGTACCCCCTAGGCCCAGTCGCTTCTTTAACACCGGGTCGCATGTGTGACCGTCCAGACGCTTACCGATACGCTGAGCGAGTCCCTTACTGTAACCGAGATGTGAACCCGATGCTCAAAGAGATGATCTTCCGCCAGTACAGAGAATTGGGCTACCGGCTCGATCCGAGCCGGCGCGGCGACTTTAAAATCGATCACTTCGTTCCCCTTTGCGCCGGTGGCAGCAATGAAGAGGATAACCTCTGGCCTCAGCACATCTCGATCTACACTCAAACAGACGTTCTCGAGAGTCTCGGCTGTGAGAAACTGAAGCTCGGTAAAATCCGCCACGCCCAACTTGTTCAACTGATTGTTGCTGCGAAGAGAGACCTCAACCTTCTCCCTCGGACTCTGTCTTACCTGAGTAGCCTTCGCTAGGAAGCTCCTCAACCTCATTCACAGATCCGAGAGGGCCAGTGTGAATCCTGAGTCAAAAAAAAGGGGGCCTTGGGTGGTCCCCCTCCTCTTCATCCTTGATCGGATCAAATCGTCGCCGTCCTTGGCCTCTTTTTAAAAAACTGTCATTTGAGAAGAGCGATCTCTTGAGCCTCCATCTCCCTGGCACAGGTAGTAGACACTGAAAAGTTTCTCCGAGTCCGTCCAGGAATGGTTCAAGATGAATCCCGCTTTGGCGGCGAGGGCGACAAAATCTCCGGGGGCATATTTATAGGAGCATTCGGTGTGGATCGTTTCTCCTTCCTGGAAAGAGAAGGGAGTTCCGCAGACCCGAACGACTTGGGTGATCTCGCTCCGGAGGTGCATCTCGACTCTGGCGAGAGCATCGTTGTAGATCACCTGGTGCGAGAAAGTTTGCGGCTTGAAATCCGCTCCCACCTCGCGATTGAGCCGCTGGAGAAGATTGAGATTGAAGGCGGCCGTGACTCCCGCTTCATCGTCGTAAGCGCGCAAGAAGTGTTCCCTCGGCTTGCGTCGATCAACCCCAATGAGAAGGCCTCCCCCGGGACCGACGAGGTTTCCGAAGTGCGTGAGTAACCGGACGGCGTCGGGGGGATGAAAATTTCCAATCGTTGACCCTGGAAAAAAAATCACTCTCCGAGAAGGTCGGACGTCGTGAAGCTCGGGCAGCTGAATCGGCTGCGTAAAATCAGCACAGATGGGTAGGACCCGAAGCTCCGGGTCCATTGCCTGCAGCTGTTGGGTGGAGAGACGAAGCATGGCCGCAGAGATTTCGATCGGAACGTAGGCAGCGATCTCGAGGTGAGGCCTGAGGAGGCGCAACTTCGTCGGACTTCCGCTCCCGGGCTCGATCAGGAGACAGCGGCCCTTAAGCGCCTCACCGATCTCGGCACCGAAAGACCTGAGGATGGAACACTCGGTTCGAGTGGGGTAATACTCCGGGACGTCGCAGATCAACTCGAAGAGCTCAGAGCCTCGCCGGTCGTAGAGAAACTTCGAGTCGATCATTTTCTGCGGCCGAGACAGCCCGGTCAGCACGTCGCGGTGGAAGCGATCTGGACTCGGGGCCAGGTCGATGGAGTCAAAGCTCATCTCAGTTCTCATGTTGGGTCCTCGTTTACACTAAGTCCTTCGCCAGGCGGATGCCGGCGAACTGCCAGCGCATGTGGGGGTAAAAAAAGTTTCGGTACGTGGGCCGGTAGTGGGACCGGGGTGTGAGAGAGCTCCCACCTCGAACCACGAATTGATTCACGGTGAATTTCTCGTTGTATTCGCCGAGACCTTGGCGATGCTCTTCGAACCGAGGGTAGGGCCGGTAGGCACTTTGAGTCCACTCCCAAACGGTACCGTGAATCTGCGAGAAGAGGTCATCGCTCAACCGAGGGGGTGCCGGATCAAGGTCCCCGTCACCGAGGAAGGTCCCCGTGATCGGTCTCTGGGTCGCGGCCAGTTCCCACTCAAACTCGGTCGGAAGCCGCGCTCCTCGCCACCGAGCGAAAGCGGCGGCTTCGTAAAAGCTGACGTGCACCACCGGTGCGCTGAGATCGAGCGGGACCATGCCACTGAACGTAAAGCAGCTCCACTGGCGCTGGTCTCGTTCCCAGTAAAGCGGGGCCTCCCACTTTTCTTGGGACTTAAAGTCCCAGCCATCGGAGGACCAAAGGAGTGGATTCGCATACCCACCGGCGTCGATGAACTCTAGGAACTCCAGATTGGTCACAAGGTGGGCCGAGAGCATACACGACTCAACCCATTGGCGGTGCCGGTCGCGCTCGTTATCGAACGCAAACTCCCCGGAGTCTTTTGCGACGCCCACTTCGATGAGGCCCGACGGAAGATGATGCCAAACCGGCGGACGGGGTCGGTGCTCTCCGTGAGAGTGATTCAGACGGTAACAGGGTCTGAGCGGATTTTCATAGAAGTTCCGCTTGAGATCCATGAGTAGAAGCTCCTGGTGCTGTTGTTCATGGTTAAGCCCAAGTTCAAGGACGCCCAGAGAATCCTGAAACCCAGCTTCCGACAAAGACCCGAGCTCCTCGAGGACTCGTTCCGTGACCGTTTGGCGGTAAACGAAGATTTCCCCGGTGGTGGGCCTCGAAAGGACATTCCGCTTCGAGTGCGGCAGGAAGGGTCCTTCCCGACGGTAGTAAGAATTGAAGAGGTAGTGGTACTCGGCCTTGACCGGAACGTAGTCGGTCCGGAGCCGCCGGAGAAGAAAAACTTCAAAGAACCAAGTCGTGTGCGCAAGGTGCCACTTGACCGGACTCGTTTCCTCGGTGGCGGAAACCAAAAAATCTTCCGCCAGGAGCGGCAGCGTGAGCTCCTCGGTGACCTTCCGAACCGTCGCGAACCTATCGAGCAGCGCTCTCTCCGTGGAGAACTCGGCTCTCACCAGCTGACCCATGGGCCTCCGTTTACTCACATCAGAAGACGTCCAACGTGAAAGATAAAAACTCATCTGAGACGTGTCGCCGTCTCAGAGTTTCTCCAATCTATGTCCGCTCACCCCTTTGATCACCGAGCGACCGGCCACCGCGTTCCGCTGCATTCACGACGGCGCCGTGACGGAGAGAACCGGTCTTGTAATTGCTACCGGCCTCGGAGGCGTCAGGAATCCTGCGCCGGGACTGCGCGAAGACCAAACCCCTTAAGGCCAGGCGCGGTTTGCTTGGGACCCAGGGCCGTGGGAGGATTCCTCAAGCCGAACCGGGAGGTTCTTCCATGCGCCCTCAACGAATTGTGATCGCTGTTCCCCTCGAAGAGTCTCAACTGGTACCATTTTATGAGTGGGGAAGAACGTTCGATTTCACTCACGTGGAAGCCGTCCATCTCCTCCACGTGGTCCAGAAAAACCTCACCCCTCTTGAGTTCGGCCTCGTCGAATCTCCCGATGAGTTCGCGTATCTAGAGATGGTTCCGGACCTCGAGAAGTTCTTGCGCCGCCAGGGAGAGAAGATCATTCCCGCGGACTATGCGGGAGCGATCACTTATGAGGTCCATGGTGCCTTTAATCCGGAGGAGAGGGTCTCCGAAATTGTGCATCAGCTGAGGGCCACGCTGATCGTTGTGGCGACTCGAGGGAAACACGGATGGGACGGCTTCCTGCATAACTCCTTTACCGATTTCATGGTCAAGTACTCGCCGTGTGATGTCTTCGTCGTGAGACCTCCCCTGGAGCAAGGCAGAACCCCCTGACCTCAATCCCGCCCGCTCAAGCATTTCAGGAGATTGCCCTGCGAAGGTCAGTGTATCCGTCAGTTCTCATCAACTTCCAACCACCTACAGTTTAGAGCTCAGAAAGCCGATAGAATCCTTAGGAGATTCTTATGCGGTCTGGGTTAGCGCTGATCCTTCTTCTTCCGCTTTTTGCGTGCATCAAAGAGGAAGCTAAAATTGCTGGAGGCAACGCGAGCGGAGACACCTCTGGTGGCGGGTCCGGAGAAACGAGCTCCGTCTCGGGAACAGATCCCTTGGCGGCTGAGGCATGGCACCTCCGCAACACCGGCTCCAACAAGGGGTATAGCCAGTCCGCGGGCCTCTCCGGCGAAGACCTCGACGTGCGGTACGTGCATGAGACCCTGAACATTCGGGGCCGCAACGTTCGGATTGCGATCTCCGATTCTGGGACCCAGATCGATCACCCCGACTTAACGGGGAATTCCCTGGCCCTGGCCTATCACAGGAACTACACCTTCGCGCCACTTGAAACGAGCCCCGGGAACTACGAGGCGAACCCAGACTGGCACGGGAAAAGCCCTCTTCCGGCGCTCTACGATGCAGAAGAAGCCCACGGCACCGCTGTCGCAGGCCTCGCCTCTGCGGTCGGCTGGAACTCCATCGGCTCCCGCGGTGTAGCACCGGGGTCAAAGTTCGGGGCCTTTCGCTTCATTTTCAACTACCCGTCGACGGAAACCAGTGGCTCATTCCTCGCTCGAGAAATTGACCAAATGCTCGGTGACTTCCACATCTTTAACTACAGCTATGGCCCGGCCTCGTCCCATCGGTTCATCGAGGAAGACGACCTCATCTTCGAGACTCTCTCGTATGGTGTCAGCGAACAACGCGATGAGCTTGGATCAATCTACATCCAGTCAGCGGGCAACTCCTTCTCCGGATCATACCGAGATGCCTCGGTGGACCCAGACTCTGTGGTGACGGGCAATGACCCGATCTACTTTGACGGAAATGCGAACGCCCATGAAACGCTCGTCACTCCCTATAAAATCGTGGTGGGTGCGACCAATGCCCTCGGGGTGAGATCGAGCTATTCCACTCCCGGCAGTAACCTCTGGGTCTCGGCCCCGGGGGGAGAGTTCGGAATAACCACACCGGCCATGATCTCGACCGACATCCAGGGTTGCAACGCGGGGATGAGTTTCCGGAACGTCAACTACCCGACCCTCTTTAACTACGGCAACTCGAGCATAAACCTCCAGTGCGATTACACCAACCTCATGAACGGCACCTCCTCCGCCGCTCCCGTGACTGCGGGTGTGGTGGCCCTCATGCTCGAGGCCAACCCCGCGCTCACCTGGCGGGACGTGAAGCACATCTTGGCCATCACCTCAGAAAAAATTGACGGCCCGAATTCGCTCCAGGACCCAACGGACTACGTGGACGATCCGATCCTCAACACCCTCGATCACCCTCGGGACCAAGATGTCTCCGGCCACACCTATGACTACAAATGGGTCCTGAACGGGGCCGGACACCTCTTCTCGAACTGGTACGGATTCGGGCGCGTGAACGCGGCCAACGCCGTGGTGGTTGCTCAGTCCTATGACCTTGGCTCTCTCGGGACGTTTGAGCAAACCCTGAACTCGGTTGGAACCTGGTACTATGACTCCGGAACGATCAACCTCTCGGTGGATGAACAAGACGGCACGACCGGGGCCGAGGTATCCGAAAGTCGGATCTGGGTTGGCCACAACTACGAAGTTGAATACGCTCAGATCGAACTGGTCACTGACCACCCGTTTCCCGGCGACCTCGCGGTGATACTCGAGTCCCCCTCCGGGACCGAATCGCGCCTCCTCACCGCCAACAGCATGCTCCTTCTTTGGAACGCTTCTCGCTCTTCAGTCACTATCCCGCTGGGATCGAGTGCCTTCTACGAAGAGCTCTCGGAGGGCCACTGGACGTTGAGAGTCCTCGATGGAAGCGACGCCCGTGGGGCCGGGACCATTATCTCCTGGAAGCTCTTGATCAGCGGTCACCGCCCGGTGGCCGAGCGCGCGTACCCGTACCCACCCACATCCATCATCCTCTCATCTGTTCCCGCGTCGGACCTGACCGTGACTCCGGTGTTTTCCTTCACTCCAGCGACGACATCGAGTGTGACCTATCAAGCTTCAATCACGACCATGAGCGGGCTCACGGAAGTGACAATCCTTAACTGGACGTCCATCGGCTCCAGCACGGTGAGCCGACAACTCTCGGGTCTCTCCCTCTCCGGTGATACGACGTACTACCTGAAGCTCCGGAGTGTGAACGGTCTCGGCCGGGTCTCGAGCACGCAGCTCGTTGAGTGGAGGACCCCGAACATATGAACTGGCGCAAAAGTTTTTACCTCTCGTTCATCCCCCTCTTTGCTTTCCTGGCATTCCTTCTCTATGAAAAGCCTCAGGGACCTGAACGGAGTGGTGTCCGGACCCTCGCCTCCCTCCCGGGACAGAATCGCAGCAAGATCCGGAAAAAAATCAACCCTCGCGTCGAGGCTGCGGTTAGAGGTCGCAAAAACCAAGACCCCTACCTCCGGAACAGAATCCCACAGAGCGTGGAAGTGGGCCTGGTTCGGAATCCGTCCGTGAAGGTGACCAAGGGCCATGAACTCCTCCGGGATGTGGCCGCGACACCTCAGAAAGATTACCGCCCCGAGATGGGAGAGATCCTGAAAGAAAGTGACGGCATGGTTTACTTCCGTGCGCCCCAGGACCACCGCTACACGCCCGTGGCCATTTCTCGGAGGACCGGTGCCCTCTTCCCGGTCTCTCAAGTGCTCCACGTGAGAGGAGCGACCCCGAGTGTGAGAGAGTCACTCCTGCGTCAGGGGTATACTCAGTATTATTACCAGGCGCCGCTCAAGCTCCTCTCGGTGAAATCAAAAAGCGGTCAGGTTCTGTCTGCCTACAACGAACTGGCCCAGAAGGGTCTTAAAGTAGAACTCGAGGTTCTCAAGCCCACGGACCGTAACTTTTAGCACATCCGCGCACTGCATTCTCTCGACAAAGCCGGCCTTTTTACCCAAAATATGAACACATTCCTTCAACTACTCCGCTGGAGAATTTTATGGCCAAAATTAAAGTCCAAAACCCTGTCGTCGAGCTCGACGGCGACGAGATGACCCGGATCATCTGGTCGTTCATCAAAGACAAACTCATTACCCCGTACTTGGACGTCGACATCAAGTACTACGACCTCGGGATGGAGAACCGCGATAAGACCGACGACAAAGTGACCGTCGAGGCCGCGGAAGCGATCAAGAAGTACAACGTCGGCATCAAGTGCGCCACCATCACTCCCGACGAGAAGCGGGTCGAAGAGTTCAAGCTCAAGCAGATGTGGAAGTCTCCCAACGGAACGATCCGGAACATCCTCGATGGAACAGTCTTTCGCGAGCCAATCATCATCAAGAATATCCCTCGCCTCGTCCCGGGCTGGACCCAGCCCATCGTCATCGGTCGCCATGCCTTCGGCGATCAGTACCGGGCCACGGACACGGTCATTCGCGGGAAAGGGACACTGAAAATGACGTTCACCAGCGAAGACGGAAAGGTTCAGGAATGGGAAGTCTACAACTTCAAAGGTGATGGTGTCGCCCTCTCCATGTACAACACGGACGAGTCCATCCGTGGGTTTGCGGAGTCCTGTTTCAACATGGCCCTGGTCAAGGGCTGGCCCCTGTACCTCTCGACGAAAAACACCATCCTCAAAAAGTACGACGGACGCTTCAAAGATGTCTTCGCGGAAATCTACGAGAAGGATTACAAGAAGAAGTTCGAGGCCAAAGGCATCAGCTACGAACACCGCCTCATCGATGACATGGTAGCGTCGTGCATGAAGTGGTCCGGCGGTTACGTCTGGGCGTGCAAGAACTACGACGGCGACGTCCAGTCAGACACCGTTGCCCAAGGCTTCGGATCCCTCGGACTCATGACCTCCGTGCTCCTGACTCCAGACGGAAAGACGCTCGAGGCCGAAGCGGCCCACGGAACCGTGACCCGGCACTACCGCATGCACCAGCAAGGCAAGCCGACCTCGACCAATCCGATCGCCTCGGTCTTCGCCTGGACCCGTGGCCTGGCCCACAGAGGGAAGCTCGACGGGAACAAGGATCTGGTTCACTTCGCTGAGACGCTTGAGGACGTGTGCATTAAAACCGTCGAAGAGGGCAAGATGACCAAAGACCTCGCGGCCTGTATCCACGGGGAGAAAGTGACCGCGGACAAGTACCTCACGACAGAACAGTTCCTTGAGGCGATCAACGCCAACCTTCAGAAAAGACTCTCCAAGTAAGAATCGACTCCATGTGGGGGCTTAGGCCCTCACATTTTTTTCCACTCCCACACTCCTAGGTCAGCTTAATCAATCGTCGGATCTCCGGAGCGTCCGGATGCCGGATGTGGAGTAGAAGCAATCTTTCACGGCCCCGCCCGACGCAGGTTCGCATCTTGTGGATGGTGAGCCCTTCTTGAGCACACATCCGCTCAATGAGTTGAGTCAGATACCGCTCTGATCCCTCGAAGTGGAGCGAATGAAGCTTGTTCGTGAGGTACTGATAAAGGATCCGGTCGTCTTCTCGATCCAGAGGAATGATCGAGGTCCCAACCCGTGGGTTAACTGCCCGAAGGATGGGCCTTCGCACAAGTGAGTACCTTTGAATGAGCTTCAACCAACGCATGCGACCGACTCCTGAAACTTTATACATTCTTAATAACCGAGCAGTGTGTTTTTTGCCAGACTCTGTGTAAGATTAACGTCTATGCCCAGCTACATCGCCAAAGTCAGTCAGCTTGAAACCATCGCCGCCGTGGACCTCGGATCGAATGCCCTTCGTGCCGTAATCGCCCGAAACCACGGGGGGACAGTGGAAATTGTAAAGAGTTTCCGCGAACCCCTAAGGCTCGGGGAAGAGGTTTTTGAAACGGGAGTCATTTCACCGGAGAAGCTGAAGAAGACTGAGGAAGCCTTCATTCGACTCTTTCACATCTTCGCCGAATTCAACGTCACAAGGATCCGCGCCATGGCAACCTCGGCCATGCGGGACTCGAAGAACGGACCCATGCTGGCGGCCCGGATCGCCGCGAGCACGGGCATCGAGATCGAAACCATCCAGGGAGAGGAAGAGGCCTCGGTCATCTTCGGGGCCGTCTCTAACCACGTGTCTCTGAAGAATAAGACGGCCCTCCTCATGGACATCGGCGGCGGGAGCACGGAGCTCATCGTCGTGCGGAACAATCAGATCCTCGCTGTGGAGAGCTTCAAGGTGGGAACGGTTCGGCTCCTGAAGCTGGCCCAAGAGAGTCTCGAGAAAGAGATCTTATACCAGCTCGGAAAAATGCTGACCTTCATTAAGACCCACATCAAAATCAAAGACCTCGACCTGCTGGTCGGAACCGGTGGAAATCTCCGGAGGATTGGGAAGATACGAAAGAAGATTCTCGGGAAGCCAAGCTCAGAACTTGCCCTCTTCGAAGAGATCAATCACATGGAAGAGGCGATCCTTTCCATGAGCTACGTCGATCGAATCCGAAGGCTCGAACTCGATCAGAACCGAGCTGACGTGATCCTCCCGGCGATCATGCTCACGCATCACCTCATGCAAGCACTCAAGATAGACAGCATCGCTCTCCCGAAGGTGGGCCTCAAAGAAGGCATCATCCTCTCCATGCTGCCCGAGGGCCCAACGAAGCTCGTCGTCCGCGACTAGGCGTCCCCGACTATCCGTCCGCGAGAATCTTAACGATCTTCGGCGGTAACAGAAGCTCCATCGTAAACCCTTCCCAGAGGCCTCCCTCGAGGACACAGATTCCGCCTTTCTTAATGGTCATGAAATCATGCTCCGGGTGAAGCGCTAGGAGTGCAGCGATGACCTTGGTTAAGTGCGGGTCATGGCCCACGAAGGCGTAGCACCCGTCGCTCGGAAGAAAGGAGATGTACTCCACCAAGTGCCGAGGATCATCAAGGATGTCGAGATCTGCCATGAGCTCGAGATCCGCTTCCGGATAGTAGCTCCAGAAGAGTTCGGCGCTCTGAACAGCGCGCGCGAGCGGCGAGGAGAAGATCACATCGATCGAGGGCTGGAGCTTCTTGTAGGCGCGGATCGTTCGGTCGAGGCGCCGGATCCCGTCCGGTGTGAGTTCGCGCTCGAAGTCCTTGTCCTGCTCGAAGGAGAAGTGACCTTCGGCGATGCCATGGCGAAGAAAAATGAGTCTCATCTTAAAGTGCCTTTTCCCGTTGAATCGTTTTCTGCATGAGAAGAGCATGGGTGCCGCGCTCCTCCTCACCGTCTTTTGGAGTCCGCTGGGTATACGTCCCGTCCTCATTGAGGTACCAGGCCTGTCGGTTATCGTTGAGCAGGATGTCCATGAACTCCCACAATTTCTCTCGGAGTTTGCCGTCGAAGATCGGCGTGATGAGCTCGACACGGTTGTGGAGGTTTCGGTGCATCCAGTCCGCGGAGCCGATGAAATATTCTCCGGCCATCGGATCCTCACTCCCGTTGGCGAAGTAGAAGATCCGGGAGTGCTCGAGGAAGCGACCGATGATCGAAATCACCTGGATGTTTTCCGAGAGTCCCTTGACCCCTGGCTTCAGAGAACAAAAGCCCCGCACGATGAGGGTGATCGGAACCCCCACGCTGCTCGCTTCGTAGAGCGCCTCGGTGATCACTTCGTCTTCCATGGAGTTCATCTTCGCGATGATCCGGGCAGGTTTCCCCGCCTTCTTGTTCCTGATCTCCTGCTGAATCTTTCCCATGAACTGTGACTTCATGTTGATCGGAGCGACCAGAAGGTCAGCGTAGTCAGTCTTCAGGGAGCTTCCCGTGAGATAGTTGAAGACTTCGATGACCTCACCGCAGACGCGCCGGTTACAGGTCAGGAGTCCGAGGTCCGTGTAGAGCGTCGAGGTCTGCGAGTGGTAGTTCCCGGTCCCGATGTGGGCGTAGCTCGTGATCTCACCGTCACTCTCTTGGCGGATGATGAGCGCAGTTTTGGTATGGGTCTTGAGGCCCAGGATCCCGTAGACCACGTGCACTCCCGCGTCCTCGAGCTTCTGTGCCCAGACGATGTTCCGTTGCTCGTCGAAGCGGGCCTTCAACTCCACGAGGCACACGACCTGCTTTCCTTTCTCGGCGGCCTTGATGAGGCTCTTGATGAAGGTCGAATGCTCCCCGGTCCGGTACAGCGTCATTTTGATCGTCAGGACATGGGGATCCTCGGCCGCGGCGGAGATGAACTTCTCGACGGTGCCAGAGAAGCTATCGTAGGGGTGATGGAGAAGAATGTCACCCTGACGGATGAGCTGAAAGATGTTCGTGTTCTCGAAGAAGGTCTTCGGGATGACCGGCTGCCAGGGCTTAAACTTCAGCGCGGGGATGTCCAGATCGACCACGGGTTTAAGGATTCCAAAATCGATCGGAAAGTCCATCAGGTAGATGTCATCTTCGACGATCTCAAGCGAGTCCTTGAGGAAGTTCATGATCGAGGGTTCCGTGTCTTTGTGGATCTCGAGGCGCACGCAGTCCGCAAGGCGCCGCTCTTTGATGCCTTCTTCAACGAGCACCAGAAGATCCTGGGCCTCATCTTCCCGGTGGTCAACGTCCGCGTTCCTCGAAACTCGGAAGGGAACCGTTTGCTGGATTTCCATGCCCGGATAAAGGAGATCGAGGTTCGAGCGAACGAGGGTGACGGTGGTCACGAAGCGGTGCCGCTTCTCCCCATCGGCCTTGGGTAACGGAATGAGACCCGGGATTACCTCGGGGATCTTAACCCGAGAGAACAGCACTGTCTCGGTGAGCGGATTTCGGAGGATCATCCCGAGCGAGTAGGAAAGGTTTGAGATGAACGGAAACGGATGCCCAGGATCCACAGAGAGCGGAGTTAACACCGGGAAAACTTTCCGCCGGAAGTAGCCGTTCAGGTAGTCTCGGTCTTCCCCCGGAAGATCGTCGTAATCGTAGATGTAAATGTCATGCCGTTTGAGCTCCGCGATGAGGCCCAGGTAGATGCTCCGCTGGCGCTCGAGGTCTTCGTTGATGTGGCGGCGGATGTTCACCAGCTGATCCTCGGCGGTCTGGCCGTCCACCGAGCGGTGAGTAAAACCGGAAGTGATCAGATGCTTGAGGTACCCCACCCGCTTCATGACGAACTCGTCGAGGTTCGAAGAGAAGATGATCAGGAACCGAAGGCGTTCGAGAAGAGGATTCCTCGGATCGGCGGCCTCTTGAAGGACCCGCCGGTTAAAATGGAGCCAAGAGATATCTCGGTTGAGAAAGTGCGTCGGGTCGACGTTGAAGTTAATTTTTTTGGGCTGGCGGGTAGCACTTCGGCGTTTACGCATGACTGGATCCCATGTCTAGAGCAACGGCGAACAGATTTGTCGCCGTCAGGGTTTGATAGTGTTCCCATATTTTATAACCGAGAGCCGCGATTTAACAAAGCATCGTTTGCGCTAGAAGGATTTTAAATGAACGGGAGCACGGACGTGACTAAAGAATAGTCACTCGGGTGCGAAACTGAGGATTTTTTAGTCGGTCTCCACCGGAAAGGCCGCTCTCGTATTGGTCACAAGAAGGGCCCTAACCCCTTGAATAGAATAAATAAAATGCCGAGAACACTGCGGGGGGCTGAGACCCCGCCGGTTTGGCACGTGGCTTGGAGTGATCCCTGTAAGAATTATTTTAGGGGGAAGCATGAAACACGTTAACCGACATCACTTGGCCATGGCGCCGCTTTTATCGATCCTGGCCATGTCACCAGCTGTCATGGAAAAAACTTTCAGCGATCGAAGCATTGCTTCCGAGCCCGTGACGGTACCGGTTTCGACCGCCTCCTCAGGGTCAGCATCCACAGCGCGGAGTGCGCCCGCAAGTAAACCTTCTTCTTCAACGACGAATCCCAGTCCCCCACCGACTCCAGTAGCGGCCGGGAGATCGGCCAGCGTCACGGTCGCAGCGACGACGGAGGCAGCGAGCACGGTTTCATCCGGCGCCGCCGAAACAGTAAGACCAGCGAAAGCGGCTCGACCCCATCGCCGGATTGAGCAGCTCGCGGAGAAAGTCGATCGAGAAGCCCTTCAGCGGGACGCGAACCTGACCTTGGAGCAGTTTAAAGAGAAGACCGACGAGTTGAAGGCTAAGCTCATTCTTGAGCGGCGAGAATTTAAAAAGGACGAGTCGAATAAGGAAGTGGTGGAGGGCCAGCGACGGAAGCTCGAAGGTCTGACTCAAGACCTCCTCGTCGTCGAGGCCAACCACAAAAAACTGAAAGAAAAAGACCAGATCCCCAAGGTTGACGATGAGGCATCAGTGAAGATCATCGGGGATTCGAAAGATCTCTTGGAGGGTCTTTTGCAAGACCTGGAGTCCAATGAACTCCTCGTTGATAAAGGCACTCGGAGCAGCGGCAGTCGGGCCAGCACGTCACGGGGCCGGACCGTGGAAATCACTCTAAGCCCACCTCGGACCCGTTCCGAAGGGACCCAGAACCGGGACAATGACCGCTCTGAGAAACCGGAGAAGGAAGAGTGTGAAACCGAAGAGCGCAACCGCCTCCTCACCCGGCAAGTGGAAGAACTCACTCGGCAGCAAACACAGATCATGCAACAGATGATGAGCATGCAGCAAATGATGATGATGCAACAGCAGCAGAGTCAGATCGCGCACCTTCAGCAGTACATGTTCAACGGGCCCGGCTTCAACACCAGCCCCTATCAGTACCAACAACCGACCACCGCTGGAAACTGGGTCTACTACCCTAGTGGATTCCAACCTCAGCAGCCGAACATCTTTGCGCAACCTCAACAGGGGGCCCAGCAGCAGCAAGGTGTTTTTCCGGATCAGATGCACCTGCAGATGCAGCCGCAACAACCCGCGCAGATGCAAGGGCAGCAGTGGGGACTTCGACCGGGACCATCTTACGCAGATCCACGGTTCCAGGGGATGCCCATACAGACTGGGAACTTCGGAGGAGATGCTCTTAGCTACAACCTCGGATCCCCGGGACCGGTCCAGCAGGCCCCGATGTATGGCCCTCCTGCGCCGATGTTTCCTCGAGGCTAATCCGACTAAACAACTCCGTGGCCCGGAGACATTCCGGGCCACGCTTTTTTATAAAGTTAAAACCCCACCATCCGATCAGATCCGCATAACTGACCCAACCTGCGGGGATCAAGTGAAAGATGTTCAAAAAAAATCCCATGAAAAACTACTGGTCCGAGTCTGCCATAGCTGTATGAAAGTCAACGAATCTTGCCAAGAGCTAGAACGTTGCACTCACTGCAACAAGTCCTTTCTCCCTCTGCGTTACTTCGATAAAATTCACAATGATAAAGAGTCAAAGTGGGAAAACTACTTCTACCCAACCGAGCTCATCGAAGAAGAGGATCTGATCAAGGGGCTCTTTGTTTTGTGGTGAAAGCCACTCCCTCTGTGCTAGCTTCAAACGATGGAAATTACCTCTGCTTCTCACGCCCAGGACCTTCATCCTGTCGTTGTCCGTCTTCTTAAAAAGCGCGGATTTTCTCCCCAGGCCGTCCAAGACATGTTTTCCTGGAACCTCAAAGATCTACCCGTGCTGACGCAGATGCAGGATCTTTCGAAAGCTTCTGAGCGCATCCTTCGTGCGATCGACGCCGGCGAAAAGATCGGTGTCTACGGCGACTATGACGTCGATGGCACCACTTCTTGCGCTCTCCTTTGGCACTTCTTTCAAATGCTCGGGGTCACGGTTGAAGTGTTTCAACCGAGCCGCTTCATCGAGGGCTATGGAGTCCATGACTCGTCCATCGACGCTGCGGTTGAAAAGGCCGTGCGGGTCTTGATCACCGTCGACTGCGGGATCACGAGCGTCGCGACGGCCGCCTACGCCAAAGGAAAACTCGATCTCATCATCACCGACCATCACACCGACGGGGCACCGGAACTTCCCGAGGCCTTTGCCGTGATCAACCCCTCTCGGCGAGACGAACCCGTGGACTCGCCGCTGCGCCCCCTCGCCGGAGTCGGTGTCGCCTTCGCTCTCGCGCTTCAGATCAAGAACGATCTACTCTCTCGCGGAACTGAAACACCGAGCCTCTACCCGCTCCTTCAATTCGTCGCCATCGGAACCATTTCCGACCTCGCGCGGATGACTCCCCTCAACATCCGCCTTACCCGTCACGGGCTCAAGCAGATTCCAACCACCACCTATGCGGGGATCCGTGCCTTCTTCCAACCCGAGGACTTGAAGGTCCCGATGATAGCCTCGGAGAAAATCTCCTTCCACGTGGGCCCGCACATTAACTCCAAAGGACGTCTGGACCATCCGGACCGGGCCCTCCGGCTTCTCCTGGCCCAGACGCCGGCCGAGTGCCGAGAGCACTACACCCACCTCGAAGTCGCCAACCGAGATCGGCGCCATATTCAGTCCGAGGTCTTCGCCGAGGCGAAGAAGGACGCCATTGAGAATCTTAAATCCGATGAGCTCTTGATCAATGTCCTTTATCGTCCCCATTGGCACGAAGGTGTCATTGGCATCGTCGCCTCCAAGCTCGTGGAGACCTTCGAGGTGCCGGCCATCGTTTTAACCGACGCTGAAGAAGCGGGAGTCATCAAGGGAAGCTGCCGCTCTGCTGGGGAGCTCAATGTGTTCGAACTCCTCGATCAGTGCCGTGACCTCTTCATTAAATTCGGAGGCCACAAAGCCGCGGCCGGGCTCTCCATGCGGCGGGAGAAGCTGCCAGAGTTCAAGGCGCGGATGGCCTCCCTGCTCGGAGCTATACCAGCAACCCTCCGGACCAAACTCAACGCCTTCGACGTCGAGATCGGTATCGAAGAAATAAGCGCGGGTCTCCTGAAGGACCTTGAGAAACTGGAACCTTTTGGCCCTGGGAACGAGCGGCCCGTGTTCCGGATGCGGAACGCAGTCATTCAAAATTACAAGGTCATGAAGGACGCCCATGTCCGCTGGACCTTCGCCGGAACTGCCACCAAAGTCGCGCTCCAGGGGATCAGTTTTAATTACATCGGGAAGTGGAACGAACTCAACCCCGAGGAACTCTTCGAGCTCCAGAAACGCTCGGGCCTCACGGTCCAGTTCACCCTTGGGGTCAACCGTTTCAACGGCAACGAAACCATCCAACTCATGGTGGATAAGGTCATCGCAGGCCAGGTCTAGGAGCGGCCTCCGGAACACCCGGAGGCCGTAAGAATATAAATCCTAAGAACGTTTGATCTCTACTGCTTCGATCACCACGTCCGTGCGCGGGCGATCCATCATTCCGGTAGGAACGTCACCGATCTTTTTTACGATGTCTAAACCGCGGACGACTTTCCCGAAGACCGTATGGCGTCCGTCGAGGTGTGGGGTAGGCCCGAGCGTGATAAAGAACTGAGAGCCGTTCGTTCCAGGGCCAGCGTTGGCCATCGAAAGGGTGCCCTCGTCCGTGTGCCGAAGGTGGGGGCGAAACTCGTCTTCGAAGCGGTACCCGGGACCGCCGCGGCCCGAACCTTCAGGGCAGCCTCCCTGGATCATAAAACCTCGGATCACGCGGTGAAAGATGAGGCCGTTGAAGAAGGGGCCTTCCTTGCTCGTTTTCTGCCGGCCCTCAGCGAGGTTCACAAAATTCCAAACTGTTTCTGGTGCGTCTTTGGCGTAGAGCTCGATCTCGAACTCTCCGAGTGACGTCTTGAAGACGGCGGCGAGGTTCGCGACGTCTTCTTTGTGGGTAGATTTGTCATTTTTCATCATTCCGAACATGGGGAACTCCTTCTTAAAGAACGATCTCAGTGGGTAACAGTATTTCACTCGGCGACACGAAGCGAACGTTCACCATCGGCGCCAGTAATTTTTTGATCTCAATCTGGAGCCCGCTCTTGAGCTCCAGGTCAGCCGCGAAGGGGGAAAGCCATTCCGCCGTGACCGAATAGAATCCGACATCCTCGAGGCCATTTTCAATGAGCCACTGGTTCAGGTCCTGGCGAGAAAGACAGGTCGAGAAGAGGATCGGAACGCGTTGGTCAAAGCGTCCGAGTTCGTTCATTTTTTTGATCTCGTTGACTTGGTTGAGGGCCATGTACCGGTCAAGCCAGATGACGTCCACTTTGTTGGCGCTGGCCGGAAGTTTCAGAGTCCGCACCCCTCCACGAACACTCTCGAGCGAATTCGAGAAGAACGCGGCCTCCTCCACCGGCTTCACAAACCGCATCGTCGTGGACCGGAAATAGGATTCGAGGCGATCGTTGTACTGGGCCTGGAGTTCGATCAGCTCCGGGTACTTGAGGTCATAGGTTTTCCCAAGCTTCCCGAGGTCGAGGTACTGAAACGAATGCTTTTTGAAACACTGCCCAGACGCGGAACCGTTGGCCCAGGCGGGGAGCTCCGGCAAGAAGTACTGCTCAAGCCCCGAGGTCTGGTACGGAACTTGTTCGACGTCCTTTCGAAGCTCAGGTCCGGAGCAGCTAGTGAGAATCAGTAGGAGAAAAAAGCTTAAAGATTTCATCTTCGATTCCTTCTAGGTGTTCGAGGTCTCGCTCCCACGGGCGCGCCAGATTGGGTCGCGTCGGAGTGGACTCAAAATGACCCGGTTCATCGGGGTCGATTGCCAGGAGAGAGAGGTCCTTCCGCGCGTGCGCGACGAAAATTCGGTCGCAGCCCACGGTCTTCAAGTCAAGGTCGTTATTCTGCGGGTGCTTTTTCCCGAGGCGGAACTCTGGCCGCTCGAGGGTCAGGAAGAGGCGGCGGCGATCGATGAGCTCGTCGATGGCGGTCACGTTATGGCCCGAGAAGAAATTCACCCGAGGGATCGGTTCAGACGGGCGCGGGATCTTCGCTTGGACAAAGTCATCGAGCTCCTGCCACTCCCGGAGTTTCCGGGTGAAGAGGTCGATCTCCTCGGCGTACTCCTCGTCCAACTTCTCGAAGAGAGTAGTGAGTTTCTCGCCGGTCACCGGATTGGCACTCCGGAGGAACTCCTGGAAGGGGACCTCTTCTGTCGTGATGATAAAAAGCATCGACCGCGGATCCCGCAGCCAGTCCGAGAGCCGGAGGAGAATCTCCGCCGCAAGAGAATCCGACCCTACGAGCGCGAGTTCGCGCTCGTCTGCAGTCGGAGCAAGGCCAGCAGCGACGGGTAGGGCCTCCAGAGCGTAGTGCACTTTCGGAGGCCTTCGGCCTTCACCTAACGCACGGCCAGTCACAGAGGCCGAGGCACGATCGAGGTCTCCTCGCAGGTCAAGGACCAGGTCGTAATCTTGATACATCTCAATGCTGCTCGTAAGAGAGCTGATGAATTCCTCGGTGAGCCGCTGGTACGTCTCGGGGTTCGAATCCTTCTGCTGCTCGATGAAATCCTTGGGGTTCACCCGGAAGATAATCCGGAACAAATCCAGAAACCGTGAGCGCTCGGGGATGACCTCGCGGGGAGCGAGGAAGCGCTTCGCCACACTCACAACCTCATCCGTCTTCACTTCCTGCTGAGCACGGAGATAATCCGTTAAGGGCTTCGCGTAAGTCTCTTGCCACTCACCCCAGCTAAACGACTTCGGCAAGTAGCGCTGATTGAGTTCCCGAAGAACACCGTGTCCGTGATCACTTGTGAAGGCAAGAGGCTCGAGGCCTGGAGATGCAAAGTGAGATGGATCCAGTCGATCCTGGTACCAGGTGAGGGCCGCACCATGCAGATGGAACCGGAGGGCCGCTTCGAGGGCCAGGGGTGAGTTTCCAAGGATCGCCAATTTCATAAGGCCCGATCGTAGCAAAAATTACAGATAAGGGCGATGGATTACGACACTAGTGGCGACGCGTTGTATGGATTTTCAACGGGCCCCCCGAACGGGAAGCCCGAGGGACATGAGCTATAAAAAGAAGACCTTAGACTCACCCTTATCAAGGCATGAGAATTCGGCGTATTGGTAGATGAAATTGATGAAGCTCGAGAGCGCAGCAAAACTCGGCAGAGACGTGTCGAACTCCCCCCCAAGACGAAGCCAGGCGTCTCCCTGCTGATCGACGTACTCGCTGGCGTGACGAATCGTGACCACCGCCGGAAGGTAAGAGCCCTTGGTAAAGAAGAGCTTCAGCGTGAGCTCAGTGCCACCCTTAAACTGATTCTTGGCCTTCGCTGAAAACGGAACCTGAAACTGGCAGCCGACCTTCGAGATGTCGAGGAGCTTAATGGGAAACCCAGCTCCTTGATCGTCGATCACTGTGTAAACGCCAAGGAACTCTTGAAACACAACGCGCTCGAAAGTCCGCCGCTTCTGTTCGATGTTCTTCATCCGCTTTTCGTTAAAATCGACAACTTTCTTATCGTCAGACATGGTCTCTCCTTGGACGTGCTCAGACGGCTTATCGTCCGGGAACAGGAGAGACCTGAGAGAAAAGGCGTGCTTAGGAGTTAGAGGACAACTTTTTCCAGCCGACCGATGGGCTCAGGATCCATGAGCTGAGTCGCCAGGCGCTCGAAGTGATCCGTGAGGTCCGTGATACAGACCCGAATCTGTCGGGTATTCCCGAGAGAAGAGGCAGGAACCGTACCGTTCTGAAAGAGCTCCCTCAACTCGGCCGCCAGCACTTCCCCGCTTTCTACCAGCCGGACCTCGGGACCTAAAACCTTCCGCAGGTCTCCGCGAAGCACCGGGTAGTGGGTGCACCCGAGGATGACTGTTTTGATGTTCTCTTGCTTAATCTTTTGAAGATAGCGAAGGGCCACGAGTTCCGTAATGAGATCCCCAACCACTCCTTCCTCGACCAAGGGAACAAAGAGCGGACAGGCCGTTTCAATGACCTCGACCAAAGGGTCAAGGCCCTTCAAGGTCGTCGCGTAGGCGCCGGAGCGCACAGTGGCCGAGGTCCCGAGGACGGCGATTCTTTTATCCCTTCCTGCGGCCGCGAGGGCCGCTCGGGAACCCGGAACAATAACGTTCAACAGTGGGATCCCGTCGAAGTCTTCCTCTCCCAGAAACACCGTCGACGCCGAGTTACAAGCGATGATCAGCGCTTTCACATCCTGGGCCTTGAGGAATTTCAGAATCTGAAGGCCGTACTTCCGGATGGTCTCCGGCGACTTGTTGCCGTACGGAAGGCGGGCAATGTCGCCCAGGTAGCAGAACGATTCTTGAGGAAACTTTTCGGCCAGAACCTTCAGAACCGTCAGACCACCGAGACCCGAGTCAAAGATACCAATGGAGCCACTCATGGTGACTTCCTCGAGAGAATATCCTTCAAGCGCGTGACGCGCTCGAGGTTCTTAAGGACCTGGGGTGCCAGGAGCCCAGACTGCGTCAGCACTTTGTCAGACAATAGGTGCTTTAAGAAGTCCTTCTCCCAGATCGGAGCGTAGTGCGTCGTGGAGCCTGCACGGGCAAGGTCCATCGCGGTCCTCACCGTCATCGGCTCAATGCTAGGAAAAGTTTTTCGTGCCAAGCCATTCGTCACCACCGTCGGGTGCTCGAGGCTCTCAGTGAGTTTTCGCCCAATCTGGGCGTGCTCCGGGATAGCGTAGTCGAGCGCGCGCGTGAGGACTTTCACTTCCACATCCGGGAGCTTGAGCTTCATCCGACGAAGGCCCGCTAACTCAGCGTAGAGGTCGAGGAGTTCGCCGTACGTGACGGCCTCGGGTCCTCCGATCTCGAAGACTTTATGGCCGGGAGCATGGAGCTTCAGCGCCTCGTCAAGGTAGCGGAGTAGGTCTCCCAGGCCCAGAGGCTGGCAGGGTTGAGACAGGAGCGTCATGTCTGGTCGCACTGGAAAGCGCTCCGAGATCGCCTTGATCATCTCGAACGAAAGGGATCCTTCCCCAAGAATAATGCTGGCCCGAAACTCGATGACGGAGAGTCCACTTGACCCGAGGATCGCTCCCGTGAGGTGGCGACTCCGCAGGTGAGGAGAGAGGTCCAATGATTCAGGGCCAAGACCCCCGAGGTAGATCACCCCGGCCCCACTCGGTCTGATCCAGTTGACGAAGTTCACCGCCGCAAGAGACTCGTGGTACTCAAAGAGGCCCTCTTCCGCTTTCAGTCCGTGGACCAAGTAGTACGCTCGGTCGATGGCGCCCAGGGAAGGCAACGAGTCCGGTTGGAGAAGGTCCCCTTGGACCCAGGTCACTCCGTTCGGTTGCTTTTCTTTGCGCTCCGTCCGGACGAGGCCCGTGACGTGATGGCCCTGCTCTACTAACTGCTGGATAAGGGCTTGCCCAACGAAGCCATTTGCTCCGGTGACCAGGATCTTCATACTCTTCCCTTTGGTTGCGAAATTACGTGCCACTTCAGGTGTTCCCCGAAGGCCTTCATAACAATCAGATGAACGAGCGCCTGACTCCAGCGGTAAATGAACCACGGAAGTGCTGGACGAAACTCATGGAGTGCTGCCATGACGTAGCGACGATTAAGCACCTCACGAAACTCGAGTCGCCCGCGGTCCATGGTCCCAGAGAGGAGGCCCCCGACCACATAAAGAAGCTGCCGGTCCGGCGTGCTCCGCTCGACGCTCTTCTCGAGGACCAGGATCGCTACGGAGGGATGGAGGAGGTAGAACACACAGCGATTCCCCAGGATCCGAACACTGACCAGTGTGGAGAAGAAAAAAGGCAGCCAGTGGAAATACTCCTGCGCGACCCACTCCGCGTTCCGCCCCTCTGGCAAGACCAGACGCTGGATCGATCGGACGTCATTCGCTGAAGGCCGGTAGGCCCGGTACGAGGACTGCGATTTCTCCAGAAGACCGGTCTCGAGCATCTCGTCCAGGCCCGTTTGGAGGTCTTCCGGATGGGGCCAGGTATGGTTCTTCGTCGGGAGCATCTCGTGGCGCAGGCTCAGCACCAGGGGGTAGACCAGATCCCGCGGCACACCGGTGATGAGCGAGACCCAGAAGCGCGAGATCCCGAGCGGGATGACGTTCAGAGTGAGGAGAGTTGTCGTCTTGCGGATCTTGCTCGCAGCTCTCGCGATGAGGCCCTGGTAGGTCACGACTTCGGGCCCGGCGATGTCATAAATCTGTCCCTGGATCGCCACGTCCTGGTGACTTCGCTCGAGGGCATTGATGACATCACTGAGCGCCACAGGCTGGGAGCGGGTGCTCGTCCAGGCCGGACAAATCATGATCGGCAAGCGTTCAATCAACCGCTGAAGGATAGTAAACGAAGAACCGTTGGGTCCGATGATGAGTCCCGCTCGGAGTACGGTGGTGCGAATCGGAGACTGCCGGAACGTCTCCTCGACCTCAAGGCGACTCCGGAGGTGCCAGGAGAGTTCGACGTTCGGAGGGATCATGCCTCCGAGGTAAATAATGTGCTCGAGACCATTGGCGTGGCCCGCGCGGATGAAGTTATCTGCCATGATGAGGTCGAAGTCATAGAACGTGCCCTGCGAGAGCGACGCCGATGGAAGCATCGAGTGAACCAAGTAGAAGCCCTCTACGCAGCCCTCCATCGCTTCGGAGATGTCTTTGAGGGAAAAGAGGTCGCACTTCTTCCACGCAAGCCGCGGGTGGTGAGACTCGCGCGCGCCACGAGAGAGTGCTACGATCTGGAGCTCCGGATCGTTCAGGAGACGGTCGATGAGGGCCCGACCAATGAAGCCACTGGCGCCAGCGATGAGGATTTTTCTCATATATTCCTGTGATTACTTTCTCGACTGTAGCATAATCGATCTGTGACTGAAACGCCATGAACGCGTTAGGCCTGGAGGAACTCGATGATCCTGCTGAGAATTCTACCCGGGGTCTTAAAGGAGTTGGCAAAGCACGTCCCGACGGTCCTCTTCCAGACCGTTGAGTGGAGCGAGCTCGCCGCTGAAATCCCTAAGCTCTCCCGCCGCCTTGTGCAAAATGAAGGTTACGATGAGCTTTACCACGCGCAGCTCGAGCTCCTCGCTCCGCAGGGTATTCATCTCACAAATCAGCCGCTCACTTCGTCTCAGTTCATGACCCCGAAGAGCTGTGGGGAGCAACTGCTGACACTCTATTTTGTCCAGCTTTTTTCTACCACTGGTCTCTTCCTCGACCTCCGGCCTCAGCACTTCAACGAAGAGAAAAGTGGTCTCACCTGGCATCCCACGGGCCTCTGGACCCAGCTTGATGAAGGATTTCGTCAGGGCCTACTTAAGGTGTACGAGGGGTTCTACCTCGAAAACGATGAGCGCTACTACGAGGGCCTCGAGGGAATCGGACTGCTTAAGCCGAACTTTGACAGAGAGGAGAAGCAACAGCTCGGAGACCTCTTCCGTGCTCAGTTCGGGAGTGCTCTCGACCAGGACATGAAATTCGATCTCGAGCACCTGAAGGACTCGATCGTCGGACTTTCGAACTTCATGCTGCTTAAAAAATTGACCATCTCAAAAGACTTTCTCTACCTCGGCATTTACCTCGTGACCCTTTACGCGAGTCTGGAGCACCTCGGGGAGAGCTACCCCGTGAAGAAAATCTACCTCGGAGTCCGAGACCGCTTCACTTCTGCGAGAGCTTAAGAAGCGATCGCGCCTCCGTAAAGTCGTGGAGGATGAGGTCGGTCTTGACTGTAAGTTCGGTCGCTCGATGCGACGTCGCCACCCCCACGATGCGACATCCGGCCCGCGCCCCGGACTCCAACCCTGCCAGAGAGTCTTCAAACACGACACAGTCTTGCGGGTCAAGACCTAGTTTTATGGCGCAGAGTTGGTACACCTGGGGATCCGGCTTGCCGCGCTCAACCATGGATCCATCGACGATGACCTCAAAGTAGGAACGAAGCTTAAGTGTGTCCAAAGTGAAGTCCACATTGCTGGTCGGGGCAGAGGTCCCAAGAGCGATGCGAACACGCTGCTTCCGAAGATACTCCAGGAAGTCAATCAGGCCCACATGAGGGCGCATTTCGGGCCGGTAAATGGTCTGATAGAGACCTTCCTTCTCCTCCGCATAGCGCTTCGCCTCCTCGGGGCTTATCCGGCCGAAGATCATGTGAAAGAGGTCCGCATTGGTCTTACCGTTGAACGTTTCCCGGTAAATTTCTTCGTTCAGTGTGAAGCGGTACTTCTCCGCAAAGGACATCCACGCGCGGAAGTGATACTGATGGTTATCGACGACGACTCCGTCCATATCAAAGATCGCAGCTTTCATTTCTCGCCTCCCCTGCTAGTCGAGAACAGCATACCCGTAGACTTCGCCTGCTCCTAGGAAAAAACCACGATGCCGCGTCCAGAAAAAGCTCGGCCGTAGCGGACAGCGAGCGCGGGCGCCGAGTAAGAGTTGATGCGTAAGGCCTCTTCCCCGTGCCTGGGGCGCCACTGCGAGGTTAAAGAGAAAGGTCGCTCCTGGCGCCTCACCAACGAGGAGAGAGGCGACGATCTCCCCCTCCTCCTCAAGCCAAAGGTGCCAGTGCGGAAGTTGGTGGGTCATGAGAAACGGAAGCAGCCGGCGAAGAAAGGGGATGGCCTCGGGATTCGCGTATTCATGAAAACCCCAGAACGCCTCCCGTTTGAACGCGAGCGGAAGCTCCTCCTGCTGAAGCTCCGAGCTTCTTTGAGTGCCCAAGGGGGAGAAGTAGCAGAGCCATCGACCGGCGGATTCTGCCGAAGGCCCACCGAGGATCAGGTTCCTCGTCCCAAAGCGCGGCGACATGAGAGGCTCCGGAAATCCCGGAAGCTCGAAGTTGCATCCATCTTGAGTCCAGGCCCCGAACATCTCTTGCCAGTACTTTTGAATCACACGAGCTCCAATTGCAGTTGGGAGAAGCCTGAAAATGAGAGGGAGTAATGATCCCGGATCGCCTTCGACTTCTCCCCCACCCTAAACTCCGGGAGCTCCCGCAGAAGCTCCTCAAAGAGCGACTGCATCTCCATCCGCGCAAGCCTCGCTCCGATGCAATAGTGTGCACCGTGCCCGTAGGCGAAGTGCGGCGTCTTGCGCCGGATCTCAACCGCCTCCGGGCGCTCCGCCTCTGGGAGATCACGGTTCACCGCATGAGAGGAGATGAACACCACTTCGCCAGGGAGAATCTCCTGACCTCCGATCACCGCTCTCTCTCGCGCGACCCGAAAGATAAACGTCACCGCGGGATCGAAGCGTTTAAACTCTTCCAGCATCCCAGGAATGAGCTTCGGGTCCTGCCGAACTTCACCCTGGATCTGGGGATCCGAGGCCAGGAGGAACATGCAGTTGTTCATCTGATCCGTCGTGGTCGCCATGCCGGCGACGAGCATCATGATAAGCTGAGAGACAACTTCTTCGTCGGTGAGCCCCGTCACCGCCTGCATCCGGAGCATCAGGGACACGTAATCATCGGCGGGTTCTCGGCGGCGCTTGGCAACGAGTTCGGTGAAGTAAACTTTCAGTGACCGAGCGGCAGCATTGACTTCGATTCCGTCTTCGTTTCGGTACTGGGAGGCCCCTCCGAAGAAGCCGGTCATGACATTTGACCAGTGTAGGAAGTCTGCTCGGTCTCCCGCAGGAATTGAAAACAAGTCGGCCAGGACCGTCGCCGGCAACTTCTTCGATATCATCTCCACAAAATCGAAAGACGCAAGGCCCTTCACATCGGCCACCAGCGCGTGGATCGCCTCATGCATGACCGACCGAAAGCGCTCAAGCACATGCTCCTCGAACCCCGCAGCGGCAGCTCGCCGCCGACGGGCATGGTCCTCGTCGTCGCTCATGACCATCATCTTCTTTACGACCCCGAAGAAGTCCTGCACCAGCGAGAGGTCGAGGTTGGGCATGCGAGACACGAAGAACGAGCCCCGGTCCGCCGAAAAGGCCTGGGACGTGAGAACCTCCCGGGCCTGGGCCGCCCGGGTGATGACGTGGAAGTTTCCTTTTTCCCAGAAGTAAATTTCACCGAAGCTTCTCACGTAATCGGCAAACCGCTGAGGAAACTCATCCGTGCTCGATGCCCGTTTGAAATCGTGAAACCCAGCGCCGCTCGTCGTGGTCCGCCGAGACTGCTCTGTTAACTCTGTGGTCATACTCGCTCCTAAAAGATTTGAATGCGTTTAAAGCTTCTTCGCCGGTTACTGCCGAGGGACCGCCGTCCGTGGAGGTACCTAAAATTATCGACGACCAGGAGATCTCCTTGCTCCCAGCGGTGCTCTGTCATGAACTCAGGACGGTAGAGCATCCTCACCAGAGACTGGAAGAACTCCTCACAACCCGGAACTCCCGAAACCGTAAGTTCGACGGGGTTCAGGGCCGTCTCGACCCGCTCCGCGATCCGAAGGATGGGCCTCTTGGTCTCCGGGTGTGACTGCAAGAGGGGGACAGTGATCTCGCCTCCATAGTGGGCGAGTTTTTTCGTGCGGTACGTGAGCTGGACGCTTCGGCAGCGAACTCGGTCTTCTTCGGAAAGAGATTCCCAGATCTTCTCCGTGTCCGCGAAGAGCGTCTCGCCCCCACTCCCCTCGCTTTCGAGACAATAAAAAAGTAGGTAGCGCGGCTCCCGGTAGAAAGCTCCATCCCAGTGAAACGGGACCGCCTCATCGGAGAAGAGATAGTTCGTCGCCGCCGGATCAAACTTCATGGTCATCACCGCCCCAAAGTCCCAGTGCAGGAGCTGCTCACGGATGTCACCGGTGACCGTACTAAGGCCCCGTGCATGAGCGATCAGTTCGTCGTCGGTGAATGTCTTAGACTTCAAAATACGCATAGCGCTCCTTCTCGAACTTTAGGATCGCGTTAAGCGCCAGGGCCTCGCTTCTATGCATCAGTTCGAACCGGTCTCGGATCTTCACGACGACGTTGTGCCAGGGTGTGGCCCACTTCGATGAGCTTGCCACGAGCTTGATTCCAAACTTCTCATGCTCCGGATCGTGAGGATGAATCGACAGCCGGAGGGCGCCTCTGAAGTGGGTCGCGAGGAGTTCCGACCAGGCCTCAGAGCGCCGCAGGAGCTCGTAGGCATTTTCTTTGGATTGTTTTTGCACTTGTGTGCGGGAGAGACCCGGGAACAACGTCTTGGTGTCCTCGGAGAGAAACCGATGGAGTCCGTTGAACAGGGAGCGGTACCCCGGATCGGAGACGATCCGAGCTTTCACTTCCGAGAGCTCCTTACCGTGAGTGACCAAGAGAATCTCCCGCAGCTCCTCGGGAGTCTTTCCCGGGTAGAGCTCATCCATGGTGAAGACACTTAAAGCGCCGAGGTCGAACTCCTGGATGATCTGCTTCACTCCCTCGTTGTACCGATCGATGACCGGATCGGCGACGTTCACGACGTCGCTGAAGGCCCGCCCATCGGAGCAGATCAAGAGCCTAGCACCAGGAGGATAGACCGCTCCGATCCGCTCGCACAGGTTCTGGAGGTTTTTCAGCGCCAAGACCTCACCGAAGTCCGGTAACGATCCAATAGTCTTCTCCCCACTCGGACTCTTCGCCGGGAAGGCCGGGAGGATGAAAAGGAGTTCTTCTCTCAGCGCGATCTTCTCTTCGATGCGCCTCAAGAGAGGCACTTGATTAGACTGGAAGGATTCTTTTTGTAGACTGTACTCCCGGAGAATTTCTCCGATCACTTCAACGGCACCCATGACGCCCCCTTTTGCTACGGTAGGTATAGGCCTCATTTGAATATTTATGAATTCAATGCTATAAATAACCACAATAGGTAAAAACAAATACATGAAAATAACCTTCAAAGACCTTCAGAACTTCGTGACCTGTTCGGAATCAAAGACCCTCTCCGAGGCGGCGGAGAAACTCGACATGGCCCAGCCCTCTCTCTCCCTTGGGATTAAGAAGCTCGAGGGCGAAGTCGGGCATGCCCTTTTCCTCCGAAGCAAAGAAGGACTACGGCTCACGCCTCACGGGAAACGTCTTCTTCCGGAGGCCCGGGAAGCGCTCCGGAGCTTAGATCGCCTTCGGGGCGGGGCCAACACCCTTAAATTTCGCATCGGCTGCCATCCCTCCGTTGGCATGTTCGTCCTCGGGTCATTCCTCCGCCTCATGCACCGAACCCACCCGGAAATAGACTTCGAGATCGTGAACGGCTCTTCCCACGAGATCAATAAGCTCGTCGCCCAAGGAAGCGTAGATTTCGGCGTCGTCATGAACCCCGCGTCTTTCCAAGGTCTCATCATCAAGGCCATCGGAGAAGATGACGTCTATGCCTGGGAGTCGAAGGCACGGTATCAAAACAAGCTCATCTACAATCCCAACATGCTCCAGGCCCTCTCGATCATCTCCCGCTGGAAAGGGGCCCCGGTGCAAACCGTCGAAGTTCAGAACCTCGAGCTCCTCGCCCACCTCACGGACTCCGGAGCGGGCGTGGGCATCCTCCCGTCGCAGGTCGTGAGGGCCCAGCGCCTCCAACTGCAGCGAGTGCCCGGAACCCCATCATTCAAGGATCACCTCACCCTTGTCTGCTACCCGGAAATGATCAAATCAGTGGAAGGGAAGACCATCTTCGAAGCTCTGAAAAAAGTCTTCCATCACTCGTCCTAAGCCTAGAACTTCGCGACCAAAGCCGTCGTAAAAAGAGTGTCGGTCTTAAACAAAATTCCCGGGGCCGGTACCTGATCGTGACGAAGTAAGACCCCCGTTTTGAGCGAGAAGATCTTACTCAGAACGGCCGAGAGAGAGAACTCGGTGTTAAACTGCCAGTCCCGGTTCTCGGAAATGTTCGGGAGATACTCCGCCCAGTACTTCGTTGAGAAGTTCGGATTCCACTTTCGCTCCCACTCGACGAAGACTCGCCCGTAGCTACTGAGCACGAAGGAGTCGTCGATCCGATCCTCGTCCATGTACCGGTAACCGAGCTCAGAAAAAAAATCCGTCACACTCGATTCGATGTACCGATACCTCCCGCCGAAATCCGTGATGAACCTGTTATCAATCCCGGCGAACTTATCTTTCTCCCAGGTCTCTCCGGTGAAGAGACCAAAGTGCGTCGAGAGGTGCCGCTCGTAGCGAAGGGAACTCATGACGTAGCGAGCGGTTTCCGCGCCGTTTGCCTTGGCGTTCAGATACCGGGAATTAAAACTCACGACGTTCAGGTCCCACTTGTACTCGTTACTTTGCTTAATGTTGTAGGTCTGGACTTTGCTGTTCCCATTGGCCGAGGCGATGCCCGCTTCTGAGTCGTTGGTGAGTTGCGCCTGTGCAGGTGAGAAGAAGAACATCAGCCCTAGAACAAAGAGTGCTTTGAGCAGATTCCTAAATTCCGCCTCCCGGTGATCGAGAAGGGACAACGATTTTCTCAAGTTATGGGGTTCCCGAATTTCAATCATCCTCGTCCTCCTCTAGCGCGAGTCCTTGAAGGGATCAGTCAGTTTCATGTAGCGCAGAAGCTTCTCATTCCCAGGAACTGAACTCAGGGCCTTAACAAGGAGGTCGTAGTCTTCTCGTTTCCGGTTCTGACTAAGTTTGAATTTTCCCTCGAGCTTCGTCACCCGGATCCGGATCCAGACGATGGCGGCGAGGAGTTGACGGTGGAACTCCTCCGGGAGCTCATACTTCCAACCCGTCCCTGAGAGGGCCTCCTGGTGCCGCACGAGTTCACTCATTCGATCCTGTGCCAGGCCGGAATCTGTCACGACGGAAACTTCACCCAGCGCGTGAACAGCGGTGTAATTCCAGGTCGGAACATTGAGCGGATTGGCATAGTGGGCCGGGGAGATGTAAGCGTTCGGTCCTGTGAAAACGGCTAGACATGTTTCACCCGCAAGGCTCTTCCATTGAGAGTTACTCCTCGCCAGATGAGTCCACAGGTCTAGGTCTCCTTCGCTCTCTGTGAGAAGGAAGGGGTAATGGTTCGCGGCAAGGGCCGGACCCACGAGTGTGCCAAAATTATTCTCGCGGATGAACTCGATCAGAGTCTGGCGCTCGGGAACAGAAGCATAAGGAGGAATGTACATGAGAAAAGCTTAAACCTTCTCGGATAAAACGGAAAGACCCGTGAGCTCTTGAGAACGCAAACTAGTTCCGGAGTGTCGATGATTTCGAATCTTTGAGACCAGTTCTGGAGTGGTAGCGAAAAAACAATTTCCCACCAGGATAATCGGCGATGACCTCGAAATGCTTGAGAATGTTCCCTCCCACCGCTCCATCGATCCTGGCGTCCATGATCTCTGCTGAGTACTGATCGTAGACAGAATCTTTCCTCGTCGCAAACCAGACTGGGCCCACGACCTGGCCCGCGATGGTGACCTCCGGAACTTCGATGAGAAATCCCCCTCCCCCAAACTGGTCGCCGTTTTCTAGGACCCTCCATCCAGGATGTAATCTCCGCCACTCCCGAGCGACAGACTCTCTGATAAAGGAAGAGGGATTCACTCGCTGCTTGAGTCCCAACTTCGAGAGAGCTTCTTTTGAGTACAGAGATGTTGCACCGGTGTCAAAAAGCATAGGCCGCTTCACCCCTGCGACGCCCATCTCCATTCGGGCCTGGTGCGTTTCACGGATGCCTTTGGTCGTCCTGAAATGGATATCCATCGGTTTAAATTCAGGGCCCGGAGTCAAGCTCTCGCAGAACCAAAGTTCCTGCCTTGAGTAGTCAAACCGCCAGACCATCCCGTTTGAAAAGAATGTGGCCCCGAAGAAGCCGTCGTGGACAAAGAACTTGATCTCCGAGGCTTCATCACGACCTCCCTCCACTGGGGTAAAAACTTTGACCTTTCCTTTCCAGCTTGCTGGGAGTGGCACTCCCTGGCCCTCTAGGGATGGGGGCAGCGTCGAAAGACCATGGCCCGGTTCATCACCTTTAGATGGCTTTTCAAGCGTCATCCCCAGGAGCTCTGCTGTCTCGCGGTACACGAATGGGTAGAGACCCCCGCCGCTATCGGTGTAAATCAGAAGTGGGCGTTTGGGGGTTTGAATCTTTAAGTAAATCCGGTGATCAATGAAAGAGGTAGGAGCCTTCCGGCAGTTCGCGAAAGCAGAGGGAGTGAAGAGCACCACAAAGAAGAAGCCTGACCACCGAATGGAATTCACCATCCTAGCTCTATACAAAGATCGCCGAAGAAGCTCAAGGGACATTCAGATTTTTTTCTTATAGACGACCGCTCGTAGGGCCCAAAGGTTCTTCTCATAGAACCTCTTTCCACGGTCGTTATCGATGCCGGTGCAGAGCCGCAGGTTGGTGCAGCCCTGGGCCCTAGCAATCTCTTCGGCGCGCTCAAGCAACTGCGCTCCGTAGTTCTGGGAGCGATGCTTCTCTGCGGTCACGAGGTCGTCGATGTACACGTGCTTCCCGTGGACGAAGTCGTAGCTCAGTCTGTACCCCAGCAGCGCGATGAGCTCCCCATTAGGAGCGAGGAAGCCCTCGAGCTGATACCCCCCTGATTCCTGGGCTTTTTTTAAGAGATCGATGAAAGTTGGAAAGTTAAGCTGAGGTCTAAGTTGTCTCAGGAGTTCGAAAAAATCCTTCGCCTTATCCTCAGAGTACTGAATCAATGTGGGGGCCTGAGACATGAAGACATCCAAAGTGCATGAAAATGTTGAGATAGAAAATGCTGTTTCAAAGTTCATTTGTCAACGACTCAGGCCGTAGAGCTCCGTTGTCCGACCACCAAACTCAGCTTCTGTTCCTCAAACGCAGGGGCTAAAAGATGAACTCCGTAACAATCGAACACAGGATGAAAAGGATAACCTATAATAAACGCATTCAATCCAGGAACGGATATGAGTTCGGTCTCAGGGAAAGCATGAAAAAGTTGCTAACATTTCTCGCTGTGTTTAGCGTTCTAAATCTCGCTTTCATCCCTTTGATGGCACTCTACGGATTAAGTGTCTGCCCGGTGTTAAAGACCCCTGGCTTTTTCTTTGGGTGTGCGTACGCCGGGACCTACGTCGCCACAGTCTTGATCTCGAACTTGACGATCATTTACTTTGGGCCCATCTCGAGAAGAAATCGGCTACCGGCCTACTTTCATGACAGGATCTATTTGACCTACATCCTCGCTTACGTTTTTTCATCCGCAGTGGGTCTCCTTGTCCTCGAATGGTTGTTTACTTTGAATCATCTCACTGGAGGGTCTCGGGCCCCGGAAATCCTAGCGCTCACGAGCCTTCTCCTAGGGATCACACAAGCCTATGGGCTCGACTGGGCGATGGAGGACCGGAGCTCTGAGCGAAGGCAAAAGACGGACTTTAATAAATCCTGGCGCAGACACACACTCCGGACCATGGCACCGATCGCGTGCCTCGTCCTGGTCCTCGCCCATTTCCTCGTGGTGCAAATCTTCTTACTCAAAAGAGCGGACATCGGAGTCGTCTCCGCCGAAGCCATCCTCGATCAGGTGAACACCATCATCAGTTTTCTTGTTGTTTGGCTCACCATAACTTATTTCTTTCACTTTCTTTCGGAAAGAGATGCGGCCCTCGTCGTCAATGTGCACCTGAAAAAACTCGAAGACGGGGAATACGATCATAGATCCTCCGAGGCACGCCCCTGGGGACTCTGGCTCGCCTTAGTCCAATCCCTAAATGATTTTTCAAAAGCATTCGGAGAAAGGACGAAACTCCTCAACTCGTTTTCGAGATTCGTCACTGGAGAAGTTGCCCAGCATGCGCTCAAGGAAGAGATCACGACGGTCAGTGGGAAACAAGAAGAACTGACAGTGATCATGTCGGACATCCGGGACTTCACGAAACTGTCCTCGGAGTTCCCAGCGGACGAAGTCGTCAATCTCCTCAACGATTACTTCACGGCCATGCTCGACGAGATGGTCAAGCACTCCATCGCCATTGATAAGTTTATTGGGGACGGGATCCTGGCCTACGTGGACGATGCGAAACTCAGTCCTAAAGAGTCCAATGAGAAGGCAGTCATCGCCGCCATCGAAATGCTAAAGAGAGTCAAGAGCTTTAACGAGACCTCGAATCGACCGGAGCTTCGAATCGGGATCGGCATCAGCAGAGGTCCACTTATCAAAGGCTACATTGGGTCCCGGGAGAAACTGCAGCACACCATCATCGGAGATACGGTCAACAAGGTCGCTCGGCTCGAGGCACTTTGTAAGGACTGCAATGTCCCCTTGGTCGTCTCTGACCATGTCTGGAGCGACCTGGATGAGAAATTAAAATCGAGCTTCACAATTTTTAGAGGCGTGAGAGTCAAGGGAATCACCGACGCATTTGACGTCTTTGGTCTGAGCCTCGAAGCCCTCAACAGCCTGACAGAAAGTCAGTCCAACGAGTCCTTAAAGGCTAGATGACTTTCTTTCCGAGTCGTTCAGTTTCTTGGCCAATCTTATCAAAAGCCTTCCCTACCTCTTCAGAGGTCCATCCCGTACCCTGGATTAGTTTTCCGGCGACAAACCTCACTCCGTGCACAACACCAAGGGTTCCCTTCTCCAGTTCTTTCCCGGACCATTTGGCACCACTCTCTAAGGCGTAGGCAGCCGCAAGAAGATCATGTCCCACGAGGCGATACTCCTTCCTTGTCCACTCCGCAGCAGCATGGATCCGGTGGTGCGATGACGTGAGGTAGGCGGCCTTACTCATCTGCACATCGAGTTGCCGCTCGTTCTTAATGATCTGTCCCTTAACGTCTCGAGCCAAAACATCGAGATTATCTGCCACGACCTTTAAGGGTAGCGCTTCATCGGAGCTAATCAAACGCCTTCCCTCGGCTCGAAGAATCCTCGCCGCAGCATTGATATCAGCTGCCGCCTCTCCGAAGTTCTTTTCGGCAAAATCTTTTTTGGCCTCGGAGAGAAGTTCGAACGGAATTTGTCTCAGATCAGTCATCACTTCGTCTTCAACGATTAAAACTCCAACGGCCGCAGGTTTTGAAGACGTAGCCTTCGGTTCAACCGCATGCAATGGAAGAGCCATAAACAAAGTCAAAGAGAGGAATGTCCGGAATGAAGAAGATCTTAGCATGTTCATACTCCTAGTTAAATGGACGACTCGCTCATGAGCCTAGACCTCGCGAGCACCAAAGACTTTTAAGATTCCATAAAGATCAGTCGTTGGAATGAACGCTGAAATGGCCAGAAGCTTGCAATGTATTCTCTGTCCTAGTCCGTAAACAAGGAGAAATCTATGTTCAATGTCTTTGGCAAGAAGGATTACGAGATTCAGCAGGACGTGATTGACGAAATGAACTGGGATCCCAGTGTCCTGTCGACGCAGCTGAGCATCAGTACGAAGGATGGGATTGTCACACTCAAGGGAACCGTGCCCCACTACTATCAAAAGAGTCTTGCGGAATCAGCGGCGCAGAGAGTCGGCGGAGTGAAGGCCGTGGTGGATGAGATAGAAGTGAACCTCGATAAGTCCTACCAAAAGAGCGACGAATCCCTTGCAGGGGCAGCCTCGAATGCACTGGCGTGGGATTATTCGGTACCGGAGGAAGGAATTAAGATAGCTGTGGAGAAAGGATGGATCACCCTCTCGGGAGAGACGGACTGGGTGTTCGAAAAAGAAGCCGCCAAGAAAGCCGTTGAGCACCTCGTTGGCGTCCGTGGGGTGAGGAACAATCTGAGCGTGAAGCCGAAAGTCTTCCCGTCAGACATCAAGGAGAAGATCCAGGCCGCGTTCAAACGATCGGCTGAGATTGAAGGCCGTGAAATCGACGTGGTCGTCAGGGGTAACAAGGTCACCTTAGAAGGCAAGGTCCATTCCTTACACGAGCAAACCGAAGCAGGTCTCACGGCGTGGAATGCGCCTGGTGTGATGGTCGTAGAAAATAACATCCAGATTTCACAATAATTCAAACACCCCCTTTCTGCGACGGGAGGGGGTGTTCTTAGACTTAAGCCACAGAGACTCTTACCTACTCCCCTGTTCGAATGGTTCAGGCCCAGCCGCGATCTTCCCGTCAATTAGCCGAATGGTGCGCTGAGCGAGATTAGCAAAATCCTCATCATGCGTCACAAGGATGACAGTGGTCTTTTGATCTTGATTCGCACGCTTAATGATTTCCATCACCAGAGCACCGTTGGTAGAGTCGAGGCTCCCGGTGGGTTCATCGGCGAAGAGGTACTTGGGTTTCATGATCAGCGCTCTCGCAATAGCGACTCGTTGTTGTTCACCTCCAGAGAGCTGCCGAGGAAAACGATCCATCTTTTCCTTAAGTCCAAATTTTTCAAGAAGACTCTCTCCGAACGGTTTAAGCTCGGACTTCCGGTGAAGCTTCAGTGTAGGCATGAGAACGTTCTCCAACGCGGAGAGCTCCGCGATTAAGTAATTGAATTGAAAAACAAACCCCATTTCCACATTCCGAAACCGATAAAGCTCTTCGGATTTCATTCGGCCTAGGTCATTGCCAGAGATGTGCACCGATCCCTCCGAGGGGGTGTCGAGACTACTCAGGAGATACAGGAGTGTGCTTTTGCCGGACCCTGACTTTCCCGTCAACGAAACGAACTCACCGTCCTCAATCATGAGCGAAATGTTGGCGAGGATGCGAACCGGTGGATCTCCAACGACTTTTCCTACATTCTTCGCTTCAATGCTCATGCTCCGGCCCTGATGATTTCAATCGGCGTGAGTTTCCCTGCTGCCCTCGCGGGCAGGATGCTCGCGATGGACGCCGCGACGAGAGCGAGCATGCTCGCCTGGAGATAGATCGCCCAGTCGAGGGAGATGTGAAGTGTTTCGCCGGCGTGAGACGAGTTGGGGGGAAAAAACGAGATGGTCTGAAGATAGCGACAGAGGAGGTAGCCACTCAGAAGACCGCAAACCCCTCCCACGGCTCCTACCATCACCCCCTGGGTGAAAAAGAGTGTCACGATGTCAAACGTATCGTAGCCCATCGAGCGGAGGATGGCGATGTCCTGGCGCTTCTGGGTCACGGTCATGTTCAAGACATTATAAATTCCAAATCCTGCCACCAAGAGAATGGCAAAGATCATGGTGAACCGAAGCGTCGTTTGCATCTTGATCACCGACAGAATGTTAACATTCTGCTGATCCCAACTTTCGACTTTTTCTGGGCTAATCCGGGACCAATCCTGGGCGATGCTCCCGGCCTGGGAATAGTCCTTGAGCCGCACGGCAATCTCCGTCACTCGGTTCGGGGTACCATTCATTCTCTGAACATCATTGAGTGCGGCGTAGGCCTGCAGATCACTTCCTCGGTTCCCCGAGATGAAGCGTCCGACCACTTTCATCGGAGTGGAATCTCGCCCACCGATCGAAACGAGGACAACTTGATCCTTGGCCGCTCCGATCCGCTTCATGAGTTCATCCCCCATGATGACGCGATTCCCTCCACCGGCGATGTCAGAAAACTTTCCATCCACCATGGACTTCGCAATGCTCGTCACCTGAGCTTGCTGAAGAGGATCGCAGCCGGTGAGCACAGCGGAAACGGAGTTCTTAGCCAACGTAAACAAGACGGGAGCGCTTATTAACGGAGAAAATGCTCTTACCCTTTGATCGGCACGAAGTCTCTGGTACCAGGCCTGAGGATCTTGAACTTCAAGGTAACCTAGAAGGCCTGAGGGAGGAGACACCCACTGAACGTAGGCGTGTTTATAAAAAGCCTCATCTAGGCCATGCTCCGTCAAAACATCTTGCCGCGCCTGGATATGGATCTGGGCAGAGTTATCGATGAGCTGCTGCACCATGTAGTTTTGAAATCCGAGGAAGAAGCCGGAGACACCAACGTAGGTCATCGTTCCAAGGAATACCCCAAGCAAAGTAAAGATAGTTTGCTTTCTTCGCTCGAGTAAGTACCGAAAAGCTAAAAAAATCATGCCGACCTCTTAAATCTACGTCCCGGACCACTTCTTAAAACAAACTCCCCCCAAAGACTGATTTGCAAATGTTACGCCAGGCGCTTCAGAGGGAAGCTCTAGTCAGCGGTATCTCGCTTGAGCAGAACGCGATCGCCGACTTTCACATCCCCAGAAATCACCTCGGCGAACGCCCCGTTTACAATTCCAGTCTTAACGTTTAAGAGTTTCATGGGACTTCGGCCTCTCTTGATCCTAACCTTACCGTCATCCAAGGCTTCGACTGGGATCACGATCGCATTCTGTTTCTCCTCGAGGGTGATCGCCACGTCAGCTGTCATATCGGGAAGAATCCGACCAGGAAGAGTTGAAACATTGATACGTGCCAAGAAGCTATTCTCCGAGGAGTAAACGGATTCGACGACACCGGTGTAGCTGTTATCTCGAATCGAATCGAAGCTCATGATCACTTTTTGACCTTTGAGCACTCTCAGGGCGCCCTGCTGCTCTAGGGAGACGACGAGGTACCTATCAAGAAGGTTAACCAGGGAAAGAGCGGAAACATTGGTAAACACATTTTCCCCAACTTTAAACGGTAAAGCAGTGATGGTCCCTGGGAACGGCGCTCTATAAGTCGTGCCATCAATCTTCAAGAGGCTTTCGCCTTTTGTAACGAAGTCCCCCTCTTTTACGAAGAGGTCATCGATTCTGCTAACGACCCCAAGCTTCAGATGGTAGCTGTGAGCGGCGGTTACCGTGCCGATGCCGTAGACCGAGCGGACGATGGTGCTCAAGCGAAGAGGAGAAGAAAGAGTCCCCGAGGAGCGTTTGACGATGACAGTTACTGCGGACGCAAGTCCCAAGAGAGCGACGAAGAGCCCACTGCTTAAGACCTTGTGACTCTGAACCAAGGTTATGATCATTCTTATGATGCCCATCGCGCCCACCCCAAACTCTGCGTCCGCCAGGAAGCTTTAAGACGATGCAACTTAGTGCTACGAAACCCTACCCTGAGTAAAGAATGACGAACATCAAGAGGACCTAAATTAACTTTGATTTTAGTCTTACATTCATCCGTCAAAGGATGGGATTACAAACGAGAAGAGAGTATTTCCATGCTGAGACGGGACAATCCTTCGTGTGGACTGGAGTGCCATCGCTTGACCTCTTTCATCCAAAAGAAAGACCTGCTGATCAGTTAAATCCATGAAGAGAACCAGAAACATCAATTTTTGTATTGATTGACCAATTTATGCTATAAAACAGGAATGAAGATCAATCAGACGCACAAGGCATCTTGCCACTGCAAGGCCGTTTTATTCGAACTCTATTTGCCCAGGGGACTTGAGAATCCCAGAAGGTGCGACTGCTCTATGTGCAGAATGCGAGGGGCGATTGCGGCCTCTGTCTCGTTGGAGAACTTGACGATCCTTCAAGGTCAAGACAAGCTCACTCTTTACCAATTCAACACCATGACCGCCAAACACTACTTCTGCTCAATCTGTGGGATTTACACACACCATCAAAGAAGATCGAACCCCAAGGAGTTTGGGTTCAACATCGCCTGCCTAGAAGGAGTAAACCCTTTCGAATTATCTTATGTTCCCGTGATGGATGGTGTTAATCACCCTGCAGATCGAGAAAATTAAAAGTCCTCGCCCACTCGATCCAGATTATAATTGCCTAAGACCGCCCATTTTACCAAAGGGGTTTGCCAATCGCAGGATTCGGGATCCTTAGCTCAAAAAACAATCCGTACACAGGAGGTAAATTTCGAAATAAATGACAGAAGATCCTTAATCCGTCAGGCTACCTTTTATGAAAAAGTCGAAAAGGCTGGACAATGTTTACGCTTTTAAGACCTATCAACTCTTTTCTACCTTTTAACTCAGACAAGCAACTCTTAAACTCTTGAGACATCTGAACCTCCCTCGTCGAGAACTCAAAATAATCTATGTCTCCATTCACAGAGTACCCGGCAACAAAGCATAAATTGAAAGAATGATTCTTGTTCGTTCTTTCCATTTCGTCCTCGTAGCATCTCTTTACCGTGGGCTCCAAACTTAACATGCGGGCAAAGATATCATCTTCCAAGATCTTCCTCTCAACTACCGGTGGATTAGAACTCTTCTTCAAATAGGCTAACGACTCTGAGGAGCAGACTTTATCAGCTAAAAATGGAGGAATCGAATCTTCAACTCTCAAAGATGAGCATGCGGCCAGAGTAAACAGAAGCAGCAAAAAAATACTTTCATCTGTCATGACTCCTGACAATAGCGGCAAATCAAACCTAACGACGAGGACTTTCAGAAACTATCTAACAGTTCTAATTACAGCCTTCTTGAAGACCTCGATTTCATCAATGATGAGTCTCTGGCCACTGACCAGTTGCTTAACATGAAAAGTCACGATCACTTGCTTATCAGATGAAGTTTTACTCACCAGATAGCAATGATTCTCCTTAGGTTTGATCTCGCTCGAAGAGGGCCCATCCTGAAGAGATCTAAATGCATCTGTATAGGAAAGCCAAAACATTGGATCTCTTTGCCTGTCTGAAGCAGCTGGGTAACCGCTACCAGTATCCTGATACGAATTTTTTATATCTTTACATGAGATCTCACCAAGATCAATTATGGACGCCAATTCACCGACGGCTTGGACTGTTCCCAAGTTATTCTCTCCGTTCCCAAACTCTACCGAAAGACCATAACCATACTGATGAGTTAAATTGAAAAAGTCATATCGGCAGCTATCATTAGCACAGTCTGTGCTATCTCCGAGTCTATGAGTAAGAGTTACTTCTGACGGGACTCTACCACCCGCAACGGAGGAAGGGATCCGGTTAGAGACCTCATCCCGACGAGCAAGGGTGCCTTTCGAATCTTGCTTTTTGACTCCAGCGCAGGATGATAAGATTAATGCTGCCGCAAGAAATGGAACGTATTTCATAGGTGTCTCCGTTTAAGTTTTTATTCTTTTCGGAAAACGAACTAATTTCTTTAGAATTTTGACACTTAATACAACTTCAGTCCTGATCTTAGAGAGTTACCAGAAACTGTAAATGCTGGCTTTCATTTGTACTTAATCCTGACAAAAGTGATAAACAAGTTAGCAGTACATCCTTTACAGCGGTGAGTTTTTCTTTCTTCTATCCAGGCACTTGTGTCAGACATAAAGTAAAAACCTAAAATGCTGATGGGTTTAATAAAAACACTAAAAAGCGACTGATCGAATGAGCTCTCAGCCGCTTTAGGATACTTTTTCTTAGGTGCTCGTTTTGCTAACCGCTTGTAGGATCATTTAAAGATCTTCCATGGAACGTATTTCACCACAGGTGAAGGTCTCCATATCGATGGAGTCATCCGGGTCAAATCCTGTCCATCCGATCTTCATTGCTTCCGTTGAAAACCCAAGCAGCAAGACTTCATCACCATCGATCTTTGAAACGAGGTCATATTCCGTGTAAATGTCGGCTTGATCGTTAACTCTTGTTACGGGAAAGATGTCTGAACTTGCCTTCACAATGGCATACTTCTCCGAAAAGATTCTGTGTCCGTTTAGAACGGTAAACAGAAATTTCCATTCGTTATTCCCCTTGGGGATCGCAAAAAACTCCGTTATCTTTTCACTGCTTGTGGAGCAGAGATAAGTGCCAACCGTTTCTGAAATATTCAAGGGGAAATCGGCCCTGAAGTTATCGGAGAGAAGTTTCGCAACAGAGCGTCTTACGTAGCGAGAATTAGTGACCCCTGTCGCTCTGTCCATGTAGTAGAGAATCTCATGCAAAAGAAGCCCTAACCTATTGAGATCATCAAAGCTCTTGTAAATATCCGAGTTGATGAACAATTTCTTTTGGTTGTAGAAGTTTGCAACCTGCTCGATTTTACAGTTTCTAGGGATAGAAATGTGAAGGGAATCATTGATCGGCTCTAGCTCCACTCCAGGAGGAAGCATGACGATATTGTCTTTAATCGTATAAATAATAGACCAGATTCCAAAGTTTGGGGCCTCTTTGAATACATCCGCGATCACTTGATTAAATTTTTGATCTATCGTTCCGGGCAGGTCGGAATACCTTAAGCCTCCCAAGACCCGACCTTCATAAATGTCGAGCAGTTCAGCACTTCTAATTGATCCATCCGCATTCCTGCAGACAACACCACTGCCACCGTTACCTCTTTCATTTCCACCATAACTAGTCAGAGACAAGAAAATCACCGATAGCACTAAAAGAATTTTTTTCACGACAGACCTCTCTCCTTAATTGAACTTGTAATTGGATATAGCTGGATTGCAAGCTGATACACTCCTGACCGGTGGCCTTCTTTGGCAAGTGCTGCCATTTTTTGACGGAATTCTCTAATTATTGATTTAACTTTAGGAAGTTTTTCTGGGTCTAGGGCGAACATGATTGAAGAGAAGTCTCGTTCTTCAACACCAATGGATTCGATCTTTTCTTTTCCCATCTCAAGAGTCTCAATGTGACCCTTGCGAAGGGCGATGCTGGTTACGTCTTCAGTCGTTCTAACTCTCGCGTGAGATTTTTCATACCCATTCACACCATGAGTTAGGAGGCCACAGGTCAAGAGATTAGTTAAAACCACTTCCGCTCTGTTGAGAGGAATCCCCAATCGGCTCGCAATGCCACGGGCATGGGGTTTAAAATCATCGACATCAAACAGGGTTAAAACTGCGTAATGCTCCCATTCAGAGATGACGTTGAAATAGGATTCATCCAGCATAAACCTTTCGTCAGACTCGTCGACCTTGATGGCATCGATGGCGGATTTGCCATGATTCAAACTTTCAACGAACAGCGCTTTTTCTTTTGGGCCAAGGGCGAGCTTATTTACAATTTGAGAGCACTTACCGAGCGGAAGTCCTCTCTTGCCATTAAAGACCATGCTTATGGTCGCAGCGTGAACACCTAAATCCCGTGCGTAGGCCCTTAAGGAGTACATGGGAGAACGTCTCTGTTTTTGGGAGAAGTCCTCTTTCAGTTTTTGAATATAGTACGGAACACTTTGTTGCATGAATCTATTCTACCAATCCAGTTTGCGTATGGGTAGGACCTTGGTAACAAAGTGTTACCACTCAAAGCAACAGCGCTTCGCCTTGCATTATTTTATGCCAAATTATCATTTCGGGTCAGTATCCAAAAACCATCATCGGTTGCATCGGATGTGACTCTGAGTGCGCTGGGAAGCTGAAGAGTGAGAGGTTTAACCAGTGCGAAGAGAAAATCGGGGCACTCGATTGCCGGATCTAGCAACACCCTACCCTAACTAGCGCACTTCACAGTTCACAGATAACCTCGGACCATTTGGAATATTCAAGTCTGTGAAAGCTTCCGGATGATTTTCTGTTGGGATCCGCGCTGTCGTAAAAAGAATGTTTCTTCTGTCTTTTTTAATAAAAGTATAAAGCGTCGTTAGCTCAAAATGCCACTTAACTTCAAACTCATAACCTTTAAAAACAGTTGTGAACGTTTTCTCTTGATTCGTGACGGATGCTAAATCCATCGGTTGCCGCTCAATAGACATTCCTGTTTCTTGGTACCAAGCCTCGCAGACTAGTTCTCCTGCTAAACAATTGAGACAGATCATTGAAATTAAAAACATGAGTGTGATTTTCATAATTAATATTTATGCCAACTTCGTAAGAATGCGCAACAGATTAGAGATTAAATGCTTACTGTGGCCAACGCCCCTTTGCCTTTAAGATAAAAGCGTTCGAGAGTCCTTTCATTTAGAACTAAATCTTTCCGAATTTCTTTGAGTAAAAAATCAAGACCGCCGAGATCGGACTCTTTTGCATGTGCCATTTGTGATCAACCTAAAAAGGTTTGCGACAAACAGCTTCAACGTTTTGTCCATCAGGGTCTAAAACAAACGCTGCATAATAATTAGGTCCATGCCGTTCACGTAAACCTGGAGCTCCATTATCAATTCCTCCTGCCAGCAATGCAGCCTTGTGGAATTGATCTACTTGCTCGTGAGATTCGGCAACGAAAGCAAGATGAAAAACTGGTTGTGTCTTTTGCGCATCATTCGCTAACCAAAAATCAAGTCGATCACCAATACCAAATCCAGAAACATCATTCCCAAACTCTTTGGCAAGACGGTACCCTAATGGTGAAAGTGCAGCTTGATAAAAACTCTTACTCTTTTCGTAATTAGATGAGGAAAGTGTGAGGTGATCGATCATGAAGAGAATTCCCTGATCAGTTAGAGAGCATTCACTTTAGCTGAAAATGGCGCACTGGACAGGACTCGAACCTGTGACCTACCGATTAGAAATCGGTTGCTCTATCCAGCTGAGCTACCGGTGCGCGGAGATTCCAGAACTGTAAAAAGCCATTGATTCCAAGGGGTTTCGAGGATCTGGATTTGAGCGATCACTTTAATGTCCCTTATGAAACTTGTCAATCGATGGCACCGGCTTTTTGTGGTACCTTGTCAAAATGACCATCCGCGCCCGCATTTTCCGTTCATCCAAAAGACATTTCGACTGCCAGCGCGAGGACACCAAGGAAGTCGTTCAGGCCACCGCCCTGGCGATGCTTCTTAAAGGTGAAGATCACCTCGTGGTCGGAGACTGGGTCGAGCTCTCCCCTCCTCCCGTAGGAGGCGAGGAATGGAAGATTGAACGGACGGAAGAAAGATCCAACGCGATCTTTCGAAACCTCCCCCGAGAACAGAAGAAAAAAGTCATCGCTGCCAACGTGGACGTCATGCTCGTGGTGATGAGCGCTGGAAAGCCATCCTATAAGCGCGGCCTCGTTGACCGCTACCTCGTGCGCTCCGATTACTGGAATGTCCCGGCCTACGTTGTGTTTAATAAAATGGACATGCACGATCCGGAAGAGTTTGACCTCACCTACGAAGCCCAACGCCTCCAATGGCTGAACGTCAAATGCTTCGAAGTTTCTGCGGAAGACCCCACCTACAAGCCACGCTACCTGGCCCACGGTTTCGAAGACCTCCACCGGGATCTTCTCGGGAAGACAACGATCCTTCTCGGACACTCTGGTGTTGGAAAGAGCCGGCTCATCACGGCGCTCTCCAGGGGCCGCGTCGAACTCTTAAGTGGTGAGTTAGGAAAAGTTGGCAAAGGCGCCCACACAACGACCTGGGCCGAGCTCATCGACGCCGAAGACTTCACGCTCATCGATTCCCCCGGAGTTCGCTCTATGTCTCTGGGTGACCTGACGAAGCAAGACCTTCTCTACTGCTTTTCGGACATCAATGAGTGGTCGACGAAGTGCCGGTTCTCGAGCTCGTGCCAGCACGACTCGAGCTCGAAGGGGTGCTTTTTCCAGGAGCTCGATCAAATGAAAAGAGAGGATCTGATGATCCTCTCCCGCTTAGATTCTTACATGCGAATTCTCGATGAGGTTTCGAACATCCCCGACTGGCAGAAGAAAACCTAGCGCGCGAAGTTGGCCCGCTCGTAGTAACCGTGTGCCTTTTCGTGCTCATCAACGGACGAGATGCCTCGGTCGTTGTGATAAGATGCGCAGCTGACCATTAAACCTAAAACGAAAAATAGGGCGACTGTTTTAGCCATGGGATGCCTCCAGAAGGGGTTTGTCCACCTGTTTACCCTATCGGTTTAATCGGCTTTTACCTTAGGAAAATCTTCTCTCCGAGATCCGCGTTGAGTTTCCAGGGCTTACCTCAGATAGGGACATCAGACGATGAAGGCCGAAGCGGTTTGCGCCCATCCTTCGGGGTTCCACTCGCCTTCGCTCGAAGGAACGGAAACTGGACCAGGATTCGACCATCTTTTTGATCGATCTTTACCTTCGAACCGTCACAGTCAGAGGGCACGGAGACACTGTTGGAGAAACTGGCCGAAGTGATACCGTTCCCAGATCTTTCTTCGTGCTTCCCTTTTACGGTGACGAGGTTGTCTGCGACATTAATGTCCAACTGATCTTTTGGATTCTGGGGGGTGATGGCGAGGGTTCGGCCTGAAGCATTTTCTACCCATTCCATTTTCAAGCTCGAGCCCTGCCGAAGACCCATCTTCCCAGGTGCACTGAATGAATCCTTCAGGAGGTCATTCATCATCCCCTCCATGTCGCCGAACATGTCCTGATCAGGGCCCGAGTCGCTCAGGAGATTCTCCATCATCCTCCGGTGCATCTCCATCCGGAGCTTCATGACCCGATCAACGTGCGTCGCTTGCTGGTCGTCCACTGAGTTCGTCCCTTGTTGCCCAAGGAGTGCTCCCGCCCAGAAGACAATCATAAACATTACCGCAAGCACGGCGTACATTCGTCTCATATCTTCTACTATGGGAGTGAATCAGTGCTCGTCAAGGTCGCTAGGGCTTTAATTTTTTCAAGCATTTGATCAAGGCCATCCACGAAGAGGGCAGGCCCGGGCTGGAGAAACACCGCAGGATCGAGTTCCCAGACCTGGTGGTTCTGAACTGCGCTGACTCCGGGGTACCGGTGAAAAAAGGAGTCGAGCTTAACCTTTTTTCCGCACCAGCAACCGAAGATGATCTCGGGATCAAGGGCCCTGACCTCTTCATCCGTCACTTCCCGGTCTCGAGCAAGAGGCCCGGCCTTATGAGCAAAGATGTTCACCCCACCACAGGCCTCGATGAGCTCTGAAACCCAACCGATTCCACTGTAGCGCGGATGATCCCATTCTTCGAAATAAACTCGAGGCTTCTTTGGGAACCTAGCACTTAAGCCGCGAACCTCCTGAAGCTTGCGCCGGAAGCCGGCCACCAAGTCACTCGCCTTTTGCTCCTCCCCGATGATTCGTCCCAGGAGAAGATTATTCTCAAGGATCTCCGCCAAAGAGCGCTGGTTCGTGACCAGCACCGAGAGCCCTCGACCGATCAGCTCGGCGGCAATCTCCCGCTGAAGATCGGAGAAGCCGATCACCAGGTCTGGTCCCAGAACCACGATCTTTTCGATGTCAGAGCGAATGAATTGGCTCACCACCGGATGACACTTCGCTTCGGGAGGACGTTCTACGTATTGGCTAACTCCGGCGATCACATCGGATCTGCCAAGAAGGTAGAACGTCTCGACGGTTTCTTCAGTGAGGCATATAATTCTCATACCGCTAATCATAAAGGATTCTTATGTTGAAAGCCATTTTTCTCCTCCTCATCTCCCTGACGGCCTGGGGGGCAGACGAGCACGCAACCTTCTCCGTCCAGCGTTGGCAGAAGAAGCTGGTGGTGACCATCAATCACGATGAGGGGTGGCACACTTACTGGAAGAATCCTGGGGACGCGGGGATTGCCTCGACGTTTAAATTCACCCCAGAAACCAAGGCCCACGAGTGGCCCGCACCCAAGAAATACGTGGAGGCCGGCGACATCGTGACCATCGGATACGGGGGCGTGAAGCACTTCTTCTTCGACGACCCTGCCGGTGCCATCGACCTCCAGGTCGGTGTCCTCATCTGCAAGGACATCTGCATCCCTGGTGAGGCGAAGCTCAAACTTGCCGCCAAAGAGGACTTCGTCGCCAGCCGGATGGCCAAACCGTTTGACCCAGCCACCCTCGAAGCGGCCTTCAAAGAGCTCCCCCTCGAAACGACGCTTCCCTCAACGCTTGAGTTCTACCTCACGAGAGCGAAGGGTCAGCCGAACCTCACCCTTCACTACAGCTTAAAAAATGTGAAGATCCCAAGCCTTCCCAAGGAAATGAACTTCCTGACTCCCTTTCCGCAAGCCCCCTGGGGATTTAAGCGCGAGTCTCTCTTCTATAAGGACGGGACCCTCTACGGAAAAACAGAAATTGAATGGGACGGAGAATACCAAGAACCGCCGGTCTCACTCCCAGAGTCTGGAAAATTTGAGCGCCCGTACCGACTCCAGTTTCTCCTCAACGCTCCGGGCTCAACCTCTGTGACCGTTGTGACCTTGGCCGCAGAGAACTTCTCCCTTGGGTCTCCAACCCTTAACGAGTTCTACAAAAATCTTCCGCCCTTCACCGGCAAAGGCTCGGTCGCCGCCGGTACAGTCACGGACGATGAAGGGAGTCTTTTTAAGTACCTCCTCTTCGCCTTCCTCGGGGGCCTCATCCTCAATCTGATGCCCTGTGTGCTCCCGGTGATCTCCCTGAAACTCTTTGGACTCATCCAGCACAAGGGCCTACCGCAGAGGAAAATCCTCTCCCACAACCTCAGCTACACGGCCGGTGTGATCTCGACGTTCATGGTTCTGGCCGGAGTGATCGCTGGCATCAAGATCAGCGGAGAAGAAATTGGCTGGGGCTTCCAGCTCCAGTCTCCGGCCTTCATCCTCGTCATGATGCTGATCCTCTTCATCCTCTCGCTGAACCTCTTCGGGCTCTTCGAGTTCGCAACTCCGGGAGGCTCGAAGCTCGGCTCAGCGGAGCTCAAGGATGGTCTTGCGGGTGACTTCTTTTCAGGAATCCTCACCACGATCCTCTCCACTCCCTGCTCGGCCCCGTTCCTGGGAACTGCCCTGACCTTCGCTTTTACCACGTCGACGGCGAACATCTTCCTGATGTTTTTCTTCATCGGGCTGGGCCTCGCGTCACCGTTTCTCATGACGGCCGCGGTGCCCTCCGCTCTGAACATTTTCCCGCGGCCCGGCGCCTGGATGGAGAAGCTTAAATACTTCCTCGGTCTCTCCCTCCTCCTCACCGTCATCTGGCTCTACGATGTCTTCGTGTCCCTGGTGAACTTCGACCTCATCAGCTGGCGCCTGAACCTCCTCTTTGCCCTTTGGTTTTTCGCATTCTTCTTCGTCCAGAAGATCTCCCGATCGTGGGTTGCGAAGGCACTCGTGTTTGCGTTGCCCCTGGGACTAACTTTTCTTGCCATCCAGAATCTCGAGGCTAGGCCCTCGGCCTCCTCCGAAGTTGCAGGAACACAAAGTGAGTGGGCCCCGTGGTCTGAATCCAAGCTCGAGGGCGAGAAAGGGAAACTCGTGTTCATGGATTTCACGGCCGAGTGGTGCCTTACCTGCAAGGTGAATAAAAAACTCGTCCTCGAAACAGACGGGTTCCGGAAGCTCGCGGAGAAGTACAACCTTGTTCTCGTGCGCGCGGACTGGACAAAACGGGATGACAACATCACCCAGTTTCTCAAGCGCTTCAAGGTCGTCGGAGTTCCCGCCTACTTCGTCCAGAAACCGGACGGAACGATCCTTTCCCTCGGTGAAACAATTTCCGTGGGAAAAATTGAGAGTCACCTGAAACTCTAGGTCCTCTTAGTCCTCGAACTTCGGCGGGAGGAGCATGATCTCTTGGACCACTTTACGAGGATCCGCGTCCTCGTACAAAACAGCGTAAAGGCCTGAGAAGATCAGGGCCCGGATGCCCATCTTTTGCGCTAAGAAGTACGCTGCCTTGGTGGTTTTATAACCTTCAACGACACTCTTCGAGCTCGCGATGATCTCTTCTGGGCGGCGGCCCTTGGCGAGTTCAATCCCAAAAGTCTTGTTTCGAGACAGCTCCCCCGTGGTCGTGAGAATCAAGTCTCCCATGCCCGAGGGCCCATAGAACGTTTCAGGCCGAGCGCCAAAAACTGCTCCGAAGCGAAGCATCTCCACAATCCCCCGCGTGAGAAGGGCCGCACGAGTATTATGGTTATACCCTAGACCCTCGAGGATCCCACCCGCAATCGCGATGACGTTCTTCAGCGATCCTCCCAGGAGAACACCCTTCACGTCCGTCGTCGGTACGGCCTTGAAGAAGTCCGTTCCGAGCATGTCGCAGATGTGGAGAAGATTCTCGCGGGATTCACCAGCGAGGGAGACGAGAGTGATCTGTTTATCGATGATCTCTTTGGCGAAGGAGGGGCCCGAAAGGTAGGTGAGCTGGGAGCGGTAGGCATCGAAGTGAGACTTGAAGAGTTCGTCCGGGAGTTTGAGCGTTTCGTGATCGATGCCCTTCGCGAGATTGACGAGACAGATCCCGCGGTCAAAGAGGGAGCGAAGCTCGGGTTCATTCCGGAGGCAGAAGTCTTCGATCGCCGACATCGGAAGCCCCGACACAATCAGCTCGATCCCTCCGTCCGAAAGCGCCTCCACCTCCGCCCAGGTGCGGGCGGCGCGAATCGTTTCCGGTAACTTCTGGCCCGGGAGGTAGGTTGCGTTCTCCCCACGGTTTATTTCTTGGTAAGTTTCTTCAGACCGGACAAGAACGATCACTTTTTGGAAGTTCTGTGTCAGAACAAACCCGATCGCAGTCCCGAAGGCACCGCCGCCAAGAACCAAGGCCGTTTTATATTTCATGGGACCTCTGAAGTTATAAGCTGATGACACCTTTAATAGTACTCATGAGCGAGTAAATCTCGAGAACTTCTTGGGCACTGGCCATAAGTTTCCGGGCAGAGACGGAGGTGTAATTCCCATTTTTAGAAGGAGTCTCTTGGATTCGGAAGCCCGGAAGCTTCTCGATGATCAGCTGCTTGTCAGCGGTCTTAATGATGAACTTAAACTCGTAGTAATCAGGCCATTGGTAGCTTTCCTCAAGGAGTGCCTTAAACTTCTCATTATCCATACTCTCTCCACTTTCCTCAAAATTATCCATCCCAACTCGCCGTTATTCCAAAAGCCCGGAGCGATTTCAAGACCTTAGTGATGTCACGGCCATTAACTTTATTTAGACGAAGATCCGATGCAGGAAACAACGTAAAAGGCGACTGATTGCCTAGGGGGCCCCGATGAAAGTATGGATGCTGATTGTTCTTACCTTGCCCTATTCGGCGTTTTCCTCAGAATTTTCCCACATCAAACTAAAACCGGAATTCGAGCAACATCTTACCCGATCCCCTACAAAAAGTAACGCTCCTCTCGTGAAGCAAGTCCAGGCCCTCAAAGCGCAGAGTTCTCAATCCCTCACCCCATCGCTGCCTGGAGGATCGCTCCAGTCACGCATGCTCTCTGCCCTCCTGGGGGCATCGAGTCCCGCACCCGTTGATGGAGAAGAGTCTCCCCTCTATGAAGAAATCCGCCGGCACCTCGAGGCCTCCCACCGAACCATCGGTCTTTCTGAGGTACAAACCCTTAATCGATTAAATCAACAGTTCAATCTCGGGACATCTAACTTTTCGGGATTCTCCTGGCAGCGCCCCTTCGGCGTGGTCCAGGTCTACGCCGATCGGCAAGTGACGCCGAATATTTTCGCAGAAAACTGGTTGGTCATGGATACCTTCACCTTTGAGGTAGAAGCTTCAACTTTCCTTGAGCGCCTCTCGGAAGCAGGTCTCTCGGCCATGTCGGCCACCGAAATCGGCGCTTTCGCAGGCATCAAGTTTCGAAGGGCCTACACCTACTGGCACTACGCCGCCTCTTACCAGGAGGGACTCTCCGCCGACTTCAGTCGCCTCTTCCTCCCTTTCCTTTCCTTCAACCAAGACTTCATGGAAAAAATGGGCAACGAGGAAATCTTAAAGCGCGAAGACGTCTGGACCGCGAGTGCGGGGGGCCTCATCACGACTCCTCCGTTATACAACGTCTCGTTTAGCGCGGGAGTCCTTGCCGAGTACGATTTCCAGAACGTCACGAGCATGCAGAGCACTCAGGCGGGCAACCATCGCTACATCGTCGGAGTTCAGTCGAAGAAGAAAGCTACCGTTGGAGCAACGCTCGAACTCCAGCTTGATTTTTTTAAACTCCTGAAGCTCACCCTCCTCCGCTATGACATCAACTATGAGTACGCCTCAGGAAAAGAGTTTTCGCTGGGATTTAAGCCGGACCAGTGGGTGAAGGTCAAGAGTGACTCAGGGCTTGGCGGGGAACTGCGGTCGATCCTGAAAGGGACCGGAGCCATAAAACAACTCGAGCCCTACGTGGTAAGGCTCGATGAGTCCAGTTCTTCTGCACTTGAGCAACGCGGAAGCCTTTTGATCTGGGGCCGACTCCAGAAACAGAAAACGGAACAGATCCGGGTCATTAAAGACGATGTCGTGAAGGTCTTCTACAAGAACTACGCCCAAAATGTCAGGGCCGTGCAGAACGTCGTGAGTCGCCTCTTCTCGGCCATCGTGTATAAGCTTTTAAAACTTCCGTTGGCCGTGAATAACGCCGCCGTTTTTTCCAAACAATTTACCATCGAGTACGAAGCCTCCCACCCCCAAGCGACGGATCCCAAGCTGATCCGAGTAGACAACGCTGAGCAATTCTCCTTCGTGATCTCCCAGTACTACAGTGCCGCCCGCACGGATCGGTGGGTCGACCGCCGGTTCAAGAACGACCTCGTCTGGTTCGCAGATAACTACACGACCTTGCCGAAGACCTTCAAGGAGGACATTCAAAACGAAGTGCTCAAAGGACCGATGATGATCGAAAGCAACGTGCGCGTTGAGAAGAGCGGCTTCACCTACCTCATCGCAGCACCCGTGGACAGTGTCTTTGGCCTCCTCGTGCGTGTCTGCGGTTCCGAGAAAGCCCGGCAGTGGACGACGGAGAGTTCCCGCCGAGACCTCCTCCTCGAAACGCAGTCCGGGGCCGAGAAGTGTGTGAAGGACCTGGGCCTCACCTTCGTTGCCTTCAAATCCGATTATGCCAATAACTTCCTCAAGCCATCGCTGGCGAAGTTTAAAGAGTTCATGACGAAGTACTATAAGAAATCAAAAAACATCGCGGACATTCAGGCCCTGTTTGGAGCAGAGAACACATTTGTGAACGGCCGACTCCAGGCCCAAACGAGCGTCGGCGTCGCCTTCAACACAACCTTTTCCGCTGGACAATTCCGGGGCCTCGGAGTTATTGATACGTTTAAACGCAAAACCGGCGGCAGGACACCTGCCAGCATCGTAAGTGAGTGAGCTTGAAAACCGTCGACGTAGCCGAGGCACGAACCCTTCTCCAGCGCGGAGACGTGGTGGCCATTCCCACGGAGACGGTTTACGGGCTCGGTGGCTGGATCCACTCGGAGTCGGGACTTCGGAAAATTTTTTCCATCAAAGAGCGACCATTCTTTGATCCTCTGATCGTCCACGTCGCTTCCCCGGCCTCGGCAAGATCTCTCGCCAAAGAATGGACCGAGGTTCACGAGGCCCTGGCACGGACCTGCTGGCCAGGACCACTGACGTTGATCGCGCCCAAGACTTCTGAAATCAATCCTCTCATCACCTCGGGCCTCGACTCGGTCGGGCTGCGCTGCCCTCGGCATGCGGTGGCCCTGCAATTGCTTTCCGGGATCGAGGGTGGCATCGCGGCCCCCAGCGCGAACAAGTTCGGCAAAACCTCCCCGACCACAAGCGCTCACGTTTACGCAGAATTTGGGGCCGGAGTCAGTATCCTCGAGGGGGGCCCTTCGGAGATTGGGATCGAGTCCACCGTGGCCGGTGTCGTCGGCAACCGAGTGGAGATCTACCGTCCAGGTTTTTACACCGCCTCCATGCTCCGAAAACTCCTGGCAGAGCAAGGCGTAATGGTGGACGTCGTCTACGCCGTGAGCCCGGTAGCGCCAGGACAACTCAAGCATCACTACATGCCTAAGATTCCCTTGGTCATCGTGCCTGAGGGATTTAGCTGGAAACAAGACCCTCTTCTCGTGTCGGTCCCTTTCCGAAATCCGGTTCTGTGGCAACAGCCGGCGTCGGCCGCAGTCGCGAGCCGGGAGCTCTATCAGAAAATGCGGGAGTTTGATGCCGCCGGGTTTGATATCATCTTTGCTGAACGACGGCCGGAGCACGATGCTGAGGAATGGGGTGGGATCTGGAATCGGCTCGAGAAGGCGAAGACCCAGAATCTGGTTTAAGGCCCTCCTGAAAATGAAAAGGGGATGCGGTAAGACGTGTCCCTCGCATCCCCTAGATAAGAACCTACGGTACTGATCGAACCTACTTCGTTAGCATAAACGCATCAACTTCCAAGTTTGATTTTATGGACAACTGCTGTGCCCCGAGAGGTAGAGATCCAAGGTCAAAACTCTGCGTAGACCACGCCCAAGAAGTTCCGGATGATATGTTCCCAACCACCTCGGGGCCTCCGTTTACTGAGACCTTTAGAACCCCGGTCGAGACGCCTGCGGGATAGCGGCTTCGGATGATGAGCTTATTCGCGGCGGCATCGGAAACAGTGACAGGATATCTGTAGGACACGGAGTCGCTCATTTGAGTGTACAAAGTTCCCGATGGGTCAACCATGACGGCCGGAATCGGACTCCCCATGGACACTTCTCCCTCTGCTTCAATTAACTTACCCTGTGTTTCTGAAAACACTTCCCCACTCCCATTAATGACCATACCAATCGTACCACTGCGAATGTCCCAGATGCCGGAGTCACGAGCTGACTTCACGTATGGGCTAAGGAAAGTATGAGTCAGGTGGGCTGGGCTAGCGTTTATCGGGGTTCCATCGATCAATGAGAGGGGCTGGAGACGATTTAAGTTTTCATAAAATTCGATAACCGCAGGGTTGTCGTTTCGCTCGTAGAGTAAGACCAACGCATCCAACTCCACTCCTTCTTTCCGGAAAAGAACCCTGATCGTGTGCGCTCCTTGTGTGAGGTTGATGCGGTTTACTGCACCGGGGAAAACCTTCACATCCTGCCAGGCCAGGTTTTGAGAAGCCCCTGGAAGAGGAGCAGTAAAAGCACCGCCTGAGTCAACATGGATCCAAATGTTTGAAGCATTCCGGACTCTCGCCTTCAGATAGTAAGTCCCAGAAGTTTGAACGTTAAAACTAAACTCTAGACCCGCGCCATAGGAAGCACTGGTGAGGGTATGCCGATTGTGGGCTTCCTGCTTGGACTCATTAGGGGTCCAGTTACTTAAACTGAGGTTGCTGGCGTGAAAGTTCCGTGGGTTGGATGTGCGAGTCGGCAACAAGCTCGAATCGGCCAGGATCACCGAATCTAAAAAAATATCGCGAGGCTGGAGCGCCGAGCGCATGGATTGCTGAAGGGTGGCCTTATTGTTGCCATAAGACAATGTGCTGGTTTCAAAAATTTCATTCTTAAACGTTTCAAAGCTATCCGTGGTACCTCCTTGCCGCTCAAAATTCTTACTCTCAGCGACGACGACGGCAACGGGAGAAAACTTATCCGAAGTAAGAACTAAATCTTTAACGAAATAACTTTCTTCTCTTACCTGCTTGTGTAGCGCCGGATTAGTATGGACGGTTGGATTATAACCAGGCTTAACCACAAATGTGCTGTTCAATGGTTTGACCCAGACGAATGTGCTACCGGCCGGCGATTTCAAAAATACGCCCCTATTAGGATCGAGGGCATAAGAGAAGAGACTCGAAAACTCCATATCACTTTGCATTCGAGTATCATCCTCAACCGTATCCCAAAGCTGAGTTACTGTGTTGAGTCTTTTTTCGACCATCCGGTCGGAGCTAAGGAAAACGGGTTTATACTCTATGCCTTGATCAATCCTAGTTGATGGAATTTGGACTGGATTTAGGGAGTGGTCTATGACAGTTTCCTGGGTCGTTGTTCCATTCCAATTAAACAAGTAACAATTCCTTAGATTCTGAATCGTAGGATCATTAAGGAGATACTGGTAAATGTGATTCTGATAAATCATGGCGTTCTTCTTCTGAACACCGTACGACTGATCAAAGCATTGTCCTTCCTTCGGGGCAAAAAAGATCTGCGGCACATTCTCACCGATAGACTCCTGATTGCCTTCATTAACGTACATCGCAAGGCTTCTAGCTTCTGAGCCATTCTTTGCGTATCTTTGGTTATTGTAATCGAGTAAGTTACTTCCGAGCGAGAATGATGGTGAAACATAGGTCGTCCGAAACACGCTTTTTGTCGGATCTATCAATTTCGTATTCGCGCTACTCACGACCCCTGGAACCCGTGCCGAGACTTCGTATGGAGATGTGATCGGTGGTTTGTTCCAAATCTCCCATACGGCCTCCGGTGGGTAATAGTCAGAGGTGAGAATAGGCAAATTAATAATGTCTGCCTGGGTTGTGACGACGTTTGACTGTTTAATGTAGTATCTAAAGAAAGCAGTGTAGGTATTCCACACGGCTCTTTGAGGAGGATCTTTCCGGCTTTGAGATCCGCCACGCATACCGTTGGGTAGACTTTCGGAAGCGGCCATCGCGAAGTTCAAATCCAGGAGGTTTTTAAGCTTACTTTTTAAGTTCGAGTCTTCCGAAAAATCCATCAGGTTATAGACCGCTGCCAGAGTATACTTCCCATACTTTGCGGAATTGAATTCAAGAAAAAAGCCGTGCTTCACTCTCAGATCCACATAGTGATCCCAGTGTTCTCTCCATTCTTCGAGCATTTGAGTCGGTGTCTTTCCATTGCCCTCGAGGAGAGGACGATCTTTGTAGTCGTCTTCATTTGCGAGGGCCTGTGCCGCGAGGTAGAACATCGACTGCGTTGTTAGGATGTGATTCTCGGAATCATCTGCCCAAGTTTGATCTACGCCCGCGGGCCCGTTTCCTGCTGCCACTTCAAAAGCTGTCGTCGATCGCTCAAGGATGTACCAAAAGTAATCAAGAACCTTGCTCCTCAGCGTCGGAGATATTGCGAAGCTCGAATGTTCCTGGCCCAAATTCTCGGACAGATAAAACATCCGAACCATCGCCGGCCAATGGATCAGGTTTGAACAAGCTTTTGAGAGGTACCCTGAAGTATTTTTACATTGCAGCAGATCAGCATCAAGGAAAGCTTCTGTTTCTGCATTTTTAATTGGGTAAGCGGTGTTTTTCAGTACAATTGCGGCGACGTTCTTAACGAACCCTTTGGTCATGAGAGGCCCGGTGTTAGCGGGAACTCGATTGATATACTCTAAAGCATACACTTGTTTCAGGTTCGCGACTGTTGTCGTCGGAGGACAACCGAGACCCACGCAAGAAAACTTATTCTTCGCGGTAGCGTACGTGCCATCGAAGGCCCGCAGGGTGGGGACAGTGGCCGAAACTCCAGAAGTGAGGGCAAAAAGACTGAAGACAAATCCAAAAAATCGTCGTGAGCTAGAATTCAAAAACATGGGTAATCTCCTGATACCCAATATTATCAGACTCCAAAATTCTGCAATTAATTTTTTGGATATTTTTTCTAGGGTTAAGAAGGAAGTGCCCCTATCTCCTCCACCTCGATCTACCGAAAGAAAAAACCCAGCTTCTTGAGCGTGAACACGATCACCGAAAAGCTCAGTACCACGATCACGAACTTCCGGAAGTTCACGAGAAGGTTTGCGTAGTCGTCCCGGGCGAGGTCCCCTGGGATGTTATGCTGGTCAAGGATCGCGATGACTCTCTCGACGGAATTGTCTGCGATCAGGAACACGTCGCCCTTGCTGGTGTGAATCGCGATGATGTGCTTTGGGTGCAAGAGTTTGTAGGTCTTCACGTCGTCGTAGCGGATCTCTCGGTTCATGAAAGGAAGACCACGGTTGAAGCGGAATCCTTTCTCGCAGAACGCGGCCCCTCGGATGAAGGCGTAGTAAATGGCCGGGACAATGATTAAGAAAAGGAACGCGATCGCTTCACCGGGGTAGCGGTAGTGGTACTGGATCACGTCGATGATCCGGAAGCGACCATCGGCCTGGAAATTTTCGTACGTGTACGTGTTCAGGACAAAGTCATTCAGAAAGAAGACAACGATCGCCAGAACGGTGAGACGAAACAGGTTGAGCATCGAGGTCTTGTAAAGCTTCTTCCCAAGCATTAGAAATCCTCGTTTTCAGGAAAAATTCCTTGGACGTAGCGGAGCAGATCGATGACCTCCCTGGCGCAGCCCTTCCCGCTCTCGCGCTTGGTGACGTAGTCGACGATCGAGAGAACTTCTTCGCAGGTGTTGGGAACCGTGGCAGAGAAGCCGGCCTTCTTTAGTAGAGGAATGTCAAAGAGCTCGTCCCCCATGTAGAGCACCTCAGAGGCGTCAACCTGGTAGCGGCGGATCACATCTTTGAACGCTTCTCTCTTGTCCTCGTTCCCAGCGTAGCAAAAATCTAGTCCCAACTGCTCGACCCGCTTTTGGACCGAGACACTGTTGCCGCCGGTGATCACGCCGACCTTCAGGCCCGCCTTCATCAAGAGCTTCATCCCATAACCATCGTAGATGTTAAAGGTTCGGTTAAAGCCCACTTCATCATTGGCCCACCAGACGTGGGTGTCCGTGAGAATCCCGTCGAGGTCAAAGACCGCGACCTTTATCTTCCGAAGCTTGGCCTCAAACCTCTTGGCCGTCTCTCTTTGGCTCATTCTGTCACCGCTCGGCGGATCTTGAGAAGCTTTTCAACGATGCCCTTTACGGAATCGAGCGGAAGTGCGGTCGCAGCATCCGACAGCGCCTTTTCAGGAACGGGATGACATTCCATGAAGATCCCGTCTGCTCCGGCGGCCACTGCAGCTCTGGCGAGGACGAGGATCTGTTCACGCTTTCCGCCAGTCGCGGTCCCTAGCCCCCCCGGTCGCTGCACGCAATGGGTAGCATCGTGGACGGTCCGCACACCGAAGGACTTCATGATCTGGAACGAGGCCATGTCGACGACAAGGTTATTGTACCCGAACGACGACCCACGCTCCGTCAGAATGATCTTTTCTTTGGGAAGAAAGTGCGACGCCTTGTCGACGATGTTCTTCGTTTCTTCCGGGGAAAGGAACTGACCCTTTTTCACCTTCAGCTCACGGTCGTACTTTTTGCACGCCTCTGCACCGGCGAAGATCATGTCGGTCTGCCGGCAGAGGAAGGCCGGAACCTGAAGCACGCTCACAGCTTGCGCGACGGGAACGGCCTGGTCTGGGGTGTGAAAATCAGTGAGCGTGGGGAGCCCGTACTCTTTGTTGATCATTTGAAGAATCTTCAGGCCTTCGTCGATGCCAGGGCCCCGGTAAGAGGTGAACGACGAGCGGTTCGCCTTATCGAAAGAGCCCTTGAAATGTAGGTTGATCTCCGCCCGAAACGGGTCCAGATCCTTCAGCAGTTTCTCCGTGATCTGGCGGGCAAGGTCTGCGCTCTCGATCACACAGGGGCCGATATAGAAATCCATCTTTGTCATAGTCATTCCTTATAGTTTAGCGCTCGCCTTCACGAAGGAGGCGAAGATTGGGTGAGGCTGGAAAGGTGTCGATTTAAACTCCGGGTGATACTGGCAGGCCAGGAAGAACGGATGGTCCGCGAGTTCGATCACCTCGACCAAGTTCAGGGCCGGGTTTTTTCCCGAGACGATGAGACCCCGCTCGGTCAACTGCTTCACGAAGTCATTGTTGACCTCAAGCCGGTGACGGTGCCGCTCGCTGATGGTCGTGGTGCCGTAGACCTTCTGGCCTAGGGAGCCGGGGGCGAAGACACATTCGTAAGCGCCGAGCCGCATGCTCCCCCCTTTCTGGGCTTCCCGTTGTCCCGTCATGTAGTGGACGACGAAGTTCCCCTTCTCGGAGAATTCCATGGAGGTCGCGTCCTTCATGCCGACCACGTTGCGCGCGAACTCGATGACCGAGAGCTGAAGGCCCAAGCAGATCCCGAAGAAAGGCTTCTTCTTCTCTCGCGCGAACTGGATCGCCTTGATTTTTCCTTCGGTGCCTCGGGAGCCGAACCCGCCGGGAACGAGGATGCCGTCAACCTTCTCGAGGAGATCAGACTTGACGCCTTTTTCGAGGTCTTCGGCGTCGATGTAGATCCGGTTCAGTTTCACCTGGTTGACGATCGCCGCGTGCCGAAGTGCTTCGTCGAGGGACTTATACGACTCGATCAGCTCGGTGTATTTACCGACGATCCCGATGTTGACTTCCTTCAGCGGGTTCTCGGCGTTGAAGATCACGCGATTGACTTCGTCCATCTTGGGCTCCGTCGTCCACATCCCGAGGAGCTCGGTGATCCGGCGATCGAGGCCCTGGTCGTTGAAGGCCTTCGGAACTTTATAGATGAGGTCGAGGTCAATGGATTGAAACACGTTTTGCTTCGGAACATTACAGAAGAGGGAGATCTTATCAAGGATGGCCTGATCAATCTCGCGGTCGGCGCGGCAGAGGACCACGTCGGGAAATAGTCCGATCGAGCGCATTTCTTTCACCGAATGCTGCGCGGGCTTCGACTTCAATTCTCCGGCGGCTTCGATGTACGGTACGAGGACCAGGTGGATGAAGATCACGTTCTCTTTGCCAACGTCGAGAGCGAACTGCCGGATGGATTCGAGGAAAGGAAGGGACTCGATGTCTCCGACCGTTCCCCCGATCTCACCGATCAGGAGGTCACAGTCCCGGGCCGCGACGTGGATCCGCCGCTTGATCTCGTCGGTGATGTGCGGTACCACCTGCACGGTTTTCCCGAGGTACTTTCCTTCGCGCTCGTTTTCGATGACCTGGAGGTAAACTTTCCCGGTCGTAAAATTATTCTCCCGGGTTAACTTCAAGCTCGTGAAGCGCTCATAGTGACCGAGGTCCAGATCCGTCTCCGCACCGTCGTCGGTGACAAAGACCTCCCCGTGCTGAGTCGGACTCATCGTGCCAGGGTCCACGTTGATGTAGGGATCCATCTTGAGCATGTTAATCTTAATGCCCCGGCGCTCGAGGAGGCAGCCGATGCTGGCGGCGGCGAGGCCCTTCCCGAGCGAGCTCGTCACACCACCCGTGATAAAAATGTACTTCTTGTTGTGCTTGTTCAAAAGAGTGCCCCTTCTACTTTTTTTATATCATCCGGAACGTCGACGCCGATGAGTTTCTGGGTGGTGAGAATCGCTCCGAGGGTCATCCGATTCTCGAGGGCGCGGAGCTGCTCGAGTTTCTCAAGCCCCTCGAGCCGCGACTGCGGGAGTTTCACAAACGCCGAGAGCACCGCTGGCCGGTAGCTATAAACTCCGATGTGTTGGTACCAACTGTAGGGTCCTCCCCCGTCTCGGTCATAGGGCAGCGATTGCCGTGAAAAATAGAGGCACTGCCGTGATCCGGGGGCGTAAACGGCCTTCACGACGTTCGGGTTGTGAAAGTCCTCTTCACTCGTCGACCGCTCCCGTAGAAGGGTCGCCACGTCGAACCCACTCGCAAGGTGGAACTCAGCTAGCTCCCTCAACACGCTCCCGTTTAAGAGCGGCTCATCGCCTTGGACGTTGATGACTAGGTCTAAAGATCTACTCCGGAGGAAGCGCTCGTACCCAAGGGCAATCCGCTCGGAACCCGAGGGAACGTCGTCGTCCACTCGGAGCACGGATCCTCCGAAGCTTCGGACGTGCTCCTCGATCCCGGGGTGATCGGTCACCACGTGACTCTCGAAGCCGCTCAGCTGGCAGTTTTCAAACACGCGCTCGATCATGGACCTCCCCTTGATCTGCGCCAGCGGTTTCCCCGGGAAGCGCGAAGAAGCAAAGCGAGCGGGAATGAGGATCGCAACTCTTGCCATAAGGACTCTACCTACAAATAAAAAATTGACCCCTCATCCTACGTTTTTTGATGGTATCCGACAATCAATTGAGGGGGAAATTCAAGTTCCCGTAAATCAATTCCCATGCTAGCCTCATTTATATGAAGAGCATTCTTACTGTCATAGTTTTGGCGCTATCGACGGCAGCGTATTCACAGGATGAGGCGCTGCTGCAAGATCCCGTCACCAAACCAGTGCTCAGCCAACGGTGCCGAGAGTTATTTAAAGAGCGGGCCGATAAAATTAAGGTCCAGCAGCGGCTCAACGGACTCCTCCAGCGGAACGAAGAGCTCCTCCGGAAATCTCCCAAGGCCAAGAGCACGGTCCACGCCCGACTCAATTCCACACGGGTGAAGATCCGGAACGAACTCTACTTGACGAATCTCCAGGTGGAATCGATGGAGGAAACAATCGTCCGCTCCGGTTGCCCCGGTCTGTCTCTTTAAGAATCTGATTTTACTTCTCCAAAACTCTAGTGCTAAACTTTACCCGCACACAGTAATCAGGTTTCGGGAGACGCGCTTTGGAGAAGGCCCTAGTTCTATTTTTTCTGCTCATCGGCGGTCAAGCTGTCTTTGCTCAGGACGAAGACCTCTCGGCCCTTGAGACGGCGATCGATGAAGACCGCCTCGGTACGACCAAAGAAACTCCCGGTGCCGAACCGGATGCCAACGCCGGAGATAACCGCCCGAAGAGGTGGACCCGGAAAGACAACATCGATCCCAAGGACACTGAAACTCAGGGACGAGTGCTCGACCTCCGGTCGGTCATCGAAGAGGGCTTTCGGCGAAATCCTTTTGAGCGTATCCGGGGCCAACAGCGCGAGCAGATTGAGCTTCTGAAGACCGATGTCTGGCAGAAGTTCTGGCTCCCCAAGGTCTCCTTAGAGCTCGACACCAGCAACCACAGAATCGACCGGTTCCATGAGTCGAATCAATCGTCTACTGGAATGGGTGCCCAGCAAGCTCCCACCGGAAGCCTCGGTCTCGTCATCGACCGCTACACACTCTTCAACTGGGGCCGAGACTATCTCCAGTACCAAAACGAGCGACAGACCCTGAACCGATCCAACCAGCAGCTGAGCGAAGCGCGACGGAGATTGAAGTTCAGCCTCATCAACCAGTATTTCAACATGATTCGGACGAAGGAAATTAAACGCATCCGCCAGGAACAGCTGCGGCAGACCTCCTTCATTCATCGCCTCGCGCGAGAAAAACTCCAGCTCAGAAAAATCCGCGCCCAGGAATATTATCAAACACGCTCAGAGTACCTTCGATCCCAGACGGAGTATCAGGAATCCCTGTATGACGTGGGTCTCCAGGAAGAAGACATGGCGAATCTTCTGGGTGACGAGTGGCGAGGGTCATACCGCACTGTGGAGCAACTCAAGTACGTCGCCGTCTCCACCTCCCTGGATGAGGCGCTAAAGCTCGCGGAGGAGCAGTCCGTTGATTTCCGGGACGCGAAGCTCGCCTACGACAACGCCAGCAGGAGCTACGAGCGAGCGCTCAAAGAGAACCTTCCCCTCCCGGAGTTTAGCTTCAACCTCGGAACCTACCGGACGGGCTTTGATCCCAACGGAACCACTTGGCAGTACCAGACGGCCTCCGGGAACCGAAACATCGAGCTCGTCGCCGCGATCGACATGCGCTGGACCCTTCTCGGTGAGGGGGGCTTCTTTAATTCGCGGGTGAACCAGCAGGCGTACCTCAACAAGCGGATCGCAGAGATAAACTTCTTCAACGTAAAACGGCTTCTCGAGGTCAAGCTTCGAACCATTTACAAGACCCTTCGCTTCCTCGAGCAGAAGGTGGAGATCGCAAGCTTCCAACACAAAAACGCTCAGAGTAACTACGATTCAGTCCTCGACAATTACATCGCAGGCCGGGCCACCTACGCCGACATCAAGTTCGCCGTCGATAACCTCGTGATCTCCCATGTGAACTCCGAGAACGTGAAATACGAGCACCTCCTGAAAAAGCTCGAACTCGCCGACTACATGGGGCTCGAGGACTTTCCCGGAGAAAACTTCGAGCAGCTGGCGCAGAGGTAACACATGAGCTACATCTTCCTCCTCCTTTTCCCTCTGAGTGCTTTCGCCGATTTCTACGACCTCCCCGAAGAGGAGCTCAATCCCGATTCAGAAGAAGTTCTCATCAGGAAACCCGAGAAGTACCTTCGCCACGAGAGCATGATCTACGACCTCGACACGGACCTCGGGATCAAGGATCAGCGCCGCTACACGGGTGAGGACCGGAACCGACTCTCCATCTCCGGCCACGTGTCCGGGAACTACGAGCAGTTCGGAGATCTCTTCGGCGGAGACATCGCCTACCTCAGACGATCGACGCGGTACCATCAACTGTGGTGGGGGGCCCAGTTCTTCCAGCACCGCACGTACTTCGATGCGATCACCCAGAACCCGGCGAACCGAGGAACGAACAGCGACGGGAGCTTCCGGCGCCCGGGAGACGTTCGAAACACTGTCATGGCAGCGGGCCTCGGCGTGGGCCACCGGTTCAAGCTTCTCCTCGATTTTTTTCCCACCGAGGACGTCTACGAAAACATCGATGTCTTCGTGAACGGAGTCCAGCTCAATGAGTCGTTCATCGACCGTGAGTACCGAGGGTATGGCCTCACGGCCAACTATGGTATCCACAAACGAACGAGCACGAGTTTTTTCTGGGGTGGGAAAATGTCCTACAACTTCGCTAGCGTCACTAGAAGACCCATCGCTAACGAACCGAAGCGGGCCCGGAGTCTTACTCTTGGTTGGCTTTCCTTCGCCCTTGAGCTGGGGATCTTTTTCTAGTCCTTCTTAACGGATCTCGGAGATCACGTGGTCTTGTCCAGAGAAGAGGCTCTGTTCCTGCTTGATGTAGGCCTTCGCTTCTTCGACATTGCTGAAGACACCGAGACTAACCCGATACCAGGTTCCTTTATCCGCGATTTTCACTTCGTTAATGATGGGGCTATAACCGCGCACGGTAAACCCCTCCGCAAACTGCTTCGCTTCGTCGAGGGTATTGTAGGAGCCTAGTTGAATCGTAAATTTCCCTGCCATCGTCGAACTCATCTTATTTTCTGAATCCGCGGGAGTACTCATCGGCGTCGCCGGCTTGTCATCGGAGGAGAACTTCTCTAGCTCATCTGAAAGCCGAGTCTTTGATTCATCCATCAGCTTCTTAAGCTTTTCTTCATCGCTAAGTTTGGCGTCTTGAGAGACCGTCGCTTCGGCATCCTCTTCGACGGAAGATTTGAGCTCCACGGTCTTCTCATCCTCGGGCTTGAGCCCCGCTTCATTAAATGCAAGCTTCCGTCCTAAGCGGATGCCCAATGTGAAGCTCGTAATAATCAAAACCACTACAAAGATCAAAACCAGGATGATTTCTTTCTTTTCAAAAATGATGACTTTATTATTTTCTTCCATGTCAATATTTTAGGGGTTTACCCCATTTTGCGCCACACATTTTCATACTTGAACAAAACACTCTCCTAGCTCCCCCACCCCCCTGACACCCTCAAGCGAGACCCGTAAAACGAGGACCTAACCCTAACGGAGGCACCTATGAAGACAATTCTAAAAAACCAACAAGGCCAAGGGATCATGGAGTACGTCATTATCTCTAGCCTCATCGGCATCTGTTGCCTGGTAGCGGTCAAACAGTTCGGAGAAGTCATCCAGAAGCGGATCGAGAACATGAAGTCTCAGGTCGCAAACGAAATCTCTCTCAAGGACGCGCGTCGGTGAGTGCTCTCTCTACTGCCGCTGCACTTGCGCTCCTGATCACTCTGGGTGCTCAGGCAGTAGAGTTCCAGCGGAGCACTGTCTGCAGGCAAGAGGCCTGGCTCCGCTCGGTTGAACTTCTGACCGAGGCGAAGCTCTCTCGGCCCCGGCCACAGAGCGGAACACTCCTCAGAAAGTGCGCCACACGGATCTGGCGATTGGGTGACAGGGCCATTTGGCAACGGTTCGCTAAAACGCATCAGGTGGAGCTCAACCTCCCGGGGCCGTTATGAATCAGCGTGGGGACGTATCTCTTGTCGCAGTATCGCTTCTCTTCGCCATGACCGGCCTCCTTACTCTGGCCTCCGTTGAACTTCAAAGATCGTTTCGACTCCTCGAACGCAGAACAGAACTCTTCCTCTGCGTGCGAGAGCTGAACGGAGAACTCAACGAGTTACTTCGGGTCTCCGGGCAGGCCAACTGGGGGATCCGAAACGCTCAGCGGGCCTCCGTGCTTGCGATCTTCATCCCCGGTCTCCAAGGAGCTGCAGCGGGTGCGGAGAAGGTTAAATCTCTCCTGCAGCAGTTTCAAAATGCCAAGATCGCTTTGTACCTTAAGCACATTTTGCACCTTCAGAGGCGCGGTTGCCCCCTCGATCCTCGAATGCTCGGAACTCCCTTCGGATTGAACCGGGATCACGAGGGGGCCTTGCGGTTAAAGGAGAGAACATGGACTTACAGATACTTCTCAAGCCCCTATCTACTCAGCGTGGAGAGCAAAGCGCGAAACTGGGAGGCCATAAATCCGAAGCTCGAGTATCAGTCCACCGAGAAACGGGCGAGATCACCCTGACACTTGTTCTGGTCCTACTCATCGCGAGCGGCCTGTTCGCGGCACTCTTGTGGTTGAACGTCCATTTCGAAAAGAAAACGAAGGAGCATTTGCGTGACTTTCAAAATGATTGGAAAACTCTGGAAGCGAGATACAAAACCTAAGCTGTGGTGGGTGAAGCTCGGTCTCGCTTTAGTTGTGTCGAACATCTTTTTCTACCTCCTCTTCGGGAGTCCCCCTCAAGCAACTCCAGCTCCGTTGCAGTCCCCTCGGTCCGGGTGGGTTGAGGTCCAGATCGAGGCCGAATTACAGACACCGTTTCAGGTTGGAAAAAAAGTTCTCATCATCAACCGAAGTCAACGATTAAAAGTTGAAGGGGTGCTAGATGGTGAGAGGCACGAAGAGCACAACAAGCTCACATTCTTGGTTCAAGAAAAAGATGCTCCTGTGCTTTTCCTTTACCGAGATTGGGAAATTGTACCGTTCCTGAGAAACCTCACTCTCACGACCTTCACAAAAGGAAGAACACATGAAATTTCTTATTAGCATACTTCTAACTTTGGAAGTCGCACTCGCAGCACCGATCAACATCAGCTACGAAGGTGAGAGAGAAGATGCGCAGATCTACTTGAAAATTTTTGAAGAGGATTACCTGATTCCCCGAGAGCTGATCGGACTGATCCCCGCAGAAGATTGTGGGAAGGTGAAGGTCCAAGGTAAAATAGATCTCTGTATAAACGACAACGGAGACTTATTAGTAGTCTCCGTTGATCGTGCGTTTATTGAAGAGTCTTTGAAAGTCTTCCGAGCCCCTTAGGAGGAGCTATGAATTACTTCGTCGTAGCTTTCTTAGTTACTTTCTTTGTGACTTTCGCAGCTTTCGGTGCGGCAGCTTTTGTAGCTTTCGGTGCCTTCGGAGCAGCAGCAGTAGCTTCTTCATGGATAGCAAACTTAGGAGTCGTGCCCTTATTCCGGTTTGCGGCCTTTCTTTTCGCACCCATAGCTCTGTGCTTAGCTTTACGACGGTTTTCGGTTACTGCGGTTCTAGAAGCCATAGGGATCTCCTCAAAGAAAAATCATAAGTTATCAAAAATGAAGCTCCTCAATGTAACGGTAACCCTTTTACTTGTCAAAACCTTCCTGTGTTTGCCCGTCGCGGCAAATGCATCGATGTTGTCAAGTGACATCATCCTCGCCAAGGGGGAACAAAAAGAATTGTCCCCCGGTGCCTTGACCAACTTTTCCGTGGGGAACCCCGAGGTGATTTCCTATAAATACATGCCAAAGCAAGGAAAGCTACTGATCAAGGGGAAAAAAGTCGGTTTCACAGACCTCGTGATTTGGAACAAGGAGGGAAAACAGGTCTACAGCATCTACGTGCTCTCGAAGCAGAAGTTCCTGAAGACCTTCCAACTCGCAGACGCTCTGAAGAATTTGAATCTCACGATCGACATTAAAGGGCCGGTCATGACAGCTTCGGGCTCTCTTACCGACTTCTCTGATTACCTCTACTTACAAAAAATCCGAGCGCAATTCCAGGAACAGGTGTTTTTTAAGATAACGATCTCAAGAGACCTTCGAAACCACATCATTGGCCAGCTCTACCATAAACTCTACGCGAACGGCTTTTCCAGCGTCGCCTGTCAGCTCGATTGGCTCGACATCACCTGCTACTACGAGGGACAGAAAAACGAGGGCCTCCTGAAGCAGCTGGCGAGCTTTTATCGAGTGACGTTCATAGCCCAGGACTCGCGCCAACAGCGTCGGAACTACCGCCTAAAACTTAAACTCATACAGGTCGAGCAAATGGATGGGCGCGAGATCCATCTTGGCCTAGATAAGCTCTCCGGAAACATCTCCGACCTCTTCGAATTTGGGCTACGGAGGCTCATCGATAACAACGCAGTCCTCCTGGCCAGGTCTAAGCTTGATCTCTCGACCTTGGCTGAGCCGGAGCTTGTGGCGAACCTCAACGCCAATCAGCTCGTCGAGATTGGGTCTCAAATCCCCTATCAAAATGTTTCCGTCCAAGGGACGGCAGTCATCGCCCCGATCGACTGGCGCTTCGCAGGGCTAAAGATCAAGACAAAACTCTCCGAGTCCTACGGAAAGCTCCTCCTCGACTACGAAACTGAGTTCTCAAGGCCCGTCGACCAGGCCATCAGCGGAAGCAAGGAGGTCTCATCGGCATTCCTCGAGGTCGGTGTGCCATTGAAGATTTTTCAAATCGGATTCCAAACCTCGAGCCGGGATCGACGGGGGATCCCTCTCATTTCCGAGATTCCCGTGCTTCGGCACCTCTTTGAATCAAAGTCAGACCAGAAAACCTATAAACACATCTACGGGTACGCAGTGCTCGAAGAGGCCAACTAGCATGCTGAGCCTATTTGCCGGTGAAGTACAGCCCCTCCCTTCCGCGGAGGCACGGAGTCGCTCACGAGAAATTTTGGTCTCGGCACTCAACAAAGGGAGCATCCCGGCTTGGGAAACTCATCAGACAGAGCTCCCCGCAATGACCCAGGAAGACCTTACAGTCGTGGAGGAGAGCTTCCGAAAGCTCACCTCCTGGACCTTCCTTCCCGAGCTCCTGGAAGAAAAGGCAACAGAGTTTCTCTTCCACGCACCTGACCTGATTCAGATCATTCAGACTAGCGGTCAGCGGAAGGTTAGCTCGGTCCCTCTCTGCGATGAAGACTGGCAACTTTGGCTCGAAATCATCTCTCTCGCCTTCCATCAAAACTGGAACCTGCGGCACCCATTTGCGAGTTTCTACGGCAAACTCTTCGGTGCCTCCTACCGCATGAGTCTTGTTCACGGCTCGACTTCCCCCGAGGGACGCTCGAAACTCGTCCTGCGGAGACTGGCCGAGACTCCGTTCCAGCTTTCCGACTTCGGTGGTGCGGGCCTTCTCGCGGAACTCGTCCAACAGAAAAAAAACATCCTCATTGCCGGGGCCACGGCTTCAGGCAAAACATCCTTGCTCGCAAGCTTAACCAGTTCCTTTAAACCCACGGAGCACGTGGTCGTCCTCGAGGATACTTTTGAGATCTTTTCCCATCATCCTTACCTCACCCGGTTCCTCGCGGGATCGACGCCGGAAACGGAGCTTAAGGCCTATCTGTCCTATAGTCTTCGATTAAGTCCGGACCGAATCTTGTTGGGAGAAATGCGCTCCCACGAGGTGATTCCATTTATGCTCGCCATGAACACCGGACATCGCGGGCTCATGGGGACGATTCACGCAGCAAGTGCCGCCGATGCGATTAATCGTGTCGCCCTGCTATTCTCTCTGTATGCCGGTGAAGGGGGGTTAAACTTTGACCGGGTCATAGAACTCGTGTGTCGAAACTTGGAGTACGTGGTCTTCATGGAACAGCGTAGAGTCACAGAGGTCATCCGGATCCTTGGATCGGATCGGGGTGTCCCTTTTTATGAAACCATCATCGCCGGGGGCCCTGGAATTTGTCCGGACGATCCACCGTAAACTCTTTTGACAGGTGGAGACGAGGTTTATGGATTTCTCTTATGTTATTTGCGCTTGAAGCATCCAAGGCCGGCACGAAGATTGCTCAGCAATAAACCATGAGAAACACATTCGCCTTAATCTTACTCGTCACCTCGACCTCCTCCTTTGCCCAGACGGCAGTTCGGAGGTACTGTGAAGAACTTCCCATCGATAGCACTATTCGCGTCGTGGTACCACAGTATCGAAGTAAGACGACGACCCAGAAGTATAGCCTTCGCCGGGCGGGCCGAAACGTCTACGACGTCTTCATGAACCTTGAGTTTAGACCAGCTCGCACTTTCGACGGCCCGGCCGAAGAGAGAGTTCAGCTAAACGACCGCTACAAGCGGGCCATGAACAGCTGCTTCCGCCAGTTTGAGTCTACCCTTAAAGACGAGCACGATCGACAACTGAGGCTCCACATCTATGATCGTGAAGTTCATCACCTTCAGGATGCACCGCCCTTAGTTCGAATAGATGTCAAAGGGGTGAATCACCGCTCGAACAGTGGGGCCTACGCTCGGAACATCGATTGTGAAACAATGATTCACGAAGCCTTCCATCTCCTCGGACTCATTGACGAATATGAAGAGCAATGGATGGGCTATAATCATAATTTTTTCTCGTTGGGTTTTAGACCCTTCGTCGCCGTAGACAGTGCCAGGGTGAGACCCGCATTCGATTGCCGCGCCATAGGCCCATCAGATTCAGTCATGCATAACCAGTGGGTCCTAGGCAGAGGTCAGGGGCTGTATTCGGCACACGTGAACATGATCATCTATCCTCACTGCCAGGAGAAAAACGAAAAATACCTTTCCTGCGCTCGGTTTGCTTATCGAACGAGTTTTCAAAACAATAACGGTGCCATTGCTCTACGGGACTGCTCAAAGCAGGTCCCAGAGTATTGTAGGAATGAAGACTGGCTTCGAGTCGGAAGAGACAACTAATCTGGCAAGGCCTTTACACAGGGCCTAGGAAATGAGTCTGTACCAGAGAAGGAAGAGTGACGAAGTCCCGATCAAGCGAGACTTCGTCGGAGTCTCTAATCTCGTGTCAGTTTCTTGTACGTGATGCGCTGAGGGACATCGGCCTTGTCTCCAAGACGGCGACGAAGATCCTCATGGTAATCCTGGAAATTCCCCTCAAACCAAGTCACCTTTGAATCACCTTCGAAAGCGAGGATGTGCGTGCAAATCCTGTCGAGGAAGTAGCGATCGTGGGAGATGACAACAGCGCAGCCTGCGAAATCGAGGAGCGCACGCTCTAGTGCTTGCAGAGTGTTCACGTCCAAATCGTTGGTCGGCTCATCGAGGAGAAGAACGTTTCCTTCTTCCTTAAGCATCTTTGCGAGGTGAACGCGATTTTTTTCTCCTCCGGAGAGCTCCTTGATCCGTTTCGATTGATCTTCCCCCGAGAAGTTAAATCGGGAGATGTAGGCACGGGCATTCACTTCACGGTTCCCTAGTTTTAAAAGGTCGAGGCCTCCGGCGATCTCATGGAGAATCGTTGAATCTGAGGTCATCTCTCTGGACTGATCGATGTACGATAGCTTCACCGTTTCCCCAACTTTGAAGGTTCCACCATCCGGCTCGATCTGCCCGGTGATCATCTTGAAGAGAGTGGTTTTACCGGCCCCATTGGGACCAATGATCCCCACAATGCCCCCTGGAGGAAGCTTAAAGGAAAGGCCCTCATAAAGGATCTTGTCACCGAAGGCCTTCGTGATGCCATTGGCCTCAATGACGATGTCCCCGAGCCGAGGCCCCGGTGGGATGAAGAGATCGTTCGTCTCGTTTCTCTTCTCCTTAGACTCCGAAAGCATCTTATCGTAGTTCGTAATCCGCGCCTTGGACTTCGCCTGCCGTGCCTTCGGGGATGATCGAATCCATTCGAGCTCTTCTTGCATCTTCTTTTGCCGTTGCGACTCCTGCTTTTCCTCGACCGCAAGACGGTTCGTCTTCTGCTCGAGCCAGCTAGAGTAGTTTCCTTCCCACGGTATGCCATGACCTCGATCGAGCTCGAGGATCCAGCCGGCGACGTGGTCGAGGAAGTAGCGATCGTGGGTGATGGCGATGACCGTTCCTTTGTAGGCCTGGAGGTGTCGCTCTAGCCAAAGGACGGTTTCCGCATCGAGGTGGTTGGTGGGCTCATCAAGGAGGAGGACGTCAGGCTCGGAGAGGAGCAAGCGGCAGAGCGCCACACGCCGTTTTTCACCCCCAGAGAGCACTCCACACTTCTGATCGGAGGGAGGGCAACGGAGCGCCTCCATGGCGAGCTCGAGTCGTGAATCGAGGTCCCAAATGTTTTGAGCGTCCATCTTGTCCTGGAGGGAGGATTGCTCGTCGAGAAGTTTGTTCATCTCCTCTTCGCTCATCTCATCGCCAAGCTTCATGTTAACTTCTTCGTAGCGCTGGGCAACGGCAACCAGTTCGGCCAGGCCCTCCTGAACGACGTCCTTGACCGTTTTCTCTGGGTCCAGTTTCGGGTCCTGCTCAAGGTAGCCAAAACTAACGCCTTTGGAGGAGTTCACATCACCGATGTAATCCTTATCCACGCCAGCGATGATTTTGAGGAGTGAAGACTTACCGGAACCGTTTAAACCGAGGACACCGATTTTTGCCCCGTAAAAAAATGAGAGGGAGATGTCGCGAAGCACCTGCTTCTTTGGAGGATAGACCTTCCCAACCTTGTGCATGGAAAAGATAATCTTGTGGCCACCGGACATGGGTATTCCTTTTGAATTTTTAGGAGCTCTTTTCTTAACATATCCACTACATCAAGGCCATCAGATCGCGGAGCAGGCAAAAGATAAAAGCAAGGTAGGAGGGCATGTAGACCAGCCCCAGGAGGGCAAGTTTAATGACCATGAGTCGTTTCGAAAAAAGCTCGAAGTGCCAGGTCTCAAGAAACCGAAGTTCCTCCATCATGTACTTCACATCGTCATCGTAACTTACGCCCAGTTTGAGCGTCTTCTGGCAGGTATCGCGGAGCTTCTCGGCCAGAATTCCCAGCTTCGGTGTCCGGACCTCTTTGAGCCTTTCAATCTCAGCGAGCGCCATGATGTCGGCCCGGGCGATGGGAAGCCGTGATAACGACTTTAGGACGAAAAGCATTTTCCAGAGCGTTCCGATGTCACCGAAGTACCGGCGTCGAAGCCATTTAAGGGTGATCGGGAGCACGCTAAGACCGATGAGTTGCCAAACGAGAATGCCTGTAAGGTGAAGCGTGGGGACCGCGATTTCAACCAGCTGTAGGGCAACGAAGATAAAGGCCCAGGTGAGACCCATGAAGAGGAGAACCTGGAGGTAAATTCCTAGACATGTTTCTCGGATCTTTCGCTCGAACTGCTGGTCTCTCTGGAGGCCCTCGCGCAAGAAGAGGAGAGAATCATGGTACTGCCCTCCCATGCGGCGGGCCATTTTTAGCAGGATCTCGATGATCTCGCTGTAATACTTATAGCGCGGCAAGTTGAGCTGGAGTCCGAGGTCAGGGCGATTTCCCCATTGAAACCGCTTTAACCATTCCTCCAGTTGGGTGGCAGGATCAGGTTGGATAATCAGACCTCGAGGATCAAGGCCGCCGGGCCTCTCAACCCAATAAATCAGCGTTGCGATCATGATGACGTACAAACAGTAGGACATTAAACGGCTCCGGATTTAACCAGAGGAGTACTACGTTCGATTGACAGCGCGCAACGCGTTGGCATACCTTGAACCCCATGACTTCACTTCTGAAAGATGGGCTTATTAAGCCAGCTTCTCCCCGAGATACGTTCCTGGCCGGCTTCGAGGATCAGCTCTCATCGATGAAAGACGTGGTGGAGGTCGAACGGCTGATGAAGAAGCTTCAATTCCTGGGCCTTCACTTTGATCCGTTCCAGGAGGAAACTGAGAGCGAATGCGACACGATTCTGGAACAGCTCGGTCTAAAGGACCTGACTTCCAATCCCTACGAGTCGACCAACATTCTCCTTCGGCTTCTTGATAAGACAGAAGAAAAACTAAACACCCTCAAGCAATAACTCTAGCGGAAGACAAATGGACAAAATCCCAGAATGCCTGATCCATCCGGTGTCGATCAAGCTTCTGCGCCAAGGCCATCCTTGGATCACAGCGGATACCTTTTCTAGCCGGTTTCCCCGCCAATCTGAATTCGTGATTGGCCTTGATGATCGGAGGAGACCGCTCGCCCTCCTCCTGCATGACCCCCACCACAAGAGTGTGAAGGCCCGAGTCTGGAGCACGAAGTTTCCTTTTGATCGAGAGGCCCAGCACTTCACCGCGAGTGTGCAGGCACGGCTGGACCTTGCGTTTGAAAAGCGCATCCACTCCAAGGTGCAGCTCAAGCGAGAGAACTACTACCTGGCCTTCGGAGAGGCGGATCAGCTCCCGGGCCTTTTCATCCTCCGGCTCCAGGACCGAGTTCTCATTCAGTTCTACACGGGCCTCTGGGTACGCTACAAGCAAGTCATCGCGACCACGATCCAGGAAGTCTTTCCAGAGATTAAATCCGAGAACGTCTGGTTCCAACTAAGAGGGGAAACAAAAGAGCTTCAGAAGTTACCTCAGAACGCTCTCGAGCCAACCCGCCGCGACGAATTTCACCTTTCTGAATTCGGAGTCCAGTACCTCATTCGGATCGGAGCGACCTACGACCATGGGCTGTACACTGACATGAGTTCAGTTCGGCAGGCCCTGGGTGGACTCATCTTTCCGGGTGCGAGAGTTCTCAACCTTTACAGCTACACTGGAGCTTTCTCTCTCTGGGCCCTGAAACACGGCGCGGGGAATGTTGTCTCGGTGGACCTCTCTCCGAAGTACATTGAGTGGCTCCAAAACAACCTTGCCTTGAACCCCGACCTTGACCACACGAAGCATGAAGCGGTGGTGAAGAGCACGGACCAAGCGCTCGGCGATCTGCGAGGGCTCAAGCGGACCTTCGATGTCATCATCTGTGATCCTCCCTCTTCCTCTTCGGATGGGGCGAAGCGAACATCTGCGATCAAGGCCTACCGCGAGCTTCTGAGTAAAATGGATCTCCTGCTGGAGAAGGGAGGAAAAGCGGTGCTTTTCCTTAACACCCATCAGGTGAGTCAGGAGAAGTTTGAAAAAACGCTCCGAGAGTATCTCACGGAACTCAAGCTTACCTACAAGCTCTCGACCCGGCTGCACCTCGGTGAGGACTGCCCGACGCTCAAAGGGTTCCCCGAAGGAAACTACCTGAAAGGTATCGTTTTGGAGAAGCAATGATTGCGGTCAAGGGGCTTCGGAAGACGTTCACGACTCACGTCAAGGAGCCGGGGCTTGCCGGCTCCTTCAAGGCACTCTTTAATCGGCAAACAGTGACGAAGGATGCACTGAAGTCCATCGACCTGGAGATTCAGCAAGGGGAGATCATCGGTCTCATCGGGGCCAACGGTGCGGGGAAAACCACGCTCGTAAAAATCCTCGCCGGCATCGTGCATCCGACGGCCGGCGAAGCGACGGTGCTTGGGTTTAGGCCCTGGGAGCGGAACAACGAGTACCGCCGACAGATGTGCCTGATCATGGGACAGAAAGCCCAGGTGTGGTGGGATCTTCCGGCCCTCGATAGCTTTCTCTTGCTCAAAGAGATCTATCAAATCGACGACCGACTCTACCGGGAGAACATCGAGTTCCTTGCGGAAACCCTGATGGTGAAGGATCAGCTCAAGACTCAGGTCAGGAAGCTCTCGCTGGGAGAGAGGATGAAAGTGGAGCTCATGGCCGCACTCCTGCACCGCCCACGAGTGATTTTTCTCGATGAGCCGACCATCGGGCTGGATCTGTCGGCGCAGAAAGCCGTGCGAGAATTCCTCAAGAAGTATCAGCAAGAGTTTCGGCCGGTGACGATCCTCACGTCTCACTACATGGAAGATATCAAAGAGCTCTGCCCGCGGATCGTGATCATGAAAGAGGGCTCCTTCGTGTACGACGGCTCTCTCACCCAGGTTCAGCGGATGCTCGGTGATGAGAAGTGCCTCAGCATCACCACGCGGGAGAGCACGTTTAAGGTCACTGTCCCACGGCAGGACCTCGGGGCAAGGACCGCGGAGATTTTCAGTCAAAACGATGTGCTCGATCTAAACATCCAGGATCCGTCCATCGAAGACGTCATCGAATCCATCATGAAGAACGGAGTCTCGGTGTGACCTGGTGGAGGTTCCTGGCCGCGGCAGAGCTCAGAAAAATCCTCGCCTTCCGGGCGGACTTCTGGGTCACGTTCATCGGGCAAGCACTAGTCCAACTTTTGATCGCCCGGGCCCTCTGGCAAAGCATCTTCGCGGCGAACGAGACCGGGGTCATGAACGGCTTCACTCTCCAAACGATGACTCTCTATTATCTCATCGTTCCGATCGGACAGAAGATCCTCACCGGAGAAAACGTCGGGTTCCTTTCGCGGGAAATCTACGATGGGACGTTTAGTCGCTACCTCATTTACCCCCTCTCTTTTTTTCAGTACAAGGCGACGACCTACCTCACCCACAGTGCGTTCTACGGAATCCAACTCGTACTTATTTTTTCTGTCTACAATCTCCTCACAGGGACCACGGGTTTCACGACTCTGGTCCCTGGGATCCTCCTGTTCCTCGTGGCGGCGTTCGCCTACATGAGCATTGCGATGATCGTGGAACTTCTGGCGTTGTGGGCGGATAACATCTGGTCACTGATGGTGTTAGTGCGCTTCTTCTGCCTGTTTTTTGGGGGAGGCTATGTCCCCCTCACCTTCTTCCCAGAGACCGTCCAAAGGGCCCTCGTCTATACCCCATTCCCGTACCTCGTGAGCCTCCCGGTCAGGACGACGATGGGATTGGCCCAGACCCATGAAATTGTCCGAGGCTCTCTCGTCTTACTGCTCTGGGCCCTGCTGTTTCACCTCGGCGCCCAACTGATCTGGACTCGAGGTCAGTACAAGTACACCGGAGTTGGCATCTGAAGCGGTACCTGCGGCTCTACATCTTTTTCCTACGGTTTTCATTTTCTAAGGCGCTTGAGTTTCGCCTCGATTTCACGTTTCGCATCGTCATGGATCTCATTTACTACGCGGTCAACATCGCCTTCTTCAAGGTCCTCTTTCTCCACACAGAACTCATCGGCGGCTGGTCCTCCGAGCAGATGATGGTGTTCGTGGGCTCTTACCTCCTGGTCGACGCTGTGAACATGACCGTGTTCTCGACGAACATGTGGTGGCTCCCGTTTTACATTAACCGCGGGGAGCTGGACTACTACCTAACCCGCCCTATTTCTCCGCTCTTCTTCCTTTCACTTCGAGAGTTTGCAGCAAATTCTTTCGTGAATCTTTTGGTCGCTCTGGGCATCTTCATCCATGCCATTGCCGTTTACTCGGGACCGTGGGAATTCGGGCACCTCGTGGGTCTGGTCTTACTGCTTGTGAATGGAGTCTTAATCTTCTATTGCATCCAAATGCTCATGATCATCCCCGTCTTCTGGACCCAGAGTGCGCGTGGCTTCGTTGATCTCTTCTACACTCTCGGCATTGCGATGGAGAGGCCCGATCGCATCTACCGTGGCTGGCTCCGGGTGTTCTTCACGGTGATCATGCCCTTCGCTCTCATCGCGTCCTACCCTGCGCGGATTTTCCTCGAAGGATTCACCCCAGAAGTCTTATTTCATCTCACGGCAGTCAGCGCAGGATTATGGATCATCATGCTAGGCCTGTGGAGGCTCGGGCTTCGGAACTACGCGAGTGCGAGCTCCTAGAAGGCCCTGACCTTTCCCGTGAGAATGTCCCAGAACATGCGAAAGTCTCCAATGAGACTGTAGAAGGGATGCTTAAACGTCGCTGGGCGATTCTTCTCATACATGAAGTGTCCGAGCCAAGCGAACCCGTAGCCGACGATCGGTAAGAGTAAAAGCGTCAGCAAATTTCCTGTGAAGAAAAAAAGGAGCATGAGAGAAATGACTCCACAAGTTCCAACGAAGTGAAGTTTGCGGCACGTTGAATTTGAGTGCTCCCGTAGGTAATAGGGGTAGAAGTCTCTAAAGCTTTTAAATTCCATTCCGCGCGGCTCCTCGTGGTAATTAATGATAAGGCCTAACAAAGCGATTTCTCAAGAATTTTTATTTTTTAAGTTTTATCCGAGTAGTCCGATAAGGATTGCGAGGTTCTTTTGAAGCACATACTTGTTCTTGCACTCATCCTACTGCCGTCGATCTGCCCTGCTGAGGACTGCGTCTCCTGTCCTCCTGAGCCCTCGGTAGGCAGGCAGAATGGCCCTTCGTGGCCCATCGAATTTACTCAAATCCGCAGGACAAACTTGGAACGGAATCCTAACGCAACGTTTTGCCGACGACCGGTCGAACTCGTGGACACCATCGTCATTCACCACTCTGAAACTCCATCAACCCATACGACTGAACGGATAAACGACTTCCATCTTTCTCGAGGAACGGCCCAGGACCCCTGGCTCATGATCGCCTACTCCTATGCCATCAATAGCCCGTACCCAGGGGCATCCACACCGGCAACCGTCGTGAGTGAGGGAAGGCCCCTCGATATCGTCGGGTCTCACGCTGGAACCGGGGTTCTGGTTCCGATGAACCGAGACCAGCAGCGCCTCTGGAACCAGGGGCGAGTGGTTTGTGGACGAGAAGGTGGACCGTTCAGGGTCGATCCCTCCCATGTCAGTGGGAACCAGATCAAGGCCAATTTTACGACCATCGGAATTGTGGTGATCGGAAACTACTCTCCGTTTTCGAGATCGAATCCGAACGGCTACTCAGCTAGATCCCCGAGAAATCCTACCCGAGAGACGCAGGACCTCATTGCGAGACTCTCCTGTCAGCTCCAGAAGAAGTATCCGGGGATGCGGAACATTAAGTGGCACAGTTACTACCACCCGACGAGCTGCCCTGGAACCATCATCAACTACATCGGGCAGATCAAAACTCTAGCAAGGAGCTACGGATGCACGTTCAACTAGTGGCCCTGATGCTGCTCCTTGGAGCCTTCGCTGCGCAAGCGGCAGACGATAAAGGCATGAGTGACCTCTTCAAGAAATACGACCAGGTTATGGAGCAGAAGAGAATAGAATTGATCGACGAAGTCTTTTCTCAGCGCTTTCTCCGGGAGAGCGGCGGGAAAAAAGACCTCGTGGAAAAGATCAAGGACCTCGGAGCTTCGGCCGCACGGCAAGAGACCGTGTTAACCTGGAGGAAGGGTCTTAAGGGAGAGGTCTACTTCGCGCGCCTCCGTGAAGCTTACCAAGAAAAGTCAAAGGCCCCGGACACCGGTGGGTCGGAGTTCATCGTGATTAAAGAAAACGGAACACTCAAAATAGACGGGACGATCAGCGATGGGAATTAAACTTCTGTGTGCGGGGCTCTTACTCCTGACGGGGTGTGGAAACAACATCCAGCTCAAAGGGAACAAGCTTGAAAGCATGAACGCATCGCGATCTGCCACGAGCTACGAAAAAGACGGGACTCTCACCAAGAGCGGCCAGACGACCGTCCTCGCTCAGGGCCGGACGTACACCGTCAGTCCCTACAGTTCGAAGCAGGCGATGGATTTCATCGCCGGGCTCCCCCAGGGGGCCCAGGTTCCCATCATCTACACCGGTGGGACACAAAGCACGACGATCGTCTTGGAGAACATCCGACGTCGATGAAAGGGGCCCCACCGATTGCTGAGGCCCCGGAGATGATCATTAGTTTCTAACGGACTCGGTTTCAACGGCATCCGAGAGCGCCGAGCTGTAGAAGAGGCTGTTCACTTTATTGAGCCGGGCGCGGACGTAGTAGCGCTTCCCTTTCACGAGCTGGGCCACAGGAAACGTCTTGGAGATGCTCGTGTTGTTCCGGAGGAGTTCCTTCACCGGGCCCGCGACGACCTCGGAGCAGTTCCCGAAGAAGCCCTGGCGGCAGAGCTCAAAGGTCACTTCAATCTGAGCATCCTTATCTTCCACCGAGAACTTCGAAGGAACCACGAGGTTCCAGGCGAAGTTTCCAGCAGAGTCCTTCGTGAGGGCCTTGGTGATCTCATTCACCGGGAGCGCGCGCTTGAGCCGCTTTCCTTCCACTTCGAGGACAGTGCCACTCCGGTCGATGGTCGCAGAGTACTCGTTGCTGCCAGTGGCAGAGTAGCGAACGTCCGCGGCTTCAGTTCCGACGTTTACGGTAAGTGTGTCCGTCTCGAAAGACTGGAGGAGTTGATTTTTGACATCGATCACGATGTTCCTCCGGACGTAGTGGGAGAGAGTTTTGAATTCCTGAACCGAGACTTGGTTACAAACAGATTCGACGGTACGGCAGCTTCTTTCCGAACCATACCCAAGACTAATCATGTTGTCGTAGCCGTAGACTTCCAGCACCTGGCCTGCGAATTTATAGTTAAAGCCTCGGGCCCCGAGCTGCGTCTCGATCCGACGGATCGTACGCCCGAAGTCGGCCCAGGAGTTCGGCTTTGAGGTGAGGAGATTGTTCTGAACGATCTTTTCCGCGATTGAAGGACCGATGCCTCTGATGGCGCGAGCAAGAGCGGCGGCTTTTTCGGACTGTTTGACGTTGAAGAAATTCTCCCAGTTCCCTGAAGACCCATCTCCGGATTCGGAAGAACACTGCGGCACCCGGCAAATGACCTGTTCGACGACGATCCGGTCTTCCACTCGGTAAAGGGGCACGGAAAAGACAGACTCAAGGGAAGTCGTATCTTGCTTAATGGAGAAGGTCTTCGAGTCGCGGCCAATTTCGAAGCGCTGAGCGAAGGCATCTAAAGAGACGATAGCAAAGGCAAGAAGAAGAAGGTTTTTCATATAAGAGTCCTATGAAGAGTTGAAAGTGGCCCTTCATAGCATCGATCGATGAGCAGGAGTTAGGGATTGTAAGCTTGAGAATTTTTTACAGGGTCAAAAATAAAAAATGGCCCTTCGAGAGGGCCATAGGGAGTAGATCTAAGATTTTACGATCCGGTCTCTCCAAGCGATGACGTCGGGAGCGAGGTAATCATACTTCATTCCATCAATCGTATACTGGGAAAACTCGTAATCGAGAGAGTGAGTTAAGCATTCGGTCGGACAAACCGTCGTGCAAAGACCACAGTAACAGCAAAGGGCCGTATCAATCGTAAACTGCGTCAGCTTTAAACGGATCGCCTGACCGTTGGAGGTCTTCTTGATCTCCGTGCCTTCGGGAAGTTTTTCGGAAGCAATGTAGATGCAGTCAACCGGACAGGCCATAGCGCATTGGGTACAGCTGATGCAGTTTTGGACATCGTTAAACAAACGCATCCGCGCTCGCTCGGGGAGGACTTCGCGGACCTCCGGGTACTCGATTGACACGGGCTTCACCGCCCAGACGTAGCGGAAGGTGATCCACATGCCCTTCACGGTCGTAGAGATTCCGTTGAACAGGCCACTGAAGTACTCTTTGAAAGAATTTGTCTCTTGTACAGTAGTACTCATCGGTCCACCTCTCCTAGTACGATGTCGATTGAACCCACGGTCGCAACGAAGTCAGCGATCATCTGACCCGGAGCAACCCTAGGAAGCATTGAGACGTGCGTGAAGCACGGAGATTTAACTTTTAACCGGTACGGCTGCTTAGCATCACCCTCAGAAACAAGGTGGAATGCTAACTCTCCGCGAGGACACTCATGCCGAAGATAAATCTCGCCTTTCGGGAGCTTGATGATCTTCGGAACTTTGCCCATGACTGGACCCGGCTCGAGCTTGGCGAGGACTTGGCGGATGATCTTGATGGATTCGACAACCTCGCGCATGCGAACGTAGTACCGGTTCCAGCAGTCCCCGACTTGCCCAACTTCACCGGTCCCTACAGGAACGTTAAAGTCGAACTCAGGGTACAGCGAGTAAGGGACATTCTTTCGAAGGTCCCAGCTCAAACCTGATCCTCGAAGAACCGGACCAGAAGCGCCGTAATCGAAACAGTCCTGGAGTGAGTAGACGCCGACATTGGCCGTCCGCTGCACGAAGATTTTATTCATGGAAACGAGCTCGTGGTACTTCTTAGCTTCCTCTTCCATGGTGTCACAAAAAGTAGCGACCCGGTCGAGTTGTTCGCTCGTCCAGTCGTTCCAGACTCCGCCGACCCAGATGTAATTATAGAGAAGCCTCGCTCCGGAAACTTCCTCGAAGAGCCGGAGGATCTTTTCTCGCTCCTCGAAGGCGTAGAGGAAAGGAGTGAACGCACCAAGATCGAGCGCGTACGTTCCGAAGGCCATGAGGTGAGAACCAATCCGCTGAAGCTCGGCGGTGAGGATCCGAAGGAGCTCACCGCGCCGAGGCACTTCAGTCCCCAGCATTTTCTCAACGGCCGCCACGTAGGTCCATTCCATGTTCATGGACGCAAGGTAATCCAACCGATCGACGAACGGGATGACACCGCGGAAGTCGAGATTTTCGGAATGCTTTTCCATGCAACGGTGTAGGTACCCGAGGTGAGGAATGGCGTGGGCGACGACCTCCGAGTCCGTCCAGATCTCGATCCGAAGAACACCGTGGGTCGCCGGATGCTGCGGCCCCATGTTCAAGGTCAAGAGGTCTGACTTGAGCTGTTCGGTTTCAATATTGATGGTCGGCTTTTCCGGTTCGCCGACATCCCAACGAGTTTGCATATGTGTCTACCCTCTTATTGAGCTTTTGCTTGTTGCGCTTTCTTGATCATGTCCTGGCGGACGATGAACTCGCGGTCATCGAAGTTCATCTTCCCATCCGGATAAACGCTCATTCCGTTGTAGTCCTTCTGGGCCACGTAGTCTTTCCGGAGGGGCCAGCCCTGCCAATCGTCTGGGCAAAGAATCCGCCGCAGGTCCGGATGGTTGTTGAACCGAATTCCGAACATGTCATAGACCTCGCGCTCCTGAAAATTAGCGGCGGGGTAGAGCCTCACGATCGAATCGACTGCTGGAGCGACACGGTCCGTGAGCCTGACCTTGAGGATCAGGTCTCGGGGACTGGCCGGATCGTAGTGAGTGAGCATGTAGCACACTTCCATGTGCTCGAGGTAGTCGACTCCGCTGATCACGTGGAGAGAATTGAATGGAAGTTCGCTGTTGGTCTTCAAGAACTCCACGACGCTGAAGATCTTAGCTGCTTCGACCGTCACGCTTCCGTCGAGCTTCTTCGTGTCTTCTGGAAGGAACGCAGTCGCATTCGCTCCGGAGACGTGCCGGTTGATGAGCTCGGCGACTTTAGCCACATCGATGTTAAGCATGCTTGACCCACTTGTTACGGAGCAGACGTTCGTTGGCAATCTTCTTCTGGAGAGTCATGACACCTTCGATGAGGGCCTCTGGACGAGGAGGGCATCCTGGAACATATACGTCGACAGGGACGACCTCATCGACGCCCTTGAGAACGTGGTAGCCGTGCTGCCAGTACGGGCCACCCTTGTTCGCGCACGAGCCCATGGAAATGACGTACTTTGGTTCGGCCATTTGCTCGTAAAGAACTTTCACCCGAGACGCCATCTTCAACGTCACCGTGCCGGCGACGATCATGAGATCCGCTCTCCGAGGCGTGGCCATGAAAGCTCCGCATCCGAAACGCTCAAGGTCGTATTTTGAAGCACCCGTGGCCATCATTTCAATTGCGCAGCAAGCGAGACCAAAGGTCATAGGCCAGAGAGAATTTTTTCGGCCCCAGTTCAGAAAATCGTCAAGGGTCGTAAGGACAACACCATCTTGCATGGAGGGACTCCGATTCGATGAAAAAGAAATATCACCTATTTGTACCTTCAGGCGGATTTTTCGTCAATGAAACGGATGGGATTTCCAAGAATTAGCTAAGGGATTTGAGAGACAAAATAGCTTTGTCTAAGTGTGACCGGGCTTACTTTTGGGCACAGCGAGATGAATAAGTTTGAACAAATTTGCTGTGTCCATCATCTTCGGAGGCCGGACCTCGCTTCGGTCCCTGCTGCATGTAGGCGAGGCGCTTGCGGTCATTCTCACAAACCTTATTGATAACCAGGTCATATTCCATGAGTGCAGCGATCGGGTATGGAACACCGTAGGCCGAAGAAATAAAATTTATTTTTTCCGCCTTGATGTCAGCGAAAGAGCCCGCGATATCCCGTTTTTGTAGCTGAGAACGGAACCCGTCGTAGTAGGAACCAATGTGATAGAAAAGCTCCACGGCCCGGGTGTAGGAGAGTTCACCGGAACCATCTTCAATCCTCTGGCAGTTAGACCGACTCCGGACGTTCCGAGAAAAGAGTTCTCGGAGGACTCGGCACTCGGTTAGGAAGGCCTGGACCTCCCCTCCACCGCCTTCGATGGTGGATTTAATGAAATCCTTGGCGTTGAAGGATTCCGAGTACGGGTTAAAGCTTTCCCGGTAAACATAGTGGGTGAGTTCATGGGCAAGGTCTAGGATGGCGTCGTCCCAGGGAAGACTTCGGTTGATGTACACTACTGACCGGGACTCGTAGATCACGTGTTCCGGAGAGTGAGGTGAAAACTTCCTCACAAGAGTCGTGTCGGTCAGAGACCCGTCCCCGACCTTAATCACATCGTCCAAAAGAAGACCCGATCTGGACGCTTTGTACTGGGCTTCCTTTATGAGCTTCTCGCCGGTCTTCGAACGGCCTAGGAGCTCGAGGAGCTTCTTCAGGTTGAGCTCTTGCGAGGATGTGTAGTCCATCCAGGATCGAGACGCACTCATGGACCCCTCAACGTGGATCGTTTTCTCTACCAGTGCGGTTGCCGCTAGCGGGAGGGTGACGAGGAATGTGAGCAGTAGCATCTTCATTACCCTGCTCTTCGGCAGGGTAAAGGAGAACTCGAGCCAAAAGTGCTATCTAATTCCTGAGACGGAAGGTGAAAATCGTCTTATCTGACCCTTTCACTTCGAAGCTTCCGAGATTCTGAGATGGAGCGTCCGGGGCCTTCTCCCCCGTGTACGTCCCAACAGCTACTTGGTACTTCCCTGGGGCCAGCTTTACCTCGGTCATGCGGAGGGCCTGGGGCAGAGTTGTCCAGTGTCGCGTGTCGGCCTTCTCTAAGGCGGCGATCCCCTTGGAGGCCCCCACGTAGGTCGCCATGGCCGCAGTTTTCGCCAAGAAGTCACCGCCATTCCCACTGGCGCCGTTAACCGAGCGGTAGACCTTGAAAGCTGCGACGATGGCCAGGAGATGTCGGATTGCAACCCGCGTCCCGGTTTTTACATAGCGGGCCACAGCGTCTTCCTCGAGGACGACACGAGCGAGGTCTCCGTTTTCGGTAACGATCGGGAGAGGCCGGCGCTCAACGACGGTGCCCTTCCCATCGAGCACAAAGAGTTCACGGCGCTGGAGCCTGGGAACCTCTTCGATCATCGGGAGCTCAAATTCTACCGCCGCTTCCTGGACCGCAAAACGGGTGGCAGTGTGAGCGAAAACAAAGTTTCCGGGTCCCGAGGAAGCTCCAGGAACCATGCCCAGTTTATTCATCGCAAACGCCGTCACGACTTCCGTTCCAACCGTGGCGATGAAGGCCTTCGCACTCGGATTCTCAACGGCATTGATGGCACCTTTGATCCCGAAGTTAAAGGGCTTGCCGACCTTCTGCGGAATCAGCCCCTCTTCGAAGACGAGGACAACGTTCCCGGAGCCGGCCCTCGCGTGCTTTAGGACTTCGGCCTTCGGCGCGAGGGATTTTGCAAGAGCCTCGAACTCGCCACCTCTAATCTCTTTGGTGAGGGTGAGAATCTTAAACTGGAGGAAGTCCCGGAGGTCGTCACGCAGGGGCGTGGGTACGTAAAGTTTCTCCGTCGGCTTACCCTCGCTCTCAAAGGCGCGGACGTACTCCGCGTGGGAGCGGTTAAAGACCGAGTAGATCCCGCCCTGGGTCGCTAAGACCTGGAGCGCGTCCTTGTAAAGCTGGAGGGCAATCTGGAGGTCAGTCCGGATTCCGCTCGCCTCGTGGACCTCGCCGCCAAAGACCTTCAGCAAGAGGTCCGTCGAATAGAGCGTCTTAGCCGAGGCCCCGCGTTGGAGCTCCGTGAAGTAGGTGTCCCAGGCGAGGATCGTCGCGCGGGCGCCCTGCAGGTCGAGCTTGTTTCCCCGCTTTTGGTAGCGCGAGTAGAGACTTTTTGCAAGGTAGTAGTGAGCGTAGGAGCGCTCGTAGCTCGCACCGTAGAATTCGTCGGAGGCGTCGTTGACGAGGAAGCTAGCGGCTTTGCTGCCAAGCTTTGTCGTAAACAGCCGATCGATCAATTCCAGCGAAGCCTGGAAACGGGCGATCGCCTCATCCTCATTCCCAAGAGCGAGGGCGACGCTTCCGGCCTCGAGGTGCCAGAGGAGTTCGCTTTTCTTCGCCGCTTTCAGGTCAGATGCCTCGAGCAGAGCCGAGGCCCGCGTGAAGTCCTGAGCAGCGTACGCTTCCCGGTAGTCCTTCATTTGGTCCTTCATCCGGGAGGCACAGGCCCCCAGGAGAAGAAGGATGAGGACTGGGAGGACGGAGCGGCTTACCATCCGACCTTAGATTTTTCCGAGTACTTGAAGACCTTCGTTCGGGTCCGGAGGACCTCCGTGGCCTTCTCGATGTCGGTCATGCGCATGTTGACGGAGTATTCTTTGATCGTTTTGCCGTCACGTTTCTCGGGCTTCATGTAGACGTTGCCGAAGATCATGATGTCCGCACCGGTCTGTTTGCCGATTTTCTTCGCGGTCGCGGGGTCCACCATGCCGTCGTTCTGGTAGGTGACTTCCTTGAGGATGGTCTCCCGGGCCTGGTTGTCCACGAGCTCGAACTCACCGGACATGGAGAGCTCATTGAGGAGCTCATCGTTGAGATCGCCGATCGGGAAATACGCCTCCGAGGTCTGATTCTGAACGTCGGCAACGAACACTTTCGGAGTTCCGAAGCGCGCCTTCATCTTGGTGAAGCCAGGGTGCGCCTTCATCTGCTTGATGACATCAGCGATGGCCTGAGAGGTGTCCGCGCTCATCCAGTTATCGGTGATCGCAAGACCCTTCTCATCGGAAGTGTTCGCATCGACGCGCTCTGCTTTAAAGCTTCCGCACGACGAGGCCAAAAGGGAAAGGGCAAGAACCGGGGTAATGAATTTCATGAGAGTCTCCTATTAAACTTCACCGTGACGGGCCTTCACGAAGTCCTCGTCCAGGTTCTGCAGTGCTTTTTTGACATTTTCTTTGACCTCTGGGTCCGCTTTCTCGACGAGGTCTTCGGAAGCCTTCTCGATCGCCGTCCGGAGCCTTTCCGTCTCCATCCGGATCAGCGTCGCGCACGTGAAGCCGAAGTAGTCTTTCTTGGCCCCGAGGCTCTTTTGGTAGCTGCGCTTCTCCCAGTACGTTTTAATGACTCCGGCGCCATGGACCAGGGACTGGATGCGCTCCGAGAGGGTGTTGGAAACATAGTCGCGCATCGGCTGGGTCTTCGGATTGTTGGCGTCGATCGCCGCCGAGCCTTCGCTGGATTCCGCTAAGGATTTCTGAATGAACGTCGTGATCTCCGCAGCGATCACACTGCGCGCATTCGCCTGGGCGAGGTTGCAGGCGATTTCGCGGTTGACCTTCGGCTCGGTTTCGAAGGAGAAGAACCGGAATTTTTTGGTGTCCATGTTCTCCTGGGTCGCCCAGCCCTCCGCGTCTTCGATCCAGCCTGGGCGAACCCCATTCGTGGCGGACTCTCTGACGACGTAGTCCCGAGAGATGGTCTCGGAGTAGTCCACTTCTTTGATTTTTTTCTTTGAGGCACACGCCCCAGCGAGGACGAGGATGGTAACGGTCACGAGTAGTTTCATAGAGGACTCCTTAATCATTTAGTCGAGGTCGAGGTCTGCGAGGTGTTGTTCGATGTAATCTGAGAAGTAGGCCCGCACCTTAAGAAGGGCGTCTGTCTGAGTCCGGCCCGTAACGGTCTCAGAGACCGCGAGGACCTTGCGCTTCTCCCCTTGCAGGTAGCTCGTCATGTTGAGGGTGAAGGTGTACTTCTCAAAGCCGGAGACGTTCAGGTATTCTTTGATCGAGTCGACGTTCACGGAGATCGCTTTTTCAGAGTCCCCTTTCACGATCCGAAAGCCGGCCTCAGTCAGGAGCTCGCGGAGCTTCTCCGTGAGCCACTCCGGAGCTTGTCCGATCCTCAAGGCGAGGGCCTCGTCTCGGGACTTCGCCTGCCGCCACTCCGTGAGATTTTTCCAGCTCACTGGGCTTAGCCTCGGGGCCCCGGAGACGATCGAGAAGCGTTCGTTGAGCTTGTCTCGCTCCAAGTAAAGCCTAGTGATGCGGCGGAGGTTGGTCCGATTCCGTCGCTGCCAAAGGACACCGAGTTCGTCGTCGACCTTTTTTAACCGGCCCCCGATCAGCTCACTCGCCCTCTGGCGGTCTAGAGAGGCCAGTGCGTACGTGAGGCCTTTTTCGCGGTGATGCCTCTTCACTTCGACGGTCTCGAGGACTTGGTCAACGGATTCTTGGAGCGACCGACGGACTTCTTCACGGACAGCCCCCTGCCAGGGGTACGACTGAGTCATGGTGCTTTCTGCACTCAGTTCGGAGGTCACGCGCACCTCGAAGATACTCGCGAGGTTCTTCCGCGCCTCGGCGTCGGCCTGCCCCAGACTCCGGGCCTCCCCGGTAGCACACAGTTCACGCTCCTGAGAACACTCTTCATAGGGTGCGTAGAGCCAGGCTGGCGCCTTCTTGAGTTCATCCGTAAGCATGGGCTTAGGAGTCATAAAAGTGCACCCGCTCAAAAGGGAGAACAGCAAAATCTTATTCATTCGCGAAAATTGTGTCCCTCCCCCGTGTCAAAGTCAACGAGACTTTATCAAAGCTTATGACACGACCTGTCTCGATTGACGGGAACAAGGTGAAGCCTTACCCTGGGGCATCTGGTCCTGGGATCTTTCTGCTTAAACACGGAGGCGACTATGGAACATCAGCTACCACAATTACCCTACCCCCAAACTGCTCTCGAACCGTACATTTCTTCTGAGACCGTGGCCTACCACCATGAGAAGCACCACCGGGGCTACGTGACCAAACTCAACGAGCTTATCAAGGATACTGAGTTCGAGGAAATGGAACTCAGCGACTTGATCCTTCGGTCTTCTGGTCCAGTTTATGACCAAGCCGCCCAACATTGGAATCATAGCTTTTTCTGGGAGTGTCTCAGGCCCGCCACGGCAGCGGCGCCGTCGCAAACGTTCATCCAGCGTCTAAGAGAGAACTTTGGTGGGCTCGAGGAATTCAAGCTCCGGTTCAAAGAAACCGCGGTGTCGAACTTCGGCTCTGGCTGGACTTGGCTCGTGCAAAAAGAGGACGGATCACTTGAAATTCTGAACACCTCTAACGCCGAGAATCCTCTGCGAGTCGAGTTGCGGCCCTTGTTGACCCTGGACGTCTGGGAGCACGCGTATTACTTGGACTATCGAAACTCTCGCGCGGACTTCGTGGGCGCCTTCTGGGAGGTCGTCAACTGGGACTTCGTTGAGGCGAACCTCGAACTGAAAAGGCCCCAGCGCGAACGGGCGTTTAACCGGTCGCTGCCTTCAACGGATAGCCGACGTCCTCACTAAAGTTTAACTTTCGCACCCCATGGGGCCCTGCTATACTTCGGCACATGAAAAATTCGACAATCGTCGTTATAGAAGACGAACAAGACATCCGCGATCTTATCAGTTTTCAACTCAAGTCTGAAGGCCATGACGTCATCACCGCCGAGTCTGTAGACAAGGCAGTCTCGGCCGTGGAACGGGCCCAGGACATCGACCTCTTCATCATTGACTGGATGCTTCCTGGAGTCATGAGTGGACTCGAGTTCACCAAGAAACTGCGGGCGCAAAAGAAATACGCCGAAACGCCCATCGTCATGATCACAGCCCTGACGCAGCCTGACAATATTGTTGCGGCCCTTGACGCCGGAGCGGATGACTACATCACAAAACCGTTTGATCTTAACGTCCTCCAAGCACGAGTCAGAGTCCAACTCCGGAACCTTGACCGGAGCGAAAAATCCCCTGAGGACTTGCTCGATTTCGGCCTCATGAAGATCGAAGTCAATAAGTGCCGGGTCCAGGTTGAGCGTGCCGAGGTCTCACTGACATCGACCGAGTTTAAGATTCTTTCAATGCTCGCGAGTAAGCCCGGTCATGTCTTCACCCGGGAGCAGTTCATTAATAACATCCAGGGTGAAAATATCTTCGTCACGGGTCGGACCATTGACACGCACATCGCGGGCCTCAGGAAAAAACTCGGAGCCGCAGCGAACATGATCGAGACAATCCGAGGGATCGGCTACCGCTTCAAAGATGTCATCTAGTAGCGCCTACCCGTGGTTCTTTTTTTATCGAATCGCGCGCCTGACCTTGGTGGTCTTTCTCCCTACAATCTTTCTCATCTTGTTCCTTTACCGCTCCTCGTACCGCGCGGGCCTGATAGAACAGAACACCCATCAACTCAACGAGGAGTTGAAACTCCTCGACCACACGCTGAGACAGACTGGCCTCGACTGGCTCGAGTGGTGCAAAAAACTGCCAGTGCATCGCAACGTTCACTACTCCCTCCTCAGTTCGGACGGCTTCATCCTCTGCGATAGCCTTAACCAAGGCCGCCAGGGTGAGCGAGCTGCTGTTCTAGATGAGGTCACTGGGGCGAAGCGGGGTACCTTCGCGTTCCGTCTGGGGAAGAGCCCGGACTTCGGAAGCGAGGCGATCTTCGCCGCCCGCTCGGTGGGAGGGGAACGGGTGATCCGGAAGGTGATCCCGGTGTTCTCGCTCCGGGATAACATGGAGCGCTTCGACCGAGTGCTTTTTCTCCGGATCGTCCCTTTTGCCTTCGCGAGCTACCTGTTTTTCATTTTCCTTTTCTACCGCGCCACCAAACCGTTGGGGGCCATCCTCACGAAGGTGGAGAAATTCAAAGACGACATCCCTTTCACCCGGAACCTTACACTTTTTTACCAGCGCGACGAGTGGGGCCCCATCGAGGAAGCCCTGAACAAGGCAGACCTGCGGTTGCAGCGACAGATCCTCGAAGTGCAGACGGAGAACGAGAAGAACACGGCGATCCTAGAGTCCATCAACGACGACATCATCGCCATCGATCGGTACGAGACCGTCCTCTTTTACAACACGAAGTTTCGGAACGATTTCATGAACCGCCGAGAGGAGAATCAGATCATCAAGAAGGTCTGGCACGTGTTCGCGGATGAGGTGCTGGTCATGTTCCGTGAGGTCTTGAAGGCCGGGGAACCGAGGTCTCTCAAGTCCATGACTTTCCCGCAGAGCACGCACCCTCGGAGGCTCTACGATCTTACGATCACTCCGCTCAAGTCATCGAATGGCGTGGTGAGCGGGGCCCTGGGGGTTTTCTACGACGTCACGGAGTTCAAGCTGGCGGAGCAGATGCGCGTGGACTTCGTCGCCAACGTCTCCCATGAAATCCGGACCCCACTGACCTCGATCAAAGGCTTCACGCAAATCCTCCAGACCCAGACGACGAAGATCGACCCGACCCTCTACCCCTTCCTGGAGAAGATCGTCGCCAACACCGAAAGGATGATCTCGCTCTTCAACGACCTCCTGAACCTCTCGGTGATCGAGTCGAAGAACTCCCTCAATTCTGAAGAGATCCCTCTCGGAGACGTCGTCGAGGCGGTCGCAGACAACATCTCCGCGAGCTACCCGACGAAACGGATCACCGTAAGACCTGCGTTGAGACTGGCCTCGCTGCGCGGGGACTACCGGCTCATCGAACAAGTGGTGCTCAACCTCTGCGATAACGCTTGCAAGTATTCCGGTGACTCCGTCGTCATTGAGATTACCAGCCACGAGGAAGACAAGAAAGCGTACCTCATGATCTGCGATGACGGGCCCGGGATTCCTCGCGAGCACTTGCCGAGAATCTTCGAGCGCTTCTACCGGGTGGACGCATCAAGAGAGAGCCTGCGTGGCACTGGCCTTGGGCTGTCCATCGTCAAACAGATCGTGTCCAAGCACCGCGGGAAGATCTGGGCCGAGAGTGAGGGCTTAGGCAAAGGGACCAAGTTCATCATCGAGCTTCCGCTAGAATAGGTACTCGAATTCTACGGCGTAGATCGATTTCGTAAAATCAAAGTTACTCTTATCATCGGATTTGTTCCGCTGATACTCGTACTTGAGATTGCTTCTCCAGCGCTGCGCGAAGGTCCTCGAAAGCCGAACGCTCGGGTTCAACAGGAGCTCTCTTCCCCGGGCGCTGCGGTTATTGATGGGGTCTGTGGAGGTCAGCGAGAGGGCCAAACTCGGAGTGAACCAATCCTCGAAGCGGGGGAGAATCAGGTCCGTTCTGAAGGTCAGGGCGTTCGTGTCGAAAGCTTCATTCTTCACCCGCATCATGTCATAGCTCCCGTAGAAAAGGAGCGTGGTCGACCCGAGGGACATCACCTGCTCGAAGACGAAGCTTGTGGACGTTGAATCGGAGTCGCTCAAGAAACTATCGAGGATTCGGTACCGCAGCCGAGCGACGGACTCTCCGGAGGAGAAGAAATTGAACCGCTCCCCCACCATGAAAGCGTGGGTGCGGGAGTTGAAGTCGAACTCTTCCCGGGCGTTGACGTCCCGCCGCGCCTCACTGAAGTCGTAGTCGACCAGGAAGGAGGCGGGTTTTTTCCGGAATGTGTGCTCGTACGCAGTTCGAATCGCCGGTGCCAGGAGGTAGTTATCGTTCCGGTAGATCTCCGGTACCCGGTTGAAGTAGTGCGTGAGGTTCGCCCGAAATTCGGGGGCGATGCTGAAGTAGTTGTCCACGTAAAATGTGTAGCGACCGACGACGTCGGTCCGCGAGTACGCTGACGCTTGCTTCGACTTGGAAATGGTCGTTTCTGCGGGAGAGAAGGTGACGTTCGTGTCCTGGCCAAACTCCTGTGCGATGCGAAGGAAGTACGGAGGGATGAGCGCGGGCCGTCCGTTTCGGAGCTGGAAGAGCACGAGGTCGTACTTGCGCTGAAGCTTTACGATCTTCTCCCGGATCACCGGCCCGAGGGGAGAGTCCGGGTTCAGCGCCAGGGCCCGCTCGTACTGTGGGATGACATAGGTTTCCACGGTGCGGAATGCGTCGATGCGCTTCTCGACCTGCTCTAGGTAAATGTCACCGATCTGCATCTCCGCAGCTTGCCGGACTTCGAATGCCTCGCCTTCCTCCAGTTTCTCGATCGCCCGAAAGAACGTGAAGGCCTTATTGTTTTGGCCGAGCTCTTTGGAAATGAAAGCAATGTAGTACAGCGAGACCCCGCGCTTGAACTTCTTCTTGAGAGACTCGCGAAACTGGATGCGTGCTTCGGCCAGCTTCTCGGACGCGAAGAGGGCCTGGCCATACTCGTAGTTGAGATCCAGCGGAGAATAGTCGTGACTCAAGGCCCGGTCGAAACTCTCGATGGCCCCTGGATAATCCTGGGACCGGTTGTAGCAGATCCCTTTCCAGTAGGCGACGAACCCCAAGAGCTGACGCGAGACTCCTTTGCTCTGGGAAAACTTCTGCTCAATCTCCTTCAGCTCGTCGATGACGGTCTGGTACTTACCCTGGGCGAAGAGCTCCACCGCTGAAGCGAAGACCGTGTTATTCTGTGCCGCAGAGATGTCTGCCGTCTCCTGCGCGGTAGCAAGAGAGCAAAAGAAGAGGCATAGCATCCATGCTATCGTTTTCATCACTTTCCTTGAGACAAAACCTATATCGAACTACTTTGGAGTTAAAATAATTGTCGTATCCGTCACCCCCGACGCGCGTGCGGGATCGTTCACGTTGAGGATCCCGCCGGTAGGGACAAACCGGTTATCCACGGTTCCTGCCCCGGGGAGTGTCACGTCTCGAAGTGGCTTGGGGCCAAAGGCCGCCGCGGACTGACCCGGGGCAGCTGCCGGACTGCCTAAGTTCCCAGCGTTTGAGCCGATCACCACGGCTGTCGCTGAAACAATCGGTGGCGGAGGTGGCACCTGTTTCACCACAACCGCTCCTGTCGCCGTGTCTGTGACCGACACGAGGATTTTTCCTTCGTTCGTGATCTCCACGTTCTTCGGCGGCACGTAGGACCCGTCGGCACTCACCCGGCCCGCGTCCGGCGCGGGAAGAAAGGTATTCGTGTTGGGATCGAGAACCGCACCTGCTCCCGGCGGGATGACAACACCGGAATCAATGTGAACGAAGGACCCGTTGGCGGGTTTCACCAGATTTCCTTTGACGTAGCCCTCGGGGTCCCCGGCCGAGCTCCCGGAAGCGCTGGGTTCAGCAGGAGCAGTTTTCGCAGTCTCGGCGAGCTCACTTTTTAGAGAGTCGCTCGAATTGCTCACCGCTTGTCCGCTAAGGCCCTCGGGAACAACCGACTTCCCCGGCTCCGATGCAGCATTGCTCGGTGCTCGATCAGATTCCATGTCTTTGTTCTTTTCTAGCTGCTCACGCTGCTGAACGTTCAACAGCGATGGAACCGTTGGCATCGGCTTATTCGCCTCCATCACGGAAAATTCACCTGGGAAAATTCGTACCCCGCTATCGACGATCGCTTCGAGCCGCTTCGGGGAAAGTTCACCGCGATCGGTGAGCTTATTGAACACCACCTCGCCTTCGAAGAGGACGGTCGCGGTGTTCGTTCCATTGGTCGAAATCATGAAGTCCGTGCCTCGGATACCCATGACGGCGTTCTGGGTCTTGATGAAGAGCTTCGACTTATCCTTCTCTTTGATCTGGAGGTAGTCTTTCGTTACCTGCGAGCGGATCTTCCCTTTCACGAGGTCGATCACGCCAGAGTCCTTGCCACTGAAGGACTCGATCTTCATTTCCGACGAAGGCCCGATGTTCATCTGCGACTTGTCGATGAAGATGAGTTTCACAAAACTTTTCTCCGCCGTTTTGACGACGGATCCGCTCGCGACCCAGTCATCGACCTTGAGCCTGGAGGTTTTGCCAGAACTCAAGACGTCGACCTCTCCCCGCATGAGCTTAACCATGGCCACCTTCGTTTGAGCGAAAGCAGTCGAGGTGAGGACCAAAAATAGTAAGCAGAGGATGTGGGTCATAGTCTTCCTAAGAGGAGGAAATAGAGTACCGTCCAATCAATTATACCTCTCAGCACAATGCGCGGAAGGAAGCCAATTTTTCCACCTCCTCTCGGTAGCCTAGAACTTTATTGCCGCCAGGGCCCGTCTTGACCCTCTTTTCAAGTGACCATAAAACATGACACACTAAGCCAATATGGCTAACAATTGAGCATCCTTGTCAGAAAAAGCTTTTAAAACGCCACGAGTCAGGCATATAAGGCACCCTCATCTTTGGGGGTTAAATGAAACAAGTTCTCTTGCTCACAGCAGTGTTGTGTACTCAATCCGTTTTTGCCCAGGCACAACTCAGTGTCCTCGGCGCTTGGAAAGGCTTCTCAAGTCCTGACATCTTTAATTCGGGTTTTACCCATGAGCTCTCTGCTCTCCCCCTTGAAGGTTCATTAGAGGAGGGGTCAACCAAGGCTTGGTCTGGTGACTACTGGGCCTCTAAAAAAGGAAGCATCAACATCCGTTGGAACTCGCCTCGCAAAGAAGGCTTCAATTACCGATCACCATCGAAGACAGAACTCCTGGCGATGACGCCAGAGCAAGTGGCCATGCTATCGCCTTCAGAAAAATACGACCTCTATCTCGGCAACTACGATTACCCCCTCAAGCGGATCGTCGACGGATCGGCCTCACGGACGGCCCCAGACTGGGCAGGAATTTGTCATGGCTGGGCACCGGCCTCCCTGTTCCATAACGAGCCGACTCCGAAGACGATGACTAACCCCGATGGCATCTCGATTCCTTTCGGATCTGGAGACATCAAGGCCCTCCTGAGCTTCTTCTATGCCTTCTACCACGAAACAGATACCGACCAAATGGGTCTTCGCTGCTACTTCGGATCGTGGATGGGCGGTGCTAAAGGATGCGCAGACGATCTCAATGCGGGTGCTTTCCACATCGTCATCAGCAACAAACTTGGCCTTGAGAAACAAGGTTTCCTGATGGACGTTGATCGGTTCAAAGAGGTCTGGAACCAGCCTGTTGTTGGGTTTAAGTCCAAGGTCGTTGCCTATGATCTAAGGCCACAGAGTGGGGCCGCCACGAACACTGTCCGCGAAGTGAGAATTGCCACCGAGCTCTTCTTCGTCAACGAGTCGGATCCGACCTGGGGGCCAGTGTACGGGACTAAAGATCAAATCGTTAGTAAGCGAGACCTCCAGTACCGGCTCGAGCTCGACGCAGCCGGAAGAATCATTGGCGGAGAATGGGAATCCCGGGAACGGCCTGACTTTCTCTGGAACAAGCCTGCAGCTCTGCCCCAGGAATTCACCGGCATGTTCAGCGCACTCCCAGCACTCCTCAACGACTAGAGGGAACGAGCATGAACAACATTCCGGATAAACTTGAGAATGCGTTCCGGGTCATCTTGAACCTTGAGCACCCAGAGTCACGCATGGATAACGTTCTCTTGGCCGCGCTCAGAGAGCAGAACGAGAACCTCGAGCTTAAGTCTATTTCTCGGTCGGCACTCAAGGACCTTTTCACGAATAAACGGGTGATGATCAAGGGCCAGAGAGCGAAGTCAAATTCGAGCCTGGCCAAGGGTTCAACCTACGTGGATATCCTCGGGTTCAAGTAAGGCGGCAGCTCACGGTGAGCCGATACGCTTCTAAAAAAAATGTCTCTTCACCCTCCCCGCGGAGGGTGATTTTTTCCCCGATCGCTCGCGTTTCAATTCCGGTTCTGGCCTCCCGCCGGCGGAAGGCTTCGATGCTAATTTCTTCAGCACCACGCCAACCGTCGATGTGAACCGAGAGGGCGAGAGAAGTGGTTCGTTCACCCCGAGTCTCTTCGGCGTGAAATTGCTTAAGGTAATGGGTCGTTTGTTCAGTCTCGGGGGTGCCGAGACCTACGGCGGCGATCAACCGGTCGTAGTCCGGAGCTTTGGCCAGTCCGAGTTGACAGTCATAGGCAGCAAAGGCTTGCGTGGCGACTAAAACCAAGGTCCCAAGGAGCAGCTTCTTCATGTGCAGAATCCGTAGCGCTTAAGGCCCTTAACGTACTTCTGTGCCTCCTCTTTTGACTTGAGGCCCCAGGCATTCAGCTTATCCTTTCCTCGAAGCAGGATGACGTAGTTCGTTTGCCGGAGTTTCTCAAACCGAAGGACGCATTTCCGACGGCTGATCTGCTCCTCGCAGATTCCCATGTCTTGGAGGCTGATCATCTCTTCGTAGAGGGCCTCGGGAGAACTCTCTCGCAGAGGGATCTTCGAATGGATCACGTTCCCCGACGCGAATTCCATGACTCGAATTCCCATCGTCGTCCCTGGCCGGATATCGCAGGGACTCTCGGCGTAGAGCGATTCATTAAAAGAGCATAGGAGGACAAAAAAGAATAACAGTCTCATGGCGATAACCTTCTCAGTGTTCATGCGTTGAGGTGATTCTAGAGAAACCCTAAAAAAGTGCCAGTTGCTCGGTAAAGGTTTACGCCGGTGTTAAAAAATTCGACAGGTGAATACTTCAACTAAACCTCGACAGCCCCTAGGAAAATCTTGTACTTACGAGGCTTGTCGTGGTCCAGTGAAGAAATGAAAATTGACATCAAAAAGCGCCTCCACCATCGCCCCCCGTATCTTCTCCTCGATGAAGTGATCGAGGCTTCAGCGCTTGCGATCCATGTTCGTAAGGTGCCTCGCCTGGAAGAGTTTTATCTCCAGGGCCACTTTCCCGGTAGCCCCGTAGTGCCCGGCGCTCTGATGCAAGAAATGACGACCCAAGCGGCGGGACTTTTGATCAGTGAGTTTCACTCCCCCGTACCGGATTACGATTCGGAGACAACCCCCGGTCACGCGCTTGGGGTACTGCGTGCGATCCATCATGCTAAGTACCGAAAGTTTGCCAGACCTGGGGATGTGCTCGAGATCAGGGCCGAGCTCATCCTCACTGTCGAGACCTCATTCCGTTTCCGCGGCTCGATCACCGTGGGATCAACGAAGATCATGTCTAACGAATTTACCCTCATGAACATCACCGAAGCTCAGCTCCGGGGAGAATAAGCTTGGCGCATAAAAAACTTTTCCTGCCCGTGAAAGACTGTCTGGCCTGCGGAAGGCCTTTCACCTGGCGCAAGAAATGGGAGAAGGTCTGGGAAGAAGTTCGCTACTGCAGTGACCGATGCCGCGGTTCGAAGAAGAAGACTCCTCCGAAAGGGCCTAGCTCCGGTTAGTGTGTTTGCGGAGAATTTTTCCACTCTCTCGGACCGAGATGTCCGATCCTCGAGCGCCGTAGAGGAGGTCCCGGGCCCGGCGTTGAGAGTCCTCCAGATTCACAATCCTTTCGGGATAGGTAACCCCGGGAACGTAACCGTAAAGGGTCGCTTCGAGGGGGGTGAGCTTCCAGGGTTCGTGGATATGATTCGGAGGCAGAACGGCCAGCTCGGGGACCCACTCACGGATGAAGCTCGCGTCCTGATCCTTTTCGAGGGATTGCTTCACGGGGTTGTAGATCCGGATGGTATTCACCCCCGTTACTCCCGCCTGCATCTGGAACTGTGGGAAGTGGATCCCTGGGTCATAGTCAAGGAACATCCGCGCGAGATGCCGAGCTCCGGCCTGCCATGGCTGCCAGAGATGATGGGTCAGAAAGGAGACGACCATCGCTCGCATCCGGAAATTGAGGTAGCCCGTCTGGCGCACACAGCGCATGCAAGCGTCCACGAGGGGGTACCCGGTCCTCCCCTCTTTCCAGGCGCGGTACAGGTCACGGTCAAGGTCCGTCCGAAGGTGATCGAAGCCTCGGTTCATGTTCCTGAACTCCAGCTCCTCCTCGGTTTCGAACTTCTGAATGAAATGGCAGCGCCACTGGAGTCGGGCGATGAACTGGAGAATGTTCTTCTTCTCAGGGGCGTCTTTCAAAAGAGGAAGTGCCATCTGGTAAACCTGCCGCACAGAAAGATTTCCCCAGGCGAGATGGGCCGAGAGGCGCGAGCAGCTGTAGCGTCCCTGGGCCGGGACAGAAATGTTCTTTAAATAATCGAAGTGCCGGTGGTCAAGGAAATCTCCTAAGACTTGATGGGCCAGAGTTTCTCCACCGGCCTGGAAATCCCCAGCTCCGGAGGTCACCTCGTCCGGGAGATCCTGGGGAAGCCGAAGGCCAGTGACGTCGGCGAAGTGAATCTTCGTAGGATCACTCGCCGCGACCGGATAGCGCATGGTCTGTGCCCATAGCCGCTCCCACTCTCGGCGGTCTCGGAGGGCCCGAACGACTCCGTTGGATTGATACTCTTTCCAGGAGACGCCCTCCCGCCGGCACCAGCGCCGAACCGCCTTGTCTCGATCGTAGGTGACTTTCGTTCCTGTCTCTTGATGGGAGAAAAGATGCTTGATGGTAAAGGATCGAGAGATCTCGTCGAAGGCCGCAAGGACATCGAGGTGACCCCAAACAACCGGCACGAATTGGCCTAGGTCTTGGAGTGACTGGTAGGCAAAGCGCCAGTGCCGGGGATCCCAGTCATACGAGGTCCGGAGATCGGGTTCGAAACAAAAGAGTGGGATCACCGGGAGCTTTGACCGAGCCGCAGCGACGAGAGGGGCATGGTCACGCCACCGGAGGTCACGCTTGAACCAGACGACAGAAACTTCGGATCTCATCTTGTGACGGTCGAAATAAAATCTGAGCCGAGGGACAGCAGGCGCTTCTTCCGGACAGGGTCCATTTTCTCGAGAGTCCGGACCATCATGTTCAGCCGAGGATTTTTACCGAAGAAGTCGCTGTGGTTACTGATGAAGCGCCAGAACAGACCGTCCCAGACATCGCACCAGTCCCCTTTTTTGTAATCGGACATTTTCAGGATGTAATTGCTCCCGGAGATGTAGGGCTTCGTGGCGAAGATCCCACCGTCCGAGAACTGCCCCATCCCATAGACATTCGGGCCCATCACCCAGTCCGCGCTATCCACGAAGAATTCCATAAACCAGCGGTGGACCTCCCGCGGATTTAACTCGGAAAGAAGCATGACGTTCGAGAGGATCATGAGTCTCTCGATGTGATGGCAGTAGCCGTACTCATTGGCCTTCCGGATGGCGTCGTCCACGGGGGGGAGACCCGTAGTGCCGTTGTACCAGTGGTCAGTGAGTTTGCGCTCATGCCCCCAGAAGTTGCGGCGATCTTCTTCCTCCGAGAAATTCTGATAAATCCCACGGACGAATTCTCTCCAGCCCATGACTTGCCGGACGAAGCCCTCGACCGAATGGAGTGGGATCGTGGGGTCCTTCTCTCGCGCTGAGACGACGGCCGCGATGACTTCGGCGGGAGTCAGAAGTCCCGCGTTCACAGCGGGAGAAATGATCGAATGGTAGAGGAACGGCGCCCGCGGCGTAATGGAGTCCTGATAGGAACCAAAATCCCGGATATGGTGATCGACGAAGTGACGGAGGGAGCGCAGCGCCCCCTTGCGATCAACCGGCAGCCAGAAGTTCCGAGACTCGCCAGGATGGTCTGGGAACCGTGTCTCGACCAGGAGGGAAACCTCATCGACGTGATCATTCGGTGCAGTCCGCACCGGCGGTTTGTTGGTCAGAGTCTTGGGTGCTTTCTTCCGGTTCTCAGCGTCGAAGCTCCACTGCCCTCCCTCCGGCTTCCCCTTTTCGGCAAGGAGGATCTTGAGGCGCTTGCGCTCACCCTCGTAGAAGGTCTTCATGAAGGGTTTCGGGTGACGAAGGAGGTACGCCTTGAAGTCTTGCCGTGGGCAGAGGAACATGGGCGTTTCGAACACCTCGTAGTCCACGCCCCAGTCTTTCAAGGCCTGGAGGAGTGACGCTTCAAAAAACTTGTCCTGGATCTCCCCGATGGTGACGTGCTTGATCTTCTTCTTTAAGAGGAAGGCCCGCAGCCGATCCAGGTAGGAGAGCTCGGAGAGCTCCTCATAGTGGACCGTGTGCCCGGCCGCCCGGAGTTCGTCAGCGTAGGTGCGCATGGCCGCAAGGAAAAAGATGAGCTTATGCTTGTGGTACTTGAAGTGTGTACAGAGGCCAACGTCTTCGGCCATGAACACGGGTGCCCCGATGTAGGATTTGTAAACACTTTGGGGGAAGAGTTGGTCGCCGAGGACGACGAGGGCCTTTGTCATGTGGGGATTCTAAACTTATTGATGAAGGTTTGGTTCTTCCTCAGAGGAGTGTCTAAGATTTTTTAAATCGATGCTTGAGCCAAGGGATCAGCATCGGGAGAAGAGAGACGAAGATGACGGCAAAAATCACGATGGTGAAGTTGCGCTTGATGACCGGAATGTTGCCGAAGAAGTGACCGGCCAAGATGAAGGTGAAGACCCAAGCGATGGCACCAAAAACATTGTAGGCTAGAAACTTCTTGTAGTTCATGGATCCGATGCCAGCGACGAAGGGAGCAAAGGTCCTTACGATCGGCGCGAAGCGCGCAGCGACGATCGTGAACGAGCCCCACCGGTCATAGAATGACTGGGTCTGAGTGAGGTAGGTGGGGTTGAAGAATCGGCTGTCTTGCCGAAAGACTTTGGGCCCGAGGTAGCGGCCGATGTGGTAGTTCACGGTATCACCCAGGATACCAGCGACAGTCAAACTTCCTAAGAGGAGCCAAACATCCAGGCCGTCCGGCAGAGCACTGAGTGCGCCGAGTGCGAAGAGGAGAGAGTCCCCGGGCAGAAAAGGAGTGACCACGAGACCAGTTTCACAAAAAATAACCAGGAACATCAGCACGTAGATCCAGGGTCCAAAAACAGAAATCCAAGTCACAAGATGCTGGTCCAAATGGAGCATGATATCGATGAACTGGCTCATGTAAGTCCTGGCCCGAGGTTACAGATTTATTTTTTCTTTTTCACTGATTGAACGTAGGCCCAGATCACCGGAATGTCGGCCTTAAGCTTCGGGATCGCCTGCATCGCCCGGCTCTTGCGCTTGGGTACGAACCCTGCTGGAAGCGGATCTGGGTACTTGCCGGTCATGACTTTTGAGTACATAACGGCCATGGGCGCATCGACGACCTCAGGGCCAATGGAGCCCTTCACGTTCGGGTCTTTGTTGTGACAGCGGATGCAGTTGGCAACGTAGAGGACTCTTCCTCTCTCAATCATCGCTGGGGTCGCGCTCATGGGTTCAACCTTCACGGGGAGCGAAGGTTTGGTTTGTGATAGCAGACCGGCCGAGAAAAAGAGGGAGCCGAAGACGGCCCCCGCAAAAAAAACGTTCATTAGACAATGACCTCGATGAGTGCGTAGAGGACAACGAGGAGGCCAACGCCACAGTGGATCACACCCTTCACGGTGGTCAGAGGTCCGAGCTTCCCTTTAATCGCGTTGAACTCAAGAGCCAGGATAAGGAGGGTGACGACGCCAAGGACCAGGGCCGGGCTAAAGCCCTCTGGGATCGAGAGACCGAGGTGCCTTGAGGCCCCCATGAAAAAGAGCATCGGGATAGAAAAAAGGACATTGGTTCGGCTCGCGAGGAGTGCATTCGGTGCGCGCTTCGCAGCCTCGGCGTCAACCGTGCCACCGGCAAGAGCGGCGACGCCATTGGCGATCAGTTTACTCTGGATTGGCCAGATGATGAGCCACACGTTCAAGAACATGAGAGTCCCGAGGAGAGCACCGGTGTAGATGTAGATCCCATACGGTGTCTGGAAGAAGTCGGCCCGGAGTTCGTGGCCTGCGAGTGCCAGCATGAGTGCGCCCGAGATGAAGGTGAAGAGTGCGCCGAAACGAAACCACCACATGGCGCGGGGAACGAGCTTGGCAAACACATTGTTTTTTACAGTGGCATCAACTTCCGGCATGAAAGCGCCCTGAACGAAGTTGAAGTAGTAGAGGTGACCGATCCAAGCGACCCCTGCGAAGAAGTGAATCCAGCGAAGGACCATGACAAGACCCTCTTGGGTAAACAGCGCAATGTCCATAACAACTCCTGGTAGAATAAAGTCCATGATTTATATCACCCAATTTACCCTACACTGACAAAGTAATCCACCTCGATCTACCTGATGCGGTGCCGTGACTATGACCTGTTCAAGCTGACAGGACCAAGAGGCATCGGCGTTTGAGGTTTTCCAGGAGCTCTTTTTGAAGAGGAGAGGAAAGCGAAAGACCGACCCGAACATCCCCCCGTCGGAGACTGCTGCCTCTCTGGGAGACATAGCAAACCTTACCTAGGATCGGTGCCCGAAGTTCTCGGTGATCAACGGCGCGGAGCCAAAAGTGATCCTGAACACGAAAATAGCACTTATTCTGGGCCGAAATGATGATACCAAAGCCGCACTCGGAGACATCCACAACCCGAAGTTCGATCTCGTGAGTCAGCTCACGGAGGTTGCGCTCGAGGCGCTTCAACGAAAGTGAAACGTCAGCGCTCTGGGGCAGAAGATACCGATCTCCCCCCGGGCGCTCGTCGAGGGCCCGGGCATCCCCTGGATACTGGCAGCAAATGTGATCTCCGAGGACAACGTAGTCGGCCGGGGGGAGACGGAAAATAAGGCTTCGGTAGTTGAGCTTCACATAAAGGCAAGACGCGGGATCGATCATCGCCCCTTGGGGAAGGCGTAACAACAGACGACCAGATCCGTCGTCAAGGATGACCTCACAAATGGGAGAAAGGTTTCGAGTCAAAGATGCCGTGTCGGGAGTTTGCCAGAGGCAGCCCCCGAACAACGAGCCCCGCTCGATAAGAGAAACCAGGATGGTTTGAGAGCTCACGGGCCTTAGATCGATCGTATCCATAAACACTTCCTGTGGAATCATGGATGGCTGGACGTTCTATCGACTCGTTCTAGGGAAAAATAAAGGTCCCTCGAGTTGTTGAGTTAAGATCCACTAATTCCAAAGCTTTATCCGTGATCCCGAAACAATTACTTCCCATTTCATGGGCATGGGATATCCTTATAGAGGTAGGAGAAATCGAATGACTAAGAAAATTTTAATCGTCGACGACGAACCAGAAATCCAAGATATCTTAAAGACTTTTTTCGCATCCCTCGAGATGACCGATCTCTCATTTGCTCGCGACGGCCTCGAGGCGTTCGCCCTGTGTTCTCAGCAGAAGTTTGACCTCATCACTCTCGATCACCAAATGCCGTTCCTAACTGGTGCCTCTTTTCTCACGGCACTTCGCTCGAAGAAGGGCGTGAACCAGAAGTCTCCCGTGTTCATGATCTCCGCCTTCATCCCGGACATTGAAGACTCCGTGAAGTCCATCGAGAACACACTCTTTTTTGACAAGCCTGTGAACTTTGAGAGTCTCGCAAGAAATGTCAAAATGACGTTGAACAAAAAGTAAGCTCAGCCAATTTTTTGGAATCCTGCCAGGGCCTTCGAAAGCTTGACAGGAAGGGTCCCATCGTCAGCGGAGCTCACTTGCGTGTAACAACAGGCAGAGCAGTCCGGTGCACAAAGCGTGTCCGATCCAGGCGGGTTTTTTAACCTGCCAAAAATGAACGACTCGTTTCACAATGCCCAGAGGAACGGGATCACGACCGAGGGTACTGAAAGTTCGGTGGGGAACTTCAGGAACATTCATAACGGTAATTATTAGTAAAAAGGTCTTCTACTCAACCTTACTTAAATGCCCCTGCGCCGAAGCCGTGGTTCTAAGTTTGCAACGACCATAAAAGAGATGATCACCAACTGAGGAGAGGATTATGAGTTTCTTAACGGTCGGGCAGGAGAACAGACAGGAGATCCGGATCTACTTCGAGGACCACGGTGAGGGGCCCCCACTACTTTTGATCCATGGGTACCCATTTTCAGGGAGGGCGTGGGAACGTGTCGTCACAAAATTCATAGAGGATGGCCATCGAGTCATCACCTACGATCGCCGAGGCTTTGGCCAGTCTGATAGGCCCGCAGTGGGCTACGAGTACGACACCTTCGCCGCCGACCTGAGTGCTCTGGTGGACGAGCTGGACCTCTCGGATGTCGTTCTGATCGGCCACTCGATGGGCACCGGCGAGATTGTGCGCTACCTTTCTACCTACGGGGCCGAAAAAGTCCGGGGCGCTGTGTTCATCGCACCGATCCCACCGTTCCTCCTTCAAACAGAAACTCATCCCGAAGGAGTCTCTTCGGAAGTTTTTGATCACCTCAAGCATGCCATCATCGATGACCGATACGCTTTCGTGACGGATTTTTTGCGGCACTTTTACAACACCGAGCACTTTCTTGGTAAACCTCTGAGCCCAGAAAAACTCAAGGCCGACTTCTCGATTGCCATCGCTGCCTCTCCGGTTGCACTGTTGAAATGCATCGACACATGGAGCACGGACTTTCGCTCGGAGCTCGGAAAAATCAATGTCCCGTCCCTGGTGATCCAAGGGGACACAGATCAAATACTCCCCTACGATGTGACCGGTAAGCTTCTGGCGCAGCTTCTCAAGGCCCGAGAGCTCGTCATCCCGGGCGGCTCCCACGGAATCACCTGGACTCACTCGGAGGTCATCTGCCATGAGGTCTTGGATTTCATCTCAATCCTGGGCCCAGCGGCGAAACAGAAAAAACCGAAAGCAGCCGACAGAAGTCAATCGTTACAATAACTTACTTGTGCCCCGCCTGCTTCACCGCAGGTGGGGCAACTTTGTATTTTTCATCACCTCGATAATTCTCACTTGCCCACCCTCCCCTGCTCGTCTACTTTACGTAACCTGAACGCCAACTCATCCCAAGATGGTAGACGAATGAAACACCTTACCCCAGTCCTTCTTCTCCTCTTCTCCCTCACAGGCTGCGGGGAGCAGTCGAAGTCCACCCGACGAATCCAGTTGAACAAAACTGGAAACACCCAGGTTGTTCTGACCGGAGTGGAGAATGCGCCGTCAGTACGACAACATGCTCGGGCGCTCGGTCTGGAGATCCATGGTGATCAGATTCTCGTTGTGAAAGGCTTAGCTGAGAGCATTGAGCGCCTTGAGTTTCTAACCGGAACGGGCTTCGCTTTCATCGAGGACGAGCCAGTGGGAGTCGAGAGACCGGGGAGCTTTACCCCAGAGACCGGGGGTCTCTACCTGGCGAAAAAAGACTTCGGCCTTTTGGATTTTTGGAAACGCTATCCTGAAGCAGACGGTAGAAACGTCACCGTTGCGGTCATCGACGACGGCATCTCTCCGCACCAGCACGGATTCCGCCTAACATCCACCGGCGAGCGGAAGTTTTTAAAGAAGACTTCCCAGTCGACCTTCACGACCTTCGAGCTCGTCCAAATTGCGGATGGCTTCGAGGCCACCGTCGATGAGTCACGGCCAAGCTTTGAAAAACTTGACCTCAACGCCGACGGGACTTCCGAGGCTTGGAAAATTCGCGTCGACCAGGGCCTAAGCACGGCGTGCGTCGACGTCAATAAAGACGGTCACTACGGAGACCGCGAATGTGCGGGAAGTTTTGCGCAAACCGGTGGTTACGTTGAGCTTCGAGACGCCCGGTTCGTGTTAATGTTCGAGATCGACAGGGCCGCGAAAAAAATCCAAGTCTTTCAACCCGAGCGAGGAACCGACTCCCATGGCGAGGGCGTGGCCTCCGTGCTGGCGGGGTACCGCATCGGTGATCTTCCAGGCTTTGACGGCGTCGCCCCAGGCGCGAAGATCGTTGATTACGACCTCTCGGAGCAGACCGCAGAGGCCTCCGAACGGGAGTTCACTCTAGGAACTTTCCTCCTTGCCCTAGACTGGGCAGGAAAAAACGGCGCCGAAGTGGCCAACATCAGCTACTCCCTTTTCTTCAGCTCCGCTCGGTCTCAGGCCTTCATGGCAAAGGCGTTGGATGATCTCGTCAGAAAGTACAACATCGTAGTGAGCTTTTCGGCCGGTAACAATGGCCCGGGGCTTGGCTCCCTAAACCGCCGTGGGATCTATCCGAACTCTGTCCTTGTCGCCGGAGCGTTTATCTCAAAAGAGCTCGACGAACGGGTCCATGGAGTGACGGGAATCCCGGACGAAGGTCGAGTCGTTTACTACTCGAGCAGGGGGCCAGGGCTCGGCATCGGACCCACAGTGATCTCCCCTCTCTCGAGCCTGACAAACTCTTCGCCCGACTCAGGACACAGAGGTTTTAATGGTACGAGCTCGGCAGCTCCTGCTCTAGCCGGCGCTGCGGCCGTTCTCATTTCTGGGATAAAGCAACTTGGCCTTCGGGTGGATGCCGCGACCGTGGTGCACGCTCTTCGGCTCTCGGGTAAACAGTTAAAAAACGAAGCATTCATCTTCCAAGGCTTTGGTCTTCCGCAAGTTGAGGTGGCCCTCGCAACGTACCGAGAGCTGATTACCGGAAAACGGCCCATGGACGTCCGGGTGGCCATCGATCGGGACCAGATCGACGGCGTGGCACTTCGAGGAGTTTTCTTGCGGCGCTCAGAGTCAGTAGGGATTGCGAGCCGTCGGGTCTCACTGACAGCGGTGATGTCTTCGCTGGCCCCGGCCGCAGCTCAGGTCAATCTCCTAACCCCCGTGAGACTCAGCTACTCTGAAGGCCTCACGGGCCCGAGAGAACTTTGGGTGTCGGCCTCTGCCAGCACAGCGTTCATCGACGTCGACGTCGACCGACTTCTTGGGAACCGTTCTGAAGCATTCGGAGAGGTTCGAATCAGTTCCTCGATCGATGGCTCCCTCATGGCGATTATTCCAGTGACAGCTGTCGATGATAGGAATGTCCTGAGTCGCCCCTCAACGGTTCTCACTGCGGGCCCTCAAGAGGGACTACGAGTTCCTTTGAATGTGCCTGCGGGAGTCCGCGGGTTTCGAGTCCGGACAGAGGTCCTGGATGGAGACGAAAGGGCCGTGCTCCTCTCCGTGTTTGATCCCAACGGAATCCGTACCGTTCAGCAGCGACTGGCCAGTGACCTGTGGGTGCCAACTCCTGCTCCCGGCTTCTATCAGATCGGTCTGGCGATGGGCGGAGGTACGGGCCGAGGAGTTCGAGTACAGATTTCTATCGAAGCCCTTCAGCTTCGGTTGCGGACCCGGGCCACGAAGGCAGACGCGCCGACGATAACGGTCACAAACTCGGGCCCTGCCCTCAGTACGCAGTTGAAGCTCACACCAGTCTCGGTTGAAATCAACTCCGTCATTTTAAGTTCAAAGGACATCGACACCGGAGCGACCCTCACTAGCGCGCTTTCCGAAGGTTCGTACAGCATCGATTTCAGGACGGTCAATTCCGCAGACCTGAGCTACCTGTACGCCACTTGCACGATTAAGGAAGAGGCCAGTGACGGTAAGGTCAAGCTGACAGACGCGATGACCTTAACCGTTCCTGCGTCGGGAACAAAGGCCACCATCCGGTGTATGCCCTTTGACCGAGGTGGAATCATGGAGGAACCCATCGAGTGGCAGCTGCGCCTCCTGAAAGACGGAAAAGGGAGCACCGAGAGAATGGACATTCAACGGGAACAAAGCGCCGCAGTGAAGTTCCCGCAGGCACCCGTCGGTCGGTACCGGGTTGATGCCCTTGACCCCTTCACGGGCACAGTGATCGAACTGGGAGAAGTCGACCTCGACTAAGATTCTATGATGTTAAAGTTAACGACGACCTACGCTTGTTTCCTCGCTTTCCTATTCATATTCCTGAGCGTGCGGACAATACGAGAACGCCGGAGGAGTAAAGTCGCCATCGGTTCGAGCACCGATCCGGCGCTCGAACGCGCCGTCCGGGCCCACGCTAATTTCTCGGAGTACGTGCCCTTTGCCCTTTTCCTCATGGCCATCTCGGAAATCCATGGGTCGAATCCCGTCGTCCTCCATGGGGCCGGACTCATGCTGAGTTTCAGCAGAATCTCTCATGCCTTTGGCATTTCTCGCCTCGACGAGGACTTCAGATTCCGAGTGGGGGGCATGATCGGAACGTTCACGACCTACTTCATTCTCATGGCATCGAACCTCTTCTTGATCCTGCGCTAGATGAAGAGCGTCAGTGTTAAAGAAAGCTCCTTGAGAAGAAAGTAGTTGTAGTTTGCACCCATGATCATGTGCTGGTTGAGAGAGTACTGAAGCCCCAGGTAGGTTGCCGATTTTTCTTTTGCCCGGTCGAGCTCCCCTTCGACGAAGATGGTCTGCGCACTCGTTTCCTTGCGGCTCGCGAATGAGAGGAGCAAATCCTTGTAGTAGACCGATGCCGAGAGCAGGGCGATGTCCGTGGGAGTGCCGTAAAAGTCGAGCTTCGACTTGATCAACCCGTAATCGACGGCGAAATTACTGAATCGAGTTCCGACGGTGTAGGTCGTAACGACGAATCTCTCTGAAGCCGAGTCCTCTTCGTAAAGCTGGGCGTAGGTGGATCCAGTTCCGTCTCGAATGGTCCGAGTGTAGTCGATGAAGAAATCATCCTGGTACGCGGACGCACCGAAGTGCAGGAGCCAAATCCTGCCAGAAATTCCAAGACCGTAATTGACTTTTTTAAGTTCTGAATGCCGCTTCAGGATGAGTCCCGCGTCTAAGCCTAGATTTTTTTGGGAAACGAGTTTCCCGGCGAGGGCGAGAGTTAGCTTTTGATTCTTAAACTGATGCTTTTCTTCGGTGCGCTTCGTGATCTCCTCCGGTAACTCCGGCACTCGGTTACCGAAGAAGCCATTGTCCGGAGACCCGGAGATGAGTGCGCCTCCCATTTTACCAGTGCCACTAATGAGACCGTAGAGGATGGGGTTATTGGCCTGACCCAAAGCTTCGACCCCTAAGCCTTTGTCGAAACTCGTATTCGCCGGGTTGAGGTTACTTGCCGTGGAGCTCGTCGGGGCTGACTGGAAAGCATTTCGGCGTAACTGCTTCGTGACTCCGTGGCAGTTCGGGAGCTGGAGAACATCGCAAAGGTTACTCTTGGCATGCACGGCCATGGTGAGCAAACTTAGGAGGTATGCGAACAGGAATTTCATCACTTGATCATAGCATCACCGGGAGTCTCTTCTGATTTTTTTTGACCTCCCTCGACGTGACCATTCGGAGATTCGGAAAAGTCATGCCCCCCTTGGGCGAGTGAACGGAACTCTGGCACTTGTCGAAGTTTTTGACACCCTATACTTCCTACCATGGAGTTTGGGCCCCTCGCTGCTGGCCCAAGGGTTGCAGTGTTTCAGTCAAGAATTGTAAAACCAGGAGAAGCTGGCCATGAATAAGATCAAAAGAACTGTTGTTCTCTTCTGTTTAACCACCGCTGCCATCGCTCAAGGGCAGTCGACCCCCATTCTGACCTTCGACCCTTCGCAACGGAGCACCGACACTCCTACGTGGCAGGTCCCGAGATCAGGGCAGCTCGATAGCACTAACCAAAAGGCCCTAGGCGACAGTCGGGTTCTCGCAGACCCAGCGAACCAGGCCCTCTTAACTCCGATTAAAACGCCCTCAGGGACCCTGCAGTTCTTCAGTCCCGTCGCAAGAATCCTGACCAGTGTCACCGATGACCTATCGCCGCTTGAGGAAGATCCGCTCGAGGCATGCTACAACCTCCAGAAGCTCGACCTGAGCTTGATTCGGGTTCGCTTCCAGGGTTGCAGGAACGTCGATCGAAAACTCATCGACGAGACCTTCATGCATTCCTTGATCGCTTGCCGGGACGTGTACAACTCCGAACAGTATGCCCCCGGGGCACAGAAGCGCGGGTACGTGAACCTCTCTTCCCAGTCAAGTCTTCTTGGACTCATGGAAGTCATGGCCGTCACTTTCAAAGAGCTTCCGCTACCAAAGACCATGTGGACCGCTCGCGACCGGGAACAATTCCGAGAAATTTTCGTCAAGGTTAGAGGTGTCACCCTCGTCAAAAACATTGGAAAACAGCTCCAGCTCTTCACGAGCTTCGTCAGCGCTGCCAACAGATGCAACATGGGTCAAGTCGCAACTGAGCTAGTGGCCCCCCTCCGTGCCGATTATGACCAGGCCCTGACGCGGATTCAAGAAATTGACCGCAAGGGTCGAGCACAGGTCCTCGCCGATCGGAACGCGGTCATTCAAAAAGGTCGTTCTCGAGAAGCCTTCCCGAATTCCAACCTCTCCGACGAAGACATCCGCTTCCTCACCATCTGGCTCGGAGGCTTCGCCTGGAGGAACAGGGGCGGAGGTCCGATCAAAGAGAGGGGGACACAAAACGCACGCCTCTATCATGCGCTGCTGCCACTCCGGACACTTGCCTACATGGCCGGAGCCTACGGAACCGCTGACTCCATCGGAGCGAAGCAGTTCTTCCGACTCTCGCGCCATGGTTGGGGGAAGTCGATGGACATGGGTCTGAACTCAAACACAATCGAAGAAGATACCATCGGGATGGCCAACAGAGGTCTCCTTCAGGTGACAGACATCGCTAAGGAACTCGACCAAAAAGGCTTCGATGGCTCTCTCGTCCGCCTCGGTGGAGCACAGATGGGAACCTGCTATAACTTTGCGGCCGAGCGCCTGTGGCTGATCCAGGTTCATCCGCACCCGCCGAAGCCGTTCGAGGGCTTCCTCGAGGGCTTCACTGCGTGGGGCGAACTTTGTACCGGAATGACCATTGCTCTTGGAACCACAGAAGCACTCCTGAAAGGACGGGCCGCATCCGGGTACCAAAACCAGCAAGGATTCATGGATCAAAATGGGCAACAGTTCCAGGCGGTACAGACGGTTCAACCGACTCAGGTAGTGCAACCTGTGCAGCAGACGCCGGCCACCACCTCGGCGCCCCAGGTCCAGACCTTTAGCAGAACCTTCCGGATTCCTAGTATCCCGAAGATTCCGAAGATACCAAGCTTCCGTCGTTAAAAACTAAGAGAGCGCTCGCTTCTCCGCGAGCGCTCTCTTTGCCCCCCACTCACCACTCCGCGGACAAAAACTTTCCCCAGTTAAGTGGATACGGTCATCCACAATCCTGAGGGGAACGAACCAGTTAGGCCCTGGCCCATAAGTTCCGATAGCTAAAATAATGAAAAAGATCACCGGCCCTTCGCTCCTATCCATTCTCTGGAACACTCGAAAGTTCCGGCGAGACCCCATCGCTTTTGGAGAAGAGCTTCTGCGGAAGTACGGGAACGTCTTCAAACTCAACATCTGGCCATTTCGAATCATCGTCTTAAACGATCCGGCCTATCACCAGTGGGTCCTGAAGGATAACTTTGAGAACTACGTGAAAGGCAAGGCCTACGAAAAGCTCGAGCCGTTATTCGGGCAAGGCCTCTTGGTGACCGAGAACAAGTACTGGCGACAGAACCGCGCCAACGTGGGCCCGGCCTTTAGAGTGAAGCACATGGACCTTTACTTCGAAGACATCACCGTCCGGGCCCGAAAGGCCATGGCGGCATGGGAATCGAAAGGCCACATCGACTTTCACCAAGAGATGATGAACCTGACACTCTCCATCATCGTCAAGACGCTCTTCAACGTTGACTTCGGACGTGACTCCGAAAAGCTCTCGCATGCCATCCACGACTACATGGCCGGGATGGAAAACCAGATCTTCCAGATTTCGAAGTTCCAGCAGTACCTCCCCACGAAAGTGAACCGGAACTTCAAAGCGGCCGTGAAGTACTTGAACGGCGCCGTCGACGACATCATCGCGAGTCGACGGAACTCCCCAGACGAGGAGCGCAGTGACCTCATCTCTCTGTTACTCCGGGCGGAGAAAGGCGGGGGCCCGCAGGGGATCACCAACCGGTACCTCCGAGACGAGGTCATGAACTTTGTGGTGGGTGGCCACGAAACTACGGCGAACGCTCTCTCCTGGTGCATGAGTGATATCTTAAGGTACCCCGAAGTGTGCGAGCGGATCTTGGAAGAAATTCAACGAGTCCTTGGGACGAGAGACCTCGCCCTCGCCGACCTCGACCAATTCACCTACCTCGATCAGGTCATCAACGAAAGCCTCCGGATGAGTCCTCCCCTCTGGATCATGTCGCGAGAAACGCTCGAAGCCGATGTCATCGATGGGTACCCGATCTCGAAGGGGACCATCGTCGTGGTGAGTTCCTATTTCTTGCACCACCGAGAAGACATCTGGCCTCGGCCCGAGTGCTATGATCCTGGCCGCTTCTCCGTTGAAGAGATCAAGCGCAGACCGAAAAACTCGTTCCTTCCCTTCGGCCTTGGGCCCCGCGCCTGCATCGGAGAAATGCTCGGGCGAATGGAAATCAAGGCGGTGCTCATCATGGTTCTTCAGAAGTTTGAACTCTCGTTAGACTCCAGGGTTCCGGTCGAAAAGTTCGCGACCGTAACTCTTAGACCCAAGAACGGAGTGCCCGTTTCGCTTCAACGGCGGGCCGCATGAGAGAGTCCTGGGCAGTTGTGACCGGAGCATCGAGTGGGATCGGGAAAGAGTATGCCCGAGTGCTTGCGAAGACAGGGATCCACTGTGTGCTTGTCGCCCGGCGAGAAGAACAGCTAAAGGGGCTCGCAGCGGAGTTGAGCCGGGACCACGGCATCAACTGCGTCATCATCGTCAAAGACCTTTCGGATCGCAGTTCAGCGCAGGAGATCTACGCCGAATGTTCTCGGTTGGGCCTTCACGTGGATTACCTGATTAACAATGCCGGCGCCGGGGTCTTTGAGTACTTCAACCAAGCTGATCTGGGGTCCATTGAGAAGATGCTCGAGCTCAACGTCATGGCACCGACGATTCTCACCAAGCTCTTCCTTCAAGACATGATCCCCCGGGGCCGCGGGTACGTGCAATTCGTCGCCTCCATCGCCTCCTACTTGCCAACGCCGCTGTACGCGGGCTACGGAGCGAGTAAGGCCTATGACCGGCACTTCGCCACCTCCCTGAACTACGAACTCAGAGGCACAGGGGTTCATTGCTCAGTGATCAATCCCGGCTTCACCGCCACGGAGTTTTTCGAGGCCGCAGGACAGAAAAACTCTTGGTCTCAGCGGCTGCAGATGATGTCCGCGAAGCGCTGTGCGGAGATTGCTTTCTGGTCCCTGAAAAAGAACAAGGCAAGTGTCATGGCCGGGCCGCTGAACTGGTTCACGGCGCACGTCCTTTGCAGAATAACTCCCGTGAGACTTCAGGCGTGGCTCCTCCAGGACGACCTAGTCCGGAGCAACAAGATCGAACGGAAGCGATGACTTCTGGCCCACTAAGTAGGTGATCTGAAATCCGAAGGTCGTGCGCACCTGCCCCACTTCCCACGTATAGTCCGGCGCCTCGAGATTTTGAATGAGGTCCCGGAGTTCGCTCGGTGTTCGAGTCCTAAAGCAAGTCATCACAATGTCGAAGGCCGTGACCAATGGGATCACAGGAACGAGGTAGGTCAGGATCAACCGCCAGGGATTGAAGGGCCGGATGAAGGGAATCAGGAAGAAGCTCGTGAACAAAGACGGTAAAACCATCAACACGTTGATCAGGGATCTTTGGGTGAACTCAAAGACACCGATCGGGCATCTTTTTTCAAACGCATCCTTTAAGACGTCGGACGCAACGGTGTCCGGGAGATGATGAAATGACGTGAACAGCGTCCGAGCTCCGGTCAAGGACGGAGGAACTCGCCGGGCATCAACCGGAGTGTCATAATAGAAGACTCCCGGAGGCCATCCTTTCGGGGCCGCCGGAGGGTAGAGATCGGTGAGGGTCAACGACTTCACCGTCGCTCCGACTTTATCCAGGAGTAAGAGACTCCCGCCTCCGGAGCCAGCGCAAAGGTCGACCCAGTCGCCGGAGGAGGATTCGATCAGGGTGCGCAGCTTCGGGACGATGGGGTGGTAAATGCGCAGAAGCTTTAAGTTCAGATACAAGAGCTCCGTGACCCCGTCTCGGATCACTTGAGGGCACCAAGGAAAGTCTTGGATCTCAAAGAGCTGGCGTCGCTTCATGGGGCCTCGCATTTTTTAAGCACCGCCCGGGTCGGATAGAGTGAGGCGAGGGCCATGGTGAGGAGGAAACCGGAGTTGCAGAGAACATAGGGCCAGATTAAAAACTTGGCATGAACGTACATGTCGAGGATGACCCCTCCCATTTGCATCGGCTTCCCACCGGTCAAGAGGCCAAGGTCGACGGGGTACGTGCTAAAGAGAGCGATGGCAAGGGCAACGATGAGATTCCCCAGAGCTAGAGACCCCAGTGCGAGGAGAGCGATTTCAACCCGCATGGATCGCCGCAGCCACGCGTAGGGTGCGCCGATCACCAGAAGGGTCCGGTACTCTTTCTGCCGCTCCAGGAAAGAGAGTGCCAAGGTATTTCCCATTGCAAGCGAAGTCACCACGGCGAAGAACAGGGCGTAGAAGCGGGAAAAGTTATCCATGAAATCGGAGCTCGTTGCGACGTCAGGCAGGAAGGTACTCCAGGGGATTCGTTCCAAAGGAGCCTCCGGTAGCTTGAGCTGCGGCGAAAGCGCGACCTGTGAAAAATTGACCAGCACATGGGCACGGTCCTGGGAAAGAACTAACAACTCCTGCATTTCCCTCCGGTCGATGAAGGCAAAGGTCTCCTCGAACGCTCCGCCCCCCAGGTCTACGATCTTTGCGACGGTGAAGGAGTCATTGGCGACGGACCCGTCGGCCGCCTGACCAATCACTCCGATCTCATTGCCGATTTTTACATTGAGCTTGAGCGCCATGCTTTTGCCTAGGACGATGGACCGTGGGGGCATCGATTTCCAACCGGGGAGAATGGTCGCGAGACCTGTGTTCCGCAACTCGCTCTGGAGATCGTAGCCATTGAGAGTCACGGGTACCGCATTCTCATCACTGGCCAGGAGCATCACCGACAAGAGCCGCCAAACGTGGGGGACATCAACCGGAACTTTCGGGATCACGGTGCTGACGGAGAAGGTTTGATGCACGCTCAGGAGCTTCTTTTCGAAGTTGTAGAACCCTGGTGCGCTCCACTGCTCCCGGCCCACCTTCAGACCCAGAATGCGATCGGTGAGGACTTCCCGAGAATTATGGCGAAAAGTAAGGATCCAGATTGTGAGAGCGTTGGCGAGGGCAAGGCCCGTGACGAGGATCACGGTTCGGCCTTTCCGGCGGAGAAGATTTCTCACGGCCATCTTCAAGAGGAAGCGGAGCTCAGCTGTCTGCACTGAGACTCCTTAGTCGTTTTCGCAGGCACCAGAAGTTCGCACCGAAGATCACCGAAATGTTAAAGAGCGCAACGATGAAGACATGCTGAGAAGTGAGAACGGGGTAAACGATGGGTGAGAGTTCAATCCCATCCTTGATCATTCTCCCTTCACCCAGGTAGGTGAAATCGATGCCATAGTATCGGGCCAGGGAGTAGACAGGAACGAAGAGGACGAAGGTGAAGCAAAGGGACGACAAGGTCACGATCAGCGCTTCGAAGAGACCGATCTTCAGAAGAACGGAGCGCGTGCTTCCGAGGATGAAAAGAGTCCTGAGCTCTGGGCCACGCTCTTCCCAGAGAATGTTCACGGGAGTCGTGATCGACACCAAGGCAACGAGGAACATGCAGATCAAGAGAAAGTTCATGAGGCCATCGTTGAAGCTCATGAGGACGGAGAGTTCTGGATGAAGGTCTCGCCAGTCGAAGAGGAGCAAGTGATCCATCGCTACCGAGGAGGCGGGAGGAAGGGCCTTGGCGTCGGTTCGTATGATGATGCGGTGAAAGGGATCACTCTCCGTAAGCCCCATGAGACGCTGGAGGAAGCGCTTCGAGACAAATGCATGCTCTTCCTCAAACGCGGGCCCGAAGCCGTGGAAGATGCCACTCACCACGAATGCCTCGGTCAGGATCGCCCGGTGCCGATCTTGGTAGGTGACCGTGAACGAGTCTCCAACGTTCAGCGAAAGTTTCTGGGCAAACCTTTTTCCGATGACGATCTCGAGGTCTTTGAGGGGCCGGATCCTGAGTGGAAACACTCTCTCATGGAGGTCGTGATCTACCCCCAAAAGCTTCAGGCCAGTGGCCCCGTTCGGATGAAGCACGGAGGTGTCGATGAGAAGCTCCGGTGAGTAATCATACTTCCGAAGAGTTTCCTTGAGGGAGGCGGTAAGGCTCTCCACCTGATGCGGAGTCTTTCCTTCGTGAAACCCTTTCGCGAGGAGCTGATAATCACCGACGTGAGTGCTGATGATCGCTCGCGCGAGCCCCGCATTTTTCCCCTCGAAGATCGCCGAGGTGAAGATCGAAAAAACGCCCATCACCCCAATGGTGCCGATGATAAACGCATTGCGCGACTTGGCCCTCATCACCGAGCGCCAAGCAAACACAAAGAGCGGTGCCCCCCGATTGTTGCCATCTTTCAAGAACATCATTCCTCAATTAAAATATAAAAGTAGGTGAATAGATATGTGGTGAATAATACCTGAGGGTTCGAGTAGACCGTGACAGAGCAACAGGCAATAAAATATTGGTTCGAGACCGTCCGAGATGACGGAGAGTACCCCTACATTTCGATTTTCGAAATCCCGCAGACTGGAGAGGCCACCGAGCATGAGTTTTTCCATGGGAACTTCGATGGCATTGGAAGCATGCTGGAACTCCTCGGCAAAAGGCCAGACCTTCCACTCCTGATTCCGAAAGTTCCCACACGGAAAGATCCTTCCCGATGGTTCATCTTCTTGGCTTTTATGCGCTACCTTCTGAGGCTGCCCCTTTTCTCTGAGACCTGGAACCTAAGCTCCACCTGGCGTCCGAGCACTCCGGAAAAACCCTCCGCCCGAGCATATCGCATCCTCTCAGAAGCCGAGACCGAGGAGGTCGCCAGCAGAGCAAAAGCGGCGGGAGTTGGGAAGAATGCATTCTATCTATTCCATCTAAACCGCGCACTCGATCCCTATCACAAAGTCACTCGCTCGAAGCGCTACTGGTTCATACCGGTCAACCTGAGAACCGGAGAAGAGAAAGAACCTGAGGGGAACTACGCGGGGTTTCTTGATGCAGTTCTCGGGCGAGAGACGACTCTCCAATCCCTGGAGACAACGTTGAAAACACGACTCCAGCGTGGAGACGCCTATGCCGGAAGGGCCGCACTGTCTCTGGGAAAGTACACGGGCCCATTCGTCTGGAGGTTTCTCATCAAGATGAACCGCTACATTCAAGTGCGAACCGGAACGTTTACGAACCTAGGCCACTGGGACCTCGAAGAAGGTAAGCCCCATCACATCGACTGGGTCGGCCTTCCGCCCGTGATCTCGTATCAACCCGTAGGGGCGATGACGGTCAGGCTCGGAAACCGCCAATCGCTGGGTCTTCAGTTTCATCCTCGGTTGTCCAGAGACCCAAAGCTCGCCGAGGAAGTTCTTCGCAACTGGGTCAGGTCGATGGTCCAGAGATAGAATTAAAGCGGCTGAGATGTTCAGAGAACGCTCGTTGGCAGAGATCCACCGCGATGGCAGACGGAGCGGTCAGTCTGATGACGGATGTGATGTGATCGACATCGTCCAAGAGTGTCGCCTTTGCACCGGGGAGGAAAGCACTGTTCTGCGGTATCATCCCATCGTTCCTTAGCTTAAGCCCAAAAAGCATGAGATCTCTGGGAATGCGCAGGAGCGAATCGAACTGTGCCGGCTTAGGCTGCTTCGCACTCCCGAAACACTGCATCGGAAGCGTCCGGACGAGATCGGCGATCTCGGTCTTGTGGAAATCCATGTAAGCTCCGCGATGATCCTGCCGGAGTTCCTGGAGCGTGGAGACGTCATCGGAGAGACCGAGGAAGAAGAAGAACCGCATCAGATTTAAGGACAGAAGATTCTGCGTCGCCAGGTCTGCCAGCGGAGTTCCGAAGAACGGGCACTGGATGAAGATGATCGATCGAAGCTTTGCGCGCAGTTCGGGATAAACGATGAGTGCGTGGAGAAGGTCGACACCGCCCTTACTGTGGCAAAACGCCACGATCGAGGATCTACCCTGGAGTTCGCTTCGGATGTGGAGCGCATTCTCTTCAAGCGTTCCTTCTGGCGAAAACCGCAAGCAATAAGGTCTCTCGTTCCTCTGCTCTAAGAATTCAAACTGTGGCTGAAAATAGGGACCTAAAAAAGTCCTGATGAAAGGATGAAACATCCCGGGAAAAAACACGAACTGCGGAGAGAGAGTCATGTGAACACTATATCAGAAATCTGACCAAGATCTATCCCGTCGAAGGGATGGGGCCGCCGCAGATAACGATCCCGCTACCAAAGGTTTCGCTCCTTGAGAAACCGGAGCGTCAGCTCCTTCGCACGAGGTCCACCGAAACCTCCGACTCCGGTAAACGCTTTCCGGTCAGACAGGTTCGCCACGACGATGTACTCCTCTCCTTTTCTCTTCAGGTGAGCAACAAACCAGCCAAGCTGGTAACTCCTCCCCTCCGCGTAAAAATTTGAACCGGTCTTACCACTCAGTTGCCACCCCCCAGAAGAGGTGGCGGCATACATGATTTCACGAGTCATGCGCATGGCTTCAGCAGAGACCGAAAGGCGATCGGTCCAAAGGCGCTTCAGGAAGTCGACTTGTTCATAGGCGGAGAGTTCAAGGTTTCCGCCTGGGTTGTTCGGGGGGTGTAACCAAGCGTCTTGAAGCCCAGAAGAAAGACTGGCATTACCGTACTTAAATGACCTGAGATAGGATTCGATGCGGTCCTGACCCAGTTGTGGAGTTAGTGCCTGGGAGACCCAAACAACCGAGTGCTGCATCCAGCTCCGAGCATTCTGATCACGATTCCACACCTCAAGCATGCGAGGTTTTCCGTCCCAGAGGAGGGTCTGGTTCGCATCCCGAAGTACCTTTGAATCAAACGCGATTACAGCGAGTGGCACTTTAAATGTTGAGCACGCGGGAAGCCGGAGCTTACAGGTCTCCCCGACCTCGGCGTCGAAGGAATCCGTTTTTAGGTTATAGAGGAGGAAGCACCCCGCAGTATCTTTTGGGAAAGAGAGCGAGGTCGATCGATTCGATGCGCAGGCAACGACGAAAGAGAGCACGACGAGGCATCCATAGGTACGAAAAGGCTTAAGAGCTCTCAAGATGCGACGTCGGAGAAACTCTTGCGAGGTACACACTTCCGGACATGGATCGACGTGTACGTGAGCAAGCCCTTTCGGAGATAACCCGGTTGTGGGTCCTGCGGTCATGAGTGCCACCTCACTTGGAAGCGATGATCCAAGTGCTGCCGGCGAATGCTCCGAATTTTCTTTTGGACTGATAGCTCTCAATCTTGAACCCAGCGTCGACGAGCATCTGCCGGACATCGATGGGGTTCATGAGGAACACAGCATCTGAGTCACTGATCGCTGGTTTCTTGAGACAGGGTTTTCGGAAGATTGGTTTCCGCGCACTCGGAAGCACAAGTCTTAGAACAGAACGCAGCAAATTGATGAAAAAGAAGATCGCCGATTCAAAAATCGTATCCCCAAAGGGATAGTGATACCCATCTGTCCGTTTGAACCATGGAGTATCCCATTTCCCGAGGATTCCATAGACGACACACTTTAAAGACGAGAACGGTGAGATGAGATTAGGCCCGACGATGATGAAGCGCCCCCCGGGCCTTAGGGTTCGGTAGACCTCTCCGATGGCCTTCGCAGGGTTCTCCAAGTGCTCCATCACCTGATTGAGGCAAAAATTATCGACCGAATGATCCGGACAATCGATGGCATTTAAATTGATGAGCTTCACGGGGATATCCACCTTGAGCTCTGCGAATTTCTGGGAAGCATTGCCGGGGAAGATGTCCGTCGCAACGACATCGATGCCTTTGAGCTTCAGGGCGTAGGCGGCGAGCCCAAGGCCCGACCCCAGTTCGTAGATGGTGCCTGTGTTCTTTCCCTGCATCACGAAGTCGGCGTACTCACTAAACCGATTGACGTCCACGCTGTTACCGAACCCACAGTATCCGTTGTCAGCATAGAAATGCTCGATCTCACTCAGCATGAAGTCATCCTTTAAGGTGGGCGTTAGGGCCCGTTCTTCGATTCACCGATGTGCCAAATCTTCTCCGCTCGAGTTCCGAGGAACCAAAAGCTGGCACCGAGAAGCGCGAACACAATCGCCTTGTGGGTCGCATTCCAAAAGTATTCAAAAAACCGGGTGTAGAGATTGATGAAGAGGAAAGTAATCCCGAAGCTCTTCGTCATGCTGTTATCAAACCGAAGCCCATGGAACACCGCTAGGATCGAAGCAAGTGCGAACAGCACAGACCAGTGGAAGAGCTCGAACTGCTTCACCTGACTCCAACTGTTCATGTCTCCGTAGTTTCCGAAAATCGACATGATCCAAAGAGCGATGAATAAGTGCAGGAGTCCAACCGCCAAGGTCGAGCGAAAGAAGAAGCTAAAGCGGGTTGCTTTCTCAAGCCAAAGAGCGGCGCCCGTGAGGACGCCTCCGAACAGCACGAATCGAAGGGGGTAATTCATCCCGAGGTAATAGGCTCCCCCTCCAGATGCATACCCCGTCTGGGTCCCCATCCAACTCCCGAGTGAAAATAATCCGAATAACCAGATGAGATTTGATCGGAGGGAGAAACCTAGAACTCCGTAGATCAGAGAGGAGAGGAGGAAGAGGAGTGAAAAATGGGCCCGACCAGCGTCGAGGACTCGACCCAACTGATAGATTGCACACCCCGTGAGGACTGCTCCCAAGAAGAGAACCGCTTCGCTACTGAAAACCTTATGGGGATGGGTAGCTCGCCGACGGAGGCCGAACCAATAGAAGAGCCCAGAAAGAACTGAGCAACCGATGAATTTAACGATGTAGGGTGCATTCAAAAGAGACGCGAGAAGTGCCACAAGGACTTGATCCGCCAACGCCGCGCTCACAGCAGAGAGGATGCAAAAGAGCGCCACCCAAAAAGAGTACTTCGACATCCGCTTCCAGTCGAAGGGAGTGACCTCTATGTCCTGGCGGAGCACAGTCGCAGTGTGCTCATCTAAAAGACCTTGATGATGCCAATGCTCGATGGCCCCCCGGAGGGCCGTGGCTTGAGTCCGATTTACTTTCATCCTACTAATTGTATCTGAAACTTAATTCTCGTCAAATAGAAGAGTAAACTTCGAAGCTGGCGTGCCTGAGCTCTAAGCCTTCCAGTACCCTTTCATCAGTTCGGAGATCCACGTCGGCTGAAACACAACACCACGGGGACCGAAATCTTCAACCCAAGGCTTGATATCAAGCACCGGTGTTCCGTCAACAGCGTCTAATCCCTCGAGATAGAGGCTTCCATTTTCAACTCTTACAATCCGACAAATCGTCGTGCCGATTTGATTAAGACGGTTCTTCCCGCGTTGAGCGAAAATTCCAACCTTAGGCCATTCGGGGTTATTCCTCGGGTGCCGAGCGTTTCTTTCAATTTTAGTGGGATCAACTCTGTCCATGTAGAAGACAATCTCTGCGTGAGAGAAATCTGTGAGCCCCAGTAGAGCTTCCGGACTAAACTGAGAGCGATCGAGGTCAATTCGCATTTGCTCCGAGTCCCAGTGATCGTCCTGGACCTCTATCCGAGAGGAGCGAACAGTGCCGACAGGAATCATTTCTATCTTACGCATGACACACCTCACTGGAGTTAAAGTTCAAGGCAAAAGTCGTCCGAACCCCGTCGCTACCGCTTTCTCCCAAAGCTTATTCCACCATCTGGGCCACCGTCTACACTGATGGTCAGAGATCGAGAACAAAATGGGGCCCGCACGAGATAGGGTTAACAGAATCCTAAACAGAAGCTGACAAGACTAATTCTTCTGAGACTCTAATCATAGGTTAATGGGTACAGATTATGCAGAACCTAAGAGTCCCTCCATCCAGATGATCTTTTTTCTTGGGCTTCTGAGTTCCGTCGTCTACATGCTGACTCAGAAGATCGTCCCAGACAGTGTGCAACTCCTCGAGAGGGGCTACCTGTTCACACAGAATCAACTCTTACCGTTCGGTCCGAGGTCGACGAACACCAACTTCATCTTCGGTCCCTTCATCTCGATTTTTGTAGGAACTGCTCTCCTCATCTACGAACATCCGATCGCTCCGTTGCTCGGAATCTTATTCACCCACGTGCTCGGCTTCTTTCTCCTCCAGCGGATAAGTTTCCTGACTTCCGTTCCTCGCCTCCTACCGCCATTCCTCTTCCTCTACTGGCTCTCTCCCTGGCGCTCGAGCGAGGTTTTTCTCTGGAACCCGAGTTTCCTCTTTCCGCTCATGATTCTGTATCTCTATGGGCTAGATCTTTGCTACCGAGGTAAAAGGTTCGCCGGCACTCTCTTGGTCGTCATCACCACCGTTCTCACCTTCCAAACTCATAATTCTTTTGTTTTCTTACTGGTCCTCGGTGCCTGGGTAGTCTTCCGATGTAAGATCTACCCCCACAAATGGGCACTTCTGATCGGATCCCTTTTCGGGGTCATCATGCTCTTCCCTGCGTTGAAGGTCGCTTGGTTTCATCAGGAGATTCTGGAAATGAACCGTGGCTCCGCGGCGCCCTTCGGGAATCTCCTCGCTGGGGGAGAGGCCATCAAGGGCGTCTTGTATTGGTTCCGCTACCCATCCCTTTACTTCGGGGCCACGACGTTTCAACTCCCCTCCGTCAATTGGAGCGAGGCAAGTCTCTGGGCGAGAGTTTGGGTGACGGTGAAGTGGTCACTTGCTCTTCTGAGTCTCATCTTCGTCGCACTGGCGAATCTCCGATTCTTTCAGAGAGCGAAAGGTACCTTCCTCTGGGAGCTCGTGGCCGGGGCCTTTCTCTCGCTGGTAGTCGTCTCAGCTTCGTCGCCGGTTCCGTTTAACTTCTGGCATCTTTATTTGATCTATCCGTTGACCATCATTCCGATCGCCTGGTGCGCATCCCAGGTTCGGTTGAAGCCTATCTCCGTCATGGCCCTCGGGATGTACTTCCTCACTTACGCTGGAATCTCGGCGTTTCATAGCTACAAGCATGACTATGCGAATCTCCAGTCAGAAAGCTACGGCCGCCTCGTCATATCGAAGAGTCGAGATATTAAAGATCGGTTTTCGCGATTCACGCTAAAGATTAGGCCGTGAGTTCAGGCTGTCACTAAGGAAGACTTCTGCTGAGATTACTTAAATCTTGGGGACGAAGAGGCAATAAAAACAGCGACGATGAGAGAAGCATACTTCATGGTTATCGCCTCTACTCGATTCTCTTGATTCCAAGATGTCTCAGCAGAAAAATGGCGCACTCGACTGGAGTCGAACCAGTGACCCCTTCCTTCGGAGGGAAGTACTCTATCCAACTGAGCTACGAGTGCGTGGAGTTATACTAGCAGAACACGACGCAGCAATGCCATCATTTTTCAAGGCCACGCTCATCGAAATTGTGCGGAAACTTTCTGTAACCCCATTTGGATTCGAGAATAGAAATTTGCCGCCCCATCGCCATTCGTCTCTACCGCGATGAATTCTACCTGGGGATACAGGTTCGAAATCTTATTCTGCACACCATCGGAGACCCCAGAAGAGCTGAGGCAAGTGAAGGGTTTGACGCTCACGATGAGGTCCGCCAACCGGTTCTTCGCGATGTGAATATGGTGAGCGACTTCCATGTGATCCTCTCCCCCATCCACGTGGAGGTCGAAGTGCTCCTTGGCAAGCGTTGCGAGCTCACCGTGGTTCGACAGGTGGAGTTTCTCCCCGAGAAGACTCCCGATCCCGAGGAAGAAGAACTTGATCAGTTTTTCAAGGACGAGGAGCTGAACCTCCGTGCCGGACCAGATCCGGCCGGTGCGCTTCCGGGAAGCAATCCACCGCGCGCGCCAGATCTGATGGAGGAGCCAGTCGGTAAGAGTCTCGTTCGAAACGACCCCACCCTCTTTCTCGATGAAGCGGAAGAGGTGGTAATTTCCCTCGCCGTCGGTAGTCTTGGCCCAGAATTCGCCCATGATATGAACGACCGGACGCTTTTCCCGCTTGAGTTTCATGCTCCGCAGAATCTTCCGCGCCTGCCACATGCCGCGGATCCAACGGCCCTGACTGATCCCCTCTTGCACCAGTGCCCTCGCCTCTTTGACTTGAGCGTCTACTGATCCGGGAGTCTCTTCGAAAGGCCTGCGCTTAATGTTGATACTGTTGAGGGCGTCGCCCACCATGATCGCGAAGAAAAATCTCAGGAGATCCGTGTTGGTGAGCTTAAGGCCGTCCATGAGGACATCCTGAACATCCCCGGAACGAGTGAAGAGGAGGACTCGAAACCCCTCAAAGCCCGAATCCCGGAGCGCTTTTCGGTATTCGGTGGCGTACATTCCCATCCGACAAGGGCCACAGCCACCGGCGGTCACGAAGGCATATTCCCGGATGATTCTCTCCGTTGGGATTCCAGCACCGTCGCGCAATTCGACGAGATGCTTAACCAGATTTCCCACCGTGAAGTACGTCGGATTACACTGACCCCGGTTCCCAAACTCACGGCCGAGCTGAAGGGCCTGATTGTCCGGCTCCTCCATGATCTCAAACTTCAGACCCGCAAGCCCTACCACCGTTTTCACGAGATGAAGGATGTGCAGCGGAAGTCCGGAAGTTAGGAGGGTGACGTTGCTTCGGTCAGCGAGTCGGAAGTCGCGAGGATTGGCGTCGGTCCAGTGGGAAGCTCGAGGTGTTGCTTGCATGGGTCGCTTTCCTTTCTCATGCGTTCAATGCGCTTATTAAGGTTATAGGCAAAGGTCTTCAGCCGGATCTTGAAACTCTCCGTCGGAGACGTTTGATCGAGGTCGTGCAGTGTAAGATACGCCGTCCGCGAGGCCCCGGTGATGGCGTCGATGATCCCGTAAGTCGGCGCATCGTGCCCGCACTTGAAACTTGAAATATCAATGACGGCCACATGGGGATTGCGAGCAGCAAACTTCGCGGCCCAGACCTTCTGCGCGGAATTTACGGAGAAGTTCTCGGGCCAGACATCGTTGATGTCCAGCGGATTGCCGTCGAAGTAGCGCGAGAGCCAGGCCTTGTCCTTGGGTACACTGGTCATGGTGATCACGGGGAATCCTAGTCCCTGGACCTCGTCGAGGATCTGATGATTAAGGCCCGGATCGAGATGGTAGGGACGACCGATGAAGAGGATCACAACATTTTTTTCGCGCTCCGCCCGCTCAATCAGCTCCTTGCCCTGGGCCTCGAGACCAGAGCGGAATTCGACGAGACGTTGAAGGCCTTGATCGACGGCGAAGTCATTCTCTCGAGGACTCAGTCCAAGGCGCTTGCCCCAAGTCTCAAGGAGCTGCTTCTTTAAGTATTTCATGTCCTGGAAATCCAGCGCCTGCTCCACGTAGGTGACGGAGCGCTCAGCGAAGTAATCTTTCTCCGCGGTAAACGACGCCTTCATGACCTGAGGAGTTCCCTGGACCACCGGGCAAGATGTTGAGCCCATCACGTTCTCAAGGTAGTTCGGGATGTTCGTGATCGCCGGGAAGTAGAGGTAATCCATCTTCTCATTGAACAAGAGCTGATGGATATGGGCCTGGGCCACCTTCGCCGGAAAGCACGGATCGATGGAGCCGTACTTCATCCCGTCTTTTCCCATCTGCTCATTTGTTTCGGAGCTCCAGATGAGGTTTTCTTTACGGATCCCTAAGGACAGGAAATAGGCATTGAAGAAGGGTCCCATGACCCACATATTGAGCACCCGCGGGAGGGCGATGCGGATGCGAGACCGATCCATTGTATTGCGCCTCAATCGCTCGAGAGGCCCTGGTTGATAAGCGGAGGGAGTGAAGTCGAGGCTAAAGAGTTCTTTCGCCTCCGTCCGAACGAGGTTCGGATTATTCTGCTTTTTCTCGCGGTTTTTTTGCATCAGAAGCTTCAGCGCCGCCTTATCTTCCACGGTCCCCTTCTCGCAGGAGAAGCCCGAAATGTAGCGAACGGCATTCCCCTTCGGAGTCATCGTATCCACGAAGGTTCGGGCACAGTTATTGGGGCAGAAGTTACAACGGGTCGCCTCGTCGGAGCGAGTCGTGTACCGGAGGTTCAAGCTGTCATCGAGCCCCACGAAGGTCGAGTGCCCGCGAAGGCTTACGAGCTCCCGCGCCTCTAGCGCTGCGCCAATAGCACCGGCCTCACCTGGATGGGGGTGAACGAAGACCTCGGCGTTCCGCACACGCTTTTTAATGTAGTCTACCTGGGCCTTAAGCGCCGCTTGGTTATACTGCGTACCACCCTGAAGAACAAAGCGCCGACCGAACTGTTCGAGGCGAGGAATTTGCACCACGTACTGCCAGATGTTCTTCGGCAGAACCTGGGCCAGACCGGCCATGATTTCTTCTTTTGAAAAACCCTGTTTTTGGAAGTTCACGCGATCCGTATCAAGAAAAACCCCGCAGCCGTAAGAGAAGGTTGGTGCCATCTCAGCGCGGAAGGCGACCTCGGCGTACTCGCTCACGGGGTGCCCGAACTGTTCCGCCATGCCCTGGAGGATCATCCCATTTCCGGCGCTACACTGATTGGAGAGCTTGAAATTCGCGAGTTCCTTGGCGCGCAGGAAGAGGACCTTGATGTCCTGGCCCCCGATGTCGCAGATGACGTCCACGTCCCCGAAGAAGTGCTGAGAGCTCTTCATGTGGGCGACGGTTTCGATGACGTTCACATCGGCCGAAAAAACTTTCTCGAAGATGTTGGCGGCGTAACCCGTGACGCCGAAGCCGAGGATTTCGAGCTCCGCGGTGTGAGCATAGTGGGCGTTTATTTGTTGGATGAGGATTTTAAAATCCTCGAAGGGATTCCCCTTTGAGAGGGTGTAGACCTTCAGAAGGAGCTCACCGTCTTCGCCAATGAGAGCACACTTCGTTGACGTCGATCCACCGTCGACGCCGAGGTAGGCGCGAACGCGACCGCCAGAGCGGTACGCCGGTGGGCCGAAAGGCTTAATGGTGTAGTCGTCCTTGAAACTTTGGAGCTCTTCCGGCGAGGTCCAAAGGGATTCTCCGGCGATCGCCTGGAGCTCTTCTTTGCGCCCTCCGGAGATGAACGAGCGCAGCTCATCGAGACCTTTGTAGATCTCTCGCTGGTAACTCGTGACTCCAAAGTAGCAGCAGCCAAGGGCCGCGTAGTAGAGAGAATTTTCTGGAACATAGATCTTTTCGTCGATGTTTCCCTCGAGGAGTTCGGTGAATCCGCGTTCGGCCCAGATTTCGCGGACCCGGTGCTTCCAGCAGGAGACGAGAAACGGGAGGTAGGTGTTAGGCCCCCCCAGAAGGATGATCTCATCTTGAAGCGTATTCCCACGGGTCAGGACCGAAAGGTTCTGATTGACGATGGCATCGGCCAAAGAGTTCATGATGTCTTCTTTCGGAATGGAAGACTTGATGAGATTCACGATGTCGGTCTCGGCGAAGACGCCGCACTTCGCGGCCACATGGTGGAGCTTTCCGGGATCGAACGTGATCCGCGCCAGCTCCTCCGGCGCCATCCCCACTTTCAGCATGCACTTATCGATGGTGGCCCCAGTTCCAGAAGCGCACTTATCGTTCATGTAAGTCAGGGCCCGCTTCTCGCCGTTCTCTTTTTCTTTAAAGATAATGACCTTCGCGTCCTGACCCCCGAGCTCGATGACACTTCGGGCGCGGGGATGAAGTTTCTCCACCGCTAGGGCCACGGCGTTGACTTCCTGGACGAACCGAGCACCGAGGCGAGGCGCGAGGGGCTGGGCGCCGGAGCCGGTCATGAAAAGGGAAACATTTTGATTTGAGAACTCCGGAAACCGCTCCGTGAGGGTCACAAGAAGATCGTGCACACACTGAGCTTGTCGGGTATGGTGCCGCTCGTAGCTCGAATAGAGAATCTCTAGCTCTGAAGAGAGCACGGTGACTTTGACGGTGGTGGAGCCAACGTCGATTCCGACTAAGAGGTGACGTGGGTCAGTTTTTTTCACTTTCCCAGTAGACCACGGTAAAAGGAAAACCTCCATTAAATCGTGGGACAAGACACAAATTAGGCGCAAAGACGAGTGCTGCGGAGCTATGAATTTCATAAAGGCTGACCAATTTAATTCGATTTCCACGAATAGAGGTCGAAAAGATCTTAAGAGCACCGGATGAAGGCAACAAAAAGTAACCTTGGTCTCAGTTTGGATTTATTCGCTCTTAGCGCTGCTGCCCAGGCACAGGGCACCTATCAGGTGAGCTGCACGGCAAGCATGAGTTGATTACTGTAAGGTCAAAAGTTTCCATGGGTCCAGAGTACCAAAAATATTTTTCGCGGCAGCAGCGAAAAGAGAAACCACTTCCGGTCTGGAGACATATCCAGAGGCCCTCTTCCCTCACCTCGCGAGGGTCTTTTCCTATTCGCTTTACGATAAAAATTTTAAAAAGTGGGTACGTGATTAACAACATCCCAGGCAGGAACCCAGCGCGCTCTCCGAGGAACTGCTCCGCTGAAGATTATCGACGAGATCTTCCTCGGTACTCAAGACAAGAAGGCAGGCCCGTACGCTTGGAGCACAGGGAAGAGAAGAAATGCTTCATGGCCTTCCGACATGAAGAAGGACTTCGAGACTACAGCACCGAGAACGGGTACATAAAGATTAAGAAACTCGACCCCGAAACGACCTACTCGTTGAATGAACTTCTTGATCCATAGGGATCAGTGATTTTAGAGACCTCCGAGGAGTGTTACACCGCTGACACCCCTGTTGATTTTACATTACTTCCGGGGCACACTCGACCCACAAGTTACAATCGCTTGTGGGATTAAAATCAATGGCTAAGAACTTAACACTGGCGGAACTGGGCAAACTTCTCTTCGTCCTTGGAACTTACGCCGTTCTCTATTACCTGAATAACTACTACCAGGTCTTCACGGTTTTTCAGGTTCCTCGCCTGGGCCTGGATCGGGCGCTACGCTTCTCTCCCTACTGGATTTACGTCTACCTCCTGGCGTACCTCCTGCCCGTGTTCCTCTTTTTTTACTTGCGCAATAAAGGTCTTCACCTGCGCTACCTGAGTGCATTTTTCATCCTCACTATCCTCACGAACATCGTCTTTTTCTTTTTCCCAACCATGATCGATCGGATCACTCCCCCCCTCGACCAGACTGACTCGATCACACGGCTCGCGTTTCACCTTCTGTTTAGCATCGATCAACCCTTCAACTGCCTTCCGAGTACGCACGTAAGTACTTCCTTCGTTGCCGCTTTCATCCTTCGGCATCAACGGGCACAGTTTATTTCGTTTCTCCTCCTCGCCTTCGCGATCAGCTACTCCTCGCTCGCCATTGGCCAGCACTACTTCGTCGATGCAGCGGCCGGCGTCCTCGTCGCTATGCTGAGTGTGTCGCTCGTAGAAAAGACTCTCCTTGGAAAGCATCTCTTCTGAAGATGGGTCATTAAGAAAACTTGATCGAAGCGAAAGCAACCCCCCATGGTATCCTGGCTCCGTATGTTTAACCCACAGAAGGATCTGTATGAAACTCTCCCTCGTTCTCCTCTCCCTTTGCTTCGTGTTCTCTTCTTGTTCAACCCCCATCGCTGCCACGAGTAACAAAGTCGGTGACCTGGAAGGAAAGGCCTGTAGCCGCAACATCCTCTTCCTCATTCCTCTGGGCCTTGATTCTTCGATCTACACCGCCGCCAAAAATGGCGGAATCTCTGAAATCAGTACAGTTGATCAAACCTCTTTCATCAGCGGCCTTTATAATCAGAGCTGCACCATCGTTCACGGAAACAAGTAGATCCAAAGGGACAGGCACCTGCCTGTCCTTCCCTCCTCCCTTTTTGTCATTCTAGAGACTTACGCGCTCACGTATAATCTCCTACATCTAGGCATCACAAATACCGAAATAGAACATGTCGAAGACCGTACCATCGAAACGAGGACTCACGATGAAGGTGCTGATTTTACTGCTAGGATTACTGGCCCTTACGAGCTGTACACAAAAGAGCGTCACCCAAGCAAAGCTCACGGTCTCCTCGCAAGCAATCTTTGGTGGCTCAAACTCTGTGCTCACAGCAGGCGGTCTGGTCGTCTGGGGCCAGGGACCGGAGGGTCAAGCCTTTGGTCGGGTCCTTATGGGGAGCGATCAGGTAAGTCTTCCGCTGTTGAATGGAAACTGGACGTTCTTTGCCATGAGCTGGGAGAAAGTTTCGAGTAATTTAGATGGGAAGACCCGCTGTGCGCTATCGTCTGCAGCACTGACTGGCGGCTCCATTGTTCTCAACCTTCCCCTTGACCTAGAAACCTGTACACTTCCTGTATTCAGTAACGGTTTACACACAACAAGTCCCAGTATTTCTCTCCCCTTTCTCCGCTTAGAATGGTGCGGAGCTTCGCCGAATCAGGTGGCCGGCCCTCTCGATAGATGTACAGATAATCTCGTCGACACCACCAGGAAGGCACCGAAAGGTCACGGGGCCTCCTACCGATTCCGAGTGCGCTCCTTCGACCGGAGACCTGGGGCCATGAACTTCCTTTCTGAAGCCATAGAGAGTATGTGCTTCGACGGTGATAGTAATATTGGGAATCCAGATTGGAGCTCGGTCATGAACCAGGCCGGCGTTCGCCTCCCAGCAGGGAACGGAGGTAACTCAACACCGTTTCACATTACCCTAGACGTCTTTCTTGGATCGACAGACTGTGATCAGACAGTGACTGCACCGAGCTTACGGACCCCAGTGCTGATTGAACTTCCCAATGGGTTAAGATCAACTCAGCCTCGAACAAAATACATCGTCGACAATGCGGCTTCGGTCAAACCAAAGCTTTACGTCGAAGTCAATGAAGCAGACATTTGTACCTCTCGCCTGACAAGCACTGCTACAACTCCGTTCGCAGCAGGCCTTGGAACGGTCACAAGGCCTTATCTGATTTGCTCAGCTCCGCAGCTACAAGCGATGGTAGGGAATACGATTGCACTTTCTAGCGATTTTAAACTTCTCAGAGATGTTGACCTTAACCCAACCACAAAAGGCCTATCTTCCGGTGGAAGCCCAACATGGTACACTTGCCTCGAGATTGGAGGAAACTTTCTTCCGATCGGCCATACCTGTGCGACCCTAAGCAGCGCAGCAGCGGCATTTACCGGGACCTTCGACGGAAACCTGAAGGCCATCCGAGGGCTTCGGATGCGGTTTGAAGAGACGATAAATGTTGGTCTGTTTGCAAGAATAACTACGGGTGAAGTGCGAAACCTTTCACTCGATCGTCCAGAAATCGGTGGCCATCAAAAAGTGGGAGCGATCGCTGGAGAAGTGACCGGAGACGGAAGTAAAACCTTCCGTCGGATAGAAGTTGTTTCTCCGAAAATCGAGGGAAGAGAGAAAAATGGTATGGAATCGCTTGGGGTTGGGGGGGCATTCGGTTTGTTCTCCAATGCAAACCTCAATCTTGTCACAGTGAGACTCATGAAAGTCCGAGGAGAAGGAGACCTCAATGGCGGAATTGCTGGTTCCATCAGTGGTGCGAACAACACAATGTCTGTCTTTTCCAGTGGAGTGATCGAAGGTTTTGATCAGAAGACCGGTGGGATCGCTGGAGAAATCACAGACTCAAGCCTCTCACAAGTTCGTTTCGAGGGATACGTCTCCGGGATGTCAAAAGTCGGAGGGCTCGGAGGCTCTCTAGCGAACACATCCGTAACCCACAGCTACGCCAACGCTGGTGTTAATGCTCGTCATACGGGTTCAAGTATTTATGTCGGTGGTCTTTTTGGGGAAATCTCCGGTACTACAAGTACTCATCAAATCCTCAGGTCGTTTTTTACTGGTCGAATTTTTCACCGATGCCCATCCCCCAGCCCAAGCTGTTACGTCAACGAAATTGCCGGGTATTTTTCTGGGGTAACGGTGACTGATTTTAGTACGAGTTTTTTCTCGACTAATTCCCTAAGCGGAATGGCCACAGCAGTAGGGACTGGCTATTCATTGTCTCAAATGTTCGATGGATCGACTCTAGACTCGATGACCCTACCCGGGTTTAGCTACTTAACCGGCGACATCCCGCGGATTCCCCAAGAAGCAGGAATGGTTGGTCTTCCTGTGCACCCGTGCCGTTTGAACAATGCCTCTGCTCAAGTCTCAATCCAGATTGGATCAGGCCGAGGAGGCCCAGCGAATCCGATCTTGATCTGTAATCCAGACCAACTCGAAGACGTTTCAACCAATTTGTCCCGGAGTTTCAAGCTCGCAAGCTTTGTCGTAAGTGATAACATCCCAGCACGCTGGGGAACCTTCTCGGGGAGTCTCGATGGAGACGGTCGAGGGATCATAGGAATAACAGTTGCAGGAAGTATGTCGGAGGACATTGCGTGGTTCACCGACATCACAGGATCAATGCGGAATATCTCCTTCTTTGGAGGAAAAACATCTAGCGCAATAACCCAACCCACTGTTGGATCAACGGCCTTTCTCGCCACAACTGTCTCAGGCAGTCTCGAGAATCTCAACTTCTTCGACATCCTTTGGAAGTCAGACAAAACAGGGGGCGTCCTAGCGAGGCAGATCGGATCAACTGCAAGGATTTCAAAATCAAAATTCTTCTATCGCATGGAAGTCCAGGATGGAGCGAACCAAGGTGGTCTTGCGTCAACGAACTCCGGAATCATTGAGGGAGTAGAAAACCGTGGGGAGATTGAAGCAATTGGTGGTGCAGATCTTAACTCGTTTGGAGGTTTCGTCTCTGTGAATTCCGGAAGCATCCGAAGGAGCGAGAACGATGTTCGAATAAACGATAACCAGCAGACGACTGGTACAAACAGCGCACTCCTCGCATCAGTCAATACCGGAACGATCGAGGATATCCTTCAAGAGTGGGCAGAATTTCGGGGTACGTCGCTCGCTGCTTCGGGGATGGTCTATGATAATACAGGTGGAATGATCAAGAGAGTCTTCTCCCAGGCCCAGGTCAGATTGGAGGGAGGAGACCCAAGGACTGGAATTACCCCCACGTTTACAATTTCACCCGCTGGTACTTACTTCGACATTCTTTATACTTCTCCGGCGACTCTTAAAAATACCGCTAGTACAGGACTTGGAATCATTTCTTCAGACGCAACGACTTGTACCCTTGAGAAAGCTTCATTTAAGCCAACTCCGATGGGTGTTTGGGATGTTGTGCAGACTCCGACCTCGTTTGGAATTCTCGTCGATGGAAGGGAGTTCTTCCCTATCTCGAGCGCAATCTACGGAACCACCGAAGATGAATTTACGGTTACGACTGGCGTCGGTTGCACCCCGTCGATAAGCAGCGCCACCGAAATATCTCTTGTATCTAGTTCGCCAGCAGCTTTCGGAACTCCTGTGAGCGAAGCGAATCTGAATGACTTCTCAACTTTCAGCACCTGGAATGGTCAAGAAAATGAAGCTATTTGGGTTGCAGATATGAGTAACCCAGCTGAAGAGAGCAGGGTTCTAAATCTCTACGTCGACTATCTTTCTGGTCAACCCCTTCGAGAGACTCCACCAGTTTGGGAATTCTCACCGGGTGAGGGTCTAAGACTCTTCAACTTAGACGACTAATTCTCAGAAATCATGGCGGCAACGCCCTTTGTGCTAAAGGTCCATCAAGTCCATCCCGAAGAGACCTTAAACCAAAATACTCGGAGATTTTTTGTCCTCCTCCGTACCCCTCCTGCTAACGATCCTCATACTTGTGGCCTGTAATCAGGTCCAAGACGACGGCGCCCTCCTCACCATGGGCAATGGGGCGGCCCCAGATGCTCGAATTGCCACTCCAGCACCGGAGGTCCCGACGACGATGAACTCCGAGCTCTTCAACCAAGGCTTCGAGCTCCGCTCGAACATGTTCGTGAACTTCCAGGGCTGCTCCTTTACTCCCTTGGGGATTCCGCTGGAGTACGGGGTCCCTTGTCTTGTGAACATCGACATCACTCCTCCCGCGGTCTTCGCCTCTTGCCCGTACACCTCCTCTGGCTCAGACTACTTTCCCGACAATAACCTCTGCGAAGACACCAGCGACGACCTCTCCTGTTCCGCTGAAGCCGTGATCCGGGAAAATGGAATGATGACCCTCTCCAATGCGCAAGGCACGGGGTACGGGTGTCAAAGCTTTAATGGAGATTTTTACTACGAAGTTACGGAATGTGGTGAGACCCCGGGCCAGCGCCTGTGGAAGTGCGGCGATCCGGAAACTCCCCGTGACCTCATTTGGCAACAATACTAAAGTTCCAAAGGACCTTATGAAAATCGTGCTCCACTTCGCCGTGATCTCAATCCTTGCTTCCTGTAACCAGGGTGCCCGGAGGCCCGCGAACTTCGCTCTCGTGACCGGTGCTTCAGATGATCTCGTACGGTTAAGCGAACAGGTTCTCGAGGATGTCGAGAGCGAGGGATTCACAGACAAAACTTGTCACGCCTATCTCACGAGGCTCGAGTCTCAGCTCGATCACATCGACGTCCGCCAACACCGGCGCAGCGTCCTCGTCGCCAACGGAGCGAAGATCGCGGACGCGAGTTGGAAGATTCGGACCACGCTTCACGGGAAGCTCCCTTCCCTTCCTCGGGAGTGCGCACTCCAGCTCCAGGCCAACTTCCGGCAACTGCGCTTCATCGAAGACTACGTCCAAGAGCTCTCCTCGGATGTGACTCACCAGACTCCGAATGAAATCGCTTTCACCCAGCAGCCCGTGCCGATGAAAGAGCATCCGCCCTTCTACGTCACCCGCCTGGCGATCCCCGGCGCCGTCTTCGAAGACGGGGACGTCTTTGTGACCCGCGGGGTGAGCTTCCTCTCGAGCATGATCGCTCGCATGGGAGTGCGCCCCTCGCAGTTCTCCCACATCGTATTCCTCCATGAAAATCCAACCACCAAGAAGATGGAAACCATCGAATCCTACGTCGGAGTTGGGGTCCAGTTCTACGACATGGATTTTGCGCTCAAGAATGAAAACGCGCGGATCCTGTGGCTTCGGAGTAAGGACCGGGCCCTCGCTAAGAGGGCCTCGAGCATGATTGGCCCTCTCGTTCGCGACCGCATCGCCAAGGGGCAGACGATCCGCTACGACTATGAGCTAAACTTCGACGACCCGGCCACGATGTCTTGCGCGGAAGTCTCCCAGGTTGCCTTCAAACTCGCAAGCCAAGGGGAGATCAAGATCCCGTTCTATCCCAATGAGATCGCCGGTGCCACTCCCCTCGTGTCTCGGCTGAGGATTCCGCCGGGCCCGACCTTCGAACCCGGAGACCTCGAGCTTGACCCGCGCTTTGAAATCGTCGGCGAGTTTCAAGACCTGCGGCTCACCCGGGATTCGAGGCAGAAAGACACGATCATGTCGGAGATGTTCCGCTGGATGGATGCGGAGGGCTACGTCCTTCACGAAAGCATGAATTCTCGGCTCGCTCGAGGCCCCATCCACAAGATCCGACGAACACCGCTCTGGCCCTTGGTCCAGAAAATGCTCAAGCTCTCCGACTTCTCCAAAGAAATCCCGTCGAACATGCTCGGTGCTGTCACACTCATTAATCAGATCAGTGAAGTGCTCCTAGAAGAACTCAAGAAACAGGACATCGCTTTCGAACAAGAGCACGGGATCCCGATGCCTCCGGTGGTGATGGCCAGGGCCCTCGAGGAGTGGCGAAAAAAAGACCTCGCTCTCTACCAAAACCGAGCGACCCGGAGCGAATCGAAGATCCATAAGTTCCTCCGACCTCGGGGCTAGGCCGAAACACTTGGCCACAATCCTTAAGGAAGTATGGAAGGGCTTCCCCATTTCTAAGAATCCCCAGATGTTCATCGCTTAGGACACTTCCCGCAGCGCAATCTTGCCGGGTTTTACACCAAAAAAGTCTGTGTGAGGATTCACCTCGACGCACCTACCGACGACCCATTGATGGGTCTTCTGCGAACCAAGGATGGACGATGAAAAGACTGACCACACTCCTGCTACTTCTGCCTCTCGTGAGCGTCTCGTGTAAAAAATCAGACGACAGCTCTCAGGAAAAATCCTCGGATTCCACCGCAGTGAATGTGGAGGCGCCAGCACCCGGAACAATCCCTCCCACAGTGCCAACCCCGCCTCCCACTCCCCCAGCGACTCCTGACCCGAACGCTTCCGTTGATCCCCAACCTCCGGCACCGGTGTCTACTCTTCCCGCGCTGGCCCTCTCTTTTGGCAGTAGCATCAAGTACCTGAGTGGCTTCGAGGACGCAGACATCCTCAAATACAACCGTGCCGTCGCCGTCGTAAAAAAGGTCGTTGGGACTGAGGCCTTCCGGAGTGCGGTGCTGAATCACACCTACGGTGGAGTCAAAACGTTTGTCCAGAACAATGGTCTGACCAACGCTCAGATTTACCAGACCATCCTCGACGCGGCCGAAAGGTTGACGCCGGCGCGGAACAACACGATGGATGTTGGAGTCAAGCTCTACTTCGAGAACAGCTCGATCGTGGGCTACACCTCGACCTCAATCTCCTACATCAACGTGAACACCAAGTTCTTTGACACCTACACCGTAAACTCCGTCGCCGGGAACTTGTTCCACGAATGGCTTCACAAGGTGGGCTACGGTCATGACTCCGCCGCCACAGCTCGGAGGCCTTACTCAGTGCCCTATGCGGTTGGATACATGATCGGAAAAATTGGTCAGAAATTTTTATAAGGAGATTCTCATGAAAAAGCTCTTCATCATTCTTTCTCTCACCGCTTCGCTCGCCGCCCAGGCCACCATTGAGGACGAGGGACAACCGACCTCACTCTCGACGGCAGAGATCACGCGCAACCGGGCCTGCTTCGAGGAACTCACTCGGGAGAACTGCCCAGATCCTTCGGACGATGCACGGCAGTTCCGCGCCTGCCTTCACAACTCCTTCGACGCTCTCACACCGAGCTGTCAGAAGCTCATGTCAGAGCTCTACTCGGGTGGAAACTAGCTCAGGGAGCGTGGGCCCGGATCGCACTCAGGAACTGCTCTCCGTAGGTCTCAAGCTTACTCTGCCCGACCCCGTGGACATTGAGAAACTCTGAGGCCGAGGTCGGGACGAGCTCGCACATGCTCAGGAGACTCTTGTCACTAAAGACAACGTAGGGTGGAACTCCCCGGTCTCGAGCGAGGCGAGTCCGGAGTTCTTTCAGAGAGGAGAAGAGCGGAGCGTGGGTCAGAGATTCACCACCGGAGAACTCCTTCCTGCGCTTCTTCGAGGCACCGAATTCCTGCTTCCGGAGGCGAAGGACGGCCTCACCCCGCAGGATTTCTCCGGCCTTCGGGGTGAGGCAAAGGTTCCGGTACTCCCAGGACTTGATGGCCACGTAGTTGGCGTTTAAGAGCTGCCTCAAGACCCCGTCCCAGTGCTCCTTGGGTTTCTCCTTTCCGATCCCATAGACCGAAAGCTGATCGTGGCCCTTCTCCGTGATCCGGGCACTTTTCGACCCGCGTAGCACATCGATCACGTGCGCGGGGCCATAGGTCTGTTGGGTTCGAAAAATGGTCGAGAGGATCATCTGCGCGTCCTTGGTGGCGTCCCAAAGAACCGGAGGATCAAGGCACGTGTCGCAGTAGTCGCACTTCGACGTGCTTCCCTCTCCGAAGTAGTCGAGGAGGAAGCTGCGTCGGCACTCGGCGGTTTCACAGAGGGCGAGCATCCGATCAAGCTTCTGCCTGGCGATGATCTTGTAGCTCTCATCGGCTTCACTCGTCTCGATCATCTGCGAGAGCTTGACGACGTCTTGGAGCCCATAGACCATCCACGCCGTCGATGCTTTCCCATCCCGGCCGGCCCGGCCCGTTTCCTGGTAATAGCCTTCGATGCTTTTCGGGAGATCGAGGTGCGCAACGAAGCGCACGTCCGGGCGGTCGATCCCCATGCCGAAGGCCACCGTCGCGACCACGATGATCCGGTCGTCTTCATTGAAGCGTTTTTGATTCTTGGTCCGAACGTCAGACCCAAGGCCCGCGTGGTAGGGCACTGCTGGGTGCCCCGCCTTCCGAAGCGCCTGGGCCACTCGCTCCACTTTATCACGGGAAAGGCAGTAGACGATTCCGGTGTCTTCGGGATGAAAGTCGCGGATGAATTGATCGAGCTGGCGGAGCTCGTCGGTCCGATCGGCCACGAGGTACTTGATGTTCGGCCGGTCAAAGGAGGAGACAAAGATATTCGGCGCCTCGAGGCGCAGCTGATGCGCAATGTCCGCACGAGTTTTGGCATCGGCCGTCGCCGTCAAGGCGATCATGGGGACACCCGGAAACCGGAGTTTGAGTTCGCCCAGCCGAGTGTAATCTTTCCGAAACTCATGCCCCCACTGGGAGACGCAGTGGGCCTCGTCGATGGCGATGAGGGAGACCTTCACGGAAGCGAAGAACTCTCCTAAATGAGAAGCAAGGATCCCCTCTGGCGAGACGTAAACGAGCTTAACTTTCCCGTCACGGATTTGTCCCTTCGCCCGCTTGGTTTGCTCCGGCGAAAGCGAGGAGTTAAGAAACACCGCCTTCACACCGGTCTCTTTCAAGTTCATCACTTGATCCTGCATGAGGGAGATGAGGGGCGAGATCACCAGCGTGATGCCATCGAGGTAGAGCGCGGGAATTTGGTAACACAGAGATTTCCCCCCTCCGGTCGGCATGATCCCAAGCGTGTCCTTACCGTCGAGAACTGAGTCGATGATCTGAGACTGGAAGGGGCGGAAAGTGGTGTAGCCGAAGGTGTCTTTAAGGATCTGGGTCAAATCGTCGCTGCGCATGCCTCGAAGAATAGCAAAGCAGCGCCCCTTTGGTCAGGTAAAATCGCTTCAAGAGTAGTGAAAATCAACTTTGCAAAGAAGATCCACTCCCGGCGTGGGAGGAGGATACCAAATTGGTGCATCTCAAGAAGCGATCATGAACACACTTTACTCGAGGCGCTCCTCCACCGGGGCCGCTTCTTTCTTTTCAACGTTCAGGAGTTCGTCTACTTCTTCAACGTCGAACTCGGTCAGCCCGTAAGGATTATCTTTCGAGTTGAGGTCCTCGTCGACGTAGCGCTTGCCTAGATTTTCTTCGATGTCATCGAGGGACTCTTGGTCGGCGTCGCCACGGTTCTTCTCGATGTCGTTAAGGTTCTCCTGTTCCAGGAGCTTATCTTCATCGAGCTTCGCGTCGTTGAGGATCTTCTCCGCCTGCTCGATCTCGTTCTCGAGGCGCTCCAGAGATTTGAGGTCCTTCTCCGAGTCCTTGATCACGGACTTCTCCCGCTCCTGCCGCTCGAGCTCCGCGAGTTCGTCCTCGGTGAGCTGGATCTTATCCGCCTGGTTCAAAAGATCTTCATTCAGATTCTCGAGGTTAAGCTCGACGTCGAGTTCCTCCAGCGCCTTGCCTCCCGTGAGATCTTTGTCTCCCTTCTCCGACGCCCGCTTCGCCTTCTCCTCCCGAAGCCGGGACTCTTTGGTCTTGGTGATGGCGATGTCCCCAGGGTAGAAATCTTTCACGGAGCCACTCACGAGTGCCGTGGCAAAATTATCGGTCAGAGTGATGACCGTAACCTCCCCGAGCTTGTACGTCGGCTGGTCGGTGATGTTTGTGCCCAAAGAGCGGTCTTTAAATCCGTAGATCTCAAAGACATTGCCCATCTCGACGCCATCGGCCCGGCCACGGTCCAGGTAGACGACGTCTCCGAACCCCAACACCGTTTGCCGAGGCTGGAAACTCCCCAGGATGCCTGCTTCGATGAGGCGACTGTTGAAGGTCCGTGTGATCCGTTCGATCTTCGGAGTGTAGGCCGTGATCCGGTCTCCGCGTTGCGGAGTCCCGGCGACCTCGGTGAATTCGACTTCCCACTTGTCGCTGATCTTTCGGATGAGTTTGATGTGGCCGACGATGGAGTACTTGTAGCCCTCGCGATCCGAGTTCGCTTGAGTGATCTTTCCACTCGACGAGTAGATGGAGAACTTATCCCCGGGGAGGACGTTCATAGATTCGTCGAACTTGACGTAGGCGTGATCGAGGGTCACGAAGAAGATGTTTTCATTCGGGCCGTTGACGATCGACCCGAAGTCCTGAACCAAATTGGTGGAAACGAAGGTGCTCAGGTAGAAGCCCTGCTTGAACGAGTAGAAGATCTTCGAGTTCTTGTCGAAGCCGGACTTGTCGTAGTTCTTCGGAAGGACGATGTCGAAGTCGGTCTTCGGGGGCTCGTAGTTCTCGTACTCCCGGTTGAGCGCCTGCTCACTCGCCTTGGTCAGATCGTCCATCGTTTCCTCGGACGCGTACTGAAAGTAGACCCCCTGCTTTTCGAGGTTATTCTTCTCCGAGAGCCAAGACGGAGTCGTGTCTTCTCCGAAGTTGGCCAGGTCGCTGGGATTATTGTTACCGACGGAGCCCGGCGTGGCGTTGAGCTCCTCATCGGAGAAAGTCCCGAGCTTTACTTCCGGGGCCTGGGAGCCACTACCGGTGGTGAAGGAGAGCACCATGCCGGGCTCGATGAAGTGAGGGTTGGTGATGAATGAGTTTAAGGACCAAATCTTCGGGTAGTAATACCCAGAGCCGAAGAGCCGTTTTGAGATCTTAAAGAGCCAGTCATCTTTGACGACGGTGTACGTCTCGACTTTTGCGGTCGTGGCGACTTCGTTCCATTCGGGATCTGTGATCTGGCCCTGAATGTTCTGCGCGAGTCCTAGGAGTTCGCGCTCTTCTCGGCCGACGTCGAAGACCTCCGGTGCCTTTTCTTTTTTCTCTGTGCCCGTGGTGGTGATCGGGATGGATTCTTCCGTGCCCTCGGCCGTGGTGGTGGTGGTCGAAGGTTCGAACTGCCCGTCGTCACCGAGATCGGCCTTGATGCTATCGAGATCATCTCCCGGTTTCTCCGCCCCCCCAGTGACAGTGGTCTCAGGAGAGGTGTCCGTTGGCAGCGCCTCGATGGAATTGGCCGGATCCAGCTCCACTTTTTCCGCCGGCGGCGTCGTTGTTCCAGTCTCCACGACGGGTGCGTCGACGGGGTCTTCCGGAGTTGTTCCCCCTTCTAGGGCCTCGAGATCAACCGTATCTCCAGAGATCCCCTCGGCTTGAGGAGCTGTCTCGCTCACCTCGTTCACCGCTGGAGCCTGGTCCTCTAGGAGAGTCTGGAGGTCAGTGTCATTGAGATCTTCCTGCGCCATCACCGCATGGGTAAGAAGCAACGTAAGGAAGATGAGGGTCTTGCTATCCTTTCTCACTACATTCCTTGTGCTGGACCAAAGACGTCATTAAGCATCGACGCGTACTGGTCTCGCTTGTTCTGTAGACCGAGCTTCTCAGAGGTCACAACCGCCCCGCGGAGCGCGTCGAGGACTACGCCGGAATGGGAGTGCTTCTTGATGATGTCCTCGAACACTTGCAGCGCGAGATCATACTGGCCCCGCGCCAGCAGAAGCTCTCCGACCTGAAACTTCGATCGAACCTTGACCGGCGCCACCGCTGAGACCTCGAGTTGCTGAAAAATTTTAGTCGCCTCTCCAGGATTTGAATCCTTCATCGCCAGACCTCGGCGGTAGAGACTAAGCTGCCCCTCGACGTCCCCGGAAGCTGCAGCAGCAGGAGTCCCGCTTTCTTTAGCCGCAGTTCCCTCTGGGAAGAGGTTCACCGTTTCCGTATCAGCGTTCGAAGAGGCCTGCGCAAAATTCTCACCCTGAGTCCGCTGGAGCTCATCGACGAGTGAGCCCGCAGAGTTCTTGGGTCTTTCCTTGAGTTGTTCGTATTTTTTTGAGAGCTCTTCGTACTTCATTAAGAGCTGATCGTACTGCTCTCGAGAAACAGCTCGTGACCGCGGAGATTCCTTCTCCTCATCTTTGACCAGCGATCTTTCAAGATCCCGATACCACGAACAGGATGTCACCAGAAGCAACGTGGCAAGCGGTATCAAAGTCGATTTCAAAGCGTCCTCCATGACATAACTTCTTAAATTTTTTGACTTTCCTTATCTTATATCTTAATTCCAAATGGATCTTAGTCAAGGAATCTATGTCGCCCCCCTATCAGCAGAGTAAAGAGCTCTACTACACTCGCTTACGTGTCCCTAAGGATGAGGCTTATTTCGTCTATTTCACCTTCGAGGCGAATGAGGGAGTTTGTTACTACTCTACGGTGGAAGAATCTCTCCGAGGGTCTTACCGAGACATCGATGTCCGAACTCCGATCGAAGGCCGAGAGGTTCTGAAGGGGCTGATCAAAAGACTCCAGACGGAACTCCGTCTGGATGTCTTGTTGGAAGAAGTGCTTAAAGATTCTTGAAGAAGTCCAAAACGTCAGTGTGGTGAGTTTTTGTGTCAACTTTGTGCATGACGTGCACGATTTTTCCTTCTTTATTGATCAAGAAACTCTGCCGAAGAATACCTTCAAACTCTCGGCCCATGAATTTCTTAAGCCCCCAAGCTCCGTAGGCCTTGATGACAGACTTCTCTGGATCGGCCAGGAGAGTGAAGTTCAACTTCTCTTTTTCTTCAAATTTCTTCAACGACTTCACGGGATCAGCGCTGATCCCCAGAACTACGATCTGAGCGTCCCGCAGCAGAGCTTCTGAGTTCCGAATCTGACAGGCCTGAACCGTACAACCTGGGGTCATGGCCTTCGGGTAGAAATAAACCACGACGTTTTGTCCCCGGAAATCCTGAAGGGAAACATGTTTTCCATTTTGATCTTGAAGCGTAAACTCCGGCGCCATATCGCCGGGATTCAACGTCACCGACCTTGTCGGCTCAGAAGGGGTCTTCATTGTGGCCACTTTCTTAGCAGGTGCTTTCTTAGTCGCTGTCTTTGCCGGTGCTTTCTTCGTTACTTTCTTGGCCGGTACCTTCTTCGTCACTTTCTTGGCCGGGGCTTTCTTCGTCACTTTCTTCGCCGGTGCTTTCTTCGTCACTTTCTTCGCCGGTGCTTTCTTCGTTACTTTCTTAGCAGGTGCTTTCTTCGTTACTTTCTTAGCAGGTGCTTTCTTCGTGATCTTGCTCATAGTTGTTCATCCTTTTACCAATTGTCTCTGAGGTTACGTAATCTTTTGAACAATTCTCGCCCCAGTTGATCCGCTTCGGAAAGAGGTTCTTCCACTGGGAAGACGTTTTTTCTAATCTCCGGAGATCCGAGCCTCAAAAAGGGGTTCACCTGAAGCTCTTCTCCCAACGTCGAGGGAGCGAGTTCCTCAGGGCCTATCCCCTTAAGCTCTCGAAGCCGATCCGAGATTCTCCCATTCTCTGGTTCTACCGTCAGCGCGAACTCAAGATTCCGTTTCCGGTAGTCATGGCCAGGATAAAGAATGGTTGCTGCCGGTAACTGCCGTAGGACCTGGATCGTGGAATAGAGTTGGTCAACGTCCCCGCCTCCCCGACAGTTCCCGACGCCCGAGTTAAAAAGGGTGTCTCCGGAAAAAAGGGCGTGCGGAACTCCCTGAACTTTCCAGACGAACGCCTGATGATCCAAGGTGTGGCCCGGCGTATCCAGCGCCTCGAGAGTGTAGCGGTCCGTAAGCCGAAGAGCGTCTGCATTCCCAAGCTTTCGCACCGGGACACCGAAGGCTTCGGCCAGTGGGGCGTTTCCTTGGACATGATCCCAGTGCTGGTGCGTGTTTAAGATTCCTTTCAAGACGAGCCCGTTTTTTTTGATATACTCAATCATCGCACCGGCCTCGAACGGGTCGATGACCCAGGACTCTCCGGACTCGCTTTCCGTCATGAGGTAGCTGTAGTTTCGAAGAGGATTCTCTGTAAAAAACGTTTTCACAAGGATCACGATGGAGCACCTTTTTTCTTATTACACTCAGGTCACCTTCCTCTCTTTTATCATCATTAACCACCTGTTTGAAGTCTATCTTTCGCGCCGGCAAGTGGCGGCGCTGGAGCGGCATCGCAGCGAGGTCCCGCAGGAGTTCGCCGCTGATCTTTCTCTCGCCGATCACCAGCGAGCGATTTCCTACGCCACGGCGAAGCTTCGGCTGGGCCAGTGGAAACTTTGCTGGGAGGCCGGGCTCCTCCTCTACTGGTTCCCCCTCCGAGGAGCGGAAAAGCTCTACGTCGCCGTGCCGTTCGTCGATCTGCATAAAGAAGTAGCGTTCCTCGTCGCCTTCACCGCTGTGCAGATGGTGATCAACATCCCCTGGGCCGTTTACGGAACTTTTGTTCTCGAGGAGCGCTTCGGGTTCAACCGTTCCACGCCGCGACTCTTCATTCTGGACCGGCTCAAGGGCATCGCCTTGGGCGCACTGTTTGGCATTCCCCTCCTTTATGTCTTGTTCTTCGTCTTCGTGACCACTGGCCGCTGGTGGTGGGTGGTGGCCTTTCTGGTGCTGACGGGCTTCCAGCTCTTTCTGGTTTGGCTCTACCCGACGCTGATCGCACCCCTCTTTAATAAGTTCACTCCCATTGAGGGGGCAGAGCTCAAAGATAAGATAGAAGCCTTAGTCCGGCGCGCAGGGTTTAATGCCAGGGAAATCTTTGTCATGGACGCCTCCCGACGGAGCTCCCACGGCAATGCCTACTTCACCGGTTTTGGGAAAAATAAACGCGTGGTGTTCTTTGATACGCTTCTTCGAGACCTTAAAACAGGGGAAGTGCTTGCGATCCTGGCCCATGAACTGGGCCACATGAAGCTCCGACACATTCCGAAATCCCTTCTCACATCCCTTTGCCTCTCCTTCCTCGGATTCTGGCTCATGGGAGAATTGGCCCACCAGAATTGGTTTTATGCGGGCCACTTCATCCGTGCGGTCTCCCCCGGAGTCCTCTTCCTCCTCTTCACCCAAGCGCTGTCCGTCTACACCTTCTGGCCCGGGCCCTTAGGGTCATGGATCTCTCGGCGCCGGGAGTTCGAGGCAGACGCGTATGCGGCTCAAGAGGCCAGACCCGAAGATCTCATCTCCGGGCTACTGAGGCTTTACCGCGAGAACGCTAGTCCCGTCGTCACCGACCGCCTCTACTCATTTTTTTATCACTCTCATCCGCCAGCGTTAGAGCGCATCCGACGGCTCGAGTCATTCGTCAAAGGACAGGCCCGTGAGAGATTGCCGTAAGAAATTCAAGTAGGGCCTGCGGTATTTTTCAATCTCATTGTGAAGTTCATGGTAGCCACCCTCGATGACTTTGAGCTGTGCTGACTTCTCAACCTTGGTGAAGTACTTGATCGCCAGCTTGGCGTGAACCAATCCGTCCTCTGTTCCAACGGCCACGAAGAGCGGGCAATCCGCTCGAAGCGGCCGAGAGAAGACCTCGCGTCCCATGCGAAGGACTTCGAAGAAGAGCTTGGAGTGAATCGCGAGCTGGTTGTACTCATCCTTCACGTAGCTCTCGTAGACTCGCCCATCGTGAGAGAGCCGTTTAAGATCGAGGACTCCCTTGAGCGGAAGGGTAGGACACTTTTTGAGCCCCTCAAAAAGAAGCGCCGGAGAAAGGCTAAAGGCCTGCCCTAAAAGACCGGGGCCCGCCACTGCAGGAGAGCTCAAAAAGACCTTCTCGGGGTAGAAGTCGCCGGATGATTTAGCTTGTAAGAACCCCGCCGTAATGAGGCCACCCATGGAGTGCCCAAAGAGGGTGTAGGCGGTCATGCTAAAGTCCTTCCGGAGGTAGTCGATGACGGACTGGAGATCCTTCAGAAAATCTCCGAAGTCTTCCACCCACGCCCGCTTTCCACCGCTGCGCCCATGGCCTCGGAGATCATAGATCGCGATGTTGAAGTTCGCGGAAAAGAGCTTCAGGATATACTCGTGGCGAAGCAAGTGCTCCCCGAGCCCATGCGTTACGATTAACCATTTCGAACTTCCCGTCTCCCGAACCAGGCATTTGAGGATGGTGCCATCGAAAGAAATAATGTCACGGTATTCATTATTCATAAAAATCCTTTATACTAATTCCATGTATTGCCCAGTTTGCTTCCAGAACACCATGAAAATCCGCTCCAGTGGAGTGATCAAGCTCACGTTTAACGGAAAGTCCCGGAACACGTCGCTGTTCACATATAATCTCCAAAAAGAATCACAGGAGCAACTGGATGCGAAGCTCCGGGAGAAAATTGTGGATTTCCTCAGTTTCTATTCGGAGTTCATGAACAAGCCACCGATTAAAAATTTCGAATGCTTCTCTTCAGACTTCCAGTGCACCGGGGGCTGTAAGATCGACATCAACTCGAAGCTCAGCGTGGTGAATGTGGTCTACCCGGCAGCTGTGATGAAGCAAATCCTCCTCGAAGAAGGAAAGAAGTTCGGGATCGGCATCGAGCTCAATCTCTCCTAAACTCCCCGCGGCGTTGCGACCTTGACTTCGAACTCCACAAACCCTTTGAGCTTAAACGACTCCGGGACTTTGCCGGCGTGGATCACGGCGTCGAGCTTGATGGCATTTCCCTTGCGGGCGATGGGAACGAGGTTCACGTCCGGAACCCGAAGCTCCAAGCACGAATCGGGGGTGCATGCGTCGATGAAAGTCACTTCGAGGTCTTCAAGCTCCGTCGCCACCTCGCCCATGATGATCTTGAACGACTCTTCAATCACCGAGTCTTTTTGAAGCTCGATCAAGAGCGAGTCATCGAGCATGAGGATGCGGCGGAAGAAACCTTTGAGCTTTGGATGATCCAGAAAGAAATGCTTGGTCCGCTGGGGATGCTTGGTCTCCATGAAATAAATCTGCCCGAAATCCTTCAGCACCGTGTCCTTGCTTCGGTCGGGCCGGCTGTAGCGCAGAAGAGTGACGCTCTTCGCTTTTTCCGTGTCCACGACCGTTCCTCGGAAGTTTCCGGAGAAGACTTCCATCAGCTCTCGCATCTCACGCCGGTCGTAGTCCTTGGTCGTTAGCGTCGGCACGTAGGATTCCGGACGCTCCAGGCGCACCGCCTCGAATCGCACCGCGAGCTTATCTAAGAAATCGAAGGTCACGTTCCCGCGGCCCATGAAAAAGTAGGTAAACCAGTCCCGGATGCGCCGCTCTTGGGCGGGTGGTTTCATGTAGAAAAAAAAGCGCTTGAGGCGCACGGACTGGAGCTCCGTCGGAAGCACTGGAATGGGCTGCGTGTAGGAGAGCTGGAGCTTCCCCATGTTCGTGTTTGCGGCAAAGACATCTCCCACAAACTTGAGGATCCCACCGGCGATCGGTCCAATCCCCGGGAGCGGAGTTTGGTACGCAAGGGAGCTATCCGACAGGGGAAAAGTGAGACTCCGGATGACGTGCTTGCCGTCACCGTAGGCGTTCGCTAGGCTCTCTGAGCGGACATCATTTTTGATCTTACTCTCCTGCCCGCACCCAACGCATAAGGCAGCGAGAAGAACGAAGGATAAGGACCGCTTGACCACATGAACCCCTAAGTCTTTGAAACAACGAGAGCGCCGGTGATTATAACTCCTGCCTAGATTTCAAACAGGCTTGTTCACCATTTTACACACTACTCTGTAGAAACTTCATCCGCCTAGGGACCTGACGTACACTCCTCACAACGCTGACACGAGGATTCCATGCCATGAAGTTGATCCTAACCCTTTTGATGATGAGCGCTTGCTGGAGCGTCTTCGCCAATGTCTGGAAGGTCCTTCCGGCGGGTGTGCGCATCGTTGGATACAGGAATGTCACAACTTCGAAGATCACTAAGAATTTTAACCAATCGGGCCAGGAATCGAGTCTCGGATCTAGCTTTCGAGTCGATGCTTCCACCTTCAATGAAATGACAGGAAACCTGATCGCCCCCAACCTCGACCCCCAGGCCTACGGCCGGCTCGTGGTGGGAGAGTATAAGGTGGACGCTGATGCCCAGGTGACCGTCCATGGTTCGGGGTTTGGGTACGGCATCACCGATTCGATCATGTTCTACGGCCAGGTTACCTACTACCAGGCCAACGTCCGTGCGCGGATTAAACGAACCGCAGGAAATAGCTACGAAGAGGTCGCCCGGCTGCTGGAGCAAAACGGAGGCACCCAAAACACCATCTACGCAGAAAATCTGCGGCAGATGGTTGACGCCAATGAGAGCACGATCCAATCCGTCATCACGAACTACTACGGCTATAAACCGGTCGGTGACTGGAGCGGTCGAGGCTACGGAGACACGGAAGTCGGGTTCATGACTAAGCTCATCGATAAAGGCTACACCGGACTGATGTTCTATCCCGGGGCCAACCTGCCGACGGGCCGTCAGGACAATCCCGACATCCTCCAGGATATCGGGTTCGGCGACGGCCAGTTTGATCTCTTCGGAGAACTGGCCACGGGCTACAACGTCAATGACCGTCTCACCTTTGGCACCTTCTTGCGGTACACCTACCAGGCACCGACCTCCCGAAGCCTGAGAGTTCCGAGCGAAAGAGATTTCCAGCTCTCCTCGGAGAAAGCGAAGTTCGACGTCAAGTACGGAGACCGGATCAACTGGATCTTCAGTTCAACCCTGTCCCTCAGCGACTGGGTTTCGATCACACCGATGTACCGCTTCATGCACCAGATGAAGGCACTCTACTCCTCGAAGTACGGCGCCGCCAACGAGTACCTCTCGTACAATTCGGATCGCACCGAGCACCAGGCCCAGCTCACGACCACGCTCTCTTCGATCACGCCCTTTCTCAACAAGGAATTTCTCCTTCCGGCGCAGGTGAACCTGAACCTCGTCAAGACGCTCTCCGGGAAAAATGTCCCGGCCGCGGATCGGTTCGAAGTAGAGTTCCGGATGCTCTTCTAGAGAACGATTTTGTAGCCAGTTCCCCAGACAGTTTCGATCCCGATGCGGATCTTGGCCATCTTCTTCCGAAGCGAGAAGATGTGGACGTCGATGTTCCGAGACGTCATCTCCATGTCTTTATCGAACTGATTAATCAGCTCGTCTCGGGTGGCCACGACGGTGTCGTTCTTATAAAGATGGTTAAAGATGATGAATTCCCGGGAAGTGAGATTCACCGTCACTCCGTCTTTCATGACCGCATGGGCTTCCGGAATGAGCTTCAGGCCAACGTTCATGAGATTGTCCTGAAGCGAACTCACTTTGGCGTGAGCGTTTCCGATCCGGACCAAGAGTTCCTCGTAGTTGAAGGGCTTCGTGATGTAGTCGTCGGCCCCGCTCTGCAATCCTTCGATGATCTGCTCCGGCTTTATGTAGGCCGAGATCATGAACACCGGAGAGATCTTGTCCTTCAAGCGAATGGTCCGAATGATGTCTATGCCCTTGATCCCCGGTAAGTTCCAGTCCACGAGGTAGACGCAGTTTTCCGGCCGTGGATTCGCAGAAAAAAATTCTTCGGCAGAGACGTAGGGGTAAACCGTAAAATCATTCCTTTCGAGAATGAATTGAAGGGAACCTAGGATCTCTTTCTCGTCTTCTATGATAACGATCGTCTTTTTCATGAATACTCATAACCCATATTGTCACTCAAAGATGAAACAGGAAGACTGATCATTTTAAGGTCTCTTAATTCTAATGATCTATTTTATGACCTAAATATGATTATAACCAGCTTTTGGCAGTTAAATTCTAGAGATTTCGAGACCTTAGCTTTAAGAAGGGCTTAAAGAATAAACATTCTTTTAATAATTGTGGAATAAATCTGAGGAGCTTATCGTAATCGCGGCTGGTTATGGAGATGACTGTGGAAATGGTGGGCGTTGAGGGGATCGAACCCCCGACATCTACCTTGTAAGGGTAGCGCTCTCCCGGCTGAGCTAAACGCCCACATGTCAAAATGAGCCATCATATTAGGTAGTCAGGGTACCTATGTCAACGGGATTTTCATTCAGAACGGGGGTTCTTCTTTCTCTTCTTTTTCTCTTCGATACGATTTTTATGGAGCAAGTCCAGGGCGGTTCGAAGTTCGCGCGAATCTAACCAATGCCCCCGGCAACTGATACAGACTTCTACTATTAAAGACCCGTTCGGCATGAACCTTACTTCCTGAAGGCGGACGAGGAGGCACTTGGGACAATTGAAGAGCGTCTGCGGCCCGGATCGCTCTGGCGGACCAGGAAAATCATCACGGCCCCCACTGAGACGGGCCAACTCTCCATGGTCAAGCCAGAGCCCGTGGCAGCGGTCGCAGCGGTCAAGGACCAGGTCGGCCTCAAACGTGAACTCGGATGTCGGAACCTTACACTTCGGGCAAATAACTCTCATAAAATGATTGTAAAAGGGCCCAAAAAAAAAGGCCCGGTCGAAACCGGGCCCTTCGTTAAAATCGTATTACTGGTTCGCAACTTCCGGCAAGTTCGCCTCTCCGTCGAGGACCTTGAGGGCCCGGGCCTTCATGAACTCTTCCGGCTTCGTGAGGTTAAGTGCCACTCGAAGAACTTCTTCGGCATCCGTGACCGGTCTGATCTCGATCCCATCCTTAATCTCGTCAGGGATCTTGACGATGTCCTTCTCATTTTTCTTGGGGATGATCACCGTCGTGATCCCCGCTTGCTTAGCGGCAAGAATTTTTTCCTTCAGACCACCGATCGGAAGCACACGGCCACGAAGGGAGATCTCTCCTGTCATGGCGACGTCCTGCCGAACCGGGATGTTCGCGATCGCCGAGGTGAGGGCCGTCGCCATGGTAATACCAGCGGATGGACCATCCTTTGGAGTCGCTCCATCTGGAACGTGGATGTGGATGTCATTTTTTGAATACCACTCATGGTCAACACCGAGGCGGCTCGAGATTGAACGGACATAAGAGAGGGCCGCAGAGGCAGACTCGCGCATGACGTCCTTGAGGTTTCCGGTGACCTGAATCTTTCCGTTCCCTGGGACAGTCACGACTTCGATATGGAGAAGCTCGCCTCCAACGGAGGTCCACGCAAGTCCGTTCACGAGGCCAACCTGAGGCTTCTCTTCGATCCCCGTGCGGTCGAATTTAATCGGCCCCAGGTACTTCTCGAGATTTTTCTCCGTGACCGTGAACTTGCGCCCTTCTTTGATGTCTTCAGTCACGACCTCAGTTGCCGTCTTCCGGGCTATCGTGTTCATGAGACGCTCGAGCTCGCGGACTCCGGCCTCTTTGGTGTGACCGCGAACGATCTGCGCGAAAACTTTATCCGTGAGGGTCACAGGGTAGTTCTTCAGACCGTGTGACTCCCAGGCTTTCGGAAGGAGGTACTTCTTGGCAATCTGCATCTTCTCGTCCGGCGTGTACCCGGCGATGTGGATGATCTCCATGCGGTCGCGGAGCGGCCCCGGGATGGCACCGAGGTCGTTCGCAGTCATGATGAACATGACCCGCGAAAGATCGTACTCGCATTCGATGTAGTGATCACCGAAGTTCTTATTCTGCCCAGGGTCGAGGACCTCGAGCATCGCCGAAGCCGGATCGCCTCTGAAGTCTGAGGACATCTTATCAATCTCGTCGAGGAGGATGACCGGATTCGAAGTCCCGGCCTTCTTGAGAGCATGGATGATCTTCCCTGGCATCGCACCAACGTAGGTCCGCCGGTGGCCTCGAATTTCGGCTTCGTCCCGCACTCCACCTAAGGAGATACGGACAAACTTCCGGCCCAGAGACTCCGCAAGGGACTTGGCGATAGAAGTCTTACCGACGCCGGGAGGGCCCGCGAGACAGAGGAGAGTTCCCCGTGTGTCGTCCTTCACCAGTGCGCGGACAGCGAGGTACTCAATGATGCGCTCTTTGACATCGTTCAAACCGTAGTGATCAGCGTCGAGAATCTCTTTGGCCTTTACAACAGAGTTATCATCTTGCGTGTACTCATCCCACGGGAGTGAGATCATCCAGTCCACGTAGTTCCGGACGACGGCTGCTTCGGCCGACATCGGCGACATCGACTTTAGTTTCCGAAGTTCCTTCATGGCCTTTTCCCGGGCCTCGTCTGGCATCTTCTTCGACTTGAGCTTCTCTTCCATGTCGGCGACGTCGGACTTCTCGTCCTTGTTCCCGAGCTCTTTCTGAATGGCGTTCATCTGCTCATTCAGGTAGTACTCTTTCTGCGACTTTTCCATCTGCGTTTTCACGCGGGAGCGGATGCGCTTTTCGACGTTAATGATTTCGATCTCACCCTGCATTTTCTCAAGCAGAAGCTGAAGCCGCGTGTCGACGTTCACGGCATTGAGGATGTCCTGCTTCTCCGGAATCTTCATCGTAAGGTGGGCGACGATGATGTCCGCGAGCCGGGACGGATCCGTGATCGAGGAGATGCTCATGAGCAGCTCCGGTGGAATGCGCTTGTTGAGCTTCACGTACTGCTCGAAGATGGACTTCACCGAGCGCATCGAGGCTTCGACTTCGACGTCACTGTCGACGATGTCGGCGCACTTATCGACGTCCGAGTAGTAGCCGTCGTTCTCGCAGCGGAAGTTCCGAATCTTCGCGCGGTACTTCCCCTCGATGAGGACCTTGACGGTGTTGTCCGGAAGCCGGAGCATTTGGATGATGCTCACGACGGTTCCGATATCGTAGACGTCTTCGCGCTCCGGGTTCAGAACGCTCGCGTCTTTCTGAGTGACGAGGAAGAGCTCGTTTCCATTCTTGGCGGCCTTCTCGAGCGCGGAGATGGACTTCTCACGACCCACGAAGAGAGGAACAACCATGTGAGGGAAGATGATGACATCTCGTAGTGGAAGGAGTGGGAAGTTATTAACAGCTTCGGACTTCTTATCGGACATAGCACCTCCTGCGCCTTTCTGTCTCAAGTGAATCTCATTCATGAGGTTCTCTCTAAAAATATTATCCCATGAAATCCAAAATCGAATACACAAAAAAAAGGCCGGGAGTTTTTTTCCCGGCCCGACTGACATTAATGATTACTCTTAGTTAGAACTTGTTTAGAAAAAAGCTCTACGACGCGTTCTCGATCTTCTTAGATCCTTTTGCTTGAGTCTTCGCCTCCATCCGCTTCTTCCGGTCACCTTCTTCTAACATCGGCTTACCGAGGCCCGTGATCGCTTCTTTCGTGATGATACACTTTGCCACTTTTTCATTGGCCGGAAGATCGTACATGACGTCGAGCATGACCTGCTCGAGGATCGCCCGGAGTCCCCGGGCCCCAGTCTTGCGCGCCAGCGCTGTGCGGGCAACCTCGAGGATCGCATCGTCGGTGAATTCCAGATCGATGCCGTCGAAGTCGAAGAGCTTTTGATACTGCTTCACGATGGCGTTCTTGGGTTGAGTCAGGATGGAAACCAAAGCGCTCTCGTCGAGCTCTTCGAGCATCGCCGTCACCGGCAGCCGTCCGATGAACTCGGGGATGAGGCCGAAGCGCACCAGATCCTCAGGCTCGATGGCGCCGAGGGTCTCGAGGTGAGTCTTCTCTTTCTTCTCCATGTTGTTGGACGTGAGCCCGACGGCTTTCGACTTCGTCATGCGCTTCTCGATGATCTTCTCTAGGCCGACGAAGGCGCCGGCGCAGATGAAGAGGATGTTCCGCGTGTCGACCTGGATGTATTCCTGCTGTGGGTGCTTGCGCCCCCCTTTCGGTGGGACGTTGGCGACGGAGCCTTCCACGAGCTTCAGGAGCGCCTGCTGAACACCTTCGCCCGACACGTCTCGGGTGATCGATGGGTTCTCAGACTTGCGCGCGATCTTATCGATCTCGTCGACGTAGACGATTCCACGCTGTGCGCGTTCGACGTCGAAGTCACAGTTCTGCAGGAGCGAGAGGATCACGTTTTCGACGTCCTCACCTACGTACCCGGCTTCGGTCAGGGTGGTGGCGTCGGCGATAGCGAAGGGCACGTTCAGGAACTTCGCCAGAGACTGGGCGATGAGGGTTTTCCCCGAGCCCGTCGGTCCCGCGAGAAGGATGTTCGACTTCGCCAGTTCGACGTCATCACCGTCTCGAGAATTGGCCTTGTACGAGATCCGCTTGTAGTGGTTATGAACCGCAACGGAAATGATCTTCTTGGCCCGATCTTGACCGATGACGTACTGGTCGAGGTGGGCCTTGATCTCGTGAGGCTTCGGAACATTGTCCGTCGCGGACTTCGCCACGGTCTTCACCGAATCCTCGTAGATGATGTCATTACAGAGTTCAATGCACTCGTCGCAGATGTACACGCCTGGGCCCGCGATGAGCTTCTTGACTTCCTTCTGGGACTTGCCGCAGAAGTTGCAGTTCAAACTGCCGTAGGATCCGCCTGCTTTCTCTTTACTCATATTCGCCTTTTTATCGCTTAACGATTTAAGCTTTCTTCGTTTTACCCTTAGGGACGATGATGTTATCGATGAGCCCGAACTCTTTCGCCCGAGTGGGATCGAGATAGTTATCACGGTCGCAGGCCTTCTCAACCTCTTCGTACGTTCGGCCGGTGTGCTTAACATAAATGTTGTTAAGCTGCTTCTTCAGGTCGAGAATTTCCCTCGCCTGAATCTCGATGTCCGTCGCCTGACCGCGAGCGCCCCCGAGTGGCTGATGGATCATGATGCGCGAGTGCGGAAGAGAATACCGGTGACCGGCCTCTCCGGCCTGGAGCAAGAGAGATCCCATGGAGGCCGCCAGGCCTACGCAGTAAGTGTAGACTGGGCAGGTGACATGCTGCATAATGTCGTAGATTCCAAGGCCCGCGTACACGGACCCGCCTGGAGAATTGATGTAGAAATGGATCGGCGCCTCTGGGTCAGACTGTTCGAGGAAGAGCATCTGCGCGACCAGCAGGTTCGCCACGGTGTCATTGACATCCGTGCCGAGGAAGATGATCCGGTCGAGGAGAAGCCGGGAGTAGATGTCATACTGACGTTCTCCGCGGGCGGTTTGCTCAATGACGATCGGGTTTGGGATATACCCCATTTTAGGCGATTCCATTTACATCCTTTTTTGTCCGAAATGGCTGATTTAATTGTTCAAGCTTATCGGAAAATTCTTAGGTATCTTGAGGTTAAATTTAACTCGTAAGTGTCTTAGAAAAAAGATGGGCACAGATGACCAAAGTACAAGGTAAAGGAACAGTTAGTCTTGAAATATTTGACACTTAAGACTAGATTTTTCAAATCCACTTTTCAATACCGAAATTGGCTATAACTTTTTTTGTTTAAGGAGTCTCTCATGGCACGTTTAGTTGGAAACAAAGCGCCGTTCTTTAAGGCCGATGCACTCGTCAATGGCGAGAACAAGTCCGTCTCTCTGGACGACTTCAAAGGCAAGTGGAAAGTGCTCTTCTTTTACCCTCTCGACTTCACCTTCGTTTGCCCAACGGAGATCATCGCTTTCTCTGACGCTGCGGAAAAGTTCAAAGGGATTAACTGCGAACTGATCGCGTGTTCCGTTGACTCGTTTTTCTCTCACCTCGCCTGGACAAAACAGCCGCGGAACGAGGGCGGCCTCGGGGAAGTGAAGTTCCCCATCATCGCCGACCTGGATAAGAAGGTCGCCCGGGATTACGAAGTCCTCGTCAATGACTCGGTCGCTCTCCGCGGCCTCTTCATCATCGACCACGAAGACGTCATCCAGCACTCAACGATCAACAATCTCTCCGTGGGCCGTAACGTCGAAGAAACGCTCCGGCTGGTTGAAGCCTACCAGTTCACTGCAAAATCCGGTGAAGTGTGCCCGGCCAACTGGAAGAAAGGCGCAGACAGCATGAAGCCAGATCCTCAGGGTTCAAAGTCGTGGTTCAAAAAGAACGCCTAGTTCCTGACTGTTTTATTCAGTGACTTTTTGGGGGGAGCGTTTTGCTCCCCCCTTTTCGTTTAGACGCGAAAAGTCACCACCTTTAGCACTGACAGACAGTGTAAGAGGGGTAAATTGTTCCAGTTTTTCTCTCCGCGCCATCAGTAATCTTTACAAAACCTCAAGGGCCCATTGAGTTTGCACTTTTTAAACGGCCCTAGCGCCTATAAAAAGAGCCCCTTCGAATTATAAAATAAGTTTGCTGAGGTTTGGCCTCAAGTTTGTAATTCACTTACGACAGTCCGTCTGAACACGAAGTTCGGATGCTACCACGAGGAACACGAATGAACGTAATCAGCCTGAACGAGTACAAAGAAACGAAAGAGCTCCAGCGCACCGAAGAAGTCTACAGTCGCTATTTAAAGACCCTAGGAAATTCCCAGCTCGAGGTCGAGGTCAATGTTCTCTTAGAGGAATTTTCCGGGGACATCTACGGGAAGGATTTTTTCTCTAAGGGCCGTCTCATTCTTAACGAAATTGGGCTCCGTGCTCAAGGGCCGGTTCGAACGAAGATTCAGAGCATCGCGCGCGAAACTCTCCGCTTAATCTAATTCCACACCACCGCCGCAACCTCCTTTTATTTTAGACTGGGACTCGTTGTCTGGGGAAAAAGTCCCCGGCAGTGGCGCTCTTACTGCGTCCCCGGGCCGAGCAGCTGGTCATCGGCTGGCGTGCCCCTTGCTCGTAAGTGATGGCCCGGCAACACTCCGAGGCCGGTGTCCCGGCGGTCACCGGCCTGATCGTCCTATCCTAAAGACTATCCCAGCGGAGAAGCTGGGCTTCATTGACGAGACTAGAGCCATCACCAGGGAGGTCCTTGTGCCCAATAAAATCGAAGCGGAGTTCACCCAGCGTCCCATCAACATCGGGATCGACGAGAAAGCGCGCAAGGAGGTCTGTCAGGGACTCTCCAAGCTCCTCGCCGACTCGTACCTCCTCTACCTGAAGACTCAGAACTACCACTGGAACGTGACGGGAAAGATGTTCCAGTCGCTGCACACGCTCTTCGAGGAGCAGTACCAAAACCTGGCCGAAGCTGTGGACGAGATTGCTGAGCGCATCCGGGCCCTCGGGGAGTTCGCCCCCGGATCGTTCTCTGCTTTTTCCAAGGTGACATCGCTGCAGGAGGAAAACGGTCTCCCGACGGCGGAGGAGATGGTTCGCAACTTGGTGATAGGAAACGAAACCGTCGTGAGCACAGCGCGAGAGATCATCAACCTCTGCGACGAAGCCGAGGATGACGTGACGGCGGATCTCATGGTGGAGCGGATGCAGGTCCACGAAAAGTACGCGTGGATGCTTCGCTCGATGATTGCCGCCCAGAGGGATCACTGAGGCGAAGGCCCGGAGAAAAGGGGCCAGCTTCAATCATTCAAGGATCAGCGCACTCAGAGCGCTCTTAAGCGCCGGACCGCGGAGGAAGTCGCCGGGAGGGATCCCTGGCGGCCTCAGGAGCCCAACTCCTAGGAGACGGCGTAAGGAGCGGCGGAAGATTCTCCGAGAGTTGGGCGGCGTCACCCCTGTCGCTTGCTGCGTTCGCGTGGTTTTCTGAAGTTCTCGGGTTGGCCTTAGCACGCTGTGATCCGGGCGGCCTCGAGCACGCCCTGGATTTTTTGGACCAGGAGCTTGATCCGGTCTTTATCCCGCTCCTGGGCCGCGCGCTCGATTTCATGGCCAAGGACAGCGATCTGCGGGAAATCGAAGGTCACGGCGTTTCCTTTGATCTGGTGACCCATTCTCTGCGCGAAGGAGAAGTCATCCGCATCTAAGCAGTGCCAGAGCTTTTCAATGTCCTGGAGCCTGCGCGCCAAGTACTTGATCTTCAATTCTGTGGGGACCTTCATGCGTCGTCTTTGGGGTTCGCGGTTTTCCGGACTCGAGCGGATCATAATCACCGGATGGAGTTTCTGGCAATTTCAGTTCTTTCAATTTTGCCTTAAGAAGACTCCCACGGCGCGGGTAATCTTTTCACCTCCCCTTCGCCAATGGGCCAAGATCACGCATACTGCGCAGGTCCTTTTCCATGGAGATGACTGCCGATGAAATTCTTGGGGCTCCTCATCCTTGCTGTCTGTACGGTCGCCTGCGATCCCTACGGTTTCGGATTCAAGAAGAACCCGGCCTATGTGATCGACGAAGCTTTCACTGCGATCACTAACCTCGACGTGGAGTCATTCCTCGAGGTCACGGCCAAAGAAGCCTTGTGCGTCTATGGCAACGAGAAAGGACTCCTGTACTTGAAAGAAAAGCTAAAGCTGAAGCCTGAGGATGTCCGGCTTATCCCCAAGGTCAAAGAGGCCCGCCACCATCAGGTTCCGGTCTACGTTGGGTTCTGGTCCTACTTCCACGAGCGCTACACCATCGAGATCCGAGACCGAAGCACCGAGGGCCTGTTGGTGCAAACGATCATCGACTGCGACTACGGAACCGACGGAGAGAAGAGTGCGAGGCTCCTGAATCTGCGGAAAGAGAAGTACAGTAAAAAAGAATGCCGGGCGGTCAAACTCATCCCGACGACTTTCGCGTCTCTCCAGGTCCCGCCGAGGTGCAACCTCCTCCGGGTCGAGCTATAGCCACTGGAGGCCCTTGTAGTCGGCGGTGACCGTGGCGCGGAGTTCGGCGATGCGATCCGTTTCTCCGTACCCCATGATCCGCGCCATGGTCCGGGCCTTCTGCCGGGTCTCATCATCGGTGTTAAACGAATCGATGAGGGTTTGAAGGAAGATCAGGTTGGCCGTGAAGTTTGCAACAAACTCCTCGAGGCAGCGTGCATCCTGCTCCGAGACCCGAACGAACTCGAGCCCGACGCGAACTTTGAAGATGCTCTCCAGATTGGTCGCGAGTTGTTCTCGGCGCACAATTCGAACCATCGCCCGGATGACCTGGCGGGAGAAGATTTCGTGGGTAAAAGTCTGAAGCTTCAGGAGCGAAAAGTTTTTTAGCACCGGGAGCTTACTCAGCGCGAAGATCACCGGGACTTCGTCGTTCCCCGGGATGCTTGGGATCTCCGAGAGGAGAAGCCCCCCCTCGGAGATGTTCATGGCCCGGGCCTTGAGCACGTAGGGCCCGTCCGCAAAGAGGATGTCCTCGCGGTACGGGGCCCGAAGGTGCCTTCGCTGATAGTCCTTCATGCTCATAGGAGCTTCGAGGCGATCTCCGAAAGCGGCGAGCGCTCCCCAACTTGGAGCTTCACGTGTGCCACGATCTCTTCGCCTTTGAGCTTATCGATCGTGTAGACCAGTCCGTTATTGAGGGAGTCCAGGTACGGGTTATCGATCTGCTCGGAGTCCCCGGTGAGAACGATCTTCGTTCCCTCGCCGGCGCGAGTGATGATCGTTTTGATCTCGTGCGGGGTCAGGTTCTGGGACTCGTCGACGATCATGAACTGCTGCGGGAGCGAGCGGCCTCGGATGTACGTCAGGGGCTCGACGTGGAGGAGTCCCTGGTTGATGAGTTCATCCCAGGTGGTCATTTCGTTCCGGGCGCGCTGATTCCCAAAGAGGAAATCGATGTTATCGAAGATCGGCTGCATCCAGGGCCCGAGTTTTTCGTTGATGTCTCCGGGGAGGAAGCCGAGGTCTCGGCCCATCGGTACGATTGGCCGGGAGACCAGGACCCGAGAGTAGTTCTGCTTCGTGATCGCGCACTCGAGACCAGCGGCGATGGCCAGAAGTGTCTTCCCGGTTCCGGCCTTTCCGACCAGCGAGACGAGATTGATTTCGTTGTTCAGGAGGGCGTCCAGTGCGAACTGCTGTTCGATGTTCTTCGGATGGATCCCCCAGACGCCTTCTTTGGGCTTGATCAGCGGCACGATGCCACCCTTCTTGGCGTGGAAGCGTCCCAGGACCTTCTTGAACGGATTATTCCGGTCCACGAGCACGAGGTACTCATTGGGATAGATGCTCGGGACTTCACCCACGTCCAGCCGCAGGAAACGCTCGCGTTCGAACTCCTCAATCTTCTCGAGGTCAAACCCGACGACTCGCTGGCCCGAGTAGAGCTCATCGACCGTGACATCGGTCGTTTCATAGTCTTCGGCGTGGATGTTGACCGCATCGGACTTGATCCGAAGGTTGATGTCCTTCGTGATGAGCGTGACGCTTTCGCCCGCCTCTTTAAGATTCAGGGCGCTGGCGAGGATGATGTTGTCGTTCAGGTCGAGCTTCAGGCCCGCGGCGGCGTTGCCGCTGTACTCCTTCGTGACACTTACCTGAAGCGTCCCTCCGTGCTCGAGCTTGATCCCCTTGAACAGTGACCCTTCGCTTCTGAATCCGTCAATGAGACGAGAAAAATAGCGCGCATTGCGACCATTCTCATTCTGATCCTTCTTAAACCGATCGAGTTCTTCGATGACGGTTAACGGGATGAAAACTTTATTGTTCGGTCCAAACTTGTTGATGGCAAGGGGATCTAGTAACAGGACGTTAGTGTCCAGGATGAACGTTTTATTCAAAAGAGTCCTCCAATCCGTGAGGGGGGGTATGCTTCCGATTAGGATAGGGAATTAGGCATCGAATGAAAAGTCAAATAAGGAGACGAAAATGATAAAGCGTCGGCCCTTGGTTTGCTTGTACCGGGAGCCCAGTTCGATGTCGTAGAACCCTGCGGTCACACTGGCGAACGCGAGGTCTACGGTTGCGCCGTAACTGTAGTACCCACTGTTCATGCCGGCGAGCACCTTGAGTCCCGGGATCCCGACCTCGGCGCCGAACCGAAGCCGCCCCCCCAGCTCCATGCTCTCGTTGAGGCCTCGGACATCGGCGGAGAGGATGTAGTGAAAGAGTTTAAAGTCCTGGCCCGCGGCGATTCCCAGGTTCACCTGGTCACGGATGTCAGACACCTGAAGATCGTCATCACTCTCGGGCTCCGTGAACTCTGTGCCCGTGATGTCGAGGGCGGCCAGTCCGAGAGCGATCTGGCCAGTCCCGCTTCGGTAAATGTGCTCAAGCCCAGCGTCGAAGCCGTACCCGATGCCCTTGACTCGGCCTAGGGATTTGATGAGCTTTTCGATCTTCTCCTGACCGAGGGAGTCCAGTACCGTCGGGCCCGCTAGGGCCAGCGTATCCCGGAGGCCCGTGCGTTCGATGTACTTCGCCCCAAGGCCCAAGGTCGTTTGAGAGCCGGTTTGGGACTTCGAACTAAGTCGGCCTGAGCCCAGGGGAATGCCGACACCGAGGAGCACGCCTTTATCGCTCCGAAGGTCGAGGTCAAGCATCGGCCTCGCGGGATTGCGAAGGAGCATGTCGTAGCTCTCCGAGGCCAGGAAAGAAACTCCTACGTTGAAGAGCTTCAGGCCCGGAGCGATGCCCGCGGCGGCGTGAACGGGGTAGTCCATCAAGACTCTCGAGGCACCGACGGGTTCCTCGGGGAAGTCCTTGAATCGGTCAAGGTCATTCAGGGCATTCGTTCCAGTGAACTGCGGGTTCAACGGGGTGAGGGTTAGGTCCGACTTGTGGCGGCCGAGGCTCGCGGGGTTATAGAAGAGTGTGAAGGAGTCGTCGTTGACCGCTGTGAACGCGTCCCCCATCAGGAGCCCCTTCGGCGAGCGAAGGGTGTAGGAATTCTCGAACGCACAGACCGGGCCCGAGGCCAGTGCGATAAGCAGCAGGAGGAGTTTCAAAGAAGACCCGCCTCGAAGACCAACGCGTAAAGGTACTCGAGATCGTTCAAGTTGGAGGCTGTCGCGACGTGGGCCTCGCAGGTCGACTGGGACGTCATGGTGATCAGTGTGCCGAGGCCCTGCGACGTCGCCGAGGCCTTCAGATCGTAGATCTCATCGGCGATGTCCTCGAGCTTGGAGAGCGTGCTCGACGTCGAAAGATCGAGACTTTCGAGCACGTCGATGACGTTCGTCAGGAGCACCAGCCCTTCGCACAAGCGCCGCTTCCCCGTGGCCGTGGACTGATCGAGATCGGGGTGACCATCCGTGGTCGTAAGGCAAGCGCCGGTCGCGCTCCCGCCGCCGATGAGGAGCTGCGCACGGCCATCGGTGTAGTCGATGAAGCAGTTATTCCCAGACCCGGCCCCCTTGGCCCCGGTCGCGTCGGTGTTCCCGTAGTAGTTCAGAAACTTCCCGAGATTGACCAGTGAAAGGAGGAGCACCTGGAGGCTCAGATCTCCCGCCTTCCGGGGCCCAAACTTCGTCACGCGCTTGGCGTGAGAGGGAGCTCCCGAGGTTGCGCCGTGGACGGTATTGAGGGCCGTCCGGAGGAAGCCATAGCTCGAAGAATCCGCCGAGGTTTCATCGGAGAGCCGGAGAATCGCGAGGGACTTGAAGATGTCTTGACCGGAGGAAACAGAGATCGACGCGAGGTCCTCGGAGATGAAGCGGATCTCGTCGTAGTCGGCCTTGCAAGCGTAGGCGCTGGCAAGCACCTGGAGGTAGACGGCGTTCCCGTTCTGAGGACCGACTTCTCTCAGGACATCGATCGCCTTGTCGCACTCATCGTTTGAGAGTTGAGTCAGTGCGACGTCGATCGCTTCGAGAGTCGATTCGGTGGTGTTCTTCGCGCAGCTCAGGGCGAGGAGAAGAATCAAAACGGTAAGGATGGTTCGCACGGCGCCTCCCATAGCTATTATAGGTCGACGGTGAAAAATAAGAACCGTGGCGGAATCTTCCGGGACTAGGTGTGGTTGAGGTACCGGACTATTTTGCTCACGGCCTCTTGGAAGGGGACCTCCTCGATCACGAGTGAAATCCGGGCCGTGTTCGGGATGCCAAAGTCCGTCCCGGGAACCACGGTGATGCCCTCGCCTTCCAGAAGCTCATCGGTGATGGCGTAGGAGTGATCCAGCTCGGGGTCGAAGCGCTGGAACATGGGTGTCCGAGAGAAGTCGAGCATGAAGTAAAACGCCGACGTGCTCTGGTACCAGCAGTGGCCCAGGTTCGCCTCTCGGAACTTCTCCCGGAGAGTCGCAGCGTTCTGCCGGATGTGGGTTTTCACAGGCGTGAGGAAGCTTTCGATGAAGTGGAAATCGAAGTCCAAAAGGGCGCGCTGGATAAGAGAATTAGGGCCCGAGGTCGTCTGCCCCTGGATCCGAGACATCGCGCCCACCAAGGAGGCCGGGGCGATCACCCAGCCCAGTCGTAACCCCGTCGCGGCTAGAGTTTTCGAAATCGCCTGGACGACGACGGTCCGGGGTAAGAGGCCGGGATCGTGCTGATAAAAGTACGTTGGCCTGGGATCAAAATAAGTGATGTCGGAGTACACCTCATCTGAAATCACGACGAGGTCGGGGTGGTCACGGAGGAAGCCCGCGAACTCGCGCATCCAGGCTTCGGAGTAGTGAACTCCCGAGGGATTATTCGGACTATTCACGATGATCGCTTTGGTCCGGGGGGTCATGGCCTTCCGGATATCCTCGATCGCGGGGACGAACGCATCGAAGACATTGGACCTGACCACCGTAGGGGTCCCGCCCCAGAACTTGATCATCTCCGGGTAAGAGACCCAGTAGGGAGCGAGGAGGATCACTTCATCCCCGGGATCCACGAGAGCGCCGAGGGCGTCGTAGAGCGAATGCTTCGACCCATTGGAAAGGATCACATCCCAGTCGACGTCGAAGAGGTCCGCGGGGAGATGGCGGGTCCCAATGAAGCGGTCCAGGAGCTTCTTCCGGAGCGCCGGGAAACCGGCCGAGGGTGAGTACTGGTAGCTCTTCAGAAAGTTCAACTGATGGTGAATCTTCTCGACGAACTCCGGCGTGGGTTTGATCGGCAACTGCCCACCGGAGAGGTTGTAGATCACCTTCCCCTCTTCCGTGAGTGCGATCGCCTTTTCGTTCAGCTTCATGGTGATGCTGTCGTGGATTCCTTTAACTCGTGAGCTCAGAAGCATGGTCGTTCCTACCTAGTCTTTAATCTTCTTCAGTTCTTCGTGGACCAGCGGCGGCACAAACGCGGTGACGTCTCCGTGGTGCTGGTAAACTTCCTTCACGAGAGAGCTCGAGATGTAGTAGAGCTTCTCGCTCGTCATGAGAAAGACCGTGTCGCAGTCGGGGTTAATCTTCCGGTTCATCGAGGCCATCTGGAACTCGATCTCGAAGTCCCCCGTTGGCCGGAGGCCGCGGACGATGGAACCAATCTTATTTTGCCGGGCGAAGTCGACGATGAGCCCCGTCCAGCTCTCGACCTTCACCTTCGGCTCGTGCGCGAAGAGCTTTTTGAGGACGTTCACCCGTTGCTCGGTGGACATGAGGGGTTTCTTGTTCGGCGAGACCGCAACGAGGACGATGATTTCGTCGAAAATTTTTATGGCCCGTTGGACGATGTCGAGGTGCCCATTGGTGAATGGATCAAAGGTCCCCGCGTATATCGCGCGATTTTTTTCCACGGCCTGTTTCCTTTGAGAGTTTAGGCTATCGGTTTAATCCTATACCAATTTCCCAACGACGACAAAGTGATCCCCTTGCTCCACGGTCTTAATAACCGTTTGGAACGCTCCGGTGAGGTCGTCTCTTTTCGGGCCCTTCAGGCGGTCGGCCTCGACCCAAAGCTCCCCGCGAAAGCCCCCGTCCTTCAGGAGCCGAAGAACGTCCATGTAGAGCGCGTGGTTTTCGTAGGGCGGATCGAGGTACAGGATCGCGGAATCAGTCTCCGGCAACTGGTAGGTCAGTTCCCGCTGAACCCAGGCCTTGACGTCGAGGTTCGTGACCGTGATCTGAGTGGCGTCAAACCCGAACGAGCGCTCGAGGTTCACCTTGTTATCTTTGAGCACGTGGAACGCCGGTCTGGTGAGCTCGTTTAAAAAGACTCTCTGGGCACCTCGGGAGAGGGCCTCGAAGCCCATGGCACCGGAACCTGCGCAGAGGTCGACGAACACGTGATCGTCGAGGCGCTGGCGCCAGTCGAAGAGTTTTCGCTTGATCATGACCGCAGTGGGACGCGTGGTCTCTGCCCTCGGGGTGGCCAGCGGATATCCTCTGGCGACGCCCCCTAGGATTTTAAGCGCCATGAACTAGACGGCTTTTTTTAATTCGGATTTTTGTTTCATCGGGACAGTAAACTTCATTCCGCCTTCCATTTCAATAGAAAGTCCGGACTCCGTCACTTCGAGTGCCACGGTTTGACCGCCGATGTCGAACGCCAGCTCAAGGGTGAGGTCACCAGACACCTTGAAGCTCATGGATGTTGAGGCTGCTGGACGATGTTCTTTTGGGTTTGCTGCGGTCGGTCTATGATCTAGGGGAACGACATTACTCACGGGATCAAAATGCTCGGGTTTTTGATCCGTTTGGAGTGAAGTCACCGAAACTTCGGTGAATTCTTCACTTTCTTGAGTTCCGCCCACGAAATCCGTCGATAAAACCGTTTCGGATGAAGGTGCATCGGTTTCGGTTGCGGCCGTTGGTTCTGCGGCGACTTCGGTGGAAGGGATAAAATCTTGCTCCAAGGCTTCGATTTCTTTCATTATGTCTGACAGCTCTTGGTCATTAAAGCTTTTATCCATACCTAAACTCTCCGCACAAAGATTTTAAGGATCATCCTCGGTTATCGTTTCGGCACACAGCAAAAGAACTTTATTAAATTCCCTTACCGCGAATCCTTTTCCCATGACAAAAAAGGTGGGATAAGGAAGAATCTTCATTCGCAAATTAACTGTTATTTCAATACTTTTGCTTTACTAGGGAACAGGTTTTTCGTTTTTGAGTAAGAAAACATTCTCCGCATCACAATGGCTTCATAAAGACCTCGAGTCCATAAAAGACTCGGGCCAGTACGCTATCGAGCAGAGTCTTGCCCAGGCCCTTAGGCCCAGGGGCCGCTTTCCCACTTTCGTCAAGCCCCCGAAGGCCCGCGCCCTGCCAACCGTGGCCAATGACAAGTTCTCACCGCTCCATTGCTTCGTTCCCGGCTGGAAAGGTGACTCTCTTCCTTCAAAGAATGTGATCAAATTTGAGCGCCTCCTCACGCTCATCCAGCTCGACGTAAAAAATGAGCTCCTGAAGACGAAGGATTTTCCTAAATTCATTAAGCTAGGTCTCTATAACGAGTTCCTCTCCTACGCCGAGACTCTGGGTCTTCATTTTGAAGGCCTCGACGACCTTGGACGGTTCTGGGCCATGATGGAGCCCGAGCGTCTGGTCGAAGAGCAGCACCTGGCAGAGTTCATCGACATCTACGCAAACCGAGTTGCGACGATCACTTTTCTGAAGCTGCGGTTCATGTCCTCCCTCCTCGACCGGTGTGGCATCGAACTCACCGACAAGGCACTCCTCTACCCCTCAGCGTTCTTGTCGCAGATCTTCAAAAAAGGCTCGCTCACGGAACTCCAAAGTCGGGCCCTCGAGAGTAACCTCTACAGTTGGTACCGGCCCCACGAAGGCCTGCGGGAAAGCATGCGGGAGCTTCTGGGCATTTCGCGCGAGCTCCGGATCACGGAGATCACGAAACACATTTCACTCCGGACCCAAGTGTCACAGGACCAGCAGAAGGTCTACTCTCACGCTCTCTCGCACCTCTCCATGGGTTTGTTCCTCAATGCGCTTCAGATCAATTACCCTCTCTGGCTCGAGGCCATCGAGGGCAAGTACCTGCCCTCTGGCAATCCCGAGGGCGAGCGGATCATTAGCTGCAAATATTTTGGTGACTACCTTGAGTCACTTTCTCTCTCCCACTGGCTTGCGCAGGAAAACAACATCGATTTCCATTGGGACGAAGTCCTTTGCCCGGACTTCAAGGGCCTGGAGTTTGTTTCCGGGGCCTTCACGAAAGTGTGCAACGAACTTCAGTTCCTCACCTTCCTCGCCCACAAAGCCCCGCACCAGGGTGAGAAGCCCATCGATTACATCTGCAAGATCATGGGCGGGCATTTCCGGAACCGGAAAAACACTCAGGTCAAGCAGGGACTTCTCCTCGACGACAGCGACAACCCTTTCTACACCTCGACCTACGACCGGGTGGTGCTGAACCTGTGTCAGTTTCCGAAGAACAATCCGCAGCACTACCTCATGGGCCAGATCCTCGATCAAGTGAAGTACCTCAAGCCCAACGGGTACTTGTTTGTGCTGTCTTCGAAGAAGCTCTTCGTGCCGTCTCTTCGGGAGCGCCTTGACCCGGTCCTTCGGGAACTCAAAACCGAGGCCATCTTCGACTTCGAAAACGTCAAAGGCAAGGGAGAGCTCGGGTCCTACGTGTACATCTTCCGCCGGAAGAATACCTCGGATCAAGACCGCCAGCTCTGCTCGTACTTCCGGATCTCCGCCGAGCTCTCGAACTTTCAAGAATTCGCGGCCATCACCGAGCACCTCCGAAGCTTTTACCTCTCCCACCTCACGGAGGTCCCGGCCATGGCCTCGGTGGACTTCCCGGACTCCTTTCGGCTCGAATTCTTCCAAGAGGCAGTCGTCAACGGGATGCTGATTCATTCGGCCAGCGAAGACTCCTCACGGATCACACACCCGTCGTACTTCAAAGGGCTCCTCCAGAGCTGCGTGCCCCTCGACACGATCTTCGAGATCCGTTCACTCCATGCCGAAGAGAAGGCCCTCCGGAACGACAACGCCCTCAACCTGGGCCTGAAGCGAGACGTGTCCTATTTCCTCGTCGTCGACTTCCGGCACGGCGATGCCAACCTCGAACTCCATCCGATGGACACCTTCCGGTCGATCTACTCTGAGTACGGAGAAACCCTGTGTAGCTACTTCCAGCTGCTGCCGAAGATCCCGGGTCTGAATCCGAATATCCTGCGGAACTACTTCCTGACTCCGGTTGGAAAACAAGTCACGAACCTCACCTTCACCGGGGGGCATAACCTCGTCAAAGGAAGCCTCTCTAAGTTCCTTATCCCGAAGTTTTTGACGGAGACCGAGCCGCTACCGGATCACCTGCGCTCGGCGTTCCGGATCCTAGACTTGAACGAAGCTCAGCTCCTCGAATCCGGCCCGCGGGAGATTCAGCGAACGTTCTCGCACATCGACCAACTCACCAGAGACCTCTTCCCACGCCACGCCTGCGAAATCCTGTCCCGGTTTTCGAACTTCGAGCGCACACTCCAGGGCCTCATCTGGAAGCTCGAAGACGTGCGTCTGGGCCAGAAGGTGAGCTTCGTAAATCCGGTGATCCAGGCACAGCTGGTGGCGACCGTCACCAAGCCCCTCTACCCCAAGAACGACGACGTCTTCATCGAATTCGTCGAGGGAACCATGCCCTCGGACATCCACCTTTCCATGACAGAAACCGTCCAGAGGGTCACCAACGATGGGGAGCTGCGGCTCTTCTCTCTCGAGCTCATTCACCAGCAGAAGACCGTCGTCCGCCTCCACGCCGAAGAGTCCATGATCCTCTTCCTTCAGTTTGTCCTCTCTCAAGCCGCCGGAGTTCCGGTCTCAAAGCTCCTCCGGGCCGTCCACGTGCCATCGCTCGAGGACCTCAAGAAGATCATCGAAACCACAAAGGACTTCAAGACGACCTACGAAGAGCTCTTGGCCCAGGTCCAAGGGGCGATCATGAATGCCATGCGGTTAAACGTTCTCCCGAGCAGACGCCCATGAGAGTCGTCGTCCAACGCGTGCGCGAGGCAGCGTTGAGTGTCGACCAAGAGACCGTTGGATCCATCGCCTCAGGGCTCCTCGTGCTGGTCTGCTTCGAGCAGGGTGACGGGGACGAGGCGCTCGCCAAGGCGGTCGAGAAAATCTCCAAGCTCAGGGTCTTCGATGACTCCGACGGGAAGATGAACCTCGACATCACGGCCGTCGGCGGTGACATCCTGTCGGTCAGTCAGTTCACTCTGAGCTGGGACGGCTCCGGAGGACACAGGCCAAGCTTTGAGCGCTCGATGCCGCCGCAGGAGGCCCGCTTGAAGTATGCGATCTTTAACCGTGAACTCCGTGCCCGAGGCTTCACCGTTAAGGAGGGCATCTTCGGCGCCTCCATGAAGATCTCTTTGATCAACGATGGCCCGGTGACCTTTTTCCTTCAGTTCTAGGGAAAAAGAATTAAGGCCGTAGAAGTCCCGTCGCGGAGCTGAGGGTCAGTTAACGAGTTCGCGCGTGAGATCTTTCTTTTTTCCCTTCATCACGGAGACAAGCTTCGAGCGCTCCTTCGGCGTTCGATTAAGCGAGAAGCGAATGTTCATGCCCGTGATGGATCCGGTACGGTCGACTTTGTTTTCTAGGTGCCACTGGGCCCCGGACTCGGTGACCATCTCTTTGAGAATCACGAGATTCATGTCGATCCCGTCGCCCATCACGGCCTTCCCCCCCTGGGCGAATTCGAGCTCCGAGATGTTGAAGGTACTTCCGGCGAGGAAGAGGTTCACCACCGATTTATCGGAATGGATCTGGTTGCCGACCATGATCTTTTTTTGCTCACCCTTCCGCAGGAGGAGCTGGTTCACAGCGGCACTGAGCATCTGCTCGAAAGCCTCGTAGGGGACATCGAGCTGGACGTCACGGACCTCGGACATGTGGATCGTATCTTTCGGGTGAAGGTTCTGGATGGCGACGAGGACTTCTTTGAGAGACGTTTTGTGGGCCGGGACGCCGGCGGCGGACTCGGCCACTTCGGTCACAGCTGTGGCCGCGGGTTCCCGGGTCTCCTCCATCGGTCGTGGACGGGGCAGGGTTTCTGATTCCGACCGAGAGGACGACATTTTTTCAAGGAGGTCACCGTGGTAATCCCGGAAGATCTGGGCAGTGACGGCGAGGCCCTGGCCGACGAGCGCGCGGTCGACGAGCTGATCCACTAGAGCTCCGACGTTCGAATTTCCGGCCTTGAGGAAATTCAGCGCCTCGCGCTCGACCTCTTTCTTTAGCTGCTGCCGGTTAAAATCTTGCAGAGACAAAAGGGTAAGTGCGAGGACGAAGAAGATGAGACCTGAGCCCATGAGGAGTTCGTCGTTCATCTGCACAGCTCGCAACTGAGTCGTGGTTGCGTCGATCTCATCCGCGAGACCCATCTTATAGGTTTCCATCTTCCCGAACCGATCCGTGAGAGGCCCGAGGACAACCGGGGCCGCAGGATTATTGAGGAGAGGCCCATGCAATTTAGTGATCTTCTCATGGAACCAGTGGACTTCAGAGATGAGCTGGTTGAGTGTTTCGTAACCTTTTCCGACGTTTTTCTTAAACGGGTTAATCCCTTTGATCGTCTCGTTAAGGCACTCGTCGGAGAGGCCCATGAAACCGCGGTTGAGGTAGGGCGACTGGACATCTTTGATCATCATTGCTGTGAACGTCTGCGATATCCGATTGAAGCAGGTTCCAATGCCTTGGTTCAAAATCGTCAGCCGATCAAGCTGCGATTGGTTGACCTGGTGATGCCAGAAGGCGCCGAGTGTTGCAAACATTGAGAGCGCGCAGAAGAGGTAAATCTTCGACGGGGAGAGGCCAAGTAATTTTTTCATAGGGAGTGCAACATCCTTGTTGTAACGGCGGCTTACCGCAACCGAGTTTATTGTCTCTTTTCACCGCTTGCTGAGTCAAGTTGGGAAACTTTATCCGACCACTCCGTTCTGATGGTAATCTCTTGCCGATCGTGCCACAGTGTTTGATTCTTTAAGACCCGAGGTGCTAGGATAATGCTTGAGCAAAGGAGTCCCAACTGAAAGTTGAGGATGTTCAGATAAAGCTACGGATCAGTTTTCCTGGGATCGTTTTCACGGTCCTCGTTCTGCACGTCCTTCTCCTCGTTCTCGACGGGATCCCAGGTTTTACCCTCGCTAAGTTCCTGCCCAAGGAAGATCCCGTAACCCTTAAGATTCGACGGGTCAAGACAGCGAAAGTTGAGCACTCTCAGCTTAAACCGATGGACGGTGTGTTCGACGCTGGCGCCCCGAAGCCCAAGAGGCCTCAGGCACGGGACCAAGTGAGCCTTAGGGACCTTGCGATCGGTGGAGGTCGGCCCGAAGCTTCAGTCGCGGCCCCGACTCCGAAAGTCGCCCGCCCGGGCAGTAGGCCCGAGGTTTCTGTGGCCCCCGTTCGGGCGATGAATCAGATCAGCCTGAAGAGCCAGGAGTTCAAAGACTTCTCCCGCTCATTCCCGTCAGGAGGACTGGCAATTTCAGACATGATCACGGGTGCTCAGAAGATCAGTGACGCCGTCGTCAGCATCGAGGTTCCAGAAGGGATCGAGCCGGACGAGCTCAACGAGTACGAGCTCAAGTTTTATGGCTTCCAAAAACGGACCGCGGTCAATTACGTTAATGCGATCTTGCGGAACCTCGACAAATTCCAGAAGAAGTACCCGAACTACCGCATCCCAACCACGGGCAGGATCACGATGACGGCCCGGATCACTTACGATCCGGAAGGCAACGTTCAGCAGATAAAGATGATCCGCTGGACCCACGTCTCAGAGTTGCAGAATCTGTTTGAGGACATCGTAAAAAACATCGACCAGCTTCATAATCCGCCGAAGTCACTGTGGGAGAAGAACGGAGAATTCTCCATGTTCTACACTTTAGAAATCCTCAACGGCTAGCACCGTGCTGTCTCTCCTAGGAGCAAGATCATCCGACCGCAGGGAACTCAACGGTTGCGGAACTCTTCCCAGCGGATCCGAAGCCCGTCGAACAAACCTTCGGGCTCTTCGCGAAGGAGGTTAAAGATCGACGTTCGCATCTCGGTCTCAAGCGCCTCTCTCGAGGCCGCAGACAGGACCGAGGCCGGAATTTTTTCCGTCAGCAACTGGACCTCCTCTTGGCGGGCCCGTACCTTTGCATTCAGCTCCGGGTTGGTTCGGACGTAGGCCTCGAACTCCGCGTGCTCCTCTTTCGAGAGCGCTCCGTCGAGGTAGGGGATGATTTTCTTTTCGAAGACCTTGAGCATGGGTGCAGGGGCTATCACAGCGGGGCCTCCGGTTGGTGGTGACCGAGAAGTAGGAAGCGTCCATTGTGGAGTTTTTCAATCACTTCGTAGCGAGGGATTGCGAGGATCTCGGCGATCTCCTCCACGCTGAATCGAGCGTCGTAGCGAAGGCTTATCACAATGCGGATCTTGGCCTCGAGCCGGTAGAATTCCGCGTGGCCCGAGGGCCCCATGTCTTTGAGGTGATCGGTGAATTGACCGGAGCGACGGATCCCGATGTCACTTAAGTACTTCAGCAAACCTTTGAAGTAGAACCTTCGGAGCTGCTGGGCTTCTTTCTTATTCCTGGGATCGAAGTCACGCTTCACGATCTGCTTTTGCTCTTTGATCAAGTAGGCGTTCAAAGAATCTATGACCAGCTGCTCGGCCTGGAGGTCATCGGGGATTAAGCTGTAGGCAAACCGGTAGAGCTTTTCTGACAAAGGGGCGACGAGCTGGAAAAGATCATTGCGTTTCATAGCTTCATATCTTACCCGTCACGGGGAAATTCCGAAAAGAGACTTTTATCTTTTAATTGCTGTCAGCTTTTCACCAAAAATCAAGCACATGACTGTTTTGATCCTTGATCTTATCAAGTTTTCACCTAAGTGGTCCGAAACGCCCTGGAGAAAGGATATAATCTTATGAATCAGCTACTCCTCATCCTCACGTTCCCCCTCCTCTTCCTCACGGCGTGTCAGGAAAAGGGCTCATCCAAGAGGAGCAGCAGCTCGAATCAGCTTCAGTGTAATGTGAATCAAAATTTCTATTACCAACCAGGATGTCCGGGGTTCTGCCAGAGTTATCCCACTCATGCCCAATGCTATGGGTCTAGCACCGGCGGCTTCACGGGAACCACCACTGGAACGACCATCGGTGGAAGCGCTGGAGGAACGATCGGCGGAACGACCGGAACGATCACGAATCCCTTCGATCAAGTTGTCTCAAGCTCCGTCAATTCGAACTGGGGTGTGAAGTACCCGGGTGGGATTCCTTCCGGGAGCTGCTCCCCTGCCTACAATCCGTCGGGCCTAAACTTCACTCCCTACAACACGCGCAAAGCAACCATGACCATCGTGGGCAAGTCCTTCTACAGCCCGGCCTCCGGGGTCGCTGCCAACTACATGAACACCTCCTCACTCTTAAAATCAGTCTCTGGTGCACAGACGCTGTTCTCAACCGACGCCGCCTTAAAAGTTCGCTTCAAGGTCATCCAACAGCCGGAGACATCGAACGCCTCCCCTTACTGCTACGGCCGCGCTAGCGGGGCGTCGATTCCGGGCTACACGAAGCTGCAGTTTAACGTGCAGCTCGTAGGGACCCGTGCCAATGGCTCAACGGAAACAGAACCCCTCGGGACCTACACCGTCGACGTGAACTCTTGTACGCCGGCGATCGACCTCTCGTCTTACGCCTCCACATACCCAGGTGGAATCTACCTCGTCGTCGGAAGCGTGAGGAGTAACCAAGGGCCCGTGAACTTCGACTACTGGACCATCGGATTCAATAGCTCTTCTTCGTTCACAGATGTGAGAACCCAAGACTGCTGGGTCCTCGACGTGGAAATCGCTGCCGACGGAACCAAGACCTTCGACTAGAGCTTCATCAGATCGAGGACGGCGTCCGCAAGATTGCGCTTGAGGGCGAAGCTTACCTCGACCAAGAGGCCCGGGCACGTGATGTTCACTTCCTGGACCGAATCTCCGAGGATGTCAAAGGCGACCCAGTCAACGCCGGACTTTGCGAGCTCTGCCACGATCGCCTCGCACTGCTGCCGGGTCTTGGTTGTTAGGGCCTCCGCGTGGAACGTTGCCCCCTGGGCGATGTTGGATAAGAACTCACCGTCCTTCGGAGTCTTGAGAATGGTCCCGAGTTCCTGACCCATGAAATAGAGGGAGCGGATCTCCCCCTTCGTGACCGCCTCGATGAACGGCTGGACGATCACCGGGCCCTGAAGTTCAATCACCTTCTCCTCAAAGCGCTGCTCCCACTCCTCCAGGCCGCGCTTCTCCACTCCGAGACCTGAGTAGAGGTCCATGGGCTTCAGGATGAGCGCCGAAGGCTTCGGGTCGAGCTGGTGGACGAACTGCCGCGCGAGGCTCAAGTTTTGGCCCACGTAACTGGCGGTGGCCCCGGGGGTTCGGTACGCGTAGAGCTTCTCATTGAAGATCATGATCCCCCGCGGGTCATTCATGACCTTGATCCCGGAGGCGACGAGGTTGTCGAGCATCCAGAGGATGCGCAGGTAGCGGGAATCGAACGGGGGATCGAGGCGCATGTGGATCACGTCATCGGCCGCGAGCTCGATGACTTTCTCTCCAAAAGTTTCGAAGTCCGCCAGGTAGATCTGATCCTCTTTCAGCGAGCCTCGGAAGGAGTGCACTTTGAGCTTCTGGGGACCGAGGTTATGGATGGCGAAGTCCCGCTCGAAAAACACATAGGTCTCGATGCCTCGCCGCTGCAGGGCCAGGGCGAGCATTAAGGAAGAATCTTTTTTTATGGTGAGTCGCTCGAGCGGATCAATCAGCAGCAATTGGCGCATGCGGAACCTTTAGGTTAAGCTTCAGATGATCCTCAAAGGTCTGGACCTTCGCTTGATCCCGGAAGCGAGTGTACTCCAGCTTAAGCCAGGAGAGGTATTGTTTTAAGCTCAAATTCTTCTCGAGCTTAAGTTTCTCGAGGAAGTCTTGCTCTTCCTCATAGGTGAGGAACGCAGCGAACGAGGCCTGGTTCCACTCTTCCTTGATGTCGCAGTCATCCTCCGGGAGCTCGAGCTTCCGGCAGTGAGCGTTGATCTCCGGAAGAAACACTTCGGCGACGAAGCGCCGAGTGAGCTCGTCTGCTTTCTTGTCCGTTAAGAACCCGCCGAGTTTTCCAAACTCGCCCTGGAGAATCCCGATCAGCTCCACCACCCGCTTCGCAAGGAGAGTCTTCTTCCGCTCGGTGGACAGGTACGTTTCAAGCTCCGGACGCCCCTTGAAGTACTCCTGGAGGAGCTCCTTCCCGTAGAGCGTCGCAAGGTTCTCGTTGAGGTCGACCTCGTTTTTGATGAAAAAGATCGTGTGGAAGAGTTCGTGGAACACGAGTTCGGCCAGCTCGAGATCGTCGTAATGGAAAAACGACGAGAGGATCCGATCTTCGAAGTACCCAAGCGTCGAATACGCGTAGACTGGGCGCACGTAGGTCACGAGGTTCTCTTCTTCCGTGAGCTCCCTCGCGAAGGCCTCGGCCGACGACTTCTCATAGAAGCCCAAGTACGGGAAGCTGCCGAGGAGCGGAAACGAGTGTTCCCGCGCTTCGATCTTCCGATGCTCACTGGCGATCACCAGGTAGGTCACGGCCTTGTTCGCGAGCATCGTGGTCTTGGTGTAGATCCCGGTCTCTCGTTCACCGAAGTAGTGGTAGAAAAACTTCTTATACTCGCCCACCAGGAGCACCTTGCGCTTCATCTCTTCCGGAACCTTCGGGTCGTCGAGGAACTCTTCGTTCGGCCGAGCGCTGTACTGAACCTTACTCCAACCGATCCCTTGCTCAGTGATGTAGCTCACCATCGAACAGCTCGAGCACAGGAGTAAAATGATCAGAGGTTTTAGCATCATAGAAGGTATTCTAACCCAACGGCGTAAACCTTCAACCCTCTCGCGGACTGAGCGTCCAACTCCCCTACTCAGGGGCGATTCTTCCGGGTGACGACGAAGGAGCCGACGGAGATCAAGAGCACCGTCACTCCGAGCTTCACACCCAGAGGGATCGTCGGCGTGGAATAGATCACCGCTAAGGAAAAGGTGATCATGGTGGCGCAGAGGACCTTGGCCCGGGGTCTGATCACCCGATTCTCCTGCCAGTCTTTGATGCCCTTGCCCGCGATGGGGAGACCGAGCAGCCAGGCATGGAACCGGGGGGACGACTTGGAAAAAAGATACGCCGAGAGGATTAAAAACGGAGTAGTCGGAATGATCGGGAGAAACGCTCCGATGATCCCGAGAGAAAAGCTGATCCAGGCGATGCCGAACCAGACCAGCTTCACGGCTTCTTACCGAGGTCCCGGAGCACTTTCCCTTGAGTCGAAAGAGCAGTCGCTGAAGTGATCTCGACGTCGACCCAATGCCACTGATAATCCTGTTCGGGAGTTTCGGGCTCGAAGTGAACCAGCCGGTAGCAGGACGTGCGCCCGGTCCACTTCGTCACTCCCTTCGAGAGGCCCTTCTCCTCGACCAGCACGCGGTAAGTTCTCCCCACCATTCCCTGGCGGATTGCTGCCTGGATCTTGAGCTGTCGGTCCTGGATTTCCCGTAAGCGCCGGCCCCGGATGTCATCGGAGAGGACATCATTCATCCGCGCCGCTTTCGTCCCCTTCCGCGCTGAGAACGCGTACGAGTAGATGAAGTCAAACTGGGCCAGATCTAAGAGCCTAAGCGTGGCTTCGTGCTCCTCTTCGGTTTCATTGGGAAAGCCAGCGATGATGTCGCTGGAAATTGTCATCTGCGGGTTCGCCGCGCGCATCTTGGCGATGAGCTCCAGGTAGTGCTCGGCCGTGTATTCCCGGAGCATGCGCTGGAGCACAGTGTTCGATCCGGACTGCACCGGCAGGTGCAGGTGATTGGCCAGCTTCTTGGAATTCCGGTGGGCCTCGACGAGGTCATCGGTCACATCGTATGGGTGGGAGGTTGTGTAGCGCAAACGCTCGAGGCCCTGGATTTCTTCGAGCTCCATGATGAGTTGCCCCAAGGACTCTCCGTTGTCTTTCCCATACGAGTTCACGTTCTGCCCTAGGAGCATGACCTCCTGGACTCCGGAGAACTCGACCAACCGGCGCACGTCTTTCACCACTTCCTCGAGCCGGCGGGACTTCTCACGGCCGCGAGTAAACGGAACGATGCAGTAGGAGCAAAACTTGTCGCAGCCTTTGATGATGTTTACGAAGGCCATGGGTGAGCCGTGAGTGATCTTCGTTTCGATGGAGTAATTGTCAGACCGATCCCAGCTCGTGACCGCGAATTTCTTCTCACCCGCGTAGGCACGGTAGACCATTTCGCCGATGTTATCGACCACGTCGGTCCCGAAGGCGAAGTCGAGCTGCTTGTACTTTCCGATCAGCTCCTTCCCCTCGGTCTGAGCGATGCATCCGCCGGCCGCGACGATGACGTTCTTCTTCAGGCCTGTCTCCGGGTTGACATCGGCATTGGCCTTGAGCTTCTTCATCTCCCCGAGGTGGGAGTAGAACTTCTGGTTCGCGAGGTCCCGGACAGCACACGTGTTGAAGATCACGAGGTCCGCGTCTGATTGCTCGTCGGTCTTCGTGAAGTTGAGCCCCGAGAGGTGGGACATGATGCGCTCGCTGTCGTGGTAATTCATCTGACAGCCGTAGGTCTTCATCCAGACTTTGCGCGGGGGAAATTCGAGCTCTCCGACTTTGACGGAAGTCGTTTCAGTTGGTTCCATGGGTGCCTCAAAACTTTAGCTGTTAAATCTAAGACTGAGTTTATTTTGGCGCAATATAGCAAGGCCCACCAGTAGCGTCTACTTAGATAATGTCCAACTGCAGGGCGGCATAGAAGGTGAGGTTAAACAGGAAGTGGAGAAAAATCGGTGCGAAAACTGAGTGAAACCGGAGCATCGCCTGCCCGCAGATCAGGCCTAGGACGAAGGTATAAAAGACCTGGAATCCGATGAAAGGAACGTACTCTGCAGGAAGCACCTGGAGCCCCACGAGATGGGAAAAGGCGAAGACGGCAGCGACCAGCATGCTGGTGACATTCTTCCCTCCCACGTGGCCCACAAGGAAGCGCTGGAAGGTCTGCCGAAACACCAGCTCCTCAAGGATCGGCGCAAAGAACAGCAGGTGCCACTCAAGCCCGGAGACGAGTCGGAAGGGAGTCTCGATGTCCATGTGCCAGATCGCGGCCAGGGAAACGAGCGCGAGGAGCACAATTTCCGTTGTCGCCTTGAGGGTCTGAGTATTGATGGACCACCGGAACTTCCACGGCAGGCGGAAGATGAAAGACACCCCGAGGGCAAAGAAGAGGTCGAAGATATAGGAGAAGGAAATGGCCGTCGGGAGCTTGTGCCACGGCAAACCCCAGGAGAATCCAAAATAGATGGCCACAAGCAAAAAAAAGCTTATCAAACGATTTCTCCCACCTGTGCCAGCTGATGCAGTAGTTTAATCATTTCATCATAGAATTGCGGTTTTGTAACTTTGATTGTTTGCTGGAAGGCGGGGGTTTTGCTCTGACCGTGCCCTTGATCCTTGTCATTGAAGACCACGATCAAAAGGGAAAAGTCATCTCGGAGGTAAAAGAAAATATCAAGGTTAAAGGCGATGAGACGCAGGACCGTTTCACCAGTTTCCGGGACCTGCCCGGAAAAACAAGCCGCGCTAAGAATCAGCTCGGGGTTCGAGCGCAGATTCTCGAGCGCTCGCGAGAGCGTCCCGAAGCTCGCCTGGATCCACTGGAGGGCCCGTGCTTCGGACTGAAAATCGAGGGCCGTGGCGCCAGTCACGGGAGTTCGCATGAACTCGTGGTTCGCCTCGATCCCGTACTTGAGTGTTGAATGGAGTGCGAGGTTCATGAGGCTGCGGGGTTCCTCGACGGGGCCCTGGAGGCGTTTCCGACGGACGATTTTGTCGGACTCATAAAACAACACTTCGTCTCCACTCGCGCGGAGCCAGTGGATGACTTTGGAGGTGGACCCCTGAACCTCCACCGTCCATTGGCGACTCCCGGGAACCGCTAGGGATGCTTCACCCCGGTCAAAATTCCAGGTGACCACTCGCCAGTGGCTTCCCTGAGGATTGAACCCAAGAAAGAGGTCTTTCGGGGCAGGCCCCAGAAATCCCCAAAGGCTCACGAGAGAACTTTCCCGAGGCTGTACTCGTGGAACCCGGGTGCCTCATGGTCTCGGTGATACCCCTCGATGGTGTAGCCTTGCTTGAGCTTGATCGCGATCATGGCGTGGTTCGAGGAAAAGATCGTCGTCATGACCTTCCGGATGCCCCTTCGACGGCATTCGTCCTCGATTGCCTGAGACAGACGCTGTCCGAGGCCCCGGCCTCGGTGGGCGGAAAAGATCGTCGTCTTCACCGTCTCGGCGAGGGTCGGTGTTTTGCTGACATAGCCAGTGATCCCGATCTGCTCATCCCCAAGGATGGCACGGAAATAGGCCGTCCCGCCTTGCATGATCTTCTCCACCGAAGGAAGCCAGGGGGAGGTCGGATAGTACTGCGAGAGCACGGCCGCGAGCTCGGATGCCTCGGCATGATTTTGAGTGTCGTAGGGGATAAGGTTGATCGTCACGTGTGCTGCTCCCGAAAAAAATTCCAGATTTTGCTCCAGTCATCGGACGCGAAGAGAAGAGTTCGGTCCGACCCCTTCACGAGGCCCTGAGCGACGGCGTGGTCAAGGAAGGCCAGCAAGTGGTTATAGTAGCCGTTCACGTTCAGCAGAGCGATGGGTTTTCGGTGAAATCCCAACTGCCGCCAGGTGAGAATCTCAAACAGCTCATCCAGCGTCCCCATTCCGCCCGGCAAAACTAAGAACCCATCGGAGAGATCGTACATCAATTTTTTCCGATCATGCATGTTGCTCACCACGTGCAGTTCCGTGAGGTGGGGGTGGGCGATTTCCTTGGTCTTCAAGACCTCCGGGATAACACCGGTGACCTCACCCCCCCGGGCCAGTAAGCCGTCAGCGAGGGCCCCCATGATGCCAATGCTAGCGCCGCCGTAAACGAGGCCGACCTTTTCCCGGGCGAAGGACTCGGTCACCTGAGAGACGGCGTCAAACACTGCGGGGTCATGGCCCGAACTTGCGCCGCAAAAGATACAAATTTTCATGAGGGCCTCCGAATGGTCCAGCGCAGGAAGAACAGTTCGGCCACCAGGAAGCCTCCGAAAGCAAGGTAAAATCCTCCGGTTTTCCAGAAGAGCCAGGCCGCTGTTGTCCTTTGCACGGCGACCCACGCCATGAACGCAGCGAAGGCCAGCAGGAAGAGACAAAGGTGCCACTCGAGCCTGAGGTAAAACGCTTCTGGAAGGGGGGGAGTCTGCTTTAAATCGCGGAGCATCTCCAACAGAAGAGATTCGTGCCTGAGCTTCTTAAAAATTAGGTACCCACCCACGGCGATACCGGTGAAGGTTGGTTGAAGTTTGAAGAAAAGTCCTTCTTTGGCCAGCAACGCAAGGCCGCCGAGCACGACGATGAGGGAGAGGTTTAACTTCGAGAGGGTGTGCACGTGACCGGAGAATTTTTTCTCAATCAGGATCTCGAGAACTCCGAGGATGACCCCACCGATTAAGGCGGTCTCGAGGTCATGGTAGGTTTCTAGGTACCAGTACGCAAGCGCCGGGAGAAAAGACAAAAGGAAGTAGGGTCTTTGGGCAGTGTCCATGATGCCCAGAATCTTAAGCTATTTTGCGCAACTTTTCCTCACAATACATGAGGTATTCCTCTCGAAAATTGAGTGGATCGAGGATCTCCACGTGTTTGCCAAGAGTCATGAGCCATTCGAAGAGCGAATCACAGGGCTCCACGTACGCCGCCCAGATGAGGTCGCCCTGAGGATTGGTGATCATGCAGGGCTTCCCCAGGAAATGGTGATCGGGGAAAAGGTTGATCGACTGCGGATCATGGATTTTCAGGATGAGCCTCGTTTCCCGCTCGTTCATCGCGCGGATGGCAGCGATGAACTCTTCCACTTCAAAGGCCGTCACTTTCACCGGGGCCTCTTTCTGGAGTTCCCGGAACTCCTGGACTTCGTTCAGCGGCACGACCGTAAGACAATGATCTTCGAAGTCTTCAGCGATGAGGGAGAGCTGTCCCTCGAGGTGCAAGACTTTGCAGGGCTTGAGAACGTACTCGCGCCCTTCCACCGTCGCGAGACCGACGAGCTGGCGCTCCTCGATCGCGGTCTCGAGAGCATGAATCATGTGCTGCTGGTGCTCGGAAAGCTCCTGATCCCAAAGATCAATCTGACTCACCAACTCCATCACAACTCGGATCGGTCCATTCTCCGTTACCTTTCTTCGCAGCGCTTGGGTGACGGCCGTGTGAGGGCCAGCGAATCTCGAGAGGATCTGATGGAGCTGAACCCATTCCGCCGGAGAGAGAGGGAGCATGTATTGGATGGCGTCGGTTTTGAGATCAATCCAATGTTCATTGTCTTTGTGGTAGATCTCCATGCCAGAACCAGCGGGGAAGATCTGCCGCATGAACCCCAGCGTCTCTTCAGGACCTAGGTTCATCTCCTGGGCCAAATCGGAGAGCCTGATTGACCCCTGCTTTTCCCCAAGCACCTGGAGTTTTTTCCACACCACTGAACTAAGAGCTCTATTCATCCGCACCTCTTTCTTGAGCTTTCTTATCGGGTATCTCTCCACAAGTCTTTAGTGCAAAAAGTAGGGATCAGAGTCATAATGACAAGATGAAGTATCTCATGGAAAAACCGGTACTTGCCCTCGGGCTCCTGATGTTTGGCCTCTTCATCTACCAGGTCTCAAGCGACCAGAAGTGGAGCATCTTTCAGAATGACAAGTTCCTCACCACCAGCTGTAAGGGAGTCCTCGTCAGGTTAGAGAAGAAAGTTCCGGCCAACTGGAAGCTCCTCTGTGAGGGCAATAATCTGGCGGTCATCATCGACGAGATCGCGGTTCCGCCGGGTGCGACGAACCTCAAGACCCTCCTCTATCGGCAGCTCGCGAACCACATGAGCTTCGTGGCCCGCAATTCCCACACAGATATTCTAGAGAAAGTGATGTTCGTGCGCTTCAAGCTCATTCATCAGAAGCTCACTATCAACGCTGTGACCGAGGGGAAATTCATCGTGAAGCTTTCGACCCTAGAAGCGGCCGAACATATCATGACTCACCTGAAGAGCACTGTTCAGGTCAAAGAAGACACCAAATAGTTCGGCGTCCGGGTCTTCGACCGTCTCGGAAAACTCATACCGAAGGGCATGGAGAAATAATCGCTCTGCTCTCGCCCCACCGTAGAGTTCGTCCCCGAGAATGGGAGAGCCCAAGTGGGCCAACTGCGCCCGGATCTGGTGCCGAAGACCAGTCTGGAGCTTGACGAGAAGGAGCGACTTCCCTTGGTGGGAGCTCACCTTCAAAACGGTGAGCGTTCCCTCGAGAGCATGCTCCGAAGAAGCATCCTCAACCTTCTGCTTAGCGCCTCCGACCCCGGTGGGGCGAAAGAAGTGTGTCCACGCGCCCTCCCGGACGAAGTCGCCGTCCACGATGGCCCAGTAAAACTTGCGCTTCATTGACGTGGCAAAGTGCGCCCGCATGGTCCGGTGGTAGGCGCTGGTCTTCGCGGCGACCATGACACCGGAGGTCTCGAAGTCGAGGCGGTAGAGGAGACCACGGTCATAGTTCTCACGGTTCACGAGCACCGGGGCCCAGTGATTCTCGACCACGAGAAAATTTAAGAGTGTATCCTTGTCCGAGTACGACAGCGGGTGGCAGTGAAGGTACGGTGGTTTGTGGAGCACGAGAAAATCATCTGTCTCCCCGAGGACGCGAACCTGGGGCCCTTCGAAGGCGGGGTTTATCTCTAAGTGATTCACGAAGGCCAGAGGAAGGCGTGAGACCTCGCGAGCACGAACCGGACGCCCCAGCTCTTTGGAGGAGAAGTGCTTCTTTATGAGCTGCCCAGAGCTTCCGAGGAGCTCTTTGAGCGAGTCCTTCAGACTCGGTCTGTCCTGGAGCCAACAGAGCTCGACGAAATCCACCATCTACCGTGCCTCAACCTTACGGCCCTCTACCCGGAGGTCGTTCTTTTTCAAAACGAACTCCACCCGCCGGTCATGGATCAGTCCATTCACCTTTTGCTGAGGCCTTGAGTCACCATAGAACACGGTCGTAATTCTGTCAGCGGAAACTCCGCGCTGGATGAGAGATTTAGAAACGGCAAGGGCGCGCGCGCTCGAAAGGGTGTACGCGTCGGCCTGATCTTTTGTTCCGATCTCTCCGGCTTCGGCGTGGCCCTCGACCAGGACGTTCCAGTTGTTCTCTCGGAGAAGCTTCACGAGAGCATCGAAGACCTGGATGTTGATCTCATCGATACCGGTGGATCCCTTCTGGAAGTTGATCTTATCTTTCATGCGAACGAGGATCGACTCGGGCATTTCGTAGACCGTCGCCGCTTCGGCGAGCTCATTGTCCGCCAGCATCTTTTTGAGCTGATTGAGTTGCGTGTCGGATTCGCGGTTGACCTCGTGCTTATCGAGGAGGCCCTCGGCGGTGAGAAACTCAATCGGAAACGGCTTGGCCGGCATGTCGCTGTCCACCATCGTCGGCGCATCGTTCGGCGACTTCCCGGAGCGCATGACCTCACCGGCCTTCAGAACGTTACCACCGAAGGCGTTCCGGAGGGACCCGATCGCCGCTTCGTACTTGGCCGTCTCCGTCTTCGCAAACGAGAGGAGAAGGATGAAGAAGGTCAAAAGGAGGGTACACAAATCGGAGAAGGTCGCGAGCCACCCGGGGGCACCGGGCTTACAGGGAGGACACTTCGGTGCGACGTCACTCATGGCCTACTCCTTGGCTTCCGGCTGCAGACGATCCTTCGGCGGCAGGAATGAATCGAGCTTCTCCCGGATCACTCGCGGGTTTTCACCAGCGACAATTCCCAGGACACCGGCGACGATGATGTTCATCTTCGTCGCCTCCTGTTTCGAGCGCTGCTTGAGCTTCGTCGCAACCGGAATCGTGAAAACGTTCGCGATGACCGCTCCGTAGAAGGTCGTCAGGAGGGCCACCGCCATCGCCGGACCAATCGACGACGGGTCCGACATGTTCTGGAGCATCTGAACGAGACCGATGAGGGTTCCGATCATCCCGAAGGCCGGACCATCGGCGCCCATGCCCTCGAGGATGTCCACGCCCTTCGAGTGACGGTCTTCCATCGCAGCGATCTCGAGCGAGAGGATCGAGGTGATGACTTCCGGTGGGCGGTTATCCGCGGCAAGAGTCACGGCCTTTTTGAGGAACTTATCCTCGACGGGAACTTTCTCGAGCGCGAAGACAGATTCACGTCGAGCGGTCTCCGCTAGCTTCTGGATCTCGTCGATCATGGCCTTCGAATCCGTGTTCGAATAGAAAATGGATTTTAAGAAGATCGCCACGAGTGCCTTCACGTACTCCATCGGCCACTTGATGAGCGTCGTCGCAATGACCCCACCTCCAACGACCACCACCGAAGGAACATCGATGAAGATCGAAAGCGGTGACCCGTAGAGGATCGACCCCAAGATCGCCAAAGTTGCTAACGCTAAGCCCGCTACCGTTGAAATATCCATACTTCACCTGATGAAAGAAGAGTCTGTGTATTCAAAGTATCGGAATTTGAAAGATGAACTTAAGTGGACGATGTTACTGGAATGAAGAGGTCAGGCTTAGGCAGGAGGGCTTAAAGAAAAAGCCCCCGCCGAGCGGGGGCTTTTCGCTATTTTGTTTCAGAATTAAGCATGGTGGAATCAATAAAGGAGAGCATTGCGCTTCGCAGCTCCTCAAGGGAGACCTGGGACTTGTCATCCCCTTTAAAAATCTCATCCCTGATGAGCTCGACCGGGAAGCCGGTAAGGTTGGCGAGCATTTCCAAGCTCACTTTTCCACTCTTGTCTTCAGGACCCATCATGGTCTTGTCACTCGTTGTCATTCTTGACTCCTTGAACTATTTGGCCACCGAAATCCGTTTTGGCAGCAGTTGCAACAAAGCGTATCTTTCAAGGAAAAACAAAGTCAATGTAACAAGGAGTAAAAGTAAGATTATGTAAGGGAAGCTCTTGAGAATTTAAGTTTAACTTAATGAAATCATTCTTTTTAAAGCCCCTAATACCCGGGTGTTTTAAGCAGTGTTAGAAAACTCGAAACTTTGTTCTCCATTTCCTGAAACTCCAAGACGGGTTTGGACAACAAGGTGATTCCACCTCCAGCGCCGTAACGCCACAACCGATCACTGGTGGAGAGAGTGGCCGTCCGAATATTAATGCTGGCACATTTCCGGTCATCAAGACAAAGGAGGGTGGAGCCGCAGTAAATCCCGCGCTGATAGCGCTCGACCTCCTGGATGATCTGCATGACTCTTTTCTTAGGGGCCCCCGTGACACTCCCGCCCGGGAAGAGGCACTCGAGGGTTCGCCGCAGGCCCAGGGGACGGTCAAGATCGACCGCGAGAACGGAGCACTGGTGGACGAGGCCTGGGACGCGCAAGGAGGCACGCTTCTTTAAAACTTTGGCCCTGGGCTGCTCAAGGCGATTGAGATCGTTTCGGAGGAGGTCCGTGATCATGGTCAACTCCCCCTCCTCCTTCACATCTCGGAGCATCTCTTGCCACGCCTTTCGCCAATCATGGCCAACCCTTCGAGTGCCCTTGATCGGCATGGTCATCATTCGGTTCCGGTCGTATTGAAAAAGACACTCGGGTGAGTTGCTGAGGATCAGTTCGTCACCGAGGAAGGTCGAGTGAGCGTAGGCACTGACTCCCGGGCGCGAAAAAAAGAAGTCCCGGAGGTCCCGCGGATCGATGAGCGCTTCTGTTTCGAAGTCGAAGGGGTAGGTCAGATTCACCTGATAGCAGTTGCCATCTAAGAGGTGGTCCTGGATCCGCTGGAAGGCAAGCTTGTACTCACTCCAAGAAGGTCGCTCGATGGAGCGCAGATGGACCTGCTTCAGCCGAGACTTCGGCAGCGGAGAAACTCTCCGACGATCGTATTCCAGCTCAATGGCCAGCGGCGTCTCAGGTCCCACCGTATGACCGAGGCCAGAGAGAAGAAGGCCAAGCTCATAGTGGAAGTGATACACGCGTGGTCTCTTCACTCGCTCCTGGATCGTTACCGCCTCAAGTGAGAGAAGGAAGCGCTCGAGAGGATAGGCTTCGGGGAATCCGGTGAGAAGGTTGAATCGGTACTCCCGAAAATAGATGTACGCAACCGTGGCTTGAGAGAGCTCAAGGACCGCACTGCGATTCCACTTAAACGTCGAGGTGATCATGAAGGCTCGTGCTTCCCCTGGGGTGCCAAGTCAGCGAACTTCGTCTGAGAGCCGATCCATGAGAGCTCGACGGTGCCCGGCTCGCCGTTACGATTCTTAGCGATGATGATCTCGGCAATCCCCTTCTTCGGGGTTTGTGCGTCGTAGTACTCCTCCCGGTGAATCAGACAGACAATGTTGGCGTCCTGCTCGAGGGAACCGGATTCTCGCAAATCCTGCAGCTGGGGCCGTCGGTCGGTCCGAGACGCGGCCGTGCGGTTGAGCTGCGAGAGGGCGACAACTGGGATCTCTAGCTCGTTGGCGAGCATCTTAAAGCCTCGAGACAGTTCTGCGATTTCCTGTTCTCGGTTTTGCTTTTTTACGTGCATCGGCATGATCTGGAGGTAGTCCACGATGATCATCGCAAGACCCTGCTCGGCCTTGAGTTTACGGCAGTAGGACCGGATATCCATCAGGTTCGTTGAGCCTGAGTCGTTGATGTAGAGCTTAAGGTTCGAGAGCTTTTGGACTGCGGTGGCGATCGAGCGCAGGTCGAGCTCGTTAAACTCTTTGGTCTTGAGCTTACGCCCGTCGATGCAGGCCTCCGAGGCCAGGAGTCGCATCGAAAGCTCCGCGTACATCATCTCGTACGAGAACACCGCGACCGCCATGTTCGTCTGCTTTGCGGCGGCCACCGCCCAGTTCAGGGCGAGGGCCGTCTTGCCCATCCCCGGTCGCGCGGCGATGAGGACAAGTTGGCCTGGCTGAAGGCCTAGGAGCGACCGGTCGATCGACTGGAAGCCGGTCGAGACTCCCATGATCTCCCCCTTGGCCCGCGCTGGCTTCTCGAGCTCGGCGAGGTTCTCAAAGAGCGCCTGCTTTAAGGGGATCATCTTATTATTCTTGGTCTGCGCTGTGAGCTTGAAGAAGCTCGCCTCCACTTCCTGAAGAAACTCGCTGACGTCGCCGGAGAAATTCGTGCCCGTTGAGGCAACGCGAGTGGCGGTGCGGACGACCTCCCGAAGCATGCTTTTCTGTTTGATGAGCTGCGCGTAGTACTCAACGTTCGCGGCGGAGCCGACTTCGTCGCAGATCGTGATGAGTGCGGTCTGACCTCCGATGCGCTCGAGCTTCCCGTGATCGTTGAGCTTACTCGCCACCGTGACGATGTCGAAGGGCATCCCTTCCATGAAGAGATCTTTGATGGACTGGTAGATCACACCATATTGCGGATGGTAGAAGTCACTGCTGTCGAGGTTCACATCGGAGATCTCATCGAAGCTTCGGTTATCGATCAGAAGGCATCCCAGGAGGGCCTTCTCTGCGCCGATGTCATGAGGTAATTCGTTGCGATTTTCTTGTGCCATCACAAGGCTCCGAGGGAAGGGTTATCGATTGGGGAGACTTTAGCGTATGTGCGGTTTGTCGCGGTAGGAATATGTACAGGATGTTATGGAAAGTTAGGATCAAAAACGGAGAGAAGGCCCTTGGGCCCGCTCTCCGTAAACAAGATTACTCTTCTGTGCCGTTCGCAGCAGCTTCGGCTTCTGCAGCGGCCGCAGCCTTCGCAGCTTCGGCCTTCGCCTTCTTCTCGGCGTTGCGTCTCTGAGCTTCGGCCTGCTGGCGCTTCAGTTCCTCGGCCATGGCGGCGTCGATGGAGACTTTGAGCTTGAACTCAGCAGTGACGTCGCTGAAGAGCTTCGCCTTCACGTCGTAGGTCCCGAGAGACTTGATGGAACCGTCGAACTGAAGAATCCGGCGCTCCAGAGAGACTCCGTGCTTCTCGAGTTCCTTGACGATGTCAAGGGAGGTGACGGCGCCGAAGAGGCGACCGTTCGCACCAACTTTCTTGATCAGTTCAACGGTCATACCGTCGAGCTTAGCCTTAAGGGTTTCGGCAGTGACTTTCTCGGCCTGGATCTTCTTGGCGAGACCTTTCTGCTTGTCCTTGAGGACGTTCGAGTTCTTTTCGTCGGCGAGGATCGCGAGCCTCTTCGGGAAGAGGAAGTTCCGGGCAAAGCCAGCGGATACGTTAACGATCTCACCGATCGTTCCGAGGGCCTTTACCTTTTCAGTGAGGATGACTTTCATATAATTCTCCTAAATTAATCTTCGATGTTACGTTTTACAAAATACTTTCTAAAATCAAACCAGTTATCAAACAGGCCGGCGACCGCGATGAGGTAGCCACCGACGAAAATCGTTACGACGACGATGAGGGTGCGGAAGAACCCAACGATCCCCGCGAAGTTCAGAAGGTCACTGAAGACTCCGAACCCCTGGAAGAAGTAGAAGATTCCCAAGCACTTCACCACCGTGAGTCCGATCACTTCGAGGGATGGCCCGACCAGCTGAGCTCCCCAGACCGCTGCCGCTAAGCCCAGGGCGAGCAGAGCGACGAAGGCGAAAGGAACACGGAAGGTCAGAAGCTCTCGCTCCGAGTACGGATAATCATTCCCAGAGAAGAGGAGCCGGCGGCTCTTCAAAACGAGGGACATGTTAAACCAAAGCATCAGGAAGACCCCCATGAAGAGGTAGCTCGGAAATGATTCGATCATTTCCGCGGCCAAGAGGTCCGGGCGATCGAGGAGCTGGAGGACCTGGATCGCGTCCTTGTCTCCGCTTAACTCTATCGCCTTCTTTTGCTCGGCAATCTTATCCGCACTTCTCTCGATCTGCTGGACGATGAACGCTGTCGGCGTGGTCTGCATGGAGGACAGAACCACGGCGAAGAAGCCGGACATTGACAGGATGAAGGCCATCCCAAAAACGACGAGTCCCTTGACCGGAGGAATCCCTCGCAGAACAACTTCAGCGATCGCGGCTGCGAAGAGAGCGACACAGGCATAAAAACCGAAGAGGGTCAGATCTCCGTACATGAACCCGGCGACGCCGAAACTCAGGACTAGGCCTGCGGCGGCGGTCAGGTACCCTTTGACCCGGCCGTACATGACAACGGCGAGGGCAAGTGGGAACGGAGCGAAGACGGCCATGATGAAGCTCATGCACAAGATCACCGAAGAAGCGCCGAGAAGGAGCAACCTACTAGTGGAGAGCTGTGGGGCCTGCATCACGTCGGTGTTCATACGAGTTCCGGTCTCCAATTAGCGAGCGACTTCGTTTGACTGGTAACTGATGAGGAGCATGTTCCGCCCGCGCTTGATGGCCTCGTTGGCCCGGCGCTGAAACGTCGGTGTCAGACCCGTGATCCGAGACGGAGAGATCTTTCCGAACTCGTTCACCAGCCATGAATACGACTTCGGATCTTTCCAGTCTGGAGATGTTTTCTTCGCAGAGAACCAGCAAGACTTGCGCTTCGAGTGCATCTTCTTGTCTTTGTCTTCGCCACCGAACTCGTCGTCGATCGCCGCCGCTTGAGTGTGGTTCGGGTTCTTGTAGTTTTTCACGATGTCGGCCTGGTGCTTATCTTCACCGAGCTTGATGATGAGGTGACGAACGAGGTTCTCGTTGATCCGGAACCGACGCTCGATCTCGGCGTTCAGGTTTCCTTCACCTTTGTACATGAAGTAGTGGTAAGCGCCTTTCTTAAGGCCGTTCTCAGTGGGCTGAGCGAAAGTTTTCACTCCCCATGAATCGGCGACGAGAACTTCGGCACCGAACTGCTTGAACGTCTCAGTGAGAGCGTTCTTGATTGTTGACACAACTTCCTCAGATGCGTCAGGGCGAACGACAAATGCCGTTTCGTAGATCATATTTCCTCCTGGATCTAAGCATCCACCACACGGTGAATGCATTTATTAAGAGCCCACAGAACAATTCCTGTGAGCGAGATGAAATACATAAAATGAATGTCTTCGGGAACTTAGCACAAGTGGAACGACTTCGTCTAAGTCTTTCTAGGAAGGAAAAAGAAGCCTTTTTGAGGGTCTAATTCCCTGTATTTTCTGGAACAGCCTCTGCCTTAGGCCTGAAGAATCGGGTGTAGTTCAGAATGTAGCGGACGGAGATTTGCTGGAACAGGGAGGTCTCAGGATCCTTAGAAATGTCCCCTTCGCTGCTCTCGAAGTTGGCGAGGCTCTCCTCCATGGTGGGAGCAGGGGTTGCTGCCAGGGCAGCGGCCGCGTCTTCGGTTGAGGTCGTTGACGACTGCGCGTCAGCAGACGGCATCGCAACGGCTTCGGCGGCGGCCTCGGCGACGGGCCCCTTCGCCTCCTCCACGGGCTTGGTTTCGGAGACGGTGGCATCGCTCTTTTTGTCGAGGTCTGCGAGGCTCATTCCCTTAAGCCCAAGGCCTTTGTTGGCACCAGTTTGCATGCTCGCTAAAGTTCGCTGCACTTCCTTTTCAAAGTCCAACGGTTTCTTCTTCTGGGCCGCGCGCTGCTTATTGATCGTCTCAAGGGCAGCAAGCTTTTCTTTCTCGATCCTCGCCGCTCCGTTGGCGAGCTGGCCTGCGAGGACGTCGGCCCGGGCCGTGTCCCCAGCGTTCATCGCGTTGGCGAAGTCGCTCGCAAGGTTCGACTGTGACCGAAGGTACTCGGTGCCGAAGTTCGCGCCGAAGGTGGGCCGGTTGACGCGAAGTGGTCTCTGGCAAGCCTTCTCGGAGAAGACGATCCCTGCCCCACCGGAACCGACGCAGGACTTGATCTCAGGCTTGATGCCCTCCGCGAGCCGGGTCACTTCTCCGTTGGTGGTTCCACCATTGACCCCACCGGAGCTGCCGCCGTTGGTTCCGCCGTTGGCCCCTCCGTTTGCGCCGCTCGTGCTTCCGGACGTTGATCCCCCGGTTTCACCGAGCGTGTTCGTGTCCTGAGTTGCCTTGTTAAACTCAGCGAGGAGCTTCTCCATTTTCTTGATGTTTTCCTTGAGTTTATTCTCTGAGCTCATGAGGTCCATGATGATGAGACCAGTGAGTGCGGTGGCGCCGCCGAAGATCGCGGCGCGAGTCATGGGAGTGTTCATGGCTGTGGCGATGGTCGGAAAAAGTCCGGCAACCGCCGGGGAAAAGTAGATCAGCGCCCCGGCGATCCCGACCGCTCCGGCGCTCATTAGCATTCCGTTACCGCCGGCCTTGATCGTCAGGAAGCTGTAGGCCGCGACGATCGCCATCTGGACCGTGGTTGCGGCGGCGAAGCCCGCGGGACTTGGCCCACAAGCCTCTGGCACGACGTTCAGAATGTTCGCGTGCTCGGCGAGGGCCAACGCCGTCGCGATCCCGTAGGCTGCGGCGACGGCCATGGTCCACATCTTTCGCTTCTGGACGAACGCGAGCTGATCCTTTTCTTCCTTGAGCTTTGCTTCGAGCGTCGCCTTCTGTAGGTCCCCACCGTTTGCCATGGTGCTCTTCACTTCGGCGACCTTCTTTTCCTGGTCGCCGTGGTGCTTTTTCTGCTGCTGGCCTCCGAGGAGCTCTGAGGCGATGTAGGCTGCAGACCCGGCCATGAAAACGTAGATCGAAGGGTTCTTCGGAGCGAGACAGTTGAGGATGATCGTCGAACCGATGGTTGCGGTCCCAAGCCCAAGGATCTGATTCGCAATCGGTCCCATGCTCATCGCGCGAGCAGAATTCACGGGGGCGATGATAAGCACGAAGCTGACGATGATGGCGAAGAACTTGTTCATGTGCCAATTATCGGTACTTTGGAGAGAAACGTTCGGAGTTTTTGCAGAATCCTCAGGTTACGTCCTGAGCTGGGGGTCAGGACTGCCAATCATGTTTGGCGTTTTCTTGAGGGGTCAAGGGATTCTTAATGTTGACCGATAAGATTAAATCTTAGGAGACCTATGACAATCCACATTCGCTACTTTTTTCCGCTCCTTTTGATTGCGGTCCCTGCTCTGGGGGTCACGATTCAGGATGTCTGCAATGATTTAGGCCAGGATAATCGCGGTATCGGCACGGCTTTCCGTATCGGCGCGACTTTCCGCATCGCCGCGGCATGCCGGGCTTACGAAGGCCGGCGATTTGATCCGGCCGTCCTAGGAGTGATCCGAGAGATGGCGAAGCATAACCCGGCCAACACTCTTGATTCCATCGAAGTTAGCGCCGATGGACGGTTTGATGCCACTGCGGTTGCGGCCTGTGGCGCGGTCGCAGGAAAAAGCACTCTCCATGGACGCGCCTGCCTCCAGGCCATCCGAGACAAGTCTCCCTCGCCCCTTCTTTCTCAGATCGTCACCCGGCTAGCTGAGAGGGCGTACCCTCAAGCCGTGACAGCCTTCGAAATCGCCGGGACCGCCCAGCTCTCCGCTCCCCTGGCCGAGATTTGTTTGAACCTCGCGGGCCTCAATCCTCACCAGGGCCTCGAGTGCGTAGGAGCGATCGCGAACAAAACCGCCCCTGCTGGGGCTGAACAGGCCTGCCTTCCCCCTCGGACCCAGTCTTCGGTGAGCATGCTCTCTTGTGTGAAGAACCTCCCCTTAGCTGCTGCTGAAAGATGTGAAACCCCAGGAGTGAGTTCCACCGGCACCGATAGCTTGTCTCCCTTGATCGATGCCGCAGGCCAGCTCGAAAGAAGCCAAAGAAGATGAAGCGATGACCCGGCCATGAGAGTTCTCGGCGCCCTTTTCTTCGTCTCAGTGCTAATGACCCACCCCAGTTCCGAGGCCTCAGACATCACTGCGGTTTGCCGCGAAATCATCGCTCAACGCCCCTCACTTGAGGCTTCTTGCCGTCGCCTCTCCTCCCGGACCTTTTCAGAGGGGGCACTGCGCGTCTCTCTCAAGGCACTGAAGACAAATCCCACCATCGCCATGGAGGTCCTCCAGACGGCGCAGGGGCGCAGGATCCAGAGATCCTCCGCCGAAGTCTGTGAGGAATATGTTTTCTTTCATCCGTGGAACGCAGGGCCCTGCATCGATGCCATCTCAAACCGGCAGCTTTCCCTTGAGGTCTTAAGGATCGCTCGGAAGCTCATTCAAAAAAAGGACGGCCGACTTGCGCTCGACATCCTGGCCTGGCGGGAAGGAACGGAGCTGAATCCTGAGCTCTCGGTGGTCTGCGAAGAGGTCGCGGCGCGGTCGCCGGCCCTGGCCGAGAAGTGCGTCCGCACGATCCTCGGGAAACGAAGATCCAAGGGGGTCGAAAGCTGCAGAGGCGATGAGCTCAGTGGAGAGGCCAAGGTTGACTGCCTGGCGCGGCTTGAGCGCCCGGTGGAGCGGAGCCCGGCGAGCATCCCTCCACAACAGGAGATCGAGCCGCAGAGGAAACCATCCGACGAAGTGACCAAGGCCCTACGGACCCAACGCCGAGTCCGCTACCGGAATGGGCCCTCGGGCAACCTCGATGCTTTCGTAATGCCCTAAGGGGCCGTGCGTTTGTAAAATTTTCCTGCGCGCAACAGCTGCCCTCGAACTTCGGCTAGGATCCTCCGCACCAACTAACGGAGGAACCCATGAAGAAGTCACTCATCGCCATCGTCGCTGCCCTCAGCATCGGCCAAGCCTTTGGACAATCTGCCTCGCAGCTCTGCCAGCGCATGGCCCAGATCAACAGCACAAACGCGACCCAGTGTGCGCAGCTGATCTCCCGCAACCGCTTCGATCAGAAAGCACTTGAAATCGCCAACACGGCACTAAGCTCGAGCAGTGCCCAGGCCCTTGAGATTCTGAAACTCACCGCGAACCGGCGCCTCGATGACAACGGCGCCACTCTCTGCGGGGCCATGCTCCCCATCAATTCTCAGAACGCTCTCGTTTGCCTCGGCGTCGTCCTGGACAACCGGGTGTCCGACGAGATCCTGAGAATTTCTCAGCGCCATCTCCAGGTAAGCTCCGCCAGTGCCCTCGAGGTCTTGCGGATTGGATTAAACGCGCGGCTTGCGCCCCAGCTCCTCGACATCTGCGAGCGCATGATCCCGATCAACGCCGCAAACTCCATCGTCTGCATTCAGACGATCAATAACAAGACCTCCCTCAACGGCTCTGAGCAGGTCTGTGCAGCGATGGTCAACACTAGTACCGCCAACACCCTCCAGTGCCTCCAGGGGATCGTGGTCGATGGCCGCCAGGAGCCGCAGGATCGCGACATCCTCGTCAGCACCCGCGAACTCGGAGAAATCCGTCGCATCATGTCCCGGTCTCGCTCTCAGATCGACCGCGGGATGATCGACGAAGGTCTGCGCTCTTTAGACCGTGCGATCCAGCAGCTCAGTGACCTTTCAGTCAACAACAGAAACTCTCGCTAGCCATACCGAGGGGGCCCGCAGAGGCCCCCTCTTCTTTTACCTTTTCAATCGATTCCTGCTCTAGTCCTCACCCTGCGCTTTAGTGAACCCTGCTTTCCCATCAAAGAGCTGGAGCTTCTCGATGTGGACCCACTTCAACTTCGCATCCGTGATCCGGTAAAGAAGGTCGTAGATCTGGCGGTCGGAGATCTCCTTTCCATTTCGGTTAACGAACCGGCAGCGCCAGTGGTCCACGCAGGCGGTATCCGTTCGGCCCGGGTACACCTTCGTCCCGCGGTTAGAAATCATCTTGAGCTTCATCGCGGTCGATTCTCCACACCTCTCCATGATCGCCCCGAGCTCACTCGCGCTACCCTTGAACTCGACGAACACATCCGCCCCGTCGACCCTGCCGACGGCCGAGGAAGATTTGAGGTTTTCGACGATCTTCCCTGTGTCTACTCGCCCGGGCCTTGGCTTCGGTTGTCCAGCTGGTGCAAGATGAGAAATCACATTGGCCGTGAACTCCGTCGTACTCACGCTGATCGAGTCTCCGGCGATGTCTCGGGTCTTACTGTTGGCCGATGCCCACGTCTTCCGGACGGCTGCCTCGATCCGCACTGCCGCATCGAGCTCGCCCAGGTACTTCAGCATGAGGACTCCGGAGAGGATCGCCGCGGTTGGATTGATCACGTTCTTCCCGGCGTACTTCGGTGCCGACCCGTGGACGGCCTCGAAGATGGCGGCGTTATGCCCGATGTTCGCCGACGGGGCAAACCCCAGCCCCCCGACGAGGGCCGACGTGAGGTCACTCATGATGTCCCCGTTCATGTTCGTTGTAACGATGACGTCGAACTGCTCCGGCTTTTTCACGAGCTGGTGGCAGCAGTTATCGATGATGATGTGGTTCGCCTCGATGTCGGGATAGTCCTTCGAAACTTCTTCGAAGACTTTCTTAAAGAGGCCCTCGGTGAGTTTCATGATGTTCGCCTTGGTCGCACAGTGCACCGTCTTCCGCCCCTCCATTCGGGCGTATTCGAAAGCGTAGCGCATGATTTTCTCGCACCCTGGCCGGGAGATGAGCTTCAAGCACTGGGCCACGTCCGGCGTCTGCATGTGTTCAATGCCGGCGTAAAGGTCCTCGACGTTCTCCCGGATGACGACGAGGTCGAGCTTGCGTCCTGAGTAGGGAGTAGGAACTCCCTCGAACTCGCTAACGGGACGGACATTAGCGAAGGTTTCGAAGAGCTTCCGGAGCGTCACGTTCGCTGACTTCTCGCCGAAGCCTACGGGAGTCTCGAGGGGGCCCTTGAGGACGATCCGGTTCTTCCGGATGGACTCGATGGTCTCTTCGGGGACACCGCTCTCGATGCCCTGTTTAAAAACAGAGGCACCCGCGTGCCGGATTTCCCAGTGGATCGCGACTCCTGAGGCTTCGATGATCTTCCGGGTAGCGTCGATCACCTCTGGGCCTATGCCGTCGCCGGGGATTAGTGTGACTGTGTGTTTCGTTGTCATGGCAAACTCCTTAGAGGACGAATCCTGTCATGTGGGTGTGTTTTTCGACCTCTTTAATCTCTGCTTTTGTGCTGACTTTGAGGATCATGGCGGACAAGAGAGTGAGTAGTAGGAAGATTGTGTGTAACATGTGTTCTCCTTGGTAGCCTGATTCTACGCCTGCGGCTACAATTGAAAAAATAGATAAATACCATGGTATCCATTGGAGCATCGAATGAATTGGCTGAACTACCACCACCTCTTTTACTTCTATAAGATCGCCGAGTTTGGGTCTGTCTCTAAGGCCGCTCTCGAACTGCGGATCGGGCAGCCGACCCTCAGTTCCCAGTTAAAGGAACTCGAGGGGCGCCTTGGCATTCTCTTCGAGCGCCGTTCGCGCTCACTCATATTGACGGAGCGGGGGAAGATCGTCCTGAAGTACGCGCGGGAGATCTTCACTCGCGGTGACGAACTCCTGGGAGTTCTGGAGCGGGGCCAGCTCGCTCTGCAACGGGAGCTCGTGCTCGGCGCCCAGGAGGGGGTTCCTAAAGCGATCATCTGCGAGACTCTGCTCCGGCTCCATCGCCGAACGAACCTCAAAGTGAGGGTGAGCGAGGGCGAAGCGCCTGTGCTCTTGGACATGCTCCTCGAAGGAAAAGTCGACCTCGTCGTCTTTGACCATGAGCTTTCGCACACCGAGGGGACAGTGGTCTACCGCTCCGTAGGGAAGGAGAAGATCGCCTTCTGGGGGAGTGAGAGTTTTCGAAAGAAGACGCGAGGCTTTCCTCGGTCCCTCAATGCCCAGCCGATGATTCTTTCTTGCGTAGGCCATCCTCTGAGACAGGCCGTAGAGCGCTTCTTCATCGAAAACGATCTCGAACTCCAGATCGCTATCGAGGCCCCAGATACGGCACTCATCAAGGAGCTTGCGGCGAACGGGGGTGGAATCGTTGCCTTGGGAGAGAGCACGGTGAAGGGCTGGGTGGACGCCGGCCGACTCCATAGGATAGGACGGATCCCTTACACTCAGAACTACAGCCTTGGGATTCTAAAAAAATTTCTGAAGGATCCACTGTCGGAAATCATCCTCCAAGAGTTTCGTTCGCGGATCATGACGACAGGCCAGGACTGAGCCTCCCTAAACCTCTTACCTTCTTCCCTGCGCCTCGCTCGGAGAAGCGCCCGCGCTCAGGGAGACACCTTTCGGCTACCGTCAGGGTAGAACTCAGCGGAATCGATGGTCTTCCGGGACTGAAGGTCGGTGATCGTCTCCGTCACTTTCTTCCCTCCTTCCCAGACTTGGTCATACCTCTGACCGGCCTTGATGAAGAAGCTCTTGCCGGACTGGATCCCCGCTTCATCGAAGCAAGTCTCAGAGGTCGCACTGTCGTTCTCAAATACTTGCCGGCAACCGACGAGTCTCATCGTTGGGATTTGGTCATCGACGTGCGGGTAAATGGAGGACCGTAGCTCCTGCGTCCGCGCCAGAGTGGCATACGTTTCTACTAACCCACCACGGTCTTCAAAGTGCTTCACGTTGATCCGAACTCTATGCTTATCGACCGGTGAGTATTCGGCGTCGATCTTGATCTTCGAATTTTGATAGTACTGTGTGAGCTGAGACGGCACGTCATCGCGGTACAGGATCTCGATCGCGAGTTTCCCATCCTCGAAGAAGACTCTCTGCTTCCCTTCGCGCTTGTTCGCCCGAAAGACCGTCTCCACCAGCTTGCGCTTCTCATCTCGTGTCCAGATCGTCGCCACTCCTTCGATCTTACAGTCCTGCATGGTATACTTCACAACTTTCCTCGCCATAAAATCTCCTGCCATCGTTTTCTTTTCACCGTTGCACCGGTCATGTTCAGCAGATTTTTCGGTCCGATAGTATTCTTCGAGTTTCGGTTGATAGGGCCCCATGTCAATCCTGCGACAATCTTCATCCTTGTGGCCTCGCTGACCATCGACGAAGCATTCACCGATGCCCGTGATTTTTTCACCTTCAAAGACCAGCAAGAGTCCGGTTTCTTTGCCCCGGTGCCACTGGCGAACGGACTTTCCGCTGATGCTGACTCCACCAGCCGCTCTTGTGGACATACTCAATGATTGTGAGAAGCCATGTTTCTGACCTTTTGAAAAAGCCTCTTCCGCCAGAAACATTCTAAGCTTCGGATCCCAACTAGACTTGCTGACTCCGTCGAGGAGACCGTTGCGAAACTCTGCTTCCACTCTTGGCTCGCCGTCCTTACCCCAGCACTTCATTACGCCTTGCAATTTCCCGTCCCGATAAGAGGACTCATAGAGCGTGGCGTGAGACCCAAGCTGATCTTTACAAGTTTGCTTACCGTCAAAGCGGTTGGCCTTATTCTTTCTTACTTTGCAGTCCATCAGCTCTTCATCCATGCAAGTATCCATGAGCATGTCCAGATCTTGAACTTTGACCAGGTCCTGCTCAATGGCATTCGCCGGAAGAATCGAAACGACAAAAAAACACAAAATGATAAATTTATCCATCCTCTCATTATTCGGAATCAGCTTTATTTTTACACTCGCCCCGCAGCAGAGGGAGTGATGACCCCCGCTCCCTTCGGTTACCCAGGCACCGATGACTGTGGAGAATCGAGCAAGAATTTCGAACTGAGGCCAGACTCCCTTTGAGGTCTTAATGGATAAAAACCGTCGGTCGCAAGGTCGGAGGACACGTGGCTTTGGCCGTCAAAAAAATAGGCACTCCGATCAATTTTACTCCAATATCAAATGAACGTAGGTCCGCACAGACTCCTGGTGGTAGGTTCTCTCCAAACGAAGGTCATCAAACGGAGGAACTATGAAAGTTTTAGTCTTACTCATGCAACTCATCTTGGGTCTCGTGCCCCTATCCGGATTCGCCTACGGAATCGAATGCGGAGACTTAGTCGAAACCGCGTACCGGAACGAGTACAACTTGCGCGTCGTGAGCGAAATGTCCGGCGAACGCTTCTTCATGACGGATGGAACCGTTTATCACCGCGATTACGTGAGACCCTTGCTCTCGGAGATGAATGGAATCTCAGTGGGTGACAGGGTGGAGACTGCGTACAATAACGCCTATGAAATCCGAACCGTGAGGGCCATCTCATCGGAGCGGTTTTACATGACCGACGGGACAACGTATCACCGCGACTACGTCAGAGCGCTTAGTACGCGATTGAATGGCATCTCCGTTGGAGACCGCGTCGAGACCGCGTATCGAGGGGAGTACAACATCCGTGTGGTCCAGCGGATTTCGGGAGAACGGTTTTACATGCGGGATGGCACTGTCTACAACCAAGACTATGTCAGCCGCTTGCACACCTCGCTCAATGGGATCTCCATCGGTGACCGGGTTGAATCGAGTTACAATGGAAACTTCCGTCGGCACGTCGTTAAGTACATCTCCAACGAACGGATCCATATGGTCGATGGAGGAATCTTTCATCGGAGCTACGTTTCCCTCCTGAACTGCGGACGGAACTGCCGGTAATCTCGAAGCCAATTCCTATCGGCCTCCGGCCGAATCGAGCAGGGTCTACCCCAGGGTAGCCCCTGCTTTTGAGTTTTCACTCCTCACAAAATAGACACTATGAAATCTTTTCTCAGCAGCGCCCGAGGCCTCGGAGTGCCGCTATCATTGGGCAATACCTACCAGGAGTCTCCCGTGAAGCCGTCATCCCTACTCGTTGCCCTCGTCCTCGTCTCCGCCTGCTCGAAGGTGAAAGAAATCAACAAGCGGACCCAGAGCATGGAGCGCGCCACAGAGCAGGTCTCGAACACCACCGAAGACCTCCGGGAAACCACAACCGTCATGTACCAACAAGAGCGCTCCCGAGAAGCGGAAGCCACGCGCGAGGAGAAGTTTCAGATCCTGATGGACGACGAGGCAGAACTCGGTGGACGGTTAACCGCGGCCGGGGTCTACTTGCAATCCTTCGAGTTCCAGCTCTGGGCCGGGAACGAAAGCTTCGATGACCAACGGGCCCTGGAACGGTTCTACCTGGACGCCGTGAACGAGTTCACGCGCCGGAGTGCGGACTTGTTCGAAAAAATCAACCTTCGCAGAATGTCGACCGTCCGGAAAGATAAAATGGAGCTCTCCTTCTATGCGCTCGCTGCCAGTCTTCATTTGAACCATGCGTTCCAAGAAGAGCAGGCACGGAAGACCGGGAGACCTCTGGTGTCGATGTATAGCCTCATCAAAAATGCGCTGAAGAAAGAGAAAGATCGGCGGCCGCTTCTCGCTCATGAAGAAGTTCTTCTGACGGGGATTAACAAAGAGATCATGACCGAGTTCCTGAAAGCTCGGGTCGATATCCTTTCGGCGTTCGCCCTGAAGAACCTCACCGATCAGAACGACCTGACGCTCACTCAACGGGCCAAGGCCCTCATTTTCCGGATCACCGGAGGTCGCCTCGGAGAGATTGATCTTCCAGAGGTTTATCAGGAAACCAATGCCGCCACGAGAACCTTCATCACAAGAAACCTCGATAGTGCCGTCGAAACTCGGCAGTACCTTCGAACTGTCAGCGTCGAGAAAAAACTTGAGCGCACGCTTGAATCGGCGTTCAAATCCATCGACCTCAACGAATCGAGGACGGCACCCCCGGCGATCGACCAGCGACGCCAGGAAATCCGGAAGCTCATCGACCTGTTGGTCGAGTAGTCCAAGAGAAACAACGAATCCTGCTGAAGGCACGGAGACAGTTAAGTCGCTCCGGGCGCCCCTACGATTGCCCCTATTTTAAAAAATCTCCCTCCGAAGCGGTAATTGCTTTGCATTTATTAAGACCTTCCCTAAGCTCTTAGTACAAACAATGACCCTTCAAGGAGGAAGTTTTGAAACGATTACTCATCGTCGTTATCGCCGCTAGCGTGTCGGTAACAGCCCTCGCCCAAAGTGGCAAGAACACCGGTCTCATCGGTGGTGCCGTAGACCAGTCTAAGCAATCGGCCGCCTACGGCATGGCCGGCTGCGGACTCGGCTCTGTGCTGTTCGGTGAAACTGAAAGCCGCGGAGGTCAGATTCTGGCCTCGACAACGAACGGCATCTACGGAAACAATACCTTCGGTATGTCTTCCGGAACCTCAAACTGTGTTCCAGACAATTCGGCCACGAGCGCGGCCATGCGGAAGAACATGGAAATGTTCGTCGCGGCCAACAAAGAGTCTCTGGCCAATGACGTCGCGAAATCAAACGGAGAAACCATCACCGCGATTTCAAACATCATGGGCTGCACAGATTCGTCTTACCTCGGCGCCAAACTTCAGGCCCGCTACGAGACCATCTTCGCGACCAAAGAAGCAACACAGGTCTCTGAAAGCATGATGACCACCGTGGCCTCAGATCGGTACCTCGCCGAAACCTGTAAACTCTAAGGAAAGGTTAAGACTATGAAATACATCCTCATCGCATTTGCTCTCGCTACCTCTGTCGCCGCTATCGCGGCTAAGCCCTACGGCATGGCCGGCTGTGGTCTCGGAACTCAGCTCATGGGCAAAGAAGGCAATCAAATCCTCGCCGCCACCACTAACGGCACCGGAACTCAAACCTTCGGCATTTCCTCTGGGACATCGAACTGTGTGACCGCCACTCAGCAGACCGCTATGATCCGGAACTTCATCGAGGCCAACTACGCGGCCCTCGTTACCGACATGGCCAAGGGCCAGGGCGACGCGATGAAGACCCTCTCTGGTTTCTACGGGTGTGACACCGCTGCGTTCGCAACCGAGATGAAGACCAACTACGAGCGCATCACGCCGCGGACAGAAAACGCTACGGCCGTGATGGCGAACATCAACGCCGTCATCGAAACCACACCGGCGCTTTCTTCAACCTGCACGCATGCGATCTAAGCTCCTCCTGAGCAAGGGCACCCTTTCGGGTGTCCTTTTTTTTTACTCCCTGGGAGTACTTGCCCAAAACTGGCAGGATCCCCAGTGGCAGCGGCTCCTGATTTATCGAACGACCCTTACGGGCCAGGAGTCGGAGGCCGACACACCAGAGTTTTTTCTTCACCCCCAGGGGAAGGAGCGCCCCGACCTCGAACTCGAGGCCCTCATCGGGGCCCTCGAAGTGGAAGACCCAGAGCCGACTAAGAACGCATTCTGCCGCTTCCCGGCCCGGGTACGGTGGCTCAAAAAACACCGCCCGGTCCCTGCGTCAAAAGTTCAATGTGAAAACTACGAGAAGTTTCGAGACCGACTAGCGGCTAAATCCGTCTCGGTCGTCTTCTCTTCCTACTATCTTAACAACCCGGCCTCGAGCTTCGGGCACACCTTCTTGCGACTCGGGAAGCAGGCCAACGAAGTCCGGGACAAAGACACCACGGCCACCGAGCTCCTCGACACCGGTATCAACTACGGGGCCCTCACCGACGGCGCGGGCCCCGTAGTGTTTGCCATCGGAGGCCTCACCGGCTGGTTCCAAGGAAACTACAACGCTGTTCCGTATTACTACAAAGTCCGGGAGTACAACGACTTTGAAACCCGGGACCTCTGGAGCTATCAGCTCGATCTCACCAGTGAGGAAATCGATCTCATCGTCGATCACATCTGGGAGCTGGGGCATACGAAGTTTGATTATTATTTTCTGACGGAGAACTGCTCGTACCATGTGTTGAGCATCCTCGAAGCGGTGAGGCCTCGCCTCAAGCTTCACGCGCGGCTCCCTCGTCTGTACACCATCCCCTCAGAAACCCTGAAGGCGCTCACCGCCGAAGGCCTCGTGAGGAAGGTCACTTTTAGGCCCGCGCCGAGTACACAGTTTTACCACCAGCTGCAGCTCCTCACGGCGACGGAGCAAACCGAGGTTCGTGACCTCGTCGACTCAGGCAAAAGACCAGAGACTGCGGACCCGAGGCGGCGCTCTCTTGTCTACGACGCTGCCCTTAGCTTGGTCGATTACAAGTACGCCAAAAAAATTCTCAAAGGCGACGAGGACGCACAAATTCTCAAACGGCCTCTCCTGGTTGAGCGCTCGAAGATTCCTGTTCGAAGCGACGACATCGACTACTCCTACAAGCTCTTGCGGGCGCCGCACCTGGGACACGGCCAGAAGCGCCTCGGGCTCGGCTACGTCAACCGTGACGGGAAGAGCATGGGAGAGCTCGAGTGGCGCTTCGCGTTCCACGATGTCCTCGACACCGACGTGGGCTACCCACCGCGCACGCGGCTCGAGGTCATGAAGGCCCTCGTGCGCACGGACGGAACTGAGGTTCAATTGCGGGACCTCTCCATCGTCGATGTCTTCATGCTGGGGAAGAGGGATCAGTTCAACCGATCACCGAGCTGGAAGGTGAAGCTCGGACAGACACAGACTCGGCAAGGGAAAAGAGACCTCGCCACCCAAGGCTTTTCCGGAGGCTACGGGCTCAGTTTTGACCTGGGCCCCGTCACTCCGTACCTTCTCGCCCACGTCGAACTCGGGTACCTATCCGAGTTTGAACGACGGGTTAAGCTTGGCCACGGTGCCGACGCTGGAGTCTTAAGTGATCTGGGAGAGCACTGGAAAATGCTCAACCTCTTCGAGGCGCGCTTTGGAGAATGGAACGAATCGCGGATCCTGAATGAGCTCCGCTACTCCGATTCGGACTACGGAGCGGGGGCGTTTCATACGAGCTGGCCAGAGGATGGCACCTGGGAAACAGGGCTTCGCCTCTACCGCTACCTCTAGCCTCGCCTAGTTCTCCGGAACGTAGATCTCGTACTGTTCAGCGTGGTAGTTGTTATCCGCGCGCACGAGAAGCGTCTTGTTGTACTGCTCCTCCAGCGCTTCGATGATTCCGAAATCCTCCGAGGAGAGCTTCGCGCACACCTCCGGATGAGCGAAGATCGTGATCTTCGATGATGCGGTCCGCTTGATGACCTTCTGCACCTCGCGGATGACCTCGAAGCTCACGGTTTCAACCGACTTCACGCGACCGACACCTTCACAGTACGGACACGGCTCGCACATGGTGCGGATGAGCGTATCTCGAGTGCGCTTCCGGGTCATCTCGACGAGGCCCAGGCCTGAGATCGGGAGAACGTTGGTCTTCGAGCGGTCCTTCTTCAAGGCCTCGAGGAGAGCGACGTAGACTTGGCTCCGGTGCTCTTCTTTTTCCATGTCGATGAAATCGATGATGATGATCCCGCCGCAGTTCCGCAGTCGGAGTTGATAGGAGATCTCTTTCACCGCCTCAAGATTGGTCTTAAGGATGGTTTCTTCCAGAGTCTTTTTTCCGACAAACTTCCCGGTGTTGACGTCGATCGATACGAGGGCCTCGGTCTGGTCAATGTTGATAGAGCCACCGGACTTCAGGAAGACCTGGTTCGAAAGCGCACGCTCGATCTCGATGTCGATGCCGAAGTGCTCGAAGACCGGCATCTCACCGTCGTAGTACTTAATCTTGGCCTTGTGGTGCGGAATGAACCGCTGGATGAATTTCTCGATCTGCTTCACCGCCGCCTTCGAGTCTGACACCAGGTTATCCACGTCCTCGTCCATGATGTCTCGGAGAGCGCGCTGAATGAACGAGAGGTCCTGGTGGAGCTCGAGGGGGGCCTTCGCCTTATCGAGCCTCTTCTGGACGTCTTTCCAGATTTTCACCAGATTGTTGTAGTCGTTTTTTAAAACCTTATAGCTCTGGCCCTCGGCCACTGTGCGCGCGATCACGCCGATCCCCTCAGGACGGATCGAGTCGAGGATCTCCTTCAGGCGCTTGCGCTCCTCTTCAGATTCGATCCGGCGGGAGACTCCGGTGTGTTCGATGAACGGCATGTAGACGATGTGCCGGCCGGCCAGGGTGATGTGCCTCGTGACCCGAGGGCCCTTCGTCGATATGGGTTCCTTCGCGATCTGAACCACGATCTCATCCCCTTCTTTGAGGAAATCCTGAATCCGAACGTCTGGCCGAAACTTCATGTCCACGGTTTCGGTGAGCGTAGAAAACTCATCCGGGATCACTTCCCCAAGACGCTTCGACGCAGACTCCACCGTCGAGACTCGGCTCTGCATTTCCCGCTGCTCTTCCAAGGTCGGAAGGTAGGCATCGTCGACGTAGAGGAAGGCGGCCCGGTCCTGGCCGATGTCGATGAACGCCGACTGCATTCCCGGAAGAACTCGGAGCACGCGTCCGAGATAAATGTTACCGACGATGGGAGAGGATTCGTTCTTCGGAGACTGACGCTCGATCAGGAAATCGAGGATCTCACCATTTTCAATGAGGGCAATACGCGACTCACTGTGGGTTTGGTTAACCACTAATTCTTTCGCCATTAAATGTATCCTAACTGTAAAAACTAATAATCTGTAATTCTAGTCAGGATACATGGTTTTAGATCAAATAAAAAGTCCGGCAATACATGCTGTCATGTAGCAGGCCAAGGTTCCCGCGATCATGGATTTGACCCCATACGCCGCCAGGACATGACGCTTTTCCGGGGCCATGGTCCCAATTCCCCCGAGCTGGATTGCGATGGAAGAGAAGTTTGAGAAGCCACACAGAGCGTAGGTAGAAAGGATAGTCGCGCGCTCAGAGATTTGACCCTTCGCTGCAATGAGATCAAGGTACCCAACGAATTCGTTGAGGACGAGCTTCTTACCGAGGATCGCGCCTACTGTCAGGCAGTCATCCCATGGAACCCCAATCAACCAAGCGATGGGTGCATTCACATACCCCATGAGGAATTCGAAGGAGAGCTGTGGAAACCCGAAGAGGCCACCAAGACCCGAGAGGATCCCGTTGAGCATAGCGATGAGAGCGATGAAAGCGAGAAGCATAGCGCCGACGTTGACCGCCAGTTTCATCCCGTCCGAAGCGCCCGAAGCCGCAGCGTCAACCACGTTCGCCGAAAGCTTCGGCAGATCGACCTTCACCACTCCAGCTGTCACCGATTCCTCAAGTTCAGGAACCATGAGTTTGGCGCAGACCAGAGCGGCCGGGGCCGACATTACAGAAGCCGCAAGAAGATGCCCAGCGTCGATGCCAAACCCGACGTAAGCGGCCAGGACACCACCTGCGACCGTCGCCATGCCGCCGGTCATGAGGCACATGAGCTCGGACTTAGTCATTTTTCCGACGAAGGGCTTAATCACTAAAGGGGCCTCGGTCTGACCAACAAAAATATTGGCGGCGGCCGCGAGAGACTCAGCGCCTGAAGTCTTCATGGTTTTCATCATGACCTTGGCCACGACTTCCACCACTTTCTGCATGATGCCGACGTGGTAGAGGACAGACATGAGAGCGCTCATGAAAATGATCGTTGGGAGAACCATCGTCGCGAAGATGAAACCCAGGCTATCCGAGGGTGTTGCGAGGGAGCCGAAAAGGAACTTCGCACCCTCCCCCGTATAACCAAGGATGGCGTTGAAACCGCGACCGATAGCGGCGAAGATGTTACGCCCAATGTCGGTCTTTAAGATCACAAGACCGAAAACAATTTGCAGAATAACGCCGTTGACCACTGTCCGCCACTGAATCGCCTTCTTATTTTCAGAGAGGGCGTAGGCAACGCCAATCATGAAGAAGAGTCCAAGGAGAGAAACCAAACGATCCATAGCGCCATCCTGAGGTAGAAGTTGAACCGGGAACTTATACCGAGTGCATCAATCAAGTGGCAATGGAAAAGTCGAGGGATCTAGAAACGAAATTGAAAGACGGAGGTGCCAAACTGCACCGGGGGATGGCTGAACTTCTCTACGTTTTGCTGGTGCCAGGCGACTCTTTCTGAGGAGTTAAAGTGGCTTGATGCCTGGAGTTCTTCGGAATTCTTCTGCGCACTGATGTAGGCGACGAAAATGACCCCCGCGATGATTCCGAGGGCAGCCCCGGTCCAGATGTTCGCGATGTGCCGAGAGGGTTTGTCCATGAACGAAAGAGTGGAGAGACCGAGGATGGCACCACCGGCGCCCGCGACCCCGACCAAGGTGATGTCTTGCTGAGTGTTTTTTACGATGTCGTCTTCCGTCTCTTGAGCAAGGGAGAGATTGAAGGTCGCGCTGCTGAGGAAAAGGGTCACTGTTAAGATAGCGCAAAGAAACTTTTTCATAGGGAATCCTGGTCGGGTTAAATTTGCCAAGGGGAAAATCTTAAGCTTATGATAATTCCCCTACCGAAAGTTTGCAAACGAGTTGTATGAGTAAAGATGAATTCCAGGTCTACCCGCTGATTGACAAAAAAAAGCACGGGGAAAAGTTGACCAGCGCTGAGATCAAATGGTTCATCCAGCGCTACACGCAGCAGCTCATCCCGGATTACCAGATGTCGGCGATGCTGATGGCGATGTTCATCCGTGGGATGGACACGGCCGAAACCGCGGCGCTCACGGACGCCATGCTCGAGTCCGGTGAGCGACTCCGCTTCCCAGGGCGAAACGTCATCGACAAGCACTCCACCGGCGGCGTCGGAGACAAGGCCTCCTTCGTCCTCGCACCGATCGCGAGCGCCGCGGGGGTGCGGGTGCCGATGATCGCGGGCCGGGGCCTCGGGCACACCGGAGGCACGGTGGATAAGATCGAGGCCATCTCCGGGTTTCGAACGAAGCTCTCACTGACCGAATTCTCCGCGAAGCTTCAAAGCGAGGGCCTGGTGCTGATCGGCCAGACGCCGGAGATCGCGCCGGCGGACCGCCTGCTCTATGCGCTTCGAGACGTCACAGCAACGATCGACTCGATCCCGCTCATCACGGCGTCGATCATGAGTAAGAAACTCGCCGAAGGTGCCAACGGCATCGTCTTCGACATCAAGTGCGGCACCGGTGCCTTCATGCGGACTCCGAAAGCCGCGCGCTCCCTCGCGAAGAGTCTGATCGCAACCGCGGGCCGGTTTAAGAAGAAGGCCGTCGCTCTCGTGACGGATATGAACCAGCCTCTGGGCAATGAAGTGGGACACTCGAACGAGCTGATCGAAAGCCTCGAGACGCTCAAGGGTCGAGGTCCGGCGGACCTGACGGAGCTCTCGCTGCATCTGGCGGCCCACATGATCCATCTCGCGGGCGTAGAGAAAACCTTTCCCAAAGCCCTGGCAAAGGCACAGGAAATGGTGAGCTCCGGGAAGGCGCTGGCCGAGTTTCGAAATCTCCTCCGCTCTCAGGGTGGCGATGTCCGAGTGGTCGACGACTACTCTCTCCTGCCTCTGGCCAGTGAGCGCACCGTCATCGCTGCCCCCGGACCCGGGTACATCAAGATGTTCGACAACACTCTCATCGGGCTGCTCCTCATCGACCTCGGCGGGGGCCGCCGGTCTAAGGCGGACGCCATCGACCATGGGGTGGGATTCACCTTCCACAAGAAGATCGGCGACCGAGTCACGAGGGGTGAGCCGATCTTGACGGTGATCCATCACGCCCACCAGAAAGAAGTCGTGAAAGCAATCAAGACACGCTTCCTGAAAGAGGCGTTAACCCTGAGTCAGACCAAGGTGAAGCCACCGAAACTCATCCTCGACCAACTACGCTAAGGAACCGATTATGCCGATGAAGAAAATCCTCGAGGCCTCCCGCTACATACAGTCAAAGCACGCTCTGAAGCCGCGGATCGGGATCGTCCTCGGATCGGGGCTTGGGATCTACGTCGACGAGATCCAAGAGAAGGTCGTGATCCCCTATGATGAAATTCCGCACTTCAAACGGACCTCAGTTGAGGGTCACTCGGGAGCACTGATCCTAGGCTCGGTCCGCGGCGTTCCCGTGGCGGCACTCCAAGGGCGCCTCCACGCCTACGAGGGCTACGAGCTAGAAGACATCGTCCTCCCCGTGCGGACCCTCGCGCAGCTCGGGATCGAGTATCTCTTTCTGACGAATGCATCCGGCGGCATCAACGGCAACTTTCACCCTGGCGACTTAGTCGCGATCTCGGACCACATCAATCTCTCAGGAAAAAATCCGCTCGTGGGCCCGAACCTTTCAGAGCTCGGTCCGCGATTCCCGGACATGGGAAATGCCTACGATAAGGATCTTCGTCTGGTGCTCCATGCGACCGCGGCCCGGACCGGTGTGGGTCTCAAAGACGGAGTCTACTGCTCGGTCTTAGGTCCGACCTACGAAACTCCGGCGGAGATCCGGATGCTCCGGACCCTCGGGGCCGATCTGGTGGGCATGAGTACGGTCCATGAGGTCATCGCCGCGAACCACATCGGCCTAAAGGTGGCCGGAGTTGCCTGCGTGACCAACTACGCCGCCGGGATCAAGGAAGAGAAGCTGAGCCACGCGGACGTGAAAGTGGTGGCAGAAAAGGCCATGATTGGTTTCGCCACCGTTTTAACCGAAACTATTCAGGAACTAAAAAAGATCGGAAAAGTCTGATGAGTCACGACCTAAGAGCGAAGGCCAAAGCGGCAGCAACGCACTCCCACTCCCCGTACTCGAAGGCCCGGGTCGGCTCGGCCCTTGAGACCACCGACGGTCACGTCTACCAGGGCTGCAACATCGAAAACGCGAGCTTCGGCGGAACCGTCTGCGCCGAGCGCGTGGCCATCTGGAAAGCCGTCTCCGAGGGCCACCGGCGGCTCAAGAGAATCTACGTCTACACGGTGGATGGCTGGCCCCCGTGTGGCATGTGCCTCCAGGTCATGACCGAGTTCGCGGACGGGAACCTCGAGGTCGTGATCGGAAACGAAGCGGGCCAGGAGACGACCCGCAGGCTCAAAGAACTTCTTACCAACGCCTTCACTCCCGATCACATGGAATGAAGATGCTCATTAAAGGAATGGAGCGAATGTTCCATTTAAACCCATGCACGACAAAGACAAAGCCTTCGAAACTTCGGACGCCCTCCTAAGGTCGCTCGAGTTCTGCATCATTGACCTTGAGACCACGGGCGGGAATCCGGACACCGAGAAGATCATCGAGATCGGGCTCGTGAAGATCGAGAACCGCAAGATCTCGGAAGAGCGGTCGTTCCTGATCAATCCGCAGAAAGAGATCCCGGACTTCGTTCAGAAACTGACGGGGATCCGACGGGCGGACGTGGAGCACTCCCCCAAGATTGAAGAGGTCATCGACGAAATTGTCCAGTTCATCGGAAGCTCGATCCTGGTTGCCCACAACACGTCCTTCGACGTCCCGTTCTTAAACGGCGTGCTCAAGAAGCTCCAACGCCCGACCCTCGAAAACAAGGTCATCTGCACCAACATCATGACGAAGTACATGATCCCAGACATCATGAGTTCGAACCTCAACTACATGGCCTCCATCTTCGGGATCCACCACTCCCAGGCCCACCGGGCGGTGGAGGATGCTCGCGCCACCGGCCTCCTCCTCCTGAAGTACCTCGATATCTTCGAAGCGAAGAACATCCGAAAAGTTAACCAGCTCTACTACCCCCGAAACAAGTTCGAACTCGACCGTGCGATCATCGAACCCTCGGAAGGGATCGAGAAGGTTCACCAGGTGATCGGCCAGATCGAGCATCCCTGCGTCCTCACGATCAAGGGTGACAACGGGGTCATCTTGACCATCCTCCCGGTGAAGAATCCGCGCGCCGAACTCGACGACCTCAAGGCCTACCTCGACGAGTTTCGCTGGAGCCAGATCCACCTGCGCCTCTGCGGCCCGTTCATCGAGGGGCTCTTCTTCATGAACTCGAACTTCGTGAAGATCCCCGAATCCTACCGGAAGAAAACCATCGATTACCTCGAGGCGAAGCATCCGCTACCGCCGGCCCCGAAGTTCATGGATGAGCACGACTTCGTCGTGACTCCCCATCTGATCAACGGCCAGTTCATCGTCTACAGTTTCCTGAACTTCTCTCCCTACTCCCAGCTGGTCTTTAAGTTCCCGTCCCACAAGAAGAAGCTCCATCAGTTTCTTCTGGGCCAGGTGGCGCGGTTCGAGACACAGCAGAAGGGTAAGAAGAAGGTCTTCATCCACAACGACCTTAAGGACATCTTCCTCTCGCTCTTTAGCAACGCTCTGGCACAGGAACCACACGTCTACCAGACCCTCAAGATCGCCGACCTTCGGGACGAGCAGAAGCGCTACCTCGACCGGATCGAGGAACTCTCGGTGGGGCAGGCCGACCGCTACAAGTTTCCGGTGAAACACCTCTGACTAGGGGTTGTGAATAAAGCGCAGCGAATAGTCCGAAACCTGGAGCACGAAGTTCTCGATGGTCACGAGGTTTTGGATGAGCGTCGAGAGGCTTAGGCCCGAGATGTTGAGTTCATGGAGCTGGATCTGGATTTCTCGCGAGCTCTCGATGATCTCCCCCTTGATCACCTTCTCGATCTGGTTCTTGTTCGCCACCAGAAGCTGGTGCGAATAGAGCGTCATCACTTCTCCGAGGATCAAGTAGAAGGTCATCGTCAGGAGGCTGGGATTGACTCGGGCCCGGAAGTCGGCGTGCTTACTCGACTCGAAGCTAAACCGGATCCCACTCTCGACGGTCCGAAACCGGAGGAGATTCTGTGCCTGTTGGTAGCAGATGTCGATCGTGCTGCGGGCCCCCGCTTCGGCGATCAGAGCTCTGGGATTCGCTCGGGAGAAACCAAGGAAGGTCTCGATCAGTTGCTTGCACCGCTGGGCCCCGTTCTTCATCTCCACGAGCGTCTGGGTCGCCTCCGCATCGTGGTACTCATCGAGGAGTAAGAGCGATAACGCTGCTTGAATCCCGGCGATCGGATTATTGAGTTCATGGGCGATGCTGGAACTGATGATGCCGAGTTCCTGGCCTGACGGGGTGAGGTTGCCGTCCCCTTTTAAAAAGAAGCTCTCCGTGAAGAAGACGAAGAGGATTTTATCCTGGCCCATGTGATGGATGTTCTTTCGGAAAACGTTGTACGGGATCTCGTGGATGAGGGTCTTCTCTCGGAGCTTCAGCCGCAGACAGTGCGACGGGGGATACCCCAGTTTCCCGAAGAGAGAATTGTGCTGATGCACCTCTCCTTGGCCGGAGAGGAGGGCCACGGGAAACGGGATTCCGTCCAGCACACTCTCCCAGAGGGATTCGTCGAAGAAGGGGTCCTTCAGCTCCTGCTGGGAGCGGAAGAAGTTCACGAGGGTTGTGAAGAAAAAAAGACGCTTCATGAGTCGGATGGCATTGTCCTCGTCCCAGCTAAGCTCCAGGCCAATGAACTCGCCTTTAAACGGCGGGAGGATCAGGAAAGACTCCGTTGGATGGATGGCACCGAAGTCCCGGGAGGTCAGGAAGCGGAACCGAGCACGGTCGATGTGGACCTTAACGAACTGCTTGAGGACTTTCTCGAGTTTCGGGAGGTCGTCAGACTGGATCAGGTCTCGCTCGAGGTGCACGAGTGCCTGGGCGTAATCGAGCAGAACTTCGGTGGTGAAAACCTCGTCGTTATTGAGGGAGAGCACCTGCCGGACCTTGAGTTCAAACCGCCGCAGGTTCTTTAATCCTCGGGACATGAGAACGTCTTCCCGGGCCAGAATGAATTTTTGCAGCGAGGGCCCTAAGAGAAGGTCGAGCTGCCGGCGGTCCAGCACGTCATCTAGAACAGCGTCGGCCAGGGATTCGCTGATATTTTGTCCGAAGCTAAAGAGGCCCTGATTTTGGTCTAGGAGGCAGATGCGAAACACTTCTCCGGCAGAGAGTTCGTGGAGCGAACCTTCGGAGACGAAGTCGACCGTGAGTTTATCCCTGGCCGCTGGAGTCGCGAGCGAATCGGTGATGACTGCGTCTCGGAATTCCGAGAGGACAGGTTCGAGGCTTTTCCGGAGATCCATGGAGAGCATCGGATCAATCCGGAACTGGAGGAGTCCTGAGTACTGCTGCATTAGTCCTTAAAAGCTTTCTTTGTCTCTTCTATCATGACGTCACCGTCGATGTACTGGCCTTGGACTTTAACACCCCAGTGGAGGTGTGGTCCAGAGGTTCTTCCGGTATTTCCGGAGAGGCCTATGATCTCTCCGCGCTCAACGAAGCGCCCCGCTTCGATGAGAGTCTTGGAAAGATGGCCATAGACGGAGAAGACGTCAAGGCCATGGTCGATGATGACGGTGCCGCCGGTGTAAAAAAGGTCTCCAGAAAAGACCACTTTCCCTGCGTTCGCCGCCGGAACTTTATCCCCGATCGCCGCCCGGTAATCGATGCCAAGGTGCTGGCCTTTTTTTTCCTTGTTATAAACGCGCTTGGTGCCGTAGATGCTGGTGACGGCACTGCTCATGGGGGCCTGGAACGCGGTCTTGAATTGGAGGCGCTCGAGGGAGTGCGAATAGATCCGGTTCAAGACCAGTTGCTCAGCGTCGGCGCGCTTTTGGTTCACCGCAGAGAGTTTGATGGTCTTCGGCGCGACCTTGAGCTTCTCCGCCGGGTAGTCCCGAGGTTCAACTTTGAAGAAGAGATCGGCCAGCACCTGCTCACCGTCTTTGAAGGTACAGGTAAACGGGTTCAGGTCAGAGAAGTAGCTCTCCATGACGAGGGCCTGCACGGACTTGCCTTCCCGTTGAATTTTGACTCGCTGGTCCCGGCAAAAAAGTTTCACGGTATCGCCCGGAAGCTCGAGCTCGATCCACCGGACCTCGCCCGGACGGATGGAGAGCTCTTTTTGAATCGGATTTTTGGCCCAGCTCGTGGTGGCGCAGCTGAGAAGGAGGGAGACGAAGATCTTCATATTAGTCCTTTTTTGCCATGCCCGTGCCGTCGTGGAAAACCAGGTTCACCGGTGTTCCCGGAGCGAGGCCCTCGAATCCGTCCCGGGAGGTGATGACAGACCCGTCGGGGAGAGACACGTAGGAGTACCCTCGGGCCAGAACGTTCGTGGGATTGAGCGCCCGGAGGACTTGCTCAAGGCGCTGGAGTTTCTCGCCACGCTGTTGGTTTTGGAGTTCTGTGGTGTGAGTTAGCCGGAAGAATCCATCGTCGAGCCGCTGGGTCCTTTCTCTGAGGCCCGTGAGCTCCGCGCCTCGGTCACTGAGTCGGATCCTCTCGAGCCGCTTGTCGGCGTCCCGGAGTTTCTGTCGCATGAGATTCAGGAGTTCTCGGGGATGAAACTTGTGCATCAGGAGCTGGACGTGTTGGTTGAGCTTGAAGAGAGTCGACTTCAGGTGAGTGTGACAGAATGTCAGTCGTGCCCGGAGCTCCGTCTGCGGCTGAGAGAGAGTTTCGGCAGCTGCCGTGGGCGTCTCGGACCGGTGATCGGCCACGTAATCACAGAGTGTGTAGTCGACCTGATGGCCCACGGCCGAGATGACCGGGATCGGACACTCTGCGATGGCGCGGACAAGGGCTTCATCGTTGAACGCCCAGAGGTCCTCGAGGCTTCCTCCCCCGCGAGTTAAGACGATGACGTCGATCCCCGGAATCTCCTGAACCTTTCGGAGCACTTCGCGAAGAGATCGAGGAGCGCCGTCTCCCTGAACCAAGGCCGGGGCGATCAGAACGTCGAGCCAGAGTGAGCGCCGATCCAGGACGTTCAAGAAGTCTTGGAGAGCGGCCCCGTGCTCCGCGGTGATGACCGCGATCCGCTTGGGGAACAGCGGGAGGACCTTCTTCTTTTCGAGGTCGAAGAGCCCTTCCTGGGAGAGGCGCGCCTTGAGCCTCTCGAACTGGAGCTTGAGCTGACCCTCGCCGGCCGGAAAGATGCGCTTCCCGAGAAGCTGAAAAGTCCCGCGCTTCTGGTACACGCTCAAGGGCCCGAGGACGACGATCTTGTCGCCGTTCTTAAGACTTCGGATTAGCGGATTCCGGAGGGCGTCTCCTCGGAAGAGAGCGCAGGAGATGCTTGCGTTTTCGTCGGAGAGCGTGAAGTACCAGTGGCCCGCGCCTGAGGGAGAGAGGTTGGTCACCTCTCCCTGAACCATGACCTCATGGAACTGCTCCTCGAGGAAATCCTTGATCGAATTGACGAGGTCGGAAACCGAAGCCGCGTCGACGCCGATCATTGGCCTCGGTCCACCTTCGACGTCGCCTCAAAAACACGGAAGCCCTGAAGGTATCGGATCGCCTGCTGGACTTGGTAGTCTTGGGATGGGTCAAAGGCCTTGAAAATGTCCTCGTCTTTTTCCTTCTTCTCTTTGGCCGCCCGGGCCTCGGATCGCTTCGCCTCGAGCTCCCGGACACGCTGAGCGCGCTCCTTGCGCTCCGTGACTTCTCGCGCGGCCCGCTCTTCGGAGGTTTCAATCGTGGCGGTCAGATGACCCTTGAGGTCTTTCTCCCGGATGTAGCGGTCCTCTTTGAGGCCTCGCTCAAACTCTCCTGCGGCCAGCTCCTCGATTGCGACGTCCGGCGTGATGCCGATCGCTTGAATCTTCCGATTCTTCGGCGTCATGTACTGAGCGATGGTGAGCTTCACTCCACTTTCCTTATCCACCTGGGCCACGGTCTGGACCGAACCTTTCCCAAAGGAGAGCGATCCCATGATCACAGCTCGACCGTGATCCTGGAGTGCACCGGCCACGATCTCAGAGGCGGACGCGGAAGCTCCGTTGATGAGGACCACCATGGGAGTGGCGAGGTCTTTAAAGCCCGACTTCTTCACGTACCGGATGTCTTTATTCTGCGGATCCCGCGCCTCGGTGGTGACGACGATTCCCTCCTTAAGGAAGAGAGACGAGACGTCCACGGCCTGATCGAGGAGGCCCCCGGGATTTGACCGAAGATCGAGGATGATCCCGGAGAACTCCCCTCCCGGTGCCTTCGATTTCATGGATTTTAGGGCTTGTTCGATGGACTCCGCAGAGCGCTTCTGAAACTGGGTGAGTCGAACGTAGGCATACTTCTCTTTGACGAGCTCCGCCTTCACCGGTTTCACCTTAATGATCTCCCGCTGAAGAGTGAAATGCTTCACCCCTTCTTCCCCGTCGCGCAGAATCCCGAGGTGGATCTTCTCCCCGACCTTGCCGCGCATTTTCTCAATCGACTGGTCGAGCGTCATCCCCACGATGGGCTCGTGGTTAATCTCCACCAGCTTATCCCGCGGCTTGAGGCCCGCGCGGAACGCCGGTGTATCGTCGATGGGAGTCACGATGAAAATGACCCCATCCTTCTGCGTCACTTCGAGGCCCAGGCCGCCGAACTCGCCGGCGGTATCGTTTTGCATTTTCTCGAAGAAGTCTTTGTTTAAAAACGCAGAGTGTGGATCCAGCGTTTCCATCATACCCTTGAGCGCGCCTTCGATGAGTTTCTCGGTGCTCACGGGACGGTAGTACTGGGTCTCAACAAGGTGAAGAACTTTATTGAAGAGTTCGAGCTGCTCGAACCGCGATCGGTTCTGCGTGAGCTTCGGTGCCGGGCCCGGAGTTTCCTCTCGAGCGTGCAACGGAGCCGCGAGCAAGAGAGTCGAGAGCGCGAGGGTCACGAGACGAGACATGAGTACTCCTGGGGGCGTAATGGTGCCCCTAGATTTTACTCACTCCCTTTTGGTCTAACCACAAAATAGTGTTCTGCGCGGTGTTTTTCTTCCGGACCTCGAAGTAAAGATTCTGCGGTTCTCTGGTGTCATTGCGGGTGTACGCGAGGACGTCTCCGCTCCCGACGGTGTCGTCTTTCTTCACTCGGATATCCATCCGGCCTAGGAGCACGGTTCGCAGGTCGTTGCCGTGGTCGATCAGAACAACCTGGCCGTAGGCCGCGAGGTCCCCCGCGAAAACAATCTTCCCGCCACCGACCGCCTTCACGGGCTGGGTCGCCGAATACTTAAACGTCACACCCTTCGGACTCGGAGTAAAGCTCATGTAATCGTCCACCGGTCGGGAGAAGATCCGATCCGGTTTACTTTGGACCACCGGGGCACCGCTGAGTTCTTTCTTCACCGCCGCGATCCGGGAGGCGAGCTTCGTCGACTGAACCTGAGACTCCGCCTGCTTCTTCCGTTCGACCCGGGAGAGGTACGACGCCATGACGACCTTCTTGCGCGCCTCTAACTCTGCGATCACGGAGGCGAGCTCTTCTTCGTTCCGACGCAGGTCCAGGAGCTTCTGATCGAACTCGGCCACCTTCGCATCGTAGCCCGAGAGTTCGGTCTCACTCTGCCGCAGTTTCTCTTGCGCGCGTCGGAGGAGTTCGAGGTGCACTTTCCGTTGCCAGGGTTCGGTGGTCTCATTCACGCTCTGAAGGAGGTAGCTCTGGAGGATGCGCCTGTTCTCTTCTTGCGCGGTCCGGACCTCCTCGCGCTTCTTCGACAGCTCGTCCCGGTAGAGCTTGATGTCCCCTTCGAATTGCCGGATGAGCTCGAGGCTCGACACGTAGAGGTTGTTCTTGGCCCCGAGCTCTTTTTCAAGGGTCGAGAGCCGCGCCCCTAGTTCGAGGACTTCCGTCCGGTAGCGCGCGAGCTGGTCGCCGGGCCTTCGAACCGCGGCGCTCGCACTCAGAGCGAAGGTCAGAAGCAGAGGGGCCAGGAGGGTGCATTTCATAGGGTTGGCTTCCATCTCCATTCTTGCATCGAAAAGGTCCAGAACACGGAGAAGACCATGAACAGGATGAGAGAGTCGGCGACCTTCAGGGTCCCGTTCCAAATTCCGACGGCGGTGAAGAGCGCGTAGACCAGAGTGAGGCCTGCCGCGATACACTTCGCGGCCACGAACTTTTTGCGCTGAAACTTCTCAATCAGGTACGCGCGAGAGCGGAAGACGTCGTAGCAAAGCCAGAAGCAAACGACCCAGAGGACGGCGACGATCCCGACCGCGCCCCAGTCACCCGCCGTGGCGAGGAAACTATAAAACGGGTGGGCCTTCATGACCCCGGTGATCTCCGGGTACTTAATGTCGGTGGCGGTGACGTGATCCGCCCCCCCGAGCTTCACGACCTGGCCTCGAACGAAGTCCAGGCTCTCGGCCGAGAGCGAAGAGCTCATCACCACCCGGAGAGACTTGAAGTCGAGGAGGCTCGCATCGACGGCGTAGTCACTTCCGAGCTCGCCGACGAGCGTGCGCAGTTTCGAGCGCGAGCGCTCCGACTCTTTGTCGTCGACCGCCACGACGCCCGGAAGTCGGGACAGGAGCGACTTCACTTTCAGCGTATCGACGGTTCCGTCGACGACGGCAACGAAGTACGGGCTCACCATTTTTTCTGGGGTCAGCTGCTCGATGCCCGCCGCAAGCCAGGGCCTGTGGGTGAGACCCAGGGCCAGGAGGCAGGAGAAGAGGAGAAACGAGGCTCCCCGGATGGGAGACTCGCCGATGCACTTAAAAAATTCCTTCAGATAAAACATGCGTGCCCCGCGTAGACGAGACGGCCGTTCTCGAGATGGGCGATCTTCCCAGGGAACTGTTTGATCAGTTCCTTGTTGTGGGTGGCCCAGACGAGTGTCAGACCCTTCTTATGGTTAAAGTGGTTAAGGACTTCAAACAGTCGGTAGGAGTTTTCCTTATCCAGCGAGCTCGTGGGCTCATCCGCCAGGAGCGCCGTGGGCCGGCACAAGAGGGCCCGGATCATGGCGACCTTCTGCCGAAGGCCTCCGTTACAGTCTTCGATTTTCCTTCCTAACTGGTCCTGCACGAGGAGCAGTCGAGCGAGGTCTTCCATCTCGCGGTAGAATTCGTTCCGGTCATTGTAGATGGCAGCGTCGTAGGCGAGCCAGAGGTTTTCCTCGCAGGTTTTTTTCTGCAAGAGACGCAGGTCTTGAAACACCGTGGAGACGAAGTGCTTTGAATTTCGATCGTGCGGGAGGATCGCCTTGCCGGAGGTTGGTTGCAGATGACCACCGAGGACGCTCAAAAGAGAGGTCTTTCCGGCACCAGAAGGACCGGTGACGAAAAGGATTTCCCCAGGATAAATCGTGAGCTGGACGGCCTTCAGGGCCTTCACGGGCCCGTACTCGACGGAGAGGTTATCCAGGTGAAATAAATAATTCTGCTGAGTTGTCCCCTGTCGAGGGCGACCTTGTTGGGGAAGACGACCGGTTAACATCCGTGAAACCTCTGCCTGAGTTGTTCGGGGTTCCTTCTTGGCACCCCGGTTACCATTATGCAAACATTGTACCGAGTTTAGACTGGGAAAGTAAAGAATCCGCCCCTGCAAAATACCCTACTCAATCACTCCGGGACTGTTTGAAATGCGTCTAATCATACTCCTTTTTCTCTGCACCGGTCCCCTCTTCGCCGCCGCTCGAGATCCCCTGAAATCAATTCAACGCCACCGCCTTAAAAACGGGTTGAGCGTCGTCCTCGCTCCGGATTCTTCCGGAGACCTGGTCCACGTGAAGCTCCGAGTGGGCGTCGGAGTAGATCACGAAACGCGGGCCACTCTCGGCGTCTCTCACCTCTTAGAGCACATGCTGTTTCGAAACGAAGTCCTGAAAGACGACATGAGTTTTTCAGAGCTCATTAAAGAACGAGACGGGAGTGCGAACGGAGAAACCGCAGAGCAAGAAACGTCCTACTTCGCCACCGTCCCTAGGAGAGAGACGCGGTGGATCTTGGACCTCTTTCAAACGATGCTCCTCTCCCCGACGATTCGCGACAAATACCTCGAGACGGAGAGGAAGACTGTGCTCCTCGAGATCGGGGAGCCGAGTCCGTTGATCCGACTCCTCGGGGTCGACCCTCTTCGGATCGTCTCGCCGGCCCACCTCCAACCAACGCCTTTCTGGGAGGAGCACTTCGGGATCGTCGATCCCGCGCCGCACTCACTTTCCGAAGTGCAGCTCTCGACCCTGCGTCTCTCGCGGGCACAGATCGAGCACCACTACCGACGCTACTACGATCCCTCGAACATGCAGCTCACGGTCGGCGGTGCCTTCGACGCCGAAGCAGTTCTCGCTCACCTCGAGCGAACCTGGGGCCTTCATCCGTCGACCGGCATCGGCGACCAGCGCCACCGGAAAACCGGAACGCTCAGAGGGAAGCCGTTTCGCGACTTCTCGATCAGCGAAGAGCAAAGTGCCATCACCCTCGGATTCATGGTGGACCGGTTGAACCGCCGGGACCGCGAAGTTTTAGAATCCTACAGCCGCTACCTCGCCCATCGGCTGATGAAAAAAATCCGGAACCTCTCGGGCGAGACCTACACGGCGTTCGAGAGCAACGGCCTCTACGGCAACTTCGGTTACTTCACGATCAACCTTTCAACCTCCCGGGAGCGGTTCCGCGAGAACCTTCTCTTCGTCCGAGGCCTTCTCTACCGCGAGCTCCGAGACGGCACTCTCTCGGATGCGGACATCCGAGAGGCCACGAGGCTCTACCTCAGTGGATTCGACCTCTGGGGCCGGGACGCGGAGGCCCGGGCGCAACTGGGCGATCTCATGGCCGAGCTCAACGACCACGACCAAGACTGGGTGACCCCCGGCGAGATCCTCCGCGGAGTGAGTCCGGAAGAGTACCGCCAAACTCTTGCGAAGTTCGCTCGAGAGGAGAACGAGTATCTCGCGGTGGCAGCGCCGGAGCTCTTTTTCTATGGGGACTACTACCTCTTCGGTGCGCTCCTTGCTCTGATCTTCCTGGGCCTCTACCAGCGCGTGCTGAAGCGCCCCTTCCACAACGATCGCATCCGCTGGGTTCGGAAAGTGCGCTTCCCACCGCTCCTGTTGCTGGAAATCGTCGTGGGCCTGGTGATCCTCGAACTCACCCTCCACGCGGCCTTCGTGTCACTCAGAGGGCTGGATTCGGTCCTGGGCCCCTCGCTCGGGATCTACGCACGCTACCTCGAGATCGTCGTAGAAACTTTTCTCCTGGTGACCGCGGCTCAGGCCGTGCTCTCCTACGTTCCACGGAAGCTCTACGTCATGGGGGATGTTCTCGTCATAAAAGGACTCTCGTTTTACTCCAGAAGAATTCCCCTGGAGGAGATCCGCGCGGTCCGGGCCGTTCCTTTGGGGTCCATCCTCCTGAGCGTTCGGCGCTGGCCCGCGCTCTGGGGTCGCTTTCACTTCTACGATCTTCGGTTCTGGAAGAAGGGTCTCCTGATCGAACTGGCCTCCGGGAGGGCCCACTACTTCAGCACGCAGGATCCGGACGCAGCTGCGCGAGAGCTGGCGCGGCTGTGTCCCGCGGGGTCTGATCCTTACTCGATGATCCCTTCGGCCTTGAGGAGCTCGTAGGCCGAATCCGAGCAGTAGACATTCGGAACGAAGTTAAACTTCTGCTGAAGGTCCGAGATGATCGAATTCTCGACGTCACCGAGGAGCTTCACGTCTCCGTCTTCGAGCATGATCTTCGCCGGGTCCCGCTCGAGGAGCAGGTTCTCGTTGGTCTTGCCCTTCACGAGCTTACGCCGGGACTTCACGAAGACGATGTGCTTGGTGGGGAGGTCCTCCACGATCCAGTCCATCGCCGTGCCCTTTTTCTTCAGGAGTTCCTTGATCTCACGGATTTTTTCTTCCGCTCGCTTCATGATCTTCTCGAGGACGTGATCCTCATCCTGATTCAAGATCCGCTGCTTAAACTCCTCGCACTTCACGGTCCGTGGCGCCTTCTCGAAGAGAAGACAGTGCGCGAGGTCCTTCATGCGCGGGTTCCGATCGAAGCTCCCATCGGTGTAGCAGCGATGGACCTGCTGCATGAAGTACTGGTCGTTGAACGTGTAGAAGTTGTCGGGCTCGGATTCGATCATCTCCATGAGCTTTGAGTAGGTGTAGATCTGCCCCTTCTCCAGCATGTAGAAACAGAGCTCTTCCGCGATGGCGTCGAAGCGAGCACCGCGCGCGGACCGGATGACCTGGGAGTACCAGGCAAACCGGGCCATGAGGAAGTCTTCCACGGCGTGGAGTGCGTTGTGTCCGATGGCCAGGATGTCATGGCCATTGACCGAGGCGACTCGGAAGTGATGCAACAGGTAGTCCCGGTCGTAGGTCCCGTACTTGATGCCGGAGTAGTGCGCGTCCCGGAGGAGGTAGTCCATCCGGTCGCAGTCGACCTCGGAATGAAGGATCTGATTGGCGAGGATCGAGGGGTCAATACCTTTCACCAGGTTCGAGATCTTCTGGGGGTCGATCTTATACTTCTTAAGCACGTAGGTGATCCCGCGTGGATAATCGGTGTTCTTGATGATGTAGGAGCCGAGGTGCTCGTGGTCGTCGGGGTGGCGTTTCCCGTTCTTATCGTTGGTGGTCTCACCGTACCGGATGTAGGCCATCTCCGTGGTGTGGGAGAACATGAAAGTCCCCAGGTCGTGGAGGAGCGCCGCGAGTCTGATGCTCTGGTGGAAGGACTTCTCGGCCGATGCTACTTCGTCGTTAAAAAGGTCCACCTCCGGGACGGCCTTCCCGAGCCGCTGGAGGATTTTGTGAGCATTGAACATCACCCCGATGGAGTGACCGAACCGGGAATGCTCTGCTCCCGGGAAGGTATAGAAAGTGAAGCCGAGTTGCTTGATCCAACGGAGTCGCTGATAGAAGGGAGTGTGAATGATCTCCCACTCGAGGCTTGTGAGGTGAATGAATCCGTAGAGCGGGTCGAAAACGATTTTAGTCTTGGAGACGTCCATGTGTGGTTCCAGGCGAGAAAAAAAGGAGCTCCTTCGGTGGAGCTCCTGGAGTGCGGGTTACTGTAAAGTTTTGGAACGCTTGCCTTTTCTCACTTTGGCCACTTTCGAGATCGCGTATTCCATGAGCATGAGAGCCTCCCGGCGCAGACCATTGTCGTGGATGTAGCGGTAGAAGTTTTCGATGTCTCCGTTCGAGCGGAAGTTCTTGATGGTCATGACCTCGGGAACCGCCGGGGCCACTTTCTCTTCCGTCGCTGGGGTGATCGTCGTCTTAGACATAAATGCTCCTGTTCATTGTAGTTTACTTTTTCTTGCCTAACTCTTCAAATCTTATTGTGCTTCACGGGCCTCGATCATGCCGTAGCTATGAAGCTTGTTATAGAGAGTCTTCACCGTAATTCCAAGAGCTTTAGCTGCACGAGTCTTATTCCCACCGAGATGCTGAAGAGTGTCAACGATGTGCTTCTTCTCGAGATCAAAGAGAGTAAACTCCTGATAGATCGGCTTCTCTTCGACTTTCTCTACCTTCACTTCCTGAGCAAACTCCGGCAGATGCGCAGCCTCAATGTACTGACCGTCAGTGAGGATGTATGTGCGCTCCATCACATTCTTCAATTCGTGAGCATTCCCTGGCCAGAAGTAGGTCGTGAGTTTTTCGATCGCGGCCGAGGTAAGGACTTTCTTCTCAACTTTTCCGTGATTCAGGAAGTACTCCGCCATGACTTTCACGTCTTCCTGGCGGTCGCGGAGGGCCGGAATCTTCATCCCGACAGTGTTGAGCCGGTAGAAGAGGTCTTCCTTAAAGGCGCCGGTTTCAACCAGACTCTTCAAGCAGGTCTTAGACGTCGCGATGAGGCGGACGTTCAACGCAACTTTCTGATCCGTGTCCACCGTGATCATTTCGCCGGCGACGAGGGAGCGCAGAAGCTTCGTTTGTATGTTGAGGGAGCATGAACCGATGTCATCGATGATGAGCGTCCCGCCGTTCGCCTGGAGCATGAGACCTTTCGAAGAAAAGATCTCTCGGTCGAGCTGGGCTTCGCTGAAGGCACCGCAGGAAGCGACCACGACCGCACCCTTACGACCCGACCAGTTATGGATCTTCCGTGCGAGGATTTTCTTCCCCACTCCGTGTTGACCTTCGAGGAGCACTGGGAAATCTTGCGCCGCAATTTTCTTAGCCGTTTGAACGACCTCGAGGAAGCTTTTTGAGAGTCCCATCATCTGCGAATTATCTTCAAAGGATTTGGTCATCTGAATCTCGACCCGGTTCGAGAGTTCTTTCTCCCGGGCCTCGATCTTCTGGAGGAGTTCGCGGTTAAGATTCTTCGCCATGAGAAACAAGTGCATGTTCCGGATCGGCGACTGGAGCTGTTGCAAGATTTCATTCAGAGTCACGAGGTCGGCTTCTCCGAAGTTGCGGTCTTTCTTAAGAGACTGAACGTTCAGCGTACCGATGACAGAACCTTCGACGATGATCGGGAGGCAGAGCTCTGCTTCAACCGCATCGTCCCGGTAACCGTTGACCGCGATCGGATCGCGCTTAACCGAATTCGAGTAGTACGCACGCTTCATCCGAGCAACGTAGCCCGCGACACCCTGGCCCTTGTTGAAGAGGCGAGCGGCCGAAAGAGCAGAGCCATTTTCGGCGATCAAGCGCGTAGAGCCATCGGAGAGGACTTCGAAGCCAAGAACTTTGTATTCACCCATGACTTCCTGGACGTAGCTCGAGAGCTTCGAGAAGAAGACAACTTCATCGAGGTTCGAGAGAAGAACTGTTGAAAGAGTAGCAAGTTCATTCTGATGAGCAGCTGTTTTCATGTGGATCCCCTTTACACTTAAATCTTCAATGTGTTTAAAAATTACACAGTGCGTTATGGGGATATATTACAGGCTGGCTGAAAAATTTACAAGACCATTTTGCTGCGGTGTTTAAAGTTTCTTCGAAAAAATTAGCAATTCCTAGAGGTTAGTCCACTGAGGAGAGAAGCATTGACCAAAATCCTGGGTCAATTGCCCTAAAATCTCCCCTTCTCTGTTCATGATATAGACATCTTGAACGGCCTTACGACGACTTAGCATCCGCTTTGACGAAAAAATGATGAACTCACCGTCAGGCGAGAAGGTGGGTTCTTCGTTCGAGCCGAACCCCTTGGTGAGGCGGACTAAGTTGTTCCCATCGGCGCCGATCCGGTAAAGGTCAAAGCCGTTGTCGACCCAGGAGGTGAAAACGATCTCCTTCCCATCCGGCGAAAACCTCGGAGTCGCATTGAACTGGCCCACGAAAGAAATCCGCTTCACGTCCTTCTCGGTTTCGGAGGGATTCAAGGTGTAGATGTGGGCCCGCCCTGAGCGGTTCGTGAGGAAGGTCATGAGAGACCCATCTCGAGTCATCGAGGGATCCACATCGTCCCCGTAGTGGGAGGTGATTTTCCGCATGCGACCGGAGGAGACATTGAGTTCATAGATGTCGGCGTTTCCACTGAACGAGAGAGTCAGATAGATCGTGTCTTGAGTGGCGCCGAAGATGGCGCCGGAGTTAATCCCAGGCCGATCGGAGATGGTCGTGAGCTTCTTGGTCTTGAGGTCGAGGAGCTTGAGGTCAATGTTCTTCAGAACTCGGACCTTCGTCCGGGAGACTTCCCTCCTCGAAGCGATCAGAGAGAACATGATCTTCGAGTTGTCCGGAGAGATCGAGGGAGAGAGGACGACAGAATTGAAGTTCGTGAGCTTGTCGACTCGGCGACCATCGAAGTCCATGAGGTAGAGTTCTTTTTCAATCTCCTTGCCGCTGGTGCGGTCCGAGATGAAGAGGATCTTCGATTTAAAGATCGACGGCTTCCCCGTCACCGATCGGTAGAGTGCGTCGGCGATACCGTGGGCAGTGGGCCTAAGCCCATCCGAGGAGACTCGGACCTTGCCGGAGTACAGTTCTTTTTTTGCGAGCACCGACCAGACCTTGAAGCTCGCGTCCACGCTCTGCCCCGGCCCCGGATCCATGCGTCCGGCGACGAAAAAGCTCACGCCATTGGCCTGCCACTTCTCGAGCTCTGGAGTAGAGAATGAATTCTTCCCCTTCTCCACGTAGTCGACGGCGTTGAACTTATGCTTATAGAAAAGGAAGTCGTTCCGGAGCACCTCGAGGAGTTCGGCAGAGACGCGCTTCTGATCCCCGGAGAGGGCCCCGAGTTCCGGGTCGTCGATGACGAGCTTGGCCTTGTCCTGCTCGGCCTGGCCCACGGCGATGACCGCGTCCTGACCCAGGGCGAGCTGCGAAGCGAGGAACAACAGGAAAAAGAAAACTGTGTGTTTCATGGGTCGTCCTTAGATCGGAAAGCCCAGGATGATCCCCGAGCTAGTGAGCCGCGCACCGACTTCGGCGGACGGCGTGGGAAACGTCGAATCCCGGATGGCCTTCTCGGCCCGTGCATCGAACTCCGAAACTCCCGAGGACTCCTGGAGCTCAAGCTTCAGAAGCTTCCCTTCGGGCGAGAGATAAATCTTGATCCGGCAACGAAGGTCTTGTTTAAGGAGGAAGTCCGGGAGCTTCCAGTAGGGCCTGATGACTCCGGGAATATTCTGCACGTACGCCGCGAAGGCCGAGGCCTGCTCGTCGCTGTAGTCTCCGACGAGGGCCGAGCCTTTGGAGAGCCGGTTGCCCTCGATGATGAGGGATTCGAAATTCTTTCCCGTCACACCGGTCCGCTCGCCCTTCGGGGCGACCTTCGGTGCCACTTTCTTACTCGAATAGTCCGAGACCAGGTTCAGAAAAGAATCCTTCTTCTTGCCTTCTTCCTGGATGACGAGGTCGTCTTTCTTCACGACGTCGGCGACTTCTGCGGTGGTCTCCTCGGACTTCCCCTTCACCGGCTCTGGGACCGCTTCGATGATGGGTCGTGCCTCCATTTTCTTTAACTCTTGAACGGTGAACTTCGGCATGCCGACGACGTCCACTCGAACCGCGGAGCGGATGATCTCGACGTCCCCGGATTGGAAGACCCGAGAAACAACTTCTCCGCCAATGAAGGCGGCCAAGAAAAGGAATCCATGGAGTCCGAGAGAGACTAGGAAGTTCTTGGTAAAATCCCGATCGTCCACGCGCGTCAGCACCTAGTTTCCTTTCTCCACTTCGGTCACGAGGGCGATGTTACTCACCCCAGATTTTTTCAGGTTGGCGATGAGCTTCGCGACTTTCTCGTAGCGAAGGTTGTAGTCTGCTCGGAGGTAGAGCACGTCGGTGTTGCTGACCTTGAACTTCCTGAGGATCGCCGGAATGAGATCCTTCGGCGCCACGGCTTCTTTGCCGATGAAAAACTGCTCGGCTTCGGTGATCGAAAGGATCACCAGCTCAGGCCGAAGCCCGAGCGTGTTCACCTTCTGCGTCTTCGGAAGCTTGAGGTTAATACCGCTGAAGAGCATCGGTGCTGTCACCATGAAGATGACGAGGAGAACGAGCATCACGTCGACCAGTGGGGTCACGTTGATGTCAGCGACGGGCCCCTTCTTGCCTGAGCCGAGCTGCATCCCCATGACTACTGTTCCTTCTTGACGAGGACGGTGCGCTCGACAAGATTCAGAAACTCCTGGGAGAAGGACTCCATCTGAGAATTGATCCGAGAGATCTGGTTGTTGAAGAGGTTGTAGAAGACCACCGCTGGGATGGCGGCCGCGAGGCCAACGGCCGTGGCCACCAGGGCCTCGGCGATCCCCGGAGCAACCGCCTCGATGCTTCCCCCACCTTGAGAGAGGCCAGAGAAGGCGTCGATGATTCCCCAGACGGTTCCGAAGAGACCGATGAAGGGAGTGATGGCGCCGATGGTGGCGAGGAGAGAGACTCGTAGATCCATCCGCTCGTTGGCCGTGTTGTAGGCGGACTTCAGGGCACGTTCCAGGGACTGGAGCCCGTACGTGGAGAAATGCCCCGCAAGGTTCCCGCGCCCGACGGCCCCGAGAGTTTTATTGAGCTCTTCGAAGCCCTTCTTGAACATCAGCCCCATGGTGGATTCGGTGTTCTCGGTCGCTTCTTTATTGATGTCGGTGATCGAGTTACTCTTCCGGAAGAAGTCGTTGAACTTGTCGTTGGCCTCGGTCACGACCTTGAGCTCTTTGTATTTCTGCCAGATGATGGTCCAGGAGAGGACCGATGACAGGACAAGGAGCAAGAGGACAAATTTAACGACGAGTCCGGATTCCCAAAGAATCTGCCAGATGTTTAAGCCATGCATTCTAAACCTCAACGCACGAATTTCCGTGCTCCAAAAATAAGCCGATCGCGGTATTTGTAATAAAAAAACGATACCACCCAAATCGCCGAGAGAAAAGGCAAAGCAAGACGGGTCCGCAACGCAAAGGGCGAAAAGTCTTCGCCCCAAACCGGATCAAGGCCGAAGAAGGCCCCCATGGGGGCAACGAACAGGACAAGGAAACAGACGACGTTGCTCCAGCTCCGGAAGCCTCGCCCCGAAAGAACGAGGAGGGTTGAAAAGCAGAAAACAATGTAGGGGATCAGGTCGTAGTAGTTTGGAACCGAAAGCCGAAATGCGCCGGTGAAGATGGCGGTGTATCCGACGATGAGCTCGGGGCCCGAGGGAGAATCCTCGGCGGTCAGAAAATCTTGGAGGTAGGCGATGACGACGAACTCGATCCCGAAGTAAAAACAAAGACCCAGGAACGCGGTCAAATGGTAGTACCAGTATCCGAGGTTCTGTCCGACGAAAGAAGTTCCGGCGAGGGAGAGGTAGCTGACGAGAGAGAACACGGCCACGACGAGTGCCTTTGGTTCGGGCCAGCGCACGAGTTCCCGGATGAGCACGCGCAAGGATTTCATCTGGTAGAGCCGCATCTTGAACCAGCGGTTGAGGAAAAAGAGTGAAAGGACCTTCGCTCCGATCAGAATCTCCCAATGGTTATTGTGAAGCCACGCCTCCACGATGCTGATTTCATGGTCGAGGAGAAAGTGGAAAAACGCACCGATGGAACTCATCAGGATCACGAGGACCACGGCCAGGAGCTGGTACGCACCGTAGTACCGGAAGTTCTGAAAGAGCGAGGCCCGGCCCATCAGTGGACTTTTTCATCCGGACCGAGCCACTTGAGCTGCATCTCCGGCGACGGGTAGAGCTTGACGTAATCTTTGTACTGGGCGTTTGATTTGACGAACCGATCGATCTTCACGAGGAGTCGGTAGTACGCGTTCCAGAGCTCGGGGTTGGACTTCAGGTAGGCGTCCATCTTCTTGGTGACTTCGAACTGCTGCTGAAAACTGTACCCCCGTTCCGTGATCTGGCGCGAATAGTTGCGGAGCAACTCCTCGACCAACCCCACGTCAGGCTTGGCACCCTGGAAGCTCGCCCCGGCCAGTTTCGAAAGCTTCTCCGTCGCGACCGCCTTCTTAAAGTAGCCCTGCTCAAGCCGCACGAAGTCTTCCAGGAGTAAGAGAGAGATCTCAAGTTTCGAGAGATCCAGAGAGCGGATGAAGGGAACCGACAGCAGCAGAATCACTTCGCCGTTCCCGGGGAGGGCCGTGCGAACCAGGGACGGGGTATTCACGAGGAGGATCTTGTAGCGCTTCTGATAAAACCCAAGGCCCTCCATGGTTGCGCCGAAGTTTCCTTCGAGGCCGTAGTCCGGCTTCTGAAAATCCCAGCTCAAGAGCTGAGCGTTCTTCACGAGCCAGTACTCGGACACGAACCCGTAGAGCTCGGGCTCCGTGGGATAGAGGTAGCGCTGCGCCTCCACTTTCCCTTGGACGCGCTTGAGGATCTTGACCTCGGTTTCTTTTTTCTTGGCCGCTTCGTCGAGGCCATCTTGCTGAAGGACCTTCTTGATGCTCGTGAAGTCGACGACCTCGAGCTCCTTCTCTTCCTGAAGCTTCTCGGTTTGGGCCCAGGCCTGGGCGCTGAGAATGATGGCAAGGAGGATCCACTTCATGTCACTTCACCCTCGTCTCACCCTGGATGTATTGATCACCCAGTCGACCCCAGTAATAGAGGTCGGAGAGGTCCAGGTTAAAGGCGTCGAAGAACTTCGGGTACTTTCCTTGAAAGCACTCGGGTCGCTTGTCCATCAGGAACTCCCGCAGGACGAACCCGCGGTGGTCAGCGACCTGGACGTAGGCCCACTCCGGGACCGCGGAGACCTTCGAACTCTCGACGACCTTCACCGGATGAGAGCATTGGATGGTGGTGAGGCTCGGAGACGTTCGGACCGCGTGCTGGTGGACATGGCCAAACATGGGAGCATAGTAGAAGACTCCGACCACTTTCTCGTCGGTCGCAACGGTCTCTGCGAAAGCGACGGCAGGCAGGAGGAGAAGCCACAACATGCTCATACCTTCCACCGGAACTGGATCGTCTCCCAGTTGTGGCACTGCGGGCAGCGCCAGAAGATCTCATCCGAATTATAGCCACACTGAGAGCAGAAGTGGCGGGTGAGCGAACTGTGAAGGTTATTCAGAAGTGACTGCGTGTGTGCCAGCGCCTCCTCGACCTTCCCGACCTCGATCAGGATCTTGATGTACTCAACTTTCAGGACGTCGGACTGGCCGTGACTTCGCATCCACTCGTCGAGGAGCGTGAACGCGTCGCCCGTGCGCCGAAGATCCTTCAGGAGCCGAATCTTCGAGAGGACCACGGAGGGCGCACTCATGAGGTCCATGTCGTTGATGCCCAGGAAGTAGGTCATGAGCTGCGAAAGACGTTCGCGGTACTCGGTGACCTGGACGAGCTTGGGATTAAACTGATCCAGAGAGACGAAGATGAAGGTGGCGTACATGGGGTGCTCTTTCAGGAGCTCGAGCAAAAGGCCGTTGGCGTCCTCCATGTGTCCGAGGACGAGGTCGAGTCGCAGGCGCAGAATCTTCGCCGACACCGAGGGGGCGAACCGGAACGCGTCCTCGAGCTCCTCGGCGCAGGCCTTGAACTGCCCTTTATCGAACAGGGCCTTCGCCTTTTGCACTAGGATGTGCGAGATGGTCTCAGACTGATTTTCCTGCCCGACCTTGGAGAGCATGATCCGGTAGTTGTAGGCCTGATCCCAGTCCTCGATGTCTTCGTAGATGCGGCAGAGCGCGGAGATCACGTCCTGCTGGTCCCGGTTGATCTTGAGCACATCCTTATAGGTCTCCACGGCCTTGTCGATGAAGCCCCCCTTGTCGAAGTCAAGGGCCAGTTCTTTCAGGGCCTGAAGCCGGGTCGATTCGGAGATGCTCTCGCGGGCGATGAGGGAGCGGTGGATCGAAATCGCTTTCTCGATTTCCCCGTTGGACCGGAAGAGACCCCCGAGGGCGAAGTAGGTGTCGATCGTCTCTCGGTTAAGGTCCACCGCATTCTGGAACTCCTTGATCGCGAGATCCTTGTTCCCTTCGATGAGGTATTGGGTGGCGTTGAGGAAGATCCGTGACTGGGCCTCGAAGATACTGTTGCGGTACTTCTTCGAGAGCTTCACTGCTTTGTCCCGCTCGATGACGTAGTGGTAGATCAGCACAAGCGTGATCACCACCGCCACGACGGTCAGTGCGTGATTCTTTCCCCATTCGAGTAGAAAGGTGTAGTCCACGAGACTCCTTAGAGTTCGAACTTATACGCCGGAACGGTTCTGGACTCGACCTTGCCTCGAAGAAAGGAGAGGGTGTCTTCTGTCTCTTCTAAGAAATCTCCGAGGGAGAACTTTTTCTTCTGGGGCTTCAAGTACCGGAGAGCAAAATCCCCCTTGAGCTTCAGGTCTTTATGAATCGCCCGACCGGCCTCCCAGAGACTCCCGACCTCGTCGACCAGGCCCAACTCCCGGGCCTCCCGGCCATGGAAGATTTGCCCCTGCGCGAGCTCGGTGATGTCTTTCTTGATGCGTCCCTTCCGTACCGCCATGATGTCGGCCATGAACTGCTTATGGGTCCCTGCGAGTAACTCCGTCAGGATCATCCGCTCTTCGTCGGTCATTGGCCGCGACGGGCTCCCCAGATCCTTGTAGCGTCCGGCCTTGATGGTCTCCGGCTTGTACTTGGCCCATTTGAAGAGCTCGGAGAGATCGGCCGTCTGCATGATGACTCCGATGGAGCCGGTCAAAGTTCCGTTGTTCGCCCAGATCTTCCGGCAGGCGGCGCCGATGTAATACCCACCGGAAGCAGCGACGGAACCGAAGGAGGCGTAGATGGGCTTCTTCTTATCGATCCGGCGGACTTCCTGATAAATTTCCTGCGTCGGTGCCACCGCACCGCCCGGAGAATCGATGCGGAGGATGATGGCCTTGATGTCCTTTTCCTCCTCTGCAGCGAGGAGCATCTCCACCACCTTCCTCGAGTCCATGATCTCATTTTCGATGCTGATCACGGCAATCGGTGAACTCGCGGACTTGTCCCGGAGACCCTCGCCCATGGAGGAAGATTTCTTCAGCTGCCCGACGGTGTAGAAGGCGAAGACTATGAAGATGAAAAATAACACGGTAACCAGGATAAAAATCCCAACTATCCCTTTGGATCTCTCGCGGCTCAACTCTAACTCCTTCCGTAAGTTACTGAGCCTTAATTATACTGAAGTTTGCGGGATTGGGAATTAATTGCGCCCGACTTTGCGGCAGGACTCTTCCTGTTTTCGAATCTGGTCCCGGAGCCAAGGAATCGGGCCGATCACCGCACTCCGCCGAAGGCGAGCGTATTCCTGAGCGAACTGCTCAGCGACGCCGCTGTCTTCGATCACGACGAGCGTCTCGTCATTGATGAAGTTCGCCGCATCGGACCAGTTTTGAGAGCCCATGATGACCGTTCGATTATCAACCACAGCGAACTTGTGGTGCAAAACGTCGCCCCGAGGAAGGCGGGCCAGTCCGACGTCCGTTGCGGGCCTCGCCCAAGGATTATTCTCGGACTCGTAGTTACATTTCTGGTTCAGCATCGCGAGCCCCATGAGATCGAGGAGCTCCGAGTAGTCACGGTAGCCGAACTTTGGCTCGATGAGGACACCGATTTGCACTCCGGCCTCGTGCTTTTGTTCCATGACGTTAGCGATGTATTGGTCAGAGAAGACGAAGAGTGCTGCGCGGATAGAAGAGGTCGCCTTAAAGAGGTGAAGCGCGATAAGACCGTTCACGGTCTCTTGCCAGTTGTAGCGGCGCGAGGTCGGCGAAAACTGCACCGTCAGCCGGGCCCCACGAACGGTGGTCGTCATCGGTCCGCGGTAGGTCTTACTTTGACCAAAGTTCCCGCGGCGACCGTTCCCCCAGAGCTGGGCGAACTCATCGGTAAAAGACCTGGCAAAGGGAGTGGAATCGACCACGACCATGGAGTTGGCATTGCCGCGAGAGTCGGGCACGAGCACATCCCCGTGAATACAGCTCATCGTAAAATTGGCCGTGCTCACGATCGTCGTTTTTCCGTCGATGACCACGAACTTGTGGTGCATGAGACCGGAGCCCCTCGAGTTATCGAACGTGTCATCCATGACCGGGACCTGCGCGGCCCGGAGCATGTAAATGGCGTCGAGGTTCTCGAGTTCCTCTTTCTGGAAGCGACCGTCCCGGTTGGCGTCGATGAGCGCTCTCAGTTCCTGGAGCTTCGAAGCCTCGTACTCACCCTCACCCGATTCTCGCTGGGAGAGGATGTCAAAGTTGTAATCGTTCTCGAGAACGATCCGGACATCCACGCCCTGTTTCTTCTTTTCAATCAGTGCCGCGGCAACGAGGGGGAGCCGAAGCTCTTGGACCGCAAGATAAATCGAGCGCCGCGCCTGACGGATTTCTGTAAGGAGAACCTCTTCGAGGTTATCACCTGCTCTGGAAATCCTGCGGTACGGGTCGGAGTAAGAGGAGCGTGGGTTTTGATTAAAATAAGCAGAAACGTTGGCAAAAGCTGAAGAGGCAACGAGTAAACTCGGCACTAGGAAGGAGAAGATCTTCATCGTCATGGGTGCCTCTTGTAGTAGTCTTTCTAATACTTGATTTAACTTCTCCTAATGAACCTTAAGATGTCATCCTAAAAATGCTTACTTCTGCACTCGGCCAAACCTTAGCCAGCCTATAGAGTCTTGAAATTACTTACATACTATAGTTTTCTTCACCGAATCCGAATAGAGATTAAGCCCCCTCTAGGGCGCTATAAGGAAGGGTATTTATGGTTAAAAACTTGTTTATTCTCGCACTGTTCTCTTGGGTGAGCTTATCCCATGCTTTCGTTGCCAAAGAGTCTCTCTCTGAAGCGGAGGGCTACCAACTCCACAAGACGGAGAGCGAGCCTGAGGCGCAGCGTTCCGTGGCGGGGTCTAAGATTAAAAAGCAGCGCCTGAACCGGGAGGAAAGTCCCTCAAGTTCGGCGAGTCCTGCTCCGGCCCCTGCGGACTCGAGTGCTATCGTTGAGGACTCTGAAGGTTCTGAAGTACGCTACTGGCAATACTCGGAATAACCACCGGGCCATCTTTCTTGTCCCAAAGGTTGAGCTTATCGAACTCTGATTTAAGCTGACCGCAGGCGGCCAAGATATCGCTGCCTTTCGTCGTCCGGATCGTGACGGTGAAGCCCCGCTTGATCATCTGATCTAAGAACCACATGATCCTCTCTTCCGAAGGACGCTTGTACTTCGAACCTGGGAACTCGTTGAACGGAATGAGATTGATCTTCGATTCCTTCGAATTCAGAAGCGCCGCGAGAGCGACGACATCTTCCATCGTATCGTTCATGCCATCGATCAAAAGGTACTCATAGGTGATCCGCCGATGGGCCTTGAGAGGAATCTTTTTGATCGCAGTGAAGAGCCGCTCAAGGTCATAGACCTTGTTGATGGGCATGAGCTCGGTGCGGACGTTGTTTCGGGCCGAGTGGAGCGAGAGCGCAATGTTAACAGGCGGAAAATCTTCGGCCAATTTTTCGATCGCGGGCACGAGTCCCGAGGTCGAGAGCGTGATCCGTCTCTGCCCTAACCCAAGGCCTCGCTCGGCCATGAAGATGAGCGTCGCTTTCTTCATGTTCTCGAAGTTATGCAGCGGCTCGCCTTGGCCCATGTAAACGATGTTCGTGAGTCGCTCGTCGGCATGAACATGGTCCATGAGCCACTTTTGGATCGTCATGTACTGGAGCACCACTTCCGACGGTTTAAGGTGGCGCTTGAGCCCTTGGGTCGCTGTGTGGCAAAAGGTGCAACCGACGGCGCAGCCTACCTGAGAAGAAACGCACAGGGTGAGTCGCTCCCGGGCCGGAATCGCCACTGTTTCCACAGTCTGACCGTCGGCGAGCTTCACCAGAAACTTCCGGGTTCCATCTTTCGAAAGTCCGCTCCAGACGATGGGGAGCATACCGAAGTCAAAAGCTTCGATGACAAACTCTTTCGTCGCCCGGGCCACATTCGTCCACTGGGCCGGATCGAAGACCCACTTTTTGTAGACCCAATCAAACATCTGAGTCGCGCCAAACGGCGTGAGCCCCTTCTCGGCCAGGAGGGCCTTGAGCTCGTCAAAGGTGAGGTCGAAAAAAGATGGCTTGGTCATGGGGCTATAAGTATGTGAGTGAGCTCCGATTTGCAAGGGAAATGGAGCTCACTAAAGGAATTACAGTCGCAACAAATACCGTAAATTGAGGAGGTTACCAGGGCTTCGGAAGAATCCCAGGAGGTAGGAAAAAGACCCCGCCGTAGTAGAGCATCTTGATCGTTTTGTCGACCGTTCGGACGAGCTGCCGTCCCGCCGGTGATCCGTTATCAATGATGATCCGTCCGTCGTGGCCCGCGGCCATGTAGACGTGCCCCGGAGTCGTCGCCTTAAAGTGCGCCATGATGGCTCCGGTCGGGGGCCTGAAGCTCGCAAGTTCCCAGGGAATCCACCCGGCCTTCACGAGCGTATTGGCCAGGTTGACGACGGCGGCGGTGCTGCTCCAGATGAGGTAGGTCCCCTTCTCGCGCGAGAAATCCTCGAAGAGGTTCTGCCCGGCCCGGGCATACGCCTGGCGGAGAACCTCCGACATGAACTCCGCACACGGGACGTTCGGAAAGCCGTTCCGAACGGCCGTTGCCTTCACCGCGATCGTCCAAGCCCCCAGCGAAGACACGACGTCCGACTTCTCGTAGTCGATGGACGCCTTCCGCGCCTCTTCGATGGGGAGAAAGAGGTACGACGTTGCAGTTGGAACTGTCCGGTCAGCAGCCTTCCGAAGCTCCTCCATCACCGCGGCCCACTTGAGGCGCTCGGAGTTGGACTGATTCTCAGAAGCGATGGCCAGATTGAGTCGACCGGGGAAGCGCTTTTGGTAGTACGTGGTGAAGTTGAACTTGGGTTTCCCTGAGTCTTCGAAGCTCAAGAGGTAGTCGGCTTCAGGAGCGGCCAGTGACAGTGCCGGGAATTCAGCGCTCTCTCGAACCGGGAGCGCGGTGACGCTGATCCAGTTGCGAGAAAGATTGAGTTCCGCGATCCGCTGGGCCGGGAATTCATCGTTGTACTCGGGCCGCACGGCCTGGATTTTTACGTTCGAAATGAAGCCGTTGCTGGAACGCTGGACCTCACCATTGGCCAGCCGGTAGAGATGATACTCCGGTTGAGCTCCGTCGGGGACTGACAGAGTTGTCCCAGGGGGTAATGAGGTCAAGAGTTCGAGGACGTCGGTTTTAAGGACCCGAACGTTTTCTCGCTTCGTGGTCTGGAAGACCTGATCGGCGAAGGCGCAGGTGGAAAGGGCCATCGCCCAGGTGAGAAGAAGTGCTCTCATAAAAATCCTTTTTCAAGAGATATTTTATGAGAGCACGAAGGGGCTAAGGGTGCAAGGTCTTAGAGGCTATCGAGCATCTTCTTGATGGAAAGTTCAACCGGGCTCGCGAGACCGAGGCCAGAAGACCCGAGCTCAGAGAGGGTTTTATCCATCCGAAGGTCGTAGTTGCGTTCAATGGTGTTGCGCAGATTCTGCTGAGCAGCGTACCAGGCACGCTTGTTTTGGTCATCGCCGCAGCTTGACAATTCTTGTCCAGAAGCACCCCAGCGGAGTTCGACACAATGGTAGGGGTCAAAGGAAACCGCGTAGGCGCGATCGATGACCTGGTCCATGTTCAGCGGGACTTCGCTTCCACGGGAGTTCGTGTAAGAGATGACGCATTTCTGAGACTCTTCCGTGTAGACCGAGCGCAGATCGGAGAGAAGGTCTGTTCCAGTGTAGACGACCACTGGGTCCCCGCTCCGGAACTTATCGTAGAGGGTCTTCACACTTTCCCGGACCGAGAGGATCGCGGCCTTGAGGCGCGCGTCTCGAGACGGCGTTGAGTACGACTCCCACTCCCCGTGTGTGCCATAGATGTTCTCTGGCAACCGCTCCGGATGCGGCTTCCGGTGAATGCCGGTCTTGATGGCGTCTTCGACCGCGTGCTGCCGGTCCTTGATGTCTTCGCAGAGGGCCTTGAGCGATTCGCGCAGCTCGTTCACCGGCTCGTACTTGAGGTTACCCCGAGCGAGAGACCGGCGGACATAGTCACCGAACGAAACTTCCTCGCCGTTGATCGAGAACCGGCGCTGCCGCCAATTCGTATCCGTAAGCTGCTCTTCAGTTCCGTAGTGCTGAGTGAGAGTGAAGTCCGAGAGCTCCTCGTTGCGCTTGGCCTCGTAGTTTCCGTTGACGACGTTCACGGGGCGCCAGTTCTTAAAGCCCGCGCCATAGTACGGAGAGCTCACGATGAACTTCTTCTCATCGTAGACGGCCCGAGTGAGGGAGTTATCCGGGTGCGCGTCGATCATGAAGATCCGGCCATCGTCGGCGACTTCGTAGACGACGAGGATGTGACCGTTCGGATCGTAGAAGGTCGTCCCTGGAACGATCGACTCGCGCTTGATTTCGACGTGGTAGAAATCGTTGAAGACGTTTGGCCCCGTGACGTCACTTTTCGGGTGAACGCGGAACATCGCCGAGGAGATCGAGTTGACCACGTTGGTTAACACCGTGTTGACGTTGTCGCCGGTTCTCACCGCTTGCCGACGAGAGATCTTGTTCCCGAACGTGGTGTAGCGCACGTCGGGCTTCGTCTCCCGAGGAGAAGCCTTCTGAACGGCCACCGGATACGAGAACGGAAGGTTGTTCATCCACGCGAAGTATCCCCGGAGGACGAACGGGAGGTCGGCGCAGTCAGAGAAGACCCGGAGCCCCGGTGGATTCCGAGAAGCAAACAGGGGGTTCGCGACTCGGTTCTTGATGCAGTTATCGGTGGTGGTACACAGGCGATTCTCTTTCGCCTTTCCGATGCCCCGAACGAACTCTTGGAAGTTCTTTTCGTCTTGGCCTGACCAGGTTGATTTTTTGACTTCCCACCCGAGGCCCTTGACCGAGGTCTGGGCGAGGGCCGAGAAGCTCAGGAGCGAGAGGGCGATCCACATTCCATTTTTCATGACTTTTCTCCGTTATGGTTTAAATCCGTCTTCACGAGCTATAGATTTAGGAAAGGTTCAATTTCTTCGAGCGCCACCGCTCCCGCACCACTGACATGAAAAATCACGAGGGTTGCGCGGATGTGAGTCTCGTTCGTTGATTTCAGAGGAAGCCCTTGGGCGCGCATCAGCACGTCCAGGAAAACTCGTTGGTCGTCGAAGGTTCTCTCTGGGTAGCTTCCTTCACGCAGCTTCAGGCACCCTACGCTGGGCACGAGCTGGGGATGGGTTGAGCTCGGATCCGTGTTCGTAACCCCTGTTCCATGGGCGCGCAGGTTACTCCGTCCGAGAGTTTTCGCCAGGAGTGTTTCGCGCCACCAGTGTTTCTCGAGTTCTGTTGCCGGAAGGATCGTTCTCACCGCCGCTTCATCCGCAAAATTGAGGATGAGCCGCCGGTTGCGGCCAAACTCTAGCTGCTTGTCGGCGACGGGCATGACTCCGTCTACGAAATACACTCCAGCTGGAGTTTCCCCGTTCTCGTGATGGAACGGGAGTTTAAGTCTCGAGAACGCGAGGACCGGAAGATGAAAGGCCTGGCCCCCGGAACGAACGAACTTGGAGTTCTTCTGCCGTACCTTTAGGAGGCAAGGCAAGGCCCGGTCTGGTCGACAAGCGACGAAAACAACCGTTCCGGCGGACCGCGTGGACTGAAGAATCGAGGCCGGGTCCTCCAGAGCAGCTTCACTCGTCCGAGCTCCGGTGATCGACTGGTAAGTCTCTAAGAACTCCCGGTTCCGGAGTTCAACTTCGGTGATTTCGGCATCGAGGCCTCCGTCACGGAGGGCCTGCGCGTGATTGAAGATGATCACGAGCGCTCGCCGATCGAGGGTTCCGGAGAGCGAGGTGCGAACCAAGTTTCGAACTTTTCCAATCTGCGCTGCCCGGGCCTGAAGCTTGAGACCGAGGAGCAACAACCGGATCCGCTCCGGAGCTTCGAACGCCGACGCATCGATCGCCTCCCAGCGCTTAAGCGCCTCAGAAGTGCGCACTCGGGTCTGATCTTCGGCGACCAGGTCCCAGAGGGCATCGACGAGGTATTTTGCATCCGAACGAGTCAGCCCAAGACCGCTCACGTCGCCTCCCCGCTCGAGGACTGAGCGGAACGCTTCATAGGCGTCGGGGACCGGGAGATTGAGTGCCATGCCCGGGGGAGAAGCTAGCGATAGCCCAAGCACCATGGCACACAGAGGTAGAGCGGAGAGCTTTGTCATACAGCGGAGTATATGTTGAAAAGTCAAAACTCCATTCGACCTAAGTAAAAGTTAGTCGGTCGCCAGACGAGTGTACACTTGTTATCCAGACACCTGGGGATGCAGAGCTAAGTTGAAGTTATCCCAGGGACTTGGGAACTCAGAGGAGGGATCGGGATTTAGGAACAACATTTCTGGGGAGGTCAGCTTCTCTTGTCTTTCCGCCAGGTAAGCTCTTCCCCACCAAGAGGCTTCGGGAAATTCACGTAAAGAATTTCCCGAAGAGCCCTTTCTTCTTCACCGTTTCATTCACGACGATCTCACCGTACTTTTCAAAGACACCGGTAAACGTCGCGAGATCTTTCGCCCCGTCGATGCCGATGTTGTAGTCCTGGACCGAAATCAACCGAACCTCCCGAACCGCGAGCTCTTCTCCGACTCGCGCGGCAAAGGACTTCAGGTCGTCGAGGTTTAAGAACGTCAGGCCCTCGTGGTCCGCGTTCGGGATCGCCTTCGCGAGCTCGCGCAGTTGCCGCTCGTCCAGGAAGCCATCGTCGGAGAAGAAGTAGATCACAGCGTAGCTCGCGGGCCTGAACTCCTGGTCCTGGTTCTGCGAGGTCTGAAAATGATAAATGAGCTTCAGCGACATTTACGTTTCCTCGTAGTGACCGAAGTCGAGGGCAATCTTCCCGTTCGGGAGGAGTTCCACTTCCACTCCGTCGGTCGTAGACCTTGCCGTGGCGCGCGTCGGATCGATCATTTTCATGAAGGCGAACTGCCGGTGGGTCCGGATCGAGACGGCTTTTTTGTAGCTCGTCGGGTTATAGAGGTTGACTCGTCGGACGTCGAGGTACGAGAGTTCGTGAGGAGCGGTCGGGCGAATCCTCCAGAGGCCGAAGACGTCGTCGTCCATTTGGACCTCGGGCTGGACAAAGCTTAGGTAGCGGAAAATGTGATTCCAAAATTTTTCGCGCTCGGGGTTCTCTCGCAGCGGGGCCCCGTCGAAAATGATGAGGCGGCCATCGCCGAGTTCGCAGATCTGGGTCGCCGTCATGAAGTTCACCGACTGCATCCGGATGCTGTTCTCGAGGAGGAAAAGCTGAAGCCGCTTTTCGTGACCCTCGCCGAGGCCCGAGCGGTCGAGGAGGACCCGCTGACCCAACATGAAGAGCTTGAGCATCTGGGCGAAGCTCGTCCGGGTGAGAGATGATCCGTTGAAGAACTTGATCTTATGCTGACTCTGGTCAATGGCTTCCGGTGTGAACTCGAGGCTCTCTCGGTTTTGATAGAGCCAGCGGTAGTTCCGGTAAAGGAAGCGGCGAAGGCCTAGTTTATCGAAGTGATCCACGTGCTCTCCCGAATAGAGATCCGCGACACTGTAGGGCCGCCAGTCCTCATCCGGATTTGACACTGTCGGAACCAGCTTATAGGCGAGTTCCAGCGTTCGGGCGCCAAAGTGCTCGGAGAGGATCCACTGCAGGGACTCCTTTTTCTCTTCCGGAGTGAGGAGCGCGCTTGAGACCTGATCTCCGTTCACAAAGTGCTGGAAGAGGTCACGGGTGTACTCGAGCTGCGATTTCCCTGTGGGAAGAGATCGGAGGATCGTCTCCTTGGGAGCTGCACCGAGGATGACGATCCTCTGATGGCCGGCCCAGAATGGGCCCAGGGCCGACTCCGCTGCGGAGGAAAACAACTGGCCAACTTCCCCCGTGAAGCGCTCCTTGAGCTCCGACTCTGACCGAGGGTCAGTCAGATCCGTCCCCTCGGGGTGGGCCTTCCGGAGGAAGCGGGAGAAGCCTTGCTCGAAAGCAAGCGAGGAATCTCCTAAGAACGAAGAGGTTTCCCCGTCCTGAGAATAGAAAAACTGACACCCCCAGAGTGGTGCCTTAACCTTATGGGTTCCAAGGAACGTACCGAAGGCCTGCAGAAAAGAGGCGAACGATGGGAAGACCTTGGGCTCGAAGAAAGAGAACATTTTGTTTAGGTTCTGTTCCTGATCGAGTGCTGCCAGGTGAACCCCAGACTTTCCGACGGAGAGCACCCGAGCGACGGAAACCGGGATGCCTCCATTAGGCATGAACGGCGCAGGAGTGAGCGGAAGGAGCCAACAAAACTTTCGACCGTGCTGCGTCAGCAACTGGGTCAAGCGGAGGAGGTCACGCTCTGGGCGGACTTTCCCGAAGTCCCATTCAGTGGAACTCTCCGCGTGAAAGCCCCAGTAAAGAGGAAGGAATATCACTTCGTGGACGGGACACTGGAGGATGCGGGTCTCCCATAGCGCGGCCGAGGTCTTCCAGTAAAAGAACCACTGCTCTCCGGGTCGAACCGGATCAAATTTTTTCGAACTTTCGAGGTAGGCCATCGGTTCATTTTATCTCGATCAAAGCTAAGAAGTGTATCAAAATAACGGGACGCATTCCCTTTCCCAAAGCCTGATTTTTTCGCTACACTTTGGCCTTATTAAAAGGATAAGAATATGTGGTTTTTCAGCTCCGAAGAGAAAGAACTCCAGAAAGTGTGCCGCGACTTCGCCCAGAAGGAGCTCGCACCCATGGCCGAGAAACACGACCACGAGGAAACCTTCAACCTAAAAGCCTTTAAGCAAATGGGTGAGCTCGGACTCTTTGGAATTACCTCCGACCCGGACTTCGGTGGTTCTGGGATGGGGTGCACTGCTGCAACAATCGTCATGGAAGAGTTCGGCAAGGCCTGCGCCGGCTCCACTCTCTCTTACCTCGCCCACACCATCCTTTGCGTGAACAACTTAAACAGCAACGGCTCCCCTGAACAGAAGGCCAAGTACCTTCCGAAACTGATCAGCGGCGAACACATCGGCTGCATGGGAATGTCGGAGCCAGAGTTCGGCTCAGACGCCGTCGGGATGCAGACGCGCGCGGTTCGGAACGGCGACGTTTACGAAATCACCGGGAACAAGATGTGGATCACCAACGCACAGTACGCTGACCTCGTCTACCTTTACACCCGAACGGGCCCAGGGAAGAAAGACCTCACGACCTTCATCGTCGAAAAAGGGACCCCCGGCTTCACGGTCTCAAAAGAGATCCACAAGATGGGCATGCGCTCTTCTCCGACCGGAGAACTCTCCTTTGACAAGGCCAAGGTCCCGGTCGCGAATCGGCTCGGCGCCGAGGGTGATTCCGTCACCCACATGATGAAGAATCTCGAGATCGAACGCATCACCATTGCTGGGATTTCTCTTGGAATCGCCCAGGCGTGCCTCGACCAGTGTGTGAAGTACGCCGGAGAGCGCAAGCAGTTCGGAAAAAACCTCGCTCACTTTCAATTGATCCAGAAAATGATCGCCGAGATGTACTCTGAAACCGAGGCCATGCGGCGCATGCTGTACACCGTTTGCTACGAATACGATCATGGCCATAAGTCCAACTCTCTTGCGAGTGCGGTGAAACTTCAGTTGCCGAAGATGGCCACGAAAATTGCTCTCGATGCGATCCAGCTTCACGGTGGGTACGGCTACTCTCGTGAGTTTCCGGTGGAGCGCATGATGAGAGATAATAAACTCAACGAGATCGGTGCGGGGACCAACGAGGTCATGATCATGATCATCGCACGGAATCTTCTCCGCGACGCTTTACGGGACTAGGATTTTCTGGAACGTATGCCCGGTTTTGAGCAGGGCATATCCTTCCCTCAGGTAGAATCTGTGCGCCGCTTCACGCCGAACACTGGACCTTACCCTTAGGACCCTAAGACCTTGCTCCAGTGCCCACGCTTCTGCCCTTTCAAGAAGGAGCTTACCAATGCCCGAGCTTCGGAACCGTTGGTCCACGACCAGTGCTGCGACATCACCTCGGGATCCCAGGAGGAGTGAATCCGCGTCACGATTGACCTGGATCCAGCCCACCACCTCCCCGTCTCGAACGGCGACAAAAAAAGCGTAGTCCCTGTGGGCGCGCAGCTGGTCAAACCGGTTGGCAGCATCCTCTCTTGAGAGTTCATAGCCAAGCTCTCCTGCGAGATCCACGACTTCCTTCAGGTCCGGTTCAATCATCGGTCGAATTTCCATTAGAGCATTAAATCCTGATAGGGTTAATGTTGCCTTCGAGCTCTGCGTAAGAATTCCCAAACCTCGTCGCATCTTCTAGAATGCCTCATCACCGCCGAAGGACTTGAGCATGAACGATTTTCAAAAAGAACTTATTTTAAACCTGAGGAAATTTTGTCAAAACTCCATCGAGTCTCACATGGAGCACGACGATGCTGAAGGAAGATTTCGCATGGAGATTTTCCAGGGCCTCGGAGACTATGGAGTCACCGGAGTCACACTCCCGGAGGAATTCGGGGGAGCGAACCTCTCCTACCTCGATTACAGCTACATCCTCGAAGAAATCGCCTCCGCCTCGGTCCCCTACGCCGTGACCGTTTCCGTCTCCGGAATGGTCCAGTCGATCCTGATGGATTTTGGTAGCCGAGCGCAACAGGAGCAGTACCTCCCGGCCCTCACGTGCGGGAAGGAAATCGGCGCGTTCGCCCTGTCCGAATCTCACTCGGGTTCAGATGCCGCAAACCTTAAAACCACCGCCAAGAAAGTCCCGGGTGGGTACGTCCTCAACGGAACCAAGATGTGGATTACCTCCGGGGGCATCGCCAAGACCTACATCGTCATGGCGCGGACCGGGGGCGAAGGAGCGAAGGGTGTGTCTGCGTTCATCGTCCGCGATGGGGCGCCAGGCTTTTCATTCGGTAAAGCAGAGAAAAAAATGGGCTGGAAAACGTCGCCAACTCGAGAGCTGATTTTCGAGAACTGTTTTGTTCCCGAAGAAAATCGACTTCTCGAAGAAGGCCAGGGCTTCAAAGTCGCCATGGGTGGCCTCGACCGCGGTCGGGTGGCCATCGGCGCGATCGGCGTCGGCTGCGCCCAGCGGGCACTCGATGAGTCGATCAAGTACGCTCTCACACGCCAGCAGTTCAAACAGGCGATCTTCGATTTCCAAGGTCTCCAGTTCATGTTGGCAGACATGGCAACGGAGACAGAATCGTCCCGGCTTCTGGTTAAGGCGGCGGCCCGTTCGCTTGACTCCGGATCTCCGAATTCAAAACTCTGCTCCATGGCCAAGCTCAAAGCCACAGACACGGCGATGCGGGTGACCACAGACGCGGTCCAGGTCCTCGGCGGGGTCGGCTACACCGCCGAGTACCCGGTCGAGCGCTTCATGCGAGACGCGAAGGTGCTCCAGATCGTCGAAGGCACCAATCAAATTCAACGTGTGGTGATAGCCCGCCACCTTAAAAAAGAGTACGAACACCATGCTTAACTGGAACATCCGCTCACCGCACCAACCCCAGACATCGGCCTCGACTCAAGCGCGCTTCGTGGAATCCTACCAGCGCACCCTGGCCTCCGAAGCCGTCGGCTTTTTCCGCCTGCCCCAGAACCGGGAACTTCTGAGGGCCACCGAAGCGGTCCACCAGCGCTTTCAACATAAAAAGTTTTTTATCCACATCGGGATCGGCGGAAGCGCGCTGGGTCCGGAGATGCTCCTCGGGGCCCTTGGGAATAGCTCCGGGGTCGACTTCATCTTCGTAAACAACATCGACCCAGATGACCTGTCACGGAAGCTCGAGCGTGTGGATCTTAAGGAGGCGCTGATCTACGTCGTTTCCAAGTCCGGCACCACCGCCGAGACCGTCGCAGGGATGTCGATCCTTCTCAATCAGCTTGAGAAAGTTGGCGTGAGACGGGAGCAGTATAAAGACTACTTCGTCTTCTGCACAGACCCCGAGAGGGGCGAACTCCGGAGGCTGGCCCGAGACTGGGGAATCACGGCGCTGGATATTCCCGCAAACATCGGCGGGAGATTTTCAGTCCTGACTCCCGTCGGTCTTCTTCCCGCGTTGTTCGCGGGCGTCCGGGCCCAAGACCTCCTCGAAGGAGCGGAGAACATCCAGAAGCATCTCCAGGATCCGACCATCGGAAAAGAGTTCTACGAGCTCGCGTTCTGGCTCAAGGACCTCCATGACCAGGGAGTCGTTCAGACGGTCATGATGCCCTACTCGTCGCTCCTGAAAGAGTACTCGGCTTGGTTCGTGCAGCTCTGGGCAGAGAGCCTTGGGAAGAACGGAAAGGGTCTTACTCCGGTGCCGGCCTATGGAGCAACAGATCAGCACTCCCAGATGCAACTCTTCATGGAAGGCCCGCGGGATAAGGTTCTTTTTCTGATCGAGGTTGAAAGCTTCGAAACTGACTTCTCCTTGAAGAGTCAGGTCGATTCGGAGTGTTTTACAATCCTCGCTCCGTTCAAGCTGTCCCAGCTCATGAAAGCGGAATTCGAGGGAACGCTAATGGCCCTTCAGGAAAACGGTCGTCCGGTTGTGCACCTTCGAATCCCGGGCCTTCGCCCAGAATACCTAGGCCAGCTCATCCTCTTCGCTGAGTGCCTGACGGTCCTGGTCGGGGAACTCCTTCAGGTTGACCCGTTTAACCAACCGGGAGTTGAGGCGGGCAAGAAATATGCGAACAAGTGGTTAAAAAACCACCAATAAATGCCGATAGGCTCTTACCCCTACCTTGCTCAAAACACGGCCCAGGCCTACAATGGAGGCACGGTAATGATCTGGATTTTCTGGAGTAGACATGAGCGACGATAACAATTCGACGGTTGTCATCACTGACATCCGCAAGGCCCTCGCGAGTCTTGAGGAAGAGGCCAAGCAAAAGCCGGCCTGTCTTCTCGTGGTCGGTGGCGAGCTGAACGGAACAATCTTCAACCTCCAGGTCGGAGAAACAGTGGTTGGCCGCAACCCAGACTGTTCTATCTCCCTCGACTTTAACGGCGTCTCCCGTCGGCACTTCACGGTTAGCGTCAATGAATCCGAAGCCGCCGTCACCGACCTCGGCTCGGCAAACGGGACCTACCTCAATAATAATAAACTCACAGCACCCACGGCCCTCAAGCGCGGTGACATGATCAAGATCGGCGCCATCGCCATGAAGTTCCTTCCGAAAGGCGACCCGGAGCGACTCACCTACGACAAGCTCCACGAAGAGGCCAACACCGACGGGCTTACGAAGTGCTACAACAAGACCTTCTTTAACAATCAGCTCGAACTCGAGGTGAAGAAGTGCAAGGTCACCGGAAAGCCGCTGACCCTGATCATCTTCGACCTTGATCATTTCAAGAAACTCAACGACACCTACGGCCACGACGCCGGTGACTACGTCCTGAAAGAGAAATCCAGGGTCATCAAAGAGAACGGAATCCGGCAAGGGGACGTCTTCGCTCGCTACGGCGGAGAAGAATTCTGCATCCTCCTCCCGAACACCAACCTAAAGCAGGGCTTCGAGATCGCCGAGCGACTCCGGAAACTGGTTGAGAAGCACGAGTTCATCTACGACGGGAAGCGGCTTCCTGTGTCCGCGTCCGTCGGCATCGCCGATTACCGTCAGGGTGTTCTCACTGGAACAGACCTCTTCAAGCGCGCGGACTCCGCCGTCTACAAGTCGAAGGAAGGTGGAAGGAACCAGGTCAACTTCTACAAGGCGTAGATGCGAACGACGGGTCCCCGAACGCCACCGAAGATTGATCTCCTTCCGGAGCACCTCATTGACCAAATCAAGGCCGGCGAGGTCATCGAGCGACCGGGGAATCTCATCAAAGAAATTCTCGAGAATGCCCTCGACGCCGAAGCGACGAAGCTCGAGCTCACGATTCGAAACAATGGGCTCGATCTCATCGCCTTAAAGGACGACGGTCACGGCATGAGACCGGAGGATCTTCCCATCGCCTTCTCGCGGCATGCGACGTCGAAGATCTCCCGCTTCGAGGACCTCTACCAGCTCCGAAGCTTCGGGTTCCGAGGAGAGGCGCTGGCGAGCATCGCCTCGGTCTCCAAGCTCCAGTGCATCTCCAAGACCCTCGATGGTCCGCGGTCGGCCGAACTCAGAATCGAAGGCGGCGAGATCGTCTTCCAAGGCGAGCGGCAGGTCGCGACTCAGGATCACGGAACCGAGCTCGTCATTCAGGATCTCTTTTACAATACTCCAGCACGGCTGAAGTTCATCCAGGGACAGCAGGCCGAGAAGAGCTTCATCCGGAAAATCGTCTACGCCTTCATCCTTTCGACCCCGACCGTCGAGTTTCAACTGAAGGTCGACGACGGCGATAAGGACATCTACCCCCGAAGGTCCACCCAGGCCGAACGGATCGGCGACCTTTTCCCCCGGGGCGCAGATGCCCTGGTGACGTCCAAGAGGAGCTACGAGAATTTCGACCTCGAACTCTTCCTCGTCCCTGGGAACCTGAAAGCACCGGTGCGACTCCAGAACGTCTTCATCAATGGCCGCTACATCCTCGACCGGCAGCTCCACCGAGTCATCACCGCGGCCCTCCTGAGTGCCAGTGGGAGCGACGACTTTCACTATGTCGCCAACGTCTCCCTTCCGCCGGACTCCATCGACGTCAACGTCCATCCGAACAAAACCATCATCAAGGTGCTCGAGGCCTCGAAGCTCATAAGCCTCTTGTCCGCGACGGTGAAGGAGCTCGTGAGTGTGCGCGCTTCCCTCGCAACGGCACCGGTTCCCCCGAACACGGCCCAGGCCCCGGCGTCCTTTTTCGATCAACTGGGGACGAGGCCCGAACTCCAGCAGGAGCGCCACGAATACAACATGGAGGGTCTCTTCTCCCCCCACAATCTCCCGGCCTCCGGGCCCGCGGACCTGCTCTGGATCGAGAACATCTTTGTAAAAAAAATCGACGCCCGGTGGATCGCGGTCTCAGGGCCGAAACTCATCGAAGCCTACACCCGTGAACGGCTCCGAATGATGGCGGGAACAATCCCGCTGTTGGTGAGCGAACCGTTCTCCGCCCGGGGCATCGCTCAGGATGCTCTCGCTCTCCTCGCCACCGGTGGAGCAGAGCTCGAATACCTTGGGCCCGAGACCCTCGTCCTCCGGAGCGTCCCCGACTGGATGAGCGGATTTCCGCTCAAGGAGATTGTGGCATGCCTCCTCTACGGGACTTCCTTCCAAGAACTCCGGATCAATCCGGCGGACTGGTCCTCCTCGACCTGGGACGAGATGCTGGGATTCTTTTCGGCCGCTGAGCTCGTGGAGAAAAAAATTTCCCTCGACGTGGGTCAACTCCTACGAGAGAAGCTCCGGTGAAGGTCGTCGTTGTCTCCGGGCCAACAGCGACTGGCAAAACAGACCTCGCCGTCGACCTCGCCCTGCGCTTCGGCGGCGAGGTCGTGAACTTCGATTCGCTCCTATTTTACCGCGAGATCACCATCGGCACGGCCAAGCCTTCGGTCGAGGAGCAGCGCTCGGTCCCACACCATCTGATCAACGTCCGAAGCATCGCCACTCCCATGAACGCCGCCGACTTCGCCCGCACCGCTCTCCCAGTGGTAGAGAGCATCTTAGAGCGCGGGGTACCCGTGTTCCTCGTGGGAGGAAGCGGGTTCTATCTCCAGGCCCTCCTCAAGGGGATGTACGACTCCCCGACGACACCCGATGACATCCTCCGGCGCTCCGACGAACTCTACCTGAAGTCCGGGATCAGTCCGTTCCGAGACATTCTGCGGGAGCACGATGAGTTGAGCTACCAGCGCTACCATGAGAACGACCACTACCGGGTTCGAAGGGCGGTTGAGCACTGGTGGACCACCGGGCAGCCACTTTCCCTGGCCCGGGCCCAAAAAGATCAAAACAACCAGAGCCTCGAAGGGCCCACGGTCCATCCCTGGGACCTCCTCCACGTGCACCTCGACGTTCCGAAAGAGGAGCATCGGCAGATCATCGAGCAGCGCACTGACCGCATGCTCGCCAGAGGGCTTCTCTCAGAGGTCAGAGACCTCCTCGCGTCTGGGTTCACGGGCCAGGAAAAGCCACTCCAGAGTATCGGCTACAAAGAAGCGGTGGAGTACCTCAGAGGCTCCTCTGGAACTCTCGAGGCCTGCCGAAATCGGATCAACATCTCAACCCGGCAGCTCGCGAAGTCCCAAAGGACCTGGTTTAACCGGGACAAGATGAAGAGGACTTTCCATCCCCTGAAGGAAAGAGCAGAGCTCTTCCTTCAGGTCGAAAAGTTTTTCTCCGAAGCTACGGATCCGGGGTGACCGTCGTGTTGGCCGTTTGCGGAAGCATCGGCATGGTTTGCCTCGGGAACTCTCCGGTGAGAGCGTTCAGGAAAGCCACGATGTCAGAGACCTGATCATCCTTGAGGTCCATGTCCAACTGAGTCTTGGCCATGACCCGGACGGCTTCGTCCAGGGTTTTCACTTTTCCGTTGTGGAAGTACGGCGCCGTGAGCGCAACGTTCCGCCACGTCGGGACCCGCCAGTGATTCTTGTCATCGTCTTTCTTGGTCACTTCGTACCGGCCGAGGTCCCCGACGAGGTCGTACATCTTGTCATACTTTGACCCCGGGATCTGTGGAAAGGGCTTGTAGTTTCCTTCCCCCATCTTCAGATCGTCCCCGGCCAAATTGACTCCGTCATGGCAGGACGTACAGCCGATTTCCTGGACGAGTTTCATCCCACGGATCTGCTGGACCGAAAGGGCCTTCTTCTGACCCCGGAGGTAGCGATCGAAGGGTGAGTTCGGTGTGATGAGGGTTCGCTCATAGGAGGCGATGGCCTTCCCTGCGTTCTGGATCGTCGGAAGCTTCTCCTTAGGAAACGCTTTCTTAAAGGCTTCTACGTAGCCTGGAATCTGACCGATCCGCTCGATGACCACGTCGTGTGAAGCCATGCCCATCTCGACGGAATTGACGAGGGGCCCGACCGCCTGCTCCTCTAAGGAGCTCGCCCGGCCGTCCCAAAACTGGACCGTGTGGAACGCTGAGTTCCAGACCGTGGGCGAACCGCGCCCGCCGCGCTGACCTCGGACCCCAACACCCACGGGTCTTCCGTCGGCTCCGTGAGACATCACATTGTGGCAGGAGTTACAAGAGACCGTGCCGTCCACGGAAAGTCGTGGGTCATGGTAGAGCATTTTCCCGAGCTCGATCTTCTGCGGAGTCTGGGGATTGTCGGCCGGAATCGGTGGCCGCTCCGGCAGAGGCTTAAACTCCGCGAAAACGGACAAAGAGGTGAGTGCCAGAAGGCCCAGTGATAGTTTTCTCAGATGCATTTAGAACTCCTCTTTAGTAAGATGAAACTGCTCCTATTTTAAGCCCGATTCCGTAGGAATCAAATAGAGAATACTTATACTGAAATATAGAAAATTTATGATTCAGGCGAACGACAAGCTCAAGGTCATTGTGATCTCCGACGGAACCGGAGAAACCGCGTCCGCGATCACTCGGGCGGCCATGACTCAGTTCCAAGACAAAGAGATCTTCTTCACTCGCTATAAGAACATCCGGACCCGAGAGCAGATCGACGCCATCTTCCAAGAGGCGGCGATCCACCACGACATCGTGGTCTACACCATCGTCTCCGTCGAGCTCCGGGCCTACATCGCCGAGCTCTCGAAACGAGACCACGTACGGTCCGTCGACGTGATGGGCCCCCTCCTCACGACATTTTCAAATTTCTTTGAGGCGGAACCCAACTACCAGCCGGGCCTCCTCCACGCCGTGAATGACCAGTACTTCAAGCGCGTGGCCGCGATCGAATTCACGCTCAATCACGATGACGGTCGGAACATGAACTCCCTCGACGAGGCGGACGTCGTCCTCGTGGGGATCTCGCGGACCTCCAAGACTCCCCTCTCCATGTACCTCTCCCTCGAGGGGATCAAGACCGTGAATGTTCCCATCGTCATGGGGGTCCCACTGCCGGAGAAATTGTCCCAGATCGACCAGCGGAAAATCTTCGGGCTCACCATCGACCCGGACGAGCTCTTCCGCATCCGAAAGAACCGTCTCTCGAGGCTCGGGCTGGCCAAGGACGAAGGCGACTACGCGGACATCGCCAAAGTGGCCCAGGAGATCGAATGGGCAACGAGAATTTTTTCGGAGAACAAGCGCTGGCCCGTGTTCAACGTCACCGGCAAGGCGCTCGAAGAGACGGCCGCCGAAATCATCAAGCTTTTGAACATGCGGAAGGTGAACCGCTTCAAACAGTCAAAGCGCTTCGATGAGCCGAAACCGGACGATGAGCAAAGCTAGAGCCTACTCGAGGAAGTGCTTCTTGTTCTCTTCGATGGAGAACTGGACGCGCTTCTCTGTCCCGAGGATCGGATTGACGACCTTCGCCTGGTAGGTCCCTTCCGGAACCTCGACGTCCTTGAACGGCAACACCCGCTCGACGATCTCCCCCGCTTCTTCGTAGACGAGCTTCGACCCCGCAGCGTAGTTCTGGGACGTCGTGAGAAGTCCCATGCGGGACGGCTCGAGCTCCGGGACGTTGAGGACCCGGGAGTCCATGTCCTTCGTGAGCGTCATCCGCGTGACGAAGGAGGTGAACCCGGGTTTGCGGATCGTGATCGTCGTCAATTCATCTAGCGGAATCTCAATCGGCGTTCCAAGGTAATCGATCTTTTTCCCGTTCACGAGGACTTCCATCGAGATGCTCACGCCACCTAAGACGACCTTCCCGATCGCTCGAGCTTCCTGAACTTTCGGAAGCGGGGCCCGCCGCACTTTCAGCGGCTTCTCTGAGGAAATGTCCCTCTGCACGGATTCTCCGTGGATCATCGTGTACAAATTCACACCCACGAGTTCCTGCGTAAACTCTCCGTTCAGGTACGAGATCCCGGCCAACGAAGCGGCGACGATGAAGAGGAGCGCACCTTTTGACGACGGCTTTTCCTCTTCCGAGTTCAGGTCCTTGCGGCTCATGAGGCGGCTGGAAGTCTTATCCCTGGTCCGCGGAGTGGGTGATGACACTCGATTCTTGGTCACTCCCTTCGGAGACTGCACGGCCGATTTCCCGAGTTTCTTCGTGGTGGTCTTATCCGCAAGGCCACTTTTCTCGATGGAAATCTCGAGGGCCTCGGGGTCCACGTTGAACTCGATTTCACGGAGCTTTTCTCGCTCGGGCTCTTTTGGCCCTGCCGCGGTCGGGCGTCCGGTCGGGATATCCTTCTTACTGATCTTGCCGGTCCGAGACTCCTCGGCCTTCATGTCCTGGATGTACTGGTCGATGTCGAGTTTCCCGTAATCGACGAACCGCTCTTGGTCCATTTCGATCTCACTCTTAAAGAGTGTGTCGGCGAACCCCTTCAGGTCGGAGGCGTTGAACTCCGGGTACGTCGAGTACAGAAACCGCACGAGAGCCCGGTTCATCTGATCGAGGTTCTCGTAGCGATGGGCCCTGTCTTTGGAGAGGGCCTTCATCACGATGGCGTCGAGTTCTTTGGGAACGAGGGGATTGATCTCCGAGGGAGCGATGATCTTACAGGCCTGGATCTGCTTCAGGACGGCCAGGTCATTGTTTGCCTGGAAGAGCTTCCTCGAACAGAGCATCTCCCAGAGCGTGATACCGACGGCGAACTCATCGTAGCGCGCGTCGAGTTCGTGCCCATCGAGGTACTCGGGGGCGAGGTAGGAGAGCTTCCCTTTGATCGTCCCGGCCTGGGTGGCCTCGGAGTTCGTGTTCGCCTTCGCGATCCCGAAGTCGATGACCTTCACGGCGCCGTCGTAGGTGAGCATGATGTTGTGCGGGGAAATGTCTCGGTGAACGATGTTGAAGGGTTTCCCAGAGAGCTTGTCCGTGAACGTGTGGGCGTAGTGCAGCCCGAGGCAAACTTGAGAAATGATGTAGCAGGAAATCTCCACCGGGAAGACGACCTTCCGCTCTTTGAGGCGGTCGAGGTACTGTTTTAGGTTCGCCCCATGGATGTACTCCATCGCGGTGTAGAGCTGACCGTTCGTTTTACCGTAGTCGTAGACCTGCATGATGTTCGGGTGGAGCATCCCGAAGGTGATGTTGAGCTCGTCCTGGAACATGCGAACGAAGGCTTCGTCGTTAGAAAACTGGGGCTGAACCATCTTCACGGCGACCATTTTGTTCGCCTGCTCGCCGAGGTAGCGGGCACGGCAGATCTTGGCCATCCCACCGTCAACCAGATGATCCAGAATCAGATATTTTCCGAAACGCTGAAACTTTTTGTCGCTCATAACACCTCAGTATCCTATCGGTGCTTAGGCGAAAATCTTAACTCGAATGAGGCCCAGAAGAGGGATTGTGGATTACGGCGAAGGGAATCCAAGACCTTAGCGCTTAAAGGTTTAGCTCGAGCTGAGTAAAGCTCGGGAAGTTGATCGAAAGCTTCCGGGTTTTCATGCGCGTCGGTGAGCGCTTGCAGTACCCCGTGATCTTGTAGTTTTGAAGCCGCCAGTCACTGGCCGAAGGGTGACTCTTGAGCGCAGAGGCGAAGTTATTGAGGACGACGTCGTCGTAGCCGTTGAGCTTCATCTGCTCGCGGAAGGCGACGTGGGAGATCTTGGCGGGGTCTGCGCTGTAGCCAGCGGTCACGAGCAGGCTCTCACACTTCGTGAAGAACTCTCGCTCCGACGGGGAGAACCATTGGGCAAACGGTGAGTCGAGGCTTGCTTTCCAAAGAAGCGCGTCGAAGTAAAGTGTCATCCCATGGTACCAGCTCATCCGGCGGAAGAGCAGGACATCGTTCCAAGATTCCTTCTCATTCACTCCCCCGCGCAGACGAACCTTTCCGGTCGTCGTCTGATTATATGTTTTGTACGCAGCACAACTTGCGAAGGCCGCGAGGGCGAGCAGGAACAACGGCTTCATTTTGTCTCCTTGAGCTTCCGGTCAACCCAGCCTTTCACGGTGGCGAAGATGTCCTGGCGGTCCACTTCGTTCCAGAGCTCGTGATAGTGATCCGGATATTGTATGACCTCAGCGGTGTGTTTATCAATCCCATGTGCAAAGAGGAGCGTGCTCGCAGGGTCAACGATCTGATCAGCGCCAGCGACCAGGAAAAGGCTCGGAATCCGAAGGTAGTAGGAAAGACCAACAATCCGGTCCGAGGCCTCCACGACTTCCTTGGCCATGCGAACACTCAAGAACTTCGGGATCAAGGTATCGGTGTCGAAGTCGTTCGCTCGCTCCGCATCTCGGGTGAGATCCTTGCCGGAGTAGATCATGGGCAAGTGAAGCTTTGGAGTCAGACGATCGAGTCTCAGGAGGAGAGGTCGTGACGCCGCAGCGAGGATCGTCCGAGGCCGAATGCAGGGACTTGAAAACACCAGACCAGAAACGGGGAACGGGTATCCGTAGGCGGGGTCCAAGATCCCTGTGAGAGTGATGAGGCCCCCGAGGCTGTGGGCAAGGATGAAGGTCTTCGTCTCAGCATCATTCTTCCCGTGAACGAACTCCCCGACCGTTCGCAGGTCCTCGACGTAGTCGCGGAAACTTTCGACGTAGGCCCTCGAGCCGCCGCTTCGGCCGTGGCCGGTGTTATCGAACGTCGTCACGGCGACGTCCCGGTAGCTCCGGAGCAAGAACTCGACGAACTCCGCGTGCCGTCCGGAGTGCTCGACCGCTCCGTGCACGAGGAGAAAATGGATCCTCCGTCGGCCCCGGGAATGATGGCGAACGAAGAGCTGCTCTCCCGCGTGGCGCGACGGAAGCAAGAGGTCTTCGGTGGTGGAGGAGACGGCGCGAGCACTCAACTTTAATTGTCTTGAAGGTATTTCTCGATCGCCCGCTTCGCCTCGTCGGAGAGGCCATGGAAGCGGAACGAGAAGCCACTGTTCCCTTCGAGGATCCGGACGACGACTCCGCTGGCCACGAAATGGTACTCGGAGTTCTCCGGGTGAGCGTTGATGGTGATCCGGTCGTTCGAGGCCCCGCGGAAGTCATCCACTAAAACCTGCATGCCTCCGATGGAGATGTCTCGGCAGATGCCCTCGTAGAAGTTCTTGTTATTCTGAATGAAGAGCCGGGCGATGAAGGGCTTCCGCGCATTCGTCCGACGATCCGACTCCTTGATCACCGGTGGGACTTCCTCGAAGATTTCCTGAAAATCAACCACGTCGGCCAGGAGCAGGTAGTCGTCACTTCCCTTGACGAAGATCTCCGTTTTGCCGTTGATTCGTTTCTCTTTGAAGAGCCGGCGCAAGAGGGACACCGAGTAGGGCCCGTACTCCGTCGCCGGCGCGTTCCGATCGACCCCGACGCGGATGTAGATGATGTTCTCGTCAGACCCAAGCTCTCCGAGTCGGACCTCGCGCTTCGCCCGCGGCATCGCTGGCAACTCCGGCGTGGCCTGCGCAGGAGGCGCCGTGGTCCGAGAAAAGTCTTCGACCTCACGGATCTTCTTCCAGCCCTCGAACCCCTTCTTCCAGACGAAGTCATCGGGGTTGAGCTCACTCTTGCTGATCATGCGCTCGATGACCTCGATCGCAACGGGCCCGTGTCGGTTTTTATTTTGAACGTAATACCAGTTTTCGGCCATGCTATCCTCAACTCACTGAAATGATTGTTTTATCTAATCTTACTTCATTCAATAGACTTTAACGGGGACGGGGCAAGAATTGCCCGGGGGTCTGGGTAAAGTATCTGCCCTCTCCCTCCGATGAGACATTGGTAAACGCCCTTTTAGGTGGAAATATGAAATTGCAACGGTCAGTCTTTCTCCCCCTCCTCCTACTCCTTGCACTCGCCGGTTGCGGGAGCGATGAGTTCGGCACCGCCTCGAAGACGACCAAGCAAGGAGCTGACGCTCTCAAATCCTACTCCTACACTTCCTGCTCGACTTCTACCCTGGTGAAACCGAAGGTTGACGTGCTCTACCTCGTGGATAACTCGTCGAGCACCTATTACATCGCCTCCGACATCAAGAACGCTCTCAGTCGCACAGTCACCGGACTCTCCACTGCCTTCGATTACCGAGTCATCGGGACGCCCCTGTTGGAAACCGCCAACGGGAACGCCGACTACCAGGTCATGACGAACTCCTCGGACCTCTCTGGAATCCCATCTGACAGTCGACGAATCTCTAGTGCTGGGAGCTTCGATTTCTTCTCCAGATCCCCAGTGAGCGGAGTCGAACGGGGCCTCGAGCGCGCCGGAAGCTTCATCGACACCCACAAGAGTTCCTTGATCCGGACTGGGTCCTACCTCATCGTCGTCCTCATCTCCAACGGTCGGGACATGGATGTAGAGGAAGACTCGGGCTTCGGAAACGGAGAGACGCGGATCAACACGACGAAGTACACCGAGCGCCTCGTGAAGTTCCGTGAACTCCGGACGACCCTGGATTCCAACCAACTTCGACTTTTCTCCGTGACCGCCAAGAGCGTCTGCAGCACTGGCTACCGAACGGCCCTGAAATCCTACGTGAAAATGTCGACCGACCTCTACAGCGATTCTGGGGCCCGGGATAACAACACTGCCAGAGACAGCTACGACCTCTGCACCAGTGGAGGAATCCGAGGAATCTTCAGCGCCATCAATAGCTCCATCCAGCAGGTCACGCTGCCCCACGAGTACCGCTACTGGCCCATCACGTTCGCCGAGAATAATGAGCTCGTGTCTCGGGATGAACTCCGAGTCCGAAGGATCAGTCCGAACGGCTCAAGCGTTGAGCTCACGCGTGATACGGACTGGTTCTATGAAGATCTTGGGTCGGCCCAGTTAATTTACCTCCGGGAAGGTCCAGAACCGGTCCCAGGTCCAGGGGAGCCCTACACTGGCCGCCACCTCATCCGATTTGCGAGCCCAGTCATCTACCCAGATTGTGTCCTCGTGACATCGGTCTCACGGACCGAGTACTTCGGCTTCATCGTTCTCCCGCAGAAGCCTCGCCTTGAAACGGTCAGCGTCCGCATCAATGGAAGAACGATCGCCAAGAGTGACACCAACGGCTGGAGCGACCTCACCGCCAGCTCCCGAACCCAGAACATAAAAGTCCCCTACCCCGCCGCTGGAGACGAAAACCCACCGGTCATCCGCACCGGGTTCATGCTCCAGCTCAACGGCTCGACGAACTACTACAAGTCCGGGGACAACGTAGAAGTGAACTACTTACCCGCTGGGATCTAGGCCCCGCCGGGAGAGACCTTCTCGTTGTTCTGGCGCTTGATGGCGTTCATGAACCGGATCACAGGGTAGAGCTTCTGGATCTTCGGGAAGTCTGTTTCAACGAGCACCTGGCCATCTTTCATCAAGACCTCACCGAAGAGCCCGACGTTTTTGCCATCGTCGATGTGGTCGGGGTTGATGGAGATCCCGGTGGCCTTGAAATCCGAAAGGAGCGTCGTGATGTTGAAGTACTTCGTGAACTTCGGCGCCACGTCGTCGATCACTTTAATGTTCGGGATATCCATCAACGGCAGGGACGGCGCCTTCTCGAGCATTTTGGAAATCAAAAGTTCACACTTGTCGCCGACGTTCAGTTTCTTATTGTCCGGAAGGTGGCGCTCGCCGTTGTAGTAAACGAACAACTGCCGCAGGACGTCTGTGTTCTTTAAGAAAAAGTGGTTCGGGAGCGAGTCTTCGTCCTCACGGATCTCGAGCCAGCCGAGGGAAACCAGCAGATTCAGAATGCTCTCGAGCTTCACCTCCATGATCTGGTACATGTCCTGGGTGTAGAGCATGAGAGTCTTGCGCGTGATCACGAGGGCCTGCTGCTTCACTTCTCCGTGGGCCTTGAAAACGAGGAACAGAGTCCCGAGGATCCGCATGACCTCGATGGGCTTCATGAACTCGTAGCTCGAGTGCTTCCCACCGTACGAAACGGAGGCCTGGTTATCTTCGAGTTCCTTCACTCGGGTGTTGGTCTTCCGGAGCCGGGCCACGAGGGTGTTGATGATGGTCTTGAACCACGGGTTCAACGACTGCATGGTTTTTCCGAAGGCCGCGAAGGAGATCTCGATGATCTCCACGGGAGTGATGGCGGAGGCCGAACACGACCGCTTCTTCCCGGAGCCGTCTTCATCGAAGAACGCCATCTCTCCGATCACTTCACCGGAGCGCAAGACGGCGAGTTCGATGAACCCCTTCCCTTTCGGTTTATACAGCCGCACCTGCCCCTTCTGGATGATGAAGAGTGAGTCCGCGTGATCTCCGTCATTGAAGATCACTTCTCCAGGTTTTAAGGTCCGCATGCCGGACTTGCCGGCCTGGGCTGAAGGGGCGGTGGTCATTAGCGAATCTTCTCCACCACGAGACTCAGGGCCTCGCCGCCGCCGATGCAGATGGCCGTGCAGCCGTACCGAGCGTTCTTCTTCCGCATAGCATTCATGAGTGTCACGAGGATCCGAGCACCGGAGGCGCCGATGGGATGGCCAATGGCCACGGCCCCACCGAAGACGTTCACTTTCGAGTGAGGAATCTTGAGCTCTTTCATGGCCGCCATTGTGACCGCCGCGAAGGCTTCGTTGATTTCGAAGAGATCCACTTGTTCGAGGGTGATGCCGGCCTTCACCAGGGACTTCTTGATCGCTCCTACCGGAGCCGTCGTAAACCAGGTAGGCTCCTGCGCATTCGAGGCCCAGCCGAGGATCTTAAACTCCGCTCTGTCGGCGAACGCATCGCCGCCGAGCACGACCGCAGCGGCCCCGTCGTTGATGGTCGAGGCGTTCGCGGCGGTGATGGTCCCGTCCTTCGTGAACGCAGGTTTTAGAGTCGCCATCTTCTCAAAGTTTGCCTTGAACGGGCCCTCGTCTTCGATGACCTCGCTGGTGGTCCCTTTGGACTGGACTTTCACCGCGACGATCTCGTCCTTGAACTCCCCCGCCTTCGCTGCAGCCTGGGCGCGCTTGAAGGATTCGATCGCAAAGCTATCTTGTTCTTCGCGACTCATGTTGTACTTTTTTGTGCATTCCTCGGCGCAGACACCCATGGCATTGGAGGTGTAAACGTCGGTCAGGCCATCGAAGGCCATCGAGTCTTTCATTTCCGTCGATCCGTACTTCGTGCCGGTCCGAGAATTCGGGAGAAGGTGCGGCGCCAGTGACATGTTCTCCATCCCGCCGGCGATCACGATCTGGTTATCGCCGGTCAGGATGGACCGTGCCCCGAGGATCACGGCCTGAAGGCCCGAACCGCAGACTTTTCCTACCGTCGTGGCGGGAACAGTGTTCGGGAGGCCCGCACCTAAGAGGGCTTGACGGGCCGGGGCCTGACCAACGCCGGCCGTGAGCACGTTGCCCATGAAGACTTCGTCCACTTTCGACTTATCAATGTTGGCCTTGAGGAGAGCTCCTTCGATGGCCGTTGCACCGAGTTTCGGAGCAGGGATAGAGGATAGGGTACCCATGAAACTACCGAGCGCCGTCCGCGCTCCACCGAGAATATAAACGGCCATGAATGGATCCTTTTTAAGAATGAAAGATTGTCTTTCCTAGGCGTTTATTCTAATTAAGCCCTTGATAAAAGACCACAAATTTTCCGATTATAAGGCAGGTCGTCATGCTCGCTCGAAAGAAATCATCCAAAACCGGTTCGGCCATCCCGACTGATTGGCTCGAGGGCCTGGGCCGACTCTTGAACGAGGCCTACAAGACCGAATGCAAACAAAACGGCCGGTACTTTGATGTCTTTGGCCAGATCTTCGCGGAAGAACTCCTGGTGGTCGTTTCCTACCTCTCCGAGAAGGACGAGTACCTGACGCCCGTTAGCCTTTTCCTGAGCTGCGAACCGGACCAAATGGCGACCGAGGCCAAGCTCAAAGAAACCCAAGAGAACTTCATCGAGCTCGCGGGCCTCTTCTTCGACGAACTCTTCGGCGACGAAGAGTGGGACTCTTTCGAGCCGGCCTGGCAAGAAGTGACCCACAAGCAGCAAAACTATTTCTACAAGCTCTCCCGAGAGAACATCAACGCGACGATCGAGGCCAACAATCTTCTCGGGGAAGACTTCGACAACTCTGAGGGAGAAGAACCCCTTCACTAGCCCTCAGATTTTCCAATCTAAGGCACGCAAAGAACCCATAAAAAAAGCCCCGCTCCGGGGCTTTTTTTATGAAAGAATTTTGTAAATCCTACTCGTCTTCGTAGCGAAGTGACGAAGAGATCGTCTCGATCCCCAGGTCATCATCAGCGTCGTCGTCGTCGATGGCGTTCTCGAGCTCATCTTCTTCGAAGTCGAACTCGGAGGTGATGTTGAGTTCATTGAGGACCCGGTAGAACTCCTTATCGTCCGACAGGTCGGACAAGAGGGCCTCGATGTACTTCGGTGGGTACTTGGAGATCAACTCCTCGATGTACTCTTGGAGCTTTCCTTCTTTGAGAATCTCGCGCTTCTTCTGAACCGTCTTCCAGTTCCGGAGGTAGTGGAGCCGGCAGTAAGACTGCGTCGTCCGGATGTTGTCGCAGCCCTTCTCGATGCACTCGTCATTCTTCGCGTCGATGAAGAAATCCATGGAGCCGATGGCCTCCGCGATCTCTTTCCAATTGAAGTGCTCCCGCAGCTGGGCGATCTCATCGGCGATGGTCCCTTCTAGCTCAACGAGGACAGCGTTGTTAAATTTCTTTCCCGCCTTGACGGGGAAGACTTCGACGGCGTCTTCGATTTCGTACGCCTTCTTCCCGGACTTCTTCGGTGCCTTGGACTTTTTATACTCTTCTTCGAACTCGTCGAAGTCGTCGTCTTCGGTCTTGCGTGCTTTCTTGGTGTCTTCTTCTCCGAACGCCGGCTCGTCGTCGGGACCGAGTTCGAGGTCTTCGTCATCGAACTCCTCTTCGTCCTCGTCAACGGCCTTGCGACCTTTGGCAGTTTTCTTCTTCCCGGATTCCTTCTCCGCTTTGAGCCTGGCCTTCTCGGCTTCTTTATCTTCTTTCATCCGGAGCTTTTCTTGCTCCTTCTGCTTCTTCTCGAGCTCTTTTTGCTTCGATCGCTCACGGAGCTCTTTTTCTTTTTCTTTCTGGGCCAGGGCCTTCGCTTTCGAGGCTTCCTTCGCGAGCCGCTCCCGCTCCTTCTGGGCGGTGAGCTTCTCCTTCTCCCGGAGTTTCTTTTCCTGCTCTTTCGACAGAGGTTTGATCTTCGGGAGAAGTTTCGTGGCAGTCTTCAGCAGAGTTTCCTTCAGTGACCGGGCGACCGGCTTGGCAGGGGCCAGAGACTTCTTTTCGGATTTCTTATCGAACTTCTTATCTGTTTTTTTCTCGACCCGCTTCTCGACTTTCTTTTCGACTTTCTTCGGTGCCGCTTTTTTAGGTACGGGCTTGGTCGCGAGTTTCTTCGCTGGAGCTTTCTTCGCCATGGGTGCTGCTTTTTTTGGAGGAGCTTTCGCTACCGGTTTCTTTCCTGGGGCCTTGGCCTTCACTACAGGCTTCTTCGGCATTTTAGCGGCCGGCTTCTTTTTCGCCATGGTTTTCTCCTCTAAATAATAACAGACGCGTACGCTACGCGAATAAAACAAATTTAATGGACACTCTAGCAAACGGC
>JAIYDL010000003.1 GCA_027487515.1 Pseudomonadota bacterium
GATATTGCGCGCCTCGGAGAAGAGCTCAAGAAGAAATAATTTTCCTCCTTGATCATTTAATCGTTTGACTGATACCATCATAGTGCTATGGTAAGAATACCTTACCATTTCATTTTGGAGGCTATCCGTGAAAGTCAAAACCACTCGATTTGGGGAACTTGAAGTTAACCCCAACGACATTGTCACCTTTTCTGAAGGTCTACTTGGTTTTGAAAATCTCAAGAAATACTTTGTGGTTGATCCAGGTGATAGCACTCTCATCCTTTGGCTTCAGTCCACAGAAGATGAAAAAATCGCATTTCCAATAATCGAGCCAAAGATTTTCAAACCCGATTACATTGCAAAACTTTTGCCAGCAGACCTCAACGGCCTCGACCTCGAGTCTCTTCAAACAGCGAAACTGTATTCGATCCTCACAATCCCGGCCACTGTGACAGAAATGTCGGCAAATCTTAAGGCCCCCGTGGTTATCAACTCATTGAAAAAAGTTGGAAAGCAAATCGTGCTTCAGGACTCAAAGCTGTCCGTGAAGCACGAAATGTATAAGGAACTCAAATCCTTCATCGTTAACTTCTCCTCTGACGATGCTCGTCGGACTTCTTACGAACCAAGCATTGCACTTGAAGCCGGTGACCTGAAAGGTCCCACTCCTGTTACCGGAAGCTCTCGATCACTCGAGGCCTAGTTCCGATTCATCTCAAACTTTCGTCATAAAAAAGGCTCCTTCCGGAGCCTTTTTTGTTTGCGATGTGCTTTCAATTAAAGAGAGACAGTTGTTTCCGTTGCGCTCCTTGAGAGCTGAATGTACATCAATGCCTCTGGGTGATTTGGCTCTCTAGAGAGGACGTTTTGCCACTCCGCCTGTGCCTCGATGATGTTGCCGTTCCCATAAAACAGGAGCCCCATCGCTATGCGCGCCGGCATATAGCCAGGCTGCTCATTTTTCAGGCGCTTAAGCTCGTCAAACGCCTTGGATGTGAATCCCTTTTTGGTATAGGTCTTCGCAATTTTGATACGGATCTCAAGGTTCTCCGGATCCAGCGTTGCCGCTTTATTATACTCAAAGAGAGCCTCATCGGCGCGCCCGTAAGAGACATACATCTCTGCGAGTTCGTAGTGCTTTAAAGAGAATTTCCGGTTCAGGTGGGGATCCGAAATGCCTTGGTGCTGATTGTTTTTAACGTGATTATTGGCACGTTCAAAAATCGCCTTGGCCTCTTCGTACTTCCCGATGTCGTTGTAGATCACGGAAAGAGATATTGCGGCGTCTGTGTGGTGCGGATCAAGCTCCAGGACCCTCTGGAAGGCCTTGATCGCCTTCCCGAGTTCGCCCCGGATATGGAAGACGTTCGCGAGGTAAAAGAATGCCTCTGTCGCTTGGGGATTCTGCTCGATGACCTCGTTAAGAAGTAAGCTCGCGGTCTTAAGATCGTTCTTCTGGAAGGCTTCTTTCGCCTTCTTGAGGAGGTCACTTAGTTTGACGTTTTCCAAAATACGCTCCGGCTTAAAGTTTCTTCTTACAGTTGTCTTGGATTGATCTTATTTCCTTCTGAGACTCTTTATCAACCAGTTGGTAAAACTTTTCAACGTAGTCTAAGCAAGGCTGCCACTCCCGGAGGCTTGCCGTCGAGAGGATCGTCCTCAGCATCGCATGCTTCCGGGTCTTGTCCTCGCGATGATTCTCGAGGATGTCGAGGTACCAGTAACGAGCAGCCGAAAACTCCTTTGTTTTAAAGTAGAAGTCAGCGACGTACAAGTCTTTCTGCCGGAGCATCTCACTTGCCTTTTTAATCCGCTTCTGGGCCGCACTCTTGTAACTCGAATCTGAGTACTTCTGGATCACTTCATCAAAGTACTTGAGAGCTTCGATGGCAGGCTCAAGGTCTCGGTCAATCGTATCCGGAATTTGTTTATAGTAAGATTCGGCGATTCGGTAAACGACGTAAGCGATCTTCTCGTGGCGAGGATGAAAATCACGGAACAGGAGGTAGGCAGCTGCGGACTCGATGTAATTTTCTTGTAAGAAGAGAACATCGGCTTGAAGAAGCTCCGCCGGAGTTGCGTAGAAAGAGTAAGGATGCTGCGTCTTAATCTGATTGAGCTTCTCGGTGGCCAAGATGAAGCGATCAGACTCGATGAGTTCCTGGGCCTCTTTAAACAAACTCTCGGCTTCGGTTTTACCACCCGGTTTATCGGAGGCACAGGAGCACAAGAGAACCATCGTGAAAACGAAGATGAGGTGTTTCATAGTTGGACCGATAAATCCTTATAGATCTCTTTAAACAGAAGCTTAAAAAACGCGACGAAGGGAATGACCACGATCATCCCGACGACCCCGGCGAGCTGAGAGCCGACGATGATGCTTACTATTACCACGATCGGATGGAGGTTTACAATTTTAGAGACCAAAAGAGGAAACACTAAAATCATGTCGATGAGGTTCGCGAGAGCGAACACGGCCAGCATGCCGACCATAGAAACCGATGGGTCCTTCGCTAGGAATGCGACGGCAAGGGCCGGGAGAATCCCAAGCACGGGACCGAGGTACGGCAGGATGTTAGTTACCCCGGCGATGAAGCCGAGAAGGAATGGGTACGGAAACCCGATGCTCAGAAGACCGATGGTGACGATCGTTCCCAGGATCGTCGCTTCGATGAACTTCGCGATGATGTACTCGCCGAATTTGGTATTGAACTGGGAGAAAAGCACGTAGCTCTTCTCGAAGATCGGGTTCGGGATCGCCTCGAGGAGCCGGCGACTGAACTGGCGGCTTTCCATGAAAAAGAAATACAGAAAGATCGGGACCAGGACCACCCATTCCAGCAGGAGCGACAAGTAGTTGGGAAAGCTACTCAAGAGGTCAGTTCCGTGGGTTTCAATTTTGCCCATCACAAGGCCCACGGGATCGACATTGAGGCGGAAGCCAGAGCGCTCGAAGACCATGACTTTGAACGCGAAGAACTTCTCCTGCAGCGCCCGCTGGGCGTGTGGAAACTGGTCCGTGAGAGAACTGAAATCCGCACTGTACATGGTTGCGATGACAGGGAAGAACAAAAAACCAGTCCCGAGGAGGACCAGAAAAAAGTACCCTAGCCGCTGCTTGCGGGTTCCCGTCGTAAGCCAGAGCGTCAGCGGCTTCGACATGAGAAAGATGATGTACGCAAAGCCGAAGGGCAGAGTTAGCCGCGGAAAAAGAATGGCGAAAAACGCCGCTGCAGTTAGGAGAAACAGGAACAGGTAGAGCTTGATCTTCTGATTTCTTGTCATGCTTTAAGATCCAGCTCACGGACGCGTTTCTTGAGGGCCACGATCTCTCTGGTCAGCTGACCCATTCGATTGGCCATGATGAGGGCCGTTTCTCGGAGGAACTTCGCACCCAGCACAGGGTACTGCTCGAGCATCCGATCTAAATCGGGTTTAAAAATTCCGAGGAGGATCGTGTTTTCCGCGGCGATCGCCGTCGCACTCCGACGGTTGAATTCTTCCAAGAGGCCCATCTCTCCGAAGTACTGGCACTTCTCGAGCTTGATGACAAACTCTCCGATCTCACCGCTCGAACCGGCCTGATTGGCGTAGACGTTCACGGCCCCACTAAAAATGAAGTAGAAACCGTAGCCCGAATCACCTTGCTTGAAGATCACCTCATTGGTTTGAAAATCCCGGTGATGAAGGAACTTCGTGAAAAGCCGGATTTCATTGTCCGAGAACGAACTCAGGACTGTGATCCTCTTGAAAAAATCGTGGTAGCTTTCGCGAGAAGTAATGAAGGATAAGGGACTGGCGTCCCAGAGGTACCGAAGCAAGGGGATGTCCAGTCGATCGTTGACTTGCTCGCCGCGCTCGATTCTCTCGAGCATGTCTTTTTCGTAGCTCATTTCACTTCCTTAACCCCAGTGGGTTTTATCCAGCCCTCGAACCGTGACGGGTAGATGATTCTTAGCCAACCTTCTTCCGGAGAACTGATCAGGAAGACGCCCGCAGGGACCTCTCCACGGCTCGCGAAGATGGCGGAAGGCCCATCAAGAATGGTCTGCGGATCGATGACCACGAAGCGGTGCCAGCGTTCGATCCAGAGGTTCAGCCCGAGCGCCGTGACCGTCACTGCGAGGCACAGGGCGAACGCCCGCACACTTCGTTTCCGCCACAACATGAGAAGACCGCCCACCAGAAAAAGAAGGCTCACGAGCGTCAGCATCCCCTCAGCTACCAGCAGCCCGGCACGCACGAAATAATCGCCCGGGGCGAAAGGCTGTTCGAGTTTTTCAGTGCCTATCTTTTCTTCCACGATGGACTTGTTAGTCGTGAGTTTTGCGGACACCAGATCTCGACTTTCTGCCATCAAGAAGTGAAACCGTGCCGAAGGCCACTTCTCGAGCTTGGCGTAGGTCGTTCCCATGTTAAAATGCCAGATCGCCTCTGGCACTTGTGCGTGATTCTTTTGTAGCTCGAGCAAGGCGCCTTCGTAATTCTTCTGAGCGTAAAGGCCCTCGACGGTTTTCAACACGGCTTCGATAGTAGTATCCTCCAAAAGATCAAGATATTATCCTCTGCTCAGAGTACAGAAATCAAGGAATAGATCTGCATGACACCTAGATCCATCGAGACAGATTTTTCCACGCTCCTCAATGAGCACGTTGGAGGTGCAGGGCCCGTCGATCTCACCTTGCACGGACCTCTCTTGAGTGGCCCTGTGCATCCGAAAGTCCTCTGGGCGACGCTTTCACTCGCGGCTAACCCGGGGCAAGAGATAGCGATCCCCGCACTTCCAGGCTGGAGCTACCAAAGCTTTGACCAACTGAGCACGGCACAAATATCGCACTCAGCAGTCGCGCTCGTCATTGAAGGTAGACCCTGGAAAGTCGCCCAGTTCATCTCTGGGCCACATACCGAAGCCATCCTAGACTTCCATGAGTTAGGTGCAGTTTATCTTGTTAAAGGCACGAGATCTCTTCCCGTTGAAACTGGCCACAAGCAGACCCTGCTGTCGATCTGGCTTACGTATGCGCTCAGTGCCGAACTTTGGGGCACCCAGGGGAAATGGACCCGCTTCCACGAGCGCCTCCATGCTCTGTTCCATGACCGAGATCTTCTTATGGGTGAAGATTCCCCGGGCCACTACCCTCTGAAGCCCTGTGTTCAATCGATTGAGAAGGCCGGCTTCCAGGGCACAAAGCTCGATAAAACGTACCTTCTTGTGCTACCCTGGTCCTTCTCTCTCTCGGCGCTCCAGAGGCTGGAAGAAATCATTTCGGAGGAGTTCCCATGTTTGTCTTGAGATCGGTACAACCTAAAGACCTAAAAGACATGCTCAAGCTGAGCACGATCATGAACTTCATCAACCTTCCGAGCGACGAGGAGCTCATCTCTTCAAAAATCGAAAGCTCGATGAAGAGCTTCAAAACACCGAATAGCAATCTGTCCAAGAATTACTACATCTTTGTCCTCGAAGATTTCAACGCCGGAGAGGTTCTCGGGGTCTCGATGATCCACGCCCAGCATGGCACTGAGAACGAGCCGCACTTCTATCTCTCGGTCGGTCAGGAAGCGAAGTTTTCCCAGACCATCAATACGGGGTTCGTCCATGGCACGCTGAAGCTGGGCCTGGACTCCAACGGGCCAACGGAGATCGGTGGGTTGATTCTTAATCCTAGCTTTCGGGGCCACGGCGATAAGCTCGGAAAGCAGCTCTCCTTTGTGCGATTCCTCTTCATGGGGATTCACCCCGAGCGATTCAAACCGATGATTCACTCCGAACTCATGCCCCCGTTCGACAAGCACGGGAACTCGCCACTCTGGGAGGCGATCGGTCGACGCTTCATGAACATGAACTACCAAGAAGCCGACGTCCTCTCCCGGAACAACAAAGAATTCATCCTCAGTTTATTTCCGTCAGAAAACATTTATCAGACGCTGCTCCCGATGGAAGCACGGGAGGCGATCGGTAAGGTTGGGAAAGAAACTGAGCCGGTTCGCAAGATGCTCGAGTCGATCGGCTTCAGGTACACCTACGAAGTAGACCCCTTTGACGGAGGGCCTCATTACCGCTGTGCCCTGAGAGACATCAAGCCAATTCGAGAGAAAATAACCGGTTTGCTCATCACGAATAAGAGCTTTGACAGGTCCCAGGCGAGAGAGGTCCTCCTCTCTGTTGAGCACCCTGAGCACGACTTCTTTGCGTTCCGAACCCTCCTCCAGGTTCATGGAGACGGGCAGCTCTCGATCGACCCGGTCATGACTCGAGAGCTAGGCCTTACGCTTCCGCAGAAAGTCACGGCGATCCCGTTCTAAGCTTGCTTCTTGTTGACCAGGACACCATTCGTCGCGACGATCCGACTCTTCGGTTTACCCTCTGAACTTGTATCAGAAGCCACCAGCATCTCTGTCGATCGGTTATAGCCCTTAAAGGCATCGCGTTTGTGGAGCCTTTCGCCGGTCTGACGACCCAGCTCTCGCTGCCACATGACCAGGTCACTGGACACAAGAGTGGAGGCTTCCTCACTCTCCTCGCCTTCGGCCACGGTCTTCTCTGGAATGTGCTTCTTGAAGGCCGGAAACTCAAGAACCTTGGCCTCTGCCTCGGTGGGCTTCGCTACGGGGGGAGCTTGCGGAGTGGAAACCTCGGATTCCTCCCAGACGATTAACTCCTCCCCGGCCGCTTTTTGACGGATAATCTGCTTAACATGCAGAATTTCAGAAAGTTTTAGTATGTCATCTAGCCCTAAAAGATTTAAGGCCCGAAGAACAAAAGAGGATTTTGCCAAGAGTAAGACCCTTTTTGACTATATCGGTCGGAAATGGAGAAAACTTGAGCTTAAAAGTTGCCTATTTTACAACTCTATCTCGCCAAAAAGACTAGACATACATCAGGTCACGGATTATAAATTACAGATCTTTTGACTATGAGTTGGGAAGTGGCGCAGTTGGTTAGCGCAGCAGACTGTTAATCTGTTGGTCGAGGGTTCGAATCCCTCCTTCCCAGCCACTTTTTATGAATTTTTCCCCCACAAAGTACTCCTCTCTCAAATCCAAACTGCGCAGGCGGTACCAAGATCATTCTCGGCGGATGTTCCTGGACCTCGAGAAAACATCGGGCACGGCCATTTCTCAATGGCTCGGTGAACACGTTAATGAGCTGGCAGATTACTCCTCCCTTCACTGGTACTTCGTGGCCCAAGTTCGTCAGTTTATTTTTTTTGCTCTCAAATCTCAATCACTCCGGAGCGATCGGTTTGGCAAAAGCGAGGAGCAAGTTTTTGAAGGCTGGAACAAGAGCGAGTTCGCCGATCATTTTCTAAAGGCGTTGAACAGGGGCCAGAGTTTGGGCCAGGCTTCTCAAACTGCCATGGCGATTTTTGACGAGCACCTCGTCACGCTCGGGGAACGCCAGCTCCTTCGCCAAGATGTGACCAGCGCGAATTACCGCGAGCAAAGCTCCCTTGGTGAATGGAAGAGGGGCAAGAAACTGGGACGGCTCCTCGAAACAACTCTTCACATCGACGGGAAGGACCTCGCACTCCTTACCAAATCTCTAAAAGAAATGAAGGGCTTTTCCCAGCGGATAGAAGCCGCGCTTCGGGTCATCCAACGGTTCTCACCCAGCTCCTGGCAGCGGTTCGTCGCGTTCACTGAAGTCATCATTCCCATCGCGCAGCCAGAGTTCGTGAGTTACTCGCACCAGGATCTTCCCGGGTACTCGATGATTAACCTCTACCACCGAGACTTCGTCGACCTCCTCGATGATCTTCTTCATGAGAATGGCCACCACCACCTTAATTTTTATCTGAATCTCGGAAAGCTCATCGAAGAGCCACTCGAGAACATCTACTACAGCCCTTGGCGTCGCACACTTAGACCGCTTCGCGGGATCTTCCACGCTTACTTTACTTTCTTCTGGGCCTTCAAGCTCTTCTCTGACCTGCTCAAGGCCAATGATGTTGACTCTATCTTTTACCTCTTCAGTGAGGCCGAGAAAGAGAAAATTGCCTGGCGAGCGGTTGAAGAGTTCCACATGCTATCCTTCTGCTACGAAGACCTCCGCTGGGCCCGGCGCCAGGGATTGATTGCGGACAGTGGCTGGGACCTGATTAGTGAACAGCGAAAAGAACTGTTAAAGTTTAAGCGCCGATTACCCACCATCGAGCGCCAGATCAAGCGACACCGGGGCGACCTCCGGGAGTTGAAGGTAACGCTTAAAAAGGCCCGGAGTACTTACGCTAAAAGTTAAGCTCCTGCTGCATCTGATTCGCTGGCATCAGGTCTCCCTTGGCCGCCGAAACTTTTATGCCCTCGCGCCAAACTTCCTTAGCTTCGGCCACAAGACCTAACCCTTTAAGGGCCTTCCCTAAAGCAAGGTAGGCCACGGAGTACTTCGGGTCTGACTTCAAAACACTTTCGAGATGAGTTCGGGCGGTGTCCCAGTTTCCACGCTCGACAGCGATCGAACCCAAGCCGTAGTTTGCGAGCGTGTCCTCGGGGTCGATCTCCAGGACCTGACGGAACATCGATTCTCGCTGGACCCAATCCTTCTCCAGCTGCTCTTTCCGGGAAGCCTCAGCTTCTTTTCGTTTCGCTTCGTCGCCAAAGCTTTGGAAAGATTTCACCGTCGCCAGCGCCTTTTGCTCTTCGGCCTCAGGGATCTTCCCAAGTCTCATGAGATACAAAGACATGTTGGTATGAGCGAGAACGGACTTCGGATCAACCTCGCTCAATCTGCGCATGAGGTCGATGGCCTCTTGGAAGCGGCCTTGTCTGCCGAGCATGACTCCGAGGCTCTCGTAGGCATCGCCGAAAGCTGGGTCTAGGGAGATGGCCTTCCGGAAGAGCACTTCTGCGTCTGCATCGTGATCCTCCTTGAAGCGATCCGTTGCCTCGTAGTAGAGCTCTTTCGCCTTCTCTCCCCGCTCTCCCGAGAAGAGAGGATAATAGCGAACCGTCGCTTCGGCCTCTTGCCCGTTCAAAGTAAACCTGAGCTTCAGCCGCTCGACGCGAAAGTCTCGCAGCAAGAAGGCCGAAATAAAAAACCGGCCTTTCCACTCGTAGCATGCCATGGCGGTGCCGATTTTCTTATCAAAACTGCGGATCTCTCCCGAAGTGGCGGAAGTGCCACATTCGAGGAGCACGGGCCCGTAGGCAGCGCCTCGGCGAGTTGCGATCTTCGCCACGGTCTCCTGCCCCGGGTAACAGCCTTTATTCGGGATGAGTGAGAGATCGTAAAGACGGAGGTTATTTAAAAGTTCAAAGGCATAATCAGTTCCATCAAATGAGGGCCAGCCCGTTAAGCCGCGCCAAGTTTCGACGCAGTCCTCAGGGATCACGGGCAAGTGAGGTAAGGGCGCACGGCAGAGCCACGCCTCCTCAGCAAAGAGCGTACCCCGGGCCGCAGCCTCTGGGGGATCGACGAGCCCCAGGAGGAACGTCACGTTGACCGGAGTAGGATCGCTGATGGTCACGTCCTCAGAGATCAAGAATTTATTCAAACGAAGGTTCGTACGCTCAGCGAGGGAAGCTGGAACGAGGTAGGAAAAAGACCCGATGTCATGAAGGAGCCACCCGTAACACTCCAGGCGGCCTTGTGGATCGAGAAAGCTCGCAAGATGGAAGCTCTCGGCCGGGAGAGACCTCAGGTCAAGCGTAGACTGGGACTGCAAAAAAGCCACGACATCTGAACCAGTGAATTTGAATTCGACCAGGCCAACCGTGAACTGCCCCGGCCCAAAGCGGAAGTCGTTAAGCATGGTTAGAGGGAAAATGATTCGCCACAGCCGCAGGTGTTTTTAGCATTTGGATTATCAAAGACGAAGCCCTTGCCGTTCAGGCCATCTTTGAAATCGAGGACGATCCCTTTCAAGTAGATAACGGACTTCGGATCTATGAGGACCTTAACGCCGTCGAAGTTTAAAACGTTGTCTCGATCTTTTTGATCACTGAACTCGATCTTGTACGAGAGGCCTGAGCATCCACCACCGGTGACCGCAAGACGAAGACCTTTGTCGCCGGTGGGGTTTTCATCTTTCGAAATTGATCGGATCTGCTCGATGGCCTTATCTGTAATGGTAATGATTGTGTCCATAGTCTTTCTCCAACGATTGAGAACTGTTCATACAGTGACAGAAACTATTTTACAACAAGTCCAACGACTTGTGAGATAACAATTCATTGTGATTCCTATGAGTTAGTTTATAATACGGGTTACAGGTGATATATGGAACTTACGCTCTACCATTACGTCCACTGTCCTTTCTGTGTCAGAGTCCGGATGGCGCTCGGCCACCTTAGACTTCCCTATAAATCTCAAGTCCTTCCCTATGATGACGAAACTACTCCGGTTAAGCTTTGCGGGTCCAAAATGCTTCCCATCCTCGACATCGATGGAAGGCCCATGAACGAGAGCCTCGACATCATCATTGCGGTCGATCGACAGAACAAACTTCGGGCCCAAGACCTAAGAAAAAGTACGGAGTTTTCTGAGCTCGAAGCCCTTCTTACAAAGCTTGGTTCAAACGTCCATTCCCTCGCGATGCCATATTGGATCTACACGGCCGAATTCGATGCTGATTCGCGAAACTACTTCCGGGAAAAGAAAGAAGTAAAGAGAGGACCTTTTAACCAACTGGTCCGTTCTCGCAACACGTTTGAAGTCGACCTGATGCAGGATCTCACTGCGGTTCAAAAATTTCTGATTCCCTTTTACCAAGGCGCCGAATTTTCGTTGTATGATATCATGCTGGCGGCTCACCTCTGGGGTCTTTACGTCGTCCCAGAATTCCAGTTCCCCCCGCAAGTTCACACCTACTTGCAGGCGGTAAAAGAGCACTGTCGATTCAACTATCATGAGGATTTTTGGAAGTAGATGAAAGTTACCCTAAATCTCCGGTATAAAAGTAAGGTCCAGGAACATGTCCTAAAAATGGGGGCCACCATGGTCCTTGGGCGGAGCTCAAAGTGTGACCTCCGGACCGAGGACGAGAAGACGAGTTCGAGGCACTGCCGACTTAATCTGAAACACAATGGCCTTGAGATCGCCGATCTCGATTCGAAGAATGGAACCTACCTCAATGGGATTCGGATCGAACAGTCAGAGCTCTTCCTCGGGGATGAACTGAAGATCGGCGACACCATCGTAACGCTAGAGGAAAAGGGGGCGGATCAGGAAGCCTTCGAAGTCCTCACGTTCCCAGGACCCCTGAAAGATCGATTGGCCTATGAATTAAAAGCCGATTTCACGGGTGCTCGAGGGCAGAATCAAAAATCCGGTGGCCGGCGTGGCAAGTCTGCGACGAAGGAAGAGGACGACACCAGGAAACTCGAGATCGAACTCCGGAAGAAAATTAAAAGTAAGATTAAACTTTCCAAGGAAGAAATCCGGAGCCGCTATCGGATGAAGGGGATTCTGGCAGCGCTGGTGGACGTGGGATCGTTTCTCATTGTTCTCAGTGCGCCGCTCTTTCTGATCAACTACTTCGCACCGACGGCCCCGGCGGAAGAGCGGTTGACGATCATCTTCGCGCTGGAAGGTCTCTTCCTGGCCACTTTCATTTTGGGAAATTTCAAACTCTCGAAGTTCACCCTCGGCGAAAAAGTAACAGGCATCAGTAAGATCTACTCGGACCAGTGAGCCCCTTAGGCCCGAGGCCGCCAGGGAATCTCGTCGACTTTTTTAACCTTGTTCACATAGCGCGCGAGGACGAAGAGGTAGTCCGAGAGTCGGTTCAGAAATCGGATGCTATTGAGCGGTAGTTCCTCCCGCGAGAGATCGTGATAATGAATGAGCTTCCGTTCTACCGTCCTCGCGTTCGTCCGGCAGAGATGGACGGAACCCGCGAGCGAGCTCCCCCCGGGAAGGATAAAGTTTTTCAGGGGCTCGAGTTCTGCATCCAGGCGATCAATCTCGAGCTCCATGGCGCCCACGAAACCGTCGGTGATCTGAGGGAGCTGGTAGGTCGCGCGGTGCTCGACTTCGCACGCAAGGTTTGATCCGAGGTCGAAGATGGCAGACTGAACCTGATGGATGAAGTGGATGACTCCCTGGAGCTCGGGCTCGGCGGCCAGAAGAGCTGAGCTGAAGCCGAGCCGTGAATTCAATTCGTCGAGCTCACCATAGAGGTCTATCCGGAGGTCCGATTTTAGCGTCCGGTTACCGCTCACGAGGCCAGTTTCTCCCTGGTCTCCGGTCCGAGTATAGATCTTAGATTTCTTCACTACATGTTCCTTCTGTATCTTCCGCCGACTTCGTAGAGGACAGCGGTGATCTGTCCGAGGCTGCAGTAGCGCACCGTCGTCAGGAGCTCTTCAAAGATATTCCCCCCTGTCAGGGCCGTGTCCCGGAGGCGACGGAGACAGTCTGCGCTCTTGGCCGAGTGCCGTTGCTTGAAGGCATTGAGGCGGGCGATCTGGTCGTTCTTTTCGGTTTCAGAGGCGCGGGAAAGCTCGATGGGTTTCCAGTCTGCATGCTTCTCGGGCAAAAAGGTATTAACCCCGATGATCGGAAACTCTCCCGAGTCTTTGAGCGTCTCGTAGTACAGGGACTCCTCTTGAATCTTTCCTCGCTGGTACATGGATTCCATCGCCCCGAGAACGCCGCCCTTGTCGGAGATTCGCTCGAACTCAGCGAGCACGGCAGCCTCGACGATTTCTGCGAGTTCGTCGACGATGAAGGAACCCTGGAGTGGATTATCGGTTTTATTCAGACCGTACTCGCGATTGATGATGAGCTGAATCGCCATCGCTCTTCGCACCGACTCTTCGGTCGGCGTCGTGATCGCTTCGTCGTAGGCGTTCGTGTGAAGGGAGTTACAGTTGTCAGAGAGAGCGAGGAAGGCCTGGAGGGTCGTCCGGATGTCGTTGAAGTCGATTTCCTGAGCGTGGAGCGAGCGACCGGAAGTCTGAATGTGGTACTTAAGCTTCTGCGACTTCTCTGAAGCGCCGTACTTTTCCTTCATGGCCACGGCCCACAGTTTCCTCGCGACGCGGCCCAGGACCGTGTACTCCGGGTCAAGACCATTGGAGAAGAAGAACGAGAGGTTCTCACAGAAGTCGTCGATGTGCATGCCTCGGCTGAGGTAGTACTCAACGAAGGTGAAGCCGTTCGAGAGCGTGAGCGCGAGCTGAGTGATCGGGTTCGCCCCGGCCTCCGCGATGTGATACCCAGAGATCGAAACGGTGTAGTAGTTCTTGATCTTGTGCTTACAGAAAAACTCCTGAACGTCCCCCATCATTTTGAGCGCAAACTCCAGCGAGAAAATGCAGGTGTTCTGGGCCTGATCTTCCTTGAGGATGTCGGCCTGGACGGTGCCGCGCACCTGGCGCATGACCTCGACGGTCTTCTCGCGGACCTCCCGCTCGGTCTCCGGCAGGGTCCGATTAATCGCGGTGTTCATGAACATGGCGAGGATGATCGGTGCGGGGCCATTGATGGTCATGGAGACTGAGGTTGAGGGAGATGTTAAGTCGAACCCGTGGTAGAGGTCCATCATGTCATCGAGGGTACAGATGGAGACGCCGGACTCACCCACTTTCCCGTAGATGTCAGGACGGGTATCTGGGTCTTCTCCGTAGAGGGTCACTGAGTCGAAGGCGGTCGAAAGGCGCTTGGCGGTGTCATTTTTTGAGAGGTAGTGAAACCGAGCATTGGTGCGCTTAGGCCCCCCCTCCCCGGCGAACTGGCGCTTCGGATCCTCGTCCGCCCGTTTGAACGGGAAGACACCCGCGGCATAGGGATAGAACCCCGGAAGGTTCTGGGCCCGGATGAACTGCAGCTTATCCGAGGCATAGTGAAACCGGGGGAAGCCGACCTTGGAAACCAGTTGCTGAGAGAGAGAAGTGTACTTCGTCGTTGTTTTGATGTCTTTCCCGCGGACCACATAGGTGTACTCACCGCGAGTGTACTGGTCAATGACTTGGTCGTACTGCTGGACCTCCGCGAGCTCAATGGCGAGTTCACTTTTTAGACGTGCCGCCATGGCCAGGAGGTCCCGAGAATCAGGGACGAGGGCCGAAGCCCCTTCGAGCACTTCAAACCGGCGGAGCTTTTCGACCGCCTCGCGCGCGTTCCGGTTATACTTTTTAACGGTGTCGGAGATGTCCCGGAGATAGTTAATCTGAGACGCGGGGATCACAGAGGGCTTTTTCTCCGGTGCTCGATCCGAGGGGATCTTCCCGAGGTCGGCGTTGTCGGCGAAGGCGACGGCCGTGATCAGGTCTTTAAAGAGCGCGTTCACTCCGACGTCATTGAACTTCGATGCCATCGTTCCGTAGATCGGAAGCTCGCCATCGGCCGGTGAACCAGGGTGGTTTGCGAAGAGGTTCCGGTTCCTCCGGTACTGTTTTCGGACGTCCCGGAGGGCGTCCTCGGAGCGGGGCTTCTCGAACTTATTGACGGCGATGAAATCTGCGACTTCGAGCATCTCGATCTTCTCGAGTTGGGTCGAGGCGCCGTACTCGGGAGTCATCACGTAGAGTGTCTTGTTGGCGACCTTCGTGATCTCATCCGAGGCCTGACCGATCCCAGAGGTCTCCACAAGAACGAGATCAAAATCCTGGGCCTTGAGAAACTCGACGACCTTTTTAATCTCCGGCGAGAGTTCGTTCGCCGAATCCCGGGTCGCGAGGGACCTGACGTAGAAGTTTGGATAGATCGCAGAGCCGAGACGAATCCGATCGCCGAGGAGAGCTCCTTGATTCTTCTTCTTGGTCGGGTCGACGGAGACGAGGGCCACGCGCTTCTGTGGGTAGTAGCGATGGAACCGAAGAAGAAGCTCGTCGATGAGGGATGATTTTCCAGCGCCGCCGGTCCCTGTGATCCCGAGCACCGGGACGGCCTTCGCAGAAACGGGGAAGGGAAATTCCCGGCGATTTTCGATGAAGGTGATGACCTTCGCCATTTCGTAGGAAGTCAGGGGCTTCTTCTCTGAGAGCTTGGAGAAGTTGACTCCGTCGATCGTGGAGTAGTCACAGCGATTGATCATGTCATCGATGATCCCATTGAGCCCGAGGGACATTCCGTCATTGGGATGGTAGATCCGAGTGATCCCACGTTGGTGCAGCACCTCGATTTCCGGAGGCGTGATGACGCCCCCGCCGCCCCCGAAGATCCGGACCGAATGTCCGCCGCTCTGGTTGAGGAGTTCGCGGACGTAGGTGAAATACTCCATGTGGCCGCCCTGGTAAGAGCTCAGGGCGATCGCGTGGGCATCTTCGGCCAGTGCCGCCTCCACCACTTCGAGAGCGGAGCGGTTATGGCCCAGGTGAATAACCTCAACGCCCTTAGATTGAAGTAGACGGCGCATGATATTGATCGAGGCATCGTGCCCGTCAAATAGGCTAGCGGCAGTTACAAATCTCAGTTTTCTCATGGTCATTGACGTAGTCCCTGGATAAACATAATATATTTATTTTTATGGTTTATCGACCCAGTATAGCTAGCCGAATTCTATAAGGAAATGCTTTATAGCTTATGGCCCGAAGTGTATAATGGGGTCACGAAAATATAAGGAATACTCTTATGAGTTCTGAAATAAAAGTAGAAAATCCGTTCCATACAGCGAGGTTTAAACCTTCGAGAAAAGGGAAGAAACCCCCGAAACTTCTCGCAGTGGTTCACCAGTCTGGCTGCACAGGTTGTGAGGTCTGTATTGCGGGCTGTCCAGTCGATTCGATCGAGCTTGTCCCGGGCCCTGACCCTAAGAATCCGAGCTATCAACAAATGGTCGAGATCGACCTCGCCCGCTGCATCGGATGCCAGAACTGTTCGCAGGATTGCCCGTGGGAGACCATCACCATGTACCAACATGACGACGCGTTCGTGGCCTGGGGGAATGAGACTCTGGCGTCTGGTCTTTACGTTGGAATGGATGAAGTTGAAAAGCTCAAGAAAGACGCTGCCGGGTAACTAGAAAGGCTCCGTCCGGAGCCTTTCCTCAATGACAAAAAAGCTTAGAGAACGAATGGCAGAGACGCGCTGAACATGAAGGCGGAATAGTCGAGGTCATCTAGGTCGTAGCTTCCGAGCTTCCCATCTGTGAGCTTACCCTTCCGGTACTCGAGGTTCAGATCGACGAACGGCAATCCGGTGAAGCCGATCCCGAGTTTCGTGCCCGTACCTTTGTCGAACTCCATGTCATAAGTTTGGGTCCCCTGACCGATGCCGAGGTCGCCGCGGTACTTCGTACCGGCCGTTGCTTGAAAGATATAGCCCGCGTAGACACGGAGAAGGATGGGGAATTCGAATCCAACGAACCCTGCAAACTCACTCATCGCAAAGTCAGACTTATAGTCATCGTTGTCGATTCCATAGGTACTTCGAAGGTAGTCAACGCCGAGCTGGAACCCGAGGTTTTGGTACCCTAAGCGACCACCGACAGAGCCGCCACCGCCGTTGCCGCTGTTATCACCGTCGAGTTTCAAAAGGGAGTAACCGACGACCGGCTCGATCAGAACACCCGCGTTCACTGGGGGGATGATGAGAAAAGCAAGGATGAGTAAAATCAACTGAGCAAACTTCATGTAACGCTCCTATAGAGTGAGAAGAATTGAAACTCCTCTCATTCTATAGGGTTCGGAAATTTTCGCATCAGTTTTGTATTTTACCGATAAGCTCTTCTATTTTAACCAAGACGACGTCTTGACCGTTGGCGACCTTGATCGCCACGTGTCCCCGAGGAACTTCTTGAACGTTTTCCGAGGCGATCATTCGGCCCCGGCGGTCCTGGCTCACCTGGGCCACCATGTCCCCTTCGACCGCAAGGACCTGCCCGATTGTGCCACGCCCGAAGACGACGAAGTCCCCATCCGTAAGTTTAAAGCGGCAGGAAATACAGTTGTACCGGTTGTCGATGAGAATCGTGTGCCCACGTTTGAGCTTGAAGCTTGCCACATCTTCTTTGATCCTGCTCAAGGAATACAGGTTGAGATCGAACTTCACCACAACCGAAAAGATGAGGATCGCCGTGAACAACTGGAAGACCTTCGAGCGCTGAAGCACCATTCCCTCGAACTCGAGGTCCCGGACCTTCAGCTCCGAGTGCTCGAGCTTGGACGTAATAGTCCGGTCGAACACGAGTTTTTTAAGGACGATGGAGTACGTGAAAGCCGTAACCAGAAGGATCAGGAGAGCAAACATGAGAAGCCGGAAGAAGTAGGGCCCCGAACTATGGATCTGGACGGCTTGAGACTGGAAGAGGTAGGCGATCGCGATGAAGATCACGGGAAACGCAAACCAGTTAAAGAAGTCGATCATCTTGTGCTTGAAGAACCATTCCTTCCGCTTCTGGTGATGGTCATACTGAACCAACCTAAGACGATACGGTTCGAATTGTGCCTGCGGGATCAGATCCGGTCGTGCCCGATTTATCCCTTCCCAGACGTAGTCAGCTCGCTCGAAGCTCGAGCTAAAGAAGTGCTTCGTGCCATCCTTGAGCATGACATAGAAGATCGACCAGCAGACGATGCTGACGCTCTCGATGTCAGCAAACTTCACAACGTCTTTGGTTTTGCCGTGAATAAGGAGGTGATCGGGGAAGACTTGGATAGATTTTTTCAGCCGGAACCTGAGCCAAAAAAAATAGAAGCTACCGGAGACTAGAAAATAGAGCCCGGTAAAAAGAAGGTCTCCCGAGCTATTGGTGAAGGAGTGCCGAAGACCGTCCGCATGAAAGCGGAGCCCCCAGAACGCGATCAGTAGCACTGAAAAAATGGCGAAGCCTAGGATGTACAGTTTGTAGTGGCTGCGGTGACGGAGGATTCGTGGCTGCTCAATAGGTAAGTCCAAGTTCAAGCTCCTGATTAAAACTTAGATACCTTTCGGCATAGTTTCAGGAAAACTTGACTTGCGTGGTCGGCTTAGATGGATCCTTTTTCTTTCCACAACTTAAAGCAGAAAAAGGTCCCTGTGCTGATGAGAGCGCATGAGATCCACTGGGCGGGGGTGAGAGGTCCCCAGAAGCCTCGGATCAGATCCCCTCGAAGACTCTCAAGAACCAGTCTCAGGGTACCGTAAGCTATCAAATAGATTACGAAGAGTTGCTTCCTCGGCTTCCGAGAACTCACAAGGTACGCCCCGAGGGCGATCAAGATGATCGCCTCGATCATTTGGGTTGGGTGTCGGTTGGCCCCGTGCATGTGCACGGCCCAGGGAAAATTGGTTTCTTTGCCGTAACAGCAACCGGCGAGAAAGCAACCGATGCGACCGATGCCGTGCCCGAAGGAGAGGGCCGGAAGAACGGCCCAGAGCTTTAAGAAGCCGATGCTTCGATCAATCCCGCACAGGATCCCGAGAAAGACCAAGGCGGCCAGGAATCCCCCGTAGAAAACGAAGCCCCCACCGGTCCAAAAGGAAGCGGCAGTCAGGAGCTGAGTGGCCCCAGGGGTCGTGAGAGTAAACAGGGCCTTGGCACCAACCCAAGCGCTTAAGAAAATGCCCCAGAAGATCAGCTGGCCCTTCCACCGTGGAAGGCCCTGATCTAAGTAAGCAAAAAAAACTTGGTAGGCTACTCCCCAGCCCAGGCCCATGAGGAGCGGGTACGCATAGAGTGTGAGCTCAGGACTTTGATAAAGGATCGGATGCATGATTCTCCGAAGTCTTCTTCGCCTTTGCCTGGAGGAAGAAGTCGATGATCAGAAGGCCCGCGGCGATGGAAATACAGCTATCGGCCACGTTGAAGGCCGGGAAGTGGTTCTCCTCCTCCTTCCAATAGAACATCAGGAAATCGACGACGTAACCGAGGCTGAACCGATCGATCAAATTACCGACTGCACCGGCGATGATCAAGGCGTAGGCCAGGGATAGATAGAAAGGACCCTTTAGGGTTTTAACTAAGAGCCAAAAAATCCACCCACAAAAAATCACCGGAAGTCCCAGAAAAAAAATTTGCCGGAACCACTCCGGTCCACCGGCCCCCAGCCCGAAGGCAGCCCCGGTATTCTTCACATAGGCGATGCTGAAAAACCCCTTGATGACTGGAATCGTCTGCCCGTAGTAGAGGCTACTCTGGATCGCCCCTTTCGAGAGCTGATCCACGATGATCAAAGTTGCCATCATCAACGAGAGGGACCAAAAGCGTGCCATTTAGTAGTAGTCCTTAGGAATGATTTCGTACTTCTCTATCTTCCGAAGCAGGGTCTTTTTCGGAATGTTCGCGTTCAGCGCGGTCTGGTTTATGCGGCCCTTGTTGAGCTTAAGCGCTTGCACAATAAACTCTCTTTCGAACAGGTCTTTGGCAACTGCAAAATCGAGCTTCCCGCCTTCTCCGACTTTCGCGCCGAACGAAAAGTGGACGTCACTCCCCGACTTCGGTGCCGGGGAATGGTCCGCGAGAACGGAGTTTTGAATGTCTTCGATGTCGATGACGCTTTCCTCAGCGTGGGTATCCTTCACCTCGATCTTCTTCTGGTCTTTGAACACGATAGACGGCAGGGAGTTCACATGGATCATGTCGGAGGATTCCATGATGAAGCAGTGCTCGATGATGTTCCGGAGCTCACGGATGTTTCCGGGCCAGAAGTAATTCGAAAGCACCTCCATCGCCGATGGCTCACAGCCTTTGACCTGCAGGCTGTGCACGTTGTTAAAGTACGAAATGTAGTGGTTCACGAGGTGCGGAATATCAGACTTCCGCTCCCGGAGTGGTGGCAGGTACACCGGGAGAACATTTAACCGGTAGAAAAGGTCTTCCCGGAAGGTCCCCTCTTTGATCATTTCTTCGAACGGTTTGTGAGAGGCAGCGATGATCCGGACATCGACTTTGATCTCCCGGTTCGACCCTACCGGCATGAAGGTTTTTTCCTGCAGGACTCGGAGGAGTTTTACCTGCATGCCACCGGAAATGTCTCCGATCTCGTCGAGGAAGATGGTCCCTCCCTCGGCGAACTGGAACTTCCCAATTTTCCGCTGGTCCGCACCCGTGAAGGCGCCTTTCTCGTGGCCGAAGAGTTCCGACTCGATGAGGTTCTCGGAAATCGCACCGCAGTTGATGGTGACGAATTTCTCATCTTTCCGAGGGGAGTTATAGTGGATCGCTTTCGCGACGAGCTCCTTGCCGGTTCCGGATTCACCGCGGATGAGCACCGGAGTGTTCACCTTCGCGAGCTTCGAGATCACGTCGAAGACCTTCTTCATCGCGTTCGATTCACCGACGAACTTATCGTTCGATTTTCCCGTGTCTCCGATGGAGAGTGTCGGGGATGAGAAGCCCACGGTCTCGACCATGGACCGGGCCTTGAGGGCGCGCTTGATGAGGGCGACGAGGTTCTCGGAGCTGATCGGTTTTTCGAGGTAGTTGTAGGCCCCTTCTTTCACGGCCTTGACGGCGTCCGTGACGTTGGAATAGGCCGTGAGGATCAGAACGATCACGGACGGATCGTGCTTCTTGATTTCGGCGAGGGCCTGGATGCCATCCATCTCCGGCATGTTCACGTCCATCACGACGAGGTCGTACTTCTGGCCGTAGACCTTGTTCACGGCCTCGCGCCCGTTGTCGGCGACGTCGACTACAAAATGGTGGTACTCAAGGGCCTGGCGGACATTCTGTTGCAGAACCTTATCATCGTCGACGACCAATACCTTATGCATGCGCATCTCCTATTCGTTCTTGAGCTTGATTATAAACGAGGTTCCGACTCCGAGTTGAGACGAGGCGGTAATTACCCCATTGTGCAGCTCGATGAAGTATTTTACCAGATAAAGACCAAGACCAGAGCCTTTTATCGAGTGGGTACTATCATTCTTCACCCGATAGAATTTATCAAAAATATGCAAGAGATCGTCCGGACCAACGCCAACCCCATCATCCCGGACTTCGACGTAGACCCAGTCTGGCTCGTCCCAGGTCCGGACCGCAATCGTCTTGCCCCGGCCCGCATACTTGATGGCATTTTCGATCAGGTTCGAGATCACCCGGTTCATGAGCACGGTATCGATCTGGATCGGGTAGAGCGGCGAGAGGTCTGCCTCGATCCGCATCTCCTTTGCGCTGGCCTCGAACTCAAGTTTTTCAATGATCCCCTCGATGATCTTGTTCACGTCCTTCGACTCTTTCCGGAGCGTGAGATTCTGCGACTCGATCTTCGTCAGGTCCAGGATGGAGTTAATGAAGTTGTTGAGTTCCTTCGTCGAGCTCACGACGTTATCGATCAGCTCCGCCTGCTCTGTGGTGTTGGGAAATTTTATCTTGAGAATGTCGGCGATCCCGGCGATCTTCGCGACCGGAGTCTTGAGGTCATGGCTCATGAGAGAGATGAAGTTCTGCTTGAGGTTATCGACCTGCTTCAGGAGCTTGGTCTCCTCCTGAATCGCGTACCGAGTCTGGTACTCCTCGATCGCTCGGAACGGCACCCAGATGTAGTACACGACGAAGATCGAGAGCACGAGATGCGAGAGCTTGATCCACCACCCAAAAGTGACAAACGCAAGGTAGCTGGTCAATAGGATTCCCAGGATCAGAAGAATCGTGATCATGAGGCCCTTAACGGGCTGAACGCGAGAAATCACAAAGGAGAGAAGGATCGCCAGGAACACGGCTGCGACCTGGGTGATAAGGTCGTCGATGTCATAGATCGTCTTCTCTCCGACCAGGGCCTCAATCACATCGGCATGGACCGCTAGCTTCGGGGTTCGGTTCGACTCTTTTTCGAAGGGTGTCTGAATGAAATCACTCGAGTTGGAAAGATACGACGAGCCAACCAACACGATCTTATCTTTGAAGTAGCCTTTGGGGAAATTCCCCACGACGACGCGGTGGAAGGGGATCGAAGGGATCCGAGTGCTCGCCGGGTTTCCAGAGTATTTAAACAGGGCGAAGTTCGCATCTGCCTCGGAATTGTAGTAGGCGCCTTTATAGGCCGTGGCATCCAGAGCTGGGAGGCCCTGAAGCTCCCGGTAGCGCTTGGCGGTCCACAAGTGAAGAGAGTCTTCTCCGGAAATGTTTAAGATGGCACGTCGAACAACCTCATCTTTAGAAAAGACCAACTGGTCCTTGTAGAGCTGGCCTAGGTAGTAGCCGACGTCTCGCAGAGTTTCTGGCGGAATCAGCTCCCCGAGGTTGTCAATCTCCGTGCCGAACTTAAACCGATCCCCCGCCGGAGAGAACGTTTTTATCGCTTCATGGAACTCGGTTTGGTAGCGCGCCTCAACTTCAGAATCCGGCTCCAGGAGAGACACAAAATAGTTCACGAGCGCCGGTTGGTCGGCGACCAGACGGTCCATGAGTCGCGTGTGGGAGGCGTAAGTGTAGGGGTACGTTTCACCCAGGAACTGATCGCTCTCCTCGTCGAGGGAAACGAGCACCACGGGCGACTGAAAGTTCTTGGCCGCGATGTCCGTTTTGATCCAGAAATCATAGAAGATCGATTCCAGTGGGTGGAACGAGTACTGGATGAGAATAAGAATGAAGGCCAGGGTTACAAGGAGTGGAGCAAATTTACTGAACTCGATCTGCCGGATCTTAGTCAGCACGGTTCAAATCCTCGCGGAAAAGATAGTCCCATTCGTGGGGGAGAAACTCCAGGCCTAGGATGCCCTGGTAGTGCCGGCTTTTGCCCGCTGCCTGAAGCTCGAGGAGCTTCCGCGACGGAAGAGAATAGTACGAGAGGGGTTTGCGGAGCCGCAACCCGACGCGGGCCAGAAGCTCTTCCTCTCGCGGAAATTGGCGGAGGGACTCCGCGAGGCGACGGAAGTAGCCATCCCCGAGCACTAGTCGGTAAAGAAACTCCATGGTGGGGAACATTAAAAAGTTTAAAAACCAACGGGAAGCCTTCCGAACTTCCTTAAACGGCAGAAGATTCGTCGCCAAACCGAAGAAGGAATGAATTAACCAAGAGGAGGACCCCAGGAAAAATAGTAATTTCGTGCGCTTAGGAGCGATTCCCATCCTAACCTGAAGTAAAAGTTCAAAGCACACCGCCTGTAGCTCTTCGGCTGCAGCGCTCTCGAGAAAGCTTTTCCCCACGACAATACTCACGCTTTGGAAGGACTGGAACACAAATACCCTCTCCAATGAGCCATTGTAGAAGTAAAGCTTGGGTTGAGGGACTGCGAGCTTGTAGGCTTCGTGAGAAGCCGCCTCATAAAGAACCTTCTCATCCCCAGACCGAATCTCGCGGGCGCCAAGTAGGAAGAGGAGGATCGAGTCCTGATGACCAATGGCAATAACAACAAGCAGAAGCCAAAACAGGGCCCCAACGAAAAGTAACGCGCCGCTTAAGGTCACCCAAAGGAATAGCCCGAAAAGAATCAGTGAAACGAGTAAAATAAGCGCTGCTCTCATGCCAATAAAACCAAATTTTTTAAGAAGTTATGTTATTTTACCACCGCTTATTTTTTATTTGCATTACTTTATTACAACCTTAAGTCTTTGAATTAGACTTTGATCCCGCTCGGAGCTATAAGCCAGCAACTCTTTTTTAAGAATGAAAGGTTGTTGATTCGCGCCGCGCCAAAAGAGTATGACATGGATAAGGAAATTTTTCGTCTGATTGATTCCGTCGACGAGCTCATCCCTCAAAGCGACACCACATTAGATGATCATTTTCTTGTTTGTGAATGCTTCTGCGTAAGCGTGGCCGACATTCGTGAACTTTGTGAAACCAGTGTAGACCTTGATCTACTCCGGGATCGGCTGCACCTTGGAGAAGGGTGCCAGTCATGTCTTAAGAGAAGAGACGATTGGGTTGATAGAATTTTTTGATTTACGTGTTCCGCTAAGGAGTAACTAATGGCCTTTGATCGTTTATTGTTTGGAACAGCAGGTGTGCCGAACAGTACTGCCAAAAAAAATAACCCGGTGGAGGGAGTCAAGCGCATCCATGAGCTGAGTTTGGATTGCATGCAGCTCGAGTTCGCCCACGGCGTTCGGATGAAAGAGGAAGTTTCCTCCGCTCTTCGAAAGGTTTCTTACGAACTGGGTGTTCCTCTCACCTCTCACGGTCCTTACTACATTAATCTCAACGCCAGGGAACAAGACAAGATCGACTCCTCCGTCGAGAGAATCATCCAAACCGCGAAGATCTCTGACCTCTGCGGAGCGGAATCAATGACCTTCCACGCAGCTTTCTACATGAAAGACTCTCCGTATGACGTCTTTGACCTGGTTGAGAAATCTCTCAACGTCATCGAGGAGCGCCTCTCTCGGTTGGACATTGAAATCGAGCTTCGGCCCGAGCTGACCGGAAAGACTTCCCAGTTTGGCTCTCTCGAAGAGCTCATCTCACTGTCCAAGTCTGTCGCGAGTTGCAAGCCGTGCATGGATTTTTCACACCTCTACGCTCGCACGGGCTCCGTGAACGACTACAAGGGCTTCTGCGAAACACTCGAGACGCTCAAAAGTGAACTCGGCCCAAATGCTCTCAAGGAGATGCACATTCACATCTCGGGGATCAGCTCAAACTCTAAAGGAGATCTGAAGCACCTGAACCTAGAGAAATCAAAGTTTAACTGGAAAGAACTCATGAAGGCGCTGAAAGACATGGACTGCCGTGGTTACGTCATCTGTAACTCACCCAACCTTGAGGTTGATGCGGCGATGCTCAAGCAGTACTACGTGGCACTCTAGCCTGAAACGAAGAAATTTCGAGATTAAAAAACCCTCCGGTCCGGAGGGTTTTTTGTTTCCTAGGCGGCCCTTAGCAGCTCTTGAGGATTGAGAACGTCGTGTAGGTAGTACTCTTCACCTGCGCGGAGCCCGACGATGTAACAAAAACCGTCGGCGTGAGTGACAAGGATTTGATCAAGGGTTGAGAACCAAGCCTTCCGAAGGACCTCGAGAAGATAGTCAGTGTCATTCTTCGGAGTCACCACATGGTCCGAAGACTGGGCATCGAAAATCGACCAGTTCACAGGGATGTCGAGGATTCCGAAGGGGGACCGAAACCGCAGCATCTGGGTCTGTGGGATGAACTCACCTTTGAGAAAGGAAAGTCCATAGTCAGTGAGCTTGAGCTCTAAACTCGAGAGGTTGTCCCCGCCGTTCTTGTGCAGTTTCAGGGTTTCGTCGACGAGGAATGATAAGAAGTCTGTTTCGGCCATGGTGCCTCCAGAATCCTTATCGGCGAAATCAAAAGGGACTTTATTCTAAGGGGTTAATCGGTTCCAAGGAATCGTGGTACGTTTTGATGTTGCTGACGTCGGCGATCAACCATTTCCCGTCCTCGTTCACGAGTTCCGCAATTTTTTTCACTTCGGACGTAAAGGCAGCCTTCTCTTTCTTGGTTGTGAGATAGGAAATCGAATAGGTCAGGAAGCAGGTTTTTAACTGACAGGAGCTCGAGAGGATCTTGAAACTTTCTTTCTTCACGTCGCGCAAGTCTGCGAACTTTCCGAACTCTTCTTCACTGATGTTCTCAAGGCTCTGGCGCATTTTTCCCGTGACTCGTTCCAGGACGAAATCCCTCGTGACGACGGTTCCGATTCGGGACTCGACGAAGGACTTGAGAGCGGCCTCGGGACTCAGGTTATCTTGAAAGCAAGCGCCGGCAACGAGGGCCATCAGAAGGAGAGCGAAGTTTCTCATCTAAGCCTTTTCGGTTCGAAGCCGAGTTCATCCACGATCTCCATGAACTCCGACCAATTAAAAACGTTTAAGTCCTTTACGGTTTTTTCAAATCTTATCCCAATCCCGGTCGAATCAGGAGTAGAGGCAACTAGTTCCCCGTGTTGAGAAAACTCTCTGTCCCGGAAGAAAACAGTGACATCCACAGACTCCGGAAGCGCCGTCGGCAGATCGACCTGGATGAAGCACCCTTCATCGTCCCAATTAGAGAGTGTTCCATTCACGATCTGATCGCCGGCAGAGATTCGGCACCGGATGTCCCGCAGGAGGGGCTTGAAGAGATCCGTGGAATCGTAGTTCGGATTGACGCTGGCGAGGTCGAGGTAGTGGCGAAGTAGTTGATAAAGGAAGTAGGAAATGACCGCGTAGAAGAAGGTGGCAATGACGATGATCTTGTTGAACTCGATGAAGAGTCCTTCGACGACCTTGAAACCGACAAGGAAAATTGAAAGTTGATAGAACCGAAGCGCGAACCGGTGATGCTTCCAGATCAGAAGACTTGTGACAGCGAGGGTGAGGGCGACGGACCAAAAAAGCTCGAGGCCCTTCCGTGCGTAGACGAGGGAAAACGGCGAGAGGTGATGCCGGTACGCGTGCTGGAGGTAAAGAAAGAAAAACGTGAGCCCGAGGTAGAGAACCACGTTGAGAATGATCGTATCTTTCTTTTTGACTTTCAATTGTTCCATGGCTGAATTGTCCTATAATACCACAATGAATGAAGTTGTCTTTGAAATCTCGTCGACGTGCGTTTCCTGCGATAGCTGCCGACTCATTTGTCCGGAGAGCGCCGTCGTCACCGATGGGCAGACCTACCTGATCGATCCCTGGGCGTGCACTCTCTGCGGCCTTTGCGTAGAGGTGTGTCCCGTTGACTGCATCAAAGAAGTCCGAGCTCGCTAACTTCGTCGGCGACGTCATGCCACCAGACCCAGCGCCCTTTCTTCGGAACGGCCTTGTCTCCCGCTATAATAATTGCTGACCCGAGATCCCGGACCTCGGGCATCGGCGAGAGGTTGATGACTCCGGCACTGGCCGAGTGGTAGCTCAGCTTGGAGAGATCGATTTTCCAGGTTTTGAGTGCCTTCTCCTGCACGAGGAAGCGAAGGAACGGGTGCGTCGACTGTGCTCGGTAAGTCTTGAGGATTGCGAAACATGTTTCCCAGTACCGGCGTACCGTACCGAAGTCCCAGTAGTCGATGTTCTCTAGGAGAATCGCTGGGATTTTCTTTTCCTTGAAAGGACAAACCGAATCAAAGAACTTACTGGGACCGGGGGTCTCTTGGAGCTGGGCGAGGTCGACGTACGCGATGCCTGTGTAGGTCTCGACTCTCGCGTTGGCCGGGAGCTCCCCATTCTTTACGATCCCTGTGACCAACCGTTCACTCGAGACCTCGAGCGCGTTGTACCCCAGAGAGGTGTTCACCCAGTAGGAAAAAAGTGCCGCAGGACTTTTCTCAAAGGGGCCAAGGATCCGAAAGAGATCCTCTTTTTTAAGGTAGAAAAACTGATCCGCATTCAAGACCAGGAGTTTCCCGCGGTAGCGAACCTTTGGTTGAGAAGCAAGATTGTGGACGGCGCCTCCGATGTCGAGGATCTCCGGGGCTTCCCAGAGAAGATGCACGTCAGCGAACTCGGGCCTATCCTTACAGTACGCCTCGATCTCGGACCCCATGTGATGGAGGTTTATGTAGATGTGCTGGATCCCGAGGCTTCGCGCGTAGGCGACCTGAAGCTCGAGGAGGCCCTTCTCGAACACAGGCCAGAGAACCTTCGGGAGCTTCTGTCCGATGGGACCCATTCTTGTTCCGAAGCCGGCGGCGAGGATGAGGCAGTGATCAATTCGCATAGTAGTGCATGAAGAGCTTCCGCTTCAGCTCATTGTAGCGAGGTTTATCCATCATCACGCGACGGATTTTTTCCATGGCGAAGCCGATGTACTTTAGGTACCGGTCGTCCTTTCTCCAGTTGTAGATGTAGCAAAAACTTCCCACCGCTTTAAAGACTCTCTGGATCAGCATGTCATCGTAGAGCTCTAAGAAATGCTCAAAAGACCGCTGGCCGTGGATCGACGGGTCAAGGTTGTCGTAGTAATACCGCTTGAGCGCCTCTCGGTTTTCTTCTTTGAGATTGTAGTAGCAGTCCTCCAAGAGGGAGACGAGGTCGTACTGTGGGATCCCCCACCGAGCGTCTTGGAAGTCGATGAAGATATAGGCCCCATCTTTGACCATCAGGTTTCTCGAATGAAAATCCCGGTGCGTGATGACCATCTTCTCCTCCGAGAGGCGGCGCATGACCGGATCGAACAGTGCCTCGAGCTCATTGAGAAGACCATCGTCGAGGTTTCGGTTAAAAAAATTAAGGAAATACTTGAAGGTGAACCGAGTCTCGTCCATGTACTTCTGGTGGTCGAACCGGAGCTGAAAGAGGTGCGGGTTCTGCACGGCGGTTCTCGGGATCCGGTGGAGCTCGAGCAGTTGATCGACGACCGTTTTGTAGATCCGGTACTCCTCGCCGCTGGAGGTGAGCGTGCTGAGGTGGAGCAGCAGCGTCTCGTCTCCAAGGTCCTCTTGGAGCGAATACCCTCGGGAGAGGTTGCTGTCGATGATCTCCGGGACGCGAACGCGGTTTTCCAAAAAGAACTGCTGCACAGAAAGGAACGGGTGCTTCTCCGGTGCCTCGTCGAAGGGATTATCGAGCCCGACCACGTAGCTCTTGCGATCGGTGAAGATCCGGTAGTAGCGTCGGGTTGAAGCGTCGCCCGTGAGCTTGTCGATCTCTACGAGTTTCTCATTTTTTAGGATCTCTTTCTCTTGGGTCTTGTTGAAAAGCTCTTCGATGAAGAAGCGCTCGGTTTGCTCTGGTTTCATAGGCCCTGGTCCCTGATGCTATTGAGGAAGGCGTAGAACTGCTTGCTCGAGTTCTTTTTGCCCACCACTTCATTGTCCGTATAATTCTTAATTAGGAAAGCCTTAAACAGCGATTCCTCGCGGTTGATGAGGTTGACGTCTCCCACCTGCAGGATGAAGTCGGCCGTGTTTCGGTTTTGGGTCTGGAGCCAGGAAAGGTAGTACTCACCGCCGTACCCACTCCGGACCGTAAGGTAGTGTGCCCACTTGTCTGTCTCAATCTTTTCCTCGAGCGTGAGGCGCGAGAGACCGAGCATCCGCTCGAGCGGGAGGTAGCCGATCGGAATGATGAGTTTCTTCGGGTACAACGAATTCTCCGTCCGCACCAGCTCATAGGCAAGGATTCCGACCAGCATGCTCTCGTGCTTGAGGTACTTCTGGATCAACCCACGTGAGAGGAAAAGTTCGCCCTTGGGGAGCGAAAAGTGAAGCGGAGCCTCGGTATCGATGATCGTGACTCTCGCACTCCGGACGTTTTTGAAGAAGATCTCATTCTTTGAAATGATCTCCGCCGTCAGCTCTCGGAGGTAGCGATCAGCGTTCGGGGTTGTGAGAACTTTTATTCCTGGGGTCGAGAGGAAGGCCTTTCCCAGGGAGGCGAGTTGGTCCGAGTAGTCTTTGTTCGTCACGCCGGTGACCCGGCCCCGGAACATCTGAGGATTTTTTTTCGTTCCTGGGATTCGGAGTGTCCCGCAGGAGAAGGCCAGGAAGAGGATGATTAAGTATGAGACCCTCGCAGCGGGCGAGGGTCTCATAGAAGATTGGGTGTAGGAGGAGTTACTTTTTGCTAGCGACTTCACGACCGTTTTCTAGGTAGTAGATTGTGAAACCGGCGAAAATCTTGTTCGGATCGCGGATGAGAGGACGGTTGTTTTCCCAGAGGAGCTTCCACTTCTTCGGAGTCGCGTAGACATCCTTAGCGATGATCCCGAGCGTGTCTCCTGTCTTAATGAGGTAAGGGTTCCCCTGTGGGTTCCAGACAAATTCTTCCGCCGGAGCGTTGTACGAGATGCTGGTTCCCGCGCGAACGGTGCTGCTGCCTTTGAGGACGCCACTGTTCATGTTCGCGAGTTCTTTCCAGCGCCCATAGTCGCCGTAGATCTTAAAGGCGATCATCATGAGAGTTTCGTTCTTCTGAACGCTGTACGTCCGACTTCCGCCGCCGAGTCCGGTCGGCACGGTGGACGAAGAGCTTTCGAGGCTTGATTCCTCGACCAACGGCTCCGAATTAGAAACGACCACGTCCTCCGGAATTTCTTCCGTGGGCTCTTCCGCCAACGTAGCTTCGGCGGGTGCTTCTGTCGGAGCTTGCTCCGTTTCCGTCGGCTCCATTATGTCTTCCGCATCAGAAAGTTCAATCTGCGGGGTCTCTTCATTAACCCGCTGAGCGGACTTGGAGCCGGAACAGCCCGTCATCCCCAAGCTAAGTAAGACCATCCATGGTACAAGCTTCATTTTCACTCCCTGTGGTATGAATGCGGATAGCTTAATTTTAATCTATCTGCATCATATTTATAGGGTGGAAAATTTTGCTAAGCTGTCCCTAGAAGTGGAAAAACATATCCTTTTGGTCAATTGAATCCCAGATGCGCTTCACGAGCCGATCGAAGTGCTCCTCGTTGTCGAGGAAGTCGAGCTCGTCCGTATCCACGATAAGAGATTTCCCGAGGCTATAGTTGGCGTACCAATCATCGTAGTAGTCATTTAGACTCGTGAGATAGTTGACGGGGATGGCCTGCTCGTAGTCCCGACCCCGTTGCTTAATCCTTGCCTGAAGTTTTGGAACAGACCGCCGCAGAAAAATCATGAGCGTGGGTGGGCTGATGAACTGGATCATGGATTCGTAGAGACTCCGGTAATTCTGATAATCCCGGGCGTCGAGCTTCCCCTGATCAAACAGGGATCGAGCGAAAATGTTGGCATCCTCGTAGATTGACCGGTCCTGAATTGAGCTGGCAGTGAGGGACTCGATGGTCCTATGGGTATTGAATCGATGATTTAAAAAGTAGACCTGAAGCGGGAAGGCCCAGCGGGCCATGTCAGTGTAAAAATCCGAAAGGTAGGGGTTATCCTGAACCGATTCGAAGTGAGGCTTCCAGCCCAGTCTCTCTGAAAGTTTTTTGGTCAGCGTGGTCTTGCCACTCCCAATGTTCCCAGCGACGACCACGAACATTGGGTTCGGCGTACTCGTGAGGCGATGGTAGGCCAGCTCGGACATGGAATTCTCCTGAATTTGCATCTTGGAAGCGTAGTATGAATCTCTCTATAAATCTTGACTCAATCAATCAATTTAATAAATTTTTCTGTCGATTTACGTTAACTCGCGAATTCCTTAAACTAGACTGAATGACGTGTTTAAAGATCCTGGTCAGTGCTTTACTGGCAGTACATTTTCACTTTGTATTCGCACAGACACTTGTGGATGACGCCAATGTCGTCTCGGGAGGGTCCCAGGAGAACGTCTTTACTGAGACAATAAAAATTATTTCCGGGTCGAAGAAAATTTTTATCCTTACGAACAATAACCAGCAGCTGAGCCCCGGCGATTTCATTTCACTGGCGCTAGAAAATAACCTCGCGGCCCGGGCCGTGGTCGCTAAAGTTCATCAGGGTCAGGTGGGGATAAAGGTTCTGAAAATTTACTCCCTCGCCCAGTGGGGGCGTCTGCGGAGGAACCTCGAAGTGCAGGTTGTCCGGGGGGATGATGCCAGCTTTGCGAAGAAGCCTGAGCCAAAAGCGACTGATGCGACAGCGCCGAAGATCCGTTCCGAAGATGACCTCTACACCGGAGACGTAGTGGTAGACGACGACGTCGGGATCTTCGATGAAAATAAAAACAGGCACATTAAGCCAGACAATGTCGTCGCCATCACCGGATCCTTTTTCGATGCTGCGGAAATCAAGTCCAAAGGCGGGGCGGTCCGTGCGAACGAATTCGGGCTGTCCTGGGCCTACCAATTCGCAGATAATTACTTCGTCGAGGCCCTCTACGGGAGGGCCCTCCTCGATAACTTCCCTGTGGACAGCAGTCAGACACTCGTGAACCGATTGACGGCGCGGATTAAGTTCAACATCAAGGGACCCCTCTACACATTTTTTATGCCCTACGTAGGTTTCCAGTCGTTCACCGTTTCGAGCCCCGACGCCGGGACCGGTGCCAACCAGCTCACTAACGAAGAGGAACTTGACGCCGTCGACAAGCTCAAAAAAACTGGTCCTGTGTTTGGAGTCACGGCCTTACGCCGGCTCGTGCCGGGCTGGTTCATAAAAGCAGACATTGGAACCGATCTCATCAACGTTGGATTCGCGATTGAATTCTAAGCTTTTAGTTCTTGCGGTCTTGCTGTTCGTAGGCTGCGGAGTCAAAGGCGACCCGGTGGCACCGACCTCGCCTCCGCTCCCCTCCTTGTTGGAAAACTACCCGGGAGTTAAAACCGAGAAGTCCCTCGACGAGTTTGCAAAGCGGCGTCGCTGATGTCGCTGATCATCGCGACCGGATCGAACCTCGGTGAGTCCCTCGAAATTCTTTCAGAGGCGCGCACCGTCCTCGCCGAAACCTACGGCCTCATCGCCGAGAGTCGGATCTACTCCTCGCGAGCAGTTGACTACGACCATCAGCCGGACTTTTTTAATCAGGTACTCGAGTTTCAACTCCCAGATCGGGACCCGGAGACAGTCATGCGGGAGCTCCTAGAACTCGAGCTAAAGTTCGGACGCTTCCGCGACGTCCCTCGGGGACCTCGCACTCTGGACTTGGATATCATCTTCTGGGGACTGTCGGAGCTCTCGACACCTCAGCTCATCGTTCCCCACCCGAGGTGGTCGGAGCGCAGCTTCGTGGTCCGACCCCTCAAAGAACTGCCGTTCTTTAAAACAATCGAAAAATGTTTTACAATGCCTGAGACCTTCGACGTAGACGCCTTCCCCGTCAGATAATGTATCTGAGGACATCTCATTCTAAGGATGAAACATGGACTTTTCTCTATCCCCAGAGCAGAACGAGATTCGAGAGTTAGCGCTTAAGTTCGCTCGCAATGAGATGCTCCCCCGGGCCCAGGAATACGATGAGGCAGGGACCTTCCCGCGAGAGATTTTCCAAAAGGCCTGGGAACTCGGTCTCATCAACACCTGCATTCCTTCGGCCTTCGGCGGGTCGGATTTTTCCTCCGTGGATAGTGTGATCATTTCCGAGGCACTCGCCTACGGGTGCATGGGTATGAACACTTCCTTCATGGCCAACGACCTGGCCCTCCTTCCGATTGTCATCGGGGGGTCGGAGGCCCAGAAAAAAACTTTTCTCACACCGTTCACCAAAGAGTTCAGGATCGCCTCCTTCTGTTTGACCGAGCCCGGCAACGGCTCGGACGCCGGAGGGATCCGGACCCAGATCAAAGACGGTGGAGATCACTGGCTCCTGACCGGAGAGAAGATGTGGATCACGAACGCGGGGTACGCGGACCTCTTCGTCGTCTACGGAACCATAGACCCCACCCTGAAGCACAAGGGGATTTCGGCGCTCGTCGTTGATCCGAAATCTCCGGGCGTGGAACTGGGTAAAAAAGAAGACAAGATGGGCCACCGCTCGTCAGACACGAGGGCCGTTCGGTTCAACTCGGTTCGAGTCCCTAAAGAGAACATGCTCGGGAACCCCGGCGACGGCTGGGGAATCGCCATGAGTACGCTGGACCATTCGAGACCACTCGTCGCATCCTCCGCTCTGGGTGGAGCACAGAGGGCCCTAGATCTCTCGGTTCAGTACTCAAAAGAGCGCACGCAGTTCGGGGTCCCGATTGCCAAGCACCAGGCGATCCAGTTCATGATCGCGGAGATGGGCATGAAAGTAGAAGCCGCGAGGCTCCTGATCTACAAGGCCGCCTGGCTCTGTGACCAGGGAATTCGCAACACGGAGATCGCCTCCTACGCCAAGGCCTTTGCGTCCGACTCTTGTATGCAAATTACGACGGATGCAGTACAAATTTATGGGGGCTATGGGTACTCCAAAGAATACCCCGTGGAAAAACTCATGCGCGACGCTAAGCTCATCCAGATCTACGAAGGAACGTCGCAGATCCAACGACTCGTCATGGCCCGTGAACTACTCAAATAATCCCGTTTCTTTAAAGGAGAATTTATGAATATTTTTGTGTGCGTGAAACAGGTTCCCGATACGGAAACTAAGATCACCCCGACCGGCGATGGCAGTTTCATCGAGACCGCCTCGATCAAGTGGATCATGAATCCCTACGACGAATTTGCCGTCGAACAAGCACTGCTGGTGAAGCAGTTGAACCCCGCAGCAACCGTCACAGTCCTGCGCGTCGGTTCCGTGAAAGATACCGAAGCGCTCAGAACAGCGATGGCGATGGGGGCCGACGACGCGGCCCTGGTCGAAGCCGCTGACAATCTCGATTCGTATTCCATCGCCAAGGCCCTGAAGGGCGCCATCCAAAAGACCGGTAAATCACCGGACCTCATTTTGGCCGGGAAGCAGGCGATCGACGACGACGCTCTTCAGGTGCCTCAGATCCTGGCCCAGATGCTCAATCTCCCCTCCGTCTCCGTCATCGTTGGGTTCGAACTGTCTGGATCTGCACTCAAGGTCCGTCGAGAAGTCGAGGGCGGTGCTCTCGAGGTCTACGAGCTCGCCACCCCGTGCGTGCTTGCCTGTAACAAAGGCCTGAACACTCCTCGGTACGCGTCTCTTCCGGGCATCATGAAGGCGAAGAAAAAACCGATGGCCCAGTATTCACTCGCTGACGTCGGTGTTTCCGAGTCTGACCGAAGGGTCAAGTACTCTCAGTTCAAACTCCCACCGGAAAAGCCACCGGGGAAGAAGTTCGACGCCACAGACGCGGGTAAGCAGCGCGAGCTGGTTTCTCAGGTAGTAGGTCTCCTACGCACAGAAGCGAAAATTATTTAATTCTAAAGGATATCACCATGGCCAACGTATTAGTCTTTACTGAAGTTCACGACGGTCGCGTTAAACCCGTCACTCTAGAAATCCTTGGTCGCCTGCATGGACAAACGGCGGACGTCGCGGTCTTCGGAGACCTCGACGCGGGTCAGGTCGCAGAGCTCGCGAAGCACGGTGCCCAGAGCGTACATAAGCTCAAAGGAGCAGGCCTCGAGAAGTATTCTCCGGAAGGCTACGCCAATGCGCTCTCGGAGTTCATCAAGTCGAAGAACTACGACTACGTCTTCGGGGGCGCGACCTCCATGGGCAAAGACATGCTTCCTCGGCTGGCAACGAAGTTCGACGCGGGCCTTGCCTCGGACGTTGTCAACTTCACCTTCGATGGCGGCGTCTTCGCTGGGACTCGCCCACTCTTCGCCGGCAAATGCCTTGCGAAGGTAGAGGTCACTGGACCTAAGCCTCACTTCATTTCTGTGCGGCCGAATGCGCTTGGGATGTCACCGAACCCAACGGCCGGCAGTGGCAGCGCTGCCGACGTGGCCGTCAGCGCCGGGGACATTCGCGCGACGATCAAGGAGATCATCAAAGCAACTTCGACGAAGGTCGACCTCACCGAGGCGAACATCATCGTCACCGGTGGCCGTGCCATGAAGAACGCCGAGAACTTCCAGATCCTCGACCAGCTTGCTGACGTCATCGGCGCCACAGTGGGAGCATCGCGAGCTGCGGTTGACTCCGGCTTCGCACCCCATGCGATGCAAGTGGGGCAAACCGGGAAGACCGTGGCCCCATCCCTCTACATCGCGTGCGGTGTGTCCGGGGCCATCCAGCACTTGGCAGGCATGAGAACATCCAAAGTCATCGTCGCCATCAACTCTGACCCGGACGCTCCGATTTTCACCAAAGCAGACTACGGCATCGTCGGAGACCTTTTCCAAATCGTCCCGATCATGACCGAAGAGTTTAAGAAGCTCTTGGGAAAATAGAGGCTTGTTACTTCAACAGCTGGCCGGCCTTTTGGCCGGCTTCCTCTACAAAAGCTACGCGTCGACCTATCGTTACGAACTGTTCTTCGAAGACGTAGCTGATCGGAAGCTGTTCTTTGCCGACCTCTCCAAGAGAGATCCCGACCCCCAGACCAATCTCATCTATGCGTGTTTTCACCAGGACGACCTCACCTGTTTACCGTACTTCGCTGACCGGAACATCTGCATTCTAATTTCCAACTCCAAAGACGGTCAGATCCTCGCGTCTGCAGTAGAATACATGGGGTACCAGACAGTCCGGGGATCGTCCCATCGTGGGGGAGTGGCGGGTCTCTTAGCGGGGATGCGGAAAGTTATCGATGGCCACAAGATGACCATCGCGGTCGATGGCCCTCGAGGACCGATCTATAAAGTTAAAGAGGGGATCACGGCCGTCTCGGAGAAGGCCCGGAGACCAATTGTTCCCGTGAGGGGGTACCCCCACTGGAAGTTTGTTTTTAAGAAAAGCTGGAACCGAGCAACGCTTCCCCTACCTTTTAGCAGAATCAGGCTCATGATTGGGAAAGTTGATTTCTACTCCACCCAGGGGCTCGAAGAGAAGATGATCTCTTTAAAGTAACTGGCACCCTGTCTCTGGGGAGTTACATGGACTGAACACCCTCGAAGTTAAATCCCTGGGCCTGAGGATCATCTTGTTTCACCTGAGGCACAGCTCCGTTTTCAACTTCTGGCGCAACCGCGACCTGTTCATTCTGGACGGGTTGATCACCGAAGGTACCGACATCGACGTTGTTATTTTCGGCGAGAGTCTCCTGGATCTCCTGCTGCTGCTCCACTGGGGCCTGCGAAGAGAACCTTAATCTGGTCCCCTCTAGGGGACCGTTGGTAAGCGTGACCATGTACGCTGTTTGATCGACCTGGTACATCATGCCTGAATACACTTCCCCATCGAGATCATACTCGAAGACGTTTCCAGTCATTTCGGAGAAAGACACCGATAGTCCAAGTCCGTTCGGTAAATCGACGGCCAATTCTTCGATGATTCCGTTGTTCGCGCTGAGGGAACCCGTGAACTGGGTGCTTTGGAGACCATTCTGCCATTTCGCTGGGTTAATCACTTCAACCAAAGAAAGAGAGAGCTCTTCTTGAACGGCTGCGGCAGGAGTTTCAGGAGCACTCACGGTCTCCGGACTCGGCGCTGCCGCGACCGTTGAGATCGTTTGCACTATGGGTTTTACTGGGACGACGGTTTCCGGTGCGGGCCCAGGAAGTTTCTGCCAGTGAACTGCGGCTGCGACCTCACGACCAGGAACCGTGACACCGTAAACTTCATCGAGGCGTTTAACAAACGCCATGTCTTTTCCGTTTAGTCCAGACTCGGAGTTTATCACCACCGAATTGTAGGTGCCGATTAAAACAACGAACAATCCAAGAGCCGCGTAAATGTTCCGAACTTGATTTCGATCAAAATTCATAAAAATCCCCTGTGTGTACCTCCGTTTAAGCAAGGGCAGTGCCACAAGTTCAGTCTTCATTTCTAGGCGTTAGAGATCCGATCGGTTTTAGGCGTGAACAGCTGTCGATAAAATCGACAGAGATAGGGAAAAGCTGCCTAGAGGGTCGACAAGAAAACGGAGATTAACCTATCGCCTCGTAAACACGCTAAGCACCTCTACGTGAGGAGTGTGCGGAAAGAGGTCAATCGGGGTGACCTCCTGGAGCTGCCACCCGTGCTTGAGGAAATCGGCGGCGTCTCGAGAGAAGGTGTCGATTTCGCAGGAGATGTAATAGATGACCTCGAGGTTATCGAGGTACTTGAACAGACCTCGGCGCTTCTCAAGGCCCTCCCTCGGAGGGTCCAACAGGAGTGCTTTGGCATGGGGCTGGGATCGAGCGATTGTGGCCCAGACACCCTTCTTCGTCATATCCAAAGGGAGGATGCGCACTCCGGGGAAACGCGCCTGGGTCAAAGCTTCGAGGGCCGTTCCCTGAACTTCGACGGCGAGGATATTGGTAAACCCAAGCTCTGAGAGAACTTCGGTGAAATTGCCGGATCCACAGAAAAGGTCAATGACCGGGAAGTGAGCAGGAAGTGCGCTGAATTTCTCTCGAATCCATCGGCGCATGACATCGTTCTGCTCAGAGTTGCCCTGGCGAAATGGCCTGCGCTTATTGAGGACGATTTTCTCCAAAGTTGATTCATCATCGAGGTCTAAGAAAGACCATCTATGCCCGCCGGTTGGGGACCAATCATCTCTTGGCAACGTACTCCGAAGGTCGTGAAAGAGACCCCGAAGTGTTTCGTTCATGATGACACAGTCGTCGACCGGCGCGAAGACAGAGGAGCCCTCTGAAACGTAGCCCAGGCGACTACCGTCAGTCTTTAACTGAACCCTATTCCGGTAGCCCAGCACCTTCGGGGACGGCATCACATTCGGGACGGTCACAGACGAGGAAACTCTCCGTTTCTCGAGTGCATGGACCAGGCGTTTGCGCTTGAAGTGGAGTTGCGAGTGATAGTCCGCCAACATCCAGGGACAGCCACCGCATTGGCCCGGCAAGTAACCACGGTGCGCGCAAATAACCTCAGTTCGATCCTTCGAAGGCACAACCAACCGAACCAGCCTGGCCTCGTCGTACTTTCGGGATGCTAAAGATATTTCAAATTCTGCTTCGTCTCCGGGCCAGGTTCCTCGGACAAAGAACGTCCTCCCATCCGGATGATCGACGACCCCAAGGCCTTTGTGAGACAGGTCTCGTACGGTGGCGACGAAGGTAAGCATTCAGTTAAGTGCGCATCAAAAGAAAAACGGCTTTTGACTATTCCGTCATGGGAACTTGCTTCAGATAATCCAAGTGGGAGGAGCGAAACCGCTTGAGAGCGATGACGACGATGTCAGCAACCGGCATTCCTGTGTTCTTCGACATGAGCTCAAGATCTTCTGCAACTTTGCTCTCGATTTTGACTGTGATTTCTTTCAACTCGCCCTGGTTGTGCTTCTGTGATTTCATGTAACCTCTTTAGAAATTATCTCCCATTCTACCCGGTTTTTCATAACCGGTCACTCTTCATTCTTTCTTCGGTGCAAGGATCTTAAGGGCCCCCTTCTTTCGAAGGCTTATTAGGGCGTGTGTCACTTCGTGCTCCATCAAGTCACAATTCTGATAAAGGTCTGCAGGACTGTTCCAGTCTGTCAGAGTCCTGAGGACGTCGAACTCTCTCGACGAGATCGGCAGCGTGTCTTCGAGGAAGTCGGCGTCGAGAAGGATCTTGATGTTTTCGGGGGGCCTAAATTTTACTGTCTCTCGATGCAGGCGAAGGACCTCTCGGAGGCGCTGCTTGAGCGTCGAGTAGGGGTAATGAATCTGCCTTTCCTTCTCTTCCACAAGTTCGGGCTCAACGACGTATTCGAATGACTGAAGAGCGTATTCCTGAATGAAGAGCTCGAAGAATGCTCTGACACCTCGGTGCCTCAGGAAAGCCACCTGAATCACATCGCCGTCAAGGAACAAGATGTGACCCAGGAACTGGTGATTGAGGTTCGAGAGGATGTTCACTTTCCCCGTGAACTCGACCGCAAGCTGTTCGTCAATGACGTTGAGTACCCTCGACTCCACGGGGACCCTACTTTGTGAGGCCTAGGATCTTAGAAAAAAACCCGGGCCTTGACTCGTTCACCGGTGAAGGATTGAAGAAGGCCTCAACCTTTTCACCGATGGCGAGGAAGGCGTTCCAAACTGGGCGGTCGCGAAGCTGATCTTGAGTCATGTAGGGATGGCCCGAGTCAGACCCAGTTCGAAGTTCAAGCTCCAGCGGGATCTGTCCGAGCATGGGCACAGCCAACTGTTCCACAGCTTTTTCTACTCCCCCGTGCCCAAAGATATGATGCTCGGCGCCGCAGCTGCTGCAGACAAAGCTAGTCATGTTCTCTACCATTCCGATCACAGGGAGATTCAGCTTCTTGAACATCTCGACCCCTTTCTTCGCGTCGAGGAGAGCTATGTCCTGCGGCGTGGAGATCACGATCGCGCCGTCGACGTGGGCATTCTGAATCATAGAAAGCTGGATGTCGCCAGTGCCCGGCGGAAGATCAATGAGCAGGAAGTCAGTCCCGGTCCAATCAACGTCAAACAGAAATTGACTGAGGACTCCTCCGAGCATGGGACCGCGCCAGATGACCGGATCTTGTTCATTGATAAAAAATCCGAAGCTCATGAACTTGATTCCGTACGCTTCCACCGGAATGATTTTTCGCTCAGAGTTTGAACGAGGCTTTTCGTCTCTCTTCCCGAAGATCATGGGTTGAGACGGACCATAGATGTCGGCATCGATCAGGCCAACCTTGTGGCCATTCTTCGCGAGCGTAAGAGCGAGGTTCGCAGTGAACGTGGACTTACCAACCCCCCCTTTGCCAGAACCGATGGCAATGATCTTGCCCACTCCCGGGACAGGTTTCTTATTCCCGACGGTGCCATGCCCCGCTTTGAGCTGAGCGGGTGCGGTCGCAGCGGGAGCGGCGGCCGAGGGTTGTTCGTTCTTTTCGTCCAAGGCCTTGAACACGTCCTGGGACTGGGAGGAGACCGTTTTCACAAGGATCTTATCCACACCCACGAGCTCACTCAGGGTATTCTGGATCTCAAGTTCGATCACCCGCTTTTCCGCGGGAGAGATTCCGTCCCGGTTATACTGGGCCACGAGCTTGTCACCCTCCATGCCGACGTGCTGCCAGCGGTTTTCTGAGGCGAGCGTCGCTCCGGTTGCCGGGTTGATAACTTGATTAAGTCGCTCACGAATAAGATCGATCATATCTTCCGCCTGAGTTTTTTACTTTGTTAAGTCTGTTATTTCCACCTAGTACAAATACCGTTCTCATTTTATGATTCTAGGTAAACTCTGAATAGGATTAAAACATTGGCATTTTATAAACGCTCCGTTTTTCTAGTTAATCCGTCATTCCAACTTAAGTTCAGTCTGATCGTGTGCTCAATCATCATCATCTCCACCCTGATCTACCCGGTCATCATCCTCGACTTCTTCAAGCTCGTGGTTGCGAATTCCCCGAGCCTTCCGGGCACGGTGATCGGAGCGAAGAATGACCTGATCGTCTACCTCGTGATCATCCAAGTCGTGATCACGCTCCTCGTTTTCATCCTGTTCATCTTCTTCACCCACAAGATCGCGGGCCCCCTCTTCAAGCTCAAAAATCATCTGGCACAGATCCGAGAAGGGCGTCCCATCTCACCGCTGACGTTTCGCGACGGGGATTACTTTCACGACGTTGCCGAAGAGGTGAGTTTGTTCCTTGAATCCGTAGCAGATAACCAGGAAGCCGACTTCCAGTACGTCGATGAGATCGCGAGCTACTTGGAGAACCTCTCCCCAATCGTCCCGGATGATAAGAAGCCCATATTGAACGAGATTTCCCGTCGGTTACTCGAGATTCAATCCCGTTACAAAAATAGCCATTAGGCAGTGAAAATTCGTCCCAAGATGATATACTCTAAGCTCATCATCCATTGAGGGTTGGTGAAACCCCATTGAGCAAATGAAACTTTTGACCCTACTCGTTCCACTGCTAAGCTTGCCGCTCATGGCCTCGACGCCACCGTCGAGGGATGCTCTCATCGACTCTCCCCAGCTGCAGCTCTCGAAGTCGGACCACATCATCGCCGAACACGTGGTCAGCATGATCAAATTCGTCGAGAAGGGCTACGTCAATCAGGAGATTCTGAATAAAGTATCCCGAGAAACAGAAAAGTCGCGGCACTTCGGAATGTTCAGCCTCTGGTACAAAGAGATCGGGACCATTTCACGACTCCAGAGAACGGAAGACTTTTTGAGCTATTGCCGGGGTTACCTTGAGCGCCGCCAATCCTTGCCTCTCGAGCGCCGGCTTGAGCGACTGGCAGGTAACTACTGCCGAGAACGGGCCCTTGAGGCGATCGGGCGGGACATCGAAAAGACGAACCTTCTGAGCGACGACGCTACCCTGTTCATCCAGCAGAACCTTAAGTTTTTCCTCACGAAGAGGAATCGAAAGAACTTCGCATTTTTCATCCAATCCCAGTCCCAGCGGCCTGAGATCCTTAAAAAAATATCCAATGAAGTGACCTCGTTTAGTGTGAGGAACGAAGTCGTACCCTCCCAGGAAGTCCTCAAAGACATCCTGATCAATGAGCAGATCACGAAGCTCATTCAGGACAAGGGCTTCAATCCTCTCCAGCATCAGAACGTCTTCTACGGGGAGTTCGGTAAGCTCATCGAACTGGGCTACCGGATCCTCGACAATAAACCCACGGACGCCAAGGTTAAGGACCATTACCAGTTTCTTAAAAACTACATGGAGCTCAATCAAGACCACCTTCCCATGGGCCTGTGTCTCACGCGCTTAAACGATTTCGCCAAGGCAACGTTCCGCGGGGGCTTCACGGCGCTTTCTCAAGAAATCTACCGCTTCATCATAAAGAAAGATAACAAAGAGATCCAAGAAGACGCGATCTTTTTCTACCTCTGGACTCACCTGTATTATAACGAATTCAAAGAAGCCCATAAGCTCGCGACCAGTCTAGGCCTCCTCAAGAACGTGAAGCAGCTCGTCGATGCTCGGCTGAAGTTCTGGATCGGAATCATTCACGAGGAAGTCCAGCGACCGGTCGATGCCGTGAGTGTGTACGAGGACATCGTCTCCAACCATCCTCTTAGCTTCTACGGAATCATGTCTACGAAGAAGCTGCAGGTTCTGAAACCTGAGTCTCCCGTGGTGAGCTTTTACGTCAACAACTCTGTCCAAGCCGCGAGTGATTCCTCGGTCCTTCTGAAGACGCTCGACGAAGACCACGTCTCGTCTCTCGTGCGCCTTAAGGCCTGGGCGAAGATTGACTCCCTTCGGATGATGAAGATTGAACTCAAGCGACTCAATAACCATAGCGTGCCGTTGCTCCTGGTGAAAAATCCCAGTGAGAAACAACTCCACCTACGCTCTGAGCTTCATCTGTTGAACGCCCGCATCATTCAGAATTCAGAAAACTATCTGGCAACGTTTCGCTACCTCTATGAAGTTCTCGATCGGAAAGAGGTCATCTTCAATCGGCAGCTACTGGAAATTCTCTATCCGCGGCCGTATCTGGCAGTCCTGTCAAAGGCCCTCAAGGGGCAGGGCCTTGACCCGGTGGTTGTCCTTGCGTTAATCCGCCAAGAATCAGTTTTCAACCCGGAGGCCCGGTCCCCCGTGGGCGCGAGAGGCCTCATGCAGTTGATGCCCACAACCGCTCGTCGTTTTCGAAGGAGTGTGAGAGACAGACATCTCGTGAACCCGGAGATTAACATCGACATCGGAACCAAGTATTTCAAGAACCTTCTTAAGCGCTACGACGGGAATCTCGTCTATGTGCTGGCCGCCTACAACGCGGGTGAATCGCGGGTGGAGCGCTGGCGAAGCATGTACTTTGACACGGACGCGACCATTCTCAAGAACATCGAATCGATTCCGTTTCTCGAAACGAGAAACTACGTGAAACTGATTTTCCGAAACATCTTTTTCTACAAACTTCTCATCGAGCGAGAGGCGAACCTCGCGGACACGAGAGAGTCGAATCGGATCTTCGACGTTAGCCTCGGGTTCAGTAAGTAGCGCCGTGTAACCCTTCGCAGAGTTAGACGTTGAACTTAAAGTGAATGACGTCTCCGTCCTTCACTTCGTACTCTTTCCCTTCCATTCTAAACTTCCCCGCTTCTTTAACTTTCGCCTCAGAGCCAAGGGAAAAGAGGTCTTCGCAGTGATAGACTTCCGCTTTAATGAAGCCGCGCTCGAAATCGGAGTGGATGACCCCCGCGGCTTGCGGTGCCTTCGCTCCTTGCGGAAATGTCCACGCCCGTACTTCTTTGACTCCGGCGGTGAAGTACGTCTTCATGTCCAGCATGTCGTAGCCGGCGCGGATCATTTTCGAGAGGCCCGACTCTTCGATTCCGATGTCTTTTAAGAAAGCGTCCTTCTCTTCCTTCGTCTCGAGCGCAGCGATCTCTGATTCTATTTTTCCACAGATGGTGATGACCTGGGCCCCTTCCCGCAGCGCAATTTCGCGAACCTTCTTTACGTGTTGGTTTTCTTCAAGGATGTTGGCTTCGTCCACGTTACAAACGTAGAGCATCTTCTTCATCGTAATCAGGTGTATGTCGGAGATGGCGTCGACTTCGTCAGCGTCTAGCGGCAACGACCGCGCCGGTAGTCCTTCTTCCAAAGTTTTTACCAACCGCTCAAGGATCGGCTTCGAGATGAGGGCCTTCTGTTGGACTTTCTTGTCTTGAGACTTGAGGTACTTATCGAGCGTCTGAATCCGCTTCGTGACTGACTCAAGGTCGGCGAGAGCGAGTTCGATGTTGATGACTTCAATGTCAGAAACAGGGTCCACCTTCCCGGCAACGTGGATGATGTCGTTGTCCTCAAAGCACCGGACGACGTGGCAAATGGCACCGACTTGCCGGATGTGACCGAGGAACTGGTTCCCGAGGCCCTCGCCTTTGGAGGCACCTTTGACCAGACCGGCGATGTCAACGAACTCAGTGACCGCAGGAACCACCCGCTCCGGTTTTACGATTGTGGAGAGCTTATCGAGCCGAAGGTCCGGGACATGGACGATGCCGACGTTCGGTTCGATGGTGCAAAATGGGTAATTCGCTGCCTCTGCGGGCGCCGAAGTGAGCGCCGAAAAGATAGTCGATTTGCCGACGTTCGGAAGCCCAACGATGCCACAATTCATACCCATAAATAACTCCTCAATTATGCTAGCAGATTCTTCTTATTATAAATTCCGACTTTCCCTAGACCATCTACCATAGCGGTTTGGAAAGGGTCATGCAATTTCTCAAGTAACAGCGAAAGCTGGATCTTTTGGTCGCCCTGGAATCCGCTGAGCACCCAGTTAGAAACGTCTCCATGCACGGGCCGGCCAATGCCAATCCGCATGCGAGCGAACTGATCCGTTCCGAGACACTGGGCAATCGATTTCAATCCGTTATGGCCTGCGAGCCCCCCACCCATCTTAAAGTGAACCTGGCCGAAGGGGATGTCCAGCTCGTCATGAATGACGAGGAGCTCGGATGGTTGAACCTTGAAAAACTGAGCGAAGGGCTGGACTGACTCGCCAGAGAGATTCATGAAGGTCTGGGGCTTCAAAGCGTAGAACTTTTTCCCCGCGTGAGTTGTTTCCGCGTAAAGGCCCTTGAACTTGGCTCTCCAGTTGGCACCTGAAAAAAGTGGTGAATGGTCTAGGAGCATCCAAGCGATGTTATGTTTCGTCTCGGCGTACTGAGGTCCCGGGTTACCTACACCGACCACGAGTGGAAACATATCAGATGAAAAGAGAACTGACCGAATCGTGATTGTAAGTTCTGTGAATCGCCTTCGCCAGGATATCCGCGGTCGTGACGACCTTAATCTTCTGGAGCTTCCGGCCCGCTTCGGAGAGGGGAATCGTATCAGTTACGATGACCGCTTCGAGCTCTTCGCACTCAGCGATCCGCGCGATCGCAGGATCGGAGAAAACCGGATGCGTCGCGGCCGCAAAAATCCGTTTGGCTCCGTTTTTTCTGAGCGCCTTGGCCGCCTGAACGAGTGTGCCTGCAGTATCAATCATGTCGTCGATGATGATGCAGTCTTTCCCGCCAACTTCACCGATGACGTTCATGGCTTCAGCGACATTCGGGCCGGTTCGGCGCTTATCGATGAGGGCGAGATCAGCGTCGAGTTTCTTCGCGTAGTGGCGAACGCGCTCCACTCCACCAGCGTCAGGTGACACGGTTATGAGGTTAGAGCGGTCTAAGTTTTTGACGATGTACTCTAAGATTACCGGGGACGCGAAGATGTTATCGAAGGGAATGTTAAAGAAGCCCTGGATCTGCCCAGCGTGGAGATCCATGGTAATGACCCGAGAGCATCCAGCGATGGTCATCATGTCTGCGACCAGCTTCGCCGTTATGGGAGTCCTGGGTGCACTCTTTCGGTCCTGCCGAGAGTACCCATAATGGGGCACCACCGCAGTGATAGAGTTCGCCGAGGCACGTTTGAGCGCATCCACTGTCACGAGAAGTTCCATGAGATGCTCATTCACCGGAGCACAGGTGCTCTGAATGATGAAAACATCTGCGCCCCGAATGTTCTTTTCGATCTCACAGTAGATTTCACCATTCGCGAAACGCCTTAACTGAGGATTGACGAGCGGAACATCGAGGAATTCGGAGATTTTTTTAGAGAGCGTCGGGTTCGAAGTACCAGAGACCAAAACCATTCGTCTCACTCTGAGCTCCTAAGAAGGTAAAACGTGGAGGAAGGTGGTTGGGGTGGCAGGGATCGAACCTGCGTATGGCAGAATCAAAATCTGCTGACTTACCACTTGTCGACACCCCAACAGAAACATAATTAGTTCTTGGGACTATAGATGAACGATGTCTTTTTAGCAAGCCATCCTTACGGAATTTCGATCTTTTTTGACCATGATGATTGGACACTCTGAAAGGTATTTCTTATAGTTTTAAGACTGGTTTAGTCGATGATTACAAGGAGTTCTAGTGAACAATAAGTTCCGTCTCGCGAGTTTTGGTTTAGTTTCTACCCTGAGCATCAATTCAGCGTCTGCCCTTCCCATCGATTGGTCTGGAGTCTTCGGCGCTGACACACACATGCTCAGTAACACGTGCAGAACCGGGGATCGGATCGGGGCCACAGAAAAGCCGCTCCCGACGGACTCTCCTGCTGGGACGAGGACTGGGACACAAGCGCTCCGGAACGGCGACTGCGACGCCAGCTTTCAAACTTACACCTTCCGCCTGAATCCGAACATCATCATCAACGACGGAGTGACCCTGAAAGGAGAGCTTTCAACTGGCCACATCCGCGGTAACTTTGCGGGCTCAGACTCGGCCAACAACCAGGATGAAAGCGGAAACAACTCCTATTTCTTCACCACCCCGGCCCAGCGGAGTGCCCTCAACATCAATCAGATGTACATGGAAATGTACGCCGACACTGCCCTCATCAAAATCGGTCGGATGTCGCGGCACTTTGGGATGGGCCTCGTCTTCGACAACGGAAGTGATCCGTGGGACCGCTACCTGACGATGTACGACGGGATTGAAGCCGAGATGAAGATCGGAAACTTCAGTGTCATCCCCCACTACGCGAAGATTTCGAACTACAACGATGGCGCCACAAACGCCCGGGAAGCCTCCGGTGCTCTCGACGTCCGGGAGCTCGGTTTGATCGCGAAGTACGATAACAAAAATCGCGATATCATCGCGAGTGTGCTCTACGCCAAACGATCCTCCGAGCGCCAGAACTCCCTCTACAACTCATCGTCGGCCACCTCCGATTCCTTCGACCGCGGTCGCACCGAAGTCACCGTGATCGAACCCTACGTCGCGAAGCGCTGGAGCAAGCTCCGGGTCTCCTTGGAAGGCTCGCTACAGAGTGGAGATTTCGGAAACGTTTACGCGAGCAACGAGTCCTCGAAGCTCTCTGCCCAGGCCTACGTCGCCGAAGCCAAGTACGATCTCAACCCGAAGTGGGACATCGGACTCCTCGCCGGGCAAGTCTCGGGAGACAAGGGAGACACGAGTAAGTTCGAGGCGACCTACCTTCACCCGAACTTCCACGTCGCTGACCTCATGTTCCGCTACAACTACGCTGGGATCAATGAAGGGGGAAGATCTATTTTCGATTCCTCCATCACGAACGCCCGTTTCTTTAAATTCTATGGAAACTTCAAAACCGACAAGTGGACCTGGAAAGGTGCCCTCATCATGGCCAACGCTTTGGAAACCGCGGAGGCCGGGAAGCAGGCCTACCATCACGAAGAGAACTACCGATTCTCTTCGACACAGAAACAGGACAGTTCTTATGGGTATGAGGTCGACCTAGGCTTCGACTACCTGTGGAACCCGAACGTTACGATTTCCGGATACTACGGCTACTGGGCCGTCGGCGATTACTATGCCTTCTCGAACGCGGCGAAAGAGCTCTCCGTTCAGAGTGTTCACGGCGGAGGGATGCGCGCCACGCTCCAGTTCTAAGGCAAGATCACCGGAGGCAACCTGGATTGATTCCGTGTTACCAGGTTCGACCGAAGATGGAATAACTCTGGGTTGGACCAGGTTGGTTCCAAAACGGATACTGCGGTCCTTGCTGGAACTGAGCCGGCACCGCTTGTGGTGGTGCTCCCCAATTAAAATTGTAGGCTTGCTGGGCTAACTGAACCTGCTGAGGCTGGTTGGTCTGCGCAAAGAAATTGTTGTTTTGAATCGGAACGACCGGGGCCGGCGCTCCCTGGGGAACCATTCCCGGCTGCGGGAACGGAAAGCGATAAGGACCGGGATCCTGAACCTGAGGTGCCGGTGCCCCTGCAGTCCGAGGTCTCGATGGTGCAACCGTTGTATCTTCAGTCCGGGCCGGCGTCCGAGGCTGTTCCGCAGGAACCTCTTCACCATTTTGTTGAGCGACGTGGCGACGGCCCTGGGCCTCGAGTTCGCCGTACTCCCGCGCCTTCGCATCGTATTCTCTCGCACGCTCCTCATCCACGTTATTATAGTGGGTAAGAAGTGCCTGGAGCTCTTGCAAGCGCTCCATGGTCTCTTGGACGCAGCGCTGAGCATTTCTCCAGTAGCGGTAGCAGTAACCATTCGGCTGTTGGGCCCGAGCGGCTTCTTCCTGCATCTCGGCCATGAAGTTCTGGTTTCGGACCTGAATGTTGTTTCTCATGCGCCGGGCGAGGGCCTCGTTCTCTGCTGCCCTTCCGGAGCTCTGACCAGTACGGTATTCGTAGCGCTCCCTCTCGACGACGAGGGCCCGCCCAAACGCTTGCCGACCCGCGGCGATTCGCTGAGAGGCAACGCCGGGAGTAATCACGACGTTATCCTGACGGGCACCGAGTCGTTGATGGTGCTCGAGACTAAGTTTGAGATTATTAATCCGTTCCGCTTCATCAAAACGCCCGTCACGAACTAACCGCGTGATGTGAGAAGACATGAAATACGGACGGCGATTGAGCGCCGAAATCTCCGCCAGTGCCGCCACGAGTTCGTCCTGCTTTGCCTTCTTCGCGTCTCCCTCGAGTTCGATCATTTCTTCGTAGAGCGCACGGGCACGTTCGATCTTCGGTTGCACGATGTAGCGATCGAAGTCGTTGATGACTCTCATGTCTTCATCGTTGAACCGGCCGGCCTCGATGTTAGTCGCGGCTTTCTTCGCTGCTTCGAGGATCAGTCGATCTCGGACTTGGCCAAGCTCGCCGGCGTAGCCTTCGTATCGGTCGATGAAATCGGCGAGCCGAGCGTATTCCTCAGGTCTGCAATCGCGCAGCCGTGCGGCCTCCGCATCGAGCCGCTGCCGTTCAGCATCATCTGCACTCACTAAGTTCCGGAGCGTCGGGTGCGCGGCTTCGTAGTGATCGCACCCATCGATGTATTCAAAGCTACCGTGACGAGCACGCAGCAACGGAGACGCGGGCCCATGTGAAAGGAAATACAGCTTACCGGAGGCATCGACGCCGTCGAAGCGCTCGTTCACTGGGGTGGTGTAGATGGCACCAGGAACGACGCGGCCGTTGACCACGACCCCGGATTTTTGAAGACATTCCTCAAAGCCTTTCATCGTCGGCTTCAAGACCATCGACTGATGCTCTTTAAATTCGCCGTTCTCCACTTTGGCCACTCGGTAGGTGCAGCCCTCGGGAGTACAATTCTCGCCCTGCTTAATCTTCACTTCAAGCGCGTAGGCCCTCTGGCCCTGGATTTCGGGTTTCTTCAAGGTCCACTCGAGCATGGAGGAACAGTTTCCGATCATCTCCGGTGCTGAGACCGTAAGCCGGCCGGAGCGCCCATCGTGGAGGATTCTAAGTTGCGGATCTCGCTCTTGAAGGAGAGAAGTGACAAAATTCAGCGGCAGGGAGGTTTGATCGTTTTCCTCACACCGAGCTGCCCCCGATGAGCGAGAAACTTGCGATGGAGTGACTTCCGGCGCGGTCGTCGTCCGCACCGTCTGGCCTGGAGTCCCGTTGGGCCTCGACTGCGTCGCCGGGAGCGCGCCTTGGTGCTGAGTTAAAGAACTCAAAATACTTTGCGCCTGTGCTTGGACGGCAACGAGCGACAGTAGAAAGAATGGGATCTTGTGCATATCATCCTCAAAGTTGAGTCTTCTCAGATTCTATTCGGTAGAGAATTCTTAGAACTTAAGAGGTTAGATCAGCGAGTAGGGGTCCACATCGATTTTATGTGAAACGGAGCTCATCCCCTTGTAGTTCATCTCAAAGGATTTCAGAAGGTTGTGAAGCTGACCGAAATCGGCAGATTTTAAGAGGATCGACCAGGTGAACTGGTTTGATTTTTTCTCGATGTGGGCCGGCCGAGGGCCAAGGATCGAGACATCCTTAAAGTGCTGGGCCACGAGACCGCGGAGCATGACGGCTACGTGCTCGGTGACATGGCCGATGAGGCGGTCCTGGAAGCGCGAAGAAAAATGGATCATGGCCAGTCGCTTGAAGGGCGGACAATCACAAAGCTTCCGAACCTCGAGCTCATCCTCGTAGAACCGGTGAAACTCATGGGCCTTGACGATTTGAAAGATCGAGTTGTCGGGGTTGAGGGTTTGAATGAGAACGCGACCATCCTGGGAGTAGCGCCCCGCTCTTCCCGCAACCTGCGTGAGGGTTTGATAAACCCGCTCCGCTGACCGGAAATCTGGGAAGTTCAACTGACTGTCGATTCCGAGGATGAGGACGAGCTTCACCTTTTCGAAGTTGTGCCCTTTCGAAAGCATTTGTGTCCCGACCATGAGGTCGATCTTCCCAGCGTGGAAGTCACCCAGACGTGCTTCCAGTTGTTTAAAGGTCTTGATCTCGTCCCGGTCAAAGCGCTCGATGCATTTCTCTGGAAACTGGCGGCGAAGCACCTCCTCCACCTTTTCCGTGCCGAAGCCTTTTTGGGAAAGCGTGAGGCAACCGCACTCCGGGCACTGCGCATTGAGCGTCTCTTTGTATTCGCAGTGGTGGCACGCGAGCTGGTTCTTGCGTTTGTAGAATCTCAGAGAAATAGAACAGTTCGGACAATTGAACTGATGCCCACAACCGCGGCACTGCAAGTAACTCGCAAATCCGAGGCGGTTCACGAAGACCAGCGCCTGCTCGCCTCTCCCCAGTGCAGAGCGGATGGCGTCAACGGATGCGGGAACCAGGGGCCAGGTGTCATCCTCGAGGGCCGTCTTTTCCCGAGCATCGATGAGTGTTACCTCCGGTAAAATTGCGTCGCCGGCCCGTTCTCGCATTTCATAGAGACCCTGGCCCGTCCGATGAAATTGATAGTAGGACTCAAGGCTAGGGGTTGCAGATCCCATCACCACAGGGATGTTCAGGAGCTGGGCCTTCTTGGATGCCACATCCCGTGCGTTGTACGGGCAGCGATCGTCTTGCTTGAACGAGGTGTCGTGTTCTTCGTCCATCACGATCAGACCGAGGTTTGCCACGGGGATGAAGATCGAACTTCGAACACCCAAGATGAGAGCACCACGATCCATCCCGCGGGCCGCTTGCCAGATCTGGTACTTCTGAGAATCCGCGAGCTCCGAGTGATACGTCAGGATGGGCGCGGAAAGGTAGCGCTCAAAGGTCGCGACGAACTGCGGGGTCAGGTTTATTTCCGGAAGAAGGAAGAGAACACTTTTACCGCGGTCAATGGTTTCTTTAATAAGATCAAGGTACACGATGGTTTTACCACTTCCCGTGACCCCGTGGATGAGGTTTCTTCGGAATCCTCCGAGGCCCTCGCGGATGGCATCGATGATGGAGCGCTGGACCAGGTTAGGGACGAATTCTAATTCCCTCCCCTCCCCCTGGATCTGCTCGAGTCCCCTCGGTCGCTTCAGGTGGTTTGGCAAACAGTCGAAGATGAGTTGGCCCAAGGGATAGTGGTAGTACGTTGACATCCACTCGAACAACTGGAGTTCGGTTTCGTTCAGGATCCAGTCCGGCAGTCGGGCCAACAATGATTTTATCTTCTCCTTTGGAGTTTCCAAGAAGTCTCGGGAGCCGGAGGCATCGACTTCGATCACGCAGCCGAGTGCGGATCTCCGGCCAAGCGGAACTTCGACCACCTGCCCGCGAGAAAGGGGCCCATCGTAAAAGTAAAGGAGACCCTGATTCTTTAGCGGGTAGTTGACGGCGATGCGAGCGACATTCATCAGAGCAGAAACTCGGGTCTCGGCTCGTGCGAATCTTTACCTTTTAGGATGGAGTCCCAGTTGCGAAGCCGCTTCACCAGATCCTCCTCGCGCTCCACGTAGTGTCGCATCGCTGTGACCTCCACTTGATACTGATCTCCGCTGTAGGTCTTGATCAAGAGGAAGCGAGGAAATGAATGGCTTCCGTTGGCGAGCCAGTATTCTTTGCAAATGACTTCGAACTCCCCGGCCGGGGCCAGGTAGCGAATCTTTTCTACGTCTCGCTCTTTGAAAGAGACCAGGGCCTCGAAACTCCCCGCGGCAACGCGCCAGGAGACCTGGTTATCATTCTTCGTAAGACCTACCTGCCGAGTGTCCGTGTACATGGGTTCGGCCATCAGCGCCTGCGCTCGATCCCGGGCCAACGAATCGGACGGATGGAGTGGATTCACCAGAGTTTTTCTAGCATTCCGGTCACGGGCGATTGTTGCCAGGTAGCGCTTGTAGGAGGCCAGAAATTCAACCTTCCCGCGATTGATCAGCTCACCATTGAGGCGCACCGGGACTCCCAGTGCCTTGAGGTAGTTCACAAGGTGGGCACCATTGTTAAAGGTTAGAGAATGGAGGAGTGCGAAGAACAAGCCTCGTTCGGCTTCTTCAGCGCTCGGTTTAATGGTGTAGGAAGTAAAATTCGGATAGTAAATCTTGTGCAGGAGGGAACTCTCTGAGAAAGACGAGTTGCCGTAACGAGTCTGCGCGACTTTTAGTCCCTCGTTGCCTTTCGTTAAGAAAATCTTGTAGTAGTCTTCGGCCTTCTCGCTAGTCGCGGCTGGCGTGGCTCCCTCGGAACTCTCCGCGGGCAGAATGCGCTTCACAACAAGAGTGAGAGACACTCCATTCACACTCACGTCGGGGTTTGGGCCATGGCGAAAAAGGGATTCGACCGTTGGTACATAGGAGATAGCGGTGCTCGAAAGAAGAAGACCAAGGAATGCAATAATCATAGGGAAATTCCATTTTTCAAAAGTCTCTCTCTGAGGGTCGTTAGAAACCTATCACGGATCTCGGGGTCCTTGAGTGCAAAATCGACCGTGGCCTCAAGGTACCCATGGACGTTCCCGGTGTCGAAGCGCTCGCCTTCGAAGCGGTAAGCGAAAACCTCTCTCCGCTGGCACAGGACATTGATGGCATCCGTCAGTTGGTACTCATTGCCCGCGCCTCGAGGGATGGTCTTCAGCACCGAGAAGACTTCTGGGGGGAGAATGTAGCGCCCGGGTGTGGCGAGGTTCGTCGGAGCATCCTCGGGCTTCGGCTTTTCAACCATGCCGGTCATCCGAAGCGTCTTCTCATCGATGATCTCCCCTTTCACGATCCCGTACTTATCCGTCTCGGACTTGGGAACTTCCATGACCCCGATGACCGCGGCGCCAGTGCGCGCCTCGGAGACTTCCATCAACTGCTTGATGGCAGGGATGCGGTTACGGACAATATCGTCCCCGAGGAGAACCGCAAAGGGCTCATCTCCGATCACGTCTTTTGCGCAGAGGACCGCGTGGCCCAGGCCAAGCTGTTCTTTCTGACGGATGCTCGTCACCTCGACCATGCTGCCGATGCGCTTCACGAGTTCGAGTTCCTTGAACTTCTTATTCCGCTCGAGGAAGTGCTCCAGCTCGAGGTTCCGATCGAAGTAGTCCTCCACGGAAAACTTCCCCGCAGCAGTGACGAAGACGATCTGTTCGATCCCTGCGTTCACGGCTTCCTCGACGATGTAGTGGATCATGGGAACATTGATGATCGGGATGATCTCCTTTGCGATCTCTTTGGTCGCTGGCAAAAATCGGGTTCCCTTACCTGCGATCGGGACGATGGCCTTTCGGATTTTCATAAATGTCCTTGTTTTAGAGAGATTAATTCTCTACATTTTTTCCTATGAAGAAAATACTAATCATATCGATTCTGGTCCTCGTGGGCCAGCGCTCCTGGGCCCAGGTGCGGGAATTTCAAACAACGCGCCTAACCTCGACCGCCGGGGCCGGAGTCGCGAGCATCCTTTCTACCGAAGCTGCGATTTTAAATCCAGCCGCGTCTTCCTTCTTCCAGGGGTCGAGCTTTTCTCATCAATCTTACCGCACAACACTCCAGAGAAAGAACGGTGTTCGCGACACACTGCCGGATCGGTTCCCGGGAAGCAATCGTTCCCAAGGAACATTTGTCTCCGACCACTCTGGTCCAGTTAAGGGCGGCGCCGCATTCATCACACAGGACGAAAATAACTTTGAGCGGCAACGAGCCGTGATGCACGCCTCCGCTCCCATGGGCGGATCCTCCTCTATGGGGTTAAGTTACAACTACATCCAAGACAAGAGGCCATCCCGGTTTCGCGATCGCCACAAGACCCATCACCAAGCATCGATTGGTTTCACTCACATCGTTGACGAGGACACTATTTTAGGGCTTGTCATCCTAGACCCAACACGCACGACTCCAGGGGAAGAGCGGGCCATCGCGGGGTTTCAGTACACTCTCGCTGACCGGTTTACTCTCGTTGGAGATGTCGGGGTTCGGTACACGAGACGGGCCTCAGAAGACTACCTCTGGCGCGGAGGCGTTCAGATGAACGTTTTCAGTGATTTTTTCCTTAAGGTAGGCCAGTCTTTCGACAACATCACAAAGCTCAAAGGAACAGGCTGGGGTGTGAGTTGGATCGGCCCTCGGCTCGGAGTGGAGTTTGCTCAGCGTTATTCTGAACAGTTTGACTCAGGATACTACATCTACAAAGACGAGAGATTAATCGACACTTCTCTGTCGGCCATCATTAAGTTCTAAGTTCTTAGGTCTTTAGTTCCGATATTTTTGCATGGGAAAGTTTAAGACTGGTAGAGAGGCCCGCGAAGAGCGCGAGCACATGCTCATCCTGAAGCACAAATACGAGAACCGCATAACCATTGCGAAGTTCGGAAAAGAATCCCTGGACTTAAGAGACTACGCAAACGCTCTTGCAAAGTTCACAGAGTACTTGCAGATCATGGCGGAGATTAAAAAAACTGAAGGGTACTACAATCTTAAACCAGGTCACTTTAACTCTAAGACTGAAGTGACTGAGATGCTGATGATCAGCCACATCTTCTTTGAGATGGCCCGGATCTATGACGCCATCCCAAAGTTCTCCGGAGATTCGCAGAAGTGTTTGGACCAATTCGTCCTCTTCTCCGCTAACCAGCCCTATCAAGTTGTAAACTCAGAAATGATTCGAAAATACCTGAAGAAGGCCGCGTTTAAGAACGCCGAGACCTTTCGTCATGCCCACGCGCAGATCTTCGTCCAATCGAAGAAGTGTTTCGTCGTGACTTTTTGCTACGGAGCAGAGCACCCGGTGACTCAGGATTACCGGGCCCTAAAAGACCTTCTCCTCGAAACCCGAGGAGGCCAGGAACTCGTTCGCCTGTACTACCTGTACTCATCCACAGCGGTTGAGCGCTGGGAACATTCCACGGCCATGAAGCTCTCGCTGCGGTTCTTTCTCCGCCCAGTTTTACTTTTCGTGGCAAAAGTCGTCCTTCCGTTTATACTCAGATGATGCTTCTACTCTCCCGGCTCATCGTGAAGGAATGGTTCAAAGGTCTTCTGGGAGCTGTCACCGTCCTATTCCTTCTCATCACGACCGCCGATCTCATCAACGGTTTCCTTCAGGGGAAAGAGGCCGAGCGTGTGCTCCTCGAGTATGCCCTGAAGATGCCGGACCTCATGGGTAAAATGTTTCCCATCTGCTGTCTCGTGGCGTCGCTTTTCTCTCTCAATAAACTGAAGGGCCACGCCGAGCTCATCTCGATCCTGGCGGCCGGGTACTCCTACGGTAAGATTTATTCTCTCATCGGCACCTGCGCACTCTCCGTGGTTGCGGTGCAGTTCGTAAACCTCGGATTCGCGGAGCCGTTCGCGAATAAAATCAAGCGCCAGGAGATCCAGAAAAGCCGAAAGTCCGAAGGAAAGTACCTCACCCGGAGTTCCATCGAGGGTGGAAGATTCTGGTACAAGACGCGGGACTACTTCGCCTCGTTTGCGTACTTCGATCGGAAGACAAATTCCCTGCGCGATCTCGAAGTTTATTTCTTTTCCCCAGACTACAAAAGCGAGAAGCTCCTCCGAGCAGAGCGCGCGACGTTCGCCCAGAAAGGCCTGTGGACATTGACCGGTGTGGCGGAGCTCACGTCCCTCGATAAATCTAGCTTTCCGATTCAGACCGAGGCCTCGGAGCGCTCCCTCCGCCTCAACGAAGACCCCGAGGATTTCGGGGAATTCGAAGCGGACCTGACGACCCTGAATTTTTTTAAACTCCGGCAGTTTGTGGGACGGCTGTCGAAGACCGGCATCAACCTTGCCGAATACGAGATCCTCCTCTTAAATAAACTGTTCCTGAGTCTTATCTGTCTCATCTTCGCTCTCGTTCCGGTCTCCACCATCTTCAACCCAAATCGCCGCTCGGACTCGTTCGGGAAGAATGTCATTCTAACCTTGTTGGTTACGATCTTGTTCTGGATCCTTTACAGTTCGGCCCTGGCACTTGGGAATTCTGGCTCCTTAAATCCATGGGTTGCCACGGGAATCGTACCCATTGGTTTTCTCTTATACGTGATCAAGACGTTCTGGAAAAACCGAAAGCTTGGCGCATAATCTGGTCTCGTCGCCTCACCTTCCTTGTGCTATAAAAAACCCATGAAATTTGAAAATTACAGGCCCGAGGGAGAGAAGCTCCCCATCTTTACCTACCCGGATCAGGTGCTGTCAGTCGTGGCCGCGCCCGTAACCGACTTCAACCGTGGTCTCGAACAGCTCGTCCGGAACATGCTTTTCACCATGTACCATGCCCCGGGGATAGGGCTCGCCGCCCCCCAAGTCGGTGTCAGTCAAAGGATCTTTGTGCTCGACGTCGACTACGACCGTGAGGTGGTCACAAACGCCGAAGGCAGGGACGAGGTCCGGATGTCAAACTTCAATCCCATGGTGCTGATCAATCCGGTCATCTCTGGGACCTCCGGCACCACGACCTTCGAAGAGGGATGCCTCTCGGTCCCCGGGGTGTACGAAGAAGTTAAGCGGTACAAATCCATCCACGTGAAGTACCAAGACCTCACCGGCGCCGAGCTCGAGTTGACCGCCGAGGACCTGCTGGCCATCTGCATTCAACACGAGAACGACCACCTCGACGGGGTCGTGTTCATCGAGCGGTTAAGCAATCTCAAAAAAAATTTCTATAAGAAGAAGATCCTGAAAGAGAAGGGTCGATGAGAAAGTTCCGTGTCGCCTTTTGCGGGACCCCGGATTTTTCTGTTCCCACGCTCGAAGTCCTAAGCACTCACCCGCGCATTGACCTGCTCAAGGTCATCTCCATGCCGGACCGGCCGGCGGGCCGCGGGATGGAGCTTAAGTCCCCGGAGGTCATCGAGTTTGCGAAGGTAAAAAAAATTCCCTTCTTCCAGACTGCGAACATAAACCGTGAGCCGGAGATGGTCCGAGAACTCAAGGCCCTGGAGCTCGATTTCATCGTCGTCCTCGCGTTCGCACAGTTCCTGGGCGAAGAGATCTTGAACCTCGCCAAGCAGGGCTGCTTTAACATCCACACTTCCATTCTTCCGAAGTATCGTGGAGCAGCTCCCATTCAATACGCCCTCTTGCATGGGGATCACGAGACCGGAGTCTCGATCCAGAGAATGGTCAAGAAGATGGACGCGGGTGATCTCGGCCACTTTCAGACTGTGTCCATCAGTGCCACCGAGACCGGTGGGCAACTGTTTACGCGCTTGAAGTTTCAAGCAGCGCTTTCGATGAACGACTTCATCCACAAGCTTCTGGCCAACGACGTCACCTACACCCCCCAGGATGAGGGGAAAGTCTCCTTCGCTCCGACCCTGAAGAAGGATGACGGTCAGCTCCTCTTCGCCCAGAAGTCAGTGGCACAGATTCTTAACCAGATCCGCGCCCTCGACCCATGGCCCGGGACTTACTGCTTTCTCAATGGCAAACGGCTCAAGGTCCTTTCGGCGGAAGTTTATCACACCAAGATTCCTCCCGGGGTGGCCCAGAGTGATCTCGGTTCGTTAGTCGTCGGCTGCCGCGACGGAGCTCTCCGGCTGAGTGAAGTCCAGCTCGAGGGAAAAAAAGCCTGCAGTGACCGCGAGCTCTTGAATGGAATTAAGACAGATCTTACTTTGACCTAAACCAAGGATTCGCATGTCCGTCATCATCGCACCCAGTCTCCTCTCGGCCGATTTCCTAGAGCTCGGAACTGAGCTCGAACGGCTCAATCAGGTCGACGACCTCTGGCTTCACCTCGATGTCATGGATGGCCACTTCGTTCCCAACCTCACCTTCGGAGCTCCGGTGCTCGCCAAACTTAAGGGCGCTTCGAAGCACAAGCTCGACGCTCACTTCATGGTCACAAACCCGGAAGCGTACGCCGACAGCTTCAAGGACCTTGGCCTTCACAACTTCACCTTCCACTGGGAAGCCGTTACCCATCAGGATCGGATGATCGCGCTGCTGAAGGAGCGCTACCCATCGGTCGGAATTTCACTCAACCCGGCGACCCCCCTCGCGGCCGTTCCGAACTACATCTGGGGCAAGGTAGACCTCGTGCTCCTCATGAGTGTCAATCCCGGCTTCGGAGGACAGAAATTCATTCCGGCCATCGTGGACAAAGTCATCGAGCTCGATCAGATCCGCCACAAGCACAACCTAGGTTTCTCCATCCAAGTTGACGGAGGCGTCACAGACGAAAATGCAGGCTACCTGATCCAAGCAGGGGCCAACAATCTGGTCGCAGGCTCGTACGTGTTTTCTGCGCCCAACAAAGACTACCAAAGCCGCATCAACAAAATTCGATAGAGGTTCTCTCATGACTACCGTCTTCCACTTGAAACTCACCGGGACCAATCTTTCGCTCGACGATCTTGCGCGCATTTCACGCGCAGCTACGGGAACGGTAAAACTCGAAATCGATCCCCGGGCCTTAGAGAACATGCACAAGTCCCGCCGGGTGGTCCTCGACATCGTTAAGCAAGGACGACCCGTCTACGGCATCAACACTGGGTTCGGCGCTCTGGCATCGAAGCAGATCGCCGTGGAAGACCTCGAACAGTTGCAGTACAACCTCATCCGCTCGCATTGCACCGGCGTGGGCCGCCCCTTCTCCCGTGACATCACTCGCGGAATCATGCTCGCGCGCGCCAACTGCCTGATCCAGGGCTTTTCTGGAGTCACTCCAGAAACCATTCAGCTGCTCCTGGACTTCATCAACTTCGGACTCCACCCAGTCATTCCCGAGAAGGGGTCCGTCGGTGCTTCCGGAGATCTCGCACCTCTCTCCCACATCGCTCTTGCCCTCATCGGAGAAGGAGAAGTGGAGTATCAGGGAAGAATCCTCCCGTCGGCGGAAGCCATGGCACTGGTCGGAAAAGTTCCGGCCAAGCTTGGTCCCAAAGACGGTCTTGCCTTGATTAACGGAACCTCTGTCATGCTGGCGCTAGGTGCTCTCGCTCTCGTCGAGGCCAAGAAACTCGTTAAACTCGCGGACATCATCGCCTGCCTCACCCTCGATGCCGTCCGTGGTACCGCCTCCGCATTCGACGAACGGATCTCTCGCCTCAAGCCTCAACCCGGTCAGGTTGACGTCTCGAAAAACCTCCGGACTCTCATCGCGGGCTCTGAGATCGTCGTGTCCCATAAAGAAGACGGAAAAGTTCAGGACCCCTACTCTCTCCGGTGTATTCCCCAGGTCCACGGGGCCTGTCGGCAGACCCTTCGACACTCAGAAGAAGTCCTCGGCATTGAGCTGAACTCCGTGACAGACAACCCTCTCGTCTTTGCAGACACCGGTGACGTCATCTCCGGGGGGAATTTCCATGGCGAGGCCCTCGCACTTACGATGGACTATCTGGCGATGGGACTTTCAGAAATCTGCAGCATTGCGGAGAGGCGCGTAGAGAAGATGATGAATCCACACTTCTCCGATCTTCCCGCCTTCCTCACCCGTAACTCGGGGCTTAACTCGGGCCTCATGATCGCCCACGTGACCATGGCGGCCCTCGCCTCGGAGAACAAGTACCTGTGTCACCCGGCTTCCGTGGACTCAATCCCCACTTCGACGGACAAGGAAGATCACGTCTCGATGGGAGTCACGTCAGGACGAAAGCTCCACGAGGTCCTCGAGAATGTTCAGACGGGCCTTGCCATCGAACTCCTCTGCAACACCCAGGGCATCGAATTCCTGAGGCCCCTTAAGTCCTCTGTCGCCTTAGAAAAAGTTGTGACACTCGTGAGAAAGCACGTCGCCCCTATTGGCGATGATCGGATATTTCATAAAGATATCAAAGCGCTGACAACCCTCATTCAATCCGATGAACTGATCCGCGAAGTTGAGTCCGTCACTGGACCACTCGCATAAGGAGTAGCAGATGAACATTCCTCTTCCCCCAACTGGCGACAAGCTCACTTGCAAAGGTTGGCACCAAGAGGCCGCCCTTCGCTGCCTCTTGAATAATCTTCACCCGGATGTCGCCGAAGACCGAGATAACCTCGTCGTCTACGGAGGCAATGGGCAGGCAGCTCGAAACCCCAAGGCCCTGGCGGATCTCATCCAGGCACTGACGAACCTTGAGAACGATGAGACTTTGATCGTTCAATCCGGAAAGCCTGTGGCGGTGTTTCCAAGTAATCCTCAGGGCCCAAGAGTGCTGATTGCGAACTCGAACCTCGTGCCCAAGTGGGCGACCTGGGATCACTTCAACAAACTCAGCGACGAAGGGCTCATGATGTACGGCCAGATGACGGCCGGGTCTTGGATCTACATCGGGTCACAGGGGATCATCCAAGGAACCTATGAGACCTTCATGTCCGCTGCTCGGAAGCACTTTGGAGAGCACGCCACGCTCAAGGGGAAATTGGTCCTCACCGGGGGTGTCGGAGGGATGGGTGGCGCTCAGCCCCTCGCCGTCAAAATGGCCGAAGGCGTCTGTCTTTGCTGTGACGTTGACCCTACCAGGATCGAGAAACGACTGAAGACCAAGTACCTTGACGTCCTCGCAAAATCATTCGACGAAGCTCTCGAGATTGCTCTCAGGGCCAAAAGCGCGGGTGAGGCCCTCACGATCGGGGTGATCGGGAATGCCGTAGATTTTTTTGAATTCGTTCTGGATAAAGGTGTTGTTCCGGATCTCGTGACCGATCAGACCTCGGCCCATGATCCCCTCAACGGCTACTTCCCTGCGGGCATGAGCCTCGCGGAGGCAAACGACCTGAGAAAATCCGATCCGCAGAAGTATACGCAATATTCCTACGAGACCATGGGGCACCACGTGCGCATCATGCTCGCGTTTAAAAAGAAGGGTTCTCACGTCTTCGATTACGGAAACAATCTTCGCGCCGGTGCCGAACGGGTCGGTGTCAAAGACGCCTTTTCGTTTCCGGGTTTTGTGCCCGCGTATATCAGGCCACTCTTCTGCGAAGGATCGGGCCCGTTCCGCTGGATCGCCCTCTCCGGAGATCCCGAGGATATCCGGGTCACGGATGAGGCATTAAAGTCGCTCTTCCCTGAAAATAAATCCATGATCAACTGGCTCGAAAAAGCCCAGAAGATGATTCAGTTCCAGGGCCTCCCCGCTCGGATCTGCTGGTTAAAGTACGGTGACCGTGAGAAGGCCGCACTCCTCTTTAACAAATTGGTCCGAGAGAAAAAAGTTAAGGCCCCGATCGTGATCGGCCGCGACCATCTGGACTGCGGATCGGTCGCGAGCCCGAACCGCGAAACTGAAGCCATGCTAGATGGGTCTGACGCCGTTTCAGACTGGCCTCTCCTGAACGCCATGATCAACATCAACAACGGTGCGAGCTGGATCTCTCTCCACCACGGCGGCGGCGTCGGCATGGGCTTTTCTCAACACTCCGGTATGGTCATCGTCTGCGACGGGACTCAAGAAATGGATCAACGCCTGTCCCGGGTACTGAACTCCGACTCCGGAATGGGCATCGTCCGGCACGCAGACGCCGGCTACGAGATTGCCTTGAACGTTGCCCGAAGTAAGGAAACGAAGATAAAGTTTCCCTCACTCTAATGGGGCTTCATGCTTAAGGCCTACACCGACCTCAATCAGATCGTCACGTTAAAGGGTGCCCATCAAAAGGATGGGCGCTCCCTATTACCGGCGGACCTCTCCATCGTCTCTAACGGGGCGATCGTCTTCGATGAGGTCAAGATCCTCTGGGTAGGAGAGACCGACCGCTTTCCGTCTCAGTACCGACCTCTCGCGCAGAGTTTAAAGGGCCACGTCCTGACACCGGAGCTCGTCGACTCGCACACCCACCTCGTCTTCAGAGGAGATCGGGCGCAGGAATATGCTGACCGCTTGAACGGAGTCTCCTATGAGCAGATCGCTCAACGTGGAGGGGGAATCCTCTACACTGCCCGGATGACAAATGAAGCGTCCCCGGAAGAACTTTTTCGAGACGCCTGTGAGCGCCTGGAGCGGATCCATTCCTACGGAGTCGGTACCATTGAAATCAAATCGGGGTACGGACTTAACTTCGACCGAGAACTTGAGCTTTCACTTACAATCGATCGGCTAAAAAAGAAGTATCAGAACCGGATTCGCATCTTCAATACTTACCTCGCGGCCCACGACGTCCCTGCGAGCTTCTCTGATTCTACGGCCTACCTAAGATCGGTCGTTCTCCCTCTGTTAGAGAAACTTGCCCCCTCGGGCATCATCGATGCCGTCGACATCTTCCACGAGAAGAATTACTTCTCAACGGCGGACGTCCACCTCCTTTTCTCGCGCTCGCAGGAGCTCGGAATCCCGCGGAAGATTCATGCGGACGAGCTCAACGATAACGGCGGCGCAGGCCTTGCGGCCGATCATGAAGCCTTGTCAGCGGACCACCTTCTAAAAATTTCTGAGGCCGGCATTACGGCCCTGGCGGCATCCTCGACAGTGGCGACCCTGCTCCCGGGGACGGCGTTCTTTCTGGGGAAGCCCCTCGCACCGGCCAGAAAGCTTCTCGATGCCGGAGCAAGAGTTGCGATCGCTTCGGATTTTAATCCAGGGTCTTGCCACTGCGACAACCTCTTGCTGGTAGCCTCCCTGGCCGCGGCTCAGTTAAAGCTCAACCAGTCCGAGCTTTGGGCGTCGATCACTCTCAATGCGGCCGCAGCACTCGGGATGAAAAACCAAGGCGCACTCATCCCCGGCATGGCGCCGCGGTTTAGTTTGTTCCGCACCGACAGCGTTTCTCACGTTACCTACAACTGGGGCCGGAACCTCTCGGTCACTTTGCCTTGAGCGCTTGATCGATGAGACTCGTGAACTCCGGGTCCATGAAATTGTGTAGTCGCTTATTCACATAGAGGACTTTTCCTCGGTGGTAAATAATGGAGACGGGGTACGTGCGGATCATGAACTGACCACTGATGATCTCTGAGGGGTCTTCGACGGATTCGAAGTTCAATTTGTACTTCGCTTCAATCTTCTTGATGCTCTCGGAAGGACTATCTGTGTCGCCGTTAATCCCAATGACCTTCACTTGGCCTTTGTACTTGTCCTGGAACTGAACAAGGCTGGGAAACTCTTTCAAGCAGGGGATGCACCACGATGCCCAGAAATTAAGAACGATGATGGGCGCCGGATCTTTTCCGAGTTCAATCGTCGTCTTCCGGGAGGTCGTAACTTTAAGCTTCTGGTAGATCGCCTCATAAACAGAGTATTTCTGTTTGTCTTGATCGACCTGATCCGCCAAGGAATTAAAGTTGTCCCAAAGGATTTGGGTGCTAAGAAAGCCGGTAAAGGCCATAATAAACAGGATGAAAGGGATAAATTTTTTATTCATGGTTTCATGCTCCCGTCTTACTTTACTCTATAAGAAGACGAATATGAAGCTCGGGGCCCGTTTCAAGCAGTTTAAATTCCCGAAGACCCTCATTTCTGATCGAGGGCAGTCCATCGTTGAATTTGTGTTACTCCTCGCGGCGATCGCAAGCGTGTCGTTCTTTTTCGTAGCTATCATGAACCGGAATATCGCGCGTTATTGGGAGTACTCTGCCAATTTTGTCATCAATGACGGTCCGGGTAAGCCCAAGAAAGTAACTCTGCCAGACTAGTTCAACACCAAGGAAAATTCATGGAATACTTATTGGCCATCGACCAAGGCACAACCGGGACAACCTCTCTTCTACTTGATGCAAAAACCTTAAGGATCCTGGATAAAGAAAAGTCCGATTATCGTCAGATCTTCCCAAAACCAGGGTGGGTCGAGCACGACCTCAATGACATCTGGGATTCGGTCGAGAGTTCGGTGTCGGCCGTCCTCTCCAGGACCAAGGCCGATCCCAGGGCGATTCGAGGAATCGGAATTACGAACCAGCGAGAAACCACCTGTGCCTACGCTCTGAATGGGAAACCACTTTCCCATGCGATCGTTTGGCAAGACCGACGAACCGCAGATTACTGCGACAAGTACCGCTCAAGTTATAACGACAAATGCAAAAGTAAGACAGGTCTCCCCCTGGATCCGTATTTTTCCGCCACGAAGATGCGCTGGCTTCTAGACAACGTCAGCGAAGTGAAGGCAGCCGCGGATGCTAAGAACCTCTGCCTTTCAACCGTCGATACCTACCTCGTGCATAGGCTCACGAGCGGTGCTCGCTTTGTCACAGAGCCCTCGAACGCATCTCGCACCATGCTCATGAACCTTGAAACGTTCGACTGGGATGATTCACTCCTGCAGTTCTTTGGTGTTTCCCGGGATCTCCTCCCTGAGATCCGTGAATCATTCACCGACTTCGGAACCACTCGCCAGTGCGAGTTTCTCCCCGACGGCATTCCTATTCTCTCCATCCTGGGAGACCAGCAAGCGGCGCTCTTCGGCCAGGCCTGTGTGAAAGTCGGGGACATCAAATGCACCTATGGCACGGGTGCTTTTCTGCTCCTTAACACAGGAGAAAAGTTGGTGCGCTCGAGCACCGGACTTCTCTCAACGGCCGCCTACGCGTTTCGAGGAAAGCGTATCTACGCGCTCGAGGGATCCGCCTACATCGCCGGCGCCGCGGTCCAGTGGTTACGAGATAATCTCAAGTGCATTCAATCATCCCCAGAGGTTTCGCGCCTCGCCGCGGAAGTCACAGATCTTTCCCAGATGGAACACGTGCTCTTTCTCCCGTTCTTCACCGGAATCGGAACACCGTACTGGGAAGCGAAGGCCAAGGCGGCAATCATTGGTCTCACGCGCGACACCCACAATGGACACATTGCCCGCGCCTGCCTTGAAGGAATTGCTCTTTCGCTGAACGATTCAGTTTCAAGCTTTAAGAAAGACTTCTCACAATTAAATGATATCCGCGTGGACGGCGGCGCTGCCGCCAATGACATCCTGATGCAGCTTCAAGCGAACTTTTCTCAGAAGACGATCCTTCGCCCTGAGACGATCGACACCACGGCGTTCGGGGTCGCAGTGGGCTGTCTTGTCGGGAAGGGCGAGGTTTCGATCCAGGACCTCGAGCACTACTGGAAGCTTGAGCGGCGCTTTGAACCAGGGCGGGATAACTACTACAGCAATAAAAAAGCACTCTGGGACGAAACGATTCGAAGACTATTTCTTTGATCCTAAAGATTTAGGTGGTTTTAAAGAGGAGCTCCTTAAGCTCACTCGCCTTAGAGATACCAACGATGTCCAACTTGAACTTTCCTCTGAAATCATCAGCGGCGCGCTTCGAGGTGATCACACGACGGTAGTTCATCTGGGTGATTTCCTTAAGCCGGATCTCCATCATGGGGACAGAGCGCACTTCCCCCGTGAGCCCGACCTCACCGAGAAAGATGGTGTCACTCTCGATGGGGTGCTGGAAGTACGAGCTCAGAAGTGATGCAATCACGGAGAGATCATTTTCCCTCGTGGACAGCTTCATGCCCCCGACGACGTTGACGTAGATGTCATTGTACGAAAGGGGGAGGGCGAGATACTTATCGATCACGGCCACCAAGAGCGCGACGCGGTTTGAGTCGAGGCCCTGGGTGGTTCTTCGTCCAACCGCAAACTTGTTCTCAACAACGAGCGCCTGGATTTCAACGAAGAGGGATCGTGACCCCTCGAGGATGCACGTTAGAGAGCGGCCATAGGAACCAGGGAGTGACTGCTCCAGGAAGTACTGTGATGGATTCGAAATCTCCCGGAGGCCGGTTTCCCGCATTTCGAAGATTCCAACTTCGTTCGTGTTCCCGAACCGGTTCTTCATGACCCGAAGCATGCGGTACTGCCCAAGCTGGTCACCCTCGAAATAGATCACGGTATCAACCATGTGCTCGAGGATCTTCGGACCCGCGATCTGGCCCTCCTTGGTGACGTGGCCAATGACGAAGCACGTTAGCCCATAGGCTTTTGCGTAGCTCATCAGCTCGTAGGTCACCTCGCGGATCTGGGAAAGGGTCCCCGCCGCAGACTCCACTTGATTAGAGTGAGTTGTTTGAATCGAATCAAGGACAAGAAATTTTGGCTTGAGTTCCTTAACTTGCTCGATGATTCGTTGCCAGCTCGTTTCATTGTAAATGTAAAAATTGCTGTTCTCCACACCAAGGCGCTTAGACCGCGAGGCCACCTGCGACTCGGACTCCTCTCCACTCACGTAAAGGATCTTGCAATCAGATTGCTCGGCAAGAAGCTTTCCACACACCTCCATCAAGAGCGTCGATTTGCCAATGCCCGGTTCTCCCCCGATCAAGGTGAGTGAACCAACGGTGACTCCGCCCCCCATGACTCGATCAAATTCTCCGATCCTGGTAGCATACCGTTGGACAGATTCGTGCTCGATCTCACCGATCGTCTTTGGACGACCTTCCCGACCTTGTATGGACTTCGCCCCCGCCTTACTGGGCTTCACCGCCTCTTCTTCCGAGAATGAATTCCACTGCTGGCAATCAGGGCACTTACCAAGCCACTTCGCTGACTGGTATCCACATTCCTGACAGCTGAATACCGTTTTCACCTTCGCCACGTTTATCCCTTGAGCATTCTCTGAAGCTCGTGTTCATTGATGATAGGAATCCCAAGCGCCTTGGCCTTGATGAATTTACTTGAAGTCCCATCGACCTCATTCGTTACTAGGAACGTTAGATTCTTCGACACACTCGCGATCACGCCGCCGCTCTGCTTGATCAATTTCTCCACCTGAGCTCGCGGGAGCTCCAGCTCACCCGTGATACAGAACTTCATTCCTTTCAGAGGCCCCTCACCCGTTGAAACCTCGTCGGCCGCGACGACGACTCCAACGGCCAGGAGCTCTTCCATCAACGGTACCTTCGATCTTAGAGACCCGATGATGGCTTCGGAAGACTTCTCCGCGAACCCATCAATGGATACGAGCTCCTCTACCGTGAGTCCCATGATCTTCGCGAGTGTGTTGTGCCCATGGGCGATTATTTTTTCACTTTTTGCAACCGACACTCCCTCCACTCCGACTGCGGAGATGAACTGCGCCAGCGGTTGGCGTCGCGTTTTTTGAATGTTCTCATACATCTTCGTCGCGAGCTTTTCTTTGACCTTCTCTAAAAGGAGGATGTCATCTTTGGTCAGTCGGTAGAGATCGGGAATGTGTTTCACGAGTCCCTTACTGATCATCTCCTCGAGTCGCTTCTCAGAGATATCTTCGATGTTCACCTTTTGTACGTAGTTAAGGATCTGGTCTTTAACTTTCGACGGACACGTCTCATTCTCACACAGCAGCCAAATATCCTCGATGCGCAGGTGTGCGGAACAACTCGGACACGTTAAGGGATACGTAAAATCACCAGAAGCGGCCTCAACGACTCCCAGAAACTTCGGGATGACCTCGCCTGAGCGAATGATCTCAATCGTGTCCCCTATTTTCAGTCTAAAGCTCTGGACGAGGCCAAAGTTATGGAGGGTCACTCTGCCAATCGTGGCCCCGGAGAGGAGCGTCGGTTCAATCGTGGCTACGGGGGTCAATCTTCCGTTCCGTGAAACACCCCATTCGATCCCTGTGATCTTAGTGGATTTCGTTTCTCCTGCGAATTTGAACGCGAGTTTATAGCGCGGATGGTGACTCGTTTCACCGAGCTCCTGGTGAAGCTTTATGTCGTCGTAGACAAACACTAACCCGTCAATGAGGTAGTCCCCAGTGCCGAGGAACTCCCGGGCTTCGGTGATTCTCGGCCCAAGGTCAGCTCCGGGACCATGAAGGGAAAACTCCGGGATATCAAAGCCGAGCTCTTTCAGGAACTCCAGTTTTTGGTGCTCTTTGACGATCTTCGCATCACAGATGAGATCGAAGGCTTTGAACGAAAGATACCGGCAGAGCTGGATGTTTTCCTTTCTTCCCAGGAGTCCGGCCACGATGTTCCGTTTGGAGGTCGGAGCGTCAAGCGTCAGCTCCTGCATCTCTTTGGAGAGGGCGAAAAAGTTTTTCTCCACACAGTACACTTCGCCTCTCACCTCGACCGTTCCCGAATACGGAATTGCCTTCGGTAGGTCCGGGATGTAAATCGCCTTCTGGGTGATGTTCTCGCCAAGGGAGCCATCCCCGCGGGTCTTGGCAAGCACGAGGCGCCCCTCTTCATAGACGATGGAGCAACTCGACCCGTCGATCTTGAAGACACTCAGGACGCTCTCGGTACCAATCCATTTCCGGAGTTCTTCCTCGTCGTAGGTTTTATCTAGCGAAAGCATGCGCCGCTGATGTGACACTTTTTCTACGGAAGCATTGCTAAACCCAACCTGCACGAGGAAGGGGTTTCCGGGATCTAGATCCTTCAGCTCGAGCTCAAGCGCATCGAAGGCTTCATCGCTGATCTCGGCGTGGCCTCCGTAGTAGCGCTCTTTGTGGTACGCGATGAGCTTCTCTAGCTCTATGATTCGACTCTTCTTCATACCCACTAAGTATCATTCTTGCGCTAGAAATTAAATGATAGGCCTACTTTAAAGCGATTATCCTTGTAAGAAATCTCTTTGAAATTTCCACTGAACCGGGCCTTCCGTGACTGAGTCTCAATGCTAGCGTCGAGAGTCGTTCGGACCGTATACTGGTAGCGCCCCCCGATCTCGAGTTCCGTCGCATTTACGCTCGACGCGGATCCAAAGATTCCATCCTCATCGGTAAACGTTGGGAATGGTAAGATATCCGCATGTGCAAAGAGTCGGTACTCTCGGTTAAGTGGAAGATTTATCGCCAAACCTAGCACGATACCAGAGATGGTGCTCTTCCCGAACCCATCCTGGGTCGAAACGTCGAGGTCAAAGGAATGGTTCGCGTACCCAGCATAGAGATCGATCTGGGGGCCATAAAAAAATCCAATGGGTAGGTACTTGTACCCCCCGGTGAGTTTGAAGGAACCGTTATTGACGTTCACCGTCGACTTCGCTGGAGATCCGGAGCTCTTCTTCAGGGAGCCAATCGAGCGGTCAATCTCTAGCGCAGCAAAATACTCCCGTGTGATCCATCCCTCGGCACGAAAATTAACTCCGAAGAGATTCCCGTTCATTCGCTTCGCCCCGGTCGGAGTCGTCGTGTCAACGCTCGAGTTCGAACCGAAAAGGGCGACGGAGAGAACTCCAAGTGTTCCCGGAGCCTCGACGATCTTTTTCTCAAGGTCGACTTCTGGGTTGTCTTCTTCGGGTCGAAACTCTTCGAGACGGATCCAGTCCCCGCGCTCCAACTTACTCTCGGCTTTATACGCTTTAATTTGACCCAGGGCCTGGTTATCCGAGACGGTCATCACTCGGCCCTCAGCGAGAGGCTTCGTCTCCCAGTCAACGATTTTTTTCAAGAGCGGATGCTTCTTCTTTTGCATGAGTCGTTTGACCACGAACTTCTGTCCGGAGCGAATCGGGTACCCCTTCCCGACATCGAGGGTAATTTGATCACCGAGGATGCCTGTGATCTTGGCATCGTAAGGGATCATCTTTGAGTACATGGCCAGCCAATTGGTAACTGTCTGGGCGATCGATTCAATATCGTCATTTGCGATTTCTGTGCGCTCTGAAAACAAAATGTCCTCACCGTTTTCTCCGAAAACCGTAAGCTCGGCGTCGATCCCAGCGAGCTCACTTTTTAGGTTCACCAGGACGAGCGACCCCACTTTTAGCTTCTCGGCCACCGTCACGAGGACTTCTTTTGTTTTTAAGTGGATCGGTAGATTTTCGCGATACTTCGAGAAAACGCTCACCATCGCAGCGTTCGAAACATACGTGCACCAGCTGCTTCCCCGAAGCTCCCGCTCAAGTTCCTCAAAGACTTTGTACCCGATGGCCCCACCGACGCTGTCGGTTACGGGAAGGAGTGTACAGCGCCGCATGGATGACTGGCCGAACGCGGGATAAACGGAGAAGAGGAGTGCAAGTAAGAAAAGTCGTTTCATAGGCTAATCGGCAGGTCCGGCGGAAGCTCTGCGACCGCGAAGCCATTCTTGGACGGATGAGATGACGCTCTTGATTCGTAGATCTCAACGAGCATTCGGAGTTCATTGTTTTCTTCTCGGAGGTGCCTGAGTTGATTTCGCACCTCTTCTAGTTCGACCTTGATTCGCAGGATTTCTTCCTCTTCCCGAAGACGCAGCTTGTTCATCGACGAAGCGTAGATATAGTATTTTCCGTTTTCCTCTTTGTGCTTCAGGATGTTATTCTTGATGTGTCTTCGGATTGTTGAAATGGAGACGTTCTTGTATCGTGAATAGTCGTTGATGGATAACCAAACCCCTTCACTGGCATTCATTTAGGCTCCTTTAGCGTTAACCTTAATGTTAAAGAATCCGATGTAGATGTGCAAAATCAAAACAGAAAGTTGAGCATTAATGTCAGTCGATTTGAACGAGCTTAAAAACAAAAAAATCGCACTGGTCCTTTCCGGTGGGGTCGTTAAAGCAGCGGCCTGGCACCTTGGAGTTACCCTCGCCCTTGAGGAGCTTGGCTTCTCCCTGAAAAGCAATCGGAACTCCTCCCCGGCGCAGGACCTCAACCAGAAGAGTCTCGAGATCGGGACCTACGTTGGGTCTTCTGCCGGCGCCATGATCTGCGTTTACCTCGCGGCTGGGTACACCCCTCAGGATGTGATTCAAGCGACCCTAGGTATCAAGGGTTCGCGGCTTCAAGGGATAACCTACAAGGACATGTTCTACATAAGACGTCCAGAACTCAAGGCACCAAAATCAGATCTGTACTATCCCCTTGAAGGTTTTCCGTCCATTCTCAAAAATCTCCTCAAGCCGGTCATTTCTCTGCCTGGTTTTTTTAGCACAGAAGGAATCCGGAACTACCTCTTAAGGCACGTGATCGAGAACGACACGTTTGAAGATTTTGCGGCCGACCTTTTCATCGTTGCGACCCAGCTCGACCACTCAAGGAAAGTCATCTTCAGTAAGTACAACTACCCCAACCCATCGCACGATTCTACCTCGGTCTATTACACCGGGACCAATGTCTCGTACGCGGCGGCGGCAAGCATGAGTGTTCCACCGTTCTATTGCCCCTATCCGATCCGGAACATGCACACCAAGGGGATTGATTACTACATCGACGGAGAGATCCGCGAGACACTCTCAACCCATGTGGCGGAAGACAATGGCTGCGAGGTGATCATCAGCTCCTGGACACACACGCCCTATCACTTCCATGACGAGGTTGGCTCACTCGTAAACTACGGACTCCCGCCCATCGCGATCCAGTCCATCTATCTGATGATCCAGAAGAAAATTGTAGCTTCGAGAGCTGAGCGCGCGAAGGCGATCGACATCATCGACACCGTCAACGATTACATGAAGGTTGAAAAGTTTTCTCAAACTCACCGGCGCGAAATTCTGGCAATCCTCCAGCGCAAGCTGAACATCAATCCGAAAGTTAAACTGATCGACATCTTTCCCAACCATCACGATTACAAATTATTCTTCGCCAATTCGTTTTCCCTTAACTCCAAGGTGTCGGCCCACGCAGTTGAGGCGGGCTATAAGCGGACTATGCAGATCCTGAGCCCTAAATGATTTTTGTAAAGTTTTTCGTTTTTTCAATCCTCATTTCAGTACTCGTCACCTCCTCGGATCCCTACTTCGGGAGTCAACTATTTACTGGAGAAGGCCCGAGGGAGGCCAGCGAAGACGTCAGGGAGCGACTCTGGATGTCTACGGACGCCTTTCGCCCCTTCCTCAATGATAAAGACGATCGCATCTCAAAGGAATTCAAGATTTCCCCGTTTTTTTACCCTACCGTGCACTTCTGGTTTCTGATCTATACTCAGTTCGAATCAACTTCAGTTGTCATTCACGATAAGACAAACCTATCCATCATCTATAAGGTTCTCGATTTCTCGGCGTTGGCGGCGAAGGGTCTCCCCAAGAATACCCTCTATGTCCTACAACAGAAGATTTCCAGGGAGAAGCTTGAATCACTCCGTCGGGACCTTGGTGTTCTTTCGAATGATCCATTCTCTCTGACGCCGGAGTCAAAGAAGGTGTACCAGATGCTAAGGGCCGCCGGAGTCTCCGCGCCCATTGCTCGTGCTGCGAGGATTAAGTTTTTTACGGATCTGAGGGACAACGTCCGAACCCAAACAGGACAAAAGAATTTTATCCGCGATGGCCTGGTGCGATCCTTGCCGTATCAGCGGTTTCTTAACAAGCATTTCGAGGCCCGGAACCTACCACGTGAACTTCTAGCAATCCCCTTCCTCGAATCAAGTTTTAACCCAAAGGCGCAATCGAAAGTTAATGCCCTGGGTATTTGGCAGTTCATGCCACTGATCTCAAGCTACTATGTTCCCAAGGGGTCTCGGAATTTTGATTACCGGCAAAACGTTGGTGTGGCCTCCGTGGCCGCAGGCTTCCTCCTTTCGGAGAATTTCCAAATCCTGAAATCGTGGGACCTTGCCGTTACCGCTTACAATTCTGGGACCCGACATCTTCTTAAGACAAAACGGGAGCTTGGTCGAAGAGTCACCCTCGAGGATGTCATCGTTCATAGTGATTCACGGCATTTCGGTTTTGCATCGAAGAATTTCTTTAGTGAATTTCTTGCGCTGGCACACACGCTCGCCTACCAGGACGAGCTGTTTGATTCACTCCACGCATCCGATAGAGCAGACGTTGAAGACGATCTGAAATTCTTCATTTCTAAGTGCGATCTCAAACTGGAACGGGAGCTTCCGAGCAAACTCCTCGATGATGTCTACTTTCATAACCATCACACTGGTCTGATGAACAGTAAGATCCCGAAAGGTTTTATCCTCACCGCGAAACAAAACCTGCCTACGCGATCATTTAGAGAGGTTCCTGCGAATCTTTTGGTTCGCAAGAGACCGAAAGACTGGCAGGCTTCCTTAGGTCATCAGAGTTGTTCGACCAGGTAGGTGTTCGGTGAACAGTAGCTTCCAAAGTACTGAACCGAGCCATCTTCGTTCGTTACTTTGAAGTTTATCTTGGCATCTTGACCTTGGTCACCTGAGCCCTGGGATTCCCCTACGACAATGATCTTCTCACTCTTGGGTCCTGCCGAGTCATAGAACTTTCCATCCGCGTCAAGGATCTGTACCTGCGTCTGGACGTTCTGTCCGACCGACTCTGGTGCCACATCGACCTTGCTAATCCGCTGCGAGAGATTGATCTGGACGAGGCACCGGTTACCCAATCGCGACCCTTCGAATCTTGAGAGAATAAAGCGCATGAAATTCTCAGACGGAATCGAGAGGCTTCGTTCGTCCCGGAAGCCGACATAGACAGGCTCCGTTTGGTGAAGAAGCTCTAAGTATTGCCGACCGCCGAGTAACGTTTTCGTAGCGCTTAGCTTGAAGGTATGATCATCGATCTTTGTCGCCGTAGCCTCTGTGGCAAACCGCTTCACCGCTTCTTCAGAGATGATCATGGGAGTCTTTTCCCGTCCCAGGAGATCCTCTTCGAAAAGTTTGACCTGATTGTTGGTAATCTTCTCGAAGTAATTGGGCTCGAACGTCAATTCGTGTTCGTGGACGTGTGAGACTTTAGAGATCGTCTCGCCTTCAGAATCTTTGAAGCTAAGAAGCGCATTCCCGGCAGCGACCCCAACAAATAGCTGGTAGCTGTAGCTATCAGAATCAGTTTCCTTCAGGTTTTCATCTAATCTCAGAACTTTCGAGTACGGGACATCCAACGTCACGTCTTGAGTTGATTCATCGAGCTCTACGAGGACAGCTCCAACAGCGCCCCGGGATGCGTACGGAAGAAGTAATTGGTTGAAAGCATCATCACTTACTAAGGGGATTGTGACCTCAGACGCTTCGGCCTTAAGGATCAGTTCAGTGTTGGTGACAGCAAAACCTCTTTTGAGGATAGCAACCGAACGGAGCATCTTTTCCTGCGAAAGTTTTGACTCCATCGCAACGGAACCACTGTTGTAGTCAGAAAAGGTCTCTGATAAGTCATCCTGCGGACGAACTTCGAATCCCACCAGATCTTCTGTCGTTTTAAAATCCGTACCGGTAACCTGAATCGCCAACAAAGATGCAAAATTCTTTGATGCTTCTTCTTTCTGACTATCCACAAATCCTTGTGTCTTTTCCACTGAGGTATCAGGTGGGCCTTGAGTATTCATAGAAACTTTTGGTGCCTGTTTTACGATCTTTTTTGCCGCCTCAAGAGAGAGAATCTCATGACTCCTAATTCCTGGCTGCTCAAAAGCTGCCATTTGACTAGTCACCCCGTTTACTGCCGAGGGGGCGACTTCTTTAGGACTTGAGTGTTGCTTTGAGTAGTCAGACATGAGTAGCTCATCAACAGTGAATTCTTCCACAGCGTTATCCACACCAATTGACTTATCCACACCCTGTGTTGAAAGGATTGTCCTCTCACTTGCTTCCGCGGAAACAGGCAGGGTTTCTGAACCGTTGGTCCCTTCATCTTTTGAGTAATCAAAAAATTCTGGCTCTTCTGTGGACGCCTGTTTCGTAACAACCTGATCCTGGATTTCACTCTTCTCAGTTACGGCCGCTGCATCGGCCGTAAGCTCTTGTCCTAGACCATGATAAAGTGAGGCCAGATTAACTTCTAATTGCGTGTTCAAAAAAATCTTCTCTACTTGTATCTCTTCCGCAAATGAAATCTGATTGCGAGCTATGACTGCGTATCTTGCCACCGTCTTCGGTTTTGCCGGTATCGACTTGTGGACAGAGGACATTTGCGCCACCGGCATCTTCGCAGGTGCTGAACTTCCAAGGTTTCTACTCTCAGGCACAGCGATTTTCAATGGCTCAACTGAATACGTGGTTTCTGAAAAAGCTTTGAGATGGTCAGTCTTGAATTCAATGCTTGTAGTTGTTGGCCTTAACAAACGTACCGCGACCGTACCTACAGAGAAGTAGGCCATGGCAGTAACGATGGCAAATGTTCGCAATCCAAAGAACGACATATCATTCAATTCTAATTGATAACCTGTCTGTTCAATGAGTGGGAAAAAGTGCCGGATGTGATTTTGTGAATATTCAATGGATCAATCGTCAGAAAAATCTTGATTAGTCATTCTGATTCAAAACTCTCACGCTGATCCAGTGTCTTTTTCTTGATGCATCTCAAGTCTGTCGGACGGTAGTCTACCATCTTCTCTGTGCAATGATACGTTACACCCTTACAAGATATCGAGTGGGCCTGGTAGCCCCTTAGTTGGTCTCCCCGTTTATGGACTTTTATTTCATCAGGACGGCAATCCACATGGGCGGCAAACCGCTTTTCCCATGTGGAGCAGGCCGTGAATAAGACTAGAATGGTCAGTGATCTCATATATCAGACTTTTAAGTTCCTTATGAAATGCTCTGCTCAAAAAAAAGGCCTCTTGCGAGGCCTTTCGGTTACTTAAGATTTGCCAGTCTGAGCCTGAGTTCTGCCCGCTCGAGTTTTCTTCGAAACTTAATCAGATCTAGATCAGTCAGGTTTTCTTTTCCTGAAAGTCGATCTGTTGCCTTCGCCTTGGCAGATTTCGCCCGTTCAAGATCGATTTCCTCAGCACGCTCTGAAGTGAATGAAAGGATCGTAACAGTATCTTTGAGTACCCGGCACAGGCCGGCGGTCACAGAAAAATGCCGCAGACCCATGGGTGTCTTGGCGGTTAAAACCCCCGTCGAAAGCTCGGTTAAAATGTGAGTGTGATCCGGGAGAATATTTATTTCTCCCCGGACCGTAGGGATGACGATGTCATTGCACTCTAGATCTTTAATAACCACCCCTTTCGGGGTGAAAAGATTAAGTTTGAAGGCAGACGCCATAATTACTTCCCTTCAGAAAGTTTCTTTGCTTTCTCGTATACCATCTCAAGTCCACCGACTAAATAGAACGCTTGTTCAGGGAGATGATCGACCTCTCCGGCCAGAACTGCTTTGAAACCTTTAATGGTGTCCTCAATTTTCACAAACTGCCCAGGGATACCTGTGAACTGTTCGGCAACGAAGAACGGCTGTGAAAGAAACTTCTGGATCTTCCGCGCGCGGGCAACGAGTTTTCGATCTTCTTCAGACAACTCATCCATTCCGAGAATCGCGATAATATCCTGAAGCTCTTTGTACTTTTGAAGAACCGACTGAACCTGGCGAGCGATTGAATAATGCTCATCACCCACAACGTCAGGGGACAAAATCGTTGAAGATGAGGAAAGAGGGTCAACCGCAGGATAGATCCCAAGCTCAGCGATTTGCCGTGAAAGTTCTGTAGTCGCATCGAGGTGGGCGAACGTCGTTGCAGGAGCCGGATCGGTGTAATCATCTGCTGGAACATAGACAGCTTGAATCGACGTAATCGACCCATCCTTCGTCGAAGTAATTCGTTCCTGCATCGCACCCATCTCTGTGGAGAGAGTTGGCTGATAACCTACGGCAGATGGAATCCGGCCCAAAAGTGCAGAAACTTCTGATCCAGCTTGAGTGAAGCGGAAGATGTTATCCACAAAGAAAAGAACGTCTTGCTTCTCTTCGTCGCGGAAGTACTCAGCAATTGAAAGACCAGTCAAAGCAACACGTGCCCGGGCCCCAGGAGGTTCGTTCATCTGGCCATACACAAGAGCTGTTTTATCAATAACCCCCGAATCTTTCATTTCATGATAAAGATCGTTACCTTCACGAGTCCGTTCTCCAACTCCAGCGAAGACCGAGAAACCGCCGTGTTGAGTAGCGATGTTATTAATAAGCTCCATGATAAGAACAGTCTTCCCGACTCCCGCACCACCGAAGAGACCGATCTTCCCACCTTTCAAATAAGGGGCAAGAAGGTCAATAACTTTGATCCCCGTATAGAAAGCTTCTTTCTTGGTTGACTGGTTTGCAAACTTTGGAGCTTCTCTGTGGATCGAATAGGTTTTTTTAGAAGCAAGAGGCCCTGCTTCATCCACTGGCTCGCCGATGACATTGATGATTCGACCAAGGCATTCACGGCCAACCGGGGCTTGAATTGGAGCCCCCGTATCACGAACCTTCTGTCCCCGGGCGAGCCCCTCTGTGGCATCCATGGCGATGCAGCGAACCATGTTATTGCCCAAGTGAGATGCCACTTCAACAGTAAGATTTTCTTCGCCCCCAGCAAGAGTTTTGTTTGTCATCTTGAGAGCATTGTAAAGCGACGGGAGTTTTCCATTAGAGAACTCGACGTCGATAACTGGGCCCATCACTTGACGAATAACGCCAATATTTTCCATACGAATAGCTCCTTAACCGTTGAGTGATTCAGCACCGGAAACGACTTCGATAAGCTCCGTCGTAATTCTGGCCTGTCTCAACTTATTCATTTTTAGTGTTAGCTTCTTAACCATTTCTTTACAGTTCTTCGATGCATTCTCCATCGCGTTCATCCGAGAGCCGTGTTCCGAAGCAATCGCATCCAGAACACAGGTATAAACAGTGGTAAGGTAAACTTCTGGGATGAGCGTGTCTAGGATTTGCTCTGCGGTCGGCTCGTACTTAAAGTCATACGGATACTTGACCTTGATCGCTTCTTTCGTCTCCGCAGTCACCTGCATTGGCAAAAGCTGGCGTATCTTGGTGTCAAACGCGATCGCAGAAATGAATGAATTATAGGCGACGTAAATTTTCCCAACTTCTCCAGTTAAGAACATCGTTCCTAGCTCGTCAGCGACTTTACGAACTTCTTCGTAAGTCGGATCGGCTTTTGCAAAACTAAACGTTTTCCCAGAGTTGACCTCACGCTGGATCAGGTCTCTTACTTTTTTGCCGATGAAGAAAAATTTTAAATCTTCGTCTTTAGTCTCGCCGATAAACTTTCTGACTGTTTTTGCCAGCAGGGTATTGTAGCCCCCACAGAGCCCTTTATCAGATGAGATTACCAGCACCACTGAATTACGATTTTCCCTCGGTTTGAAGTACTCATTGGTGTAGTTCGTGGCCAGGGCCGAAACCGTCCTCACGGTTTCTTCTAGCTCTGTTGAGTAGGGACGCAGACCTAAGATTCGCACCTGGGCTTTGTTTAGCTTTGAAGCAGAAACAAGTTTCATGGCTTTCGTGATCTTTAAAGTACCTTTAGTACTTTTGATCTTTTTCTTAAGGTCTTTGATGTTTGCCATGGTTGTCGGTCCTTAAATTATGCCTTGTGATTAGCGACAAACGTCTTGATGATATCAACAAGCTTCGACTCATTTTCGGCAGACATCTGCTTCTCCGAGCGCATGGCATTCATCATGTCCGCGTGGCGGCTGTTTAACATCCCGAGGAGTTCGCTCTCGACCTGACGGATTTTAGAGATTGGAACCTGATCGAAGAAGCCTTTGGTGGCAGCAAAAATTGAGATCGACTGATCGATCACATCCATCGGTGAGTACTGCGACTGCTTGAGAAGTTCAACGAGCCGTGATCCCCGGTTCAGCTGTCGCTGAGTCGCTTCATCAAGGTCAGAGCCGAACTGAGCAAACGCGGCTAGTTCACGGTACTGAGCGAGGTCAAGCCGAAGTGTACCGGCCACCTTTTTCATCGCTTTAATTTGTGCTGAACCACCCACCCGTGAAACGGAGAGACCGACGTTAACCGCTGGCCGTATGCCAGAGTTAAAGAGATCGGACTCTAGGTAGATCTGGCCGTCAGTGATTGAAATAACGTTCGTCGGGATGTAGGCAGAAACGTCTCCCTCTTGGGTTTCAATGATCGGTAGAGCTGTCAGAGATCCGGCGCCGAGAGCGTCCGAGAGCTTCGCCGCACGCTCAAGTAGGCGTGAATGGATGTAGAAAACGTCTCCAGGGAAGGCTTCTCGACCTGGGGGCCGACGGAGCAGGAGTGAAAGCTGCCGGTAAGCTTGTGATTGCTTGGTTAAGTCATCGTAGATGATCAGTGCGTGCTTGCCGGAATCACGGTAAAACTCGCCCATGGTACATCCTGTGTAAGGCGCAAGATATTGAAGCGGAGCAGAGTGTGATGCGGTAGCGGAAACAATGATGGTGTAATCAAGAGCACCTGACTCAAGAAGCTTCTGGTAAACTTGCCGAACGGTCGATTGCTTCTGTCCAATCGCAACGTAGATGCATACGACGTCTTTGCCCTTTTGATTAATGATTGTATCAACGGCGACAGCTGTTTTTCCGGTTTTCCGGTCACCGATGATAAGCTCGCGCTGGCCGCGACCGATCGGAATCATGGCATCGATTGCTTTGATTCCCGTTTGCATTGGCTCATGCACAGACTTTCGAGCAATGATTCCAGGAGCCTTAATTTCAACGTTACGGAACTCTGTAGCCTTAATTTCGCCTTGGCCATCGATCGGCTCGCCAATGGCGTTCACAACGCGACCTAGAAGGGCGTTCCCTACAGGCACGGAAACAATCTTTTCAGTGCGCTTTACTGTTGAACCTTCTTTAATCGTTTCGTCGTTACCAAGTACAACGATACCGACATTGTTGGCCTCAAGGTTAAGAACCATTCCCTTAACCCCGCCGTCGAATTCAACAAGTTCGCCAGCGAGTACATTTTTTAACCCGAATACACGGGCAACACCGTCGCCAATCGTGAGGACGGTACCAATTTCGTTCATTTGAAGACGAGATTCAAAGTTCGCAATCCGATCTTTGATGATTCCTGTGATTTCTTCAGGTCTTATTGATGTGCTCATCTAAAATCCTTCCCTTTTTGGGTATTATTATTCGCTAAGAATTGATTGTTTAAACTGTTCAAGTTGATTATCGAGGGAGGCGTCGAGCTGGAGGTCCTCCACAGTGACTTTGTATCCCGCCGAGATGTTCTTGTTCTGAACATAGGCCAGGTGAGGTTCACGACCGAACTTATTTTTAAGGAAAGTTTCGATCTTTAACTTGAACGTGGGGTCAATCGCAGCATCTGTCCCTTCGATAGTCCCGTTCATGAAACCTTTGCGCTCATCATCCATCACAATCACTTCTTTAATGATCAGTGGAAGAATCCCAATCCGCTTTTCGTCGATCAGATATTTGACGGTCTCAGTCGTTATTGGAGAGAGTCCAATCTTCGTTGCAATCTCCATGAAAACGACTTTCTTCTCTTCCATGGTGAAGAGATCGAGGAACAGGACATTCTCAAGTTCATTTGACGAGTTTATGACTTCGGTGAGTTTGACAAGTTCATCCGGGATGAGAACTTTTCTTTCGTCACCCAATTCCAAAAGTGACTTTGCATAGACGCGGGCAACGGCTTTTTCTTTCATCTCTTATAACCCCTGCAAAAGCTTGGTCGATACTTTTGTTTGATAATCTTTGTTTGTTCTAATCGTGGACTTCGTTTTGTTAATCACTTGATTGAGGAGCTCTGTGTTGAGTTCGTCCATGAGAGCTTTCTTGTCTGCGTGGATCTTGGAATTAGCATCAAGTTTAAGTTTCTGAGTTTTGTCGTCAGTTTCTTTGGAGAGGTTCTTCTCAAACGCAACAACATCGGCTTCAGCTTGCTGGTGAATGGATTTCACCTCATTCTGTAAGTTAGCAAGCTTTCGAGATTCACCATCAATCATCATTTGAGCTTCTTTTGCCTTTAGGCTTGCGCGCTCAAGAGTATTGGCAACTTCTTCTGACTTCGCCACAAAATACGAGTGAAGCGGTCCTTTGAGTTTCCAGACGAGAACACCAAGCAAAATAATGACATTTATCGCAGGTGCCAAAAGATCTGTGATTGATGCGTGATGTGCTTCACCAGTTCCACCGCCAGAGGCAAAGGCTTGTGAAGAAACGAAGACAAACAGAGAAACAACTGTAGCAAAACTCATAGTCATCCTTATTGAAGAATCTTCTGAACGAGTGAATTCGAAAGAGCTTCTGCTTCTGCTAGGTATTTTTCTTTGCTGCCTTGAATCTCATTGGTGAAATCAGTCCTAGATTGATCCACGTATGAGTTAACTTCTTTTTCTGTCTGCTTGTACTGATCTGTATATTTCTGAGAAATTTTTTGCTTTTTTTCCGCTGCTATTTTGAAAGCTCCCCTATTGGCCTCTTCGATTTTTGACCTGTACTCGAGCTGCATTTTTTGAACTTTTTCTATGGTCTCGTCCGCGGAATTTTCTAATTTTACAGTTTTTTCTTCGCGAGTTTCGATGACCTCTTGGAGTTTTCCAAGAAACAAAAACTGTGCGATGACGAAGGCTACAAGAATGATAATAAACTGTGGGACAAGCGAGGAATCTACACCCAACTGAGTGAAGATGGCCGTAAATGTTTCCATGAGTTGAACCTTAAATATGAAGCTTATTGTTTTTGCTCTAATTTTTTAAGCTTCAATGGTGTTTCCGTCAAGGAAATTGGGGGTCTTATTTTTTCTCTTTCATCTTGGTTATGCCGTGGAAGATAACCCCTTCTTCGACAATGAGACTTGGGCTTGTAACCGTGCCCTCAAATCGCGCAGGGCGTCTTATTTCAACTCTAGATGAAGCTTTCACCGTACCCTTTACTGAGCCAGAAATGATCACAATGTTCGCATTGATGTCGGCGTTTATGACTGCGCCTTCTGAGATGATGAGTGTGTCGTTAGAGAAGATACTGCCATTAACGTAGCCTGCAATTCTCACAGTTCCGCTAAACGAGAGATTACCTTCAAACTTGCAGCCTTCCTCGATGATGGCACAAATCTCACTCTTTCTGGCCAAAGGCCCTCCATGGATGAATCCAACAAGAATTACTTCATTAGGTATGAAAATATATCATTAAATTCAGCTTCATTGCTGAATTTAATAGTGATCGCACCGGCCCCATTCTTTTTTGCCTTTACGTCAAAATGATATCCCGTTTTTTGCTCGAGTTTGTTCTTTAACTGGGTGTATTGCTCGGTTAAAAACTTGTTTTCGCCGCCGTTTTTGTTGGCGCCTTTCTTTGTTTTTTTCGCAAGCTCCTCAAGTTCCCGGACTGAAAGGCCGTTGGCAATGACGTCATTCGCAAGCCGTTTTACGGTCTCGTCGTCATTCACTCCGACGAGGATTTTTGCGTGACCAAAAGATAGGTAATCCTTTTGGAGTGAAACGATGACGTCTTTGGGCAATTTTAAGATCCGTAGAAAATTCGCCACGGTGGACCGTTCCTTGCCGATCTTTTTCGCCACCTCTTCCTGGGTGAGTTCAAACTCATTCATTAGTTGAAAATAAGCTAAGGCTTCTTCCACACAATTGAGGTCTGAGCGTTGGACATTCTCAATGATCGACATCACAAGGACATCTTTTTTAGTCGCCCGCTTCACAATCACTGGGATTTTGCTCAGTCCCGCCAGCTTCGTCGCACGGTATCTTCTCTCCCCGGCTACGATCTCAAACATACCCTCTTTTTCCACAACTAAGATGGGTTGGATAACTCCATTTTCTTTAATGGACTCAGCGAGTTCAAGGAGCTCTTTTTCCTTAAAGATTTTTCGAGGTTGAGCTTTGTTTGCCACGACTTTTTCTACATCAACAAGCATGGGTTGAGTTTCTACGGCTACTTGCTGGTTCTTTGGAGCGCTTGGCTTTGAGGAATTTGGTCCTATGGGGGCAGAGAACTCTTCGGGTTCTGTATAGGCGCCGGGGTTGTTGCCAAGAAGAGCGGCCATACCACGACCAAGTTGTGGCTTATTCTTTTGCATAGGTCGTTCTCCTAGGACTGGATTTGGTAGTCTTCAAACTTAGGAATCGCCTGGCTAAGTGGCAATTTACCCTGGCTTGAATCCGGCTTTTTTTCGGTCTTAAGTATGATCTCGCGAGCGAGCGAGAGGTACGCTTCACTGCCCTTAGAGGTAATGTCGTATAGGATGATCGGTTTTCCAAATGAGGTGCATTCAGAAAGCTTCACATTTCTTGGGATGATTGTTTTTAAAATATCTTCTTTAAAGTGTGTCATTAGGTCGTTCGCAACAAGTTTACAGAGGTTATTGCGTGAATCATACATCGTGAGAAGTATGCCCTCGAGAACAAGCTTAGGGTTCAACGAAGCCCTGATGAGGCGGACTGTATTCAATAATTGTGACAAACCTTCCATGGCCAGATACTCAGTCTGCATGGGTACAAGATACGAATGAGCTGCAGTGAAAGCATTTACGGTCAGCAAATTAAGTGAAGGAGCGCAATCGATAATGATGTAGTCGTATTTGTTATTGATAGCCTCAAGGGAGACTTTTAACTTTGATTCTCTAGCAAACATGTGGACCAGTTCAAGTTCTGCACCCACAAGATCATTGTTCGATGGGCAAAGATCTAAAAGTGGCAGCTCTGTCTTATAGGTACATGATTCGAAACTCTCTTCATTTATCAGTGCATGATAGATGTTGGCTTTCGCAAATGTGTCTTTTTCTATACCTAGGCAAGAGCTTGCGTTACCTTGTGGGTCTAAATCGATCAACAGTGTTCTTTTTTCTGCTGCGGCGAGGCAGGCGCTTAAGTTGACAGATGTTGTCGTCTTTCCTACGCCACCCTTCTGATTTGCAATAGCAATAATTTTAGCCATTTAGATCCTCATGATATGAATGTATTGATCATCATTTTTAGAGATAATGGGATAGTTTGACAAGGCTTTTAGGTGTTCCACGTGGAACATTTTGCGCCTGAAAAGAGACCAAAAAGCGCCGTTGAGTTCCAGGCACAGCAATCTCTTCGTTTTGGATATACTTCCACTGCTTCTCAAGTTTGCTAAGGTCAGCGCCCTCCAACTCTAGAAAGTTAGGACCTTTATAAAAAAAGACAGAAATGTCATCAGTTGTTCTGTTGATGCACGGAAGATAATCTTTAGCAGTGCCAACTGCTTTTAAAGTAATAGTGGAAGGAGCATCAAAGAGAAAGTCTTCCAATCTTGAGTGAACCAACTTTACGTTCTGTATGCCTAGCTCCTCAGCGAGTAAAGTAACTGCATCAACCTTCTTTCTCTTAGACTCAACACCGATGAAATTAATATCTGGCAGTAGTTTTGCCAGGGGCAGTATGGGGAAGCCACCTCCGAATCCAACATCCACTACAACCCCCCGCTTTTGAACATGACTCTTGAACAAATCGGACTGTAGATAAGGATTGATCGAATCTAATATCTGCTTGTGATAAAACTCATCCTGCTCGAGGATATTGGTGAGATTTAAACCTGAAAGTTTCGTTTTTAGTATCTGAAGATAACGAATAGAAAAATCAAGCATCAGAGCGCCCTTGCTGCTACGACCGCAAGTGTCGCCGGCCTAATTCCCTCAATAAGCTTTAACTGCCCAAATGTTTCAGGCCTTATTCGAGAGATACGCTGCCTGCATTCAAATGATACATTAGGAGAAGTTGAAATTTTCTCCCAATTAATAATCATCCCATCTAGTTTTTTAACTTTTTCAAGATGATCTTCTGAACGCTTAATATATCCATCGTATTTTTTAGATATAGCAACCGTTCTTACCAAATCGATGTCTAAACTTATGCCAAACGATTCAAGGACCCTCGAAAGCGCAGTTATTGGATTAAGCCAAGCTTGCCGCAAAAGCTCTGAGACACTCATTCTTTTTACTAACTGCTGAGACTCACCTACCCCAGACATCTCTCGAAGAATGAAAGATGACTCTGGAATCATGGTCACATCACAAAAATCATTAAGTATGAAGTATGAGCTATAGAACTGAGCCTGATAATGATCCAATGGCAAGGTTAGGCCTAGGGCGGTCCTATAGGGACACATTCTAAGGATCGTATTATCTTCTCTTATGTAGAGACGATTCTCTGAGCGTGCTGTAAACAGTCGATAAGGCTCATCACGAGTATTTGAGGTTAAATCTTCGATCATCACCCCAATATAGGAATCATGCCTACTCAAAATTAATGGTTCTTTTCCTAGTACAGAGAGAGATGCATTGGCACCGGCTATGAGACCCTGCCCAGCAGCTTCTTCATATCCGGAAGTACCATTGACCTGGCCAGCAAAATAGAGCCCAGGTATCGAAAAGTGCTCCAGGGTCATTCTTAGAAAGGTCGTATCAACGACATCATACTCAACTGCATACCCATAAACTTCGATTTTCGCGCGCTCTAGACCTGTAATAGAGCGTACATACTCATCCTGAACCTCTTGAGGAAGCGAAGAAGAGATACCAGAAGGATATACAGTCTCTAGCGAAAGCCCCTCTGGCTCAATGAAGACGTGGTGGACATGCTTTTCTGGATATCTAAAAGCTTTGTCTTCGATTGATGGACAGTATCTCGCGCCGACCGCTTTGATTTGCCCATTAAACATGGGACTACGCTCCCGATTATCACGAATGACTTGCATCGTGAGCTCATTCGTTCGAGCTAGGTAGCAAGATACCTGGGGAGCAAGCCTTTCAAGGGGCTTATGCATACAATGAAAATTGCGGACACTTGGATCAGAGGGCTGCTCCTCTAGTAAAGAGTAGTCAATACTGTCTTTATGAAGCCGCGGTGGTGTTCCGGTTTTAAAACGGTTAGGGCAAGTTTTGACTTCAGAGAAAAGCTCAGAAAGGCCAACGGACTTATCGCATCCAACACGGCCCCCGCTCGTCTGATCAGAACCTGTGTGAAGTCGGCCATTGAGAAAAGTACCGACTGTGACCACGAGCTTCTTGGTTGTATAAAGCGATTTACCTAAAACCTCAAAAAAGCCATCCTCGTTTTTGGAGACTTTCTCAACTTTTTCCCTGATCACTTCGATGTTGGGTACAGAAGAAATGAGAGTTTCAGCTTCCTGGCTATAAAGTTCTTTATCAATTTGTACTCGAGATGACTGAACCGCAAAACCTTTTGATTCATTCAAAGTTCTAAATTGAATTCCTGCTTTGTCGGCTAGTATTCCCATGAGCCCACCCAAAGCATCTATTTCTCGGACAACCTGACCTTTGCCTACGCCACCCACAGATGGATTGCACGGAGCTGAACCAAGCCCAATACCTGGCATAGTGATGATCCCAACCCTCAGATTGAACTGACTAGAAATATAAGCAGCCTCGATTCCGGCATGCCCACCACCAATTATAAGGACATCAAACATAATCAGCTTTCCCAATAATGTTCCACGTGGAACAAAAACTTTATTTACCAATACAAAAATTTGAAAAAATGGAATTTAGGACTTGATCCGGAGAAACTATACCGAGGAGTTCTGAAACGCAATGTCCCAAGAAACTTAATTCTTGAGATAGCACACCGACATCAGTCTCGCTCACTGCAAGTATCTGATATTCCTTAATTTTAAGGCTGGCGGTTAAAATAAGTTCCCGATGCCTGGACAATAAAATTGGTTTATCTTGAACAAGTCTTAAATACTTTTCATTTATTTTTTGATTAATTGAAATTTCAAAATCGGCAGGCGGGAAGTTAAGATCGATTGCCCCTGTAGGACCGAGCCACGGGTGCGAAGTGATGACTGATGCCACGGCTTCGTCAAACCCAGGGAGATCTCGATGGGTAAAGAAAATCAAATCAAAATGAGATGATCTAAAGGTTTCGAAAGTGGGAAGCATCTCGAAAGGGTTTATGAGAAGAATTGAAAAGAACCCTTCGGTAAGTTTTTTCTTCGACCGTTTAACCCCCTCGTTCTCTATAAGATCATCAGATTCACGAATGCCGGCGGTGTCCACCAATCTAAACTTTATTCCATCAATGAAAATCATCTCGCCTAGGAAATCCCTGGTGGTTCCTGGAACAGGAGACACGATCGCCCTATCATCTGAGAGCAAAAAATTAAAAAGGGAACTCTTACCAGCATTAGGAAGGCCCGAGATCACAACCTCAGGACAAATGAGGTTGTGATCTAAGGGAAGAACTCTTTTCTCGAGAGAAACAAATTTATGAGAGAGACGACTAAGGCTCTCCAAGAAATAATTGCGCGCCGCCTCCTCGCCAATATCTTCAGAAAAATCAATCAGGAGTTCGAGAGACGACTTGTGTAATAAGAAAAGGTCATAGAGCTCTTGGTAAACATCGTGAAGATTACCGGATAGCAATGAGAGCCCCTGATCTAGGGCGAAATTAGAATTTGCATTTAGAAATAGGTCTAAGCCTTCCACTTGGGAAAGAGTCAGCTTTTTATTTCTTAAAGCTCTGTAAGTAAATTCTCCAGGTTGGGCTATTCTGCATCCTGCGTGAGTTGTAAAAAGAGTAAGAATTCGATCAATATTCAAGGTGTTACCGTGAACCGATAACTCTAAAATATTCTCCCCGTTATAGCTGCGGGGCCCAGCAAAGTAAGTGAGACAGACGTCATCTATAAAGTGCCCCTGTAGGACCAACTTTGTATAATAAACGCGTCGTGGTTCTATAGGACCAGAGAGATCGAGTTGAAAAAAGTTATTGAGTGAGGACAGGGATTCAAATCCGGAAATTCTAATGACTGCTATCGCTGCATTGGCCTGAGAACCAGAACTGCAGGCAACGATAGGGTCATCAGAATAAAGAAAGATCATACAACAACAGGAGTATTCTTATTCTTCGAATTAAAGACAACTGTTTGTTGGAGGATGCCAAAGGCGGTAGAAATAAAGATGTAGAGAGAGAGACCGCTCGGTAGATCCTTCATGATAACACCAAAAATAAGAGGCATAAATAGCATCACTTTCTTTTGAACTGGGTCGGTGATCGTATTAGGCGTCATCTTTTGCTGAAGGAACATCGCAAGGGTCATGAGCACAGGTAGCACATAGTAGGGATCTTTATTCGAAAGATCATTAATCCAGAGCATGAATGGCGCGTCGACGAGCTCTACTGCAGAATGAAGAACCTTGTAGAAGGCGAAAAAGACCGGCATCTGAAGTAGTAATGGAAGACAGCCACCGATCGGGTTTGCACCCGATTTTCGAAAGAGTTCCATCGACTCCTTCTGCATTTTCTGAGGATCGTCTTTGAATTTCTCCCGCAGCTTGGTTAATTCTGGCTGGATGAGCTGGAGCTTCTTCATCGAAACGAAGGATTTATACTGAAGAGGAAATGTTATTAAACGAACCAGGAGCGTTAGGAGAATAATCGACACGCCGTAGTTAGGAAAGAAGGTGTGGAAGAATTGTAATCCCTTGAGGATCCAAACTGCAAAAAATCCCCAAATCCCGAAATCAACAGCATTGCTTAAGTTGTTACCCAGGGAAGAAAGGTAATTATACTCCTTCTTAACGAAGACAAGGTTGTAGCTAAGCTGATTGGTTTCTTTGTTTGAAAAGATCGTAAAGGTGCTATCAGTTGAACTCTTAAAGAGGAGATCCTGAGGCTTATCAAAATACGCCGCGAAGAGGTGGTAATTGAAGTCAATACCTGCCCACTTTATCGCTCGATCTCCGTTGTCCTCATCGGCTACAGTAACGTGATTGAGCTCGTCTGTGAAAAAAGAAAAAAAGCGCTCCTGGCCATTCTCAAGCTTCTTGGCAGCAGTTCTAAAAGTAAAGCGGTACTTAAAAGGCCTGGATGATGAAAGATTAAAATTAAAGGGACCGGCTTCGGAAGCTGTTGCAGTAACCGCTAGATCGTTCTCTGAGTTGAGGTAACGATTTGAGCCATCCAAACGAACGAAGCGAAGTTGCCGAAATCCGCTACCAAAATCGAATTCCATTCGAAGAGGCAAGGAAGTGTCCACGGTGTTGCGGAAACTGAAGGCGGACTGCACGTTTGTCATATCGACAGGAGACAAATAGTCATCAAAGACCAGGGAGGCTCCCCTGTCTTGCAAGGTATAAGTTTGCGTAGAAACTGGTTCTATAGGGGCGCCAGATGGTAAAGCCTTAACAGAAGATTCCGACGATACCGGAGTAATTTCGGCAACCTCCGTTGTTGGTCCTACAGGGGCAGCATCAGGCTTCGGCGGACTAAAGTAGAACTGCCAACCGAAAAGGATCAAACCCGAAAGAACTACTGCTAATAAAGCGTTACGCTGCTCAGAACCCATTTAAACTCCAAATAAATACTATAAAACTAGGGTACAGGATCGTACCCGCCCGCATGGAACGGATGACACTTGCAAATTCGACGTGATGAATACCACAAAGCCTTAGGGATGGAAAACTTTTGAAAGCACTCTAATGAATATTGCGAACAAGATGGGTAGAAGCGACACTTCGGTCCTAGCAGTGGAGACAAGAAAAACCGATAGAATCGGATGAGGACTTGAAAGATTATGCTCAAGCTGAGTGATCAAGCTGTCGTGAGAGTTTAAGAAACGCAGTTCTGAGCTGGAGCTCAGATTCGGGTCTCTTTGTGATAACAAAAAGAAGATCTCTCCCGCCGGTTTTAAGCGCGTTATCAACCCTAAATAACTCACGGAGAATACGCTTGTAGCGATTTCTATCGTGGGCCTTACCTATTTTTCTGGAAATAGAAAATCCAACGCGAGAGTGAGATGAGGCTGTGCGAGAAGGCTTATAGAAGCACAATAAAGGGTGAACAAAGCTTCGGAGGCTTTGTTCACGTAGATATTGAAAATCTTTCTTTTGAGTAAGTTTTAGAGATTTGGGAAAGCCGTAACTGGCGGAGCTCATCTCAAAAGATTACTTAGACCCTGTAGAAACTGTGAGCTGCTTGCGGCCTTTGGCACGACGGCGTCTGATAACGTTTCTTCCGCCTGGAGTCTCCATTCTTGCCAAGAAACCATGATCACGGAGTCTTTTGAGTTTCTTAGGCTGCCACGTTCTTTTTTGCATACTCATATTGAGGTCCTTCGGAAGTAGGAAAATTTTTCGAAATTTGTAGTTACAGTAATTCAAATATTAGGTCAATAAGTTTTATAAACCGGCGTGTTAGAGTAAGTTGTTGTAAGGGGCCTGTCGTTGATAAACGACCAACGAAATGCTAAGAATCTAAAACTTTTTTACGACCCTCCCCATAGAGAATCTAAATACATGACACAGCATTTCCCGTTTAATCATTTTCTGAGGCTCGATGGCACCCCCGAACCAACAAGCATAAACTTAAACGAGATGCAGCCAGTCATTTTGGAACACACACACAAGACGGTCACGTCAGCTGCAAATGATAACAAAAGCCTAGCTTCAGAATTTACAACGGAAGAATTTAAAACGATAAGTGACGCACTGCTTGATCGGCTAAAAGATTTAATAAATCCAAATAAATTTCATGCCTATTTTGCTAACGCGTTCACGATTAGCAGTATTAAGCAAAATGTGGTTGAGGTTGTAGTCACGACAGGTTTTATCAAAAAAATGATTGAGACCCATTACTTAGAATCTATTAAACAAGTTTTGTTTGAGATCCTGGGGAAAGACTACAATATTGAGATTCATGTTCTAGGACAGCAGAATGCTTCGGCACAAGCCTCACTAGAGGCTGCTGCTTCTCAAGCAACAAGTAAAAGTCATAAAAAATCTGAATCGGTAAAGAGCACATCGTTTTTCATCGATGAGCTTGAACCCACTAAGGAAGATCTTTTTAAGGCGATAGACTCTCAAGTTATTGAGCATCAAAACGGGAACAGCTCAACGCAAATTGATCTAACTAAGACCTTTGCCAATTTCATTACAGGGCCCTCGAACAACATCGCACATGCCCTGGCACTGGCCGTCTCAAAGGATCCGGGAAAGACCTACCCTGCTCTGTACATCTATGGGAACTCTGGCCTCGGAAAAACTCACCTCATTCACGGAATTGCTAATTTCGTGAGCTCGAACCGACCGAGCATGAGAATATGTCTCACATCGGCCAACAGATTTATGAATGAAATGGTCGATTCTATAAAGAAGAATCAGTCATTCGAATTCAAGAAACACTACACGGAAAATACAGACATTCTCATCATCGATGATATCCACGAGTTAAAGAATAAAACCACGACTCAGGAAATGTTCTTCCACATCTTCAATGAACTTATCAGCAAGGGGAAACAGCTCGTTTTTACGTCTGATAAGACCCCAAAGGAAATTGATGGAATTGAGGAGAGAATACGGACGCGTCTCTCCTCTGCTTTGCCTGTGGAGATTCAGCAACCCGACCTTGAAACACGGATTGCGATTCTGAAGAAAAAAGCCATAGAAAAAGACGTTTACCTTAGTGACGATGTCGTAAACCTCGTGGCCAAGTGTGTGAAGAGTAACATACGGGAACTCGAGGGCTGTCTGATTAAGCTTGGGGCAGTGACGTCGATTCTGAAAGTCGACATCGACATGGAAGTGGCGCGGGAGCATTTAAAGTTAAATGAAGAACTTGAAAATCAAAAACATGTCACCATAGAAACCATCACAAAAACGGTTGCAAACTACTATAAAATTCCGTTGGGCGATATTCGTGGCAAGGCAAAGACTAAAGAGGTTGCACTGCCTCGCCAAGTAGCAATGTTTTTAGTTAGTAAAATGTTAAAACCAACGCTTAAGGAAAATGGACATTTCTTTTCTGGCAGAGATCACTCTACGGTCTTGCATGCCATTAAAACGATCAGTGACCGCATAAAGAACGACGCACAGCTTGCTCAGCAAGTCCTAGACATAGAAAAACAGCTCTAACCATCCTCACCGATTCAAGCCGTATGCATTGAGACCTAACGTCGGAATTCCATTCCTATTGGACGAATACGTTTTGTGGAAATGTATAACAGAAAACCAAGAACAGTGGTTTTAATGAAATCCATAACTATAGGAACACTGAAGTGCCCACTAATTAACAGTATCAACTGTGGATAAAATGTTATCCACATCACTTCTGTTAACAATGTGCATAGATTTGTGGAGCAATTGACTACTCAAGAATGAATATATTAGGAATAGGTTTAGGTATGTTCTACCAATTAACAGGTAGCAGCTAGTGGCCGTGGAAAAAGAGAGTCTTGCTAACAATTAGCCCATAATATACGAATAAGTTTTTCGGGAAGCAGTGTACTCTATGTGGATGAAGCCCCTCTAGGGCCGGCATAAGTACTTAAATTAATGAGAATGGGGTGAATGTATCAACTCTATCCCAGCTATTACCATAATAAGAATATTAAATACATATTATGAAAGGGAGAGAAAAGAATTGCTCCTACAGGGGCACTATGCTTGATTAAATGATCCCTTGAAGTTAAAACTTTGTCCTACCGAGGACCACCTATGAAGTTAACTATCCAATCTCAGATTCTAAGAGATGCCATAAATAAAGTTTTATCAGTCGTCGATAAAAAGAACTCAAGACCGATCCTAACAAATTGCTTGCTCAAAGCTCAGGGCAAAAAGATAGAAATCATCGCCACCGACCTAGAGGTTTCTGCGAAGATTCTTTTGAATGCACAGGTTGAAGTTGAGGGCAGCTTTTGTATAAACAGTAAGAACATCGCAGATATCCTTCGAGAGCTCCCAAATGACGATCTCCTCTTGCGTGTTGAGGGGAATAATCTTTTGCACTTGAGTTGTAAAAACATCAGTTACTCACTGCTCATAATTAATCCAGACGAATTTCCCACACTAAGTTTTCAGAATCAAACCTCTGAGTTTAGGCTTAAGACAAAACAAGTTGCCCACATCATCAATAAGACATCGCACGCGATTTCGACGGACGAAACGAGGTTGTATTTGAATGGGATTTATCTTCAGATGACCGATTCGAAGCTCCGAGCTGTTGCCATTGACGGTCATCGCTTGGCACTACTTGATACCCATGAATTCATTGGGGAGAATAAGTTTTTAGTTGATGGAGTCATTGTTCCAAGAAAAGGGATCTCAGAATTAAAGAAGATTGCAGACACTTACCCCGACGATGAAATCTCGATCTCGCTCGACGATTCGTTCATGTTTGTAAACGCACGAAACGAGTACTATCTTTCGATCCGACTCATCGCTCGAGAATATCCAAAATATCAGACAGTCATTCCTTCAAAAACCACGAATCGATTTTACATAGATAGGAACGCCATTTTAACTGCGGTTAAGAGGATTAAAATCCTTTCGAACGAAAAGACAAACGGAGTGAAGCTCAACATTCAAAAGAACGAACTCATCGTGTCTACGAACCATCCAGCGTTGGGCCAGGCAACGGAGACACTAGCTATAGCCTATGAAGGGAAAGCTACGGAGATTGGTTTTAATGCGAAGTACCTCATCGAAAGCCTCTCTGTGCTCAACGAAACTGACGTGACCTTCGAATTCAATAATGAGCTTAGCCCGGTCGTGATCAAGGCCGATGACCTGCCGGAGTTTTTAGGTATCATCATGCCTCTTAAGCTCTAACGGATGGTCTTGGAAAAAGAAAGCTGTTGGAAACTGCAAAAATTACAAGTCGAGAACTTTAGAAATCTTAAGGGATCTATTTTTAGTTTCGGACCTGGGATTAATTGCATTCTTGGTCAAAACGGGAATGGTAAAACGAATCTCCTTGAAGCCGTTTATTTCACGACGAACCGCAAATCATTCCGTAAAAACACAAGTTATGCACAGATGATCAACATTGAGGGTGCAAGCCCAGAGATTGTGATAAAAACGGTGTTTTCTGACGGTGTTGAAAACATTCCATACTCATTACGGATTACTGAATCAGCTGAAGAAAGATACTTAAATAACAAACTCGAAAAGCGGAAGTTCGTTACCTCTTCTGTTTTTATTAACCCTTTTGATTCCTATAGTTTCCATACGAGTGGTTCATTCCGCCGGCAGTGGATTGATTCCCACATATCCCTGGGTGACCGTGAGTACCGTCAGGTTTTAACGAGGTTTCAAAAATCAATGCGCTTCCGGAACTCTCTCCTAGGTTACCAGGGCAAGGGATTGGCGGCGCAGTTGTTTGCCATCGACGATCAAGTGGCGGAATACTCCGCTCTGCTGACCCAAAGAAGGTACGAGTTTCTAGGGTCTATGAACCAGTTTATTACAGCAACCTTTCGGGAGATTTTTTCAGAAGAACATACGCTAGAAATGGCTCTCGAAAGTCTGTTCACTCACTGGGACAAAAAGAGAATCTTTGATTTCTACCGTCACCAAGAGTCGGCGGACATAAAAGCGGGTATCACGCAGGTCGGTATTCACCGGGATGACTTCATTTTTAGTTTCGATGGACTCAATGCGTATGAGTTCTGTTCGTTAGGTCAGCAAAAAATGGCCTTTTTAAGCTTGATATTTGCCTATATAGAGCTTTTTCGATATAAATTCACGTCCTACCCCTTAGTTCTAATTGATGACGTTTCTGGCGAATTGGATGGCCAGAGGTGGAAAAACTTGGTTCAATATTTAGAGAAAAAAAGCTTTCAAGTATTGATTACTACAGCAAACGAGAACTTTGGGAAAGAGTTGGAAAAGATTCCGGCATCCAAGAAGTTTTATATAGAACATGGAACGCTCATAAACCATGGATAGGAGCATCTGAATGAATCAAACTCCTGATTCGATTTCTAAAGTTAATTCCGAGTACAACGCTGACAAGATTAAAATCCTTGAGGGGTTAGAGGCTGTTCGTAAGCGGCCCGGTATGTACATCGGGGACACCGGCTTCAGGGGCTTTCATCATTGCGTTTACGAGATCGTGGATAACGCTGTCGACGAGGCGCTCGCCGGCTATTGCTCTGAGATCAAAGTGATCATCCATGTGGATAACTCGATCACGGTTGTTGATAATGGCCGTGGCATTCCGGTTGATCTCCATCCCACGGAGAAAATATCTGCGGCTGAAATCGTCTACACAAAACTCCATGCGGGTGGGAAATTTAACGAAGACGGTGGCGCTTACAAAGTCTCTGGTGGACTACACGGTGTCGGCGCCTCCGTGGTAAACGCCCTCTCCAAGTGGGTTCGCCTAGAGATCAAGAAGCTGGGGAAGGTTCATCGCCTCGAGTTTGCCTACGGTGATGCGAAGGAGCCCCTGAAAGTAATTGGGGACTGTGACCTCAAGGACACGGGAACCACGGTCACCTTCAAGGCAGACAATGAGATTTTTGAAGTTCATGAATATTCCTACGACACCCTGGCGAACCGGTTCAGAGAGATGGCGTTTCTCAACCGAGGCTTAAAGATCTCCATCCTCGATGAGCGCACGGATAAGGGTGAGACCTTCCACTACGAAGGAGGCCTTGCAGAGTTCGTTCAGTACATCAACCGTGCAAAGACTCCGATCCACAAAGAGCCGATTTATTTTTTCCAGTCCCGGGACAACTACGAAGTCGAAGTTGCTTTACAGTGGACCGATGGGTACACGGAAACGCTAACGTCGTATGCGAATAACATCAACACGCCAGAGGGCGGGGTACACGTTTCAGGGTTTAAGACGGCCCTTACCCGGGTGCTGAACAACTACGCCAAAGACAATAATCTTCTCAAGAACATAAAGATCTCCCTCACTGGAGATGACATGCGCGAGGGGCTCACGGCGGTGATTTCGGTCAAACTGACGAACCCTCAGTTCGAAGGGCAGACGAAATCCAAGTTGGGTAACTCAGAGGTCGAGGGGATTGTAAATTCATTGGTCGGAGACCGGTTTAAGATCTACCTCGAAGAGAACCCAAACGTGGGGAAAACCATCATCAAAAAATCCACCGACGCAGCTGCGGCTCGAGAGGCTGCGCGGAAGGCACGGGAATTAACACGACGGAAGACGGCCCTTGATTTCTCAGGGCTTCCAGGGAAGATGGCAGATTGCCAAGAGAAGAACCCCGAACTCTGCGAAATCTACATCGTCGAAGGTGATTCTGCGGGTGGGTCTGCGAAGCAGGGCCGCGACCGTAGGACGCAGGCAGTTCTCCCACTCAAAGGGAAAATCCTCAATGTCGAGAAAGCGCGCTACGACAAGATGCTCTCGAATGACGAGATAAAAATGCTGGTGCAGGCGCTTGGGACGAGCATCGGAAAAGATTCCTTCGATATCTCTAAGCTTCGCTACTACAAAATTGTTATCATGACCGACGCCGACGTGGATGGCTCGCACATCAGAACCCTGCTCTTGACCCTTTTCTATCGCCAGTTCCCGGAGATCGTTGAGCGAGGACACCTCTACATCGCTCAGCCACCACTCTACAAGTACAAGAAGGGGAAGAACGAGCGGTATCTCAAAGACGGCGGTGAGCTTGACGCCTACCTCGTCGCCAGCACTCTCTCTGACTGCGAAGTCGTTGTGGATAACGTCAAGTTCGAGTTAGATGCGGTGAAGGCCCTCGTGAATAAGTTCCGAAATTACAACAACACCTTGGACAGCTACGATCGGCATTACGATGCTCAGTTCCTTCGTACGGTCGTTGAAGACGGGTCCATCACTGCAGATCTCATGAAAGATCGCGAGAAGCTTCAGGTGTTTGCCGACCTGCTTACCCAAAAACTCATGTCCGAGCATCACGTGAACCTCAAAAAGTATCACCTCGCCATCGAGGAAGATCTCAAGAATCTGGGCTTCCAGTTACGGGTAACTGTCACATCAGCACTCAAGACCAAGAATTTTCGAATCAGTAGCAACTTCGCAGAATCTTCTGAACTTGCGGACCTGATAAATCAGCACGAGGGAATCAAGCGTTACCTCAAATCAGAGTTCTCGATCAAGATCCAAGGTAACACACACAAACACATCGGGTTACCTGCCTTCGCACTCTACGTGTCTCAGGAAGGGCGGCAAGGAGCGTACATCCAGCGCTACAAGGGACTCGGCGAGATGAACCCAGAGCAACTTTGGGAAACGACCATGAGCCCCTCGAATCGGACCCTGCTCCAGGTAAAAATTGAAGATACGATCGACGCCGATCAAGTCTTTTCGATTCTGATGGGTGATCAAGTTGATCCACGACGCGAGTTTGTGGAAACAAACGCACTCAATGTTCGAAACCTTGATATTTAATTAGTTTAAGGAAGAATTATGGCCATTGACGATAATAGCCCTCAACCAAATCACGGAAACATATCCCCTCTTCTTATCCAGGACGAGATGCGGAACTGCTACCTTGACTATGCCATGTCTGTCATCGTCGGCCGTGCGCTCCCAGATGTGCGTGACGGATTTAAACCCGTTCATCGGCGCATCCTCTTTGCGATGCACATGCTCAATAACTATCACAACCGGCCCTACCTTAAGTCAGCGCGGATTGTTGGTGACGTCATCGGTAAGTACCACCCCCACGGGGACTCTGCAGTGTACGGGGCGCTTGTTCGACTAGCTCAGGACTTCTCGATGCGATATCCGATCATCGATGGCCAAGGGAACTTCGGCTCCATTGACGGGGACAGTGCAGCAGCCATGCGTTACACCGAATCTCGGATGCACAAACTCGCCAACGATCTCCTCGGGGACATCGATAAGGAGACGGTTGATTGGCAGGATAACTACGATGGGTCTCTGCAAGAACCCACTGTCATGCCGACGAAGATCCCGAACCTTCTGATCAACGGGTCTGCGGGGATTGCGGTTGGTATGGCGACCAATATCCCGCCTCACAACCTGAGTGAAGTCATGGATGGTCTCCTCGCGATACTAGATAATCCGAACCTTACCGTACACGACCTCATTAAAATTATTCCAGGTCCAGATTTTCCGACCTCCGGGTCAATCCATGGTACGGCGGGGATCCAGCAGGCTTACCACACAGGAAAAGGCGTCATCCAAATCCGAGCGAAGGCCGACATCGAAATCGGAAAAAACGACAGAGAGAAGATCGTCATCACCGAGATCCCGTATCAGGTGAACAAGGCGAAGTTAATTGAGAAGATCGCCGAACTCGTTACTGAAAAAGCGATCGAAGGTATCTCCGACATCCGTGACGAATCCTCGAGAGAGGGCATCCGAGTTGTGATCGATGTGAAGCGCGGCGAACAAGGCGCGGTCATCCTCAATCGCCTCTACAAGCAGACCCAGATGCAGGTCTCGTTCGGGATCATTTTCCTTTCGATCTACAACGGCCAGCCTCGAGTCATGAATCTCAAAGAGATGCTCCAGTGCTTTGTCGAGCATCGCCGAGAAGTCGTGATTCGGCGGACCACCTACGAGTTGAAAAAAGCTAAGGAGCGCGCCCACATCCTCGAGGGACTCAAGATCGCCGTCGAGAACATCGACGAAATTGTTGAGATGATCAAGAAAGCCGAGGGACCTGCCCAGGCCAAAGATCAGCTCATGAGTCGGTTCGTGATGTCGGCGATCCAGGCCCAAGCCGTGCTCGACATGCGGCTCCAAAGGCTCACGGGTCTTGAGCGCGATAAGATCGTTGCGGATTACGAAGCCATCATGAAAGAGATCGCAAGGCTCGAGGGAATCCTAGGTTCTGAGACGCAGATAAAAGATATCATTCGCGGAGAATTCGTTGAGATCCGTGAAAACTACGGAGACACTCGCCGCACTGAAATCATCGCTCAGGCGGATGAGATTCAGATGGAAGACCTCATCAAGAACGAAGAAGTCATCGTGACGATCACGCAGAAGGGCTACCTTAAGCGAATGGCCAAGGATACGTACCGGTCACAGAAACGTGGCGGCAAGGGTGTCAAGGGCGCTGACCTCGATGACGACTTCTACACTTCAATCTTCACCGCTGACACGCATGATACGCTCATGATTTTCACAGACAAGGGGACCGTTTTCTCGATCAAGGTCTACCAAATCCCAGAGGGCCTTCGGACATCGAAGGGCCGGAACATCGTGAACATCATCACGCTGCCGCAGGATGAAAAAGTGAAAGAGATCATCACCGTTCCACGTGAGGCCGAGGGCCACTACCTCGTCTTCGCGACGAAGCACGGAATCGTGAAGAAGTCCGAACTCTCGGAGTATAAGAATCTCCGTCAAAACGGTTTGAAGGCCATCAAGGTCGTCGACGGAGACGGGGTCCTCGGGGTTAGAATCACCGATGGAAAGAAGGACGTTCTTCTTGCATCTTCTGGTGGGAAGTCCATCCGATTCCACGAAGATGAATGCCGAGTTCTTGGTCGAGTATCTCAGGGCGTAAAAGGCATGACTCTCGAAGAAGACGAGGTCGTGATCGGAATGGAAGTCATCGACGAAAAGTCTGAAATCCTCACGGTAACTGCTCGCGGTTACGGGAAGCGCTCCAGCGCAGAGGAATATCGGACCCAGTCTCGTGGCGGCAAGGGTATCTTGGCCATGAAGCTGACGGAGAAGACCGGTGAAATCATGGGCATTCTTCCGGTGACTGACAAAGACGATCTCATGATCATCACTGATAAAGGTCAGGTCATCCGAACGAAGATCTCGGGCATATCACTCCTCGGAAGGAACACTCAGGGCGTCCGCCTCATCAACGTAAAACCGGATGAGAAGGTCGTTGCCGTGGAGAAAATCGCCGAGGCTGACGATGATTCTGGTGAGGGTGAATCTCCTGATACACCGGTTCAGTAAACTTTTACTCCTGCTTGTGGCCCTGGGGTTGAATCACGCCTGTGACTTCACCTCGGGCCTCAACCAAGACATCCTGACTGCTCAGCGACACGTTGATAACCAAGACTTCGCTAAGGCCGTAGAACTCTACGAAAGAGTTTTGAGAAAGAACCCATCTCGGCTCATCAAAACCAAGATTAACTACCAGCTCGCAGAGATCTACTACCTCTACCTGGATGAGCAGGTGAAGGCCCTTAAGTACTATCAATTCATCGTGGATAACGTGGATGACCCCTTGTGGCAGGTGAAATCGCTGGAGAAAATGGCCGATATCAATTTCTCATTTTCGAAGAATTTCATGGAGTCGATTCGGGCCTATCAAGTCCTCATGCAGGTCAAGCCCAGGCTGAAAAACTACGACTACTACTACTTAAGAGTGGGTGAGTCGTACTTCGAGTTAGGCCGCTATGAGAAGGCCCGCGAGATTTTTAATCAGATACTGAATCAACCGACGAATCCCTATTATGTGGAAGCTTACAACCAAATGGGTCTCATTGAGTTCTATAACAAAAACTGGAACAAGGCAGTTGATTACTGGCTCGAATACCTAAAGCGGGAGCGGCGAAAGGACCAGATTGTTAAAGTTAAGTTTTTGATTGCAAATGCCTACGAGTCGAATGAAATGCTTAAAGAAGCCTATAACATTTACTACTCACTACTTCCCTCCTACCCAAACCCAGAAGTCCTACGAGCTCGGCTGAAATCCCTCTACGCCCGGCGGGTCGCAAGAAAACGTTAGACCGTAGGTCATTATTCATTTATCTTAATTCAAAGATTTATCGGGGGATCCCCATGACCAGTTGGCAAAAAGCTCTTGCGATCGCTCTTGGTCTACCCTCGACAATCATGGGTGTTTTTTTCGGTTTTCAAGAGCTTGTCAAGCATGGAGTCATAACCCAAGGGTGGGCCCAAGCAGCCTTAATTCTGGTTGTTCTTGTGATGCTCGTAAAAATGATTCAGGTTTCATGGAAAAAAAAGAAATAGACAAAAAATTTTACTACCTCTCAGCGATTAATCTCGTGCCGGCGGTCGTTGTTGGTGGTGGTTTAACCCTCGACTCACTTGTTTTGGCAGGCGCACTTGCTGTTTTGGTCATTAACCACACAGTCTTGGTGAAGATCGTAAAATCCGTGACTAATTCAAGCAGTGACGGATCCGGCGACTCGTCGCGACAAATGATGCGAATTCTAGGGCTACTGCTCTTGAAATTCTGTCTACTCTTTGGAGTCGTTGCATTGACTTATATCTATAACAAGACGCTCATCACAAAACTCTTCCTGATAGTCTTTTTCCAATTGATAATTCAGGTCGTAAGTATTAAAAACAACTATCAAAATAGTTAGGACGCACAAATGAAACTTTTAGGTCTACTTGGCTTGTTTCTGGCCCAATCTGCCTCTGCATCAGGTGGTTTTAACTTTTTCAGTGAAGCCTCCCATGCAACGCACATTCCTGCCCACACCCTCGCATTAGTTATTGGATCATTGGTTATGCTTGTTACAGGTGTGGTGTACCGGGCCCAGCTCTCATCTGTGAAGAATTACATTATTCCGGACCGTGGAGTCTCGATCCGTAACCTTTTAGAGGCACTCGGCCAATCGATGTACGGAACTGCAAAAACGGTCATGGGTGAAGAGTCCGCGAAAAAGTATTTTTCTTACGTGATTTTTGCTTTTTTCTTCATCCTCATAAACAACCTTCTCGGAATCATACCCGGGTCAATGTCTGCGAATCAAAACTTAAACACGACTCTCGCACTCGGCATTTTCACATTCGTCTACTTTAACTTTCAGGGAATCAGGGCCGTAGGTTTTGTAAACTACATGAAGCATTTCGCTGGACCTATGCCGGCTCTTGCAATCCTCATCTTCCCTATCGAAATCATTTCCGTCTCAGTAAGGCCGCTTTCTCTGGCCCTCCGACTAAGAGGAAACATGGATGGGGATCACCTCATCCTTGGAATTTTCTCTGAACTCGTCCCTTATCTAGTACCGATTCCGTTCTACGCGATGGGTATTTTTGTTGGTTTTCTTCAAGCCTTCGTCTTTACACTATTAACAATGATCTACATTGGAATGGCCACTGCTCACCACGATCATGGTGATCACGAACACCATCACTAATTAGATCGAGACTTTTTTTACAAAGGAAAAAAGATGGAAAACACTACTGCATTCGTTGTTCTCGCTGCCGCAATCGCTTTTGCTTCTGCCGTTATCGGTGGAACAATGGCCCAAGGTAAAGCCGCTTCTGTTGCTCTCGAAGGTATCGCTCGGAATCCAGCTGCTGCTGAAAAGCTCCAGACTCCGATGATTCTTGCTCTCGCACTCATCGAGTCACTCGTTCTTTTCGGCTTCGGTATCGCGTTCCTTATTCTTCAGAAAGCTGCTTAATTTTTTAAGCTCTTCAGATCGCATTTTGGGGGTCCTTTTAGGACCCCCTTTTTTTACTCAACACTTCAGGGCCTTGGCTAAGTATCTTCCCGTGTGTGAGTTTTTCACCTTGGCCACCAGCTCGGGAGTCCCCTCCGCTACAATCTGTCCCCCGCCCTTTCCACCTTCAGGCCCTAGGTCGATTACCCAGTCAGCTGTTTTTATGACATCTAGGTTGTGCTCTATCACGAGCAATGAGTGGCCTTGTTCTACAAGCTTGCCGAGTGCTTTTAAAAGGATATTGATGTCCTCGAAGTGCAGGCCAGTTGTGGGCTCATCTAACACGTAAAGGGTAGATCCTTTCACTGATTTTGAGAGCTCGCGAGAAAGTTTAAGTCGCTGCGCTTCTCCACCTGACAACGTGGTGGCGGCCTGGCCGAGTTTAATGTATCCGAGACCTACGGCATTTAAAACCTTGAGGGCCCGATTAACTTTTGGATGATTCTCGAAAAATGGAGCTGCCTCTTCGATGCTCATACCGAGAACATCTGAAACATTCTTCCCTCGATAAAGGATGGAGAGAGTTTCGTTATTGTACCGGCTACCGCGGCATTCCGAGCAGGTTACGTAGACGTCTGGAAGGAAGTGCATTTCAATCTTCAGCATGCCATTGCCTTCGCAGGTCTCACACCGCCCGCCTTTCACGTTAAAAGAGAATCTGCCAGGTTTATAGCCCCGGATCTTTGATTCATTGGTCTGAGCAAAAATGTTTCTTATGTCATCGAAGAGGCCCGTATACGTTGCAGGATTCGAATGGGGTGTTCTCCCGATCGGCGACTGATCTAGTTCAATGATCCCCTGGATCTTGTCCACTCCAGTGATGGATCTGTAGTTGGCGCTATTCCCGCGACGGCCTCGCGAGAGATAATTCCGAATCGCTGGGATCAAGACCTTATGTATGAGCGTGGATTTGCCGGATCCCGAAACTCCGGTGATGCAAGTGAGTCCACCCAGTGGGAGTCGAAGGGTGACGTCTTGGAGGTTGTGCTCTTGCGCTTTCTCGAGAACGATGAAGTCAGTTAGACGACGACGCACCTCGGGAACGTGGATCTTGAGCTCTCCAGAAAGATACTTTCCAGTAATACTTTTTTTGTTCTTTTTGACTTCCTCGGGCGTTCCAGCGGCAACAATTTCTCCACCGTGAATTCCGGCCAGTGGTCCCATGTCGATCAAGTAATCAGAGGCCAGCATCGTGTCCTCGTCGTGCTCAACCACAAGCACAGTGTTGCCAATGTCACGGAGGGCGAGAAGAGTCTTGATGAGCTTCTCATTATCGCGTTGGTGAAGTCCGATGCTCGGTTCATCGAGGACGTATAGCACACCTGAAAGCGCAGAGCCGATCTGCGTTGCGAGCCGAATTCTTTGGGACTCACCGCCAGAGAGCGTCATCGCGTCTCTGTTGAGCGTGAGATAGTTGAGTCCAACGTTTAAGAGGAACTTAAGCCGGTCTCTGATTTCCTTAAGGACTTTCTGAGCAATGATCGCCCGGTTTCCCGTGAAGGAAAGTTTATCAAAGAATACTGACGCCTCTGCGATTGAGAGATCACAAATGTCGATGATGGATTGCCCTTCGATGGTCGCTGCGAGCGCGAAAGGATTAAGCTTTTTGCCTTTGCAGCCGGGACACTTACGGATTTGCATGTATTCTTCGAGGTCCGCCCGCGTCTTTTCAGACTCCGACTCGTGATACTTCCTCTCAAGCCAAGCGACGATTCCCGGGAATTCCTTCTTGAAGTTCCAGGATGAGTTTTCGGACTCGAATTTGTAGGTGTAGATTTTGTCAGAGCCGTCGTAGAGGATCTTCCGGAACTTGTCCGAGAGTTTTCCGATTGGTTTCGTAAGGTCAACTTTTTCAGCGTCCGCTATTGAGCGGACCATTTGCATGAGAAAAGTGTTTTTCTTGACGATGGGCAAGGCCCCATCCTCCAGTGAAAGGTTCTCATCCAGGAGGAGTCCGTCGACATCGAAGCGCTTCGAAATCCCGAGGCCGTTGCAAACCGCACAGGCCCCCAGTGGGGAATTAAAGGAAAAGAGCCGGGGCTCAAGATCGGGGTAGCTTTTACCGGATTTAAATGAGTAATTTTTTTCAGAGAAGAAATGCTCGTCGGTATCTGCGAGAACAACGAGGTATCCCTCGGAAAGCTTGAGGGCCTGTTCGATTGAATCGGTGAGCCTTGGCCTAATACCCTCTTTCATCACGAGGCGGTCAACGACGATGTCGATGTCGTTGAAGCGTGCTTTGTTGATCGAGAGCTGATCCTCGAGGCCTAGCATTTCCCCATTGAGACGGATCCGAGAAAAGCCCAGGCTCTGGAACTTCGCGAGCTCCTCGCGGTGCTCACCCTTCTTGGATCGGATGACGGGCGAGAGGATCTGGAGCTTGGTGCCCGCTTTAAAGTTCGAGATCCGTTCAACAATTTGCTGGGGCGATTGCTTGGATACCTTCTCTCCCGTGTCCGGGCAGTGCGCCTCACCAAGCCGCGCGTACAGGAGGCGGAGGTAGTCGTAGATTTCCGTTATGGTCCCGACTGTTGACCGAGGATTTTTGGTGGTTGATTTTTGGTCGATGGCGATGGCCGGCGAGAGGCCAGTGATGCTTTCGACCTCCGGTGCCTCGAACTGGCCAATGAACTGACGCGCGTAACTCGAGAGGGATTCAATGTAGCGCCGCTGTCCTTCCGCGTAGATCGTGTCGAACGCAAGGGATGACTTCCCAGAGCCTGATGGGCCTGTGATGACTGTCAGGGAGTGCCTCGGAAGTGACACGTCGATATTTTTGAGGTTATGAACTTTAGCCTTTGTGACCTGGATCTTTTCCATGCGAAACCTTTTTTAACAGGGTGAGTGCTTGTCTCAGAGAAAAGGCGCAGCCGCGGTAGTCCGCCTGGTTTTTGCCATACAGATTAAATGAAGTACCGTGGTCCGGACTCACCCTTGGGTAAGGCAAGCCGAGGGTGATGTTTGAGCCGATGAACCCCATGAGACCCTTAAAACCACTCAGCCCCTGGTCGTGGAAGAGGTAGACCAGAATGTCGCTATCGGTGCGTTTCTCGAGCAACATGGTATCACCTGGCAAGGGTCCGGACAGTTGAAATTTGCCACTGCTCGAGAGACGTCTAAGAGCAGCTACGACTCTCTCATCCTCATGTCCTATGAGGCCTCCCTCTCCAGCATGGGGGTTGAGTCCAGAGACGAGAACCCGGTCTACTGCCCAGTTCCAATCGCGCAGGGAGCCAAGGGACGTTGAGAGTCGATTATAAATGACCTCTTCCGTCAGAGTCTCTGAGAGCTTATTGATTGGGACATGGTCACTTAGCAAGAGGACCTGAAGTGCTGGAGACGAAAAAAACATCCCCAGATTGGGTCTTCTGTAAGTTGCCCTGAAGAACTCTGTGTGACCTGGAAATGACGGGAACTGATCCTTCGACGTAGGAAGCGTGTAAAGCACACCACCCGATTCACATAACTTCATGCCAAGTTCAAGGGCCGTGAGGCTCTTAGAGAAATGAGTCTGGGTAAGCCACGTCGCGGATACGGTGAGGCCAGCGATGTTCACTCCATCTGGACCTATGAAGAATGGTAGGCGAAGGGTGCGGAGTGTATTTTCAACTGCGTCCTTGTAAGCGAGCAGGCGCACATGGTTGAGAGGTGCCTGACCCAGCATGAGGCAGGATTTGAAAAAGACTTCTAGTCCAATCCCCTTCTCATGGCCTTGGGTAACGTAGACCTTCATCCTACAAAAGGTTTTTTATGTAGTAGTTGGCGTACTCGCGATCGAACCAATTTCCGGTGACCGCCTTCCCTTTACTCATGAAGATCTCATTCTGAATCTGGTCTTTAAACTTAAGAAATTCTTGGGATTCCACTAGATCTTTCTTTTGAACGTAGAAAACATGAAGGTTCCCACTTAAAAGAACAGGGGCAGAAAAAGAGCCCTCGCTCGTTTTCTTGAGGGTCGCCGCGAGCTCTTTTGAAAGGCCATCTTCGTTTAAGTTATCAAGAGTGTTTGATTCGAGGGACCTGTATTCTTCAGGAAGTTTCCCCGTAAGCTGGTAGTCCTTCAGGACGGCCAGAAACTGGCCCTGGTCTTTACGATCCACGAGCTTGTCTTCGGGAATGAAGAAATCAACCAGGTTGTACTTGAAAGCGAGAGCGTTGTTGGTAGAGTTGCGGCGGTAGTATTCGTTTTTAATTTCCTGTTCCGTAACCGAGATCAGCGGAGAAATGATTCTCTGTGCGAAGATGTTATACTCCATGGTTTCTCGGATAATTTCGAAGTACTCCTCGTAGGTCACACCCTTGCCCCGAAGAAACACAAGCAGGTCGGCCCGCTTGAGGCCCAACCGCTCTTCGGTCATTTTTATCCTAGACTCTACGGCGTCGTCATTGATGACGTAACCTTGGGCATTGATCTTATCCCTGATGATGAAGGATTTGATCATGATGGCGAGGAGGCCTTTGCGGTCGTAGTTTTCCTCTGCGTAAATCATGGGAGAGATTTCTTTGCGCGCGGGAAGTGTCGCGGTGATCCGGTCAATTTCCGAGAGGGAAATGACCCGAGTGTTAACGACGGCTACGATTTTATCGAGGAGTTTTTCAGAGGACTTCGTGTCCTGTGCGTGGACGAAGTTCACGCACAGGAGGAGGAGAGAGATTAAAGATTTCACTTACCGTCACTGTTAAAAGAGGTTAGGGTTTGTCTTAATATCTGCACCCTTCGCCAGACCTTTGAAATAGTTCTCAATCATGGCGTCTCTTTTTTTATCGTAAATAATTTTCTTGTACAAGTTTTTGTCGATCTGATCGACTGACTTAACGCCGAGGATCTTAATTACGTGGTAGCCCATCTGTGTTCGAACTGGCTTCGAAATGAAACCTACTTTTTGCCCACGGATAGCTTCAAAGTATTCAGGGGCCAGTCTCGTAGGAGGTTGGAACCCGAGGTCTCCCCCGACTGGGGCCGCGGAGGTCTGAGAAAGCTTATTGGCATACTTCGCAAACTCATCCGGACTCTTGGCGAGAAGATCGTAGATGTCCATCGACTGTGTGAACCCGGCCTTCACTTCTTCAGGCGTCGGCTCAGCGCGGAGCCGGAAGAGAATGTGCGCCGTCCGGTACTCTTTGTTATCCTCGTAGTACTTTTTTACATCCTCGTCAGAAACAGTGATTTTTTTAAACTCGTTCTCCAGGTCTTTGGAGGTTTGGGCGTTGAAGAGGATGTCCTCTTGCTTCGATACCACAACAGGGTCTTTGTCCGTTCCGGTCTTTCGCGCCTTCTGGATGCCCAGCTCACGGTTGATAAGATCCTGGAGCGAAACTTCTTTGGTGATCTTTCGCTGGCCAACGAACTTGAGGTTTTCGAGGTGATACTCTTCGAATTGTTTCTTTGTAATGGAGCGACCATTAACGGTGGCCACGATGTCCTTTGTCTGCGCGAATGACGGAAGAGCGAGCGTTAGGACAACTACGGCGAGCGAAAAGTTCTTCATACACATCCCTGTGGTATTCGATTAAATGGGCTTCTAATAAAAACGGTATCATACACCCATTTCTGTCGCAATATGTTTCGCAAACTCATAGAGCATCTGATGACTCACCTGCTCCTTGAAAAATGCAACTACCGATGAGTCAGGACTGAGTTTATAGAACTTGGGTTTTCCAATGAAGAACTTCAGCATCTTATCTCGTAGCTGATGATTCCAGTTCAGTATTTCTTGGTCGAAATACAGGCCGATTTGTGGCCCGGAAACCTTCACGAGTCTTAGGCCCAGGGGCTGGAAAATAATTCTCGCACGCAAAATGGCATAGAGAGCCTCGAGCTCCTTCGGGGTATGGCCAAATGCATCGGTTAACTCTGTGACGATGTCCTCCAGGCGCGTGAGTTCACCGCAGTTTGAGAGCCGCTTGTAGTACTTCAGCCGGAGAGCGTGATCCGGAATGTAGGCATTCGGAATGTAGGCCGAAAATGGAGCTTGGATCTCGATGTTTTTCACGGAGACTTTTTGCTCTCCCTTGATCTCCTGTACCGCTTCCTGGAGAAGGTCCATGTAAAACTCGAGGCCGATGGCCTCGATGTGGCCCGATTGCTCTCCGCCCAGAATGTCCCCTGCCCCCCGGATCTCCATGTCTGACGAGGCGAGAGCGAAGCCGGATCCCATTTCGGCATAGGTCTGAAGCGCCTGGAGTCGACGTTGCGCGGTTTCGCTTAGCATTCGATTCTCGGGAACGATGAAGTAGGCGTAGGCCTTCCGGTCAGACCGGCCGATCCGACCTCGCAGTTGGTGTAGCTGGGCCAGGCCATAGGTGTCGGCGCGGTCTATGATCATGGTGTTCGCGTTCGGGATATCAATCCCGGATTCGATGATCGTCGTCGCGAGCAGAATGTCCGACTTGTGGTCGTAAAAATCATTGATGCGCTTTTCCAGCTCCTTCTCATTCATCTGACCGTGAGTCACCGAGATGCGGGCCCCAGGAACTAACTTTTTCAGGTAAAGTTCGTGCTCTTCAATGTCGTGGACCCGATTGTGAACGTAGTAGATCTGGCCACCCCGCGAGAGCTCCTTCTCGATGGCCGCTTTTAGGGTGAGGTCGTCTTCTTTAATAATGTAGGTCTTGATGGCCTGGCGACGTGGCGGCGCCGTTTGGATCAGCGACAGGTCTCGGATTCCGAGGAAAGAGAGTTGGAGGGTTCGAGGGATTGGAGTCGCGGTCATGGTGAGAACGTCGACACCCGTTTTAAGGACCTTGAGCTTCTCCTTGTGGGCGACGCCGAAGCGGTGTTCTTCGTCGATGATCAGAAGACCGAGGTCATGGAACTCGAGTTTATCCGAGAGCACCGAGTGGGTACCAATGAGAATGTCAATTTTCCCCTCTGCGACCTCCGTCATGACCTCGCTCTTTTGCTTGGCGGTCTTAAACCTTGAGATGAAGTTTATCGTGACCGGGAAATTATCGAAGCGCTTGGTGAACGAATGGTAGTGCTGCAGGGCCAACACCGTCGTGGGCACTAGAACGACGACTTGCTTCTTGTCGAGCACTGCCTTCATCGACGCCCGCATGGCCACTTCAGTTTTCCCGAATCCGACGTCCCCGCAAACCAACCGGTCCATCGGGTATTGACCTTGCATGTCCTCGAGTACATCGAGGATTGCCTTCTGTTGATCGGGAGTTTCTTCGAAGGCGAAGGAGAGCTCGAACTCCTTATACAGATGATCCGGCGGAGAGAAAGGAAAACCGCCTCGAAGTTTTCGCTCCGCCTGAAGCTTGATCAAATCGAAGGCGAGTTTTTTTACTGAGCTCCGCGCCTTAGTCTTGAGGTCCGCGAACTTCTTTGACTTGAGAGACGCAACCTTTAATCCGGAGCTCGCATCGGCATGCTTTTGAACCAGATTGAGTTTGTAAACCGGGACGTAGACCTTGTCGTTGTCCTCGTAGAGGATGACGAGGTAATCGCTTTGCTGATCCCCCGCTGCGATGGTCTCCAGGCCCTTGTAGACCCCGATCCCGTGGTCCCGGTGGATCACATAGTCATTCACTTTCAGCGTCGCAATCTGCTCAGCGAAGAGGTCCTTGTGCGAGGCTTTAACCGCTTTGGATTTCTTTTTCTTAACGGAAAAAAAGTCGCTTTCAGAAAGCACAAAGATGTGCTCATTTTTATAGTAGAACCCCTCGTCGAGCTTCCCGAAGGCAAAGACGAGCCGGGTGCCGAGCTCCGTCAACCGGTTCTCTTCGAGGAGGAACTGGAGCTCCTGTCTGGCGTTCTCAGAGTTGTAAGTAACAACGAGGTGACCCCTTACGTCGAGTTCCTTTCGAAGGATTCTCAGGCAGCTCTTGATGTACTCATATTTGTTGTCGGGGACATTCCCGGCCTGCTGGAGCTTGGTCTGAAGGTAGGTCTTCATTTTTTCGAAACTCAGATGGAGTTCCCGGTCGAACGGAGTGTCCAGGTTGACCGTGATGTCCAGCTGGTCAACCCGCAGTCGCTTGAACGCAGTCTCTGGAAACCTCCGGAGGTAAAAGTTCTCCGGCCCTGGCAAGACCGAGCCGCTCTCGACCTCGAGGCTCAGCGCTTCGAAATCCTCCGACTGTCCAGCGTAGAAACCCTCAAAGGCGTTGACCGCGTTGTCGAAGTTAAGGAAGGTCAGTTTCGCTGACCCCGGCAGGAAGTCGAGCAGGGTCTTCGGCTGATCAAAAAAGAGGGGCGTGAACAAGGGGTAGTTTTCAAAGAGCTGCCCTTCCCCGACTCGTGCGAGGAGAAGCTTGCGGGCCTCGTACTTGTTCTTGAACGCAGGCCGTGCTTGCGGGAGCTTCGCTCTCAGGCGACTGGCGTAAGGGTCTCGAGTGAGGTAGCCAGCCCCAGGAATGAAACGGACTTCCTTAAATGTCGTGTCTCTTACCGTTTTCTGCGTCTCCAGGTCGATCAGGTACATCTCTTCTATGAGGTCGTCGAAGTAGTGAATCCTGATCGGCTTTTGAGAAATAGGGTAGACGTCGAAAATTTCCCCGCGCCGGGAGTACGTGCCGGGTTCCTCAACCGTACTGGCGGGATAGTACCCGAGCTCGCTCAATTTCCTGGCAAGCTCAAAGGGAGAAATGATGTCGTCTTTTTTGATGGTGAAGCTGTGGTTCCGGAAAAATTCCTGGTCGGGTCCGAGCATGAGCGTAGCTTCAAGCGTCGTAACAATAGTCATCGGGGCATTGACTTGAAGGCCTTGAAGCACTGCCCACCGCGCCAACAGTGCAGTTTCGGAACTAAGAATAGAGCTATAAAGACTGTGATTGTGCCCTGGGTAAAAAGTAATGTTTTTTAAATGCTTCAGGGATTCATAGACATCTTCAGCTTCATCCTGACCGGAGCAGATAATCAGGTGCGTGGAGTCAAAAAGCTGTTTGGAAAAATAGCTTCCGGCCAGAAGACACCATTGATGGGGCGAAACGCCCTTCAATGAAAGTTCTTGCTGGTGATGCTCTAGCCAGTATTGAATTTTGCCGGAGATAGCACTAAACAACGTCACGTTAAAGTCCGATGAAAAAGGTTGTCTTCACATGGTGAACGAAGCATCGGGTCAACCTGTACAATACCTCGCCTAACACAAAATAACACCTTTCCTAAATTCAACATCTTTTGTATCTTAAAAATACTTTTTTCCGACCTTAATCGAAGTGGAGACTTCCATGACACCAGCTCAGATTGATGGCTTGATGCCTATTGTTATGCTCATGGGTATTGCGGTTTTGCTGTTTACGGGTGGCCATTTTGTTTCAGTGCTCCTCGCTCCTAAGAAGCCCTCTCATCTTAAGTCGACGCCCTACGAATGTGGGGAGCTGCCGGTTGGGTCGGCGTGGTCCGCCTTCAACGTCCGCTTCTACGTCGTAGGCCTCATTTTTATCATCTTCGACGTCGAATCGGTACTCATGTTTCCTATCGCTTCCGTTTTTAGGGAGCTCAATGATCTGGGAGAAGGTCTCTATGTTCTAGAAATCTTTTTAAGTTTCATATCGATTCTGGTCATGGGCATCGCCTATTGCTGGAAGAAGGGTGACCTCGACTGGGTTAAGTCGTACCAGGTCTCGCTTAAAAATAACAAATAAGGCGCCAACGCATGAACCAAACGCTTGTCAGCTACCTCTCTCAGTACGAGTTTTACGATATTCTCCTCGGTTTATTTGGCATGAACGCGGGTCTTCTTGCGTTTACGATCTATCTCCTCTTCACCCTGGCGATCGTTGGTCTTTGTGCGACCATCGGTGGACTCGGCACGTATGCCGAAAGAAAGATCTCTGCCGACATCCAGCAGCGGGTTGGTCCTAACCGCGTTGGTCCTTACGGAATCCTCCAGTTCCTTGCCGATGGGGTGAAGATGATCACGAAGGAAGATGTGATGCCGTTTACGGCCGACAAATTCCTTTTCTATCTTGCTCCGATGTTGGCGTTGATCGGGGTGTTCGCAACGCTTGCGGTCCTGCCTTGGTCGAGCGGCTTCATGATGGCGGATTTGAATGTCGGGATCTTCTACCTTATTGCGATCTCCTCCCTTGTTGGCGTGTCAGTATTCCTGGGCGGCTACGCGTCTAATTCCAAATGGTCGATGCTGGGCGGACTACGGGGAGCGTCTCAGATTATCTCCTACGAAATTCCGGTGACGATTTCAGTCCTTTCGATCACCCTCCTTGCCGGCGGGATGAGTTTTGGAACGATCCTAAGCCATCAACAAGGAACTCCGATCAACTGGTTCCTCTTTCATAACCCGTTTGCCTTCGTTGCGTTCTTCGTTTACTTCGTGGGTGCACTGGCCGAGACGAACCGAGCACCGTTTGACCTTCCTGAAGCTGAGTCTGAGCTCGTCTCCGGTTACCACACTGAATACACCGGAATGCGCTTCGGATTCTTTGCGTTAGCTGAGTACATCGAAGTCTTCGTCGTCTGCGGCGTTGGTGCCGCTCTCTTCCTAGGCGGTGGGAACCTCCCCTTCGACGTGAGCATTGACATCATTCCGCTGCAGCTCGTGCAGGTTACGGTCTTCCTGGCGAAGGCTCTCTTACTCTACTACGTCGTGATCTGGGTTCGCTGGACCTTCCCCCGTCTCCGGGTTGATCAGCTCATGTCAATTTGCTGGAAGTACCTCACACCGATCGCGATCTTCAACCTCGTTGGGAACGCAGTTTGGATGGTGATGTTTAACGGAAAGTCCGTTGCCGACCTCATGTTCGGTGGCCATTAATATTTTTTTAAGGATCACACATGTTCGCCCAACTCCTCTTCCTCATGTCGGCTCTTCTCACCGTCGGATGCGCAATCGCCGTAACGGTGACTAAAAATATCATGCACTCCTGTATCTTCCTTCTGGGGTCTCTCATCGGAGTCGCTGGACTCTACGCGACCCTCGGAGCAGACTTTGTCGCTGTGACGCAGATCATGGTTTACGTGGGTGGTATCGTGATCCTCATGCTCTTTGCGGTGATGCTCACGGGCGGTAAGGACTTCGTTTCACGCGCCCAGAACCTTCTGGGCCTCGCCCCGGCGATGGGCAACAAGTGGACGTATGCGACGGGCCTCTTCGTCGCTACCGTATTCTTACTCACAAACATAAGCCTCATGATGAACATTTCACAAGCTTACCCTGCGAAGAACTTTGGGAGCGAGTTTCCCTCAACCGTCTCCGCGATTGGAAAGCTCCTCGTGAAAGAACACGTGCTCGCTTTTGAGCTATCCTCGGTTTTACTTCTTGGTGCTCTCGTTGGCGCGGCGATTATCGCTCGGCCAAGAAAGCAATAACGGAAAATTTTATGATGGGCCTGACCTCTTATCTTGTCATCTCTTTGATCCTCTTCGTCACTGGACTCGTGGTCATGTTGTCGAGGAAAAACATCGTCGCCATTCTCTTGGGCATCGAGCTCATTCTGAATGCCGCGGCCCTCAACTTCGTGGCCTATTCTCGCTACGTCACCGGGAATCTGGACGGCCACATCTTTAGTCTTTTCATCATTGTTGTCGCCGCAGCTGAAGCGGCGGTGGGCCTCGCGATCGTGATCCGTTTCTTCCAGATCAAGGAAACAATCCACATCGACGAAGCCACACAACTCCGAAACTAAGGGCACCACATGGAATATACAGTTGGAAACATCGCGCCGATCTTCCTCGCACCAGTACTTGCGTTTGTCATCAACGCCTTCCTCGGAAGGAAGCTTCCTCGGCAAGGAGATTGGTTAGCGACCCTGAGCATCTTCGTCTCTTTCATCTTTTCCGCACGGATCTTCAGTGACTTCGTGTTCGGAAAATTTGCTTCCGATAATTTCATTCACAAGACCTTCACTTGGTTTGACCTAAGCTACGGTGCCAATATCTGGAAAGTCGACATGGGTGTCTACATCGACAACATGGCCGCCATCATGCTGCTCATGGTCTCGGGGGTCGCTTTCTTGATCCACCTCTTTTCGACTTGGTACATGGATCACGACGAAAAGCATGGTCGGTTCTTCATCTTTCTTCCGCTCTTCACGAGCGCGATGTTGGCCCTCGTCTTGTCAGACAATCTCCTGTCGCTCTTCATCTTTTGGGAGATCATGGGCTTTTGTTCTTACTCCCTCATCGGCATTTACAATAAGAAAGAGAAGGCGGGGGATGCGTCCTTAAAAGCCTTCATGACCACGCGGGTTGGAGATGTCTTCCTCCTCCTTGGAATGGTTGCGATTTGGATGGTCATAGGATCCGTGTCCTATGTTGATATCTACGCCGCCATCGCTCAGGGTAAGTTCGATGGCCAAGCAGTCATGGGAATCTCCCTTGCAACCTTCGCCGGACTTTGTATTTTTCTTGGAGGCATGGGTAAATCTGCCCAGTTTCCTCTGCACGTTTGGCTTCCGGATGCGATGATGGGTCCGACCCCCGGATCTGCTTTGATTCACGCCGCGACCATGGTTGCTGCGGGTGTCTATCTTTCACTTCGGATGTATCCACTTATGGTTCTGGGTGACCTCACCTGGTTCATTGCTGTCATCGGTGCCATCACTGCGTTCATGGCGGCGACCATTGCCCTGGTACAAACGGACATCAAAGCCGTTCTCGCCTTCTCTACCATCTCACAGCTTGGCTACATGATGATTGGTGTCGGGGTCGGTTCTTACAACGCCGCTTTCATGCATCTCATCACCCATGCGATTTTCAAGGCCTGTCTCTTCCTTTCTGCCGGTTCTGTGATCCATTCGATCCATGAACAAGAGATGCCCAAGATGGGTGGGCTCCGCAAGTATCTGCCCTACACTCATTTTGCGATGATGTGTTGCACCCTTGCGATCGCCGGCATCCCGTTCTTCTCTGGTTTTGTTTCGAAGGACCGAATCCTGGGTGATGCACTTTATTTCGGATTCATGGCCGGTCAGAATCCGCTCCTTGCAATTGTTCCGATCTTGGGATTTGCTGGCGCGGGCCTCACAGCGTTTTACATGTTCCGAATGATGTTCCTGACTTTCTACGGAGAGAACCGCATGCATCATCATGCTCATGACCACGGGCACGGCCATGGTCATGAAGACGATCACGGGCATGAGATTCACCTTGAGCATCTTTCTGTGAGACAGAACATTCCTCTTCTGATTCTTGCTGTATTCACACTAGGATTTTGGTTCGCAGGCACACTCACTGGCCAGACCTTCGGTAAAGTCTTCGGCGCAAAGACGGAGTGGTTTAAGATTCTTGTGGAAGCTCCGAAGGTTGAAAAATTCATTAACCATCCTCGCGAGCTTCTTGGATCCACGGACTCGCGCCCAGCGACCGATCTGCCGGTTGCCGTTTACGATCACCACAGTGATACTCAGACGGGCTACGCAGGGCCGAACCCAGACACCCACAAGATCCACAAAGCCCACACCATTGGAGCGATCCTTTCGATCATCATCGCATTCTCCGGAGTTTTTCTCGCCTTCCTCATGTACATCAAGAAATCGGTCAAGCCTTTGTCGCCGAGCTTCCCCGGGTTCACGGAGGTTCTGAAGAATCGCTACTACTTTGATAATCTCTATGTGGACATCGTCATCAAAAAAGGGCTGCTGGGGCTAAACCGCTTCCTCGCTTGGTTCGACATGGGTGTCTACGATCGCTACGCGGTTGATGGTTGGGAGAAAGTGAACAGAGTCCTCTTCACTGCTTCTAAGTGGTTCGATAACGTTGTCGTCGATGCGATCGGTGTCGACGGAACCGGGGTTGCGGTGAACCTGTTTAACCTGGTTCTCCGCATCGTCCAGAGCGGCAAGATTCAGTTTTACTTCATCGTGCTAATAACGGTTCTTGCGTCTTATATTTGGACAGTAAATATCTAAGGTTTTCTTTATAGAGAGAGGTTCGTTGTGAACGGAATTTTGAATTGGATTTTATGGTTGCCGGTCATCGGTATGGTGGCCGTGATACTCACGCCGAAGGCGAAGGAAAATGCGATCCGCCTTGTGACCCTGGCAACGACCACCGTGACGCTGGCACTTTCGGTGATCCTTTACATGAACTTTGACACCACCACGGCCGACATGCAGTTCGTTGTGAAGATTCCTTGGATCGAGCAGTTCCACATCAATTACTTCCTCGGAATCGACGGCATCACTATGCTGATGACCTTCTTGAACGCGCTCCTTTTCTTCATCTGTACGCTTTCTTCGTGGACCGTAGAGAAGAATGTTAAGGCCTACTTCGCACTCCTCCTGATGCTCCAGTCCACGGTCTTCGGTGTCTTTTTTGCGCTGGATTTCTTCCTCTTCTACGTTTACTGGGAAGTCATGCTCCTCCCGATGTTCTTTTTGATTGGGATTTGGGGCGGAGAAAACCGCGAGTACGCGGCGATCAAATTTTTCCTCTACACTTTCTTTGGTTCGATTTTCATGCTGGTCGGTATCATCGCGCTTTACTACGCCACGGGCAAAGGTGTCGATTCCTTCAACATCGTCGCGCACCAGGGTGGGAAATTCACGGAGCTAACCGTTGATCTTTTTGGGAAGACGCTCTCGTTTGAAACTCTCTTCTTCTGGTTCATGTTTCTGGGCTTTGCGATCAAGGTCCCGGTGTTTCCGTTCCACACTTGGCTCCCCCATGCGCACGTTCAGGCACCGACCGCTGTCTCTGTGATCCTCGCCGGCGTGCTTTTGAAAATGGGAACCTACGGTTTCCTACGGATTGCTTTCCCGATCTTCCCACAGGCGGCTGTTGAGTCTTCAACGATTATTGCAGTGCTGGGTCTCATTTCTGTTATCTACGGAGCCTTTTGTGCCATGGCACAGGATGATGTGAAGAAGCTTGTCGCTTACTCTTCAGTTTCTCACATGGGCTTTGTGATGCTCGGACTGGCCGCCATGACGACACAAGGCATGAACGGCGCCGTGTTGCAGATGTTTAATCACGGTACATCAACGGCGATGATGTTCTTACTCATCGGGATTCTGTACGAACGTTCTCACCACCGTTGGATTGTGAAGCCCGATGGCTCTAAAGGCTATGGTGGTCTAGCGACGAAGCTTCCGAAGTACACGACAGTGTTCATCATTGGGATGTTCGCTTCTCTGGGCCTCCCAGGTCTCTCCGGGTTCATTTCTGAAGCCCTGATTTTCCTCGGGATCTACCAGCGCTTCACGACCATCACTGTGATCGCAGTCGTGGGCCTTCTCATCGGCGCTGCGTACCTCCTTTGGATGTTCAAACGGATGTTCTTCGGTGAGGTCAATCCAGAAACCGAGGAATACGATGACATGAACGCGCGCGAAGTGTTCTACATGATCCCTCTCTGCGTGTGTGTGATCGTCTTCGGAGTCTTCCCAAGCCCACTCTTGAACGTGATGAAGGCTTCTGTTGGACAGCTCGTTGATCTGTTGAGCAAGTTTTAAGCGAGGTTTCTTGTGATTGACCAATTACTTGGTTTCGTAACTTATTACTGGCCAGAAATGATCAGCATCCTCTTAATGATGTCACTTCTCGTGGCGGAAGCCACGGTCAGCGATGAGCATGCGCCGCGGACAAAGATCCACGTTTACACTCAGCTCATGCTGGGGCTGGTCTTGGTCAATCTGCTGCTAAACCTTGGTGAGAAGCCACTTCACATCTTCCATAACGCTGTGACGATTGATCCTTTCAGTACTCTCATAAAGATCATCATGACGGCCGGAACCATGGGTGCCATTTTCCTAAGCCACTCATCGCGTGACATTTACACGAACCTTAAGTCCGAGTTCTCTGTCATGGCGGTCGGAGTTCTGATCGGTGGAATGCTTCTCGCATCGGCCAATAATTTACTGACCCTTTACATGGGGATCGAGACGCTTTCTATCCTTTCTTACGTCCTAAGTTCCTTCAAGCGCGATGAGGCGACTTCAACGGAAGCGGGTATGAAGTACGCGCTCTACGGTGGCCTATCCGCCGGGGTTGCGCTTTTCGGTATGTCCCACCTTTACGGCGTCTTTGGCTCAATTCAATTCGTTGATATGATTGATAAGCTCCCTGGCCTCGCTGGAATGAACCTGGCGATTGTTCTCGTCTCTTTCGTCATGTTTTTTGTCGGTGTCGGCTACAAGATTTCGGCCTTCCCATTCCACATGTGGACCCCGGACGTTTATCAAGGTTCCCCGATCCCGGTGACGTCCTTTTTTGCCATCGTTCCGAAAATGGCGGGCATCGCGGCTTTAGTCCGTGTCTCTTTTGTCTTCTTTCAAGAGGGCTCGGCGCTCACAGTGACCTGGACTGGGCTGATTCTGGTGATCGCAGCGATGACGATGACCGTTGGAAATGTCACGGCCATTGGGCAAAGCTCCGTGAAGCGACTTCTCGCCTTCTCATCCATTGGCCACGTAGGGATGATGATCCTTGGTGTTGTTGTCATGAACGAAGCGGGCGTCCAGGCCATCCTCTTTTATGGGATCGCGTACCTTTTCATGACTCTCATCGCTTTCTACATCACCTCTTGCCTCTCGGACATGTACGGCACCGATTCTTACGATGTCTTCCGCGGCCTTGTATACAAGCACCCGCTCATGGCCATCATCATGGCGGGGGTTCTTTTCTCCCTGGCAGGCATGCCGCCATTCTCAGGCTTCGTTGCGAAGTTCAACATCTTTTCAGTGATCATCGAAAAGAAGCTCTACGGAATCGCTTTAGTCGCAGCGATTAACTCAGTTATCGCTCTTTACTATTATGTGAAACTCGCGAAAACCATGATCTTCAGTGAAGCCGACGGGGAAGAAAAGGTCCTTGCTTTCACCCCGGGTATCCAAGCCGTGATCGTCGCCCTTTTCATTCCAGTTGTTCTCCTTGGAATTTTCTGGGATTCGGCCATGGCACTTGCCGGCAATGCCGAACTCTTCATTAGGTAATTTTTGGGGGGGGGCGGATCTTCCTGCTCCTCCTTTAGTTTTCCACCTATATATCTAAAATCCCTTATAATTAGTCTCATGACTAAGTATCGTCTTCGGCTCGCCAATGGCCGGGTCATAGGTCCATTCGAGAAGCAGGAACTCTTCCTGCTTAAGTCACGCGGACATATACGAGGAACAGAGGAAGCTCAGATTTTCCCGACGGGCAACTGGGGTTCTCTCGAGCACTTAGATTTTTATGCGGAGTTGATGGACGGTGATCGCACGCGGCAGGACTCACCGATGCCGACAAAAGAAGATGAAACCTTTGTTGTAGATCTCGCCGAGCTTCGGTCCCAGAAGCAAGAGAAAGAAATTGACGCGTATGCGGAACGGCAGTCGACACCCTTAGAGCACCTCACCGAAACAGTGCGGTTGAATAATAGTCCGGCCACGCCCCCACCTGAGCCCATGGAGCTTCCGTCCTCAGACTTACTCATCGAGACGCAACCCAGTGACGACTTTCTTTTTGAGATCGACGTTGAGCCAAGGGAGGCGCCTCCGGTAGCCGAAGAAGATGGGAAGACCATTTTGAATCCGGTCGCGCAGGAGGAAATTCAAAAGATCCGGCGTCAGAAGGAAGCCGCGGAAGCGAAGAAGCGGGCCGACGAAGAGGCGGCCCGCCAGAGTGCACTGGAAGAAGAACGGCTTCTCGCGATTTATCAGAAGCGGCAAGTCGCAGCCGCAGTCACTGACGATAGGACTCAGGTCATCCGGATTGATAGTCCCTCGCTTTTAAGGTCCGCGCGCCAAGCGGAGCTCGACATCGAGGCCGAGCTCCGGGTCATCCAACGGCAGGAAAAAAAGCGCGAGATGGAGGCCGAGGCCCTCGAGGAACCGGAAGAGGACACTTCGGCCCAGAAAGAGAAAAGAACCAAACTGATCTTCATCTTGGCGGCGATGGCGATCCTCTATGCGGTGTTCTTTCCCGATGACAAGCCCGCGGAACGAAAGTTTCAGCATCTGGAGCCGCAGATCGTTTTTCCCATTCCCTTTGATCAGTCGGACGCAAGAAAGTCTAAAGCAGAGTTTCGAAAAGGCTTGGAAACCTTCAATCTTGGCACTTACCCGGCCCTCGTGAAGTCGGGCCTTCGTTTCAAACTGAGCTATGAAAATGACCTAGAAAATACCGAGGCGCTCGGGTTTCTGGTGCGGTCTTATGGAGAACAGCTCCAGCACTCGACGCGGAAATTAACCGATGCCCAAACCCTCTTTAATCTGATTCAGAGTAAGCGGCCATTTCTCCTAAGGGATCCAAACGGAGTCATTGGGATGAACCTGTTTTACATGGCCATTAACCGACCCGCTGCCGCCGTGGACGTGATTCAAAAGTACCTAAAACTGGAACCTAAAAACGTGACGCAGGATCTGTTCGCTGTCTACCTGCGGAGCCTCTTGAAGCAGGGCCGCATCGATCTTTCCAAGCAGTTTCACACAGCTCTTGCCAAGGCCCCGGACAAGAACCGATACGCGTACCAGGCCCTGGTTGAGTACCACCTTTTGAATCAAGAAACGGCGAAAGCGATGGAGTACGCCGGGGATGCCCTCAAGCGCAATCCGAAGCTCCCGGCATTCTATCTTTTAAATGCGGAGCTGCTATTAAAAGACCGGAAGACCGAACAAGCGATACCCCTTTTGAAGAAGGCCGAGGACCTGGGCCTTGATTCCAACAACCGGAACCGGGCAAAATTCTATGAGCTCAAGGGCATCGTCCTGGGCCTGCGGCAAAAGGTCGCCCCCGCCGCACAGGCGTTTCAGAAATCTCTTGCGATCTACGATTCCGACGAACTCCGAATTAAGCTCGCAGATCTTCAGACGAGTAACGGCTCGGTCGTCGATGCGGACAAGATCATCGAAGAGAGCAAAGCAGTGAAGCTTCTGCTTCTTGCCCGGGAGCACTTCGACAAGAAGAACTACGAACTCGCGATGAGCATGGCCGCGCGGGCCACCTCTGCGTTTCCAGGGCACATCCCCTCCGAACTTTTTCTCGCCAAAGTTCAGCTCCGCCTCGGGCAGGCCCGCCAAGGTCTCCAGACGATCGATGCCCTCCTGGCGAAGTATCCGGACGACAAGAAGATTAACCTCGCCATGGTGGAAGCGTTCATCGAGACCTACAAGTTCAACGATGCCCGGAACCGATTGCAAATCATCGCGAGCACAGGGCTGCGCGACACCTGGGAGTTCGCGTCGTTGAACGCGAAGCTCTATCAAAAAATGGGTGACTCCCTCCAGGCCATGTCGTGGCTGCGCCGGTCAATCTCCACGAACCCGCTCAACGACGCCGACATCTTTGCTCTGAGCCAGATCCTTCATAAGAAGGCGAACTTCGATGCCGCTCGAGTGCTCCTGAACAAGTGCATGGAGCTGGATCCCGTGAATCCGGACTACCGGATCGCGTACGCCCGGTTACTCTACGAGACGCAAGATGATCTTGCCGCGATCGGATACCTCTTAAGTCTGAAAGAGGACTTTGGCGAAAACCCGAAGGTGATGTCGGAGATCGCGATCTTCTACTACCGGTCGGGGAAGGTGAAGGATTTCCAAGACTACAAGCAGCGCCTCGAAAAAGAGCATGGAACGGACAAGATCCTCTATGAGTTTCTCATCAAGGCGGCCCTCATGGATGAGCGGTTTGATGAGGTCCCAGTCCTCGTTGAAAAGCTCCTCACGAAGGAACCCGGCGACCTAGAGCAGATGATGGCAGCAGGCCGCGTGCTTTTTGACCAAGGCAAACTGCCGGAAGCGGCGAGGTGGTTTCGTCGGGTCAAAGACAGGCTCCCGTCCTACCCGAAGGTGCTCTACTTCATCGCAAAAATTGAGTTCATGACCGGGGACGTTGACTCGGCCTTAAAGAAAATCGAAGAGGACATCAAGGCCAATGGAGAGAACGACGAAGATTTAGTTTTCATGGCACAGATCTATCAAGTGAAGGAAAAGCTCGTGGAAGCCGAGAACTTCTATAAGCGCGCCCAGAAGCTCAATCCGAAATCCTACGACGCCATCATGGGCCTGGCCGACCTAAGCACGAAACGGAATAACCACGATCTTGCCCTTGATCTCTACAAGCGGGCCATGAAGTTGAGGCAGGACGAACCCCTGGTGCACAAGAAAATTGGCGACGTCTACCGGCAACTTGGTCAGGGTGCGCTGGCCATCGAAGCGTATAAATTGTATCTTGATATGGATCCGGAGTCCTCTCACAAGAGCACTCTCGAGGCGTATATTAATCTCATGCAGTAGGTGACTCCATGCTCGACATTAAGAAACTCGAAACCGATTTTGAGACCGTGAGAGCGCGGCTTTTGAGTAGGAATTTTGATGTCAATGGGCTGGAAGAAATTCTCCGGCTCAACAAAAAACGCAAAGAGCTGACGACGGCGTCCGAGACAAAAAAGGCTGAGGTCAATAAGCTCTCGAGAGAGATCGGTGAGCTCAAAAAGAATAAACAGAATGCCGACATTCCGATGGGCCAGGTGGCAGCGTTGAAGGCTGCGATGGAGCTTGAGGCTTCGGACCTCGAGGAAGTTCTTAAGCAGCAATCGGCCCTCCTCCTCAGCGTTCCGAACTTACCTGCGAACGATGTTCCCGTCGGGAAAAGCGAAGATGACAACGCCGAGGTTAAGCGCTGGGGAACACCCCGGGCCTTTGATTTCACTCCGGTCGATCACGCGGATCTTGGGGAGAAATTGGGCCTCTTGGACTTTGAGGCAGCTGCAAAAATCACCGGCGCTCGCTTCGTCGTCTACCGAGGAGCTCTCGCTCGCCTCGAGCGCGCCTTGATTAATTTCATGCTCGATCACCAGGGGGCGAAGGGCTTCACTGAGATGATGACACCGTTCATTGCCCACGAGCGCTCCCTCATTGGAACCGGGAATCTGCCGAAGTTTGAGGACCAGCTTTTCAAGCTCAACTCGGAGCAGCCGTGGTACCTCATTCCGACTTCTGAGGTGACCCTGACCAATCTCAAGCGAGAGCAGATTGTTGAGGAAGGAGAGCTTCCCTTCCTCTATGCGGCCTACTCTCCGTGTTTCCGATCAGAGGCTGGGTCACATGGTAAAGATGTGAAAGGCCTCATCCGGATGCATCAGTTTAATAAAGTTGAGATGGTTTCGATCTGCTCTCCTTCACAGTCGGAGGAGATTCATCAAAAAATGGTGGCAAGCGCCACAGAGATCCTAGAGAAACTTGGACTTCCTTACCGGCAACTTGCCCTTTGCACAGGGGACATGGGTTTTGCTTCACAGAAGACGTTCGATCTTGAGGTCTGGGTTCCCAGCCAGAATAAGTACCGCGAGATCTCATCTATCTCCAACTGCGGAGACTTCCAGGCCCGGAGGGCCAATATCCGCTTCCGAAATAAAGAAGGTAAGGTTGAGTTCGCCCACACGCTCAATGGCTCGGGCCTTGCCGTCGGTCGAACGGTCGTCGCGATTTTGGAAAACTACCAGCGCCAAGACGGTTCAGTGGCAATCCCGGAGGTCTTGCTTCCGTACATGGGTGGCCTCACAGAGATCCGGAGATCCACCTAATCTTTCGCGGTCACTTCCGACTCTTCGTCCCTTCCCGCACTTCCGTATGGTTGGGGTAGCGTTTGTCCTGGATGATGTTCTGTGCTGTTGGTTCCAGGGCCTTCATCGCGTGTAAGTTTTTAAATTTTTTGTAGTCGTTGTCGCTCTTCACGGCAACGTACGTCTTCGATGCGGTATCAAAATACCCGCGATCTCGGCCACTGACGACGAAACTTCCTTGAGGATTATGAAACGCGACGGTCATCCCGCGGTGGGGTCTATAGGTGTAAGACGCGCTGTACTTGCGATCGGTCGTACTCGTTGTGAAGAGGTCTACGCCGTCAAAACTCTTGGCGTCAATTTTCCATGCTAACAATCCAGCGATGGTTGGGTAAAGGTCCGTTGTCGTTGTGATGCCTTGGAACCGGAGGACTCCGGATTTTTTTGCCCGAAGGTGTGGGTGCGAGATGATGAGCGGAATGCGGGACGACTCGGGGGAGATCGTCCCGTAACTGAACGAGGGCATGGGGCCATTGGAGTACTCTTCAAAGCTATTGGCACCAACGTCTGAGGTGATGATGACGATGGTCTTTTCGGTTATCCCGTACTCTTTTAAGGCACTAAAAATCTGACCGATGAAAAAGTCCGAGAATCGAATCGATTGATCGTAGAGATTGAGGAGGTGGAGATTTGCTTTTCGCCCATCCACGATCCGCGCCGTGTTGATGTACCAAAAGTCATCGTTCGCAAATCTCCGGGAGCGATCAAAGTCGTACCCGCTAACCCCAGGATTCGCACTGAGAAATGTCATGAGATCTTTCCAACCGTTTTTCATCTCGAGAAGAAATTCCTCCTCCGAGCTCGGGAAGAATCCGCGGTAACCGTACGTTATGAAATCTGTTTGATAGCTTTTGGGAGTTAGAAAGTGCGGAAAGTGAGTTCTCACGGTGTTGATGATGCCGAAGAATTTCTTCGTTCTAAGGTCCCGGATCACGCCCTTAACTTCGGCCGCATCGGAGTGTTCATGGAGGCAATGTTTGATGTGGCGGTCCGCCCCTCTCGTGACTCCGGTTGATTGTGAGTAGAAGTTATTGTGAGGCTTCCCACCGATGAAAAATGTCTCGTAGCCGTTCTTCTTCGCGAGCTCCAGGAGCGTCTCATCGGTGGCCGCAATCTTATCTTCCTGAAGGTTAAATCCTGAGAACAGAAGCCGGTTATGAAACCCGTTGTTCAAGACCCCGTGGTTGGTGAGGACCTTCCCGGTGTATAAAGAAATCTGCGCCTGGAAGGGCCAGTTCGAAGCCGTGAAGTGATGATCAAAGATGATCGAATCACTGGCGTAGTGTGTAGTTTCCGGGTCGGTCACTCGGGGGTGACCGTACATGGAGAGCCGAGATGGCGTTAAGGCCGAATAGGAGAACAGGATGACGTTGCAATCTCCGCATTCGTTGACGTACGAGGTAAGCCTATCTACACCTTCCGCGATCCCGGGTTCTGGGGTGACGATAAACTCTAGGAGGAGGACCGAGATCAATAGTTTGGCGCTTCGTTTCATCAGTCTATTGTGGAACAGTTTTGAAACTTCTTCATCGTGATTATTAGCACGAGGACTTGGAAATATGTCTGCGAAACGTTGCCGGGATCCCGTTCCGTGCATCCCGGAATGGGATACTCCATCTTCAATGTGCGTCTCGCAAGTGAGACAGGAACTAAAAAAGTGTCCGTTTATTTAAAATAAACTATAGTTAGATTCAACGAGAAAGAGTCAAGCTGATGATTTTAAAACTAGAAAGAAACTACAATCTTCAAAAGCTCACCAAGCTCGTGGAGGCCGCCGAAGCTCACGGACCGCCCTGGCTAAAGAATGACGGCTTTTGGGGGGGGTGGTCACTCACCTCAAGCACGGGAGAGGTCTACGACGGTTGGCAGAGCGGAGAAAAAATCTACGATTCAACGTTATCCGATGAGGAACGACTACGGATTTTAAGTAGCTTCCGAGATCAACGGTTTATGACTAAAACTCCGATTTATGATGAGTATGTTGATCAAATTACTGAAGATCTCGCGAGCCTCCATCTTCTCGTTGAGCGAGTGAGGCTCGTCGTCTTAGTGCCTCATGCCGAGAGCGAGGCTTACTGGCATAAAGACTCGTCACCTCCTCGGAATCTCTTTAAACTGCGGCTCCATATCCCCATCATCACCAATGAGCACTGCTTTTTTGAGTACCAGGACCGTCGCACCCACTTTCCTGCGGACGGCTCCGCCTATGTGATTGATGTCGGCAGACCCCATCGTGTTTTAAATCTGTCCTCAGAAAACCGATTCCACTTGATGATGGACCTCGTCGGTTCACACTAGCCCCCCATGCCTGGGGTTCATTGCCGCTTTGCGCAGTCCTCTTTTCTTCCTTGGTGAGATCCTTAAAGATATCGTTGTCTTTTTTCTCATCTTTAATTATATTTATAAGCTCGTTGGAGGACTGGCCGAGTGGTTTAAGGCAACAGTTTTGAAAACTGTCGTGGGTTAACGCCTACCTGGGGTTCGAATCCCTAGTCCTCCGCCATCTTTTACATTTAGGTTTTTGATTCTTGA
>JAIYDL010000005.1 GCA_027487515.1 Pseudomonadota bacterium
CCAAAAGGATCAAGAAGCCGTCTTCCTTATACTCCGAAGAGTACTTAATCTTACGGAAGACTAGGCAATTGAACGGGTTCCTTTCTCATCTCATCTTGACACCCCGAAAGGCATCAAAAATTTATTTCGTTATTAAGTTGTCAAAGAGCTTAGCGTTTTATCAGGCTGGTTCTGATTCGTCTAGATTTTTTATCTAGAATTATCAGAGCCGGTTTTTACTTTCTCAAAAGCATTTTGAAAAAGTTGGTGGAGATGACAGGGATCGAACCTGCGACCCGTAGCTTGCAAAGCTACTGCTCTCCCAGCTGAGCTACACCCCCACTTCGATAAAATCGCGAGATGTCAATTTAGAGGAAACCGCTCTCGTATGTCAATGATGAAATTCATTAATGGAACTGATTTTTTTGCTTAAGAAGCGATCAGTTATTCTTAGGAAAATGAATTCTGCACCTTGATGGATGCTATCCCTCCTCGAGAGCTTACGCGAGAAGGTGGATTATCCCTGATTGGTATTAAGTCGAGAGAGTGAATTGTATATGGAGGTAAAATGCATTCTTGATAATTGAGGTTAATTATTGGCCGGCACATAGGGTCCAAATAGTCGTTACTATCTCTCCTGTGCAGTCTTTAAATCGCTGATTGGAATTTTTCTGTGGAGTTTTACGAGAGGTATTTTGCAAGACGAAACGGGCTTGAATGTATGCATCGTCTTTTACTAATCCTGACTCTTCCTCAAGATCTCTAGCCTTGACCTTTTTATAAAGCTACTGGCAAGAGGAACACACGTAATGAGCGGCTTTTATAAAAATCCCCGACAAAGAAAATGCTTGAGCTGATGCGTAACGCGTTTACAAGATCCATACTAATCGCAAAGAGACCTCTGCTGGAGCACTCATTTGAGCAGATAGTTCCGGAGGTAGAGGAAGCCGAGGGATTGGACCTAGTTCGGTTACGAAGAAGAAAAGGCAGTTTCTGAACAGAACTAGATGAGACTATCTTGAAGGATAGTCTCATCTAGAGAATCAAATCTTAGAGCGGTTGCAAGATAATTTACAGGTTTTTTGAGAAAGGAACTGGCGATTTATCATAGCCAAACTCCTGCACCCACTTCCTAATCGCCCGAATCTGACGTTTAGGATCATTGTCCAAGACACCTTCAACCGCAGGAATCAGATTCCCGCTGCCGTCGTCCCAGTATGCTGGCATGCTCGTATAAGGGATAAACGACTGAGGATTTGCGATCCAGGCTTCCATCCATTCTGTACGTAGACGGTTCTTCGCATAGTGAAGGTTAGGAGCCTGAGGAGCATCGTTTGTGAATCCCAGAGAATGGCATGATGTACAGGCCAGTTCATTCCAAATCTTCTGAGCTGCCTCTCGTTCTCCTGGTTCCCACTCAATCTTGACCGGTGCTTCGTACGTCGGCTGGTTCGAGCCTCCCTGGAATCCAGTGACGAGCTTATTTAGCTCTTCATGGGAGAACGGGTAGGAAGGCATCCTTACGTTAACGTAAGGACGGATAGGATGCACATTCTGAAGGAAGTCATAGATCCAGTCAGTCTTCACACGCCATCCTTCTTTTGTGAGATAAGGAGGACCGTAGTTCTGGTCTTCAAAAGCTTTGGATAGGTTTCCACCAATGCCGTCGATCTGGTGACAGCCGTAGCAGTTATATTTGTTGGCGACTTTCATTCCGTCGTAGTACTGCTTCTCACCCGCCGTAAGACGTTTCTGACCTTGGAGTGGAATCTTATCTGAAACCAAGCCTAGAATGACTCCGACGATCGATTCAATTTCTTCGTCTTTAAGGTAGAAATTAGGCATCTTGTTCAGGTCTTTGAAAGGTTTCGGTACACCGATGTCCCAGATGCTTGGCTGTTTCAAGTGTTGGGTCAGCCATCCCTGTCGGGTGTGAGGAACTTGCTTCTGTTGACCAAAACCGAACTGCTCCACGGGCTTTGACCCCTCCTTGGATAGTTCTGGTCCGATCTGAGGCAGATCTCCCTCGAAACCATGGATCTCGTGGCAAGAATAGCAAGCATACTTGTTGATCGAGCGCTTCGCGAGCTCCGTGGTGCGTTCCTCGTCACTCATTCTTTCGAGCTTGGCCTGAGCTGCTTTGACAGTTTCGAAGGCAGAGAAGTAATCCGTCACAAGAATCTCATCTCGGATTTTTTTATCGAGGGCCGGGAAGGTAAGCTCCTCGAACTGCTTGTTGCGTGAAGCGAGTAAGTAGGCGGCCATGTCGTTGGCTTCTTTGTCTGAGAGACGGAAAGAAGGCATGATCGAAGTCGGGTCGTAGTGGTTTGGTTGTTTCAACCATGACACAAGCCAATCTGGGTCCACCTTAGAGCCAAGATTCACAAGGTAAGGACCCTTGCGCTGACCGACAGCGTTCCACTTATCATCAATACCTTCGATCTGGTGACAACCAACGCAGCCGACTGTCTCCATGAGGGCCTTACCATTTTCGGCGCTTCCGCCTACGTACTTGGCAAAAGGCTTGTACTCTTGCGAAGTCTTAATGATGTAGTCAGAGATGGCCCTGACCTCGGCGATGTTCTTCTTCTTGAACTCAGGCTTTGAATTATTCGCCTGTTCGAAGTAGTGAGGCATGCGAGAGCGTGGGTTGAAAGCGAACGGTGACCAGATCCAGTTTCGGATCCACTCCGTGGTTTTAACCTTCGACGAAATCTTGTAGAGACTTGGCCCTGGCTTATTTGCATTGAGATGCTGCCAGCCTTCAATCTTGTGGCATCCGTAGCAACCATAGTTCTCGATGATCTGGCGGCCTTTGTTAAGCTTGTCTGCCATCGGAAGTCGCTCTTGATCCTTGTGGCACTTCATACACATCCCTTCGGTGTGCTGAAGCGGGATCATCGGCTGAGGGACTTTATGTGGTTCGTGCCAATGGTATTTTTCCTTCCATTCCTTCTCTTGTTCCTTATTCTGAGGAATGTGGGCAGGAGAATTAAAGTCGTTAACCCGGTCACCGACGCCTCCGTGACATGACGTACAACCGAAGTCCTTGGCAGGGTGTGCTGAGTTAACCCCTACGGCGAGAGATTCAACTTTAGGGTGGGTCTTGTAAGGGTTGGCTTGATCTTCATACCCAGGGCGGTCGATGAAAACGTGGCAGGTTGTACAGCGATCAATCTTAGGAACCTGTTGGAAATAGAAATCATTCGTCGCGTTCGCAACTACGTACTGGCGGATCTTAATGGTGGGGTCGAGGAAGTCAATGAAAGGAGCATTTCTCAAGGCCCAAACGGGAGACTTCTCAGTCCCTGCCATCGCTTGAAGCATCCGTTCTTTGTCTCCGACGAGGCTCTTGAGTTCCTTCTCCGCAGAGGTCTTGTCGGCCATGATCACCTTAAGCTCTTCTTGCGCATTGAGTTCGGCGGCCTGGAGAGCTTTTAGGTTATCCTTGCCTTCCATTTCCTTCTTTTTAAACTGATCGAATGTGACCTTGAGCTTCTTGGCGTCAGCGGGATGATTTTCCATCATCGCATGCTCGTACTTAAACTGATATTCTGAGGCCTGCGAACCGTTAACTCCGTTAACCATGTTCTGCACGTAGATCTGCCGCTGGATTTCGGCGATGCGAGTGTTGATCTCAGTAATCTTCTTGTCCTGGGACTCGACGCCTTTTTCGGCGCTCGAGATCTTTTGCTTAATTTCTTTTAACTTGTTGCCATCCATGGACCCGTCGATCTCACGGATTTTTTCCTGGATCTTCTGCTTTTCGATGTCCAGTGCCTTAATCTGCACGGCTTTCCAAGGACGGATGTAGTCGTCGAAGACCATCCAGATTACTACGAGTAGGAAGACCACTGAGACGAGGGCAAAGATCTTGTTCAGAACTTTGGTGTCGTATGCCATTCCGGGTTCACGTTTCATTTATCGCTGCCTTATGAAAAACGATTAAAGGTTAAGTTCAAATTCCGGCATTGCCAGGATGTATTTCAGGTTAATGAACCAACGCAAATACATCTTAATAGGAAGGCTCATCATCCCGAGGACAAGGAAGATCATGATGTAGTAGCGGACTGCGCCCATTCGGTCGATGTAGTTCTTACCCCACTTCTTCATGATCAGGGGTAGCAGTCCAAAGAGGTATCCAAAGACGACGATGAGTCCGAAAATCTCCCGGACCAAGATGTTCTTAGGGAGGCTCGTATTAAACAACTTTATCCACATGATCTCTGAGAGGTTGATGTTGTTTTCTGCCACGACCTTGTGCGCATCCCAGTATTCGAAAGGACCGTAGAACGTCCAGTTAGGTCCGCGGAGGAAAGTGCCGACCTGGATCAAAAAAATCCAAAGGACAAGCCACCCGAAAAGAAAACTGGCGATGGCGAATTTTCTCTCCTTGAAGGTGTAGTAACCGTTTCCTTTGGGGTTCACGTCAAGGAAAGGGATTGCGATGAGGCCCACAACGATCAGACCAGGTAGCACCACCCCTGCCATCCATGGGTCGAAATACACAAGCATTTCTTGAAGGCCCAGGAAGTACCACGGGGCTTTAGCAGGGTTCGGAGCCCAAGTTGGGTTGGCGGGTTCTTCCAAGGGAGCCTTGAAGAAGATTGCCCAAACGATCAAGAAAACCGTACAGAGGATGCCGCAGAAAAGCTCGGTGTAAACGAGGTTTGGCCAAGCCCATACCTTCTCTCGGTTCTCGGGAGAGCCTTCGATCGGTTGCTCGCCCCGAGCGATCCGAAGATCGTTCTGGTGACCTTTGTAAAGTGCGAACCAGGTCGACCAGAAGACGAGACCATTAAGAATGATGATAGGGATATTGTCCGGCAGTGAAATGACAGAGAAGAAAACCGGGTCAGTCACCATCCACCCGAACACGACAAGAACGAATACCAACAGGCCCAAGCCAAACTTTTTCGTACCGACGATGTCGATTCGTTTCAGACTGAGCAAGAACAGCACGATGAACGCCGTGAAAGAGTAGAGAGGAGAGGAGAGGTAGTTGATCGCTTCCTTAATCATATGTGTCCTAGTCGATTAGAGTGGGGCCGAAATTCCACCGTCTTTCCGAACACGCCAGAAGTGGACGGCAATGAGGACGGCCACAACCAGAGGAATGAAGACACAGTGGAGAATGTAGAAACGGAGAAGCGCGGCTTCGCCGACGAAGCGACCGCCGAGCAACTGAAAGCGCACGTCGTTCTTGTCAGAAACCATGACGAAGTCTCCGATCCTGGCGAGGGCCGCTCCAGGACCGCCGTGTCCGGCAAAGGGGGTGGCTTTGGCCATGTTAGATCCCACGGTGATCGCCCAAATTGCTAGCTGATCCCATGGAAGGAGGTAGCCTGTGAAGGAAAGGAGCATGGTGAGAATGAGTAGCACCACGCCCACACCCCAGTTAAACTCTCGAGGTGGTTTATAAGATCCGGTCATGAACACTCGGAACATGTGGATCCACACGGTGATCACCATTAAGTGGGCACCCCAGCGGTGAAGCTCTCGCATGATCCCGAGAGGAACGTGCTCGCGTAACCCGATGATGTCGGTGAAGGCATACTCTGCGGTTGGTCGGTAGTAAAACATCAGGAGAACACCGGTTACGGTTAGGGCGAGGAACACGAAAAACGTCAGCCCTCCCATGCACCAAGTGTACCCAAGCTCGACTCCGGACTTCTTGAGTTTGATTGGGTGAAGATGAAGGAAGACGTTGCCAGCGATGACCGCTGCACGGTTACGAGCATTGTTCGGTGGCCCGTGGCGGAAGATAGCTTTCCAGACTTGGGTGTTAGCGACTTTCTTTGCAAAACCTTCAGACATATTTTTCCTCTAGAGATTAAACTTCTATGTAGGCACCATCGATGTTCCATTCACCTTTTTCGTAACGGAACACTTTTGTTTTATCGACGATAATTTTCCCCTCAGGGTTGAGAGAAATCTTGTAGCGCTCGAGTGGTCGTGGAGCTGGGCCTTCGAAGTTGATGCCATTCGGGTAGTAGCCTGAACCATGGCACGGGCACTTGAATTTGGATTCGGCAGGGAGCCACGTAGGGATGCATCCGAGGTGGGTGCAAATGTTCGACATCGCAACGAGGCGTCCATCCTTTTTGTAGATCCAAACACCGAAGCCGTTTTTCCATCGCTCATCAACTCCTTCAGGGTAGTCGTCTGGAAAGCCCGCCAAGAAATCCATCGCTGGCTCGAAGACAACGTTCGGGTAAAGGAAGCGAAAAATCAGGCTCGCAAAACCTGCTGTCGCTGCTCCAAAAGTGATCCAGCCAACGGCGAGGAAGCTGAAAAATTCGCGGCGATTTAAGCTGGTCTTTGCGTCGTCACTCATAAGAGATCTCCGAAAGTTTAAAAATCTAGACCAATCATGTCGGTTCTAGAGAAGTGAGGGCTTTAGAATTTACCACATTATGGGTGTAAACTTTTAATTTTTCAATTCTTTTAGAGTCTGTTTTGCTTTTGTACTGACTCTAATATTTGTGTCATTTTGTTCGACCGTTTGAACCAAGTTTGACAGCGCATACCATTTGGACCTTTCCAAATTCTCCAGAACGTTGACCTTTAAGCCTTCCACTTGCGCACCGTTTAACTGCCCGGCCTGCGACGTGTCGTAGCGCAGGTTCAGAATTTCTTCGAGAACTGGAACGGCGAGGGGATTGCGGGTTTTGGAGAGAACAATTGCTGCAGCATATCGTACTGTGCGATCAGATGAAGCTAGGTGAATAAGTGCCTTCTCTTCGGTATTTGGCCTATTGTGGGAGGCGATTGCCAGAAGTGCTACTTGCTTTAGACCTGGATCGAGATCTTGGTCCAGGATCGCTTCCAATTTATTCCATTTCACGTCGGAGCCCAGCGGCATATTCCCTAGCGAAACAACCGCGTTGAATTTAACCTGAGGATCCTGATCTTCTAGAGCGGTGTTTAAGACACCGAGTGAGAGCGGGTTCTTCAAACTGCCGAGCGCCAGAACTACAAAATTCCTAGTGCGCGCATCAACAGAATCTGTGTAAACGCGGGAGAGATTTTCAATGACCCAAGGGATGTCCTCTTTCGGAATCTTTTGACCCGCAAGGAATTTTGAAAGTTCGTAGGCCGCAACCCACCTGTTACCGAAAGTCTTCGAATTCATCTCTTCAACGAGGTCGCGATGGTTTTTCCCCGTTGAGAGCATCTTTGTCACACCAAAAATGATGACCGCCCCGATGAGCACGATCGCGATCGGAACAGCAATTCCCGAAAACGGAGAGCTTTCCAGGATTTTTTTGGAAGGTTCAGGTCGTTCGGACATTTGAATTCCTTATAGTAAAAAAATGAGGTAGATGTAGGTCGGAAGTTAACAAATCGAAATGTAAATTGGAAGTCCCATGGCCTACCTTCTAAGATTTTTATTAGCTCTGATGGTCGTTGGCATCCTGCTCGTCACGGGAGTTTCATTTGGATGGTTAGACATAACCTTCGGCCACATCCAACTGGCGATCCCGGCCTTCCTCTACGTGATCTTCATCCAAGCCTTCGTTATGTTCTATTTCATCGGCGTGGCGAGGCTAGTAGAAAACGTTTGGACAGCACTCAATAGTGAGCACAATCTCAAAGAACTTTTCGATGAACCACCGCAGGACCTAGACCCGTACAAGAAAAAAGTCGCACGCTACGTTCATGAATCTCAGCTCTCTAAACGGCAGACTGTTCCCTGGACGATGCTCATGCTGGTCCTTGGTACGATTGCGTTTTTGTTAGGTGGTGCGCATGACACCGGACTAGTGTCGAAGGTCGTGCACTCTGGTGTTGCTTTTGGATTTATAGCCGCCATGGTCATCGGTTTTGTAAGACAATGGTACTATTTGGGTAAGAGCCACCTTTTGCTGCGGGAGATGAAGTCACTGTTCGGCATCTCTAGAAACTCTATGTAGCTGTAATCCTGCAGCGAGAACCGTTTTTACGTCGACCTAAGAGTTGGTTTTCTTTATTCCGATAAGATAGACAAATGAAGAAGCTCATTTGGCTCTACTTACTTACTTCGCTTCCGGTTTTTGCTACGGGGCCGGAGATCGTGAACCGCGAAGACGGTCGGAACATAACATCTCAGATCAGGGACCTCGAGGTCCAGGAGATGCTCCGGCAAACGAGCGAGTTCGATGAATGCAGACGGAAGAATCAGTTTGCTGCTGGAGATTCTCCCGCGGTCCGAGACCAGAAGACTCAAGCGGCTCAAGATTGCTTCCGGAGAAAAGTTACAGATCTTCGAGACCCTCGGAGGCTCCAGCAGCTCTCTGAGCTCCTGAACCTTCAGCAGTATGGCCTCGTTAAAAGTAAGAACGTCCGGGACATCCAGAACTTCCTGGACGACAAGATGTACAAGGCCATGACCGGCGTTGATCGCCAAGAAGCCGATAAAAGACGGTTGGTCGAAAGCCTGAAGTTTAAGAACAAGAAGCATCTCGACCAAGGGCTCTTTATCGACCTCTACAAAACCCAGCTGAGTAAGAACGCGCTGTACGAGGTCTCCCGCTTCTGCTTCGAGAGTTTTCGCCGTGAAGGAGAGCCAGTAAGTGGGAAGAGCTTCGGGGAGTACTGGAAGCAGCACTTCACGCAGAACCTTCAGGTTGCGGAGGTCACGGACACGGGAAGTGCGGCCGATTTTGGGGCCATTTCGGATCCGGAGAAAAAGGAAAAAGTGTATGAAGACATCTTCAAGAGCCTAAGCATCGGAGGCCAAAACGGTCTTGAGCGCGAGAAGCTGTCACAATTTTTCATGACCTGCGGAGCTATGATCCGACCCCTATGCGATGAGTTCAAAGGGGCAGCGAAGCGGAACATGCAAGAGAATCGATCGATGGTAGGACTTGGTGCTCGAACCACACCGCCGGCGGCGGGTCAGCCATCACCACAGACACCACCACCAGACGGGGCTCCGGCAGAAGATCCTGCACCGGATGCGGCAGCGCAGACGGGTGGAGGCACCCGCAAAGGTGCGGTGGCGTGCTTGGCCCAGAATAAGATCATGGAGATCAAAAAGGCCTTGGCAGACACTCAGAAGATTCGCGAGCAATTCGACCAGATGGCCGAGAACCCCCAGAGCGCAGCGGCGGCGTTGTTCCGGGGCAAAATTTTCACGCCAGGCCAAGACGGAGCAGAAACGCTTGATAATCTATCGAACTACACTTCTGCCGACGTGCTCGAAGGGGGAAGTACGCAAGGTGGTCAGACGCAGGCCGCAGCCGAGCGCTGCAGTAGTAACCCCGAACTCGCTGCCTGCGAGAACTTCTTCGTGAATCAGGAACAGCTGGATCGCGCGAAGCACGACGTTGACATGGAAATGACCCTTAAGCGCGAAGTCGAGATGGCGCGGGTTCGACAGCTCAAAGCGCAGGACCAGCAGAAGCTCGAGGATTATCTTCGGGAACAAGGCTACTTTCCCTTGCTCCAGAGGTTACAAGCAGGGAACCTGACTGATGAACAATTAGTAGAGGAAATCGGTGCCCAGTTCGAGGCCAAGAAAATGGCCACGCTCGCGCAGATTAACCGTAACCTTGGCTCCCGACAGGTTCGCGCCGAGGCAAACCCAGAAGAAATCCGTCGGGCCTCGCAGACCTCTATCACGCAGAGTAAAGAAGAGCGCGCACGGTTAGCACAGGTGGTCCTTTTTAACAACATTATCACTTCTCACCTAGAGCTCACCCGGCGAGACGCGCAAGGAAACAGAACCAGCGCTGGGCGGAACGTGAACGCCTGGAGAAAAGAAGAACAAGGCCTTTCCAGGTCCCAGATCAACACGGGGCTTTTTGCGAACCTCCGCGCCTCGGACTCGGAACAGAGTACGAACGGGATCGGTGCCAACGAGCAACTCGGTGGTATGGAACTCATCGATCAGCTTCTAGGAAAGCAGGGAGAGGAGAACGCGGGCCGGGGCTCGGGCCCTAGATAGACTTGATCCAGATGAAGACACGATTCTTGCCAGGCTGCTCGCCACCCTGGGAACGGCTTTCGTAGATGCTGGCCTCGCTAAGAGATGAGACCTTCGTCATGAAGTCTTTGAGATTCTTCGAGGGAACTTGCAGGTTAAAGTACATGCCTCCGGGAATCTGCATCCCGGGCCTGACGTTGTCGACTTGCTGGATGCCGTAGCTTTTCATGAGGGGAAGAATTTCATTGCGCACCGACGCGGGCTCAACCGATGCCATGAGAATGCGGTAGGCCTTCTTGTTCGACGACGCGTACGAGCTGTCACGGTAGCCGCCCTTTTTGTTCTCCTCGTATTCCGACTGCTCGGTCTCGGCTTCGCCGAAGCTCTTGGGAACATCGTCGACTGAGTCCAAGACCACTACGTCGGATTCCGGGTCGTACCGGGAGCCGAGTCTTTCGTCAGAGAAGACAGTCTGTGCCTCGAGGCGCTCGAGCTCATCGAGCTCTTTGTTGGAAAGATCTATCTGCTGCTTCGCGAGTAGATCCTGCTCCTGGTAGGAGAGGGACTTATCGAGCCAAAAGAAGTTCGGCTCGAAAAGCGTGATCTTGTTCACGAGGTAGTCTTCGTACCACTTGTTCGTGTTCTTGAGCGCAAAGACAACCACGCTCAGGATAAGAAGGAGAACGATCACCTCTTGGAGAAACTTCAGTTGCCGTCTAAAGGCGGTCTTCTTGCGGAAATTCTCAAAGTCGACCTTCAGGGCCAGGATATCCTTCCGGAGCTCCTTCACGAGATTTGGCCAGTCTGGGTAGAGAGTGACTTCCATGTGCGCGAGGATGTCATCTTCGAAGGTGCCTTTCGCGAGGGCCTCGGGACCTAAGGTTCCGATCAAATCGTCGAACCGGAGGAAGAGGTTCTTCGAACTGACATTGCTGATCTGGAAATTGTCATTGATGAGATCTTCGTACACTGGGTAGACCTTTATCAGGTGGTTCCGGAGGAGGGTCGACACGTACTTCTCCTGGAGGTCGAAGAGGAATGCGATCTCACGGACGGACTTCCCTTGGTGGACGAAAGTGAACGTGATGAACTTCTCGAAGAGCCAGTTGAGCCAGGAGATCAGGGGCCCTGACTTCGCGATCTTCTTCGCGTAATCAAATCGTTCTCCAAGCTCGAGAGGGGCGATCTGATCTTTGAAGAAGGATTCCCAGAAGCCACTGAAGGACTCTGCGTAACGCCCTTCCCAAGCGATGGAGTTGACGTCGAGGTCTAGCCAGTCCTTAAAACGTTCGAAATCGGATTTTGACAGCATCATAGGTGCCTTAATGATAACGCACTTTTCCTGGCTTCACCAATGCAAGGTCAGCGTCTTTTTGGGATTTCCCTGAATGGGGAGTTGGGAAGCGCCTCCGAGCTGGAGGAGAGCACCGGCAATTCTTTCCAGGTCCGGAGTGCCGCCGTGGGGTTGGAGTTCGCGCGGCGGTCTTTCCAACGACGCAGACCCATCAATTTTTGCCTGCCTTGTGATGAGTCGCAGTATCTCAGTATGATAGTGAAGAATGCCAGCGAAGGCATCCGTTAGGATTAAAGGGAAAGGTTGCTATGTCGGACGTATCTGGGACACACCCGAGCTTAGCTGCGAACAAAGCGGCCATGGAAAAGAGGCAAGCGTTCGAACTCCGGAAGCTCGGGGATTCCTTCGAAAAAGAGCTCACTGAAGTTCGCGAAAAGAATGATAAAGAGATCTCCAAGATCAAGAAGGACTATGAAGTCCAGATTGGGAAAGAGAAGAATGAATCGGAAATCAGGCTCACGCAGGTCCGGCAACGGTACGGGAAAACGATCGAAGAGGAGACGAAGCGCTTTGAGCAACTTCTCAAAGACCTGAAGGAGTCGAACTCGGCTCGCTTCGAAGAGACCAAGATGTCCCACGAGCAACAGGCCACCAATCAAGAACTGAAACATCGCGAATACCTCGAACGCGCGCGCATCAAGTTTGAAGAAGAAAAAGCGAAGGTCGGAGCGTAGTTCACTTTCACGTCGTCACGATCCAGGAAGGAGAATAGATGAGTCAGAAGAATTCGGAGAATGGTGTTTTCATCAACGGGAAGAAGCAGGTGATCGAGCTTCTTCAGCGCATGGACTCGGCGGACAAGGCAAAGTTGCTCAAGAATCTTCGGATCCGGAACCCTGTCCTGGCCAAGGAACTGACCGAATCCTGTATCTCCTTTGAGAGCATCTGGGACCTCGACGACGAGAGCCTGAAGACCGTCGTCTCTCAGGTGCAACCAACGATCCTCGGGCTGGCGTTGAGCCTGGTCCACGTGAAGAACCAGCGGCGAGTGCTTGGGCTCATTTCAAGGGCCGTTGCGCTGAAGGCCTTCGATGTCATGCAGAAAGATCTCACGAGTAACCGAAGTGAATGCATCCGGGCCCAGCACAAGATCCTCGAACTGGCACTGAGCCTCAACCGCAACCGCGTCATTCAATTCTACTGAGACAAGAGCTTCTTAAATTCTGTCTCGACGAGAGACGAAAACTGATCCTCCCCGATGACGGAGGGATGGATGAGCCGATTTTCGGCGATGAGATTCGCCGTGTTCTGGAAGCGTTCAATCATCGTCCGCGTGAGGTGTGTGATCCAGTCGGGAGACCCACGGAAGACCTCTTCGAAATTCACCGCAGGGATGCCCACAAGTTCGCCCCGCTCTAGGGAAATCGCAGAATAGGTGTAGGGAACCGTCGAGATCATCGCCGCTTCCCCGATGACGTCGCCCGCCTTGGCCAAAAAGACGGGCACAAGTCGGTCCCGAGACGACTTCAGGCAGAGGACTTCACCGGATTTCACGAGGTAGAGTTGCGTTGCCGAGTCCCCCTCACGGAAAACGACCGTGTGACGATCGATGCTACGGTTTTGCATAGATGAACTCCTTCCGTAGTTTTCCTTCGAGGATGGTTCCGAAACGGAGCCCGTACGTTGAGATGGTGAGCTCCTTGACGAGGAGACGATGGACGAGATGGTAGACGAGATTCAGCCCACCGCGGATGCTCTGAGAGCGTTTCTGAAGGAAAGGAAAGAGGTCGAGGAACTGCTCGGGCGAAAATTCGGAGTACTTTTTAAACAGACCGTCGATGTCTTCTCCTCGAAGCACGAGCCCGTGCACGTCGTCCTCCACGAACTCCTTTCGAAGTAGGTGCATGTTGCCAAGGGAAGTCACTGTGCCAGCGACGCAGAAGAGCTCCTTCCCTTGAAACTTGTCAAGGTCGGTGCGAAAGTCGAGGAAAACTTTCTGAAGGTTCTGAACGAAGAGCTGGTCGTTCAGCCACTGCGTGGAGCGCACAGCACCGATGGGGAGGCTGATTGAGTCTAAGATCTGAAGGCTCTTCGTGTTCACGCGAATGAGTTCGGTAGAGGCGCCCCCGACATCCATGATAGTGATCACTTCAGACTCAAATCGAGTGTCAAAGAGAATGCCTTTGGTCGAGAAATAGGCTTCCGCTTCGGAGCTTATGATAGCGATCGACACTCCGAGCTCCGCTTCGACCCGGCGAAAGAAGTCGCTCGCATTCAGTGCGACTCGCGCCGCTTCCGTTGCGGTGGCGATGATTTTCTGAGGCGGGATCCCGTAGAGGGCGCATTCCTCGGCGTAGCTCTTGATCGCAGCGAATGTGGCCTCCATGGACTCGGAGTGAAAGGCACGGTTTTTGTCGAGCTCTCGCCCGAGGGACGTGATCTCACTTCGCTTCACAATCTCGCGGAGCTTCCCGGCAGAGAAGTCACCGATCAAAAGAAGAACACTATTCGAGCCGACGTCGATGGACGCGCGCATGTCGTTAATCATGGATTGACTACCTTGAGGAGATTGCCCGCGACGGCGGGGTTAATGAGACCCTTTTCGCAGATGATGCCTGTGATAAACCGATGGTCCGTCACATCGAAGCTTGGGTTGATCGCTCTCGCACCGGCCGGGGCCATCAGTTGCCCCTTGTACTCAGTGAGCTCAGTCTCTGACCGGAGCTCGATCTCGATGTGAGTTCCATCGGGAATCGTCGTATCAAACGAGCTCACTGGAGCGACTACGTAAAAAGGAACGTTGTAGGTTTTAGCGACGATCGCGAGAGTTGCCGTGCCGACTTTATTGGCCGTGTCCCCATTCGCAGCGATCCGATCGGCGCCAACGAAGATCGCATCCACCATGCCGCGAGACAATAAGTAGGAGGCCGCACCTTCACCGACGAGATAATAGGGTATCCGCTCCTTGGAGAGCTCGAACGCCGTGAGCCTTGTTCCCTGAAGGTAGGGCCGAGTCTCATCTGCGAGCACGTACTCGATACGACCTTTCTGGTGCGCATAGGAGATCACTCCGAGGGCAGTACCAAGACTTCCGCAGGCAAGGAATCCGGTATTACAGTGGGTCATGAGTCGCCATGGTCGCTTCCCGAAAGAGCGCTCAAGCTCAGCAAAGCCAATCTGTGCCATGGTCGTATTTTTGGAGTGGCTCTCATCGATTTGTAAGTTACCGAAGGCCACGAGGCGATCGTAGAGCTCTCGCGGGCCCTCCCCTAGCGCTAAGTGTCTCTCCATCAGTGCTAAGCAACGATGAACCTCGAATGAGAGGTTGACAGCAGTGGGCCTCGCAGCAATGAGTTCCGAGGCTGCGATCCGACAAGCTTCAAGCGTTAGGGAGACTTGACCGCGGACCCAGAGGGCCATTCCAAAAATCGCCGTAAAACCGATGCATGGGGCACCTCTGACAACCATGTCTGTGATCGCTTTCGCCGTTTGCGCAAGATCAGTCACGGTGACGAAAGTTTCGATGTGGGGAAGCTGCCGCTGGTCGAGAAGAAACAAGGTGTCATCACGCCAAATGATCGGTTTATAGGATTCGCTCATGGTGCTTCCTTTTGCTTCCAGTATGGCTCGAGAACTTCTTTCCTAGCAGCTTTGGACTTTCGGCCCTTCAGGTATGCGATGGAAAGGAAGGATTTTTGCCGAGAGCTTAAACTCCCGGTAATCTTGACCTGCTCGGTGTTTTCCAAGGTAAGTCCAAGCAAGGAGAGGACTCCATTTTTACCTGAAAGGATGAGGTTTTGCTTGTTAAAAACTTTCGCATCGACGTCAAAGAAGGAGGCCGTACGATCGATGAAATCAGAGATCTTCCCAGCGGGCTGAACGAGTCCCGTGCCGTTAACCTGGAATCGCCACTTGCCTGTCTCCCAAGATTCATCCCAACGGCCCTCAACCATTCCTTGCAAAGTCCCATTGCTAGCGGTGAAAAATGGGAACAGAAAACGAAACGATGGATCCCAGCGGAATCTTTCGAAGAGGAGGTCCAGAGAGTGATGCTCGGCCTCTTTAGCATAGCTTAACTTCAGGTGGCTTCCGGCGGGGGTGGACAGCTCACTAGAGTAGAATTTTTTCTCCGGGGTTACGCCGTAGCGGAAGTGTCCATCGATCACCTGATCCCCAAGAAGACACTTTTTGTAGGAGACCGTTGTGCTGTGGTAGACTCCCAGCTTTGAATCCGCAAAGCTCGACACCGACAGGACGGGCGCTATCGTGATGCCAAAATCGAGGCCCGAAAATCCAAGTTCCTCGATGTACTGGGTCACAGTGCCTCGATTCAGGTCGATCACTGAACGGCGAAAAAAGCTCGCTTCTCCCTTGGGGCTCATGAAGGAGACTTCCCAGCGCGAGTCCTGAAATCCAACCTGCCACTTTCCCGAGATAGAATCCTTGTCCGAGAGGAAAAGGCTCCCTGGAAAACTCAGCTTCCCGGATACTTTTGCCGAGCGGTTAACGAACGAACGAGAAAATGACACAGATCCGCTTGCGTTACCTTCAGGACTAACGAGGTAGGGATTTTTGATCTCGTCGTAGACGAAAGAAAAGTACGTCAGCGGAAGTCGCGAAAGTTCTAAAGAAATCCCAAGGGATTCCTTGTCGACGTGGAACTGGCCTTTGCCGGCCGGGTTCTTGTCAATGACGAGGTTAACTTTGGATGTGACTTCGAGAGACGTTGGGATGAAAGTTGCACTTCCACCGATGACGAGGTCTTCGATCTGGAATCGATCGCTCGCCTCTTTTGTCCGAAACTCACCTCTGTAGTTCAGGAGCCACCGGTTCGTCTCTGGTGTGAGATCCCCGAACAGCCAGAGGTCCGAGACGTACTGCGCATTCTTGTGCTTGACCGTGATTGGGATGTTGAGTTCGAAGGCAGAATTCTTCCCATACTGGAACTCACGAACGAGGAGCTTTGAGACGTTGAAATAGCGCCGAGAATTATGGATATCACGGACCGAGATCTCTTTGGCACGAAGGGTGAACTTGGCGTCGGCAAGGTAATCCGGAAGCGTGACTCTAACTGTTTGGGGAGCTCCGGATCGGGGTCCCGAGACTTTGGGGGTTGACTCTCCTGGCTCTTGGTCGACGTAGATGTCGAGGTTTTTTAAATTGACTTGAACGTTGCCGTTGTTGACGAGTAGAAGCCACCAGGGAACTTTTAGCTCGACGCCTCCGATGCTCGCCAGAAGCTTGTCCTTCCGGCGCAGGTGGATGTTCTGAAGAGTGAGGTTGAAATCAAGGGAGAAGCGGTAGGAGACCTTCCCGACCGTGAGCTCCGCCCCCGGATAGTTGCGCTGAATCTGCTGAGTCAGAAGAGCAATGAAAGCCTCCGGCTTGAGCCGGGAGTAAGCGTTGAAGAGAAGCGCTCCGATGATGAGGAAAAGCAGGACCCAGGAGGCGAGAATAATTTTTAGCGTTATCCGCATGTTGACCTTTGGCCCTTATAGCTTTTGGAGGGGAGCGAACTTGACCATGAACTTCTTCTTTATCCCGTCACGGAAGAGGATGGTGACCTTTTCATCCTGCCCTAGGCCCTCGGAGTCGAGCACTGTTCCCTCCCCGTAAAGCGCATGAGAAATTTTCGAGCCGGAAACGTAGTTCGCTGCGGTCACCGTCGGGCGTTTCGTGTGAAAAACCTTCTCCCGGTAGAAGACACTGTCCTCCGCCTCAGCCGAGACTCGCTGGTCAAAGTCGTCGTAGGTACGAGCGTACATCTGGGAAGGGTCGCGCTTAGATCCCGTTTGATAGAAGTCCCAGCGGTAGTACTTCTCGGGGATCTCGTGGAGGAACTGGCTCGGACCATTAAACTTGAGGCTCCCCCAGAGGAGTCGCCCCTGCGCGAAAGTGATCGTCAGCTGCTTCATGGCCCGGGTCATCGCAACGTAGAAAAGGCGCCGCTCTTCCTCGAGGGCCGTGGGCCCGATCTCGAGGCTTTTGTAGGATGGGAAGATGTTCTCTTCCACGCCGATCAAAAATACATAGGGGTACTCTAGGCCCTTTGACCCGTGGACGGTCATGAGCGAGACCTGGTCACCGGAGGCATCCTCCGATGAGCTGTCGAGAGTGATCGCCTCCAGGAACTTGGTGAGGTTGGCCTCAGGTTCGGAGTCCTCGAACTGCTTGAGGGCACTCATGAGTTCCTCGAGGTTTTCGAGCCGAGCAGCACCCTCGTAACTTTTATCTGCGCGCAGAACTTCGAGGTAGCCGGATTCGTTTAGGAGTTTCTCATAGCTAAAACTCGGTGACTGCCCCTTCGCCTCCAGGACCTGAACTTCCTGGGTCAGATGGACGAGCTGATTGACCGCGCTCGACACTTTCCCAGAGAGTGAAAGGTGCCGAAACTCCGCCGGGGCGTCAGCGATCTTTTCGAGGAGTTCGAAGAGGGAGAGGCCGAGGCGAACGGCCTCGTCTTCCAGCTTCCGGAGGGATGTGGCTCCCACACCCCGGGCAGGGGTATTGATGATCCGGGTGAGTGCGAGGGAGTCTTTCTTGTTCACCACAACCCGCATGTAGGAGATCATATCCTTGACCTCCTTGCGGTCGTAGAACTTGATCCCGGCCACGACCCGGTAAGGGAATTTTTCTTTTCGAAGAGCGTCCTCGATGGTCCGAGAGTGCGCGTTGTTCCGGTAGAAAACAGCGATGTCTTTTAGCGAGACCCCGGAACTGAAGAGCCGACGGATCTCTTGGCCGATGAATTCGGCTTCGGCCTTGTCATCCCGGCACTCCATGATCCGAACTTCGTCACCGTCGTCATTGTCGGTCCACATCTGCTTCCCCTTCCGGGCGACGTTGCGGGCGATGACCTCGGAGGCGGCCTCGATGATCTTCTTCGAGGAGCGGTAGTTCTGCTCTAACTTAATGAGCTTCGCCTCAGGGAAAAAGGTTTCGTAATCGAGGATGTTTCGGATGTCTGCTCCCCTCCAGCTGTAGATGGACTGGTCTTCGTCTCCCACGACGCAGACGTTGCGGTGTCCCCCACCCAACATGTGGATCAGCTCGAACTGCGCTCGGTTTGTGTCCTGGTACTCGTCCACCAGTAAGTAGCGGAACTTTTGCTGATACTTCACCAGGACCTCTGGGTAGGAACGGAAGAGGTTCAACACCCCAGTGATGAGGCCTCCGAAGTCAACGGCGTTGCTCCGGTGGAGTTCGGCTTCGTACTCAAGGAAGATGTCAAAGAGGCGCTTGTCCTCGGCGAACTTCTCAACCTCCGGAGAGCGCGGAAGCCCCAAGTAATACCCGAGGTTCTTCAGGCCATCGATGAACGCCGCAACGGTGTACGGGGAGAGCTCTTTGAGATTGATTCCGCGCTTGTTCAGAAGGGCCTTGATGATGGACTGGGATTCACCGTCATCGTAGATGGTAAAGTTTTTTGAAAGTCCGAGGTAGGTGGCCTCCATGCGAAGGAGCTTCGCGCTGAAGGCATGGAAGGTGGTGATGTTCAGTGCGCCCACGTTGATCTGCGTGTTGGCCGCGAGGCGCTCGCGCATTTCTCGCGCCGCTTTATTAGAAAAAGTAAGCGCGAGGATCTGGTAGGGGCCCACGCGCTTTTCTTCTAGTAAGTACTGGATCCGCGCCACGAGGGTACGCGTTTTCCCAGAGCCAGCACCGGCGAGGATCATCACAGGGCCGTCAGTGAGAAGCACGGCCTGGCGCTGGGATTCGTTAAGGAAATCGAGGTTCATCATTCGACCGTCACCGACTTGGCAAGGTTGCGAGGCTTGTCGATGTCGGTGCCCTTGAGTTTGGCGATGTGGTAGGCCAGGAACTGGAGCGCGACGTTAACATACAACGGACTCAGGTTCGGGAGCCCCTCGAAATCAAGCCCGATGTAGGCGTCGGCTAGGTCTTCGAGCTCGGAGTTATCTTTAGGCCCAACGACCACAATCAGTCCTCGACGGGCCTTGACCTCCTCGACGTTAGAGACGGTCTTCTCGAGGAGCTCCGGCCCAACGATGGCGATGTTCACCAAGTTCTCGTCGATCAGGGCAATGGGTCCGTGCTTGAGCTCGCCAGCGGCGTAGCCCTCCGCGTGTACGTAGGCGATCTCCTTGAGCTTCAGCGCCCCCTCGAAAGCAATGGGGAAGTACTTCCCACGCCCGGTGAAGATGAAGCCTTTCTTCGTATAAATAAGTTCCGCGACGGCACGGATCGGCTCCGAGTTCGCGCAAAGATCTGCGATCCTCGCTGAGAGGAGTTTCATTTCGCCGAAAAGACTTGGATCGTCGAGGGTCTTCTCCATCGCTCGGCTCATGAGGTAGCCGGTGAGCGCCATGAGCGTGAACGCCTTCGTGGAGGCGACGCCGATCTCGACGCCGGCGTGGATGAGGAAATTCTTGTCGGCGTTCCGGAAGAGTGTTGACCCCTCGACGTTGACGATGGCGTACGTAGGGATCCCGTTCTCTTTGCAGAGTTCCTGACAGGCCAGGGTGTCGGCGGTTTCACCGGACTGGGAGATGAACAGTCCGATTTCTTTATTCCTCAGAATCGGATTCCGGTAGCGGAACTCGGAGGCGATATCAACCGTCGCGCGCTGTCTGTTGATTTGCTCAAAAAAATTCTTGATCACGAGGCCCGCGTGCCAGGCCGTTCCGCAAGCGGTCACGTGCCATTCGTCACTCGAGAAACCAGAGAGACCGTCGAGGACTTTTCTGCCTTCGTTCTTAATGTAGTAAGCCGCGAGTTTGTCGATGAGGCTCGCCTGCTCGTGGATCTCCTTGAGCATGTAGTGCTCGTAGGGACCCTTCGAGGTCGCATCCAGGGCCATGGAGTTTGTCTGGAACTTGTAGCGAGACGACGGAGAGAGGTCGAGCTCATAAAAATTGAGGGAGACGTCTCCGGCGGTGGGCACGCCTTCACAGATGACTCCGTCTTGTGGGAAGTAGATCTTTGGCGCGAAGCCCACGAGGGCGAAGGGATCGGAGGAGACGAAGGCTTCACGGAGTTCTTTGTTCTCACCCACGACCAGCGGCGCGGAGCGCTTCACAGCGTAGAGCTTATCGCTCGCTTTTTCCATGATCACGAACGCCGAATTCCCAGTGATGGTGGAGAAGGCGCGGGAGATCGACTGCAGGGTCGAGAGGCCCAGTTTGTGGAACTTCGTGAGAAGCACGAGGAAGACCTCGGAGTCGGTCTGGGACTTAAACCCGAACCCCTCGAGCATGAGATCTTTTTTGAGGGCGGCCGCGTTCTCGATAATTCCATTGTGAACCACGGCGTAGAGATCGTTACCGTGTGGGTGCGCGTTGTCAGTCGTGACGGCACCGTGAGTGGCCCACCTCGTGTGGCCAATGCCGGTGTGGGAGGTTGGCTTCTGGCCGGTGATCAGTTCCTTGAGGTTTTCGAGTTTTCCTTCCTTCTTGAGAATCTGTAGCTCGCCGTTGATTTTCAGACAGATCCCTGCCGAATCGTAACCGCGGTACTCGAGACGAGAGAGTCCTTCGATGATCGGACCAACTGAATTATGAGGGCCTGAATAACCTACTATTCCGCACATGAAGATCTCCAAACTGACAATTGTAACTTAAGGGCTACAATCTATCATTTCAGGGGAGATCTTACAAATGCTTCCCTCTCCCAAACAGAGGGAGAGAGAAGGGCTTTACGCGGAGTTTCTTATGGCTTCTTCTTTTTCAGAAACCGTCGAGCGGCGCCCTCTTTTGTGACTTGAGTGGCGCGCGCGATTCCGAAGCCTCCGGAAGGGACATCTTTTGTGATCGTAGATCCTGCGGCGACGAAGGCATCGTCCCCAATCGTGACCGGAGCAACCATCTGGCAGTCTGATCCGATGAAGGTGTGACTTCCGATGAGAGTCTTGTGCTTGTTCACTCCGTCGTAGTTGCAGGTGATGAACCCACAACCGATGTTGGTGTTTTCACCAATCTCTGCGTCGCCCACGTAGGAGAGGTGGGAAACCTTCACACCACGCGAGAGCTTGGATTTTTTGACTTCCACAAAGTTACCAATTTTGGACTCGGCGCCGATGTCCGCGCCCGTTCGGAGTCGTGCCATGGGCCCGATGGTCGCGGCTTCGTGCACGAGAGCACCCTCGAGGTAACTGTTCGCCAGGATTTCGGAGTCAGCGCGGACCTCGGAGTCACGGATGAACGCACCTGATTCAATGACGACTCGCTCACCGATGGTGGTGCGGCCTAGGAGGGTAACGTTCGGGTAGATGACAGAACCAGGTCCGACGGAGACGGCGTGATCCACATGGACCGTCGTAGGACTAAGGAATTCTACCCCGGAGAGCATCAGGTCGCGGAGCTTCCTGGCGCGGAGCAACCCGGAGACTTCGGCGAGCTGCTCGAGCGTGTTGATGCCCAGGAAAGGCTCCGCGGATGGAAACTTCACGGGGCCCACGCGGTAGTGATCTTGGAAGAGGTCTGTGAGATAGAATTCTCCTGACTTGTTGTTGTTTCCAATGGAGCCGAGGACCTCGCGAACATGGCGAGTGCGCAGGATGTAGAAGCCCGAGTTGACTTCTAAAATCCCTCTCTCGTCGGAGGTTGCGTCTTTTTCTTCCACGATGTGAAACCCGGGGGCCCCTCGGAGAATGCGGCCGTACCCCTTCGGATCACGAGCGTCGAAGGTCGCACAGACGCCGACCAACGAGGAGTCCGCCCGGAGAGCTGCGAAGAGAGTTCGAAACTCGGAGGCCTGGATCAGCGGCGTATCCGCACAGGCCACGAGGGTGTAGTCGTAATCCCAGAAGTGCGGAAGATCCGCGAAGCAGGCCCGGAGAGCGTCCGCGGTGCCCCTCTGCTCTCGCTGCCAGGCCGTCCGGAGGAGCTCCCGACTCGGGTGAGTGCTGAGCCACGCCTCGACGAGTTCCTTTCTGTGACCGACGACGAGACCGACCTCGGCGGAGAGACCGGAGTCCAGAGCGAAATCCAGGGTCGCATCGACGACGTAGTCAAGGAGGGTCCGACCTGCGGTGCGCGCGAGGGCCTTCGGGGTCTCTGTTTTCATTCTCGTGCCCTTACCAGCGGCAAGGATTACCAAACCAATTGTCTCGGCCATCTGACATACCTTTTTGATCCAAAACTTCAAGCCTGTGAATAATCTTAAAACTAAACGAAAAGGGCCGCAGAAGCCTAGTGAAATGTTCTCGTATTCACGGAGGTTCTGACTCTCTTTTTCTTCATTTTACATGAAATACCTTTAAAGCGCTTCTGCAATTATCCCGAACTAGCCTTTGAAAACCATTCACGGATGAGACCACGCTAGAGGAGTGTAAGTATGGTGACTAATTACGAGGGCGAAGCGATCGAGTTCAAGGAACATCTCCCTCTGCTGCCAGTTCGCGATCTTGTTGTATACCCATTCATGATCCTCCCTCTCTTCGTCGGGCGCGAGACATCCATCCGTGCGGTCGAAGAGGCGCTGAATAACACCGACAGACTCATCCTCCTCTCGTCGCAGAAGGACATCACGGCGGAGACCCCGACGCCGTCGGAAATCTACGAGCTCGGAACCGTCGCCATGATCATGCGCATGCGCAAGCTCCCGGATGGAAGGATCAAGATCCTCATTCAGGGCCTCGCGAAGGCCCGGATCAAGGAGTTCGTTGCGATGGAGCCGTTCTACCAAGTGAAGGTGGAGAAGGTTGAGGCGCAAGCGGTAACCGCGGCCCCGGCGACGATCGAAGCTCTGGCGAGAACCGTGAAGGAGAATCTCGAAAAAGTGATCTCCCTCGGAAAGCTCCTCTCACCAGACATTCTGATGGTGCTCGAAGACATCCAAGATCCGGGTCGCCTCGCCGATCTCGTGGCCTCGAATCTGAACCTCAAGGTCCAGGACGCACAACGGGTGCTGGAGATTCAAGACTCCGTCGAACGGTTGGGCCACATCAATCAGGTCCTGCTCAAGGAGCTCGAAATTCTCGCCCAGCAGTCGAAGATCAAGGGTCAGAAAGATGACCAAAAGAACCAGAAAGACTTCTTGCTTCGCGAGCAGATCAAGGCCATGAAACAGGAACTCCAGGACGAGTCGGCGGATAAAAACGACGAGTTCTCAGAGCTCCGCGAAAAGCTCCTGGCCAAGCGGCTGCCAGCGGATGCGGAAAAAGAAACGATCAAGCAGCTCGGGCGGCTCGAGCGGATGCACCCGGATTCCTCGGAGGCGAGTATCCTTCGCTCGTACCTTGAGTGGATCACCGACATCCCCTGGACGGACGAATCAAAAGAAGTCACAGATCTTCAGTTCGCAAAAGATGTCCTCGACGACGATCACTTCGACCTCGAGAAGATCAAAGAACGGATCTTAGAGTACCTGGCAGTCCGATCCCTCAAGGGCGGTGCGGCCAAGGGCCCGATCCTTTGCTTCTCGGGACCTCCCGGTGTAGGCAAGACGTCACTCGGCAAATCGATCGCTCGTGCCACGGGCCGTGAGTTTGTTCGGATCTCTCTCGGGGGAGTGAAGGATGAGTCGGAGATCCGGGGCCACCGGAGAACCTACGTCGGCGCCATGCCGGGCCGGTTCATCCAGGCCATGAAACAATGTAAGACAGTCAATCCCGTGATCCTCCTCGATGAGATTGACAAGCTTGGGTCAGACTTCAAAGGGGACCCGGCCTCGGCGATGCTTGAGGTCCTAGATCCTGAGCAGAACTGTACCTTCCGCGACAACTACTTAAACATGAACTACGATCTCTCGAAGATCATGTTCATCGCAACGGCCAACGTTCTGGAACAGATCCCGGGACCGCTAAGAGATCGGATGGAGATCATCCACCTCGCGGGGTACACCCAAGAGGAGAAGGTTCAGATCTCGAAGAAGTACCTCATCCCGAAACAGATGGATGAGCACGGCATCACCGACGACCACATCGAGTTCCACGATGAAGGCGTCGAGAGTGTCATCTCCGGTTACACGAGAGAGGCAGGACTTAGGAACCTTGAGCGGCAGGTCGGCGCTCTCTGCCGGAAGGTCGCGAAGAAGATCGCCTCCGGAGGCCACGAGAAAACCCACATCTTCTCGAGCACCGTCGAGGAGCTACTTGGGCCACCGCTCTACTCCCGTGAAGACTCGAATGAGTTCGATGAAGTTGGGGTCGCCACGGGCCTCGCGTGGACCGCTGCTGGCGGCGAGATTCTGCACATCGAGGCAACGAAGATGAAGGGCCGCGGGATCACGCTGACGGGTCAGCTCGGGGACGTGATGAAAGAATCCGCCCACGCCGCTCTGGGATTCGTCCGCAGTCACGCGCGAGAGCTCGGCATCGATGACAAGTTCTTCGAAGAAAACGAGATCCACATCCATCTCCCGGCGGGTGCCATTCCGAAAGATGGCCCGTCCGCGGGGATCACACTCGCGACGGTGATCACGTCTCTCCTGACAAATACGTATGTCAGTAAAGACATCGCCATGACCGGCGAAATCACGCTCACCGGGAAGGTCTTACCCGTCGGTGGGATTAAGGAGAAGGCCCTCGCCGCGATGCGGGCCGGGATCGAGACGATCATCATCCCGTGGAAGAACCAGAAGGATCTCCTCGAGATCCCGGCGCAGTACCGGAAGAAGATCACTTTCATCCCCGTGAAAAACATCCAGGAAGTTCTCTCCATCGCTCTAGTGGACTGGAACGGTCAGCTGGACCTCGATCAGACCAAACGGAAAGACGAGGCAGATAAAAAACCAAAACCGAAAGGCGAACAAGCCGCAGCTTAGAAAAAAAGGTTCCTCTCGGGGAACCTTTTTTTTTAAGCTTCTTGGAAACCCGTAAGTCTTGTAAACTTGGCGGTATGAATCGACGAGATTTTCTCTTCCAGCTCCCCGCCGGACTCTTGCTAGCCACGGCGTGCGCGAGGACTCCGCTCGCGGCGCCGCTCGCGGGGGAAGTGTTCGTGACCGGAGTTCTCAACGCCAACTACGTCCTGCCGAAGTACGGCGAAGTCGTTCCGGACCTGGGCAGCTTCCTCTTGTTCTTCACCGCCACGGGGCAGGTCCGCGCTGCGCCGGTTCCTTTCGACGTCCACTCGGTGACACAGAACCCCCGGTATCCGAACCTCCTCCTCCTCGTCCCCAAGCGCGGCCAGAGCGTCGCCATCTTCGACGTCGCGCGCTGGGCTGTTAGTGACCGCGCCTCGCTCGCAGGAACGTCGCGTCGGTTTCTAGGCCACGCCGTCTGGGAGGCCTCCGGCGAGCACTTCTGGCTACCGATCGAGAACGACGACCGGATCACAAGTATGGTTGCCCGATGGGCCCGGACACTCAGAGAGGACGATCAGCGCTCGCTCTCAAACCTGCAGGCCCACGAGATTCAGTGGAGTCCAGAAGGTCTTCTCGTCGTAGCGGGCACCGGCGGCGACGGGACGCCCACGGGTCTTAACTGGATCAATCCAGAGACCGCGAAGGTCGAGCGATACGTCGACTGCGGCTCAGCGGCGGGAAAGCTTAGATACGTCGGGCACTTCTATCAGCTTCCGGCCCTCGGAAAGATCTTCGCGATCGGTAAGAACGATATGGCGCGAGACGAATCCCTCGCCCTCGTCATCGACGTCGCGGGGAACCGCATCCGCGCGCTCGAGGTCCCGGAACAGGATCGCGAGCTTTTCAAAGGCGAATCCCTCTCAGTTAACTACGACGAGCACCGCCGAGAGATCGTTGTCACGTCGATCGGGGGCAAAGGCTACGTTTCGATCTGGGATCCGAAGAACGAAACGTTCGTCCGGAGTGTCCGGGGGATAAGTCCGCGCGGCGCCCTCCAGCACAACGGGGAGGTCTTCGTCACGCAGAACCGAGGCCGGAGCATCAAGAGCCCGGCCCTCCGGGAGTTAGTCAAAGACCCGTTCGAGAAAGGGAACCTCGACCGGAAGACGTGGGTGTGGGGCTCGCACGTCGATCGGCTCGTCTTGTAGGAACCTGCGCGCGGGAACCTGACGAAAACGATCGCCTGGCCTTTTCCTTCCCTTCTCCCTGATTTTTGCTATCCTAGTAGCATGAGTCAATTTGCAGGGATGAGAATTGTTATTGTCGACGACTCGGACTTTTCCCGTAGTCTCATACGAAAGATGCTGGTGGAAGAGGGACTATCCGTGGTCGGTGAAGCCGCAAGCGCGGAAACCGCCATCGCCGTGATCAAGGAAACGAAGCCGAACGTTGTGATCACCGACATTGTCATGCCGGATGTGAGCGGGATCGAGCTGACGGAGAAGATCACCCAGAACGCAGACGACATCGCCGTCATCGTCATTTCCTCGCTTTCTCAGGAGCACATCGTCCTCGAAGCGATCGGTGCGGGGGCGAGCGATTTTATTGCGAAACCGATTCAGAAGCAGCAGCTTCTGGACTCTCTGGAAAAAGTCTTTTCCACAAAATAGTTTAGAGGAAGACATGGAAGTTTCAAAACCGATAGAGCTGACCTACATTGATGAACTCCGGATCTTACACAACGTCCGACTTCTCTCTCGGCATGACCTCAACCCAGTGTATTCGAAAGAAAACCTTAGGGTCCAGTTTGACCTCAAGGGCGGTATCCGGGGCACGATTACCTGCTACCTTTGCCTTGATGAGCGGGAGCTGTCACAGTCAGAGAAGAACTTTCTGTTTCCGCTTTTTGTAGAGTCCATGAATATTCTCGTCGGCCGACAGATCACCCTGGATGCCGAACTCGCGGACCAACGGATCACGATGTCACCGCCACGGCTCTCGATGGTCCCGAGTGAGATCAACTCCTCATTTAGGTCCATGACTCAGAAGTATGAGTTGGAACTCGATGATCTGGCCTACAGCATTTTGACAGAGTATAGTCTCGAAGCGTTTAACTAGGACGAAGCATGAAAACTGCGATCCAGTCTCTAGGTCTTGTTGTGGCGTTCTTCCTATTCCTCTCCATCACAGTGAGTGGCACCCCACTCTTCGTCCATATCTATGGTCTGACGGCACCGGTAACCAAGGGTGTGCAATCCGCGGTCGAGGACTTCGTTTCCCGGTCTGCCGACGGAACTCGAACTTACTCCAAAAGACTGTTCGAGAACTCTTTACCGCGGGTCGGGGGGAGCAAGCTGCCCGCCACCGCGATCGGAACACCGGCAGAGTTGGTTTCAGAGAAAGATAAGGAACGCCTCGAAGCCCTCATTAAGAACCACTAGCCGCTACTGCGCAGTGGCCGTCTGAGCGGGCGCCTCGGGTGACTGTGGTTCCACTGTTGCCTTCGGATTTGTACGCTCACTTTCGCTCATCTGCGCACATTCGGTAGTGGTTTCCGCCGCGAAAGAAGCCGAAATGATGCCAAAACAAACGAAGAAAATAAGAACTTTCATGAGAACCTCCTTAAAGTGATTCTACCCTTGTCCTTACAAGCTGCGTGCCAGGTGGTGGTGAGGTAAGTATGGAAGATTTCGTGGGAGTTAGCGGAGGAGATGTCAAATCGAGGAAGGCCTGTTGATAAAAAAAGCAGGGGGACCGGAGTCCCCCTGTGAATGAGCTTACTGAACCGAACCGCGGACAGTTTTTGGTCGGGGTCGTTGAGTGCCGAGATTCTCTTTCGGATTATTCCGAACATTCGATTCTCGCATCATCGGACACTCTGTTGTCGATTCCCCTCCAAAGGCTAGGGAACTAAAAAACGATAGAAAAATCAAAACGGTGAACAGCTTATGCATATTTTCCCCCACGAGGTTGTGTAACATTTATCAAGCAAGATGGCTGCCAAATGAGGTCTTCGGTATGTACGCAGGATGAGGTATAAGGCTGTTTAAAATTTGAGCAGGTGTCAGAGGATTTGTCGAAACTCTAGGCAGTAAGAGACCGGCGGCACGGGAGTGCCACCGGATGAGAGAAAAACTATTGTTTAGTCGCACCCTGCTTGGCATTAGGTCGGCCTCGGTTCGGTGAGTTCAGGTCTTTCTGGCCTTCGCTGTGGTGCTGGGCCATGCAGGCCTTGAAACACGGGCCGCATCCGACCACGCTAGGGGCTTGGCATGGATCCGTCGTCGTCGAGGGATTGCGCTCACCCAGCATGGAATTCCGTACCGGTGCAGAACCGGTGCCCGGGCCAGATGCGAAGCTGAGTGAAGAAACGGCGAACAGTGTGATGAATAAGTATGTTTTCATGGAAATCTCCTTACATGTTTAGGTTAACGCCAGCGGGCTTCACGATGGTGAGCAGGTTCTGGAACGCTTGAGTCACCTGCAACGCCATCTTATGGCCAGCACTCGACTCCACTTTCTTGATCTCGCCGTAGTTATCGTAGGCCACGTTGATCTTCCCGACTTTTTCCATCTCGATCTCAACGGGCTTCCCGAGAGCGTTGTACTTGAAGGCCAGAACCCGGCGTGAAGACTCGGACTCCTGGTCCACCATCTTTGAGATCTTCCCTTTCGTGTCGTAGATCAGGAACACAGTCTTGCCTTGGTTGTTCGCCGCTTTCACAAGGTTGCCCTTGGCATCGTAGTCGAACGAAGTTGTGCCTTCGTTGTTGACGACTTTCTTGATCTTATTGATGCTCGCGTCGTACTCGATGTTAACGAAGTCACCCTTGGTCGACGACTTCTTGGTCAGAAGGCCGTTCGAGTTGTATTCGAAGTTTGTGACGTGGTTTCCGCGGGCAATCTTCAACGGGAGAGAGTTCTCGGCGAAGATGGTGTCTGTCTTGATGCCGTTGATCTCGGTGAGGATTCTGTACGTGTAGCGCGCACCATCGGCAGTGGTCTTCGTTTCGTACTCGTAGCGATTTGCGACGGGTTTACCATCGAAGCCGGGCTTCGTGACAGTGGTCCAGTAGTGGTTTTCCGAGTTCTTCGGATCGGCACCGTATTGGTACTTTGTTTGCTCCCCGTTCCGGTCGAGGACCTCCGTAACGAAGAAGGTCTTCTGGTCGTAAGCAATCTTTAGCTTCGTCTTATCGGCGTAGCGGATTTCAGAGAGGTTGTGGGACTTGTCGTAGCCATACTCGTAGGCGTTATCACCGATGTCGTTCGAGTAAACGAGATCGGATTCGTCGTACTTGTACGAGGCTTTTTTATCGCCAGCGGACCAGATCTCTTTTACGAGACCACCTGGGTACCAGGCGAAGAAGATCTGCTTTGCTTGTGAGTCTTTGATCGATTCGAGCTTCCCATCCTTGTACGTGAAGCCGACGAAGTACCCTGACTTATCGGTGATCTTCATGAGCTGACCGGTAGAGTTAAAGAAGTCGGCCCGGCCATCGGTGTGGACACGGCGGTAGCCGTCCTTTGTGACGAAGAGCTCCTGAGGGCCTCGGTCGTTTGAGTAGAGAACCGATCCAGAGGCCACCGTCGCCTGCACACCGAAGTTCACTGAGTAGGTGTGTCGGAGTTCAGCATTGTTTGCGAGCTTCTGCACGAGGTCGCTCGATGCCTTCTCGGAGAGCGCGGTCTTCTTTTTCATTTCGTTGACGATCTTCGTCGCCGCGGCGACCGCATCTACTGGAGTCTTCGGAGTGAAGCGTGTTTTGGCACCGGAGCCATGCTCGTGAACGATGATCGCTCCATCGGCGGAGATCTCGAGCTTCGTCTCGAACTCGCTACCCCAGCCAAAGCCGAACCAGCCAACATCCGTAGACTTCGAGTTATACGTTCGAGTAATTTCAAGCTTCTTGCCACCCCCAGGAACGACGATGTCCGTGTAGGAGATGTAGAAGTTCCCATTCTTGAGGTTCACACCAGCGTGTACCAAGGACGTAGCGAGGAGTGCAACGAGGGTGAGAGAGAATCCTTTAACAAACATCATAAATCCACCTTTTTGCAGACGTAGTCAACCGTGACAATTATCGGTCACTACGGAGCTAAACTTTAATGTCAATTATCTTCATGATAACCCACATCCCGATGCCTACCATACCGCAGATAATGATCAGGAAAACAATGCCGAGGACGGTACCGAAGAGGAGCGGAAAGTATTCGGGATCACCGCTCCCGAACATCAGCATCATCATGAAGGGCATGGCCCCGATGATGTAGGCCTGGATCTTCCCGGAGGCGATGTAGGTATCGATTTTCAGTTGCAGCCGGACTCGCTCTCGGATCACGATGACGATGGTGTCAAAAACTTCTGCAAGGTTACCACCGGTTTCGCGGAGAATGTTGACACTCGTGACGAACATTTCGTTGTCCTCCGTGTACAACCGTCGCTTCAGGTTTTCCAGGGCCTCTTCGAGCGGAACCCCGATCTTCGCCTGCTGTAAGACGAGGTTGAATTCTTGGCTCACGGGGGCGGGCATCTCGTCGACGACCATGCCGATTGCCTGCGGCATCGTGAGTCCCGCCCGGATTCCGTTCGCGAGAAGATTGAGAGCATCGACCATTTGAACGGCGTACTGCTTTTTCCTTTTATTTTCGAAGTAATCCACGATCGGCTTCGGGGACTTCCATCCGACGAAGAAGAGAACGATGGCGACGAAGATCGCGAGGGGGATTTTTCCCAAGAGTGCGATCGCGATGAACGCGAGGATCGCCGAGCCGAATGACATGATGAGAAGGGCGATGGTGATGCGGTGAGGCTCAACCTCGATGAACATGATCTCAAATTTTTTCAGGATGTAGTCGCGGGTACCGAAGGTCTGATCGTCGATCCAGGAGAAGAGCTTGACCGAGTTGATGTAGGTGTAGCCAAAGACGGCAGCACCGATCACGATCAGGAGACCCTTGACGCCAAGGACGTCGAGGAGGAGGCTAATTTCTTTCTGCCGCCGCGGCTCCTGGGCCAGGGCCGGGAAGTTTAAGAGGAAGAAAGCGAAGAGGCCAACGATCCGTTTCATACTACTTATTCGTGAACAGGCCCCGAGGGACCTTGTACCCTTTCTTTTCGAGTGTTTCGATGAACTTCGGGATGAATCCGGTGGCCATGAATTTTCCCACGATCTTTCCTTCTTTATTCATGCCTTCCTGCTTGTAAGTGAAGATATCCTGGAGCGTGATCACTTCCCCCTGAATCCCTCCGATCTCGGTGATGTAGAGGCACTTTCGAGAACCGTCATCGAGCCGAGACTGCTGGATGATCATGTGAACCGCAGAGGCGATCATTTCCTTGATGGCCTTCTGGGGGAGACCGGCACCGGCGTACTGGACCAGCGTCTCGAGCCTCGAGATCGCGTCCCGGGGAGTGTTCGAGTGGACCGTGGTCATGGACCCGTCGTGGCCAGTGTTCATCGCCTGGAGCATGTCGAGCGTTTCTCCCCCTCGACACTCACCCACGACGATCCGGTCTGGACGCATCCGAAGCGTCTGCTTCACGAGGCAGCGGATGTCGATCGCCCCGTCACCCTCGAGCGACGGAGGCCTCGTCTCGAGGCGAACCACGTGGTCTTGGGGGAAGTTAAGCTCCGCGGAGTCCTCGCACGTGATGATGCGCTCGTTCGACTGAATGAAGCCTCCGAGCATGTTGATGAGGGTTGTCTTACCAGAGCCCGTACCCCCAGAAACGACGATGTTCCGGTGGGCCTCAACGGAGATCCGGAGGAAGTCGGCCATTTCTTCGGTCATGGCCCCGAACGAGACGAGGTCCTTGTAGGTCAATCGTTTATCCGGAAACTTCCGAATGGTGATGCAGCAGCCATCGATCGCACAGGGGGGAATGATGGCGTGGACTCGGGAACCGTCCGCGAGGCGGGCGTCAACGTACGGCGTTTTCTCGTCGATCCGCCGTCCGATCGGTGCGACGATCCGTTCGATGACGTTCATGACTTGCCGGTCGTTGGTGAAAGTCACTTCGGACTTTTTCACCTTTCCTTTCTGCTCGTAGTAAATTTTCTTCGGGCCTACGACCATGATTTCCGAGATGGATTTGTCGGCGAGCATGTCTTCTAGAGGTCCGAGGCCCAGGGCTTCGTCGAGGATTTCTTTGACGATCCGGTTCATGTCATCCCGGGAAGGGAGGATGCTCTTCGTATCCTCTTTCCCGAGGAGCTCGACCACCATCTTCTTCGTCTGCTCCCGGAGGATGATCTTCGCCTTCGGATCATTGTCGTCTTGCTTCTTAAGGTCCATTTCCTCGACGAGGGATTTATGAATTCTGCCCTTGAGTTCGGTCCACTGGTCCTTCTTCTTAGCGTCGTCGGCGGCTCCGGCCTCTCCGGTCCGCGCGCCGGTCTGAGCGGCTCCACTATCCTGTGGCTTCGCCAACCGCTCGAGGGTCTTCAGGACATTTTTTTGAATGAGCTTCCGGACGCAGTCGACGACCCCGGACCCGAAGGGTGAGCCCTTGGCACCCACGAGCACAGGAGTGGACCGGGAGAGAGCGGCGATGCAGCTCGCATCATCTCTGGGGATGGCGTGGAAGACGGGTTTCCCGATCTGCTTACCGATGACGTCGGGGCTCACGGGGTGGCCTGTCACTGCCTGATTCACGAGGATCTGAATCATGTCCTTGGGAAAGAGCATGGTCACGAGATCCGTGTACATGCGCTTGCACTGGTTCACCGCCAGGAGGTCCGGAGAAGCGACGAGGAAGATCAACGTCGAGTACTCCATCGCCTTGAGTGCGAGGGGCGTGAGGTCGCTCCCGGCGTCGATGACCACCACAGGGTAGATGTTCACCACGGCCTTCAGAACCTTCCCGATGCCCTCTTCGTTGACTTGATTGGCGGCGATCGCTTCCGTGGGCATTCCGACGTAGGAAAAGCCGGCCTTGTGATCCGCCGTAAAGAGCTGGATCGAGCGCGGGTCGATGGCCCCGCTGAAATCGGAGAGCTCCTTCAGGTGCTTCTTCGATTTCAGGCCTGTGATAATGTTTTGATCACCACAAGACTTTTGGTCGAAGTCGAGGAGGAGAGTCTTTGCGCGAAGCTCGCCGGCGTAGGCGATCGCAAGGTTCGCCGCGACCTGGGACTTCCCGACCCCACCCTTGCCGCCGATGATCGTGATAATGTTTCCCGCCATGGCTACTCCCTCCTCCGGAATTTCTTCCGGATCTCCTCGGTGCCCGCCGAGGCGGATTCGATGATCTCTGGAGTGACGAAGATCACGTACTGACTCTTATTCGTTGAGTAACTCTTGGAGCGGTAGAGCCGGAAGAGGGGCGTCGCCGGAACCTGTCCCGCCGTTGCCGTCTGGGGTGCGGGATCGTTTCCGGTGTTGTCGTAGTCTGTGGTAGAGGTATTCTGAACAATCCCACCGATCGCTGCCGATTCCTTGGACTTTAGCACAACGTTGGTGTTGATCGAGTTCGAGGTCGTGATCGGCGCGGCACTTCCCGAGGGGACGGAGATAGAAACGGAAAGGACGATGCCGAGCTCGATCTTCTCCTGCTCCAAGACCTTGGGCTTCACGTTGAGATCGAGGCCAATCTCAGCGCTCGCGGCCTTGGTGAAGTCGCCGGTTCCGAGGGCAAACGGGATCGTCGTTTTCTTCGCGATCTGGCCCCCGTTCTCGAAGCCGTCACGGACGATCACCATGCCAGACTGGATCGTCCGGGCGTAGCCGGCGCTCTTCGCCGCGTTCAACTTCGGGAAGAGATTTGAGATCGTGGCGCTTAGAGTCCCGGGCCGCTGCTGGCCCGTGATGTTGCCAGTGGCGGTTTGACCGAAACTGATCTGCGAGTTATCTTCCCCCATGAGCGGGGCCCACTTGAACGCAAACACTTTGTTATACGACTTCGAGAGTTCGACGAACTGGGACGTGACCTTCACCATCTTCGGTGCGGGCTGCTGCTCTTTCTTCTCGTTCACGGCGATGAAGTCGATGATGTCTTCGGTCTGCGGGGTCGCGTAGCGCGTGCTGTTGGCAGAGAGGTTCACGATCTTCGGGGGCAGGTAGGCCTTGGCGATCGTGACCGCGAGTTCTTTTTTCTGCTTATTACTCACAACACCTTCGAGCCAGAAAACCTTATTCACCACCCGGACCGTGACGTCCTTGAGGTTGTTTCTCGCTAGTTCATCGGTCATCTTCCGCGCAATGACCCGCTGAGTTTGCGGGGACAGTTCGATGAGTGTTAAGACGTCAGGGTAACTGGCGAGGACCTGGGAAACGCGGCCGATGTCGTCGGGCACGACGATCTCGCCACCGACGAAGACCTTGCCTCCGCGGATCCCGATCTCGAGCCCCTCGACGTCACCGATGAGTTCGCGAATCTCGGAGACCGTGTTCGACTTCCCAGTGGCGGTGATGACGACGGTGTACTGGAGCCGCACGTCACCCACGGTGTCCCGGATGATCACGCTTGTCCGGCCGGGCTTGAGGCCCTTGAACACAAGTTCTTTCTTCGCTGGGATGGCAATGATCCGGAGGAGGTTCTCGTTCCCGATGAAAACCTTCGTGCTGAAGTCGAAATCAATTTTCTCGATGGCGTCGATGCCCATCGCCACCTCGAGTTCCTTCGTCGGGGTGGCCGCGGTGGGCGCACTTTGCAGGCCACCGGTTGCCGAGGTCGTCGCCGAATCCTGCGCCACCGCAACGGTCATGACGAAAGAGAATAAGACGAAGAGGAGTGCTCTAGAAGCCACCGGCCTTGGTCCTTTTGGTTTCCTTCGCCATCTGTTCAGCGAAGTAGGTCTTCGCCTCGGCCGCGTCTTCACCTAAGACGTCGTAGAGCCGGGTGGCACTGATCCTTTCGATGGTCTTATCGTCGTTGTTTCGGAGCGAGAGGTAGATCCCGTTCCCTGCGGAAACGAGGAAGACCATCTTCTGGACCTCGAACGGAGTGAGTTCCAGAGTCACCGTGTTGAAGTTGGTGTAGTTATTGAGCTTCATCTGCCGAGAATCGTTCTCACCTTTGATGTTGATGATCGGAACCGAGTTCGTGACGAAGAGGCCGGTGGAGAGGATAAGCACGTCCTGGAGGACGGTTTTCACCTTGAGCCGTTCTTTCTTTCCTGCGGCGTAGTCAACGAGGGCGAGGACGTCGACTCGGTCCCCCGGCTTCAGGAGCCGACTCACGGCCTGGCCTTCGGTAACCTGGATCGAGAGGGCGCGTTTTCCGATCGAGATCTGGCGCGAGAGCCCGGACTGAGAGCCCGGGTAGGTCACCCGAGGCACCGTGATCTGCTCCCCTTTCTTGATCGGAACAGCGGCGATCGTGTTGTAGAGATCTTCGACTCGTTTAAAATGCCCAGGCATCTGAAACTTCGACGGCACGTTGATGAGCTGAACTTTCCGGTCATCGATGATCTCGAGCTCTTTAATGTCTTCCTTAGCAACGACCACCGGCGTTTGATTTCCATAGTCGCTCTGAAGCTCGGTCTCGCGGCTCTCGATGTAGGACCAGATCATGGCCACGGCCAAGGCAGCGAGGAGGAGACTGGTGGTAAACGCGCGGCTATTCATAGTTCGTCCTAAACTTTGAATGGTAATTCAATCACTTAAATTTTAGCAGATTTTTTACGGGTCGGAGGAAAATGAACGAAGTTACCTACTGCGAGATTGTGCAACTGGATTTATCAACCACTGAGGAAAAGTTTGTCTGACGGTTGTCTGGAACGTAGTAGACCTTGTTGTTGGATTGGAAGTAGGTCCCTCCGCAGACTCCGTAGATGGTCCCTACTCGGATCCAGATCGTCCGAGGCTGGCCATACGCATCCTCGCACTTTTCCGTCGAATTCGTTTTCAAGGGGACACTGACCTTGTAGCAGGGCATGACTGGGCTTCCGGTACCTTTGAAGTAATCTTTCCAGCCGATAAAGAAAACGCTGAAAAGGCTCCAGCTGCCGAATGATTCAGCGACAAGCTTAGGACCCGGAATCGCTGAGTTGTTTTGTATCCTATTATAGAAGTAGGCACGGGCGATCTTTTGCTGGTTGATGGAACCATTGATCGAATTGGCAAAACCTGAGATTACGGAATAAAGGGTCACGATGAGTGGTAAAAAAATTATAAATTCGATCAGCGCCTGGCCGCGCTGGGCGTATGGTTTTTTCATCAGCAGCCGTCGTCGAAGAGGGTGATGTCCATCGTTGCGTCACAGTTCTCCTGGCCCGTGAGTGCGACACAAACTCGAGTCGCACACTCCGCCCGGGTCGGCTCTTTGCCGAGGAATGATTCGGACACGAGCTCGAGCTTTTTTTGCCCCGCGACTCTACCCAGGAGATCGATCGTGAGTTCGAAGGTAGTCACTCCGCCCACGGTCATGTTCTGAGTACTGTCACTCACATCTTCGACGCGGTTGATGACGAAGTTTTCATTCGGCACTCGGAACACACTAAGGTTGTAGGCGGTGAACGCACTGCTGGCCTTCTCCGCAGCTCCGTCCAGAGAAAAAGCGACGGACCCGAAGTTCCCCGCATGATTGTCAGCGGTGAGATAAACCCGACTCGCCATGAAGGTCGCGTACTGCACGAGATACCCCGTGGCGTAGTTAAGGGAGGTATTAAATACAGCGAGGATCAAGCTCACACCAAACGCAAAGGTTAAGATGAACTCTATGGTAGACTGCCCTCGTTCGTTACTAGTTACCATAGGGCTCCTTGGGGCCGAAGAAGCGAGTTTTCTCGTCATCAGACCCTTTATAAGACGGATGCACACTGATGTCCTTGTTGCTGGGAGGGATGTCTGGAACAGTGGCGTTGCTAGGTCCGCTCCTATGAAAAGCGTGTCGGTACGCAAACTCGTTTTGTGTCTTCATCTTGTTACCGATCTCGCCCTGCTCCCCGAAAAGTTTTCGGAATGCCTGGCTGTTGTAGACCGTCGTGACGAGAGACACGGCGACGGCGAGGAGAAGGATGTACTCCACCAGGGTCTGTCCCCGCTCCGACTTTGCGACCAGACCATTCACTTCCATAGGTTGAGTCCCCAGAGAACCCAGGCCAGAACGATCACGGGAGCGTAACTGAAGCGCGAGCGCAGAACCTGTCGAACCCCGGCCCATTGTCCGGTTAAAACATAGGCCCGCAGCGAGCTGCGGTTTACAAAACTTCGGTATCCGAGGAGAAGCGCCCCGGTGATGGCCGTGCTAATGATGAGTTTCTCGAAGAGTGGGAGTTGATACTCGAGGGGAACAAGAAGGAAGAGGCTGGCCAAGAACTTTGAATCTCCCGCCCCCATGATCTTTAAGAGGTAGAGAAGGAATCCAAAAACGATGAAGCCGATGGGAAAGATCAGCGCCTCCCAGCTTAAGGGGTAAAGAGAAGTTGCAGCGAAGTAGAGAACTGGGGTCAAGCAAATGTTGGCCAGCGCCCAGGCATTGGAGATCCGGTGGGACCGGATGTCGACCCAGGCGACGGTCAGGAGCTCGAGTAAGACGATGAAGTAAAACGCCTGGGCCATTAGTCGGTTCCCGAGTAAATGTTCTCGTAACCTTTATACCAGCACTCTGTGGCGCAAAAGCCAATCGTCAAATGGCTCGAGAGCACGTGACTCACGTTCCCCATGCTGCTACTGAAAAAGTCGGTGTATTTGTTGATGATGTTAGAGCTGAGGATGATAGCAAAGGCGAGGATAAATATGTATTCGACGGTCGCTTGACCGCCAGAAGAAGGTTCCATGGAGTAATGCTACCATGAACCGCAGACTAGGCAAGCCCAGGGCCTGCCTAGGGGTTAGAGGTTACTGTTGATGTCTTCGGTAACTTTGTTCATCACAGTTCCGAGGACACCGCCCTCTCCGTCTTCACCCATCAACTGCTTGGTGATGGCGCCTTTAAACTTGATGACGATTGCCGCTGCAACGGCCACGAGGAGAATGTACTCCGTGGATGTTTGCCCGCTCTCGTCTCTCAGGTAGGCCATGATTTTGTCTTTCATACTTCCCCCTAGAAGGAAACTAACGCTGTCATCTAAGAAACCTATCGTCCCGACGGCTTGGAAACTTTAGATGAACATCAGCCTTCGTTTATTATAACGCATTTAGTCAATAAAGGGTATACTTTTTACTTGCGCCCGTAAGGGCCTGTAATCAATTGGGTATAATTAAGGTCTGTGTATGCATTTTCTAAACTTGCCGGGTGGGAATGATGGGGAGTTAGGGTATAATAAGAAACGGGTCCGGGGCGGAGCTATAAAGTTTCGCCCCTACGATTTTTTTTTCGGGAGCGGTCCCTGATCATGGTGTGCACGCTTGCCTGTCCTAGCATTAGGTCAGATTGTGAGAAGCCTAAAGTGATTACTAATTGCGCCCACCTAGTTTGCTAGGGGCGCGAAACCGTATTAAGTCTTCCCCCGGACCTTTTCTTACCGTTCAGCTCAAGTTCTTCCGTCGGTCATCCGATAGTCCCCCTATGAAGTACATCACACTTACCCTGGCCTTCTTGGCCGGGACCTACCTTGCTAACATTTCCATGCCCCAGAAAGAAAATGTCGTCGCCCGTGGCCCCGCACAGGAATCGACTCCCGCCAGGCCCGCAACACCACCGGCCCGGGGCGGACAAGCGGCGGTCGCAACACTCGTTGACTACCTTCGAAGCACCCCGGCAAATGTCAACGGTGTGATTCAGTTCTCGAGCCGGATGCCACTCTACTCTGGAAGAGTTTCTGGGGTACCAGTAGGAGTTCGTGTGAATGGGGGCACGGGGATCGGATTTGAGTTTGATGAAACTCGGCTCTCGATCTTCACGGGTGCCGGGCTCTCCCTTACGATTGCGGGAATCCCGATCCGAGTCCGGGGCATCAGTTACGATTCGGCAACGAGGCGCTTTCGAGTGACGACCGAAACGCCTCTCGGCATCGGTGAGGGCCTGTTGAACAGTGAGATGGAAAAGGTTCTTAATGATCTCTACCGGGACAAGATGGCGCAGGCCTTCGAGCAACTCCGGCAACTGCGACGGTCGCAGAATCTGAACGACCTTCAGCAGGTCTCGAGGACCATCGCCGGAATCTTTACTCCCCCGGACCAATCCCAGAGCACACCGCTCCCCACCCTCAACGGACATGTGCAACTTACGTTTAGGCCTTCCGGCGATCGGCAGCTCCAGCTCGATCAGTTTCAAGCGCACCTCCGAGGCAATGACCTCATCACCTCGCGAATGGAGTTCACGAACTCAGCGGGTCCTGGCGGGTTTCAGATCAAAGCGGTCCAGGTGAGTTCCGAGCGTGGAATAAGGATCCACGGTCAGACGAGAGTGCCCGAGATCGCGTCGGTAAACTTCCGGCAGGCGCGGGCGGACGGCAGTGGCGTCAGCTTTGACTACGACGTCGGTGCGGAGGAAGTGCTCTCGGGCTTTCGGCTCCTCCTCGGTGTGGTGGCCGCGGCGAGCTCCAATAACCCGAACCGGATCCTCGAAGAGTGCGACCCCGTTCGGATCCGCGCGATTCGGAACATCCTCGATGCGAATCTTCGGCGCGAGATCGCCAACATGATCCGGGAACACCGAGACAAGCTTCTCGCCGGCGGTGTGAGCCCTCAGCTCCTTGCGGGCCTTTCGCAATAAGCTGCCCCGACGAACAATTGTCTTGACGGGACTGGCCCCATGCAAAAGAATTATCTTATGGACACGATCAACGTCAACGACTATCAAAATGTTTCCTGGATCGAGAATCTGGCGCTTGAAGAGGTGAACATGGAGGAGTCGGGGATCATCCGATTTAACGATCACCTCAACACCCAGCAACTCCTCGAAGAATCGAGCCTGACCTTCGTGAATAAACTCAAGGACCGCTTCGAGTTCTACGTGTCTCTCTTTAACCAATACCGAAGTAACCGCGACGCCTCCCGGTCGATCAAGATCTTTCGGATCTCGAACACGGTGAACGATTTCATCCTCTTCCGAAACTCCCTGAAGCTCATCGTCGCTCGCCGCGCCCCAGACGTCATCAGCATTGGCTTTCTGTCGAACAACGGAGGCCTCTTTTCTCCCCGGCTTGCGACCGAGAACCAATCGGTCCACGCGATCCACGAAATCAAAGCTCACGTCGGACCCTTCAACACCATCACCTGGCGGTTCCAGGGTGAGCCGGTGGAAGTCGAGCCCTTGGTGAAATACTACCTCACGGAGTTTGTTAAGAACTCCTCACGCTGAGCTCCGCGAGGCGACGCTGAGTGTGCGCCAGAGACTCCTCGATGGTCGGCATCTTGGTCCCGAGGAATTCCTCGAGGTTCGAACTATCCAGGCGGAAGTGAAACGTCGAGCCCTCGGGAGTCTTGTTCCGATCTACCGGAAAGCGTCCACTCACTCTCTGGACCAGACCCTCATCGCGACGGAAGGTCCGAGCGTAGAGCCGAGCGAAATCGTAGCGGGTTAAGAAGTCACGGCTTGAGACGTGGAAGAGCCGATTCGTCGCCCCGGAGTCCAGCAGTGATCGCAGCACCCGCACCATGAGGTGAACGTCAAGGAATCCCGTGTGGACCGAGTCATCCGCTAGAACCGGCGACCCTTTCGCCAGCGAGGCCTGGAGGTGCTCAAACCAAGTATGGTGGTTCGGATTGTAGCCTCGCCCGTAGAGCGCCGAGCAGCGAAGGATGAGGTAGTTGAGGCACGAGCGCTGGACGTAAAACTCGGTCGACGAGAGTGTGTGGCCATAGACGGTCTTGGGGTACGGAGTCTCGCCTTCGCGGTAGAGAACGTTCTCTCCGGGGAGCACATAGCCAGATGAAAGGTAGATGAACTTCGATCCGTAGCGCTCGGAGGCGATACAGCAATTGACCGCACCGGCGGAGTTGAGAGCGTCGGCCTGTTTTGCGAAGAGGTGGCACTCCCGGAGAGAGCTCATGCCAGCGGCGTAGATCGTCAGGTTCGGTTTGAAGCGTCCGACCACGCTGGTGACGTAGTCCTTCTTGAGCACGTCACAGGCGATGCAAGTGACTCCGGGAATGGAGACAGGTGTCTTGTAGTAGGTGCCGATGATCCGGTAGTCTTCGCGGAGGAGCTCAAGGATGTTCGATCCCACGAAGGAGGACACTCCGAAGATCAGAATCGTTTTCTTCATCCTCTAGAGTCTAGCAGAGTTCGTGGATTTGGAAATAAAAGAAACCTTCCCCCATTCGGGGGAAGGTTAGTGGGTGTGGTTTAGCCGAGAAGCTTAAGGGCAAAATTCGGGGCCTGGTTCGCCTGCGCGAGGACGGAAACACCTGCCTGTGAAAGAATGTTATTCTTCGTCAGGTCGGCGGTCTCCGACGCCACGTCGACGTCGCGGATCCGGGAGTTCGCACCAGACATGTTTTCCTCTGCGATCGCAATCGTGCTACTCGCCGATTGCAAGCGGTTTTGGAGCGCACCGAGGTTGGCCCGGGTTCCGTTAATCCGTAACAGAGCGTCGTCCAGCTTAGACAGTGATAACTGGGCACCTTCCTTACTCGTGATGTTCTCTCCGAAGAGGCCAATCGATTTAAGCGTGGTGTCCGTGCTAGAAGATTCAAACCGGATCCGATCGTTGGTTGGATCGTTGTGGATACCGACTTGGATCTCGACAAGCCCCCCGGTTCCGTCGAGGAGCTTCCGACCGTTGAACTCTGAGACTTCGGAGATCCGATCGATCTCTTCGAGAAGACTCTGGAATTCGATGTTCGAGAAACTTCGCTCTTCGTCGCCGACGGTATCAGAAGCTGCCTGGATGGAAAGCTCTCTGAGTCGGATGATGATATTAGATACCTCGTTGATCGCGCCTTCCGCTGTCTGAATAAGTGAAATGCCGTCATCTGAGTTCCTTCTTGCTTGCCGGAGGCCTCGGATCTGCGCTTTCAGTTTTTCACTGATCGCTAATCCAGCCGCGTCGTCGCCCGCACGAGTTATCCGTTCACCACTGGACAACTTCCTAAGGTTGTTATCCAGGTTATTCTTCGTGATCCCTAAAGAACGCTGAGCTGCTAAGCTCGAGACGTTCGTATTTATACGTAATCCCATTTGTTAGTCCTTTGTTGTCATTGTCGAACCTCCATGTTCAGTAGTGGACTTCATGTCCACGGTTGTTTATTTGGTAAAAAACGACCCTGTAAGCTTCAGCTTGCTAGTACACACCCACTATCAAGTTGCAGGATTTGTTTTACATCAGTTTGGACCCGTCAAGGCCGGTTCCTCAGAGTGGTTACCCCTGGGACGCGGCATTAATAAGGCTGATAGCGCTCGTCGTAGACTGGTTCGCCTGGGCCAGCACTGAAGTACCTGCTTGCATCAAGATGTTCGTCCGGGTCATCTCAGACGTTGCGGATGCAATGTCCGTGTCTCGGATTCGGGAGTTCGCTGCCGACAAGTTCTCGTTCGAGATCTGAATGTTGTTGATCGTCGACTGAAGCCGGTTCTGGAGCGCACCGAAGTCTGCGCGGATTCCGGAAACGTTCTGGATCGACTGATCAATCGCCGCGAGCGAGTTCTGTGCCGAGATCTTATCCGAAACGGACGCAAGATTGAGGCCGAGGGCCGCGACGTTGACGTCTGCCGAAGAAGCGTCGAAGGTCAGTCGATCGGCGAGCGGATCGTTCCGCGTACCGATCTGGATGTCGAAGACGGAGCCGGTACCGTTCAAGAGAGGAACACGGTTGAACTCGGTGGAGTTCGCGATCCGGTCAACTTCCGAAAGGAGCTGCTCGAATTCCACGTTCAGGAACTTCCGTTCCGTTGGTCCGATGGTGTCAGAAGCTGCCTGGACTGCAAGCTCCCGAAGCCGGATCATGATGTTACTGACCTCGGAGAGCGCGCCTTCCGCGATCTGCACGAGGGAGACACCGTCTTGAGCGTTTCGCTCGGCTTGACCTAGGCCTCGAATCTGCGCCTTGAGGTTTTCCGAGATCGCAAGACCGGCGGCATCGTCACCCGCACGGTTAATCCGCTGTCCCGAAGAGAGTTGCTCTAGCACTTTCTGCTGAGCACCGCGTGTCTGTCCCAAGTTCCTCTGCGCATTTAGCGAGGCGACGTTGGTGTTAATCCTTAAACCCATATATCCTCCTTGATGTGGGTTTCACTCGTTCTCAATCCGTGAGAGGAGTGGTGAAGGCCACTGATGGCTTTCACGTATAACTTTTCGACACCGCAGCAAAAGACTTGAGAAAGGATGTTGAAAAATTCGACATGGCTCAAAAAATCGATTAAATTATTGAAATCATGGAGCTCTAGTGATGGGCAAGATTTTCCGCTTAAACGACTACCCTTTAGGTTTTGAGAAGACGCTCACACTCATCGAGACCGGTCTGGGCTATCAAAAGCCTCACTCCTTCAAAGAGGACTTTGCTCCCCTGATTGATCCTCGAAATCACCGCAACTGCTTCATCTACGTGAACGATGCTGGTGAGGTCCTAGCGCACATCGGTGTGAAAGAAAAGCAACTCTCCCTGGATGGACGGCCGTACACTTTCTCTCTCCTGGGAGGAATCGTGGTCGCCGAGGCCCACCGAGGAAAAGGAATTTTCAAGGAGCTTCTCATCGAAGTGCTTGCGGAGAAGCGCGACGAGACTACGGCCTTCCTCCTCTGGAGTAACCTGGAGAAACTCTACTCTCCCTATGGATTCTACCTCTGTGGAACGCAGTTCGAATACTCAGGAACAGGAGGTTCAGAGGGGTTTACGAAGACGCGCCTGAGCGAGCTCTCAGAGAATGAGCTCGCCGAGCTCACAGAGCTGTTCGAGAAATCTTTCCGGAAGACGTACCTCACATTCGAGCGGACTCGAGCGGACTGGGATCTTCTCGCTGCCATCACTTCTGCCGACCTCTACCTGCGCCGACGGGACGGCAAGCTCACGGACTACTACTTCCAGAACAAAGGGCAGGATCTCACAGGACTGATCTACGAGTATGGGTCGACCCAAGAGATGGCCACGGTCCTGCGAGAGTTGGCGGGAACGGGCAAACTCTGGACAGGGGTTCCCGTGGCAGAAACTGAGGCGCAGCAGTTTCAATTCATGCTGGCACCGGGAGACCTTGCAAAGTTCACGGCATTCATCAAGGCCTACACGCAAGGAAAGTTTCTCATCCGGAACATCAACGTCATGAAGCAAGAGGTCTTCTTTGACTTCGGTGGTGAAACACTGATGCTTGAGCTGGAGGAGTTTCTGGTCGGTGTGTTTGGGCCTGGACAGTACGAGGAACTGGGAGATCTACCACCCCTTTTCGTGAGCGGTTTGGATAGTGTTTAAGAGGGACGGGAAAACCGCCCCTCTCAGGTTGAATGGTCCTAGCGGCACTCGATGATTCTTATCCCGTAACTACAGGTGTACTTCTTTTTAACTTCTTGAAGTGCATTGACCTCGGCTTCGGTCGCGTTCCGGCCACGGGCCCCTACGATGAAGCGGTCATCTGGATTTCCGGCCGCAGAAGTGCAAGCGGCGGTGCAGAAGTTCCGGGGCTCTGAAGCGATGAGCGGTTCGCACTTGTACGTTCTAACGCCGTAGCTACAAGTGTAAGTTCTTTGGATTGCTTGCTTCGCAAGCATGTCAGCCTCGAGCTCTGTGTAGGCCGTACTGGACGCGAGGAAACGCGTATCGACCGATCCATGAACAGAGATACAGCCTGCCGAGCAATAAATCTGTGAATCAGACGGACTGCCTTCGTACTGCTCAAGGCGCTGTTGCAGTTGGCGGTTTACGTCCCGGAGGCGGGAATTTTCACTTCGTAATTGTGCGAGTTCTCCACGGCCCGAGCTTGCCGACTCACAGATGCGGAGCTGCTCGCGAGCATCGGCCAGGCGATCGCGGACCTGCCGGAGCCTAAGCTCACAGGAGTCCTGAGAGAAGGCCGTGAGGGAGGACGAAACCATGATCAAGGTTAGGAAGAATTTCATTCGAGAGCTCCTTTGTGCAAGTGTTTGCGGGAAGTATACTTGCGGTAGGGCTTAAACATCAGACGCCGGGAAGATTCGACAGACGGTGACTAAGAATTTGACACCGGAGGAGATAGAGCAGGTCTCAAAAAAGAGCGGCCGTGAGTACGGCCGCTTGGAGAGCTTTGAGGTTTAATCTACAGAAACCGCCTTAGCGGCAGCTAACGATCTTCACGCCGAAGTTACAAGAGTACTTCGCGTGAGTGTCTTTGAGCGCGTTGACCTCCGCCTCAGTGACATTGCGGCCTCGAGCACCAACCAGGTAGCGCTCATCAGGGATCCCAGAAGAAGTCACACAGGCAGCTGTGCAGAAGCTTCTCGCCTCGCTAGAACGCATCGGCTCGCACTTGTAGGTTTGGACACCGAAGTTGCAAGAGTAGGCTTGCTGAGTTGCCTGCTTCGCGAGGAGGTCCGCTTCGAGCTCAGTGAACGCCGTCGCCGTCATGAGGTACCGCGTGTCGATGATGCTATTGTAGGAGATGCACCCAGCAGCGCAGAAGAACTCGTTGCTAGGGTAGTTTCCTTCGAGCTCGTCGATGCGACGCTGAAGACGACGATTCGCTTCCCGGAGGCGGAAATTTTCATTGCGTAAATATTCGAGTTCTCCCCGATCTGGGTTGCTCGCCTCACAAGCTCGTAACCGGGCCGACACATCCGCGAGACGTTCGCGCAACTGCTGAACACGGATTTGACACGAGTCCTGGGAAAAAGCGGGCAGGCAAAACATGAGGGTCAGAAGAATGACGAGCAATTTCATTTTGTACTCCTATTTAAGTGACTAAATAGGTTTACTAGAATTTTTTAAGTAAGGCCATCCGGATGAGAAGATAATTCGCTGCGCTCCAGAAAATCCAGGTAAGGGGCGGGATATCGTAGAGTGAAGTGACCACAGTGTTTCGAATAAAAATGGCACCGATGAGCAGGCACACACACGTCAAGAGCGACTGGCCTAGAATGAAAAGCGAGCGAGACACGCTTCGGGAAAAGGTGTCGAGGTCTCGGATCCGAAGCTCGAGCGAGTAATTGTTCCTGGACGCTTCTTTGAGGAACCACTTCAAATGCTTCGGGATGATCCGAAGGGAGCTGATCACATCCTTCGCGACCCACATGAGCTCTTCCTGAGCGTTCTTCTTGGAGAGGAGTTCGTTCACGAGCTTCGGGAGATCTTTTTCGAGGACTTTGAAAATGTTGACGTCAAGGCCAATGGATTTGCCGACCCCGTCTAAGGTCATCAGCGCTCGGAAGATGATGAACCATTCGCGCGGGAGGTAGAGCTCGTGCTTGGAGAGGGTGCGGATGAGGTTCCGCACCAGTTCGGTCATGTTCGTCTCTTTGACGGAGAGACCGATGTAGGGAGAAATGGCGTCTTTGATGTCTCGGATCAGCTCCTCGTGATCAGGGACGGATTCGTACTCCGCGACCTCGAGGAATTCGTAGACGAGGTTGTCGAAGTTGTAGGTGAGAACGGCGTAAAGGATCGCGACCAAGTTGGCACGGTTGCGCTTACTTAAGTTTCCCATGAGACCGAAGTCAATGATCCCGATCCGGCGATCCCGGAGCACGAGGAAATTCCCGCCGTGGAGGTCGGCGTGAAAGAACCCGTCGGCGAGGAGCGTGTGCGTGAAGAGCTCGATGCTCTTCTCGAGCTTCTCTCCCATGTCGGGACCCATCTCGTCGATCGAGCGGAACTGGTTGAAGGGCTTCCCGTCGAGGAACTCGAGGACGAGGACCTCTTTGGTGCTGTACTCGCGGTAGACCTTCGGGACGACGAGGAACTTATCTTTGTCGATGACCTCGAGGTTGCGCCGGAGCCGCTCACAGTTCTGGGCCTCGATTAAGAAATTGAGCTCATTCTGGGTGCTCTTGAAGAAGTCGGAAATCATCTTCGACATACCGAGGAAACGGATCTCGGCTGAGACCTTCTCGAGCTTCTCGACGATGAAGAACAAGATCTCGAAGTCGGTCATGATCAGCTTCGTGATCTTCGGGCGGCGAACCTTCACCACCACCTTCTGCCCGTCATGCAGCTGGGCCCGGTAGACGACGCCGATGGACGCCGTGCCGATCGGTGTCGAATCAACCGACTGGAAGATCTCGGACAGACTCTTCCCCAGGTTCTCTTCGATGACCTTCTGGGCCACCTCGAAGGGGATCCCTTTGACCTGGTTCTGCAGAAGCTTCAGTTCCCGGATCAGCGAGGGTTCGAGAATGTCCTCGCGCGTGGCCATGAGCTGGCCGAGCTTGATGAAGCTGGGCCCCAGTTCCTCGAAGCTGCGCCGGAGCTGCTCGCCGAAGATCTGCCACCACTCCTCGTTGGAGAGGTCTTCGCGCTTGAGCTCGGAGACCCGCGCCGGAAGGACGAACCCAGGGATGAGCTTGTCGAGACCCGACTTCAAGATCAGCTCCGCGAAGCCGTGCCGGCTCAGAACGGTGAGGATCTCCCGGAACCGGGAAACGTTCTTAATTGTTTTCGTAATACCAAGGCCGGTCTTGATGATGTCCATATGGAACTATAGTCGCTTTTCTTTCTATGGTAAGTTAAAATGCCCACAGAACCAACGCTCACTGAGCAAGAACTTATTACCCCTATGCTAAAGCTGACCATTTTAATTCTGCTCCTCTTCTCGATCGGCGCCCGCGGAGCGGAAACCTGTAGTCGCGTGGCGACCGTGAACTACCAAGAGGTGCTCGTCGACGTGAGTAACAAGAACCGCGGCGAAGGCCTCCGCTACTACCTCGAGAAAGACGAGGTGGCCAAGGGGCTTCTCAACGAGTACCAGGCGAACAACATCCCGACCTGGAAAAGCGCGGCCCTCAGTTCGGTGGGAACAGCGCTGATGCTGGGCGGACTCGTCAGTTCTGGCAGCGGGAACTCTCAGACCACTCGCAATTTTCTCCTCATCGGCGGCGCAACGATGATCGCCGTGAGTTACCTCATTTCGAAGACAAACCAGTACAACAATGAGTATTTACTTTTGAAATCGGTTGAGGAATATAACAAGCGGAACACGCCGAAGATTTTTTTTTCGCCGACGGATCCGAAGCATGGCCTCGGCGCGGGGATCGGTATAGGCCAGGAGTTTTAGGTGGCGCTCAATTGTTATAAATGTGCAAAGGCGCTGCCCGAATCCTTTACTCTCCTCGTTGGCCGGAGGGACACGTGCCCGGCCTGCGGCGCCGACGTCCGGTGCTGCAAGCTCTGCCAATTCTTCGACCCCAAGGCCTACAATGAGTGCCGAGAATCTTCCGCCGACCGCGTCACCGATAAAGAGAAAGCTAACTTTTGTGATTATTTTAAGATAGGCTCTCCAGGGTCTAATCCGGACAAAGAACGACAAGACGCGCTCGCCAAAGCGGCCGCCCTCTTTAAGAAGTAGCTGAGGAATCTATGAGCGAACCGATAACCCTGAAAGGCAAGAAACTCCTTGAGGACGAACTCAAAAACCTCATCACCGTCGAGCGCGAGCAAATCAAGCAGGCGATCTCCGATGCGCGGGAGCTCGGTGACCTGAAGGAAAACGCTGAGTACGCCGCGGCGAAAGAGCGCCAGTCGATCATCGAAGGCCGGATCCTCGACGTGCAGTCGAAGCTCGCCCGGGGTCGCGTGGTGGATACGACGAACATCAAATCAGAGAAGGTCGTCTTCGGTGCGACTGTAACCGTCTACGATCAGCAGAAAAAAATCACCGTCACCTTCCAGCTCGTGGGCGAAGACGAGGCGATGACCGACGCAGCGAAGATATCCTACAATTCTCCGCTGGGTAAAGCGCTCATCGGGAAAGAGCCCGGCGACGAAGCGATCGTCAAGGCCCCAAAGGGCGATCTGACCTATGAAGTCCAAGAAATCAAATACTGCTGAGCTAAGCTGGACCTCGCCCCTCGAACTTCTGACCCAAGGCCGAAGACCCTCGCCGACGATTGAAAAACTCTCCGCGGTCGGGATCAAGACTCTCTTTGATCTCCTGTGGATCCTCCCCCTTCGGATTCAGAAAATGCCTCGACTTCTGCCCTTCCGAGAAGCGCGGCTCGAGGAGGTCTTCAAGGGGGCCGGGAAGGTCCTGCATGTGGAGGTGAGGCCTGCCTTTGGCCGCCGCGGGAAAGGGAACATCCTTCTTTACAACGCCCATGTGGTCATCAAGGACGACCAGTCTCCGGAGACTCTGAGTCTTCGCTGGTTCAATGTGTATCCGAACCAAAAAAAGCAGATCGAGGCGCTAGACCGGATCGTCTTCCTGGGCCTCGTGCAAGAGTTCAAGGCCCAGCGCCAAGTCATCAACCCACAGCTCATCGACCTCGCTGGTCCGACGACGGATTACCTCATCGAATACCCAACGGTGAATAAGATCGCCGGAACGTTTCTCCGGAAGGTCTTCGACCTCATTCCGGGGCGACTCTGGGATGAGATCCCAGAAACGATTCCGGCCCTCGAGTACGATAAGACCCTGGGCCTGGGCCAGGCGTTTAAGATCATCCATGGGAAGGTCGCACCAGAGGACTTCACTCTGAAGCTGCGGGATGCGGCCGAGGAACGATTGGTCTATGAAGAGTTCCTCATCGATCAATTGAAGATCCAGGCCCGTCGCAAGTTCATCAAGAAGAAGGCGGCGCCGGTCCTCGGCGTGGACGAGGGCCGCGTCGCGGACCTCGTCAATCATCTTCCCTTCGAACTCACCGAAGACCAGAAGAAGGTCTTCCAGGACATCGTCACTGACCTTCGCTCGGGCTCGCCGATGATGAGGATGGTCCAGGGGGATGTGGGGTGTGGGAAAACCATCGTCGCCTTCCTCGCCGCCCGGGTCGCGAACAAGGCGGGATTCCAGGTAGCACTCATGTGTCCCACGGAGACCCTCGCGACTCAGCACTACGAGTCTTTCCGTGCGCTGAACCCGGCGCTGAATCTCGAGCTCCTGTTGGGATCAACGAAGGCCAAAGAAAAAAAAGAGATCCTTAAGCGGCTGGCCAGTGGAGAGACGGAGATCGTGATCGGCACCCACGCGCTCTTCCAAGACACTGTGACCTTCGCCAAGCTTGGTCTCGCGGTCATCGATGAACAGCATAAGTTCGGGGTGGAGCAAAGGCTTCGCCTCGTGGCCAAAGGTGCCGGGACCCATAGCCTCATCATGACGGCGACGCCCATCCCGAGGACGCTGAGTCTCGCCCAGTACGGAGACCTCGACATCTCGTCGATCCGCATGATGCCGGCCGGCCGCCGCGGGATCAAGACGCGGATCACTGAACCCGTGAACTACTCCAAGTACCTCGACTTCGTGCGAAGCCGGCTCGCTCTTGGAGAGCAGGCCTACTTCGTCTTTCCGGCGATCGATGAGAGCGAAACGGCAGACCTTCAAAGCGTCAAAGAGAACGCCAAGAAGTACCAGGAGCTTTTCTCGGGATACCGGGTTGAAATGCTCCACGGACAACTCAAGGCCGAAGAAAAAGAAGCCACCGTCCGGGCGTTCCGAGACAAGAGCGTCGACGTCCTCGTCGCCACCAGTGTCATCGAGGTGGGCATCAACGTTCCCAACGCTACGATCATGAGTATCTACAATCCGGAACGCTTCGGGCTCTCATCGCTCCATCAGCTCCGGGGCCGCGTCGGCCGCGGCGATAGGCCCGGCTTCTGCTTCCTCGTTCTCAGTAAAGACCTGCCTCCGGAGGCGCTGCAGAGGCTCCAGGTGGTGGAGCGAAACCTCGATGGGTTCGTCATCGCCGAAGAAGACCTGCGATTCCGGGGAGAGGGTGACCTCTTCGGAGTGGATCAATCGGGAACAACGTCGACCAAGAAGCTCGCGAATTTCTTGACCCATTCGGCGATCCTCGAGGCGGTCGTCCGAGACGTTGACGCCCTCCAGAAGTCGAGGCCCGAGCTTCTGGCCCCGCACCTCGAAAGGCTCGCAAAAGATCAGAAAATCCTCGATACTATCTAGAGAGGTAAGCATGATTCAGCTGGAAGTTTTAGAGAGCCCGGACCAGAACGTCATCGCTGCGATGACCTACCACCAGAACCAGATCTACCTCGGCGCAGACTCCGGTGACCTGAAGATCCTGGACCCGGGCCTGCTTCCGTCACACGCCATGCTCGAAGTCGTCGGTCAAGAACTGATCTTTCACCCGCAGCGAGCGGTGGAGCACTACCTCCTGAACGGGAAACGGGCCACGACGATCCGGAAACTCAAGGCTAAAGACCAAGTGACGATCGGCGGAACGGTTCTCCGGGTTCTGGCGTTCAGTGAGACCGTGCGAGAGTCCAAAAAAGAGTTCATGGAAAGACGACTCGCACAGCTCATCGAGGAGGCTTCGTCCAAGCTCGCGGTGATCGAACTCCTAACCCAACTCCAGAAGAAGTGACCATGTTCCAAAACAGCGACGCCAACTTTTTTCGCACCGAAGACAGTGAGCAGATCTTCTACGTGAAGAACTTCACCAAAGTGGATCCGACGAAACCCGTCCTCGTGTTTAACTACGGCCTCGTCTGCTCAAACCACCACTGGAAATTTCAGACCGCGCACTTCGACCGCATCGGGTACCAGATTCTGATCCACGATTACCGAGGCCATTTCCAATCCACCGGCGGCCACGCGGTCGAGAAGCTCACGTTCCCACAAATGGCCCGGGACCTGGCGGGCCTCTGTCAGTTTCTAGGGATCCAGCGGGCCACCATGCTCGGTCACTCGATGGGAGTCAATATCTGCCTCCAGGTCGCCAAGGATGCGCCGGATCTCGTCGCCGGAATGGTGCTCATCTCCGGAACCTTCCTGAGCGTCAAGGACATCATGTTTGATACGAACCTGATGGAGTTCGTCGCCCCGGTTTTCGCCCTCGGCCTCGAGCGGTACCCAGAAGTGGTAAAAAAAATCTGGGCCACCGGTGGCCTCAATCCGGTGATCCGTGAGCTGATCCATGTCACGGGATTTAACCGCGGTAAAGTCTCGAAGGAATTCATCGAGATCTATCTGAACCGCGTGGGCCAGCTCGGCGCCGAAGTGTTCTACCAACTGTTCATGGAGATGACTCGCCAGAACATCATCGGAAGCATTGAGAAGATGGCCATCCCTGCTCTCGTGATTGGTGGGCACAAGGACAATGTCATCCCAAACCATCTCCAGCGGACTCTGGCGGGCCTTCTGCCGCAATCGGAGACCTACTTTCTCAAGGACGGGTCCCACGTCCCCCAGGCCGACTACCCGGACCTTATCAATGAGCGCATAGAACTTTTCTTGCAGCAAAGGATTACCCCCTGCAAAGGCACTCTCATTGAGCCTACCTAATCATTGAATTTTACTTACATTTTAAGAACGTGCTTCATTTTATCTGACGAATAGCCGACATAGACTATCCACAATTGATTTCAGCTTTTTGAGGTCTTATGCGAAACGTTTCGGCTGGTCTCCTATTCTCTTTCCTTGTCTTAGGGTTTGGCCCTCCTGCAAGCGCGATGACGAAGACTCCCTTGCCGCCGGAGTCTGTGTTTGTCTTTATGGATGATGGTCTTCTTTCAACGCGCCCGAACGAGGTTCGTTACATGGTCGATGCCAAAGCCGCAGACACGGTCATCTCATCCTTAAAGAACATCGGTAGCGACGCCTACCTAATCCCGTCAGCAACGGATGCAGGGACGAGGCTCATTGGCCGCGCGATCAAAAATCGCGGCGGATACTTTTTTACGCAAGAACGCTGGAGTTTCGTGGATAGTGTGGTGAACGGAACGTTCGATTGCGCTAGATTTCTAAGCCGGCGCGCGCCTCTGCTCAGGCAGCTACGAACAGAGTTCCCGGGAACCTTCCGGGGTCTCCACCTCCTCGATGAACCGGTGTTCGCAGATCTTCCACTCCTGGGCGCAATGGCCCGCTGTGTCCGTGGGGATCCAACCCTCGCGGGCCTTGACCTCTACCTAAATCTTCTACCGCTCGTGACGATCCCATCGGGATTTCATTCCAAGGATAACATCAGCTATACCTCACCAGCCGCGCTGGGAATCGACTGCGGATCCGGCGACCTCATACATCCGTCTTGGCTCCTAGGTCATCAGCAACTCTACGCTTCCTATGTGGATCAGGCGATGGCGCAGGTCAGGCCCGAATTCCTTGCCTTCGACTTCTACCCCTACGTTGCAGCTTGGGGGCAGAGCTGTGTCGGTGCCTCCCGAGTCGCCCTCACGCAGAACAGTAGATTCATCGAATCCCGAACGGGCACAAAAACGGAGGCGGTCTTCTACCTTCAAAACTTCTGCGGCACCAGCGGCCAGGGCTTCCTTTGCACTCCCGCCGTTTGGTTAAACTGGAGTTCCGCCCTAGCGATGGCTTCAGGAGTCCGTCGCTTTGCCTATTTCGCAAGTAACGACTTCTTCGATGCGAATCAATACTTCAACGGGCTCCTGAACACGTGGAACGTCCCTACGGGCCTCTATTCGGAAGCTGATGCATGGAATAGGGCCAACGCTCGGATCCGTGGTATTCTGGCCGCTTCGAACTTCGTCAGCTTCGTCTCTCCTAAAATTGGGATTCTGAGCGGTGGCGTCGTCGGAAATCTCGACGCCCTCGGAGCCCTTGGCGGCGACCTCAGTTCCGGAGAATACGCCGGAGTTGACGGGAGTCGCTACCTTTTAGTTTCCCCGAACCAGCTGGTCGCTCCTGGGATCTGGACTCGGGTCCACCTCAACAGCTGGTTTAGTAAAATCGATCAATATAATCCAAGAACAGACTCATGGACTGACGTGCGGCCCGGCGGTACTGCGGCTAACCATCTGGCCATTTGGTTTAACCAGGAACAGCAAATTCTCATCCGATTGCGTTGATCGAGGGCAGGGTAGAGAAGAACCACAGGAATGGACTACGAAGGGTACCGAAGTGAGCGTCGTGCCGCGGCCCGAAACCGTACCTAGTTCTCTACCCGAAGGCCGTTGAGCTCAATGATCGGACGGAAGATCCGCTTCATCGCGGACTTCAGCTGAGACTTCTTATACTCCACATGAGACGCCTCACCTTGCGTGTTCTTCAGGTGGCTCTCGTAGTCAGTGATCTGGACTTCAAAAGGATAGAAGAAGCGCACGTCCCGAGAAATCGCCGACGTGTCGAGGTGAAGGAGGGCCTGAGACACAGGGTTCTCCTTGTCCTTGAGGGCCTGCTTCCGGACTTCGTTAAACGATGCCATGAAGGGGTTTCGGTACTTGATGAGCTGTCGACCCGTAAAGTGAATCGCCCGGTATTCATCCAGGGTGTGGCGATTTTCCTGCAGGCCTCGGTGTGGGCCGCAGTCATCGATGAGGGCGTTCAAGCGCTGATAAAAAGTCTCCTCCGCGTACTGGTCCCGGATCGCTTCTTTGTAGAGCGAGTAGATTCGCCGGCGGAGGAGCCGCAAGTCAACGAGCGTGTTCTGGGATCGGCTCGGCTTGATGTTGTTGATGATGATCACATGGTTGCGGTGAAGGAAGCGGATCACCCGAAGGGCGTCGAGCTTATTGTAGGTGATGATCCGAACGCCGATCCGATCGAAGAGTTCCTCGGCCACGTTCTCCTGCTTGTGGAGCAACTTGATCACGATCGAGTCTCGGGTCTTCTTCGCTTTCGTCTGGAAGTCGTAGAGGGGGATGGAGGTGCCCGTCTCGTTTTTGAGGAACAGTCGATTCTCTTCGTCCCGGTGGATGAACTTGTAGAACCGGTCGAAGATTTGCTGCTGGATGGTTGAGTAGTAGCGGTACCGGAGGTCCTTGTCCGTATGCAGAAGGGTGTGCATGACCTTGAGGACCACCCCCGCCCAAAGCTGCTCTTCGGTCTTAAGCTTGGCCGACGAATGTCCCGTAGCCGCAAGGAAGAGTTCGGAGATGTTTGTAATCGAGAACAGGTAGTGCGGAACCTTCAGATCGAGCCCCTCGGGGTTCCCCTCCCGAAGGAAGTACCGCTTGATGAACTGGATCGCCTCTTGGCAAATCCCGAAGAGCTCCGCGCTCTCGATGGGGTCAGAGATGTCGAAGCCGTAGCCGTACAGGAAGTTAGCGACTTGATGCTTGTCATGGAGCTCGGTGAGGTAGTTGGTCGCGTCCAGTGAGGATTTACCGCTGCAGACGACGTCGAACGTTTCCCAGTTAAAAGCGTAGTCGGCAAGGTAAGGAGGTCGGTGGGCCATATTTTGCCAATCTCTTGTCGTACGTTTAGAGTGTGAGAAACTCAAAACTAGCGTAAATCCTATGAAAGAGCAAAAAGTTGTAAGCTCCGTGCCTCGTCCGTCCCTGCCTGTGGTTCTATTTCTTTCCTGGTTTTACTCGGGGAAAGCACCGAAGGCCCCGGGGACAGTGGGAAGCCTCGCGGCACTTCCTTTGATATTCCTTCTGAACACCCTCGGAATAAATATCTATAGTTTAATCGCTCTCGTGGTCACCCTTTATGCCACAGCAGTGATCGTCACCGAGCAGGTTCAAAAAAAATACCACCTTCATGACCCTCAATGGATCGTCATCGATGAGGTCATCGGCATGCTCATCACTTGGGCCTTCGTCCAATCCGTTGCATTCCCCGATCTCTTTTTAGTCTTCGGACTCTTCCGCCTCTTCGACATCATTAAAATCTGGCCAGCCTCTTATTTTGACCGCCTTCACCACGGCTTTGGAACCATCACGGACGACGTAGTAAGTGGGGTGTACGCAGGAATTATTGCATATTTTGTTCGGAATTATTTATAACGCAACTCTGCATTTGGATAAGCATTTCAATTTCTTAGACATCCGTAAATTTTCCGTAAAAATTGCATGAAAAGCGTTGTCGAAGACACGGGTGGGTGTTAGCGTTGAAACATAAAAATCACCACTCCATAGACCATTTATCATAGCGAGAGAAGGAGAACCTCATGTCCCTGAATCACCCCAACACGACGGATACCGCCAACAAGAAAAAGGCACTCGACCTGGCCCTTTCAACCATTGAAAAGCAGTTCGGTAAAGGCGCCATCATGCGTCTTGATTCCGCTGAAGCAGCGGAGAAGATTCCAGCGATCTCGACCGGTTCACTCGGGATTGATCTCGCGTTAGGAGTCGGCGGGATTCCACAGGGCAGGATTGTAGAAATCTACGGACCAGAATCTTCGGGCAAGACAACACTCACTCTTCACATTGCCGCGGAATGCCAGAAGACCGGTGGAACCGTGGCGTTCATCGACGCTGAGCACGCGCTCGATACGGCCTACGCTGCCAAGCTCGGTGTAGACATTCCGAACACTCTGATCTCTCAACCAGATTCAGGAGAACAGGCTCTCGAAATCGCCGACATGCTGGTGCGATCAGGTGCAGTTAATCTCTTAATCGTTGACTCCGTAGCGGCCCTGACACCGAAGGCAGAACTCGAGGGAGACATGGGTGACTCTCACATGGGTCTGCAAGCTCGCCTGATGTCACAAGCACTCAGAAAACTTACGGGCTCCATTGCTCGTTCCAATTGCACCGTCATTTTCATCAATCAATTACGGATGAAGATTGGTGTCATGTTCGGAAACCCAGAAACAACAACGGGTGGCAATGCTCTCAAATTCTACGCGTCGGTCCGGATGGATATCCGCCGGACAGGTGCTCTTAAGGATGGAGACGAAGTCATCGGTTCACGGACTAAGGTCAAGATCGTAAAGAACAAAGTTGCTCCTCCTTTCCGGGAAGTCGAGTTCGATATCATGTACGGCTCAGGCATCTCGAAAGAGGGAGACCTTTTGGACGTAGCTGCTAACGAAGGTATCGTCGAAAAAGCCGGTGCTTGGTACTCGTATAATAATCAGAAAGTTGGCCAGGGCCGAGAGGCGTCGAAAGAATTCCTGCGGAATAATCCTGAAATGATGGCCGAAATTCGCCATAAGGTTCTCGTCAAGCACGGGATCACGAAGGGAGACACTTCTCATATTGACCTCTCCACAGGAGAGATCAAAGAAGAAAAAGCGGCGGCAAAGAAAGCATTAAAACAGTAAGATTTTTCTTTCAAGAAGGGCCTCGAAAGAGGCCCTTCTTGTGTGCGGCCCACTACATTTTATGAACCAACGTATCTATAACTATTCGATTCACCTCCTCGCCAGGCAGGACTACTCGGAATACAAGCTCCGGCAAAAGCTTCGTTCAAAGAAAGATAATCTTCCCCACGAAGTGGACGAAGTCATCGGCGCACTCAAAGAGCGTGGGCTCCTCCGGGAAGAGAGCTACCGGAGACTGTTCATCCGTAAGTGGATGCTCAAAGGGGAATCAGAAGAGAAGATTCGACGGCGTGGCTCTCAAGAGAAGCTCGAATTCGTAGATTCGGAATTCGAGCTCTGCTCCAAAGAACTAGGTTTCTCAGATGAGGACTCGATTGAAAAACTTGTCGCAAAGAAACTACGGTCACAGGAAATCCCAAAAGATCCGGTGCTTAAATATAAGCTTCGCGACAAGGTTTTACGGTACCTGATTTCTAAGGGCCACGGGTTCGAGGAAGCGAAGAGAACTCTCTCCAAACACTTTACCCATGGCGCCTCCGCCAACGACTAGCGGATAACCTTGATGACTTGATCTTTCGGGAAGCGAACCTTTTGCGCGAACTGATTTTTGTCATCCGCAGACCTGTAGCCAAGAGCAACGGCGGCAACCGTTTCGTAAGGACTTTGCTCCAAACCCAGCAAGCGGTCATAGGCCTTCGGATCAAGACCTTCCATCGCCACAGTGTCGATCTCTAGCAATGCGGCCGTCTCAAGAAGGAAGCCCATCGCGATGTAAACCTGCCGATGATTCCAGGTACGAATCGTCGTCTTCTCCATGCCATCGACGATGTTTTTTATCATCATATTCTCGTAGCCCGCGAAGGAGTCATGCGCCAAATTGCGGACCTCCATGTTCCGGCGGATAAAGCCCTTGATGTAGTCGGCAGAAACATCGCGAAGAGTGGTGAGCACCACAAAGTGGGAGGCGTCCGTGACCTGGGATTGGTTCCAAGAAACAGCCTTAAGTTTTTGCCGGACTTCCGAGTTCTCGATCACAAGAAATTGCCAGGGTTGAAGACCGTAAGATGACGGTGCGAGCACCAATGCGTCTTCAAGCACGGCCCAGGCCTCGGGAGAGATCTTCCGAGAGGGGTCGAAAGCTTTGGTGGCGTATCTCCAAGTCAGAGCATTTTTAACGGCCTTGAGATCAACAGACATAGTTTCTCCTCATGAAATTTTTTTAGGGGATTTATAGCACGAGGTGAAGATTTGGGCACGATGGATTTTGAGGCGACGACGGCGCTATTCTTCGGCGTAAGAGCCAAGGTCAATGTCCGACGGAAGGACCTCGCAGCTTGGGAGGATGTAGGCCTTGTCTTTCGCAGAGAGCTCGAGGGCAAAGTCCTGAGGTACCTTGAGTGGCACCTCTTTGTTGACCTGGTAGTGGTAGGACTGGTTCATCATTTTAACTTTGGTGATGAGATCCTGAGTGATGGCGTCACCCCCGAAAGTCGATTTAAGGAGCTCCGGCAGGTTACCGCCGCTCCTCACCTTTACGAAGAACTGGGCCCCGGCTTCGGCACGGATCTGGTTGCTTTCATCGATGAAGCAACTTCCGGTCTCCGCCAGCGCGCTAACGGTAAGAGCAACGGAGCAAAACAGAATGGAAACCTTGATTTTTTTCATGAGGATCTGATCGGAGATCTCGGCCATTTTCTTCAATCAATTTCTCCCCCGGCTCCGGGAGTGTCTAAACCGTAGACACCCCCATCGGAACTGGTACGAACTTTTTTCAGGTGTCTTCGGATCTTCGACCCTTTGGCCTTGGAGGGGTCTGGCACCCCGATTGCTTACTGAATGGAAACGGGAGATCACCATGTCGACGCACCAGAATCATTCACCCATCCTTGGCCTTCTCGCAGCGTTTGCTTTAGTGGGGACGTACAACGCCGTCGTCATCAACGCAGACACGAGCATCCAAGCTGGGCCTCATTCAAGTAAGCGCTTGGATGAGATCTACGGAGTGACTCTCCCCGGGAGAGATCTCGCAGGCTCGAAGGCTTGGACGAAGCTGAGTGCAAAAGACGATCCGGCACCATCACCCACGGTGAAACGGGCCCTGCCAAGCACCGAAAGGGAAGAACAGGACGAACCGGCCCCGGCCATCACGGCAGATCTCGTGCTCCCCCTAACGGAAGCCTTGAATCCCACGCGCTGGCCTAAACCGCTCCCGAGCTCGGACTTTCAAGGAACCATCACCACCACCAACGGAGTCATTGAAAATCTCACCGTCTCTCTCCCCGGAGTAGAGGAAATCTCAGTCACCTATGCGGAACTGACCGGGAATGTTTTTCAGTACGACTATGAGGGGATGGTCTACTCGGGCCTCATGTACCAGGCCGATGAAAACGCCTACATCGTGACTCTCACGAATGGACCGCTCGAGGGAACGCGGCTCCGATTCTCTCACCTGCCACAAGCTGTGGCCCCCGCGGTGACTGCGGGTGCCTTCGGAGAAGAACAGTCGGTGCTGACTGAAGAGACTCCAGCACATTCCTCCGAAACTCTCCAAGCGAACGGTTTTGATATGGGCACTCAGGGAGTCCTGTAGCCGCAGCGCAACTTCCTTGTTTCGCTAGCAGCAAACCAGGGCCTATGGTAACCTTTTGAGGCAATTTTAACTCTCAAGAGGATCTATGCGCGCTCAAGAAATCCGAAATGCCTTCTCCAGTTACTTCACCCGGAACGGTCATCAGAAACATAAATCTTCGAGCCTCGTTCCCCATAACGATCCGACGCTTCTGTTCGCGAACGCGGGGATGAACCAGTTCAAAGATTTTTTCACCGGGAAAGCGAACCCGACCAACCGGAGGGCGGTGACGATCCAGAAGTGTGTCCGGGCCGGGGGGAAGCATAATGACCTCGAAAACGTCGGCTTCACAGCGCGGCACCATACTTTTTTTGAGATGCTCGGGAACTTCTCCTTCGGCGACTACTTCAAGCAAGACGCCATCCGGTTCGCCTGGGAACTCCTGACCGTCGAGCTGAAGATTCCGAAAGAGAAACTCCTCGTCACTGTCCATGAGTCGGACGACGAGGCCTTAAACATCTGGCACTTTGAGATGGGATTGCCGCGGGAGAGGATCTTTAAACTCGGTGACAAGACGAACTTTTGGGAAATGGGGGACGTCGGTCCTTGCGGGCCCTGCACGGAGATCTTCTTCGACCACGGCCCAGAGCGAGCGGCAGGGATTCAACCGGGTCAACAGGAGATCGACGACGAGGGCCGCTACGTGGAGATCTGGAACCTCGTCTTCATGCAGTACGAGAAGTACAAAGAAGGCGACGAGATCAAGCGGAAACTTCTCCCGAAGCCCTCGGTGGACACCGGTGCGGGCCTCGAGCGCGTGACCGCCGTGATCCAGGGCAAATACTACAACTATGACACGGACATCTTCGCGCCGATCATGGAAGCGATCGGGAAACTCTCTGGGAAGAACTACTACACGACGTCTTCGGAGTCGGAGAAAGGCTCATTCCGGGTGGTGGCCGACCACATCCGTTCGGCCACCATGCTCATCACGGACGGAGTCATTCCTTCCAACGACGGGCGGGGCTACGTGCTCCGAAGAATCATCCGCCGCGCCGTTCGTCACCTCTCACTCCTCGGGCTCAAGGACGTAAGCTTCTTCAGGCTCATCCCAGCGGTGGTAGAGTCCCTGGGTGAAGAGTATCCGGACAACGCTTCGAACGTCGCTCTCGCCGAGAAGCTCCTACGGCTCGAAGAAGAAAAGTTCCGGAAGACTCTCGACACGGGCCTGGCCCTCATCAATGAAGAACTCGCCAAGCTCCCGCGGGGGCAGAAACTCGCCGGCGACGTCGCTTTCAAGCTCTACGATACCTTCGGATTCCCCCTCGACCTCACCGAGGTGATCCTCCGGGAAAAAAACCTCGAGCTCGACTCGGCGGGCTTCGAGGCGGCGATGGCGAAGCAAAAGGAGCTCTCGAAGAAGAGCTCCAAGTTCGCGGTGAAAGAGGACAACGTAAAAGTTTTCTACGGCATCAAAGAGAAGCACGGCGAGACCGTCTTCACGGGATACGAAGAGGTCACGAGGAGCGCAAAACTCATCGCGAAGGAAGAGGTCGATGGGTTGTTCTACCTTGTCTTCGACAAAACTCCGTTCTACGGAGAGGGCGGTGGGCAGGTCGGAGACAAAGGAGAAATTCACTCGAGCGAAGGAAAACTCGCATCGGTGTCGGACACCCAGAAACCGGTCGACGGTCTTCACGTCCACGTTTCTCCGGACGCCGATGCCCTCACCGTTGGTGAGCAGTACACGCTCAAGGTCAACCATCTCGAACGAGAGCTGACCAAACGAAACCATTCTGCCACTCACCTCCTCCAGAGCGCCCTCATGAAGGTGCTGGGACCCCACGTGAAGCAAGCGGGCTCGTCGGTCGGGCCCGATCGCCTGCGCTTCGACTTCACACACTCTGAAGGGTTGAGGCCCGAGGAGATCGCCAGAGTGGAAGCGCTCGTGAATGCTTCCGTGGCCCTGTCTCTACCAGTGTCCGCGGCACAGATGACCAAGGATGAAGCCACGAAGAAAGGCGCCATGGCCCTCTTCGGTGAGAAATACGGTGACCGAGTCCGCGTTCTCACCATGGGGGAGGTCTCCTGCGAACTCTGCGGTGGGACTCACGTCTCCAACACCGGCGAGATCGGTCTCTTTAAAATCCTCATGGAAACCTCCCTCGCGTCTGGGGTGCGCCGGATCGAGGCCATCACGTCGAACACCGCCGTGGACTACCTTCTGCAGCGGTCAAAGATCCTCGGCGACGTCGAGAAGCTCTTCGCTGCCAAGGACGAGAGAGTGCTCGAGAAGATCACTGCCCTACAAGCGGACGTCCGAGAGAAAGGAAAGCAGCTCGAGGCCCTGAACGATAAGCTCCAGGCCTTCGAGTCGGAGACTCTCTTCACGGATCAACGGCCAGCGAACGGGGGTCTGACGCTCACCATCGCCAAGGCCCCGAGTGCGGACCCGGCGAACATGCGAAAGCTCGGAGACATTTTTGTCGATAAGTTCCCGAAGGGGATTCTCTTCCTTTACGCCGTAGAAGCAGACAAAGTGTCCTTCATCCTCAAAACGAACCGGTTGAACACGGGCATCGACTGTTCTGCGACGCTGAAACAGGTCATGCCCTTGGTCCAGGGCCGGGGAGGCGGGAAGGCCGACAATGCCCAGGGGTCGGGGGACGCCGGAAAACTTAATGAGCTTCTGAAGGCCGTCACGGAAGTGCTGGCGTGAAGCTCGCACTACTCGCACTCTTAGTCATCAGCTGTGCCTGCACGAAGCGAGGACAGAACTCAGACCAAATCGACATCTCTCTCAGCGCAGATATTTCGACGCTTGATCCGGCCAACTGTTACGATACGATTTGTTTTCAGCCCTTGATGCAGGTCTACGAGACTCTTTACGAGATCGAGTACCTCAAGCGACCGTATACCCTGCGACCCCTTCTCGCGGATGGGTTCCCGGCCGTGTCAACGAACCGACTGAAGTACACCTTCAAAATCAAGAAAGGAATCCGCTATCATCCCTCGGAACTCCTCCCAAAAGATCGGGAGGTGACGGCGCAGGACTTCGTCAACCAGATCAAGCGGCTGGCCTTTCAGGGTACGAGGTCCCAGGGCCTGTGGCTCGTCGACCAGAAGATAAAAGGTCTCAGCGAATGGCGCGAAAAAGTCGGAACGAACCTCGAAAAGTTCTTCCAGGAACCGATCAGCGGTGTGTCCGCACCGGACGACAGAACTCTCGTAATTGAGCTCCTGAGGCCCTACCCGCAGCTCCTCTGGGCCATGGGCATGAGCTTCACCTCCCCCGTGCCAGAGGAGGCGATCCGGCGTGCGCAGAACGACCTCCGGGATAAGTTCGTCGGCACGGGGCCCTACATCATCACGAGGTACAATCCCTCCCAAGAAGTGGTGCTGACGAAGAATGAAGCCTACACTGCGAGCGTTTACCCCTCGCAGGGCGATCGCTTCGCTCATGAAAAAGGTCTTCTGAAAGATGCCGGCGCCAGACTACCGTTCGTGAAAAATGTGCACTTCCGGGTGATCGAAGAAACCCAGACGGAGTGGCTCAACTTCATGGCCCGCAAAATCGACCTGGTCAACCTCATGAAAGATCAGTATCCGCTGGCACTGACACCAGAAGGGAAGCTCAAGCCAGAGATCACGAAGGAGAGCATCAACCTCCAGGCGTCACCGACTCTGATCTATTGGTGGATCTCGTTCAACATGAAGGACCCTCTCCTCGGGAAGAACCTGAACCTCCGGAAGGCCATCGCTTACGGAGTTAACATTGATAAGTACATCGAGCTCTTTACCTACAACATCGCCCAGAAGGCGAACTCGATCTATCCTCCAGGGATCGCTGGGTACTCGCCCTCGAGGGACCTGCCCTACAAGTATGACCTTCCTCTCGCCAAGGAGTACCTCAAGAAGGCCGGGTTTCCGAATGGGAAGGGCCTTCCGAAGCTGATCTACGACGTCCGAGGGGCCGACACGCGCAAGCGCCAAATGGGGGAGTTCGTCCAGCAGGAGCTGAGGAATCTCGGGATCGAAGTCGAAGTGCGCCTCAACACGTTCCCTGCTTTCCTCGAGAAGTCCCGGAGCGGAGATCTGCAGTTTTGGCAAGGCGGCTGGGTGCTCGACTATCCGGACGCCGAAAATGTTCTTCAGCTCCTGACCACAGCACACTTCCCACCGGGACCAAACTCTTCCCAGTACTCGAACCCGGAGTACGATCGACTGTTCAATGAACTTCGGGAGCTCGAGGACGGGGATCGGAAGTTCGAATTGATGCGAAACCTCGAAGACATCATCCACCGGGATCTGCCCTGGACGATGCAGTACTACTCCCGGAACTACATCCTCTACCACGATTACTTAAAGAACTTCCGCTACTCGGACATTATCTATAACAATGTCAAATACCTCCGAGTTGTGGGGAAGTAGGAAAGGACGACCTCTTTCGTCGGAGAAGGCTACGGCCCTGGGCCCCGTAAACTTCTGCCGGTGTCCGACGATAAGCCAAAAGGAATCACCCTGCGAGGATCCGATGAAGGCCCTGACCCTCTTTTTATTTTTCCTCTTCTCACACGAGATTCACGCACGTTCTTACGTCATCTTTAGCCTCGCCCAGGACCTCCCGATGGGGTTCGAGAACGAAGTGGTTCGAAAGAACTACTACGTGAACCTTGGGACCGCTCAGGGTGTGAACAAAGACAGCGTCCTCGATGTCTTCAGGATTGTTTCCGTGCAAAACCCTTACGACAATAAGAAACGCGTGAACTACAAAGTGAAGATCGGTGAACTCAAAGTGATCCACTCCTCTCCGGATGCGGCGATCGCGATGGTCCATGCGTATGAAAAAGAAGACGCCCCGGTGTTCGAGCTCAACCAATTCATGATCGGTGACCACGTTGCCATCAACGTCGATTAGCTCCTATCTACGCACTCCCCTAAAGGCCTCACTTTAATTATCCGACCTCTCAACAGTCCGTCCTCAAGACAGACCAACTGGACGTAGAGAAGGTATTCGCCCCCCCGCTGAACTTGAAGGTCAGGCGGGCCTCGGAGCTGCACGCCCCGGAGGCTTTCTCCTAGGAAGACACCGCGGAAGTGAAACTCATAGGAGCTCTCGAGGGAGTTGAATTCCGTGACTCGAAGGCATTTCGAAACTATAATAAGGGTCTTCATGCTTTCCGATAAGCAAGTAAAGGACCGCACATCGCAAGTGTAACTTTCCGAATTCTATGAGGCGATGGTGCGACGTGAAGGAAAAAGGATACTCCATGGTGCAGGGACCAAGAACGATTGGAAGATTACTCAAGCATAGGGTCCAGAAGACACCGGACCGCCACGCCATCGGCTGGATTGAGAACAACGAGGTCAAAGGCCAGTCTTTCAGCGACTACAAAAACACCATTGAAGTCCTCGTGGCCGGGTTTAAAAAAATCGACGTCGCCGTTGGAGACAAGGTGGCCATCCTTGCCCAGACCTGCAAAGAGTGGCACCTCCTGGACATGGGGATCATGCTGTCGCGCTGCTGTGTTGTGCCGGTCTATCCGAGCTACACCGCCGGAGAGGTCGACTACATCTTCCAGCATTCAGATGCGAGTGTGCTGATCGTCGAGAACGAGAAGCAGCTCGAGAAAGTGCTTCCCGTGCTCGGCACCTGGAAGAACCTGAAGGTTGTCCTTTCCATCGCTGAGCTCCCTGAAGACTCCCTGAAGAAGATCCGAAACCAGTATCCGTATTTCACGTACCGCGAACTGCTCCGGCTCGGGAGCGATGAGCTGCGATCGCATCCGGATCTTCTCGAGAACTGCATCGCCAACCAACAGCCCGAAGAACTGGCGAGCATCATCTACACCTCCGGGACAACCGGAGAGCCCAAGGGCGCCGTCGTCACTCAGCATGCTCTCACAACCATGCTCCTGAACGTCGAGGCGACGATCAAAACGGCCTTCAATTCGAACGACCGGACGTTGGTGTTTCTCCCGCTGTCTCACGTCCTGGGGCGCTGTGATTCACTCCTGCCGCTGGTGTTCGGATGGCAAGCGGTCTACGCCGAATCCCTCGAAAGACTCATCGACAACCTCGCCGTCGTGAGACCCACGGTGATGATCGCCGTTCCGAGGATCTTCGAGAAAATCTACGCGAAGGTTCGAGATCAGATCGCCCAAGGGTCCGTCATCGAGAAGCAGGCCTTTAAGTGGGCCCTCGGCGTCGCCGAGCGCTACTTCGCGAAGATCGATAAGGACCTCTCGCCGAGTGCCGCGGAGATCATCGAGTACACGCTCGCCAACCGCATCGTATTCTCGAAGATCTATAACCGCTTCGGGGGAAGGATTCGCTACTTCGTCTCGGGTGGCGCCCCTCTTGCGGTAGAGATCATTAAGTTTCTACGCTATGCGAACCTCACCATCCTCGAGGGCTACGGTCTGACGGAAACGATCGCTCCCTGCTCCCTCAATCCCCTCGCCAAGCAGGTGCCAGGAACGGTGGGACGGCCGATGGGTGATGTGGAATTTTCTTTCGCCGATGACGGAGAGATTCTCATCAAAACCGAAGCGCTCTTTAAGGAGTACTACAAGAACCCGGACGCGACTCGAGAGGCCCTGAGAGACGGGTGGTTTCACTCGGGGGACATCGGAGAATTCACTCCGGACGGGTACCTGCGGATCACGGATCGGAAGAAAGACATCATCATCACCAGCGGCGGGAAGAACGTCGCCCCGCAGAAGATTGAAAACCTGGCGAAGACGAAGCCTCACATCTCCCAGTTAGTCGTCATTGGGGAAAGGAGGAATTTCCTCACGGCCCTGGTCGGAATTGAAAAAGAACGCTTCCTCAGTAAGCTCGAAGACCTTGGTCTTCCGTCAGACTGTTCTGTGATCGACCTGGCAGGAAATCCGAAAGTGCGTGAACTCATCCAAAAGGAAATCCAGGAAGTAAACGCAGAGCTGGCCCAGTTCGAAAGCATCAAGAAATTCACCATCATTACGGAGGAATTTTCTACGGATAACTTCCTCACCCCATCCCTTAAGATTAAAAGAAAAGTGGTCACTGAGCGGTATAAGTCGGAAATTGCTCTCATGTATGGTCAGGCGGGCGAAGATAGCTAAGCGCTTCATTATCCTAATCAGTGCGCTGCAGCAAACGCTTAAAAGCTCTTTGACAGAACTCGCCTAATCCTCTAAAAATGAAGTTTCACTTCCCCCTTAAGAGGTATTCCTATGGCACGAGTCACCGTCGAAGATTGTTTAGAGCACGTCGAAAACCGCTACGAACTTGTTCATCTGACAGCGAAGCGCGTGAAGCAGCTCCGGGAAGGTGACGATTCTCAGGTCAAGAGCCGGAACAAAGAAGTCGTAACCGCTCTGCGCGAAATCGCCGCTGGGAAGGTCAAGCACACCATCAAGTCTGAATACGATTCCGACGAATTCTAAGGTCGAAAAAACCTTTCATCGAAAAGCCACCCTCGAGGTGGCTTTTTTATTTTCATTCTACGTAGAGAATACCGAGGTCCTTAAAGAGGCAGTAGGCCGGAGGACGGACCTTGCTACAGGCGAAACTAAAACTGAAGGGTTCCGGAGCTGTTGCGACACCGTACTTGTGCTTCGTCATGTGCTTCAAATCGGCCGACAACTTCATGCCCTCTTGGAGCGACCACTTCTTCGTCGCCAGCACATCGAAAACTTTTTTGAGCTCCGGATAGAGGTCTGATCCCTGGGTAATCTGGAACTCATCGAGAAGAAGGAATGAACTGTGAGGCGCCGGTTTGGAAAGTTGATTGAAACTTGTGTTTCCTTGACGGAGGAGCTCGTCGGAAGATTTTAGTTTCTTCAGCACAGCTTCCAGAACTTTCAACTCCCCCGCAATCACCTCTCCCTTCTCGAGCTCAAAAGTGCCAAGAGTGTAGTCTCTGTTCTTATCAAAGAAGTTGGACTTCTTCTTATAGAGCACTTTCTCTTTGAGCTCGAAGCCTTGGTAAGACGAACCCTCGGTGAGGCTGATCGCCTGGGAGAGCGTCACCGCCTGAAGACCAGGACTCATGGTTAGCATCAAAAACAGAGCGGACCTTCTCACTGAGATATCCCGAGGTAAAAGGAATCATCCTGACACTGCCGAGGTGGATTGCAGTTCGTCCCTCGGTAGGCCCATTCGGCACATTGACTATAGTTCGCGGAGCGGCCTCCCGGACAGTTCCCCTCAACGATCCTGTGATAATGCGACGGGTGAAGCAAGGAAGGGATGGTCGGTCGAGAGATCAAGACAAGGGAGCCATTATTCATCGTCCCATTAGCAGGGTAGGCACCGGAAGCGTTTAACTCGTCAGTGAGTGTCGTATCCGTTTCAGTGTTGTCGGGGCATTCGTTACGGGGTGGAGGGTTCTGGATGTCGGCCCTGATGCGGCCGATGGTGTCCGCGCAGACTCTGTCATCCGGAGGACAGAAGCAGGTAATCTTGTTGCGCCCAAGGACATGAAACGGAGCTTGGTTGACGTATCCCATGCTCCGGGAGTCGATGACGATGTAGTTCGGATTCGAGTGCGGGAGAAGAACGAGGTTCTTCGACGGTTCTGTGAGAGGCCCTGAATACGATAGGACCTGACAGCGGTCACGCCGGAAGTCGATGGGGAGAATCTGCGGGGCTTCCGCAGAAAGGAATCGCTGGCGAAGGTTCGAATCTGAACTGTTCATGATCCCGCGGCACGAGGGAGTGTTCGTACACCGGCACGCCATCGCCGTCCTCACGGCCCGCGGGAACACTTCCTCTTGGCGGCGCATGATAGAAGGTGTCCGGACGACAACGCGGCAAGCATAGCGTTGACTCAACTCTTGGCTTTGCTCCTCGTACTCATCGCAAAGACCCATCAAGTGGAGGACCTCATGAACGACGGTGGCGCAGTCGATGTCAGATTGGTAGGCGAGTGCGTTGGAGCGAAAACTAGGCGACTCGATGGAGATGTTGTTCATGAGCGGCCTCTCGCCCCACGGCAGTCGTTGGACATCCGCGGGGGATGCGGCGATGAGCTCAATCGTTCGACCATCCGGTCCCCGCATGGCCGGGGATGATCTTCGCAGGCACTGTTGGACTCTCCGGAACATGTTTTCGTTCGAAATTGAAGCTCCTGCCGTCTGCTGGAAATCGATACCTATCACGGCTTGATAGTTTCCGTCTTGCCGACGTTTAAGCACATGACCACCGATGCCGAAGTCATTGCGCGGGAAGGTCCGGTGCTGTCCAGGTGAGAGTTCTCCGCACCGACTTCCGCGCTCAGTCCGCTCCAGATGGGCCAGAATATCGACGATCGTTTGGTTCGCGGGTTCTTGGGTACATTCATCGGAGCTCGACTGAGAGGCTTCCGAACCTCGAAGGCCGTGGATCCGATTGTACATCTGGTGGAGGTTCCGACGAATCGCTTCCTGCTCGGAGGGCCCCCCGTTTCGGAGTCGATTGGCCCTTGCGAGCATGTAGTTCTGAGCAAACTGAGGGAGGTCTTGGGGTCCGAGGCGTGAAATAATAGTGGGGAGATTCCGTTCGATCGCTCGGTCATCGGTGCTCAACTGACGGCGCATGAACTCCGCATTGCTCGAGGAGAAACTTCGCACCGATGAAAAAAACAGAAGGGCCATCAACAGAGGTATCATTTACGAACTTTCCGAAGTCCTCCCGGGCGGAGGAAAAGTTTGGAATCCGTCATTTCACTTGCTGGACGTAGATCATGCCCAGATCTTTAAAATAACAGTGAGCGGGCGCGGTCCGCTTGCTACAGGAGAAGGCAAAATCGAAGGCCTTGGACTCGATGCTTTTTCCGCCCTTCACCATCGTCACTGACTTGTGATCTTCCGAAAGAATCACGCCGTCCTGGTGGGTCCATTTTTTCTGAAGAAGCGCATCGAAGACTTTTCTGAGTTCCGGGTAGAGGTCCGATCCGGGAGCGACTCGAAAGTCTTCTAGAAGAAGGAACACTCCGTGGGGTTCCACGTTCGATAACTGATTGAAGCTCCCGCCCTGCGCGCGAAGGATCTCATCCGCCGCCCGGAGCTTCGCGAGGACTCCTTCGAGGACTTTTTGTTCCGCGCGCGTCGACTCCCATTTATCAAGACTAAACTCCCCGAGAACGTAGTTTTTCTGCTGGTCGAAGAAGTTTGATTTCTTGTGGTACGTCGAGCGGTCTCCGAGAACGAATGCTTGACTCATCATCCCCTCGGTCCGACTGACCGCTTCGCTGATCGTCACCGCCAGGGTCAGCTGGGAGACCGAGAGCAAGAGGAGGAGAAAAATTAGTTTCATGGCGTTGATCCTGAAAGATTAGCTCAAGATCATTATAAGTTGGATTAATCGATTCTCAGCGGCGGCGGCAAAAATTGCTGGTCCTAGTCCACGAAAAGGATCCCCTGATCTTTAAACAAGCAGTACCCCGGGGGTCTTTCTCGGTTGCAGTGGAAGGCGTAGCTAAAGGCCTGGGTCGAGACCTCTTTTCCGCCTCGGATCGTCGTTAGGGACTTGAGGTCATCGGTGATCCGGATGCCTTCCAGCTGGCGCCATTTTTTCAACGAAAGACTCCTAAAGATCTTCAGCAACTCAGGGTAAATCCGAGAACTTTCTGAGACACGAAAATTCTCAACCATGAAAAATGCACCGTGAGGTTTCACCGGAGAGAGATCGTTGAAGCTAGAGCCTCTTCGTCGAAGAGTCTCTTCGACCGTCTGGATCTGCGCTAAAATGCCGTTCACGAGTCGCTCTTCCGTCACAACGGACTCACCCCCAGCGAGGGCAAAGGTCCCGAGCCGGAGCTTCAGGGAGCGATCGAAGGCATTGGTTCGTCGGGTCTGGGTCATACTCTTTGAGAGGGAGAATGTTTGCAGGGAGGTCCCCTCAGGAGAACTCTGGTAGTGGGTTAGATTGGCTGCATGCAAAACCGGAGCTAAGAATAAAAAGCAACACAGGACGAACTTCATCGATGGGCTCCGAGGTAGAAACTGTCATCTCGGCAACGATCTGGGACGTTGCACGGTGGACTTCGGTAAGCGAAACTCGCGCATTCCTGGTACCCTGCGGACCGCCCACCGGAGCAGGTTCCTTCGAGGATCTTATAGAAATGATTCGGGAGAAGAACACTTGGTAACAGTGGCGGAGAGACGAGGGTGATGCGGTTGTTCTGAAAAGAAAAGCCAGGAGGCCTGTGATCAGGGACGGGCCCAAGAGGGGCAGAGGTCAGGTCGGATGGACAACCCCGTCGCGGATGGCCAGCGAGGGCCCGGTCAGCGATTCGTCTCGCTTCTGCCAGGCACCCGGTGTTGTTGGCCGGGCACACGCAGGTCATGCGGCGTCGAAGGACCTCCGGCGTGGCAGGAGTCGTGCTCGCTCCAAGAGATCGCCCCTCGAGAGTTATGCCATTGTCTTGTGACTGGACAACGAGACTTCCCCCCGATTGGGCAAGAGATATTCCACCACTGGGAAGTGACTGTTCGCGGCAGTAGCTCGTGCGAAACTCATGGGGCACGACCTCAGAGAGACTCTGCCCGAGGTAGATTTTCTTAAGCTTTTCGTCACTCGAATTCATGACTCGGCGACAAAGGGGGGAGGTGCACTCACAGGTCACCGTCGCTGGGATCGCGCGTTCGAAAACCGACAGCTCCCGCATGATCGAGGGTGCTCGCGTGACAACCCGACAGGTCCAGTTATTGGAGGCCATGTCCGTGGCTTGCTCCTGATACTCGTCACACAGTCCGAGGAGGTGCATCACCTCGTGCACGATGACCGGACACTCGATGTTCGAAGCGTAGGCGCGGGAAAAAGATCGAGACCCCACAGGGGTGATAGAGATGTCATTCGCAGAGGGTCGCTCACTGGCCGGGATGCGCGCGATGTCCTCCTGCCCTAGTGCAACGATCTCAAGCCGTTCACCCGCTGGACCGCGAATGTTTGAGGAAGCGATCTGAAGGCATCCCTGAGCGCGCTCGAGCATCGCTGAAGGAGCGACCGAACCACGGTCTGATACAAAGTTCAGATGAAGCATGGCCTGATAGGTTCCATCACTTCGCCGCCGGAGGAGATAGTTTCCGGAGGTATACTGATTTTGTGAGTCACTCGCGAAGAGTCGGTGTTGCCCCGGTGCCAACTCACTGCACCCGGTAGAGCGTTCCGTTTCTCGAATCCCATTCAAAAGATCGGCCACCGTCCGATCCTGGGTGGATTCAACCGGAAGGCACTCGAGCCCTTTGGTGAGTTCTACGGTGCCGGCCCCCCCATGGACGACATCGAAGAGAAGATTTAAGTTCTCCATCACCTCCGCGCGCTTAGGAGAAGCCGTATTCCGTAGAACCTCGGCCCGGGCCAAGAGGTAGTTCTGTAGTGTGACCTTCGCCTGGTCACGGTTGCTGCGGCCGAAGAGCTCGAGTAACCCGCGGCCCACCTCCGGCTCGAAGTCACTCAGCCGGTACTGCTGACGATTAAAAACAAAGGTCTGATCTGCGCGAGCTGGGTCGATGCGCCCGCTCGCTATCTGCTGCTGAAGGTAGCGTCGTGCTTCCGGGCCCGCTACCGCGGCCACCGAAAGGATCATGCTGATCGTCAGTAGGAATGCCTTCATGAATTTTACTACCAAGTAAATCCGTTTCCTCAACCTCATGATAAACGCAAACCTGCGCTCATCCTATGGAGGGGCAAGAAGTGCTCCGAACGCTGGGACGTTCGAGGAGCTACTGCCGGCTCCCTAGGAAGTGCTCCGGATTCTGGCACTGAGGGGGGATCTGAGAGCAGAAGTTCGTGTAGGCGTAAGCCGCACAGGTTTGGTAAGCCGCAGATTGACCGCCAGTGCAGGTCCCCTCAAGGATCTTGTGAAAGTGGTTCGGCTCCAGCATGCTTGAAACTCGGGGTGGGTTTTGGATCGTCACTTGATTGTTCTGAAGCGAGACACTCGGTCGCGCCACGGCCCGAGGCCCAGCTCCACGAGAAGCCGGCATGGGGGTTTCGAACATCGGGCACTGACTTGTGTACCCCGGATTCCGAGCGACTCTCTGAAGGAGCTCGATTTCCACCAGACAAGGGTTATCGTTGGGGCTGCAAGTGCAGATCCTCCGCTGCGTCGTGATCTGTGGTCGAGAGCCAACAACAACGACCGTAGACTCATCGTAGATGACACTCGATCGTGACTGAGGCGTAACCGAAACACTTGCTCCGCCAGGGATTGGACCAGGACTACCCGGCTGCATGACACATCCGGCCCTCAAGCGCAGTGGAACAAGATCGAGGAACTTTGCACCGAAAAAAGCTTGGCGCATGCGCTCGTCACCACGACTGGCAGCGCGACACTGAGACGAGTTACAACTGCAGGTCACAGTGGTTGGGACGGCTTGTTCAAAGAAGGCGTCGTTGTAATTCATGATCGTGGCCCGGGCGGGTGTTGGTCTACAGGAATACACGAGCGGAGGTAGCGGTGCATTCGGACTCCGTGCCGGAGCGATCGCCGACGACCCCGCGGTGTAGGGAACTCGGTCTTCGTACTCATCGCAAAGCCCGAGGTGATGAAGAACCTCGTGAGTCACTGTTGAGCAATTGATGTCAGAGTTAAATGAAGAACTCGTCGCTCTTACTCCAGGGCCCACGACGTCTACCCATCTTTCCCGCGGCCTGTTGGACCATGGGATTTGACCTGCCTCTTCCGGAGTCGCCAGTACGATCTCCAGCATCTGGCCATTCGGACCGCGCATGTTAAGGTTGGCCTGAGCAAGGCAGCTCCTGGCCCGGTTCATCATGTCTTGATTCGAGATCGTCGCACCCGGGCCTTGTCGGAAGTAGATGTTGACCAGGGCTTGGTAATGGCCGTCGGGTCTGCGCCTCAGAAGGAATTGACTCTGATCAACGGAGCTATTATTGAGTCGGACCTGGCCTGGTGGGAGTTCCCCGCAGCCTCGGTCTCTGGTGGAGTTTTGGAGCTGAGAGAGGATATCCTGAATTGATTGGCCCGTCGGAGGCTGAAGGCATTCTTGCATCGCTCGCGCCATTTCTTCTTGTCCCCGGCGACCATGGAGCTGGTTGAAGAGGCGCTGCAGGTTGGCCATCACGTCAGTTCGCTCACGGGAGTTCCCCTGCATGAGCTGCAGTCGACCCATCATGTAGTTCTGTAGTGTCTGCGATGCCTGCCGGCGATCGACGCGATTGAAAAGATCACTCATCCCATCACCGACGGTGTTTTCGTAGTCTCCGAGACGATGAGTCCGGCCATTGTGTTCGAAAGTCCCTGAGGGGTTACTGGGGTTAATTCTTCCGGCGGCGATCTCTTCTCGAAGGAAGCGGTTCACATCGGTGGTGGTCGGTCTAGGAGTGCCTTGAGGGGGTCGTCCGGTCGCCTGAGGTGTTTCGATTCCTGGAACGGCCGGTCCGCTCCCAACCCCAGTGGTTGATGGGGGAACGTTGCCTCCGCTTGGTCGCAAGGGAGCGACGGTACCGGTCCCAGATGAGGGAAGTTCATTGCCGGGAGTGGGTCCGGGGGGTGTCACGGCTAGCTCTCCTCCGGGAGGGGTCTGTCCGGTAGGTCCTGGCCGCGTAGGTCGTGTTGTGTTCCCACCAGTGAGAGTCGGTTGGGTTCCGGTGTTCGGCGGAGTAGGAGTGGTGGGTTCTCCATCAGCAGTCCCACCGCCGGAGGGAGTCTGACCTGTCGGTCCGCCTTCAGTTCCAGAGAGTACCCCGAGCGTAATGCGGTTTCTCCGAAGGAGCTCGCTTCGACGAATGTGCTCAGTGACCCGGGCGTTCACGGCCTCGAGGTTCGACTGACAAATAGGATCTGAACCTGAACTGGTGCAATTAGATCCCTTGAAGGTTGCAACGGATTGGCTCACGCGCTGGCGGAAAGCCTCGATACAATCAGAGAGACCTTCATTTGCTTCATAGCGCCGCTGGCTATCAAAAATTTTGGGTTCGAGGCGGACTCCGCGCTGATCAATAGTGACCTCTACAGGAAACGAGGGACCACTCAAACACTGCCAGTCTGCGAGGATGGCCCCGGCCGTCGCCTCGTAGCTCAGGAGAATCAATGCCGATGCTAGAAACCTCATACGCAAAACACCTTTCCAAGCAGGTACCCCTTTTATCATACCCGGAAAATTGACTAAGCCATGATGAGGCAAATACTTCTATAACTCAAACCGAAGAAACTCTCCTCCGATCTGTCGAAAAATCGCTAATCTAGCGGACATAAATGTTGATGATTACTAGATTCGTTTGGCAAAAGAGTGCCAGGAAGTGCCCGGATTAGTGGGCAAGAGTGAAAGGAGAGGGAGACTCTCGCCCCCCCTCTCTCGGCTCAGCGTCGCTTGAGGGCGATTTTTAAAACTTCATCAAAATGCCGGACCGGGTGGAACTTCATCCCTTTCCGGTGGCGCTCTGGAACTTCTTTAAGGTCCTTTTCGTTTTGCCACGGAAGGATGATTTCTTTGATCCCGGCGCGTTTGGCAGCGAGGACTTTCTCCTTGATTCCACCTACGGGGAGAACTTTTCCAGTCAGGCTCAACTCCCCCGTCATGGCGACGTCTCCGCGGACCATTTGGTGGGTCGCGAGGCTGTACAGAGCAAGGGCCATGGTGATCCCAGCGGATGGGCCATCTTTCGGCGTCGCCCCTGCTGGTAAGTGGAGATGGATCTCATGGGTCGCAAGGAAGTCCGTCGCCTCCTCTGGGTTCGGTGCTGGCACGTTAGAATTGGCCGGAGCGACGGGCGCCACTGCTGGCTTCTTCGAAACCTTCTTCGCCACTTTCTTGACCAGTTTCTTCGAGAGTTTGAGCTCCTCTTCGATCTGACTCTGGAGGATGCGCTTGACGTAGCTGTAGGCCAGGTTCGCGGACTCTCCCATCACTTCTCCGAGCTGGCCGGTGAGCTTGAAGCCCTTCCCTTTCAGCGGAATTGATTCGACGAAGAGGATATCGCCACCGAAGGAAGTCCAGGCAAGGCCCGTGACGATCCCCGGCTGGAGTGGCTTCTGCGCCATGTCCGTCTCGAAGCGCTTGCTGCCCAGGATCTTCTCAAGGTCTACGACGGCCGGAGCAAACTTCTTAAAGCGCTTGCTCGAGACCTTCTCGAGCGCCGCCTTCCGGCACAGCTTCGCGATCATTTGTTCCATGACTCGCACCCCCGGTTCGCGAGCGTAGTCGGAGACGAGGGCTTTCAAAACCGGTGCACCGAGGGAGAACTCCCGAGAGGTGAGGCCGTGCTTCTTCAGTTGCTTCGGAATCACCCACTTCGTTGCGATCGAGAGTTTTTCTTCGATGGTGTACCCGGAGAGCTCGATGAGCTCCATCCGATCTAAGAGGGCTTCCGGGATTTCGCCCACGTAATTGGCGGTGGCGATGAAGAGTACCTTCGAAAGGTCGAACGGCACATCGAGGTAGTTATCGATGAACGTTTTGTTCTGCTCCGGATCGAGCACCTCTAAGAGCGCCGACGCTGGATCGCCTTGATACGACTTTCCGATCTTATCGATCTCATCCAGCATGATGACTGGGTTATTCACTTCTACCCGCTTGAGCGCCTGGATGATTTTCCCCGGCATCGCTCCGACGTAGGTCCGGCGATGGCCCTTGATCTCAGCTTCGTCTTTCATGCCGCCAAGAGAGAAGCGGTAGAACTTGCGACCCAGCGCCTTGGCGATGGAATGCCCAAGGGAGGTCTTCCCCACGCCGGGAGGGCCCGCGAGGCAGAGGATGGTTCCATCGTATTCCGGCTTGAGCTTCCGGACCGCGAGGAACTCGAGGATTCGTTCCTTCGGTTTCTCAAGCCCATAGTGATCTTTTTCGAGGATCTTTTTGGCAGAATCGATGTCAACTTTATCGTCCGAGGACTTGCTCCACGGGAGCTGCACCATCCAGTTGAGGTAGGTCCGCGTGACATTGTACTCGGGAGACGAATCAGGGATCGATTCAAGCCGCTCGAGCTCCTCGAGGGCCGCCTTCCGGGCTTCCTCGGGGAGGCCTCCCTCATCCAGGGCCTCCTTGATCTTCTTCATGTCCTTGGCTTTATCGTCCTCGTCCAGCCCGAGCTCGTTCCGGATGACCTTGAGCTGCTCGCGGAGGAAGTACTCGCGCTGGTACTTGTTCACCTTATCGTTCACCTCATCGGTGATTTTCTTCTGAATGTCCGCGACGTCTTTTTCGCGCTTGAGGTACACGAGAAGTTTTGCGAAGCGCTTCTTCACGATCAGCGTCTCGAGAAAGTCCTGCGCTTCCGGAACGTCGAGGGAGAGCGCGAAGGCAACCAGATCTGCCAGAGATCCCGGGGACGGAGAGTTCAGCATCGCGAGCTTCATCTCTTCGTTGAAGTACGGATTGATCTCCGAGAGCTTCTTCACCTGGTTAATCACCGAGCGCGTGTACGCGTCGAGCTCCTCGTCCGGCTCGTGGATGTCATTGAAGACCTCCGTCCGAGCGATGAGCAAGGGCGCGTCGGCGACGTACTCGACGGCCCGGTAGCGCTTCATGCCGTGAACCAGGAGGTTCACGGACCCGTCCGGGAGCTTCAGTTTTTTGATCACCTTACACAGCACTCCAACCTTGTAGATGTCCTTGGGGGTGATCCCTTTCTGGGACAGGTCCGAGGGAATCGGCGACGACGGCTTCACGTCCTCGTCTTCGAAGTCCTCGACGTCCTCGCCCATTTCTTGAAGCACGGAGTCCTGCTCTCCGAAGTCTTTGAACTTCACGAGATTGAGGGCGACGTAGTTGTTCTTCGTCAGGTAGCTGTCGAGCTCCGGGGTGTACTTATCCTCCGAAAGGATGATCGGTGCGATCATCCCCGGGAAGATGGGGCTATTGACGATGGGAATGATGACGACTTCGCTCGGAGTATCTGCGACGACGTTTGATTCCGTGTTGGCTTTTGCATTCTTATCTCGAGGGGCCATGGGAATTCCTTCTGGTTAACGGATGTCGATGACGAGGCGGCCCGGGTTTTCAAGGTAGAAGATGTCGAAGCTCGACTTCCCCTTGAGGGCCACCTCCATCGTGATTGTTTTTCCGTCCACGGTGATGAAATCGATCGCCTTGACGAACTTCGAATTCTTCATTTGCGGTTGGGCGGTCTGTATACTGGTGTCAAAGAAATCAACGGATAGCTTTCGGTTCGCCGTGATGTGGCCGTAGAGCTTGGGGACGATCGGAGTGTTGAAGTCGATGACCACTCGCTCGTAGCCCCGGCCATTGAGCGCGGAGTTGCGGACACCGGTGATCGAAGACTTCACCTCGGAGTTCATGTGAAAGACGCCGGAGTCGAGGAAGATTGATTTCTTCCGCGGGGAGACCTTCCAGATGCGCTCGTCCATGAGGTTCTGCGCCAGGGCCGACGACACTGCAAGGAACCCCAGAAAAATGAAACTCAACTTCATTCGCACTCCTCATGAATGATGGTTCATTTGATTCTAGTGAAAAGAGCGGGCTAAGACAAAAAAATCTTACGTGATTTCAGGAGAGTCGCCGCCGTCGTCGCCAGGAGGAAACCGAGGGCCAGGAGAGGAAGAGAGGAGCTCGGACCGCCTCCGCCGGGAGGACCGAGGGTTCCGCAACCGGCCACCGCCGCCACCTGATTCGCCGACGTCGCCGAGGACGTGGAGGACGTTTCATTGGTGCGGGCGACGGCGTAGGTGAACGGAGCATCGAGGCAGGCCTCATTATCCGACAAGATCTGTTCGGTACCGATCAGGGGTTGTAAGCTCCCGGAAGAGTTGTCCCACAGAGTCGTGATGAGGAGATACGGGAGGTAACTGCCTGAACTGAAGGTGTCCGGATCCGGAAAGGTCTGCGCGACCGTTGACCCACTGAGACGCCGAGAGCGAACAGAGATCTGAAAATTGTTTCGCGCTGGCACACTCGGATCCAGGGGGACGAGTGTTTCAAAATCCGGATTGTAAGACTCCGTCACAGAATCGTAGGTCAGAGAGTTCTGCGCATTCACAATTGTCCCGGCCGAGGTCTTGACGTCAACCTGATACTCGAGCTGATTCCCCAAGGCAAAGGAGACGATCGCTATTTTGAGAACATACCGGCTTCCCACGAGCGGGCCAAAGTTCACCTGAAAAATATCCGAGGGGGACCAGGTTGTCATGGATGGATTTCGAAACCACCCGACGAACGCGTTGTCACCCTTTTCCGGGGTCGCGGAATCGTAGGAGAAAATGGGAAGCTCCGTGAAGGCCTGAGCGAGTTTGCGCTGACCGTAAGCCGAGTCGGCCCGGAGGCTGCAGCTAATGGAGACCGTACCAACGTCGACGCTCGGACGATCGCTGGAGAGCTTGATCGGCTGTGGCCTCCCATCAAACTCCGTTCCGCAGCGGGAGAAGAAAGAGCCGACGTAGGCCCCGGGGCAGAAGTTCTTCTGCGCATTCGCAAAGTATCCCGGGAGCGACGCCGCGTTCTTCACCGGGGCCACGTAGAGGTAGTAGGCATCGTCGGGGTCCAGACCTTTGAGCGAGAAAGCGCCCGACTCCCCGGTGATGACCCCAGTAGATTTTCCCGTCGTCAGAGAAATCGCTTGGACATGGGCGCCGAGGACAGGAATGCTCTGGCCCCCCTGCACGTGGCCAGTGATGGCCCCGTAGTCTGAAGCGTCGTACTTACTCCGCACTCCGCTGGCGTCGTCGAAGGCAATCGTCGATTGTCCCGTGAAGGAAGAATAGAACATCGATGCGTCGAGGACCTCGGAATGCGAGAGCCCCAGAACGTGGCCGAGCTCGTGGGTGACCACGTCTCCCAGGTAGACTTGCCCAGAAGGATAGAGACCGGGGCTGGTTCGAAAGCTATAGCTGTCGTTCAGGCTGATGCTCGCGCGCTGAATCGATCCGGAGGAGTTAAAGCTCACTTCCGTCAGACCGATGACGGCCGAACCGAAGGGAAAGTTCGATCGAAATCGGATCTCATTCGACGAGGAGCCGACGACCGCAAACTTGGCACTCGAGGCATTGTTCCACTGAGCGATGGAGGAGAGAATAATGCTCCGGGCCTGGGCGTCCGTCATGTCACTGGTGCCAGATCTGATCACCATGGGGATCGATGGGTTTGCCCAGAATAGCTCGTTCCCCGCCCCGGAAAGGGAGGACTGGTGGGCGAGGGCCGCGAATGAGACGAGGAGACTGACGAGGGAGCTCAGCATTTCAATCCGTTGAAATGGTCGTTGGTGCCGTTACCGCAAGCGAGTCGTCCGCTGCCGGATGAGCCGGAAGAACCCACCCATCGCGGCAAGGGTCAGCACCAGCCAGAGGGGGTTAACACTCTGACCATCTTCATTTTCCTCTTGATCGGTGTTTGAGGCAACGGAACGATTTTTTCCGACTACGGTTGGCCCGGAGGCCGGAAGTCGCTGGCCTTGCATCTCCATCGGATTCATGGGAGCAGCGACGGTCCGGAGGCTTGAGCCCTTGATCGACTTCACTAGCCGCTCAAAATCCTCGAGCTTCTTCTGGCCTACGTTCCGGTCGTGCGGAAACAGGGTGTTGATGATCATCCTCTCTTTGCCATAGTTCACGACCTTAAAAGACCCGAAACCGAGGTTCATGCCCCAGAAACGGTGCTGGTTCGATTTGATCATGAGAACCACATTTTCTCCCGAAACGAATTCCGGGACTCCATCGACTCGAACCGTTTCATCTCCGACGGTTCCGCCCGGATAATGGACGATGACTTCATCAAGGCCGAAGAGCTCGGCCTGAAGTCCAGTCTCCCGAGACATCTTAAAAATCATCTGAGTTGCGATGGTCCCGTCCTCTAGTCGGAGGGATTTTTTTCGAAGGTAGTGCCCGACGAAGATCCCGTCGGACTCTCGGATCTGTTGTTCGATGGGCTGCCGCTCAAAGAGGGTCGCCGTGGCAGCGAACGAGAAAGCTAACAACGGCAGTGATAAGAGGAGCGGTCGGATGTGCAAACAGGGTCTCCTGGTATTGGCCTACGAAACGTGTCGGCAATACCAGGAAGAAACTTGAACTTTTTGCTCAGGATTTTCCGAGCGGAGTCAGGTAAATGGTTTGAGAGTCGAATTGGAGCTGCCAACTTGCCAAGTGCCTGAAAGAATTCGCCGCATCGATGATGATGATCGTGTTCCTAAGCTGCACGAGATCCTCTAGAAAACCTCCGAGGAGCTTCAGTTCCCTCTCGGAGAGGCCAAAGGAGATGTTCTCAAACAAGAGCAGGGAATTTTGGATGTTCTTTAGGAGCTTGGATAAGAGAAAGATCCGTTGCTTCTCCCCGCCGGAGAGCGAGTTGAGGGCACGGTCCAGGGAGAGGTAATCGAGGTTTAGGATTTTAAGATACTCCCAGACTCGACGAAACTTCGGGGTGAGGGTGATCCGCTCTAGGACCTGCGCCAGCGGTAGGTTGTAGGCCTCTGCGACGGTCATTTTCCCATCGGAAATGTTGGCGTAGAGGGGCTTTATTTTGAGGCCCTTGCAGTCTTCGCACTCTAGCACAATATCCTCGAGGTACTGCATCTCAATCACCAGCGCTCCGCGACCTTCGCAGCGAGCGCACATGCCGAGTTCCGAATTGGCGGAGAGGTGACCCTCCTTCAAGTTCATGCTCTTCGCTATGGGGAGCTTAAGGAAATGCTTCCGGATCACAGAGCCGAGTTCTGTGATCGTCCCGACGCTCGACCGGGAGGTGAATCGGTTAAGCTCCGACGCAATCACGATGACGTCCTCAAACTGCACCGGGGAGCGGACGGTTTTCACCGTGAAGGGATCTTCCTCGAGCCAGTCTCCCGTGAGGTCATGATGAAGGGTATTGGCCATGATGCGGATGAGATTCGCCGTCTTCCCTGTTCCAGAAGGCCCGGTGACCCAGGTCAGTTCGTTCACCGGCAATTTAAAATCGGGATAGGACTTACCGTAAATCTGGGGGGCCCGGACCTCGATGAACTCGGGGTACTTACCGGAGACTTTCTTCTTCCGCCATTCGACCTCTTCCATATTCTTGAACCACGCTTTCGGGGCACCCTGGTAAACCACCTCACCTCCGCTCTTGCCGGATCCAGGACCCATTACGATCAGGTGATCGGAGGAGCGCTGAAGGAACTCGGAGTGGTCGATGAGGATCACCGTATTCCCTTGGGCAATGATGGCGTGAAGCCCTTCGAGCAGCTTGGTCAGCTCCTTTTCGGCAAGGCCCAAACTCGGCTCATCGAGGACAAAGAGACTATCCGTTCCTTTGAAGGAAAGGTACTTGATCAGAAGGAGCCTCTGGTACTCCCCGGCGGACAGGGTCTTTGCTTTTCGCAGCAGTGCGAGGTGGTTAAGACCCATCTCCATGGCCATCCGCAGTTTCTCGGAGATGTCTCCGAAGATTCGTTTCTCATGGGACGTGGCCAGCGGTCTCGGCTCAGTAAACAGTGGGTAGGCCTCCTCGACCGTCAGCCCCATGAGCTCCCGGAGTCCCCAGTCGGCTCCCCGCAGCCGCAACTTGTAGTGATGAATGTTCTTGTTCAACCTCGACGAGGCACAGGTCAAGCACGGGACTTCTCGCTGAAGATTTCGAATGTAAATCCGAACGGAGGGCTTGTATTTCCTGCTCTCGAGGTACGTCTTAAGCTCACCGATTCCCGGGTACGACCCCTGGCCTTCTTCGAGCAAAGTAAAAAATTCCTTCGGGAGCTTTGAAAGGGGAACATCCAGCGGGATCTTGCGCTTCTTCAAGATCTTCAGAAGCTCCTCATAGGCGTCTTGAAACGGACCGTAGTTTAGGAGCCGAAGCCCCCCGTCCTGGATGCTCAGGTCTCGGTCCATGATCTTACGATCGTCGTAAACCAGATTCGCTCCGTAGCCGTTACAGCTGGGACAGGCCCCGAGCGCACTGTACGGAGAAAAGGCACTGACCATCGGTGCTGGGATGGATTCGAAGTCACACTCCGGACAGACCTTTTCGAAATGAAACACCAGAGGCTTTGGCTTTTTGAACTCACTTCCCCAGAGCTGGAAATTGAGCCGGAAGGAAGAGAGCTTGAGCTCTTTCCAGCGCTTTTCAATGTTACTGAGATTATCCCATTTAAACCTCAGAAGTTCCCAGAGGTCGTCCTCCGGGTCAAAGGCCTCGATGGTCTTTCGTTTGAGAGAGAATGACCGGGGCGGGAGAAAGTCGATGCCGTTGACCCGTTGGAATTCGTTCGGAGTGAGGAGAATGGTAAAGACGCCCTCTCGACTCTTCGGCGCTTGCGCGAGGAGCTGCGCGGTGATGGACCGAACCTCTAGGTCACACCCGTGAGTGGGACAGAGTTCCCGAGAAAAAGAAAAGAAGAGGTTCTGCAAGCTATCCGTGAGGCGCATGACATCGGAGACCACTGTCCGCGACCCCATCACCGGATTGACTTGGGGGAGACCAAAAACTGGCAGGACAGGAAAAATCTGATCCACATCCACCGCTGCTGGTCGCTCGGTGAAAAACTTCATGGAATTAGGGAAGGAGTTTACGAATCTTCGCTTCGACTCCGTGAGGAGTGTATGGAAGGCCAGAGAGGTCTTTCCCGAACCAGAGGGCCCACCAAAACAGACTAACTTCCTAAGGGGGATATCGAGGTCAATATTCTTAAGGTTATGGACCCGGGCCCCACGAATTTCAATTGAGTCTACATCCTGCTTTTCCATAAGGGCTAAGATGCCACGGGAAGTGGTGAAGGTAAATTTACGATTCTTGGACGGCCCAGTGTATAAAAAATACCCGCGCTGCAGGTCGGCCATGAAATCAAGGTAAAAAGAAGGAACCAATCTGCCAACGGAGGACAACCCATGAAATCTCACCTCGTAGCGACTCTCCTCGCCCTGACCTCATTCTCAGTCTGTGCTGAGACCTTCACCTGTGTCTTCACCGAACCCTTCATCAGCTTCACGTACTCAACTTCCTCACGAAAACTGGTGCGGAAAAACTACGACCAGAAAATCACGACTCTGAGGAACGTGAATTTCGAAATCTCGGGCCCGAATTCATTCCTCCTGAAGCGAGGCCAGGTGGTAGTCTCGAAGATCAACCTCGATCAGAATGGAAGCGACGGAATGTCCGATTTCGTCTTCCCGTATTCCGTAGAGTATGAAGGTCTGCATGGGGCCTGCGAATCCACCGTCCTTAAGAAGAAAGTGCTCATTACAGAATAAAAAAAAGGGCCCCGAAAGGGGCCCTCTTGATTGATTTGTAACTCTGAATTAACGCTTAGAGTACTGGTATCTCTTACGAGCACCAGAACGACCGTATTTCTTACGCTCAACCTTTCTTGGGTCACGAGTAAGGAAGCCAGCGACCTTAAGCTCTGGACGAGAGTTCGGTGCAAGCTTCAAAAGTGCCCGCGCGATTCCAAGACGGATTGCACCGGCCTGACCTGTCACACCGCCGCCTTTGACGTTGATGTTGAAATCGTAGTTCTCGTTAACCTTGAGGAGGTTCAGAGGTTGGAAAACGATGTAACGGCTTGTGGCCTTCGGAAAGTAGTTGCCTACGTCCCGAGCGTTGATCGTGATTTTACCAGAGCCGCGAGAGACATAAACGCGAGCTACCGCTGATTTACGACGGCCGATGGTGTGAAGATCATAAGTTTTTGCTTTGCTCATATCTATCTGCCTTTAATTAAATGTTGAAAGTTAGGGGTTCTGGCTTCTGAGCTTCGTGGGTATGTGTCGGCCCGACGAAAACTTTAAGCTTTGTTAGTTGCTGGCGGCCAAGAGTGTTCTTACCGAGCATACCTTTAACCGCTTCTTCAACGATCAGTTCAGGGTGCTTCGCGAGCTGCTCTTTTGCAGTGCGCTTCTTAATTCCACCGATGTGATTGGTGTGCCAGAAGTATTCCTTCTCATCCCACTTCTTCCCAGTGAACTTGACCTTCTCAGCGTTAACAACGATGACAAAGTCACCGGCGTCATTGTGAGTCGTGTACTGAGGCTTATGCTTTCCTTTGAGGATCTTCGCGATCTCGGAAGCAAGGCGGCCCACAACCATGTCTTTTGCGTCAACGACGAACCACTTTTTATGAGCCATATCGGCTTTAGTGATCGTGTACGATTTTTGAGTAATCATAAATCAACCTTCCATTAATAAAGAATTTGTCCCCCTTATATTGGACTTTGCGGCCGCACGTCAAGAACTCTCACTAGGCCAACTTGCTAAGGGTCAGCTTTAAGGATTCAGGCTTTCTAAAACGGGAGGATCTAGAAGAAGCCAATTGACACGTGGAAGCGTCCGGGGTCCTCTAACCTACCACTCGGATCTTTTTTTCTCAAGAGTTTTATTCCGTAGTCAAAGTCGAGAGTTCCAACGGGAGTAATCACCTTAAAGGTGACGCCCACAGAATCTCTGACCTCGCCCAGGTCAAATCTATCGACGAAAACGCGCCCCGCATCATAGAAGATCCCTCCCATGAGGGCATCGTTAATAAAGTAGCGCGGCTCTAGCTTGAAGTTGGCCATGTAGGCTTTGTTCGTGACTCGAACATCCGAAATATCTTGTCCGTCGGGTAGCCGGTTCATCTCTTCGTCGGTGTAGCCCCGGATGATGTCCATCCCCGTGAGGCGGAAAACTTTGATGGTGGGAATGTAACCCTTGAACACCTCGACTCCGTCTGTCGTCGCCGTTTCCGTCGCGAGATTCTCCTGCACCCCCCCTACTAGTGAGAGGGCGACGGTACCGTTTTTAAATGGAATGTAGAACCGGTTCCGGGAGATGAGCTTGTAGTAGTTGATCGTCAGATCCGGTTCTTTCTGAGAGAAGAAATAGGGGTTCGCAAACTCGCACGAGAGGTTGAAGAACGCACCTTTGGTCGCGTTCACCTGGTTATTCCGAAGGTCATAGGTGAGGCCCGGGGTGATGGATCCGATCTGGAAGCTTCCGTCGTTGAGTTCTTCCGTCGCGTTGTACTGGGTGATGTCTTCGTACTGGTAGCGCACCGAGGTCGAGAGCCGTCGCGACAGATCCCGAGTCAGCGTTCCATTGACCCGGAAGATGTTAGCGTCGAAGGCGTAGAACCTCCGGGTTTGATAGGCCATGCTCGCGGCCCCGTCGATGAGCGTGTCGAAGATATCTCCCTGCGTGTACGTCACCGCCGTGTTGTGCTCCAAGATGGTCTTGATGCTGTCCTGGCGCTCGGGATCGATGGTGGTGAAGCTCGTCCGTCGGTTCAGCTGACTCCGAAGGGAGATCGACCGGTTGTAGCCGCCGATGTTTTGATAGGTGACGGTGCCCGTGAGCTTGAGGCCCAAGTCAGTTCGGTACCCCGGGGCCAGCTCCAAAAGGCCGTAGTCGCGCTCCTGCACTTTCACGAGAAGATCCGTGGCGGCGTTCTTCGATTTATGCCGCAGCGGGGTCACGCTCACAGAGTTGAAGAGGCCCGTCGCGGAGAGCGCCGACTCAATTTCCCGGGCCTTGGTGGGGGTGATGAGATCGCCCTTCTCGAGCCGCACCTTCTTTTCGAGGACCCGCCGGCGAGTTTTGTCGTTCCCGAGGAAGAGGGTCCGGTTGAGCCGCACGAGGGGGCCAAGATCAACTTTAAAATTGAGCTCGACGTCGGTTCCGGTCTGGTTGTAGCGGACGAGTTCGGTGTCGTTGGTGTTGACGACTTCGGCGTAGTAGTACCCCTGGTCCTGGAGGACGGAGGAAATCGTCTTCACATCGTCAACCATGCGGATGGGATTGAACGGGCCTTCGACCTTATTCACGAGGCGCTTTTCGACCAGCTCTCCGAGCTGCTCCGGCAGGCCCGCGAAGGAGATCTTCCGGACGTAGGCCCGCGGGCCCTCTTGCAGGTTGTAGAGGATCTTCGCGGAGGTGTTGCCCTTGTCGTAGGTAACGACGGGATCGAAGACCCGCGCCTGAACGAACCCCCGTTCGATGTATCTGGTCCGGAGGAACTCCTGGAAGTAGGAGAAGTACTCTTGGTCATAGTACTGAGCAGCGGCGAGCTCGAAGGCCTCCCGGTCGAACATCCGTTCGAGCCTCGACGTGGAGAACAATCTGTTACCGGAGAAGCGGACGCTCCCGAGGCGTGTCTTGCCATTTTCGTCGAACGTGATCCGGTACAGCTGGACCGTCTCTCCCGCCCGGTTCTTGAAGCTGTCCGTCTCGAGCCGCACACGGCTGTTCAGCAACGCCTTTCCCCGGTAGTGCTCCCGGAGCGCTGCCACGAGGGTCGCTTCATTCAACGGTCGCTTGTACTTGCGGAAGAGATCAATGACCAGGGTATGGATGACGTCCCGGTGTTCGCGCTGGAGGTTCTTGAAGTCGAAGGCAAAGGGACCGTCGTTCGTCACCTTGATGTTGAGGATCACACGGCGCTTTTTATAGACGGGGGTAAAATCCAGGTTAATGAGATAGTAGCCGTAGCTAAAGAGCTCCCGCTGGGCGTCGTCGAGGTAGATCTTGAAGCGGTTGGCGTCGAAGGGCCGGTTGTAAAGGTTAAGAAACTTCCGCCGGAGGTAGTGGCGAACGAAACTTGAGTCGCTGTCGGACTTGATGCTCTTGAAGATCCGGGGTGGACCCAGAGTGACGATGACGTTCACATCGACCTGATGCCCACGCTCCGTAACTTCCGCAGAGTGTTGGCTCTCCGGAAACCCGAGGTCGTGGAGTTTCGCACGCAGACCGTCCAGGCTCTCGGAAAGTTTCTGTGGCTCAAAAAAATCTCCCTCTCGGATCGCGACGAGCTGGAGCGGGTCGTACTCGATGATCCGGTCGGTGAACCCGACGTTGATCTCCCGGATGATCGGCTTGAGCCGTAAGCGGATATCAAGGGTATGAACGCCGTCGGTTTCAACAAGGGAGTACGTGAAGGTTTGGTAGCCCCCGTCGGACGCCATGACCCGTAAAGTGTCTCGCAGGTGAACGACGCTCCGGTACTCTCCGGCGAGGCCTTTGAACCGGGCCGTTCTCTGCGCGCAGGAGGTGGAAGCGGTACAGGTCACGTTCACCGCGCTCAAGGTAAACTCGGCGGCCCAGAGCGGCTGCGCTAGGAGTGTGAGACAGATGAGAAGGAGCCTCCGGAGGATCACTTGAACGTCCTCCGGAACTTTAAGTCTCCGCCGATGGAGTTGTAGATGATATCGGCTTCGCCTTCTTCGTTCGTTCGGAGCTCGTAGACTCCTTCGACCTGGATGTTCTTCGAGAGGCCATAGTTTAAGTTCATGCTCTGGCGCTGGCCGATGCTCCCGCCCATCGTACTTGAGACGGAGAGCGTGAGGGCCTCGTCCAAGCGCTTCTTGAGCTCGATCCGGGTCGCCGACCGAGTCCGGCCCAGGGCCCCGGGCCCTTGCGGCCCACCCCCGTCCTGCGAGCGGCCCGAGAGGAGGCTGTCGGAGTTCGACTGCTCGATGACGGTGCCCAGGTTCACCTGAAGGCCAAACTGTTTATTGAGGATGTCACTGATCTTGAAGCGATCGAAGACGAAGGAGCCCACGCCGACCTGGGTGAGACTTTGCTGGTCCTGGGGCTTCAGGGAGTTCTGGATTTCGTCGGTGTAGCCGAAGGCGATGAGTGAAAGAATGGAACTGCGCGGGAGCGCCGGTTCCGAGGTCAGATCGAAGTTAAACCGTTCGAGATCGCCGTAGGCCTTCGGGTAAACTTTATAGCTCGAAATGATGGTCAACGCCTGGATGTCAAAGTCGGGGTTCGCGAGGTCTTTCTTGGGATTGAAGTTGATGTCTGCGGAAGCAATCTGGTACTCGTTATTCTTAAAAAAGATCCGCGATGAATTGGTCGGCGCTGACAGTCGCCCTTCGCCCCGGAGGCGGGAGGGACTTCCGAAGATGCGAACCTCTCCGGCGAGGGCCACGTCCATGAGGGAGTTCGTGATCCGTGCCGGAGTTTCAGCTTTGACAGTGAGGTTCAAGGTCAGGAGCTTGCCCACCGGAGACTCCTGGTTCTTTGGAAGAAATCTCACCTGGGAAAAGCCCGCCGACTTCGAACTAAACTCGTTCAGCTCGTTGACGATCAACGCTTTGTTCACCACGATCTCCCCGCCGAGAGTGTAGGGATAGTTGTTCCCGAGGATGATCCCTTCCCCCGAAAGGTTCAGCGCCGACTTACCAAGGATCGGGACTTCGGCCTTGTCGAGGCTAAATTTGAGGTTCACGTCGGGGTGCGCTTCGTCGAAGAAAACGTCCCCTTGCAAGTTCACGGAACCGTTGTCCAAGGTCGCCGAGAGCTTCTGGATACTCAGTTGATCACCCGCGTAGCGCACGTCGTACGAGATCGCATTGAGCTGGACCGGAAGCTGGTCCACCGAAAGGTCGAGCTTTTCGGCACTCGACGAGAGGGAGAAAGAAAAGTCGGTGCCTGAACCGTCGACCTTCGTCTGGGCATGAATGGTCCCTTCCGCGGAGAGGAGCGGGGCCATCAAAATATCGAGGATCTTGGCGTTGAGCTTCCCGTCCTGGCCGAGAGCGACGCGCTTGCCGAACTCTCCCTCGCCCCGGGTCTGGAGCGTGAGGTCGGGCTGTGCGATGGAAAGCGCCCAACGCTGGATGACGCTGTCACGAACGACGAACTCCGGCCGCTGGGACGCATAGCTCACGTTGAACTCGGGGTGAGAGAACTCGAGGTTCTTGAGGCTCGCAGTAAGGTCGAGGTTCCGGAACCCATCTTTGAAGGTCGTCGCCCCCTCGACATCGATGCGGCCGGTGAAGGGCTCGCGCTCGAGGTGCTGTCCCAGGAACGCCACGAGAAGAGGTTTGAGCTCCGGCGTCCGAAGTCTGAATTGGAAGTCGGAGGCGATGCCCTTCTGGAGCGCGAGACTGAACTGACTGGTTGCGATTCCGCCCAGAAGGTTTACCTTCCCGGCCAGCCGCTTCGGCTGGATCGTGAGCGCAACACTCGAGTCTTCGAACCGGTGGTGCGGGGTGCGCGTATCGTAGGCCAGGGTCTCGAGGTTGAGCGTGTAATCGTCGAGGAACCCTCCGCCCGCGATCTTCCCCGCGAAGCCGGAGTTCAGGTTTAACCCGAGGCGCTTGGAGAGCTCGAGGCTCGCGAGCTCCATGTTGTCCCAGTGGACATCGAGCTTCAGGGATTTAGTCCCAAGGCCAAAGCCAACGTTCCCAGCGATCCGGCCTCGGCCCTTTTCGGCCACAATGTTTCGAAACTGGAGGAGCCGTTGTGCTAGTGAGATCTCGAAGGCCGCCGTACTGAAGGTCTCCCCATAGGCGAGGAGGTCCGTGAGATCGACCCGCGAGCGAATCCGAAGGTCGTCGAGGCGGTACTTCCCGAAGATGTCGACGTCGACTCGGGCCTTGTAATCAAGGTCCGAGGGAAGGAAGTCCAAGTCCTTAAAGACCGGGAATAGGATCTGGGGAAGGTCCGCCGCCGTGGCGTTGCTCGAGCTGATGCCGAGGGCGATGTCGGAGGTCCGGTAGTTTACTGTGCCATTCCCACTGAGACTCGTGCTGCCGTACCGAGACTCCATCTTATTGATTTGAACTTCTGCTTCAGCAAGGTCCACGCTGATGCTCTTCTCCGTCTGATCCAACCGGTAGCCCAGGACCTCGAAGCCACGCGTCTTCCCGGACAGATTGATGAGCGTTCGATCCAAAGAACCGGTCACGGTAACGTCGAGGGTTCCGATGCCCTTGACGTCGAGGTTCGCGAGGTTCCCGAAGTCCTCAAGGTCAACGGCCCCGTCCTTGATGTCGAAGCGCAGTTGCTTCTTGTTCAGGAACCCTTTGACCGAGAACTTCGAGTTCGGAAGAGTCGCCCCGAGGGCGATGCGAAGCTCCCCCCCGACCACTGCGAGATCTGCGCCCGCGAGCATCGCTCGCTTGATCCGAAGGACAGTGAAAGGCTTCTCCGTCCCGGTGACAAGTGCCAAGTTCCGAACGACGAAGCCGTCCGCCGGCCGAAAGTAGAGGTCATCATTTTTATAGTCGAAGCGGAGCTGCCCCGTCATCTCACCCTTGAGGGGGTCGAGCTTGGGGCCCAGGACTCTGAGGGCATTGTTGAACGAGAACTCTTTGACGGAGACGGTCAGTGGCGCTGGGAGGAGTGCGTGAGTGGCGAAATCGTAAACCAGGGCCCGGGAGACCAGGGATGCCTGCTGACGCCCGTCTTCGAGATTCATCGTATCGATGAAAAGCTTCTCCTCTCTCAGCTCGAGGTTCGCCCGCAGATCGGAGGCATGGACCACGTTTGACCGGAAGGCCTTCGCCACGAGGTCGGCCTTCGCACCGAGAGCCCGGTTCTCATAGGTGAGCGAAAAATTAACTCGGGCCTGGCCATCGGAGAATCGGATGAGGTCCGGCATGAAGGCTTCCCGGCCGAGTTGCCGGAGGTAGAGCTGGACCTCTCCGTTGAAGCTCGCCGAACTTCCCCGGAGCTTGTGGTAGTCCGTCACCGAGCCTTTCACGAGGAAGGTCTGGACGTCATGGAGAACTTTCAACCGGTAGAGGTTGATGCTCGTGCGAGAAATCTCTCCGTCCCCCCAGATCTCATCCACCGAGAACTCCGACTCCGGAGAAGGCCGCAGGTTCGCGAGATGGAACCTCGTCACAAAACTCTTCCCCTGCCTGAAGATTTTCAGTCGACGGACATCGGCGACTTCGTAATTGTGTACGACCTTGACGTTCTCGACGATGAGCGTGTCCACCGTGATCGGGGATCGCTCGGGGAGCTCGAAGATTCTGTTGATCAACAGGGGGTCAATCTCGGTGAGCTCCTCCGTGGACTCGGGAGCAGTGTAGCGGACGTGGCTGTCAGAGATCCGGATCTCACCGAGGGTGAGTTTCTTCTCCTCCGCTTCGATGACGCCGATGTAGAAACCGATCTTCCCGAACTCTCCGGCGAAGCTCTCCTCCGGAGAGAAGGTTTTCCGGACCTGGACCCGGTTGAGTTCGATGCCTGGTGGAAAAAAACTTAAGGAAAAGCTCTTCACGCGAACGGAGGTATTCAGCCGTCTCTGGGAGACGTCGGAGACGACTCGGGTGACGAGCTTTCCGAAGGACTTCGTCTGGATGAACACCAGGAGCGCAGCGATGCTCGCCACGACGACGAAGATGAATGCTCCGATGACGCTCTTAAATCTCATTCAGTTTTTCCAGCCTCGAGCGCGCCATCCGGTAGTCCGCATCGATCGCGACGATGCGTTTCAGCACGGCGCGAGCGTCCGAGTAGCGATGCAGCCGGAGGTAAGCTTCAGACTGACCATACATGAAAGAAAGGACATCGTCTCGCGACGAGGCCTTCGTGAGAGCGTCGAACCCCGTGTCGAGGGCGGCACGGTAGTCCCGGAGCTGGAGGTGGCACGTGAGGATGAGGTAGCTTGCCTTGAGATAGGCCCTGTCATCAGCTCCGCGGCTCCGGGCCTGGAGCGAAGCCTCGAGCGCAACTCTCGGAAGCTCCAGCTGAAGAAAGCTCACCGCGAGATCGCAGAGCTGAGCATCCGTATAGGTCTGGTACTTGAGAAGAGATGAGAACTGCGTTTCGAGCTCTGTCGATCCGTCGATCACTTCCAGATCGGGAAAAGGGTCGGTGTCCGGAGCATCCGTGAGTTCAAGGTCCGGAGCGAGGAACCTTTGGGAGACCGGTCCGGAGTCTACGGAAGCGAGAGCGATGAAATAGCGTTTGAGCTGCGGGAAGTACTTATCGAAGTAAACGAACGTGTACCCTGAAGACGCCCGGACCGCTGGCGCGTAGGCGGTGGCCGCACCGGGGATGTTGAGCTGATCGAGAAGGCTCAGCACCATGGCCTGCAGCGGAAACGTATCGAACATCAAGACGATCTCGATCAGACGTTTGTAATCCGCGGCCTCGCGCAACCCCGCGCAGGTGATGAGACAAAAACTCCGGTAGACCTCGATCGGAGTCTTCGCCGGTGCGACGGCGAGAACTTCGGCAAGAGTTTCGAGCTTGTCCCGGACATTGCGATGAGACGCGCACTCGTAGACCGAGAGAAGGAGCTCACGAACGGAGGTTTCGGCCGCGGGGAGGTCCTGGCGAAGGAGGTGAAGTGCGAGGAGCTTGAGCCGGAGCGTGTAATCCGTCTTGAAGTACCGGCCTCGCATCTCCTCGTGCCACGCGGGGACCACCGGAACTCGCTCTCGGAACTGACGGATCAAAAACTCAGAGAGCAGTCCGTAGAGATCGTCCAAGAGGCCCTTCCCCTCTGCAACACGGGCGCGGATCTCCGCGACCCTGGAATAGAATGCGGGGCTTCGAATCTGAAGGGCAAGGTCGAGGGCCCGATCGGTGTCCTGTGCTTTGAGCTCGATCTCTGCGAGCTCAAAGCACAGAGAATCGGAGATGTCTTTATTGAGAGCGCTAAGAACATCGACGTAGGTTCTGAGAAGGTCCGAGCGCGGCAGTACGTTCAACGCTAACTGCGCCTCTATCAACCGCTGGGCCTCGAGAAATTTTTGCTCCGCGATCATTTGGCGGATGAGATCAATGCTCTCCAAAATGCCCCTTCCTGTGGCACATTAAACGCTTAAATTTATTATACTTTTAAACGAGTTTTTTGGATAAATAATTGGTTGAAAAACGGCTCTCAACGAAGTCCGGATCATTCAAAATATCCTTGTGAAGATCGATGTTCGTTTTGATGCCACTCACCACGGTTTCATCCAAAACTCGTTTCGCGCGGGTGATGCAATTGGCCCGGTTATCGGCTTGAACGATGATCTTCGAGATCATGGAGTCGTAGTGCGGTGGTACGGTATATCCCGTGTAGATGTAATCGTCCGTTCTCACACCGATCCCGCCCGGGCGATGGTAGTGCGTGATGTGCCCCGGAGATGGCATGCCTGTTTTTGGATCTTCGGCGTTGATCCGAAACTCCATCACGTGGTTCTGGAAGACAATATCCGACTGCTTAAATCGGCTCGGTTCGCCCTGCGCATGCCGGATCATCTCAGAAATCAGATCGACCCCTGTGCGCCCTTCGGTCACAGGATGCTCAACCTGGATCCTCGTGTTCATTTCCATGAAGTAGAACTTTTGAGAGTCCAGGTCGTAGAGGAACTCAACCGTTCCCGCAGAGTCGTAGTTCACGAACTTCGCCAGGCGAACCGCGGCGTCGCAGATTTCATCGCGGGTCTTCTGGGATAGGACCGGCGACGGCGCCTCTTCGAGGATCTTCTGGAATCGACGCTGGATCGTGCAGTCCCGCTCACCTAAGTGGATCACGCTGCCGTGCTTGTCCGCCAGGATCTGCACTTCTATGTGGCGTGGATTGGTGATGTATTTTTCGATGAAAAGTGTTCCGTCGCCGAACGCGGCTTTGGCCTCTTCTTGAAGCCGCGAGAGTGCGGGCCAGAGCTCGTCGAAGTTCTCGATGCGCTTCATCCCGCGGCCTCCGCCGCCGGCGGAGGCTTTGATGAGAATCGGGAACCCCATCTTCTCGACTTCTTTCCGGATGTGACTCTCCTCAACTTCCTTGACGTAGATGGGTTCAAGGGTTGGGACCTTCGCCTTCTTGGCCGTTATCTTTGATTCAATCTTGTCACCCATCGCCTGGATGCACGCCACCGATGGGCCGATGAAGGTCAGTCCCCATTTGGCGCACATTTCAGCGAACTCATCGTTCTCGGCCAGAAACCCATACCCCGGATGGATCGCATCCGACCCGGTGATCTCTGCGGCCGAAAGAATCTGAGGGATGTTCAGGTAGGAGTCTTTGGACTTGGCCGGCCCGACGCAGACAGACTCGTCGGCCATCTTCACGTGGAGAGAATCCTCATCGGCCGTGGAGTGGATCGCGACGGTTTCGATCCCAAGTTCTTTACAACTTCTGATCACACGGATTGCGATTTCACCACGGTTGGCGATGAGAACTTTTTTAAACTTCTTGATCACGGAAGGACTCTCTTCTTTGGTTAAGCTTTGATCTTAAACAGGGGCTGACCGTATTCTACGAGGGACTCGTTGTCGACGCAGATCTCGACGATTTCTCCGTTAACTTCGGAGTCAATCTCGTTCATGATCTTCATCGCCTCGAGGACGCAGAGAGGTTGGCCCGTCTTCACTTTGTCTCCGACCTTAACGTAGTTCGGCTTCCCCGGTGAAGGAGAGGTGTAGAAGGTTCCAACGAACGGAGACTTGATGACGTGAAGGCCCGCGTCGCTCGCAGGAGTTTTCACGGGCGCGCTGGCAGAGGCCGGGGCGGCAGTCACCTGAGCAACCGGCGCCGATTGCATCAAGGGGGCGACGTGATGAATCTGTGCGGGTGCGGTGACGAAGTTTACGGAAACCTTGAAATCCTTCGCCTCAACTTTGAGCTCGGCGACACCTTGGTCTTTAGCGACCTTAACGATTTGGGTCAGAGATTCAATGCTCAGATTATCAAGTTTCATACCTAAGCCTTCGCCCTTTCGATGTACTCACCGGTGCGAGTGTCGACTTTAAGGATCTCACCCTCTTTGATGAAAAGCGGAACGTTCACCTGAAGGCCCGTTTCGAGCACGGCTTTTTTGGTTCCACCGGAAGCCGTATCTCCCTTAAGGCCCGGATCGGTTTCGACGACCTTGAGGTTGATGAAGTTCGGGAGTTCGATGGAGATCGGGCGGCCGTTGTAATAGAGGATGTAAACTTTGATGTTCTCCTGGAGGTAGAACTTGTTATCACCAACCTGGTCATGGTTCAGGTGAACCATTTCGAACGTCGTCTGATCCATGAAGTTATAGCCGTCTTGATCGGAGTAGTTGTACTCCATCTCTTTCTCTTCCATGTCCGGTTTTCCGACTGTTTCGACGCCGGCCTTAAAGGTCTTCTCAACCGTCTGGTTAGTTTCGAGGTTCCGGAGGCGAGTTCTCACGAAGGCCGAACCTTTGCCCGGGTTGACGTGTTGAAAGTCGACGATGATCCAAGGCTTCCCTTCGATCTCAATTTTAAGACCTTTCCTAAAATCAGTAGTTTGGTACATGAGAATGTTCCTTTAATCGAGTAGCGAGCGTACCGCTATGTAATAACTCTGTTTTCCGAGCCCGGTCATTATGGCCGTAGCGGCTTTTGCCGTCAACAAAGTATGTCGGAACTCTTCCCTCTTGTAGATGTGGCTGAGGTGAACCTCAAGGATTGGAATTTTAAGGATTTTTAATGCGTCATGGATCGCCACACTCGTGTGCGCGTAGGCCCCAGGATTGATCACCAAAGCGTCATAGTCTTCACCTGCCGCGGCCTGGATCCGCCCGACGATTTCTCCCTCGATGTTTGACTGGTACCAGCAGGTTTGCGCAGAGTCACCCAACTTTTTTTCTGTCCATAACTGGATCGACTCAAGAGTCTCTGTTCCGTAGACCTCAGGTTCTCGTTTCCCCAGCATGTTGAGGTTCGGGCCATTGATGATGAGGATTCGTTTCACTAGCTGGCCTCCTGCGCGCGCTCGCGGACAAGGGTCATGAACCGCTGGAGCGCAGCTTCGAGCCGGAGCTCGCTCGGAGACTTCGCTTTCACCTGCGACTCAATGATCGAGATCAGCTCGTCATGGCCCGCTTCCTCAGAAAGGTTTTCGGTTGGTCGCTCACCCGCGCTGGACTGCCGCAGTTCTTTGACCTTCTGAAGCTTCTGCAGCGAAGCCACATCGTTGGGATTGAGCTCGAGGATTTTTTCCAAGAGCTCTACTGCCTTATCGTAGTAGTGCTGAGCGGAGTAAAGATCGATCAGCGTGTGAGAAACGATGGGCGTTTCGGCCGAGAGGGAACTCGCGTTGACGTCGTCGATGTCGCCCTCTTCTTGGAACTCATCAGCGTAGTACTCATCTTCGAGGCTTCGCTCGGAGACCCTCTCCTCTTTCAAGATCGGATGGTCTTCCAGCGTCGGCTTCTTCATGACCCACTGGTCGTCGATGGCATCATCCTCCGACGGCACCGGTTCGAGTGGTTTTGGAATTTCACGGAGGGTCGGGCGGTTGAAGTCGACCTGAACCCAATCTTCATCCTGCGCCGGCGGCGTGGGTTTGAGTTGAGGGAGATCGGGCGCCTTGACGAGCTGCTCGAGGCTCAGCTTCTTATGGCCCACGAGGAGATCGTCCTCGAGGCGCTTGACTTGCTCGGCGAAGAAGCGGTCCTTCGGAATCATGAAGAGGAGGTACTTGAATGTGTCCAGGGCCTCTTCTAGGTGCCCCAGGTGAATGCAGGCCTGGGCGAAGATCTTTTGGAGCGAGATGTTATCCGCGTTCTGAGCGATGATTGGCCTCAGTGTGCTGTACGTGAGTTCGAACTTCCCTTCGTCGTAGTAGCAGTGAGCGAGGACCACGTACCCCAGAGTGTAGGTCGGGTGATGCCGGATCCCGTCCCGCAGGATCTTATAGGCATCTTCGAGCATCCCCAGCTTCCGGTACGACTCCGCGAGCGGAGCGAACACGCGGGAGCGTGGGTTTTTCTTATACATGTTGAAGTACTTTGCTAGTAAAGCAGAGTGGTTCTTCGTCCCTTGCACGGGGCAAACCTTCCTTAGATCCCTTTCTTGTCGGGTTCCGATTTTGCGGTTTGTGTTTCCGAGAGGCCGGATTCATCTTGGTTCATGATCCGAGGGGTCATGAAAATGATCAACTCATTCTTGGTGGTTTCAGGAGCGTAGGGTGTTCGGAAGAGCCAGCCGAGCAGAGGCAGATCTTTCAAGAATGGGATCCCGGAGATCGTTTCGAGGGTTGAGGTCTGGTAGAGACCGCCGATGACCACCGTGGAGCCGTTGTCGACCAGGACATTGGTGTTCACCGTTCGGGAGGTTTGGTTGGGTGGGGAGTCTGGCGTCGGTCGAGTTCCGAAGGCCGACTTGGATAGCGCAATCTGCATGGAGATAGAACCGTCGTTGGTCACCTGCGGCGTCACGGTGAGACTCAGTGTCGCGGCGACGTTGGCAAACGTCGCGAGGGCCGGCTGGTTTCCTGTGGCCGGCTGCTGCACACGGAAGCTGGTAGATTCGGTGCTGTTGATGGTCGCCGCTTGCTTGTTCTGAGTGACGATCCGGGGCGTGGAGACGATCCGCCCTTTGGACTCAGATTCCATGAGCTGCAGCGTAAGGTCGAGGTTAGAAATTCTCCGGAAGATCCCGATCGACATCCCCGCGACGGTTGCGGCGTTGGCGGTGGGCGCTGTGCTGAAAGAAAACCCCGGACCGGTGGGGACCCGAGTCGAAGAGTTGACAACAGGGTCGTAGCCGAAGGTGATCCCGCGCGAGAGACCGATCCGTTTGGCATAGGCTTCGTTAGCCTCGATGATCTTCGCTTCGATCAAAATTTGTGGCGTCTGGGTATCGAGGGTCTCGACGATTTTTTTAATCCGATCAATCGACTCGACGGTGTCCTTGACGATCAAACTGTTGGTCCTCTGATCGAGCTGAATGGCCCCGCGAGTCGGGGTGATGTAGTCCCGGATGATGGTCTGGATGTCCTCGAGTCGAGCGTAGTTGATCAAGAAGATCCGCGTGACCAAAGGCTCGAGGCTTTGCTTCGCCCGTTCTGCGGCGAGGAGGGCCTCGCGCTCCTGCGTGGCGGCGGCGACGGTCTTAACCACAAGAATGTTTGTGTTCTTCTGGGCGACAAGCTTGGAAAGGGAGAGCACCGTATCGAGGGCCTGATCCCAGGGGACGTTCGTGAGAGTGAGGGTCATCGGCGGCGAACCGTTCACGCCCTGGTCGATGATGATGTTGAACCCCGAGGTATCGGCGATCATGTTGAGGATGTCCGGGACAGGGATATCGCGGACGTTGATGGAGATCCGCTTCCCGATGTACTTCTTGGGGCCCGAGAGGGTGAGGTTCTCGAGGATGTCTTCGATGGAGTTGGACTTCGGAACGTTCAGGCCGACGGCGTCTTCGATGGGCTCATCGGTCCGCATGGACGTGGACTCAGAACTCCGGAGTTTTGCCTGAGAGAAAACACCGAATCGGTTTTCGATGTTCAGCACCACGGCCTTGCCCTTGATCTCGAGGATCGAGCGGACATTGTCTCGGAGCTGGACCGCGAATCGGATGTCTTTGGTTGTGCCGGGCTTGCGGTACCCGGAGATGAAGACGGTGCTTCCGGGGAACTCCGAGGTGTCGATCCCTCTCAAGAGTTTGGCCGGCACAGTGAAGTTCTTCAGGTCCAAGATGATCTGCCGGTCTTCGGAGACGTGGAAGCGCTCTGCGAACGGCGCCTCCTGATCGGTTTCGATCACGAGCTTACTCACCTCTCCTTCCTGGACGAAGTTGACGCTTTTGATCTCCTGAGCGAGAGCGGCGCAAGAAAAGGCTAGCGACAGAACTGATAGAAAAATTCCTTTTTTCATGTTTCTCTTCCTTAAGGTGAGCCTTTCTCTCAATTCTAAAGAGATTATTTGGAAATTGGTACCACAGTTTCCAAAAATTCTTCCTCCCCGTAAACGTTAACGATCTTCTCAACTAATACGATGCCGCCCGGAAGGATGGCCTTGAGTTCAGTTCCCTCGGCCCCGAGTTTCATGCCTTCCTTCAAGATGACCACTCGGCCCTTTTCTCCGTTCGACACCATGGCCCGGCGTTCTTTTCCGATGAGAACTCCGAGCACCTTGAGGTTCCCCACGTTCAGCTGCTCGAGCGGGGCTTCGGAGATGTTCGAGTACTGGCCTTTGCCAGTGATCTCGAATCCTCTGCCGGAGCGCTTCCCTTCGCCTTTCATCAGCGGCGCCTTGAACGGATCTCGGAGGTTAAACGGATTTTCGATCTTCGTCTTGTCCTTGAAGAAGTTCTTGGCACTCCGCTCGGACTGAGCGGCGGCGGTGGAGATCGAAAGTACGAGGAGCACGGGGAAGACTTTCATCCGTTAAAACCCCCGGTCTACGCGGAAATCCGGATTGTACCGGAAGGCCTGGATGATGCCTTCACCGGAGATCATCTGGAAGCGCCCTTTGACGTTATCACTCGGGGTCGTTAGCCGGAGTTCCTTGATGTTATAGATCCGGTCGGAGTTTCCGATCCGCTCGAAGAAGATCAGAAACTGCAGGAACGTCCCTCGAGCTTTGAGGGTGTATTCCTTCGAAATGTAGTAAACGCTTTTCTCCTCTTTTCCAGGAGTGAAGTTCGCGTCTTTGATGTTGAGTGCGTTGATCTCCGACTGAAAGAAAGTGAGGATCTGCGAATCGTTGGTCTCCGCGGGGAGTTGCTTCTGGACGGTTTCGATGCTCTTGGCGACTTCTTCGACGCGCACCTTGTACTCGGTGGTTTTCTTCGAAAACTCTACGATCTCTTTGACCTTCTTCTCGGCGGCGGCGATCTCTTCTTCCAGGCCACTGCCGCGGGAGATGATCTCTTCGAGCTGAACCTGATGCTCATCGTACATGACCCAGGTGCCGTAGAGGCCGTAGAGGAGGATGAGCCAGTGCGCGTTCCCGATCAGTTTGTTGACGAGTTCTTTCATTGGTCGAACCTCGCGATCCCGAACCGGACCTCGAAGACCTCGATGCGGCGCTTGTCGGATTCTCGGACCATGTTCGACGTGCTAACGATCTGGTGGTCTTTGATGAAGACCGAAGACTTCATGCTGTTCACGAAATCCCCGATGCTCACGTAGTTGAGGGCCTCGCCTTTGATGAGCATGTTATCGCTCGTGATGGAGAGTTCTTTGATCCACAGCTCGCTCGGAATATTTTTGGCGATGTAAAGGAGGATCGTCGCGGGGTTCTTCTTCTCATTGATCGCCTGCTTCACGGCGGTGAGTTTTTTTCCCAGGTTCTCTTCCTGCGCCTTGAGTTCCCGGATCTGCTTCTCGAGGTCTTTGGACTGCGTCACTTTGCGCTTCAGCGCGGAGAGCTTGCCTTGCTTCTCGTCGATCTGCGCGGCGATTCCGGCCCGCTCTTCTTCCCAGTACGGCAAAAGTAAAAAATCCGGAAGATAGATCAACACCGCGATCAAGATGAGTGGCTTAACTTTAAGCTTCGTGAAATCGAAGCCCCCGATGTTGGAGGCGTCGAATTGCTTCTTGGCGTTAGAGAGATTTATCTTAATCATTAGCCGAACTTCCTTAGCGCAAGGCCCATCACCACGGGGGCGATGGCACTGACCTGCTCCAGGTTCTGGCCGAGCTTTCGCTCGTCGACCTTGATGGCCGAGAACACATCCAAGCGCTCCACCGGCACACCCGCGACCACAGAGAGCTTGTCCACGAGTCCGGGAAGGAGGGATGAGCCTCCCGTCACGAAGCAGTAGCTCACTTTCTCCGCGCTCCCTTGGGTGACGTAGAAATTGATGCTCTTTCTGACCTCGGCAACGTGCTGGTCGACCTGGGAGTTGATGATGGCAAGGATCTCCTCCGGGAGATTCCCCTTGTCATCCAAGGAAGTTTTGAGGTCCTCGGCTTCCTCGTAGCTCACGCCCATCTGCCGCTGGATCTCTTCTGTGATAAGACTTCCCCCGACGGGGATCTCTTTGGTGAAGATGGGACCGCCTCTTTTGTAGACGATCACTTTCGTGCTCTGGGCACCGAAGTCGAGGAGCAAGGTGCCGTTCGAGTACTCCTCTAAATTGCCCCGCACCACTTCCTCGAAGAGGTTGGAGAGGGCAATGACGTTAAGGTCCACCACCTTCGGGATCAGTTTCGCGGCCCGGACCACTTGCCCGAAGTTATCGATCAGGTCGTTCTTCGCAGCGGCGACAATCGTGTCTTTCCCGCCGCCCTCGTTTTCGCCGAGGATAAAGAAATCGATCATCGACTCGTCGGCGCCGAACGTGATGTACTGTTCGGCTTCCCACATGACGTGGTCCTCGATCTCCTCTTTCGTCCCCTCGGGAGTATTCATCCGTTTTGTCATCGTATTCGGACCGTAGAGCCCGAGGCAGACGACCTTAGACTTGATGTTGGCCTGCTTGAGCGCCTCGATGATTCCCTCGGTGATCTCCGATGGCTTCTGGAGCTCGTCCTCGATCACGGCGGCTTCCGAGAGGGTAAAAATCCCGAAGCGCTCGAGCTTAACTTTTCCCGGACTTCCGGAAAGCTCGCACACCTTTATGCTATGGGCACCGATGTCAACGCCCACGATTCCGCCTGGGCTTAACTTCCCAAGAAGATCGTCGATTTGTGCTTTTAGAGATGGTCCCGCCAAAGTCGTCCCTGTCTTTAGTAGAATAAATAAACTTAGTTAATTATAGGCAAACAGCGACTGAGTTATCAAGGATTTAGTGCTTCACGGCATCACATCCGAGCTCGACAGAACAATGCCGATGGAAACAGTCTAGTACTTCTCCGTGACGTACTGCTGGTGCATGGCCCCGATCAAGCGGTCAAGTTCTTCATCGCAGGCCCGAGCTGCTGGAAGCTTGCGCTCCCGGTAGACAAAGCAAAGGCGCTCGAGGGCCTTGACATGGAACGGGGAGTGCTGGATCGCAGCTTTAAGACTGGTCGCCGCAGCTTCAAACTGACGCCCTCGGATCTGCTCCAGCGCCTGCTCGAAGTCACACGTCCCGTAGATATTATCAAAGGCTCGAGAAGGCTCGTAGGACCCGAAGTCCGAGAGACTAGGTCGGTGCCGAAAGGTGAGACTCTGAATGCGCTTGCAGTCAAACCGGACGTACTTTTTCAGATCGAGCGGGGCGACTTCGAACAGAAGACCGTAGTAGGAAGCCCCGTACCCAACCGGAACATTGTACTGCAGATGGTTCGTGAAAAACCGGTATTTCGGATCCACAACAAACTGGCCTATGTCTGAACGAAAGGTCACGAGCCCGGGGTACTTTTCGCGGAACTTTTTAATCGCCCACGGGAAGCCGTAGCTGTTCTGCATGTGGATGACGTCGGGCCGAACCCGTTTGACGTCCTTCAAGTAATAAGTCCCGAAGCCGGAAGTATCTCCCACCATGTGGACCACGGCTTTCGGTGGAAGAATCCGGAGCCCATTCATGAGGTAGTCCTCGATGGCGGTGTTCCGGCGGTAATTGAGGGACGTGAAATTATGACTCACGTTGAGCCCCACGTTCACGAGAAGAGCGAGGATCAAAAACTTTGGAAGCTTGACCCCCGGGAGGTGGGCCAGGAAGAGGAGTAAGAAAACGAGGAGCAGGAGTGGTTGCAAGAGGAAGCGCTCGAAGACTGCTTCGCGTTCCATGTCGAGTTGCATTTTTCCGAGGGTCGAAAAAACCACGAAGTACAGAACGATGGTGAACGCGAGAGCACTCAAGCGCGGCAGCTCGAGGCGAACAGTCTTCCAATGCGCAACGACGAGGTAGCAGACGCAGAGGATCAGTGACCAGATTTCAGGCAGGAGATGGTCAGCGAAGAACTGAACCCAGGAGCTCCCTTGCTCCCCGCGCCCATGGAGGCGAAAGGTCCCATAATCCGTTCGAAGGAAATGGTTCAGCACATCACCGAAGTCCTCCAGCGAGGCCCAGGAACCGTAGTCCTTCGGATGAAAAAGCAACAAAAGCCCATACAGAGAAAGAGACACTGCCCCAAAGAGGAGAGACATTCCGAAGAGGCGCCAGCTTCGGACCTGATAGAACGCGTACGCGAAGAGTGGAAACACGAGGACGATCGTGTGGTGATGCGCGACGGACAGGGAGAGCGCAAAGAGAAACACCGGGTTTTTAAGAAGAGTGGGTCTCCGAAAACTCGCCAGGACTAAGAGGATGAAAAAGAGATGCAGTGAGAAGACGTCCGGCAAAATAGCGTAGCGCCAGACGAGCATAGAAGACGCGGCAACGGAGATGATGACGAATCCGGTGGTGCCCAAGAACATGCGATGCAGGAGACCCATCCAGATCAGAGTGATGCCGATCGTCGTTAGGGCCGCCGTATGAAACGGACTCTCACCGGAGAGGTACCGAACGGGTAAGTGGTAAAGAAGATTCCACAGCGGATACCCCGGCGGATGGGGGACTCTCAGAAAATACGCGCTGGTCACGAGCTCGCCGGTGTCTCCGGACTGCACACTGATGGGTGCGGTCACCCAGAAGAGGATCCCGAAAAGAGTCACGAGCAGAAGAAGCATGAGCTTCGGTCGCTCCAAGGGTCCCGCGATGGATCTTACCCAGGCACTAAAAGAAAAGGAGCTTTTGAACGGCATGGGCGTATCCGGGGAAGTAGATTTGGAAAGCTGCGACCAAGAGAATCGCAGGGCCAAAGGCCATGGGTTTATCCTTCGTCAGCTTCCCCGCCGCAATCAGGCCCAGGCCCACGAGAGCGCCCAGGAAGCAGCTGAGGAAAATAGTGAAGACCACACCGACGGGCCCGAGGTAGATTCCGAGGATGCCGTAGAGCTTGATGTCACCACCACCGAGGCCGATTTGCCCTCGGAGCTTATAGAACGCCCAGGTCACCAAGAAGGGGGCCCCAAACCCAATCGCGCCACCGATGAGCCAGAATGACCAGTCATAGGTAAAGAACGAGAAGAGAAGGAAGATCGCCAGAAGATAGAGGTTCAGCGAGTCGAGCAGGAGATGGTGGTCAAGGTCGATGAAAAAATGCGCAATGAAAATGCAGGCCACGGTGAAGAAGAAAAGAAAATTGGCGAGTTCCGGGCCCGTGAGGTCGGCCGGCGCAAGTGCCAAGGCGACGGCCCCAGTCAAGAGCTCTATGGCGGGGTACCGCCAGGAGATCGGGGCCTGGCAGAACCCACACTTTCCCCGGAGAACACTGAAGCTCAAGATCGGGATGTTCTGGTACCACCGGAGTTGGGTGCCGCAGGATGGGCAGGCAGACCGAGTGGCGACGAGGTCTTTTTTCAGCGGGAGCCGAAGGATGACGACGTTCAGGAAACTTCCGATGAGGGCGCCGAAGACGAAGATGTAGGCCAGGAGTATGGTTTCCATTAGTCCAGGTTCTTTCGCTGAAAGAGGAACACAATGAGGCAGAGGAGTCCCAGAGAGTAGATGGTCCCGTAGGCAACGTTCGGCAACAGGTAGCTCAAGGGAAGTGATTTCTTGTAAATCACATAGTCCTTAAGGTTGAGCTTATGGAACGCCGGGAGGACGAAGTGATAGAAATCGAGCAGGGCCTTGAGCGCCGGGTGGTTCTCGACGAAGGAGAGCCCCTGGGTCTCTTTGACGGCGTGCCCGAGGACGAGCAGCACCATAGAAAAAATCACCGAGAGGATCGTGTTCGCGAGTAGAGAGATGAGCACGACACAAAGGAGCAGGAGAAGCGATTCCAGGAGCGTGAAGCCGATGGCCCAAAAAAGGATCGGAGATAACTCTCCTCCGAGGAACGCGGTCGAGGCCAGCGTGAGAGCGCTGAGGACGATGACGTTCAGGGCCTGGATTCCGAGGAGGCCAACGAGCTTCCCGAGGATGAACGCGTACCGAGGGACGGGTCTTGCGATGACCATGTAAACGGTTCGGGACTCCATCTCTTTGGAGAGAAGGTTCACTCCGAGGAAGAGTGAAATCCCGAGGGACGAGAGCGAAAGCATCCCCAGGCCAAAGTCCAGCGCGATGCGCTCCGGAACACCGTAGGTGAACTCCGTTGCGACGAAAGTGACAACGACGAGCCCGAGGCCAACGAAGAAGACGTTCAAGAGGATCTTACTTTTGTAGAGCTCCCGGAACGTATAGTAGGCAATGGTCATGATCTTCGAGGGCATCATTTTCGTCCTTGCGTTTGATAGAAGATTTCTTCGAGGCTCGGCTTCACGAGCTCGAGGCTAAACACGTTGCCCCCCGCGGCCACGGCCGCGGAAAGGAACTGGTCCTTGGCCGACGACGGCACCACGTACCGACGGACCTCATCGGGGAGAGTCACCGTACTTTTTGCTCGATCCTCGAGCACTTTCCCGCCCTGGACAAGGATCACATAGTCGCGCTCCTGGTCGCTCACGAGAAGCGAATTGACCGGACCGTCGTAGACGAGCCGTCCCTCTTTGAGGAAGATGACCCGGTCACAGATCTCTTCGACGTCTGGGACAATGTGGCTACTGAAGAAAACAGTCTTGCCTTGCTTGTGGACTTCGATGATAACGTCCTTGAGCTCTTTGCGGCCGATCGGATCGAGGCCCGAGAGGGGCTCGTCAAGAATGATGAGCTTCGGGTGGTGCAGAATTGTCGATAAGAAACCGATGCGCTGGAGCATTCCTTTCGAGTAGGTCTTGAGCTCGCGTCCGAGGGCGTGATCGACGCGGAAGCGCGGGCCCCAGTACGCAACCTCGCGCGCGATGTCGCTTCGGGAGATTTCGGAGAGAGTGCCCATGAAATAGAGAAACTCTAATCCCGTGAGGTTCGGATAGAAGTAGGGCCTCTCCGGAAGAAACCCGAGGTTTCGGCGGATCTCAAGCTTCGTCGCTCCCATCTCTGGAGAGAACTCAACTCGGCCGCCGGTCGGTCGGATGAAATCCATGATGATCTTGAGCGAAGTCGTCTTCCCCGCACCGTTGGCCCCTAAGAATCCAACCATCGATCCGGCCGGGACCTGGAAACTCACGTCATTGAGCGCCGTGAAATTCTGAGTAAGAATGTCGGACTTGAAAATTTTAGTTACATTGCTGAAGTTTATCATGATGATTTAACTGTATGAGTACTAAGGCATTTAGCAAGAATTATTTTTCCCGTCACCGGCTGCTGCTCGTGGGAGGCTTCGCGCTCATCGTCACCGCCGGCTGGGTGAATCTCCAAACCGAGAAGCCGCTGATCCATGTGACCAAGCAAGAGACTGCCCTTAACGTTGACCAGAATCTGGTTCTTCTCATGAGCGGTGGCCACAAGCGGCTCATCACTGATCTCCTTTGGATCCAAACTCTCATCGAGTCAGACCTCGAGCACTACACCAAGCGGGACCTCGGAAACTGGCTCTTCCATCGCTTCAACACGATCGCGTCTCTCGATCCTCAGTTCTATCAGAACTACCTCTACGGAGGGCTCTTCTTAGGCATCGTGAAAGACGACCTCGAGGGGGCGGACGTGATCTATGAGAAAGGACTCGCGGCGTTTCCGGATGACTTCAGTCTCAACTACAACGCCGGATTCTTGCGCTACTTCGAGCTCGGGAAAATGGAAGAGGCCCTGGTGTCTCTCCAGAAGATCCGGAATCACCCGCGCGCGCCGGTCTTCATCCACTCCATCATTAACAAGCTGTTACTGGCCACGGGCACCGGCCTCGAAGAGGTCTTTGGCCTGGTCCTCTTTAACTACAACACCTCGAGAGACGAGACCCTCAAGAAGAGACTCAAGAGAGACCTCTATGCGATCCGTTCTCAGATTGACCTCGAGTGCTTGAATAACCAAGGAGCCTCGGCTGCCTGCGCACGCAAAGATCTCAACGGAGACCCGTACGTGTACCGGAGTGGAGTCTGGCATTCTCCCAAACCATTTCTTCCCTACCGCATCCTCAAGCGGTCGAAGAAAAGCCAGCGGCTGATGGAAGTTGATACCATGAAATAAAAGTGGGGGGTCAAGACCCCCCACTTTCATGCGATTAGATTCTAGACTTTGCTGTGCGGAAGACTAGTAGCCGTTACGAACGTTACGGAGAACTTTCTTCTCATCGATGGTGAGTGCAGAACTGTTCGTGTTGGTCACGTAGTCCTGTGAAATCACCCCACCGGCACCGGCCGTGAAGACCATGGTTGCTGCGGTGGCTTGAGTTCCGAGAGCTGTGGTCGGCATGTACGCTGTTGAGGCGATGGAGCTACCGATACCTTTACCAGCAGGGAACGCCGTCGCTGCAGCAGGGGAAGTGACCCCGAGGGTACCAGGGATTGAGGCGGCGTTGGTACTTCCGCAATCGGTGGTATTCAGACCAGAGTTCACCGCGGCACTGTAAGCACCACCGTCGATCGCTGCGGTGTTGTTAATACCGATGGCGTAGTACCGGTTGAGGGCTTCCGGGTTCGGATCAAAGCCCATGTACACGAGGCAGTTGTGGTACATGTTGTAGTCCGCGAAGAATGAACTTTCAGCGGTGTACACGGCAGAGAGCTGGAGCTTGGCTTCGGAGATCTTCGCCTTCGCCTGGTACTTCTTAAAGTTAGGAATCGCAACAGCAGAGAGGAGACCGATAATCGCGACAACGACCATGAGTTCAACGAGAGTAAAACCACCTTGACGCTTAAGCGTCTTCATAAAATACTTCATTTTCTACCCCTTTATCAGGCCATTAAGATGCCTGTAAGTTTAATAACATTCGAATTTCATCGTCATCAGGTATTAAGAACCAGAAGTCGATTTCTGTTCGTAACCCCATTATAAGTCCACTGGTAACTTCGGTTAGTAAAAATATATCAAAAAATTCTATTTTGTGACTTTCCGGCAACTTATTCCTCTTTGCCTCCGAGCTTGTCCCCAAGACCCCCTGGCCCTGCGCCTCGTTTCTGCGCCACCTCAACCGGGCACAGCGACTTACGCCCCTGACCAGTCGGCACTTGTTGCTACTCATCCGCACCACCCGCCGACATGAAGATAGGAAGGTACATGGCGATCAGAACGAATCCGATGATTCCCCCGAGTACGACGAGGATCACTGGTTCGATGAGCTTCGTAAGGTTACCGACCAATTCTTCGACCTCTTCCTCAAACACGTCCGCGACCTTCAGGAGCATCTGATCGAGGTTACCGGTCGATTCTCCGACCTTGATCATTTGTGTCACCAAGGGTGGGAAGTAAGTAATCCGGGAGAGTGGTTCGGTGATCGACTTACCTTCGATCACGGCCTTCCGGACCTTCGTGAGGTCTTTTGCGATCTGAGTATTATCGAGGGTATCGATACAGATCTCCAGAGAATCAATGATCGGGACCCCAGCGGCGAGCATGGTCGCAAGAGTCCGGGTGAAGGCACCGAGGTTTCCTTTGATCACGAGCATCCCGAAAAGCGGTGCTTTCATGGTGAACCGATCCCAGGCCTGCTTTCCTTCCCGCGTTTTAATGAAGTTCAGGAAGAACATGGTCCCCGCCACCAGCCCGGCGATGAGGAGGAGAGTGTAGTTCCGGAAAAAGTTTGAAATATCAATGACGGTCTGGGTGACCCACGGGATCGCCTGGTTGGATTCTTTCAGGATCTCAACGAACTGAGGCACGACAAAAACCATCAGACCGAAGATGACGATGATCCCCACGATCACAACGATCACCGGATACGTGAGGGCAGACTTCACTTGCTTCTTTAGCTTCTCGGCGCGCTCCAAGAACTCCGCGAGCTTAACCAAGATCGAGTCAAGAATACCGGCGGCCTCACCGGCCTTCACCAGGGCACAGTAGAGCTTATCGAAGCCCTGCTGCTGCGACATCGCATCGAAGAGGGATTTCCCTTCCTCGATCTGCATCGTGATGTTCTTCACGACGCGCTTCAGGACCATGTTCTGTTCCTGCTTATGGAGGATCTCCATGCACTCGAGAATCGGCACACCGGCGTTGATGAGAATCGCGAGCTGCCGGGTGAAGCGCATGAGCTCCGCGCGACCGAATGGTTTCGCGAGTCCTTTCTCCACCAAGAACTCGCCCAGGTCGGCTTCGAAGAAAGACGGAGCGATGACCTTCGTTGCGCGGATGTTTTGCCTCCGGAGGAGCTTCTTCGCGTCCCGGGCATTTTCAGCTTCGACCGTGTTCTCAACTTTCTTGCCGTCGGCCGTGAAGCCGATGTACTTAAACTTCGGCATAGATCCTTATCCTTTTTTCTTTCCGGGTTGCCCCAGGCCCAACATTCGCGCCAGCTCTTCCGGATTGTTGGAGTAGGTCATGGCGGTCTCGGGAGTAATGAGTCCGGTGTCGAGTTGCTTCTTGATGTGTTGGTTCATGGTGTTCATCCCTGTTTCCTCCTGCCCGATCTGCATCTGGGAGTAGATCTGGTGAACCTTGTCTTCACGAATGAGGTTCCGGATCGCTGGGGTGATGCGAAGGATTTCCTGAACGAGAACCCGGCCCTTCGGGACCTTCGGGAGAAGCTGCTGCGCCACGACTCCCTGGAGCACGAAGGAGAGGAGTGTCCGGATTTGCTCTTGCTGCTCGTGGGAGAAGACGTTGATGATTCGGTTGATGGTCTGAATCGTCGAGTTGGTGTGAAGGGTTCCGAAGACCACGTGACCGGTCTCGGCGATCGTCAGTGCCGCCTCGATGGTCTCCGGGTCCCGGAGCTCCCCGACGAGGACGATATCCGGATCCTGTCGGAGAAGAGATTTGATCCCTTTCCCGAAGCTAAGAGTGTCCGCTCCGATCTCCCGCTGGTTCACGAGCGAGAGTTTGTGCTGGTGCACGAATTCGATCGGGTCCTCGAGCGTGATGATATGACTGGCTGAGCTCTGATTGAGCTTGTCGATGATCGAAGCCAGGGTCGTGGACTTCCCCGACCCGGTTGGGCCGGTCACGAGGAAGAGGCCGGAAGAGACGTTGACCATCTCGAGGAGTACCGGGGGAAGGTTCAGCGCTTCGAAGTCAGGGATGAGGCTGGGGATCTGTCGGAAGACCGCAGCGACCGCCCCCTTCGAATAAAACACGTTCGCTCGAAACCGGGCGAGGCCCTTGATGCCGAAGGAGAAATCGAGCTCGAGATTCTTTTCGAGTTCGGCTTTCTGCTTTTCGGTCAGGATTTGATAAATGAGTCGTTTGGTATCGTCGGGCGTTAGGCTTCCCACTTTCACGCGCACGATGTCGCCGCTGATTCTCATCCCTGGGGGAGTCCCGACAGAGAGGTGGAGATCCGAGGCGCCGTTGTCAACCATGACCTTGAACAGCTGCTGGATCTGGATGTTTCCGATCCCCTGCTCCGTGTTGGTTCGGGTCGTGGTGTTGGTGGTTGTATTGTCTGCCATAGCGACTCCTAGAGTTGATCCGATGCTGAGTTAGTGACGGCCTCTTCGAGGGTCGTGAGCCCCTGGGCGACCTTCGTCAGGGCGCACATCCGCAGAGTTTTCATGCCGTCACGGATGGCCTGCTTCTTGATGTCATCGGCCGAGGCGTTCCGCAGAATGAGCTCTCGCACCTTCGCCGTCACGGAGAGCACTTCGTAGATGGCGACCCGACCTTTGTAGCCCGTGTTGTTACAGATCTCGCAGCCCTTCCCGTGGTAGACTTTGATCTTCTCCGCTGAGGCCGGGGCAAAGCCGCAGGCGATGAGCTCCTCGGGGAGGGCCTTCCGTTCCTCTCGGCAGTTGATGCAGATCTTCCGGCAGAGGCGCTGAGCGACGATGACGTTAAGGGCGGCGACCACAAGGAAGGGTTCGATGCCCATGTTGAGGAGACGAGTGACCGTCGCCGGGGCGTCGTTCGTGTGAAGGGTGGAGAGAACCAAGTGCCCCGTCAACGCAGCTTCGACGGCGATCTCGCCGACCTCGAGGTCACGAATCTCCCCCACCATGATGATGTCTGGATCCTGGCGAAGAAACGCCTTCAGGGCCGTCGCGAAGGTGAGCCCGACTTCCTTCCGGACGTTGACCTGGTTGATTCCTTCGAGGTTAAATTCGACCGGATCCTCCGCTGTGGAAATGTTATTGTCCGGGGTATTGAGGTCTGCGATCGCTGAATAGAGCGTCGTCGTTTTTCCTGAACCCGTCGGGCCAGTCACGAGGCACATCCCGAAGGGCCGGTGGATCCCTTCCTTGAACACCTCGAGCTGCTTGGCCTCGAATCCAAGTTTGGTCATGTCGAGCTGGAGGTTGGAGGAATCGAGGAGCCGGAGAACGATCTTTTCTCCGAAGAGTGTCGGAAGGGATGAAACTCGATAGTCGATGGGGTTGCCTCCGATCATGAGTTTGATCCGTCCATCCTGCGGCTTTCGCTTTTCGGAAATGTCCATCTGGGACATGATCTTTAACCGCGACAGCACCGAGGCCATCATACTCTTGGGCGGCGTCGCGACTTCCACGAGGTTTCCGTCGATCCGGAGTCGGACCCGGAAGATCTTCTCGTAGGGTTCCACGTGGATGTCCGACGCCTTCTTCACGAAAGCTTCGGCCAGCAACCGGTTGACGAAGGTCACGACGTCATCGGAAATGTCTTCGGCCTTGATCTGCTCGTCTTGCACCGTGTTCGCAGTGACTTCTTGGATGTTGTTGATCAAGTCATCGACGGATTCCTTGATGCCGGCGAAGAGCTTGCGCCAGGAAGAAATATTCGTCAGGATGAACTCAGTTTGTTTCCGGAACACGTCGGAGAGCTCTTTCGTCGCCTCGGCGATCACACTCGGGTCGAACGTCGCCAGGGTCACCTTGTTCTGAGTTTTCTGAATGGGGATCGCTCGGTACTTAATCACGAGGCGCTTCTTCAGTGCAGAGAGGGTCTCGGGTGGGACCTTCGCGTTCCGGAGATCGATGAAAGTAACTCCGAACTTCTCCGAGCACACCTTCGCGAACTTGTTCTCGTCAAAGTACGGCATCTGCAAAAGTTCGAATTCATTTATCTCATCGTCCTTCCCCATGGAGAGGCGCCGCATCTCTTTGAGAGTGGCCATCCCGGTGTTTGTTACGATGTCGATAAATTCTTTGCGAATCATGAAATGAATTAACCCGTTAATAGTATGTCTATCAGTTCGGGTTATTCACTACTTAAGTTTAGGGTTATGTTTGCGCCAAAACCGGATGGCCGCCTTTGCCTGCAGTTCGAGCAATTCCTGACCATCCTGGTACGCTCGAACGAGGGGGGGAAGCGTGTCCGCATGGGCCGGGAACGCATAGTTGTAGTCCCAGAAAATCTCATCACCCCGAAGCGCCCCCCGGAAGACAAATTCTCGCGCGCAGGAATTGATGACAATCGTCTGGTACCCCGGCAAGGCAAAAGGTTTCAGGTCAAGCACCGGGAGGTTCGGATGCGTCCGGCGAGAGAACTTCTGAAACGGAAGTGAAAGCGATGAGGCCACGGCCTCCGTGACCTTGGCCATCGCCCCGTCGCCGAGGAGGATGAGTGAGATCCGAGGGAACGAGGCCAGGTAATTCTTTAGGATCTCCACAACGCCGGTGAGATCAGTGTTTGTCCCCAGGACTCGCCCCGGGAGGAAGGCCAGAGTGTTCACAGCTCCGAGTTGGGCAACCAAGGGTTCAGGAACCTCGATCTGATCCAGGTAGTGGCGCTTATAGGGTGAGGTGATGCTCAGACCATCGAGGCTTAGGCTCAGAGCTGCGAGCGATGGAACCTCGAGGGGCGTTTGACAGGAGAAGAGCTCGTAGGACTCGAGTTTTTCTCCCAAAAGTTTTCGGTAAAGTTCCGGGGACCGGGAGTGGTTAATGGGGTACCCCAGTAACCCTAACCGCACGACGGCCCTTCCCAGGCCCGGGCCCGTTCTACGTCGGCACGGATCTGCGCGATGAGATCGTTGACCGTCGGAAACTTCCGCTCAGCTCGGAGCTTGTGCAGGAACTGAATCTCCAGGAGCTCACCGTAGATGTCGTGACTGAAGTCGAAGAGGTTGGTTTCGACGTGGAGGTGGTTAGTGTCGTTGAAGGTCGGATTGTTTCCGATGTTGGTCACGGACTGGTAGGTCATGCCTTGATGGATCGCTCGGGTCACGTAGACACCCTTCTCCGGGACGAGGAGATCGGACGAAATCTGGATGTTCGCCGTGGGGAAGCCAATTTTCCTCCCGCGCCCTTCGCCTCGGACGACGACTCCCTCGAGGTGAAAGGGCCGCTCGAGGATCGCTGCCGCTTCGTCCATTCTTCCGGAAAGGAGCTGCTCGCGGATGAGGCTCGAAGAGACGACGGTCCCTTGATATTCAAACTTGGGCTGGATCTCGACCTCGATGCCGCGGGGTCTACAGATGGCATCAACGAGGCCGTGTCCCCCCTCCTTGTTCGCTCCGAACGCAAAATCATAGCCCAGGTAAAGAGTCCTTAGCTCGGGGTAGGCGAGGAGGTAGCGAGAAAGGAACTCATCTGCTTTGAGCGTGCTAAAGTCCCGGGTGAACTTCATCTCGACCAGGACATCGACCCCCTCTTTCTGGAGCAAACTGCGCCGTTGGTCGTAGCTATTGATGAGGAATCTCTCTCGATCGGGGTGAAGAATTTTCTGCGGATGCGGAACGAAGGTGACGACGACGAAGAGAAGGTTTCGCTGAAGGCAGTCCGATTTAATTTTCCGGAGGAGTTGGCGGTGTCCACGGTGAACTCCGTCAAAGTTCCCGATCGTTAGACCGATCTCCGGAAGCTGATTTCCCGCGGCGGAGATCTCAAGAAGGTTGTGTAGAACTCTCATGTTTCATGCTCTCAATGTAGCGGCCAAGCTCCCGGAAGTGGTCCGCCCGGTATTTGAAGTCCATCGGGGTCTTCAGCGATGAGTATTCCTTGTAGTCATTGGCCTCCAATAAATCAATGAAATATCTTTTCGACTCATCCTTCAGCGGTGCCTCCCGGATGATGACGCTCGGGGACTTCCCGGTCCGAGTGATCACCGGGGCGAGCCAGTTCACAAACTCCCCGAACTCAAAGCGACCGCGCCGGAAAGTGGCAGGGATGTCGCTGCGACGAAGTCTAAGGGATCCGGGATTGATCCGGACAATCCACCCGAGAGAAAGCACGACCGCAAGGCCCAGGAGTGACAGATTGACAACGGAGAGCCACTTTTTCCATTGCCACTCCTCTACAGTGATCGGGCCCGAGAGTTCACGGATCAGGGCCGAAGCCCCCGCTGCTTCCGTTGAATCATCGCTCCGAGGAGGTTCCGTGGACACGGGCTTCTTGGCCCCGGCGACCGCACCGCCGGCCACGACGACTTCGGGCACAGAGAGCTCCGTCGTCACGTACCGCTGTGTCTCCGGATCAAAGTAACTCAAGGTCACTGTTTTTCCCGGAAGGGAGAAATTTTCTTTCGCGAGGAAGGTGTAATCAAACACCTTCGTCGCAGAGTTGGCATCATTGATCTTCAGGTCCCCGTTGGATTCGAACTCTTCTAACCCCGGGTGCTTCAGAAGCTCGGGAGCTTCAAGGTTCTCCAGGGCCCCGACTCCAGAAACGGTGAGCTTGATCTCGAGGGGTTCGTTCACGATGAGCCGAGACTTCCCGAACTGCAGGTTAAACTCATGGGCACCGACGAGGCCCGTGAAATGCGGCGGTACGGGTGCGGGCAGCGGGCCCACCTGGAGCTTCACGGTCTCGCTACTGAGTGTCTTCGTCTTAAAGTCTCGAGAAAGGCCAAAAGCGCCGAAGGGGTCCCCGAGAGAGGAAGTCGGATACGTCACCGAGAGGTGCAAGGGATCGATCCGAAGCTCCCCCGACTTCTCGGGATAAAGTTTTGCGGCGTAGATTTGAGAGCGCATGTACAGCTGGCCATCCACCGAGACCCGCTCGGTCCGTTCCGGTTCTTGGATGAAGCGCTTGAGGAACTTGTCGAGCTTCGGGTACCGCTTGATGTCCAGGTTACTCACAGGGACTTTGCTATAAAGGTAGTACCGGACGAGGACGCCCTCCCCCAGATACAAGTTCTTCTTCGGCACATCCGCCATGACGAACACGTCTCCGGTCTCTTTCGGTTCGGCCAGAATCGTCATGCTCAAGGCCGGGTGGCGGAGGGTCCGCGCGCCCAGTTGGACCGTGATGTCCCGGAGGGATGCGGTCCCCGGTTTGGCGGCCACAAGCTCGTAGACGACGGTTTGCTCTCGGGTGACGGTCAAGCGTCCATTGGAATAGACGGTCCTGGTGGAAACCCCTTGATTGGACTTCCCGACGACCTCCACATTCCCCGGACTAAAGTTCACCGCTGGCTCCTCATCGGAATCGGTGAAAATTCTAAAGTAAACCTGAAAGACTTCACCGGCCACGGGCCTCGGAGGGTTAAGCTCAACCCGCAGATCGTCGGCGAAAGCAGTGAACGAAAACAAGATCACTAGAGCTGTCAATGCGTAGTTCATCGTTACCAATCCTTACTCTTTCTCGATTTTCGGCGATTCAGTTCCCGCGTTCCATTTTCGATCATCTTCATCTGGAGCTGCCGGTCATCCGACATCAGCTGCTTGAGCTTCGCCGGGAGCTTCTGCGGAGGAAGTTTCTTCTCTGGTGTTCCCTCTCTGGCCTCGGCAGAGGTGTCGTCTTTTTTCTCATCGGGCTTGTCCCCCGGATCTTTCTCTTTACCGTCCTGCGGCTCAGGCTTCTCGCCATTTTTTTTCTGCTCATCAGGGCGGGGCTCACCGGCACCATCTTGCTTCGGGTTCGGTTTCTGCTTCTGCCCAGGCTGACCCTCCTGGGGATCTTTCTGATCTCCACCTTGCTGCTGCGACTTTGATGGCTGATCCTTATTCTCCGACTGATCCTTGTTCTCGGACTGGTCTTTCTTTTCCTGTTCCTTCTTTTCTTTCTTTTTTTGCTCCTCTTGCTGGAAGAAAGAGACGGTGTTCTTCTCAATCATCTCCTGAATGCGTCGGCCCACATCCGAGTCCCCAAGAGAGCGAGAGAGCTTGTCGTAGACACTCAGGCCGCCCGCGACGTCTCCACTTTGAAGGAGGGATGTGCCGTAATTCAAGTAAGCCTCTGGAGGGAGCGAGGGATCAACCTCCGGCGGTAAATTCTCCCGGTAGAGCGAGAGCGACTCCTCCCTCGACCCCGCCCGCTGAAGGTCGTCGGCAAGCTTGAGCTTTTCTACCTGGTTGAGCCCGCCCGTCTGGAGCTCCTCGAGTCGCTGAATCAGTTCCGGCGTAAGCTTAGGTTGGGCCTCTTTCTCCTGGGCATGCACGGGGGCAAGGAACAGGCAAAGGCCAAGGGTGAAGATGCGCACGGATTTTAGAAGATACGAAATGATGATGAACGCGAGAGCAGGTAGTACCACCCATTCCATCCGGACTGGTTTTATGACCATGTCTTGCTGCTCGTTCCCCTTCTTACTTTCGCCGCGAAAGAAGTCGAGGATTTCTTCACTTGGAAGAGAGTAACTATTGGCGGGCCAGTACTTGGCCTTGGGAATCTCCGCGACGACGCGATTAAAGAATGCCTCGTTGAGCTTTGTGATGACGTCACGGCCTCGGTCTTTCTTGTACCCGAAGCGCAGGCCGCGGCCATCGTCGAGGGGAATCCTCCCCCCTTGGGCCGTTCCAACTCCCACCAACGCGATGTTCACTGACTTCGGGACTTTCAGGTCGAGACTCTCCGCCGTTTCCTCACCGTCCGTAAAGACGAGGATGTTTCCTCGGGCCTCGCTGTCTCCTTCCCGGAAGTACTGCACACTCTCTTGGATCGCAGCGCTCAGCGCCGAGGATCCATACTGGTTGCGGAGATTTTCAATCGAATCTAAGCGCGCATCAATCAGGTCAAGGTCGTTCGTAAACGGGACGATCTTTTTTTGGATCTCCGCAAACGCGATGACCGAGATCTGGTGCCCAACCGCTTTCCTGGCGAAGTGCTTGGCGATGAGGGCCGCTTTTTGCAGACGATTTGGTTTCACGTCCTCGGCGAGCATACTGGCCGAGGTGTCGATCAAGATGATGGTCCGTTCCCGCGGGACATCGGTCTTGACCTTCTCCTCCGGTCCTCGGAAGTCTAGGAGGCTCAGGAGGAGGCCACTCGCACCGAGGAGGAAGAAAAGAGAGGCGGCGTAGCTCACGATGCTTCGACGGTAGAACCAGTAGGTTCTTACGAACCGAAAGAACCGCCGCTCCTGATAGAGCACGACGCCGACGAAAACGATGAGGACCGCGGTCAGCCAAGGAATGAGCTCGGGATGGTTAAAGTTCATACGACGTCCTTCAGGAGGAGCCGACGGAGAAGCTCCGCCGCTAACAGGAGTGACACCCCCAAGAGAAGGTAGGAGTAGTACTGCTCATCATAGATGATCTGCTGATTGACCTTGATTTCGGTCTTCTCGAGCTTTTGGATGTCATCCAAGATTTCCTTCAGCGCTTCATTACTCTTCGCCGGGTAGAACTTCCCTCCCGTCATTTGGGAGATCTCCCGTAACACCTTGTAGTCAATCGACCCACCAGGGATGAGCTGATACTGAGTGCCGAAAGCGCCCTGGCCGACGGGGATTTTCGCATCCCCGTCGGTGCCGAGCCCGATCGTGTAGACTTTTATCCCAAACTTCTTCGCCTCTTCCGCCGCCTGGAGCGGAGTCATGGTGCCGACGTTCGCTACGCCGTCAGTGAGCAGAACGACGACCTTGTTCTTCGTCTCGCTGTTCACTGCTCGGGCGACGCTCAAGGCAAGGCCGTCTCCGATGTTGGTCCCGCTCCCGAGGTAGCCGATCGAGATCTCGGAGAGCACCTTGTCCACGAGGGACGGATCCGTGGTGAGAGGAAGGAGCGTGAAGACCTTCTCGGAGAAGATCACGATCGAAATCCGATCCGTCGGCCGAAGCCGGACGAAATCACGAATCCGCTCTTTTGCGACCTCGAGGCGGTTGGGTCGAATGTCCTCTGCGAGCATGGACCGGGAGACGTCGATGCAGAGAACGATGTCATTGACTTCGATGTTCGAGGGAGAAAATTTCTGAGGCTTCCGGGGCTGCATCAGCGCGTAACTCAGGTACGCCCAGCCAATGGCGCCCGCGACAAAAAGCAGTACCCGGAGGCCCGATTTCCACCACGGAGTGGACGCCCCGGAGGAAGGAAGATAGAGCCGGGCACGGTGAAAAAGCTTCCAGTAATCCAGCGCCCAGAGAACTCCCGTCACGACTCCGACCCAAAGGAGGAGAGGAGTTTTAAACTCCATCGAAGCCTCCTTTCACAGCTTCCGTAAACTGTTGGTAGGCGCGGAAGACTTCCGAGCGCTCGGCGTCGGTCTGGGAGGGCCTGAACTGATGCTTAAAGAGGACCACCTCAAGCTCTCGGAAGGGGTCCGTGATATGGGGGAACTCCTCGAGGTAGGATCGCTTACTCCGCCACAGTTCTACGACACCGTCGAAGTCTGCCGCAGAAAGAAGTTTCTCTTTTAACTGCCGCCGACGGAGCTTCTCCGCGCGGCGACGTCGGTACCGGCGTCGGCCCACGAGGAACAAAAAACTTACTAAGGCCGCCAATGGAACGATCCCCAACCACGGGAGAAAGTTCCGCCGGACTGGGATAGAGAATTCACTATAGATAAATTCCCGAGGCGCGTCGCTCGGGATCACGGTGAGGGTGCCCCACCGTAGGATACCACCCGCCGCAGGAACCGAAGTTTCCGGGGGCACTTTCACGAACACGAGTTTCGCCTCAGCCTCGTAAACGCTGCCGCCGCTGCGACCAATGAGCGGCCCAATCTGGTGAACGTAGAGAACGCCGCCGAGGGTTTGGCCTCGGAGCTTCGGAACTTCATCCGGCGCGAGGCTCGAGAGGTCGAACTTAAGCTTCCCGGTGACGAGACTACCTTGCTTCACCTGCGCCTGGGGAAGCTCGAGGAAAATGTCTCCCCTCACCGGGAGTGCCAAGAGGGAGCAAAGGAGGAAGATCACGGCCCTGATGTTCACGCTAGTTCTCGCACGAATTTTTCTAAGTAGCGCTCGTGGACACCGATCTCTTTGAAGCGCTGTTTCTGGAAGAGCGGCTCCCGCGGGCCCCCTTTCAGTTCGCGGACACTTCCTTTCCCGGTGATCGGGTTTCGCGTCTTGAAGAGAAACGGAGTAGCATCGTTTTTATCCACGGGAGAAAAGATCCGGAAGCAGTGCATGTGCTTCTTGTCGAAGAGCTTGCCCCAGAGGTCCCGGTTCTGGATGAGGCTCAGGTCTCCGAGGTAGATCACTTCCTTCCGGCGCGCGAGGAAGGATTTAATCTGAGCGATTTTCTGAAGCTCCGTGTGTCCGTTGAGCGTGCGATCCTGGGTGAGGATGACTTTCCCATCTGCGTCGAGGAGACCCAGGCGCTCGAGCACCGAGATGAAGAGTGTCAGCCCCTCCTTCCCTTTCTTCGGCGGAAGGCTCATGGTTTTGTCCGCCCAGACGATGACCCGGATCAGGTCATGGGTCTGGCCCGCGAGAAGGTACAAGAGAGCGACGATTTCGATCAGCGCCTGGAGCTTTGAGACATCGTTGAAGCCGTAGAAGAGAGTGTGCGAGAGGTCCACGAACACCACGATCTCGACGTTTCTTTCTTCTTCGAACGTTTTCACGTACACGTTCGGTGACCGAGCGGAGAGCTTCCAGTCAATGAACCGGACGTCATCCCCGGGGACGTAGACCTGGTGCTCACGGAACTGGAGCCCTGAGCCGCGGAAGGACGACTTGAGCATGCCCGAGGAGTAGGCATTCGAGTTCTTGAAGATGTGCGACTGGATCATTCCGACGACCCGTTCGATCTCCTTCAGGTTCATCGTTAGACGACGCTCGCCGCGATGGTCGCGACCAGGTTCCGGGTGTTGAGCTTATCGATCTGCGCCTCGTACGAGGGGATCACCCGGTGCCCGAGGACCGAGGGCACGATCGAAAGGACATGGTCCGGAGACACGAACTCTTTGTTATCCATGAACGCCTTGAAGCGCGCAATCTTGTAGAGCCAGATCGAGGCGCGTGGCGATGCTCCGGCGGTGATCGCCCCGTCGTACTTCTTCGGAAAGAACTTACTGCCGGGCCGGGTCGCGTGAACGATCCGGATGATCATGTCTTTGATTTTTTCATCGACGTACACTTGTTCCACTTTCTCCTTCATGGCCTGGAGATCGGTCTGGTTGACCATCGGGGCCAGGTCAAGCTGGGCGGGCCGCAGACCCAGTACACTCTTTTCGGCCTCGAAGTCCGGGTAATCGACGGAGATTTTCATCATGAACCGGTCCAGCTGGGCCTCCGGGAGGTTGTACGTTCCTTCTTGCTCGATCGGATTCTGCGTCGCGAGCACCACGAAGGGACTGGGGAGCTTGTGAGTCTTGTCACCGATCGTGACTTGCTTTTCGGCCATCGCCTCGAGGAGTGCCGCCTGGACCTTGGCCGGAGACCGGTTGATCTCGTCGGCGAGGACAAGCTGGGTGAAGATCGGACCGTACTTGGTGGTGAACTCTTGCTTCTGTTGGTTGTAGATCATGGTCCCGATGAGGTCGGAGGGAAGGAGGTCGGGAGTGAACTGGATGCGCTGAAACTGAAGATCACAGAGCTTACTCATCACAGAGACACTGAGGGTCTTCCCGAGACCGGGGAGTCCCTCGATCAGGAGGTGGCCTTCGCACACCAGGGCAGCAACGATGGACTCGAGGAGCTCGTCCTGCCCGAAGATGATGGTCTTGGCCTCTTTCACAAGGGAATGAACTTTTTCCTGCAGCACCATAATTTACTCCACGATGTAGAAATAGCTTTTAATATAATTCGCTCGGTCTTCGAGGGACGAGACCGGATGGTCAAAGCCCTGGAGACCCGCGTAGACGAGCTGAAGAGAGCGGCCTTCCTTCTGAGCGGCGTCAGCGATGTTTTTCTGAAACTCCGCGTGGCCCACGCACTGGGTGCAGGACGAGAAGGCGACGAGGCCACCGGGGGCCAGGGTCTTGAGAACCTTCCGGTGAAGTTTGCTGTAGCCATCCAGCGCCTGTGGTTTTTGAAGGGAGCTTTTAGCGAAGGCCGGAGGGTCGCAGAGGATCAGATCAAAGGAGCGCTGCTCCCGGATGGCATCGTCCAAAAACCGGAACACGTCGGCGCGGACAAACTTGCCTTTTCCCTGGTGTCCATTCAGCGTGAGCGCGGCCTCGACCTCAACCCCGAAGTCACCCTGATCGACGAACTCGACTTGATCAACCCCCGATTGCAAGGCCGAAACACCCCAGGCTCCGGAGTACGAAAACAAGTCGAGTCCCCGGGTAGGCCGCACCGCAAGCCGCCCTAGGAAGTTCATGAGGTGAAGTCGGTTTTCCCGGTGATCGTAGTAGAAGCCAACCTTCTGCAGCACCTCCGGACGGATCTGGAACCGAAGCCCGTTCTCTCGGACAGCGAGTTCCGGGAAGGCCTTGGCAGGGTACGTTGGGAGAGACTCTTTCTCCCGGTACTTCGGGTTGTCGAGAAAGAATCCCTCGACCCGACTCAGTTCCTCGACTGTTCTCCGGATGAAGTCCCGGTAGCGGTCGACCCCGGCGGTGTTGATTTGAATGATGGCCGCGTTCGAGAAGACGTCGACGAGGAGTCCGGGGAGGCCGTCCGTGGCGCCGTAGAACATCCGCGCATTCGTTTCGTAGCCAGCGAATCGGCGCCGCCGCTCGAACGCACGGAGGAGGCGGTCCCGGATGAAGGCCTCCGCTGAAAAGTCTCCCGTCTCATCCGAAGGACGTGCGAGCAGTGCATGTGCGCAGGCGAACTTCTCATCGATCAGAGGGTTCACGAACCCGACCCAACGCTCTCCGGAGGTCGCCGAAAAGAGGCACCACTCACCAGGAGTCAGCGGCTTCACGGAATCATCGAAGTCATTGGCCTTAAGTTCTAACTGGTGAGAGCGGAGCTTGTTGAGCCCGCTCTTCGCGAGAGTGAGAGTGCGCACGGGTTCCCTTTAGGTTGTTCAATTATTATAGCTTCTTAGATGACACACTCAAGGGTGAAGCGATCGAAGAATTAAAGAAAAGCGCTATGATCGGCCAAACCTAGGGGGCCGTTTGATTGGACTTCTGCTGCGGAGCAGGGGATTGGAGTTGCTGCGCTTTGGCCTCACCTAGGAAGTATCTCAGGGCCACACCCGCGTTGATCTTGTAGTTTTTGAACGTCACAGAGTCCGCAGTCTTGATCGCCGACGACTTGGGATCACGGACCTGCTCCGTTGTGACCTCCACCTCCTCGAGGACGCCGATCCCATCGACCTTCCCGTAGGCGAGCTCTTTCCTAACCTTTAGCGTCGATCCGCCATCCGTGGTGAGGGTCGTCTGCTCCACCAGCGCGAGCTTCCCGTCAGCGAAGGCCGGGCGGTCGTAGAGCGACGTTGCCACAAGCGTGCCCACGGGCCGGTTCCCTGTGACCTCCGTGAGCTTATCCTGTTCGTCGAACTTCAGCACAAACGACGGCACCGGTGCCAGGCCAGTCGTGTCGGTGGCCAGGATTTCTCGAGGCTTCACAAGAGTCAACTTGTATCCGGCCAGGCGCTGGGCGGTTGGGAGAGGGAAGAGGTTCTCTAAGAGCGGCGCTATCTGGGCCTTGAGGCCCTCCTTGAGTTCCCGGAATCCTTCGGGGAGGCCGATGACCTCGATCGCTAGGCGCTCCGGTTCCGCAGTCCAGTAGGTACGAAAAATGAGTTCTTCGGCTTTTCCAAAAAGCTTTTCCTCTTTGATCTGTTTTGAGAGCTGAGCGCTTTCGATGTCGACGACGAAGTCTCTCACGCCCTTCGCTTTCAAGGAGTAGATCCGGGCGTCGAAAATTTTCAGGTAGGACTCCGGGTTCTGGCCGAAGGCCGAAGACGTCAGGAGCAAAAAAATGAGCGCAGCTTTCATGCTATTCCTTAAGTACGCCGTCGAGGGGAACCCGGGGACAGCGAAGGTGTTTTTCTTTCTTGTATGTTACCATACCTGCGGCGCCCGAAACACCCTTCAAATTTTTCACCTGCGTATGGATGATGGGGATCCAGTCGTCTAAAAAGTGAGAGAAATGGGCAACTACTGACGCGCCCAGATGGAGACCCTCTGGAAGAAGAGGCGCACCATTTTTTGTTTTAATAATCACGTGGGCCGACTTCTGTCCGTCGAGGTGAAGCCAGTGGTCATCCTTCGCCGCCCATTTGCTCCTCAGCTGATCGTTTCCGTAGGCCGAGAGCCCCACGCCAACCTGAAGGTCGTCGAAAACGATGACCCGGTACTCTTCCCCGCTCGTGGGCTTAGAGAGAATCGCGGGCCTCGCTTTGGCGGTCTCTTCGCCCCAGACCGGTCTCACGATGGGAATCTGAGACACCGTCACTGGCGCCGTCCCGATCCCGGAGAGTTCGGCCTCAACGCTCCCGAGCCGATCTCGAAGGATCGCTTCGCCGCGCTTGAGCTTCTTGATCTTTTGAAAGAGAAGGTTCCGTCGCTCATAGGGGTTGAGCTCACCGTCGAACCGGATCTTCTGGTCGGCGACTTTCAATTCATACACCTCCTCCAAGGGCTCACCCCGGTCGAGCACCCCCTGGAGTTCCTCCCACTGCTGCGCGCGCAGGAGATCCGCGTGAATGTTGGCCCGCTTGCGCTGAAGAAAGTTCGGGGCCGTCGCAAGCGTTTTGAGCGACGAGGATGCCAGCTCCGCATGCAGAAGCTCCTCCATCCCCGGGACAACTTCCGACACGAGGTCGTGCTTCCGATCCTGGTGGCGCCCGATCTCGTCGAAGTAGTCGAAGAGATCCCCGGGGGCTGGTTGCGGTTCAAAGGCGCGGCCGCGCCAGGAAAGAAGAAGCTTGAGCGATCCCTCCGGGCGCTCCAGGTAGGCGTGAAGGAAGTAGAGCTTGCGCGCTTTCCAAAACAAGAGGAACGAGTTCCGCTCGCCGAACTTCATGTAATCTAGCCGTAGGATCCGATCGTAGCGGTCCACGGAGACTTCGACAAAACTGCAGGAACTGATGTGCCGCCGGAGGTACTCGAGGAAGGTATCTTTTCGGCGAAGCTCCTTCGGTGGCGGTGAGCCGTGGATCCAGATCCCCTCGTGTCCACCCCCACGCCCGAGGTAGAGGTGCCACGTCTTTCCCCGCGCTCGAAGCGCCAGTGAGACATAGTATGCGGTGCTGTAGATTTTCTGGATTTGCCCTTGGGCGAGGGGCAATTCTCTGATACTTTTGACCTGATTTTCTAAATCACGATAGTATTGGATCATATGACGATTAACCTCATCACCACGCAGCTTTCGGTGCATCACTCGCAGGTCGAATGGGATGTCCTTTCGGCCATCATATCCCAGTTTGCGTACTTTGAGAGCAACAAGAACGACCTCGTCACAACTCTGTTCCACGGGCGCTGGGATGACCTCGCCGCCGAACTCGTCCGCGGCGAGACGTATGCGCGAGAGTTCCCGGAGGACCACCGAGGAGTCTTCCGTCAGCTCCTCGGAAAGCTCCCCGCGGACGGCTCGCTGGAGCGGCACATCACCTACCTCAGTAAAGCGGGAGTCTTAAGTTTTAGCGAGCTCAACAGGGTCACCCTCCTGGCCGAGACCGCGGCCTTCCTTCGCCAAGATTTCCCGGCGTTCAAGGTTCCGGAATTCGTGGCCCTCCGGGAAGTTGAGTTCCAACCTTTCCAGCGGAAGTTCCTGAGAGAATTCCGCCACCTCGTTGACCCATCCGGAGAGGTGCACTTCGATCGACACCCGGAGCTTGCGGACCTCAAGCGTCGCCTCCGAGAACTCGAGGATCGGATCCGGAAAACGGTCCAAGACTGGATCAACAACCCAGGGAACTCTCGGACCCTCCAGTACACGAGCTACGACGTCCACTACGACCGCTTCGTGGTCCCCGTGCGATCCGACTCGTACCGCTCGGAGCTTGGGCTCATCGTCTCCCGCTCTGAATCGGGCCAGACACTGTTCGTGGAGCCCTTCGAAGTTCGAGACGCCTGCAACCGGCGCCTCGAGCTCATCGCAAAGATCGACGAGCTCATCAACCAGTTGGCGATCAAGTTTTCTCGCCAGCTCGGCGAGTTCGCTCCTCTCCTGAGTGGTGTGCGGGACCTCGTCGTGCGCGCTGACTTCTACCTCGCGAAGGCAGAGTTTGCGGATGCGTACCACCTCGAGTGCCCTCGCATCCGCGCGACGCCGGGGTTCCGGTTCACGCAGCTTTTTCACCCGCTCCTGAAGGGCCCCGTGAAAAACAGCGCTGACTGCTCCCAGAAAGATCACGGCATCGTCATCTCCGGGCCAAACACCGGCGGGAAAACTGTGTTCCTGAAGTCCGTGACACTGGCCTACCTCCTCTTCTACCATGGCTTCTTCGTGCCGGCCCAGGAGGCCGAACTCTATCCCTACGAGGGCCTCTTCTACTTCGGAAACGATCTCCAGAACCTCCAGGTGGGTCTGAGTTCGTTCTCCGGCGAGGTCAAGAACTACATCGAGCTCCTCGAGAACATCCTCCCCTCGAACCTGATCCTCATCGACGAGATCTTCAACTCGACGTCCTCCGATGAGGCTTCGGCGTTGTCACTGGCCTACTTCGACGAACTCCACAAGCGCGCGGCCTGCCACATCGTCGTGTCGACCCACCATCAGATGTTTAAGACCCTCATCCACCAGGACCGCAGCTACATCTCGTGCCACGTGGGATTCGATACCGTGAGCATGAGGCCAACGTACAAGATCCAGTGGGGCACACCCGGGGCGTCGATGGCGATCGACATCTTCTCGATCCTGGCCCGGGGCCACGAGGCCGTGGGAACCGTCGCGGAGAAGGCCCTCACCCATCTCTCCGCAAAGAATGTGAGCTACGAAACGCTCCTGCAGCGAGTTTCGCAGAAGCAGATCGAGCTCGATAAGCTCCTCACCTCCACGCGCCAGCTCGAGGTCGAACTCCGGAACCAGAAGGGAGCGATGGAGGGTGTGCTAAACCTGCGGATGAGCGAAGAGCTGGCCCAGGCCCGCCGAGAGGTCGACAAGATCCTCAACGAAGCCCGTGCGGTGGTGGAAGAGGCCCGCCGGAATGAGATCCAGAAAGTCCGACGGATCGATGAGAAGGCGCACCAGCTCAAGGCCGAGATCGGAAAACTCTCCGGACACGTGGAACCGGTGGCCGCCGAGGTCCCGGCCGGTGACCTGGACATCGACGACGTGAAAGTCGGGGATGTGGTGTACTCCCTGGTGATGCGCAAAGAGTTCACCGTCCAGGGCGTTGACCGGAGACGGCGAGAAGTGACCATCGCCAAAGGCCCGATCAAACTCACCGTCCCCGTTGCAACGGTGGGACGATCCAAGCGCGCCCCCCAAGCTCCGTCGGTGAGTGTCACCTTCGAGAAGTCCTCCAACGTTCACGTGGACTACGACGTCCGCGGGATGCGACTCTCGGAGTTTCAGAACCTCCTCGAGAATGCCCTGGGAGATCTCCTTTCCGGAGACGTCCCTTACCTCAGCATCATCCATGGCCACGGAGACGGTGTGCTCAAGAACTGGCTCCGGGACCATCTTCGGCGCTCGCGCGACTTCCAAGGAGCTCCTCCGGAGAGCGGGAACGACGGTGAGACAAAAATCACACTGAGATAAAAAAAGGGCCCAGCGAGGGCCCTTACCGTAAGTCCTATTTAATGATCGTCCCAATCCGCCAAGGCCTGAACTTCCAGGACTCTTGTTCGTCCTCGCTCCAGGGCCAGGGAACGGACAGAGAGAACCAGATCATGATGGCCTTGCCCTTGATGTTACCGAAGGGAACGGTTCCCCAGCGGCGCGAATCGGCGGAGAAATCGCGGTTGTCACCCATCACGAAGTAGTTATCCTTCGGCACGGTGAACTTATAGTAGTTGGCGAAGTAGTCGTTCCCCGTGTCAACCTGCGTGGTGTGAGTTTGCTCACCGGTCTTCGTCTTGAGGAACTTGAACTGATAGGACTTGTAGCGGTCGTCCATGTCCTCGAGGATTTCCTTCCCGTCGATCTCCGAGGTCTCGATCGGCTTGTTGTTCACGTAGACGACTTTGTCGATCACTTCGACGGTATCACCCGGAAGGCCGATGACTCTCTTGATGTAGTTCAGGTTCGGGTCTTTGGGGTACTTGAACACGACCACGTCGCCGCGCGCGGGAAGGCCCGGGCCCGTGACGTAGACCGGGTCCGTGAACCAATCACTGAACGGGACCTTGAAGCCATAGGAGAACTTATTCACCAGGATAAAGTCTCCGATGAGGAGCGTCGGGATCATGGACCCAGATGGGATCTTGAACGGTTCGAAGAGCACGGAGCGGAAGACGAGGACCGACAGAATGATGAGGGTGAAGGATTTGACTTCCTTAAGAAACTTTTCTTTCTTCGAGATCGCTGGCGCCGCTGCGGCGGCGGCATCCTGAGCAGAGACGGATTCCACTGTGCTCGGGTTCGAGTTATCTTCCATTGATTCCACCTTTTATAATTTTTTCTGAGGATAAAGGGTTGAGTAGTAGTACTCCATGATGTTCTTGGCAACGAGCGAGGACTTCACGTACCACTTCCTCTGGTTCACGATCATGATGCAGACCGAGATTCCTTTGTCATTCTTATCTTCAAGGGACTTAGCATAGCTCACGAACCAGTCACGTTTTCCGTAGGGCTCACCACCCGTGAGGCTTCCGGTCTTCCCCCCGATCTCGAGCTTATCAAGAAGGTACTTACTCCGGCGGAAGGATGCCCGAGCAGTTCCGTGCGTGATGGTTGCCATGAACAAGGTCCGAAGGTCTTCGGAGGTGCGTGGGGTGAGCACAACCTCATCTTTTTTGAGGGTCGGGTAGATCGTTTTCCGGTCACTGATGCTCTCGAGGGATCGGATCACGACGGGGTACCGGAGAAGGCCTCCGTTCGCCACGACGGAGCCGATCACTGCGCCGTGAACGGGACTCATCACTGTTTTGTCATTGAGCCCGGAGGAAAACTCCGCCAGGTTGTACTGATCCGAGGCAATAGAAAAGACCGAGGGGGCAAGGTTGATGCCCTCGACTAGGCGCTTGTTGAAGCCGAACTTCTCGGCCATCTTCTTGAGGCCCGCCGGGGTGAGGTTCTCGATCGCTGTCCGCCCGAAGATCACGTTATTCGAGGTCGCGAAGGCCTTCTCCAGGTCGAGAGTCCGGCTCCAGCGCTGCCGACCGCCGGGGTCCTTCAGTTGGTGCCGGTAGAGGGTCGTTGAGCGACCAGTGAAACTAAACTCTGTGTCGGTTTTAATGTGGGTATTCTCTAGGAGATCAGCGGCCGTGATGACTTTAAAGATACTGGCGGCGGGGTGTGAATTTGTGAAGGCCAGGTCTCGGCCGAAGACGTTCTTCGCCCGAGAGTAGTCGACGGCGGCAAGGATGTGCCCCGTTTCATTATCAAGCACCACCGCAGAGATGTAGTCCGGACGGTAGAGCATGAGCTGCCGCTTAATGAAGTCCTCGAGGTCCGCATTGAAGGTGTACTGAACGTTGTACTTGGTGCTGTCGTAGTCTAACTGTTCCGCCCAGCTTTGGTGGTTGGCCAGGATCTTTGAAAAATCTGGACCTTCGGAGATGAGCACGGGCCTCATTTGTGCCGGGGGCGGGGTAAATAACGTATTGTCCTTAATGAAATTAAGATTTCCCCAGGCAGGGAGAGTCACAAATGTAATGAGCCCGAGCACCAAGCAGATGAGCAGCTTGCCGTTGCGGTTTAAATCCTTGAAAACCATGAAGGTCATTATGCCTTAAAGTTCTTTCCAATGACAAAAAATTCTTTGCTGATCGTGCGGGTAGATTTGGGTCTTGAATAATGGAATTCTTTAAACTGCTTTTGCTGCTCTTTCAGGAAGTTCCGGGCGTGCTGGGAGTCGAAGACCTTCATGACGAAATCCCCCCCGGGCCTCAGGAACTTTGGAAGTAAGCCAAAGACAGATTCCACCAGATTGAGGCTCCGGTCTTGATCGAGGGATTTAATTCCGGTGGTGTTTGGCGCCATGTCAGACAAGACCACATCGAATTGCCCTTCCACACCGAGCTGACTAAGGTCCGAGATGTCAAAAATGTCTTTTTGAAAAACCCGGACGTTCTTGATCCCGGAGAGCTTCTTATTGACCTCACGGACGTCGATGCCGACGACTCGACCTTCGTCGCCGATGATCCGACTCGTGTACTGGATCCAGGAGCCAGGATGGTATCCGAAATCAACCACCTGCATCCCCGGGGCCAGGACCTTGTACTTTTCGTCGATCTCCTCGAGTTTATAGATACTGCGGGCGAGGTAGTTTTCGCTCTTGGCCTTGTTGAAGTAGTGGTCTTTAACCTTAAAATTACTCATGCAGATCCTCGTGTTTGTCTTACTTAGCAGGCTTTGAACAAAGAGGCCAACTTTGCTACCATCCGAGAATGACGAAAACTAAGAAACGCGAACTCGCGGCCGAGATCTTCCAGCGGCTCCAGAGCGTCCACCCCGATGCGCACTGTGAACTCAACCATTCGAACCCGTTCGAACTCCTCCTTGCGACGATCCTCTCCGCTCAGTGCACCGACGCGCGGGTCAACATCGTGACACCGGAACTCTTCCGGCGCTACCCGACGGCGGAAGCTCTGGCCTCGGCGGAGCTCCCGGAGATCGAGGACACAATTAAATCCATCAACTTCTTCAGAAACAAGAGCAAGAGTCTCCTCGGCTGCGCGCAGATGTTGCTCGAGCGGCACGACGGAGAGGTCCCGCGGACAGTTGAGGAGCTGAGCGACCTCCCAGGCGTTGGCCGCAAGACCGCCAACGTTGTTCTGGGGAACGCCTTCGGGATTAACACCGGGATCGTGGTCGATACGCACGTCAAACGGACAGCGAAGATTCTGGGTTTAACCTCACAGACGGACCCCGAGAAGGTGGAACGCGACCTCATGACCCTTTTCCCGACCGAGCAATGGACCGATGTTTCCCATCTCCTAATCTTCCTGGGCCGACGGACCTGTAATGCCCGGAAGCCTCAGTGCGATCTTTGTAACCTGAAGGACATCTGCGTCTCTAAGGATAAATTTTTGCGAGCTCGGAAAAAAGCTCCGGGTGGCACCAAATCAAGGGTGGCCGGTAGAGCTTCGAAACGCCGGTGACTTCCTTCCCACCGGCGTAGAAGCGCAGGCCCGCTCGGTGGCACAGGAGAGTGCCCCCGGCGATGTCCCAGATGTGCTTAGGCCGCAGGCTCACGACGAAGTCGGATTTCCCTGCGGAGAGCCGGGCAAGCTTGTAGGCGATGCTCCCGACGGCCTGGACCTCAAAAGGAGTTTTTTGCGTGTCTTTAAAAAAGCCACTTTTCCACTCAGATCGAGAGACTTCCCCTCGGTAGAGATCCCGCGGTTTAAACTTTCGAAGTGCTGGGTCGGAGAAGCACTCCCCGGTTCGCGGATTATAGACCCAGCCCTCGCCCTGAAACGAGCTGTCACGGAAAAGCCCAAGGGAGATGGCCCACTCATCGCGGCCTTCGATGTATTCTTGAGTTCCATCAAGAGGGTCTAGCGCTAGAAGGGGAAAGCTCCAGTCGGAGAATTTCTCTTCCGAGTAGAAGGTCACACCCGGGAGCTCTCGGAGGGCCACCTCCTCGATCAACTCGGAGAGCCGAAGATCCAGCTCCGTCACCGGAGTCTGATCCTCCTTAAGTTTGAAGGACGCAGTTGGGAACTGATGCACAAGTCTGTCTATGTTGGCCCGTGCATTAATCATAATATTGGCCAAATAATTTAAGTTTTTTTGCGTGTTATCCACAATTTTAGCCTAGTTTTCCACAATCATATTTATTGTCTGTAATTGTATTAAATCGTGAAAAGAACATAAAAAGAACAGTAATATTAGATAGATAAAAAAAGGGAGCCCTAAGCTCCCTTTGAAAAAATTTGATAATTTTCTCTAGACTAAATGAGTTTTCCCCAATTTCGTTTAGCCCGCCTCATGAAGAGCAAGCATTTCCACAAAGCCATCCCCTGCCATAGACAGAGCGAAGACACCGTCGACGGTCATGTGCTTCTCATCCACCACTCCTGTCAGAAGCTTCACGCCGGAAGCATCAACATACACAAAGGGTTCATCGAGATTTTTGGGCTGCTGGGATGAGAAATGTTGGTAGCAAGAAGAGAAATCTTTGAAAACGGTAGCGGTTAAGGGTGCCTTATACAAAAGTCCTCCTTGATCGCGGAAGAGATACATTCTCTTCTCGATTTTTCTTACCTTCATTCTAGCAACTCGCGGAAGAACGGTGCAAAAGGAATCTTTGAAAAGTAAGTAAATCTATAATCTTAACTCAATTCTCACGATGGATTAGCTCAACTATGTCGGGCGGTGACTGGAAAAAATTATAGAGGATCCGGATGCGGCCCTCGAAGTGCGAGTCGAGGAGACAAACCATGACGTAGATCATGTAAATGAAATTCCTCCGGGATCGAAGCCGAGAAATACTTTGGAAGATCCACTCGAGCGGCAAGATGCAGAGGAAAACCACAAACCAAAGGAGACCGAAACTCTGTGCAAGGTCTTTCTCAACCCAGAGGCTCAGGAAGATGAGGCACGCCACGAGCACGGTGAATTCGCGGAGCCGAACCACATCGAGAGTCAGGACGGTGAACATCCGTCGGTGAGGCTTGAGGATCATGAGGGCCAGGGAGATGAGGCCCAAGAAGGTGAGGCCATAGAACGCCTTACGTTTGAGGATCACCGTCAGATGGGCCTCGAGCTGGGCCAGGCTGAAGGTCGTTTCGAAGAAGCGAAGGTCCACATGCGTGATCATCGTCAGGAGGATAAGGAAGAGGCCCACCATCGTGTACTTCACGAACTGCGTACGGTACCAGTCGGTCGTTTCCCGGAGGAACGAGAAGTAAAGTAACCCAAGTCCGACCGGATAGAGGACCACGTAGTTGAAGTTCAGCACGACTCCCACGTAACAGAGGAGACCGTACATCAGGCCCGAGCGGTAGGTCGAGCTCTTCACACACCAGAGGATCGACCAGACCCAGAGGACCGAAAAGCAGGTGGTCGCACAGAGGTACGGATCTTTCTTCAAGAACAACGACACCGACCACGTAGAGACGAGCGCGAAGAGGCCGAGGATCGAGAGCCGACGGGAGATGAAGAAGCGAAGGATCCCGTAGAACGCCAGGAGGTAGAGCCCCACGTTGACGAAATAAAAATGCATCCCCCAGCCGAGGTTCACGAGGTGAGAAAATTTCCGGAACGGGAAGAAGTTCAGGTGCATGTAGTTCCAGAGCTGGCCGTGCATCTTTTCTTCCGGATCGACGATCAACTTCAGCGTCTCGAGGTTACTCATGAAGGGGAAACTCGGCATGCTCGTGAGGAACATGGCGATCGTCAGGAAGAGGACCGTCTTCTCGAAAGCGTCGAGGTACTTGTATTCGGTGAACTGCGTGCTCACCGACTCTTCGATGATCTTTCCCCGGGTGGGCCAGGAGTAGAAGAGCCCGAGGAGAACGAAGAAGCCCCAGAAGAAGTGTCGCACGATCGACTCCGGGATGAACGACATGACATTGAAGACGAAGAGCATGCTGGCGTTCCCGATGACAACTCGGTAGAGGACCCGGTCAATCGTCGAGTTCGCGCGGAAGTAGATCTTCAGCCGGTGGTCGATCTCCTTCCCAAGGAGGTACCACTGGCCCCCCATGAACATCAGGTAGGCGAACATGAGGAGACTCTGGGCAAAGATACTCAGCTGCAGCGTCTTTTGAATCCAGACCGGGAGGAGCATGAAGGAGAAATAGGTAAGTAGCCGACTTATGAAGAACTTCGACTTTTCGACAACAATATTTGAGTTTTTCGCTAAAGCATTTTCCATAATACCCGATCAGGCTAGTAAGACAACCGCCAGCCGATTGTCTCTCCCATAGACGAGACCGAAAGAGAGAGGAGGACCGTTCACCCCCCTCTCTCTTTCCATTCTCTAAACACCCATAATACCGCAGATTCTTTAGACCGCGGAATCTTTCATTCATCCGGTCCGTCGGGGCAATAGTTTCTGCCCCCTTGCCCCCGCACAGCCTCGTGGTAGTCTTAAGGTGGGTTCACAGGATGTAAACCCGACTCCCGTTGTCCAGCAACTTTCACGGAGGAAAGTGTTTGGGAATCTCCTTCGGCTCCATCAATTCAGGACTTCCCAAGGACATCGTCAAGCAGATCATCGAGGCTGAGAAAATCCCTATTCAGCAAATGGAATCCCGCAAGGGCAAGATCACCGACAAGCGGGCCCTCGTCCAGCAGCTCACGACCCTCGTCGAGAACATGCGCGGCGAAATCATGAAGAACAAGAATGCGCGGAGCCTTCGAGAGCTCGCCATCAACACCGACGGAAGCAAAGACATCGCGGTCACCGCGGACAAGAACATCGCCGAGCCCGGGAAGTACCAACTCGAAGTCCTCCAGCTCGCGCAGAAGTCCTCGGCGATCAGTAACGGCGTCGAAGACAAGGATAAAACCTACCTCGGCGTTGGCTACATCACCGCCGTGCTCCCCTCGGGCGAAGAGAAGGAAATCTACGTTGACCAGGAGAACTCGTCGCTCGCGGGAATCGCCAAGCTGATCAACGGGAATCCCGACCTCGGCATGAAGGCAACCGTCGTCAACGACGGCAAGGAGTCCGACGAGCCCTGGCGCCTGATGATCTCCATGTCCGAAACCGGAGACCAGAATCGCGCGGAGTTTCCCTACCTCTATCTCGTCGACGGTGAAGTAGATCTCTACTTCGATAGCGAGCGCCCGGCCCAGGATGGGAAGATCAAGCTCGATGGCTTCGAGGTCGAGGTCCCAAGCAACCGCATCACGGACCTGATCCCCGGAGTCACGATCGACCTCAAGAAGGCCAAGCCGGGGGAGGAGATCAACGTCGAGATCACCGAAGACGTGCAGAAGATCGGCGGAAAGATCAACGGGCTAATCGATAACATCAACTCCGTCCTGAAGTTCATCAAAGAACAAAACGCCCTCGACGAAAAGAGCGACACCGCCAGAACCCTCGGCGGCGACTCCATGCTCACGTCGATCGAAAGTCGGATCCGCTCCGCCGTCTTCGCGACGATCCCGACGGACTCGGGCCCCATGCGCATCGGTGACCTCGGCGTCACGTTCCAGCGGGACGGTCTCCTGAAACTCGATCAAGCGAAGTTCGAGGCGGAGCTCTCAAAAGACTACAAGAAGGTGACTCAGGTCCTGACCGGGAAGTACGTCCCCGGCGGCGGGAAGACCAACGGGTTCATGGACATCCTCGAGGACAGTGCGAAGGTGCTCCTGACGATGCCCACCGGGGTTCTTCCCAATCGAAAAGCCGGGCTCCAGAGTCAGATAGGCCAGATCGACAGACAGATTGCGAACCGACAACGGATCATCCAGCAAAAGGAAGAAGTCCTGAAGGCAAAGTTTGCCCGGCTCGAGGAGACCATCTCTCGGATCAAGAGCCAAGGCGCTGGACTGGCAGGATTTGCCAGCGCTCCAGGCGGCGTTCAGTTGTGATAGACTATACCGGTGAGACAGGAGGATGAACCATGAGCTATGGATTAGGTGCGTACAAGAAGACGTCAGTCGAGACGGCGAGTAAGGAGCAGATCCTGCTGATGCTTTACCAGGCAGCAATCAAGAACTGTAAAAAAGCCATCGAGGCGATCGAGCAGAAGAACCTCGCGAAGAAAGGCGAACACATCGGGAAGATGCAAGACATCGTCGTCGAGCTCTCGAACAGCCTCGACTTCGAAGTCGGTGGGGAGGTCGCCAAGGAGCTCGCGTCTCTCTACGACTACATCCTCTATTCGAGCACGCAGGCGAACATCAAAATCGAGAAGTCCCACCTGGAGGGTTGCCTCAAGGTTCTGAACACGCTCTACGACGGCTGGACGGAAGCGATCAAGAACCTGAAGGCCCAGTCACCGTCGAAGAGCGCGTGATGGACCACTTCATCTCCCTGTTCGATGAGTTTCTCATCAAGGCGATCACGCTGACCGAAAACATCCTCGCGGTGGACCTCGTGAGCGAAGCGCAGATCGAGAGCTTCACCAGTAACCGGGAGCGACTGCTCCTCGTGATGGATCAGATCTCCCGGCAGATCGACTGGGGCCAGGTTCCACCGGAGCACCGCCAGGATCTCGACCGGCGCATCGAGTACATCAAGAAGCTGGACGAAAAACTCGTGGTGAAACTTCAGGAGTACCAGGCCGAGGTCCGTCAGGAGATCGAACGAACAGTTCGCTCGAGGGATAACATCAAGGGCTACAACCTCTCCGATGTGAAGTGACGTGAAAAAACTACTCGTGATCCAGACCGACGACGCCTACTTCCTGTTCGAGACTCTCCGGATCCTCGAGGAGAGTGCGTCGAATCTCAAGGACTACGAGCTCACCGTCTTAGTGGAGCCGGCCGCTCTCTCCGCGCTGACTCGAGACGCCGTTCCTCTGGTCCGGGGAATCACGACCGATGCCTCCGCCGTCGCCTCCGACGCGTTCGACGTCTCTGCCAACCTCTCCCTGAATGACCCGAGCTGGGACTTCCACGGCACCGTGAAAGCACAGCACAAGCTCGGCGCCTGGCGCCGCGCCGGGGACCTCCATGCGACCGACCCGTGGACGGCGTACCTTCTGACCCTGAAGGCAAAGGCCCCGTTCCTGACGTTCCACCTCCGAGACATTTACCGAAACATCCTTAACCTCAGACCGCAGCTCCCCAAGGCCTCGGCCCGCTTGCCCGTTCGTCAAATCGCATTCGGAACGACGGCCTCCCAGCTCTTCCCAGTGCAAGAGCAGGAGAACTTCCTGAGCGAACTCTCGGGGACCTTCCCGGGTGTTCCGATCCGAGACCTTTCGGAGGTCGATCTCCTCGAAGACGTCTCCCGGTCTCTCTACGTCGGCCCGGCCAACCTCGCGGCGCTGAAGTTCTGCGAGGCCGGTGGAAGAGGGATCTTCCTCACCAGTGGGTTTCAGGGTTTCAACCTCCTGCCGTACTCCGGGGACCACGTGCTCGTCTCCGCCCGAGGCTCGGTCTTCCGAGCGGGAGCCCTCACGAGGCTCGTCGACTCCGTCGTGCATAACCGGCCGTTCAAGGAGACCCCGTTTTCTCTCTACGGCATCTCCCATGACCTCGGCTGCGCCCACCTCACGAACACGGGGATGGCCGACGATGCGTTCCCGTTCTACCAATCTCATCTCGTTCTCTGGAACTTCCTCCTGGGGCTCATCGACGTCGACCTCGAGGTCGGCCAGTGCACCGGGGACCAGCTCGATCTCGTCCGACACCAGCTCGAGGTGCTGACGAAGTTTCTCCGGCTCCATGACTACGCGATCGCCTCCGTGGAGGCCGTCCACGCCGAGGCCCGGTCGGCGAGCGCAGACCCCGTCACCCTGGAAGCGAATCTTCGGAATCTCCGGGAAGTCGAGAAGGTCGCCAATGAGATCGCGGCGACCCATCCGTTCCTGAGACCGTTTCTGGATTTCTATCGGATCCGGCGTGGGCAGAACTTCGGTGACACCCTCGTGGAGCAGTCACAGACGAGCTTCCTTACCTACGCGGAAGAGCACCAGGCACTCCGGGCGCTGCAGGAGCTCTTTTCTGTGACACTCCGGAAGAACGAAGCCAGCATCTGAGCGACGCGCAGGCTACGGGATTTGATTAACTACGATTTAAGCGATAACTTAACCCCGTGGAAAAAAGACCTCATCCCCGATCACTCGAAACTTCCGGTGACCTTTGCCTTTACGTCGACCCAGAGATTCTGGCGGATTTCGATCTTCCAGAACTCGCAGGGTTTCGATCCGTAGATCCGGGGGCAGCGAAGGCCGCGCTCCACAAACGGGGCCAACGGCTGTGGGTGAATTTTCCCAACGGTGATCACTGTGACTTCCCGTACTACTTGAAAAACGTCCGGGCGATCCTCTCGGGGCTCTTGGTGCCGAAAGCGCCGTCTCAACTCTCCGAAGCCTTCGATGGGTTCCTCCGCACGGCCCAGAACATCGAGCGGAAGGTCTTCTCCAGTGTCTCCATGGACGCGGGAGAGAACGTGAAGGACCTGTGGGACGAGATCATCAAGAAGGTGAACCAGATCTCGAGCGAATCTCACAGCCTCCGGAGCCTCCTCGAGAAGCTCCTCGATGTGCCCTTCCTAAGGAAGTTCGAAAGCTCCCTCCTCGTGCTCCACCTCAAAGGCCAGACACGAGCCGAGCTGCTCGGGATTTCCTGGCGTAGCCAGAAAGCGTCTGCGCTCATCGAGGTTAAAGACTTCAACAGTTTCTTCAATTCGATCAAGAAGTCGAAGATCAAGTCCTTCACGTCCGATGCCTTCCCGAAGCTCGATCTGCCGTTCAACGGAAGCTTCCTTGCCAAAGAGGTGATGTCGAAGAAATACAGCCTCGTCGCCCTCGTCTCGAGGCACGATTTCCTGAGCTACAGTAAGCAGGAGATCGACCTCTTCGAGACCTGCATCGATCTGCTACAGCCGCACTTCGAGCGCCTCGTCGAACAGGAGTTCTCTGACAAACGGCTCTCGGAGCTTCGGGTCTGCCTCAAAGACTTTCCTTTGCCCCTGAGAATCCGCGACGGCATCAGCGGAACGGCCTATCCCAATGACCTCTTCAGCGGAGAGCTCCAGGACAAGGATATCTTTTTCACCAAAAAAATTCAGGGCCCTTTCACGCTGGACCTCTATGACAGCGACGAACTCCGACACTACGCTTTCGACCTCTTTCACTTTCAGCGCATCTCCCTCCTCGGAGAACTTCTCAACACGCTTCGTCACGAGCTCTCGAATCCTCTCTTTGGCCTCAAGCTCGGCTCCCAGCTCTTTCGAACGCTCGACGTCGACTCCGACAGCCGAAACCTCATGCTCGAGATCGAGCGGAACATTAATCGCTGTCAGGTGATCATCGAAGACTTTTCAAACCTCTATCAAGTGCAGCACGAGAATCGTCCGGTCGCTCTGACGAAGATCATCGACGAAGCGCTCGTGCTTGCGAAGAGCGAAACTCGGGAGGTTCGGCAGTTCATCGACTATGCTCCCGGGACCCGGGAGCTCCGGCTTGAGGTCCCGCTGATCTTCGTCGTACAGATCATGTTTAACCTCATCGTCAACGCTGCTCAGGCGATGAAGACCGGCAGTGGTGCGGGCCAGGAACTTCGGTTGCGGATCCACTGCGATGACCGGAGCGTCTACATCGACGTCGTCGACAGTGGCCCAGGGATTTCCTCCGATCACCAGGGCCAACTCTTCAAACCCTTTTTCACGACGAAGAATCAGGGCACGGGCCTTGGGCTTGTGCTCTCCAGAAATCTGGCCATAAAAATGGGTGGTAATTTGGAGCATTTAGTTAATAATAGCGGTAAAGGGGCACACTTCCGCTTAACCCTCCCACGGACATGACCACCATCCTGATCATCGAAGATGAGATCCTCATCCAGCAATCTCTCAAGAAACTCTTCGAGCGAAGAGGGATCAAAGTTGACGTCTCCGCCAGCGGGAAACTCGCGATCGACCTCATCCTGAAGAACCACTACGACCGGATCATCTGCGACCTCATGCTCCAGGACATCTCCGGGTTCGATGTCATCGAGGAGTCAAAGAAGAAGTTCACGGCCGAAGAGATCGGCCGGAGGTTCGTGATCATGACGGCCTACAACTCTCCGCAAGTGCTCTCGCGCGCCGACGGTTACAAGTGTCGCCTCCTCAACAAGCCCTTCGATGACCTCGAGGGAGCACTCAAGATCATGACGGAGACACCATGAAAAGACGTCCTCATCTTCAGACCATTGGCATCACCTTAAAACCCAACTCGACGCCCGAGTTTTATAGCATTCTTCCCAACCTCTGCAGCTGGATGCTGCGCCGGAAAAAACAGGTCGTCTTCCGCACGGAAGACAAGGAACGGGTCCAGAAATTCTTCCGCCAGAAGTCCACGGATCAGTTAGACTTCTGGGAGAGCAAGAAGTTTCACAACTCCGTCGACATCATGTTCTCCCTGGGAGGCGACGGGACCCTCATCGGCGTCTGCCGGCGCATCAATGCCCGGATTCCTGTCCTCGGCATCAACCTCGGGCGCCTGGGCTTCATCACGGAGTTTAACAAGAACGAGTACTTCGACCGTCTCGGGGACATCCTTGAAGGGAACTTCGAAACGACGCCGAAGCCGCTTTGCCACGTCAGAGTTGAGAAGAAGGGCGTCGTCCACTTTGAGGACCATTTTTTTAACGACGCCGTCATGGCGAAGACCGACATCGCTCGGATGATTTACCTCCGCGCTGAACTCGGCACCGAACACATCTACAATCTGTCGGGCGATGGAATCATCGTTTCAACACCGATGGGATCAACGGCCTATTCGATGGCGGCCGGCGGGCCCATCGTCCACCCGGACGTCCGCGGGCTGGTGCTGACTCCGATCTGCCCTCACTCCCTGGTTCATAGGCCCTTCGTCATCCCTGACTCAACACCGATCACCCTCCGGGTGCTCCCGCCCCACCATTCGGTCACTCTCACGCTCGACGGCCAGGTTGCGATCAACATCGATGAGCACGATGTGGTGACGATCAATGCCGGGAAGGTCAAAAAAGTCTCGTTGATTCAAAACCCGGACCGCCTCTACTTTGAAACCATCCGGGATAAGTTTGTCACAAGTAAAAAAGAGTGATCGCCCCTACGGGTAAGATACGCCCCGAACTTGACACGGGCGTACCTTATCCGTAACATGGAAGCATCGGAGGGTTCTCATGAACGCCAGCTTCTATCTCAAATCGCTGATCATTCAAAACTTCGCGACCTTTAAGAACCAGAGCATTGGCTTCAAGCCGGGGTTCAATGCCATCATCGGGGAAACGGGTTCGGGGAAGAGCCTCGTCCTGGATGCCCTTCAGCTCATTCTCGGTGGAAGGGCCGATAAAAAAGTGGTGCGCCGGGACACGGAGTATTCCCTCATCGAAGCTTCTTTTCACTGCGCAGACGAGAAGGTCAAGGCCTACCTCGAGCAGGAGGGTTACCCGGTTGAGGGCAGGGAGATTGTCATTAAGCGCCTCGTCTACAGAAACGGGACCGCTAAAACTTATATCAATCATCTCTCCTGCACCGTTGCGTTCCTCGCAAGCTTCGCGCGGAAGTTCATCGACCTCGTCGGTCAGTTCGAAAACCAGAAGCTCTTGTCTGAGAATTACCAACTCCACCTCCTCGATCACTTCGCAAAGCAGCTGCCGGCCGTAGGCGTCTTCCAGCAGGGCCTGCGGGACCTCCGGCAGATGCGACGTGACCATCAGGAACTGACTCAATCGAAGACCCTGCGGGAGCAGCGCCTGGACTATCTCAATTTTCAACTCCAAGAGATCGAGCGCCTCAACCCCTCGTCACACGAGGAGGAAGAGCTCCTTAAGAAGAAGCATCTCCTCGTCAATCTCGAGAAGACACAGAAGCTGTGTTTCCAAATCAAAGATAATCTCCAGGGGGGAGACGGACAGCCTGGGATCATTGGCCACCTCAAACAATTGACTCATCTTTTTACGAAGAATCCGGAGCTATTGGGAGATCACGTCGAGCTCCTTTCAGACATCGACGACAAGGTGTCCCTACTCGAAGCCGCGATTGACCGGAAACTGAACATTGATGCTGATCCAGACAACCTTGACCTCATCGTTGACCGACTTGATGCTTACCAGCGATTGAAGAAAAAATTCGGCGGTTCGGTGGAATCGATTCTCCAGATGCAAGTAGATCTTCTCAAGGAGAAAGGCTTACTCGAGTCTCTGGACGTCAACCTTGACGAGCTCAACAATCGCATGGCCAAGGCCGAGAAAGATCTCCTATGCCAGGCCCAGGAGCTTCACCAAAAACGAACCCAGGCAGCCCAGAGATTAGGTAAGGAGCTCACGGAGAAGATCCGAAACCTCAAGATGACTGGTGCAACAATTAAGCTCCAGCTCGAAGTCTTGACCGAACTATCTGAGAACGGATTAACGCGCGCCTGCTTTGTGGCCGAGACTAACCCGGGGGAGGGATTTTTCAAGATCAAAGATATCGCCTCAGGCGGAGAACTTTCGCGGATCCTTCTCAGTCTGCGCCAGATCCTCTCGTCTCATGATTCCATCAGCATCTTTCTCTTTGACGAAATTGACACCGGAATCGGAGGTGAGACGGGGACGTGCATCGGCAAGGCCCTCGCGGAGGTAGCGGTCCACGGACAAGTGATCGCCATCACCCATCTCCCGCAGATTGCCCAGTTCGCTGAAGTCCTCGTGGTCGTGAGCAAAGATATTCAGGCGCAGGATCGCGAGGCGAGGACTGAGTCCACCGTCCGAGAGATCTTTGGGAAAATGGTCCAGAAAGAAGTTCGGGCGATGGCCCAGTTATTCTAGCGGAAGGAAATTAACCACATGATCATGGATACAAATAAAAGTTTTGGAATTCAACGCATAGCCATTGTTCAGGTAAAAAGAAGAAGTCCCAGGGATTTGGTAAAGATCTTTGACGTGACTATGCCCACCGAGGACAAAATCAAACTTGCCTTCGGTGGTTTTTCTCACGCCCTCACGGAATGTTTGCCTCACGGCTTCCGGATCAAAGCGCTTCATACCTTTTTTGCGAGAAACCTTTGAGGCCCTGCGACCGAGGTAGTTTAGGACCCTGTAAGGCATGATGTAATCGGCAATGAACTTGAGAGGCCTCGAACGAATGAACCTCATGTACCGGTGGTACGTGAGGTTCTCCACTTCGTGCTCATCCCCATGAGAAACGTAGTAGGTTTTTCCATCGAGTTCCAGCACGATCGGACGCTGAGAGACAACGACCTCCGAGGTCTTACAGATTTCGCGGAAGAGTTTCTCAAGGTGAACATCATGGTTTCCCTCAAAAAAGTAAACCTTCTTGCCCAGTCTAAGAAGCTCGTCCATGGCCTGGAAATGGTGACGGAACTGTTGGAAGTACTCGGCGTGAGGTCCAACCATGAGGTCGTAGATATCACCGAGAAGGATGACGTAATCCGAGGAAAGAACTTCGGGATGGGCCAGAAACATCGAAAGGCGCCGATCAGCGTCGTCGTTCGGTGCCTTGACATGGACATCAGAGATGGCAGAAATTTTCATCTACATAGTGATAGCATGGAGATCGGACTTCATCCTCTCAAAAATATAAACCTCGAGGTACTTCCGGCCGACCTCATCAATCTCGGTAAATTTGCAGCTAATCCGCCAGACCTTGTACTGAAGGCCGTTGTGCACGTCGGGCTCAACCTCACGGATCATCGAAACCTTGGCCGATATTTTCCCTTTCCAGGTTCCCGTTTTGAGGAGAACTCCCGGCAACGGGTCTCCGGCCTGAAAAAGCTTCGCCTCAAGCCGAGACACATAAAAAGAAAAGCCCCCGACACTGAGGTCGTAGAGGTTCTTCGAGAACTGCTGGGTTCCAGGCTTCGGAGTGGTCACGGTCTTGCTGAACGAAGCGTTCACCTCTCCACTACCGTACACGTTTAGCCGAAAGCTTTTTCTTCTTTCTACCTGGGCAACGAACTCCGGAATCTGAAGGTAGTAGCGCGCCGGCGCATCAGTGGTTTTCACGTTGCATCGGAGAAGGAGAGCAGAGTCCGGGATGTAAAGGTCGATGAAATTTTGACCACCGAAGAGATCTTGCACGGCCTGGGAATTTCCCTCCTGAGGCACGATCGAAAAGTCCGAACGAAGTTTCCGGAGGGCCTCGATGCGCACGGACCCCATCACTTTCCGATTTCCGATGAGCCTCCAGACATACACCTCAGTCCCTAATTCTTTAGCAGTGCTCAGGAGACTGTAGATCATCGCTGGATCAGACACTTTCTTAAGCTTGTTGTCATTGGCCACGGGGTCTCCAAAAGGACCCTTCGGAGAGATCCGAAGGGCCTTGGGCTTTAAGAAAACACTGGATCAGAGGTCAGGAGTACGGTTTAACCGATCAATCTTAGGGCAGAGTTACCGAGAGCATTGGCCTGGGACAAAGTGGCCATCCCTGCAGCGTTCTTGATCTGCGAGGAAGCGAGCTTTGCCGTCGACTCGGCGATGTCAAGGTCTTCGATCCGAGACCGTGCGCCTTCCTGATTCACGACGGCGACGTCAAGGTTATTTATGGAAGAGGTAAGTCGTGACTGGATCGAACCGAGGTTCGCTCTAAATCCACTGACCTTCCCGATGGCTTCATCAATTCGTTCGAGGTTCCCGACCGCGTCGCTCTTGTCGCGAACGTTCGTTCCGCTGATCCCAAGAGACTCGGCCGAGGCATCAGTAGAACCTGAGTCGAGTTCGATCATGTTCTCCTCACCGCCGTAGGCGCCGACCTGGAATTGGAGCATGTCCCCCTCTCCCTGAAGCAACGAGCGCCCGTTGAAGGAGGTCGTCTTCGAAATTCGATCCGCCTCCTGAACCAGCTGTTCGTATTCGAGAGAAAGATACCCGCGCTCAGCTTCACCAACCGTGTCCGAGCCGGCCTGGATGGAGAGCTCTCGCAACCTGGTGAGGATGTTGGTTGTCTCGTTCAGGCCCCCCTCAGCAACCTGGACAAGAGAGATCGCATCGTTGGCGTTTCTCGACGCCATCCGAAGTCCCTTGGTTTCAGCGTCTAGCTTCTTCGCGATCGCTAGACCTGCGGCGTCGTCGGCCGACTTCGTAATTCGCTTGCCCGACGACAGCTTTGCGAACTCAGCTTCCTGAGAGGCATTACTGACCTTCAGGTTCCGCTGCACCTCTTGCGAGGCAATGTTTGTGTTGATTCTTAAGCCCATCAACGTACTCCTTGGAAAACTACACCTGACCACTATGGTACGGTTCAGGAGTCTTATCGAAAGAGTCGGGAATGAATTGAGGCTTTTTTGCTATGCCCGATGAAAAAAATCAGAATTTCCCAAGAACTTAACTACTTAGACTGTCTCAGGAGAGCTTTGAAACCAATGTAGTCTTGCGATTGTCGGTGAAACTCCTCGATGACCTTTCGTGAGCGTGGAGATAGCCAACACCAGTTCTCACCGAGATCCCAAAGTTTGTGTTCTGACCATAACGGAAAGTCCACCGGTGCCTCAAGCAAGAGAACTGCGCGCTTGAGCCGGAGCGAGGCTTTCACACAGGGAAACCACTGGGCCGCAGGACACGAGATCGCCGCCGGAACGGAATAAAAAGAGAAGACATCCAAGGGCCGGTCTCGAGTGATGATGAGGGAGAGAGTCACGAGTGTTGTATTTTACTTATGATCGATGTGGTCGAGTACCCGTCGACGAAGTTCAAGGAGAAAACTTCTCCTCCGCTAGAAATCACCTCGCGGGCCCCGACGATTTGGTCAATTTTCCAATCGCCACCTTTGACGAGAATCATCGGTCTCACCGCCAGGATAAGGCTCAAGGGTGTGTCCTCGGTAAAGATCTCCACATGGTCGACAGACTTGAGCTGCCCGAGGACATAGCTTCGATCGGTTTCGTTGTTGATGGGCCGCTCTGGACCCTTCAATCGCTTCACGCTAGCGTCGGAGTTTACACCGACCACCAAGAAGTCCCCGAGCCGTCGTGCCTCTGCGAGGTAGCTCACGTGACCGCGATGGAGGATGTCAAAACAGCCGTTCGTGAAAACGATCCGCTTGCCGCGAGTTCGATCGAGAAAGGCTTCGAGGGATGGTGAAAACATTAAGACACCTGAATAACTTTCGCTCCGGAGATTTTATTCTGCAGATCGAAGTAGGAAAAAAGTCCGAGGCTCGCGAAGTTCAAAAGGCTCACGGTTGACCGCAAAAGCAGAGAGAGGAGCGAGAGCGACTTGTTATCGAGACCCGTCACACGGAGCCCGAACGCACTCTTCCCAAGGGTGGACTGGCTTGCTTTTTCGAAGATGGAGAAATACATCAAATAGAATCCACAGAACAGTGTCACAACGAGAGGAGTGATCTCATTCGGATACTGTGTCCACGCTTCTACGAGATCCATGCTGATCGTTCTCGCCATGACGGTGACGACGGCACCGAGGAGGCCCAGCACAAGGACGAGATCAACGCCGTAGGCGAAGAATCGCTGGGTCGCAGTCGCGGGCCGGTAGTACTTCTCTTCTGCCGAGGGGGTTGGCAGTTCAAGAGGGATCTCTGTTGGAGGAGTTTCTCGGCCGTAAAACATCGACAGGTCACTCTGATAGACCGACAAATCTTTCTTATGCGGATTCCCTCCTCCGAGGGAGCTCACCGCCACGGTGCGCTCGGTGATCTGAGCCTTCACTTCCGTCGCCTTGTGATGATGAAACCCGAGGCCTGACGTGATCGGTTTGAAGTCGAAGTCCATGTCATCGATCGAGGCGGGGGTTGGCTTCGAGATCTTCGGTAGCTTGGTGTTTTCTAAGTTCATGCTGGTATCCCTTTCATTCATCATAGCAATCCTAAAGTCACTTACGCAAACTCTGGATCAGGATCCCGGCACCCGTCGCGACCGCCGTGGGAGTTCGGAGGATGGGAGTCGGAAGCCGAAGACGCCGCACCTGAGGTTTTTGATGCAGAAGTGCCAGCTCTTCTGGGGAAAATCCCCCTTCAGGGCCGACGATCAGGAGACGCCTGAGTTCAGTCCCGAGGGCGCCACTCTCTGAACCCTCGGTCTGAGAGTCGAGGAGGAGGGCTTCCCCATAGCTCTCCCACAGAACCTGATCCCAGCCCACTTCGCGGAGGACGGGGAGGAATGGGGCATTGGCCTGTTCGGCAGCGGCGACGAGAATTTTTTCTAACCGCTCGGGCTCGGGGAGCTTCTGCTGAGAATACGCTGATCGGATGAGGTACACCGTGTGGAACCCGAGTTCGGTGACCTGCCGTAAGCATAAATCCAGGGCATCCCGTTTCGGGACACCCAGGGCGATGTCAAAATGGTAAGTCCGCTCTTGCCGGTGATGCGCCGTTTGGCGCAACCGAAGTTCGCGTTTGTGAATCGCCTCGACTCTGGTTTCTACGAAGAGGCCCTCCCCGTCAATTAAAAGGAGAGGCTCTCCCACCGTGACTCGAACGACGTTGAGGAGATGATGAACCCCCTCATCACGGAGCACGTACTCCGGCTGCACCGGAAGGGGATTTAAAAAATGTGCTCTCACGCTTGAGTCTTGAAGAAGAGGAGTGCCGCCCAGTCTCCCTTTTCGGCGTGTTCGATGAGCTCTAGACCCGATGCTCGGTAGGCCGCAATCACCGTCGGCGCCTGATGGCGCAGGATTCCTGAAAGGATGAGAGCGCCACCGGGACGCACCTGCGAACACAAGGATTCTAACTCCTGAAGGAGGATGCTCTCCAGGATATTGGCAAAGATCAGATCGTAAGCAGGTAAGAGCTCTCCTCGGACCTCCGGGAGGAGGAGACGGAACGCACACTGCTGGAGATCGTTGATCTCTGCGTTGTGGTAGCAGTTCTTGTTCGCTTCCGGGTCGATGTCATAAAAGTCGACGCGAGCGTCGGGGAAAAAGCGGAACACAGAAAGTCCTAGGATTCCGGAGCCAGAACCAAAATCAAGCACCGTTGTGATTCTCCGGGAAAGGAGGTGCTCAGTGAAAAGCCGGAGGCAGAGGAAAGTTGTTTCGTGGCTTCCGGTGCCAAAACCCATGCCGGGGTAAATGTAAATCTGCCGCTCACACATCGAAGGATGGTCTTTTCTCCACGAAGGAATGATCTCCAGTGTGCCGTTCACGGGGATCGGGGAATAGTGCTTCTTCCACTCCGCGTTCCAGTCCTGAGAAGCCTTTTCCTCAACCTGTGATTCACAGAGGCATTCGCGCCGAACGAAATCGAGGAAGTCTGTCGCACCCTCGCCTTCAGAGAAGAAGAATCGGTAGTTATTGGGCGCCCGGAGCACTCGGTCCTCAACCTCGGCGAGGACCGCGTCGGGCAGGTCCCCGCCCGAATACGAACGGTCTCCGAGAATCTCATCGACGGCCGCCTCATCGAGGGAGAATTCCTCGATGCCGATGGCCGCAAAGTCGGTGACCGCATGGTGCTCAAGGGAGACCCATTGCGCTGCTGAGGGTTGATAGTGGAAGAGCGTGACGATCCAAAAATTGTCCATAAAAATCCTTTAAAGTCATGGTTTTATAACTCATAAATCCAACGCTGTGAGGATAAAAAAATTACATCCCTTAAGCTTTTCTTGCGCAGGCATCAGGGAATCTGCTAGTAGGAACATGTATATGCACAAAATCTTTCTCATCGGTATCGCAGGTGGCTCTGGCTCAGGGAAAACAACTTTCGCCAATAAAGTCATGAAGGCCGTGAGTCACGACCACTCCTCGCTCCTTCACATGGACTCCTACTATTTGCCGACAGTTCCCAAGGTCAATGGCAAGGCCAACTTCGACCACCCCGATGCCTTTGATTGGGATCTCCTCCGGGAACACCTCCGTGAGCTCAAGCAGGGAGATTCGGTGAATTGCCCGGTCTACGATTTCACCTCGTCAACGCGCTCGAGTGAGGTCGAGACGGTCGGCCCCTGCCGCGTGGTTCTCTTCGAAGGCATCTTCTCCCTCTATGATCAAGAGATCCGGGACCTCCTGGACATTAAGTGCTTCCTCCACGTGGACTCAGACATCCGGTTCACGCGGAGGCTTCACCGAGACGTCAAAGAGCGCGGCCGCTCCCTCGAGTCAGTCATCGCGCAGTACTATGACACCGTGAGACCCATGTACCAGCGCTACCTCGACCCCCAGAAGCAGTATGCGGATTTCACGGTCGGCGAGGAGACGGACGTCGCCGCCCAGATCCTGGCCGCCCAGATCAAAGAATTCCTTCGGCCCGCGCCCCAACCTGAGGCTTGGCAAGAACATTCTCTTTCGCTCTGATCGACCGCGAACATACGTCTTCGGTGCAATCGCACAAAACCTCTGCTACTATCGTCTCAGAACAGGGGTCAGGCGTTGAAGAACAAGTACTTTAGTATTCTTCCCATCGGTGGGGTTCAAGAGATCGGGTCCAACATGACGCTGATCCGGACGAGCGATGAAGACATCATCGTCGACTGTGGACTCCTTTTTCCCTACGAAGAGTGCTTCGACATCAATTACCTCGTTCCAGACTTCTCCCTCCTCGATCCGGCGCGCGTTTCTTCGATCGTGATCACCCACGGCCACGAAGATCACATCGGTGGCCTCGCCCACCTCCTGAGGGCCTTCCCCAACATCAAGGTGTTTGCCTCCCGCTTCACGCTTCACCTCATCCAGCGGAAACTCGAAGAGCATAGACTGAAATTCACCTTTGAGCTCTACGACCAACATTCCGTGCTCAAGTTTTCTGGGGTGACGATCTACCCTGTGCACGTAAACCATTCGATCCCGGAGACCTGCGGGCTCATCATTCAATCGCCGAACAAAGAATGGGGAGCGCTCTACATCTCCGATTTCAAGGTCGACCTTGCCGCGACCCATGAACCTCCGATAGACCTCGAGAAGATCAAAGAGAAACTCTCCGAATGCCGGAACACGGCCTACTTCCTCGATTCCACGAGCATCCTCTCCGACGGAAAAACCACCGCAGAAGGCGAGCTCCAGCCGCAGCTCCGGGACCTGATCCGAAGGCCCGAGGAGAGAATCTTCATCACCCTGTTTGCCTCCAACGTTCACCGGATGAATGCCATCGCCAAACTCGCCATCGCCGAGGGACGAAAAATCGTCATCATGGGTCGATCCCTGAAGACCTACATGGAATCGGCCTTCGAAACCGGTCACAGCGAGATTCCGACGGACCAACTTTACTTGCCAGAGCAGATCAAAGGCCAGTCCGGAAAAATGCTGATCTTCCTCTCGGGCTGCCAGGGCGACTTCCTTTCTGCGCTTCGTCGGTTCAGCTACGGGGAAGATGGGACCTTTAAGCCGCGCGCGAATGACCTGATCATTTTTAGCTCCAAAGTGATCCCCGGGAACGAGAAAAAAATCGCTCGCATCTACAATAAACTAACCGAGTTTGGAGTGAGCATCGTCACGGCGAGCGATCACCTCATCCATGCCTCAGGCCATCCGGGAAAGGAAGACCTGCACCTCGTGCTGAGGGCCTTCGCACCGAATTTTTATTTCCCGATCCACGGGGAGTCCTACTTCCTTCGGAAGCACTACGAGTTCGTCCGGGAGCACTACCCGAAGATTTCGGCGCACCTGATCTACAACTACCAGGAAGTGGTCCTCGGTGACGGGACCATCAAGATCGTAGAGCACCCGGCGGTCGAGCCGCGGCTCATTCACGGACGCAGCCTTGAGATCGAAAAGACCCAGATCTCCCAACGCCGGAAGATGGCCACTCAAGGGGCGGTCTTCATCAGCCACCACCGAAGCACGGGCCACCTCGAAGTCAGTCTCATCGGGCTTCCGTTGTGCGCGAACAACGAACTCGAAAATCTCCGTCGGAAGTTGCTTGAGCAAATCAGGAGGGATCTCGTCTCCCGGGAGGATCACTACTTCAAGGACCAGGTGAAGATCGCCACCCGGCAGTTCTTCAATCATTTTCTCGGCTACAAACCCGTGACGGAAGTTCATTTATACTAGGGGATGTTCTACAATAGGAGCGATGGAACACACCGCCCTCATCCTCATTGCTCTCACCCTGTTTCTTCTGGTCATTATCATCGGACTTCTGACGGCGCTCGTGTTTAAGCTCTTTCGACAGACGCCCTCCACGGATGGCCCGCCTCCGTCGCTAAAAGCTTCCTCTCCCGAGGAGGGGACGAAGGGCGAATTTCATCCCGCCATCCTAGAGCGGATGAAGGAACTCGAGAAGATTAAGCCTCGTCGCGCAGAGCTCTTTTGTCCCAACCATAGGGAAGAGCCAGGCGAAGTCACCTGTTCCATCTGCGATGGACTCTTCTGCAAGGCATGCATCCGGCCCTTCAAGACCATGCACTTTTGTAAAGAGCACCTCCCGCTCGTGATGCGCCACGACTGGGACGAGGTCCTCACCATCAAAACTTCAACTTCAGACCCCGAGAACGGGGTTCGTCTCTTCGATGTCAAGAAGGCCTTGTTCCGGGACAAGGACATCCCCACGTACGTCGAGACCCATTACAAGATCAACGTTGACCATGACTACATCGAAACCTACCTCGTTCTTTTTGCGGTCCGGGAGTCAGTCGATGAGCTTCGAAGAGAACTGAAGAGTTTTAACTTTTAGTCAAAAAAAAGGCCCTCCGGAGAGGGCCTTAGGAACTTAGATTTGGGTGTCGTGTCCTCTCTCGTTCTTCTTCATGAACGACGGCGTATCGAACTCGTCCTCATCGAAATTGAAGAACCCCAGCTTCTCCGCGATGGACTTGATCCGGCTTTCTCGAGTCTGCGCTGCCTGGGCCGTTACTCCCGGGCCAGCGGCTTCGGCTGAGTCGTGGTGAGCGTAGTCGGCCCTCTCTGCGATCGGGGGTGCCTTCGGGGCCACCGGAGCCGCGTGGGTGGTGCTCGGATCGAAGTTCTTCTGGGATTCGTACTTCGAGGCTGCAGACTGGAGCTTCTCTGCCCAGTTGATCTTCGGACGACCGGCCTCGGCCGGACGTTGATCTTCGAGGTCGAACGTGATCTCCGATTTCACTGCGTAGTCTGTGTTCCGGGCCATCGGGGTTTCTTCCCGGGACTCGGCACGCATGGCTTCGGCGCGCGGAGCTTCTGCCCGGGCGGGTGTTTCAGAGCGGAGGATCTCGGCCCTCGGCTTCACTTCTAGCTGCTCACTCATCATCCGCGGAGCAGCGACTTGAGCTGCGGTGACCGCGGGCTCGCGCGTCTGGGACGTGCGGGAAGCTGGGTGAGAGACTGTGCTTTCCTTCCTGGCGGACCGGAGGCCTGTTGCGATGACAGTCACCTTAATGAACTCACCCATGTTCTCGTCGATGACGGTACCGAAGATGATTTCCGCGTCTTCGTCCGCAGCTTCCATGATCAGCGTGACGGCCTGGTTCGTTTCGTGCATCGTCAGCGATGAATTCCCGGTGATGTTAATGATGATGCCGGTCGCACCGTCAATGGACACATCCTCGAGGAGCGGAGAACTGATCGCCTGCTTCGCCGCCTTGATCGAGCGGTCCGGCCCCATCGCGGTGCCTGTTCCCATGAGGGAGAGGCCCTTGTTCGTCATGACGGTAGAGACGTCCGCGAAGTCAGCGTTGATGTGACCCGTGTTGTTGATGAGGTCCGAGATCCCCTGAACGGCGTTCAGGAGAACTTCATCGGCGGCGCGGAACGTATCCACGAGGGATAAGTTTTCACCGGCGAGTTGCAGCAGGCGCTGGTTGGGAATGCAGATGAGGGAGTCGACGGACTCCTCGAGCGCACGGATGCCTTCCTCGGCTTGGCGGGAGCGTTTCTTCCCTTCGAACACGAAGGGTTTCGTGACGACGCCGACGGTGAGGGCACCGAGCTCCCGGGCGAGTTTTGCGATCACAGGTGCCGCACCGGTTCCCGTGCCGCCACCCATGCCGGCCGTGACGAACACCATGTCAGCGCCGTCGAGGACCTCGGAGAGTTTCTCGTAGTCCTCGATCGCCGATTTCCGGCCCACTTCTGGGTTCGCACCGGCCCCGAGGCCTTTCGTGACGTTGCCGCCGAGCTGGATCTTCGTCCCCGCCAGGCTCGCCGCGAGGGCCTGCGAATCCGTGTTCGCGACGATGTATTCAACGCCCATGAGTCCTGAGCGGATCATGGTATTGACGGCGTTGCAGCCTCCGCCGCCGACGCCGATCACTTTGATCCGGGCAGCAGTGTGTTGGCTAGAGTTGTCCGCGATGTCGAACATAAGCAGGTCCTCCGATATTAGAAAATTTCTTTAAACACATTTTTCAGCGATCTTCCTAGTCTATCAAACATATCCGATTCGTCTTGTACTTTTTCGTCCGCCGTCCGCGCGTGTGACACGTGCTTTGACTCCTGAAGAAGACCCAGGACCGTGGAGAACTTCGGGTGCTGCATGGCCGTGGTCATGCCCCCGAAGGCCGCCGGGTACCCGACCTTCACTGGCTTCTCGAGGTTGTACTCCGCCAACTCTGGAAGGTACTTGATCAGGGCCCCACCTCCCGTCAGGACGAATCCCCCTGTGATCACGTCTTGCAAGTTCTTCTCCAAGATCAGCTCTCGAACCACCGAGAAGAGTTCTTCTGCTCTGGCCCCTAGAACTTCAGCGACAAAGCTCAAGGACACCTCTCGAGGCCTGGTGCCAGAAAGGCCCTGGACCGTCACAAAAGTCTCCTTCTGCTGGGTATCTTTTAGGACCGTGCCATGGGCCAGTTTGATCCGCTCTGCTTCGTTGTGAGGAATCTTGAGGGCAACCGCGAGGTCGTTCGTAAAATGGTTTCCACCGAGCGGGATGATCTGCGAGTGAAGTAAACTGCCGTCCTTCCAGATGGCCACGTCCGTGGTTCCGCCGCCGATGTCGATCAGAACCACTCCGAGCTCCTTCTCCTCCATCGACAGGACCGATCGGGAGCTTGCGATGGGTTGAAGGATGACCTCATTGGCGATGAGGCCCGCCTGCTCGACGCACTTCACGAGGTTATGGATGAGAGGAGTTTTCCCCGTGACGATGTGAACGTTGACCTCGAGGCGAGAGCCGCACATCCCGATGGGGTTCTTAATCCCGACCGTGTTGTCGACCTTAAACTCCTGGGGAATGACGTGGAGAATTTCACGGTCCGAGGGGATCAGCACCGCTTTCGCTGCCTCGATGACCCGGTCCACGTCGGACTGGTTAATTTCTTTATTCTTCACCGGAACAACACCGGAGGAGTTGAAGCAATAGATATGGTTGCCAGCGATTCCGACGGTGGCCGACTCGAGTTGGTCAATCCCCGCCATGAGTTTGGCTTCTTCGATGGAGCTCCGGATGCTCTCGACGGTCTTTTCGATGTTCACGACCGAGCCTTTCTTAAGGCCGTGGCTCGGGTGCGACCCCACTCCCAGAATCTCTAAACTTTTTGCCGACCTCTGCGCGATGAGGGTGCAGACTTTTGTTGTTCCGATGTCCAAAGCGACGATGACACTTTTGGTACTCATGAGATTCCCTTCTCAAATACTCTCCGGATTAAGGGAGAGGGCAGATTCATTCTGACTAGAAAAAGAGACGTTCTTCGCCTCTCGTAAAATTTTAGGTTTTGTCAGAAAACTTGACAACCACCTTTTTCGAATTTACCAGGTTGATACTCGTGGGGTAGCGCCGGCTCTTTCCGACGTAACCCACGATCTTCGTTAACTTCGTAAGCTTCTCTTCCCAAAAATCGGCCCCCATGAAGACACTGGTCGCCTTTCCCCCGAGGGCGAAGATAATTGTCAAATCGTTGTTTTTGCTAACGATGATCTCGGAAACCTGTTTCCTCAGGTCCAGGTCCATCCGCTTGATGAAGCTCGCAATCTCAACCGGTGCACTGACCTCGAGCTGCTCCGTGGAGATCGCCAAGAGGGGGAGAGCGTACGTGAGCTTCTTTTCGGCCCGCATGATATTCTCGTAGTGCGGCTCATACATCCGAGCGTTATCTCCGAGGATCGCAGAGTAGTGTTCCTGACCGTTCGGTTTATAAACCTGAATCTTGGCCAACGGTTCCGGACACTCGAGCTGGATCCGCAGCCGTTTTACGACCGGATTGTAGGCAATCCGATAGTCACTGAGGAAGTACTTCTCGTCGAGCTTCTCGGAGAGGATCTTCTCTTTAACCTCTTTCAAGGAATGGTTGCGCTCGAATTCCCGCATCAGGGTCAGGGTCAGAAGCCCCGACGACTTCGAGGGGCAGTTACCAAAGGAAGTCCGGTACGTGATGCTCTTCTGAGTGAACTGATCCGGTACTGCAGCTCGTGCGAGCACAGGATGGATCAAAAAAAATACTAAAAGGTATCGCCCCATGAGTTAATCATAGGGGATTTTCACTTCCAGTTCAAATTCAATTCCATAAAACTGATCGGCGTAGGATTTAATGATGTTCACGAGGGTCTGGAATTCTTCCCACGTCGATGCTCCGGTGTTTTCAATGAAGTTCGCGTGCTTCGAACTCACCCGAAGGCCCCCCACCGACAGACCCTTGAGCCCAAGAAGGTCGATGAGTTTCCCGGCCGGCAACTCTCGGTTCGGGTTCTTAAAAACACACCCACAATTCCGGGTCGCGAGCGGCTGAGTCTTCTTTCGGTATTCGAGGTAATCCCGGATCTTCTGCGGAATCTCCGGATTGAGACCCCGGTGGACGAGCGTCGCTGAGACGATCACTTCACCGGGTGCAACGAAATGGTTTCGGCGGTACGAAAAACTTTTCGAGGTCATGTGCTCCTCGCGGATCTCACCGTCCCGGGTCACCAGTTCCACCTGGGTGACGAGGGCACCGAACTCGCCCAGATTGGTCCCCGCGTTCATAAAGATGGCACCACCAAGAGAGGCAGGTATCCCCGTGAAGACTTCCCAGCCCGCAAGACCGAAGCGAAGCGCGTGCCCGGTGAGCTGATTCAGACCCACCGATGCGGGAAGTCGGTAGCTCTCCATGGGCGCACTCAACGAACCTGGGTCGAACGGGAGATCGAGGTAGATGACCAGCTCGTCGCACTGGGCAGGGAGGATCTGGTTCGCACCCCAACCCACAACGAGGTAGGAGCGCTCGTACTTCTTTAAGAGCGGTAACAGCCTCTGGACCGCGTTTACGCTCCGGACCTCCACCAGATCCCCCACGGACGCAAGCCTCATGGTCGTGAACCGGGTGAGATCGTGGTCCGGACTGAAGCTCAGGTCTGGAATGAGAGAAAGTTCTTCTGCGAGACTCATAGGACCTTTACGAACTCACGGATTTTCTTCGAAATGGCACCAGCACCAAGGGTGACAAAAACGGCGGAGCGCGACCGCCGCTCGGTCAGAAGCTCTCCCAGCTGAGAGAGGGCCGGAAGAAAGTGGGCGTTCTTTCCACGGGCCCGCATGGCCTCGACCAGAGCTTCGGAAGTGATCCCGGGAATCGGAGCTTCCGAAGCCGCGTAGATCGGAGCAACGAAGATTTCGTCAGCACCGTCGAAGCAATCTTGGAATTCGGTCCAGAAATTTTCCGTCCGTGTGTACCGATGGGGTTCGAACACCACACAGAGCTTTCGTGCGTCGACGTTTCGAAGGGTCGAGATCGTCGCGCGCACTTCCGTTGGATGGTGACCGTAGTCATCGATGACAACGAAGGTTCCGTCATCGAAGAGCTTTTCGAGCCGTCGGCCCACACCTTGGAAACTCAGAAGTCCTTTTTGGATGACATCCCAGCCCAGGCCCGCTTCATGTGAGATAGAAACGGCAGCAAGAGCATTAGAAACATTATGAAGGCCCATAAGCTGAGTCTTAAGTCGGAGGACCTTCTCTCCCCGATAGAAGAGGTCGAATTCCGTAGCACCGGCAGAGAGGACGACATTCTTGGCAGCATAGAGTGCACTTTCTCCTTCGAGGTCAATTCCGTACCATAGGATCTGTCTTTTGACCTTCGATTTGATGGCGAGGGAGGCTGGATCGTTTGCGTTCAAGGCCACTCGGCCGTAAAACGGGAGCTTATTCACAAACTCCACAAAAGCTTCAACGATCTTCTCCTTACTCCCGTAGTGATCAAGGTGATCGTCGTCGATGTTCGTGACCGCGGCTACGATGGGGCTCAGGAGAAGGAAGGAGCCGTCAGACTCATCCGCTTCAGCGATGAGGAAATCCCCGTTGCCTTTCCGCGCGTTCCCGCCGAGGTTCCGAACGATCCCCCCGATGATGTAGGTCGCGTCGAGGGCGGCCTCCTGGAAGATCGTGGCGATGAGACTCGTGGTTGTGGTTTTCCCATGCGAGCCCGCGACGGCGATCCCGAACTTGAGCCGCATGAGCTCCGCGAGCATCTCTGCCCGACGGATCATGGGGACGCCGAGCTCCCGTGCTCGCATGACTTCGGGATTGAGGGCGTCGATGGCGGAGCTGTAAACGACGAGGGTGGGGCCCTCGACATTCTCTGCTCGGTGGCCGATGGAGATCGTCGCTCCCTTGCGCTGAAGATTCTCGGTGACGGCCGAGCTGTTAAGGTCCGAGCCTGAGACCTGGTATCCCAGATCCAGGAGGACTTCGGCGATGCCGCTCATGCCGATGCCGCCGATTCCGATGAAGTGAAGTTTCGTTGCTTTAAGCCAGCCCAACATGCGCTTTTATCTCTCTTATCACTGCGTCGCAGGTGTGATTCCCCGGGGAGGGATTTTTGCTGTACTTTAACTCCTGAAGCGAAGCCTTGGAAAGGAATTCCTGCGTCCGTCGAACGGCGTCTTCATGGGGTAGAAGAGGGTCTAGGACCTCAACCGTGAAATCGGATTCTTCCCGGAAAATCTGCGCATTCAGAAGCTGATGATTGTCCGTCGCTGCGGGAAAAGGAAAGACCAGTACGGGTTTGCGGATGATGGCCAGTTCAGATACCGTACTTGCTCCGGCGCGAGCAATGATCACGTCGCACCACTCGTATTCCTTCTGCATGTCTTCGATGTAGGTCAGCGGAACGTAGCTGGCGGTGGTGCTGAGCTCCGGCGCCCGACTGTCTCCGCCAAGCTGATGATGAACCGCGAGCGGCATGAGGCCCGGCCTCCGGAGCACATCCCAGATGACTTTGTTGATCTGCTGGGCCCCGAGGCTCCCACCGAAGACCAGAACTTTGAGCTCACCGTCGTAGGCCTTCGCTGGAACCGGTTTGATCGCCTTCCGGGTCGGATTCCCGACGACTCGGACTTTGCCTGCGAGGGTAGCGGAAAGTCCTTTGGTCCTCGAGAAGTGAACGAAGATCCGAGTTGAGATCCAACCGAGGATGCGATTCGTGAGTCCCATCACGGCGTTCTGTTCAATGATGAACACAGGGATGCGAAGGAGGTATCCAGCGAGCAGCGTCGGGCCACAGACGTACCCACCAGCGCCGATGACGACCTTCGGGCGCTGTCTCAGGAACTCAAACAGGATCAAGAAAAAACTCCAAAGATTCTTCAGGAGGTTCGCGCACAGTTTGACTGGATTGTGGGTCCGGAGTGGCTGGGAGGAAAGGTGCCGAACAGACTGGCCTTTGAAGAGCTTATAGTCGAGAGCTCGCTGGCCGGTCAAATACCGCACACTCCACCCGTCTTCCGAGAGCGCCTCTCCGATGGCGAGTGCCGCGTTGATGTGCCCACCGGTACCTCCGGCCACGAGAACCGCGGAATATGAACCCTGAGTCTTCATTGGTTAAACGCACTCTTGAGCGCCCCCACAGGATGCCTCGCCGTCCCCTTGCGAACGTCTTTCGCGTCCCCCGGCTGGATCCTTACGCACGCAAAGATCAGGCCCAAAGCCGCAAGGTTGGCGACCATGGATGAGCCCCCGTAACTTACGAACGGCAGGTTAAGTCCCTTCGTCGGGAGGACGCCCAGGACTACGCCCATGTTCATGAACGCCTGGAAGCCAATGGCGAAGATGACCGCAGAGACTAGAATGCTTCCGACGCGAGACTTCAGGGAGACGGCGATCTTGAATCCAATGAAGATGAGGCTCAGGAACATCAGGACGGTGGCGACGACGCCGATGAAGCCCAGCTCTTCCCCAACGACGGAGAAGATGAAGTCGTTGTAGGCCTCGGGGAGATAGAAAAGTTTTTCGTTGCTATTGCCTAGGCCCTGTCCAAAGAAGGATCCGTTCGCGAAGGCCAGAAACGATTGGATCACCTGGAAGCCGGAGCCCCGAGGATCCTTCCAGGGATCGAGGAACGTTAGGAGCCGCTTCATTCTGTAGGGTGCGGAGACGAGGATCATCGAGGCGGCGATGAAGCCGAACACGAGGACGGAATAGAAGTACTTCCGAGGGAATGAACTCAGGAAGGCGATGAACCCGATGATCAGGGCACAGATGAAGAATGTCCCGAAGTCCGGCTGGACGACGAAGATCGCCAGGGGATAGACGATGCCGGAGAGGTAGAGCACCCGCTGCTTGGAGGTGTAGTTATTGAAATTCTCGAAGTAGCGAATCGCCGCCAGCATGAGCGTGTATTTTAAAAATTCGCCCGGCTGAAGGTGCATGAACCCAAGGTTCAGCCAGCGCTTTGAACCTTTGATCACGACCCGAAGGCCAGGGACGAGTGTCAGCGTCACGAGGAAACCGAAGAACGCATTGATCTTATAGGCGTGGCGGTAGAGGTAGAGGATCTTGAACTTTGAGAAGACCAACGCCGCGGCGAGACCCAGGGCCACGAAGAAGAGCTGCTTGGCCAGGAAGTGGTAGCTCGATCCCATGTTCTCGGTGGCGTACATGTAGCTCGCCGAAAAAACCATGATGACCCCGAACAGGATCAGGAAAAAAACATTGATCAGGAAGTAGTTGGTTAACTTTTCTAGTCGGTTATTTTCACTCATTGAAAACTACTCTGGTTGGGGTTTCATCCAGTGTAGCTTGAGTTAGTATCCGTCTCAATACCATTGTTCGCAAATCCCAGGGCCCCTGCGGACCCCGGGTCGAGCGGACCTAGAGCTGGAAGATGAGCTTCTTGTAGTAGTTGCCTTTCTCCTCAAAGTCCCGGAACACGTCCGTCGACTCGTTCCCTGGACAAAGGAGAATCGTGTCCCCGGTCCGGGACTTCTGGTAGGCCAGGAGGACCGATTCATCGAAGGATCCCACCAGGAAAGTCTGAGTCATGTCTCCCAGGATCCGGTTCATGGTCTCCTTGACTTCGCCGACCAGCACGAGGACGCGCACCTTTTCATGGATGATCGCGGAGTACTTATCGAAGGGAATGCCCTCGATCTCTTTTCCTCCGGCAATCAGAATGACCTGATCTTTAAACGCCTCAAGGGATACCTTGAGTTCATCCATGGTTTCTGACTTCGAATCGTTGTAGAAGCGAACGCCGTTCTTCTCAACAACGAACTCAAGCCGATGCGGGATCCCCGGAAACTTTTCGATGCACTGTTGGATCGCCTGATCGGAGACCTTGAGGGCCTTACAGGCGGTGATGGCGGCCATGAGATTTTCACGATTGTTGACGCCGACGATCCGCATGTCGGTCACCTTGAACTCGGAATGGAAATGGATGTTCGAATGGATGCGCTTGTCGTGGAAATGGGTTCCTTGAATCTCGGAGATGACTCCCATGGTGACGAAGGACTTCCGGGAGTACCAGAAGGTCTGCGCCTGCGACGAGCGCAGAACGGAGTTTGAAGCGAGCTTATCGAAGTTCACCACGAGGTAGTTCTCAGGCCCGAGACCACGAGCGACCTTGAGGGCAGTGTCGAGGTACTCGGCAGAACTTTTGAAGCGGCCGAGGAGGTTCTTCTCTTCGAGGTTCGGGTAGACCGCAAGCACGGGCCTGAAGTTCTCGACGGTCTGGAGTTGCTGCGGGGACACCTCGATCACACAGAAGTCCACTTCCTCCCGGTTCGGGAGGCTCAGGAAATTGATGAAGGGCTCTTCGGAGGTGCCACCGACAAACACATTCTTCTTATCGAGTTTGAGCGTGTACCCAATCATGTGAGAGGTAATGGTCCTCCCGTGGGAGCCGCAGACGGCGACGATCGGCTTGGCACAGTTCTCGACGGCGAAGGCGAAGTCTGAGTAGACCTTCCGGCCGTGCTCCCGGGCGACCCGGAGCTGAGAGAGATTCGGATCTACGGATGACGAGTAGACGATGATGTCAGCTTCGATGAAGTCTTCGTCCCGATGTTCACCGAGGGTCATACCAGGCGTCGGGGAGATCTTCTTCAACCGCTTGACCTGCTTATTCAAATCGAAGATCGGCTTGATATCTGTGACCTTGATCTCGCAGCCCCACTGGGTGAAGAGGTGGATGAGTGCGAAGCCTGTCTTCCCAAGACCCACGACGAGGATCTTTTTTCCTTTATACTTTTCCATGAGAGCTCCTTAAGTGGTTTATCGAAGTTTCAGAGTCGCAAGCGCCAGGATGGCGAAAATCAGACTGACGATCCAGAATCGCACGATCACTTTCGTCTCCGGCCAGCCGGTCAGTTCGAAGTGATGGTGAATGGGGGCCATCTTAAAGATCCGCTTCCCTCGAGTCTTAAACGAGGCGACCTGTAAGATCACAGACACGGCTTCGATCACAAAGATTCCACCGATCAGGACGAAGAGGAACTCATTTTTTGTGAGGACGGCGATCGTCCCGAGGCAACCGCCCAGGGATAAGGAGCCGACGTCTCCCATGAAGATCTCCGCCGGGTAGGCGTTGTACCACAAGAAGCCCACGCCTGCCCCGATGATCGCCGCGACCAGGACTAAGAGCTCACCGACGTCGGGGACGTGGGGAATGAAGAGGTAACTCGCAAGTTCCGAGTGGCCCGCAAGGTATGACAGTAAACCCAGCGTTGCCGCCGAAATGATGGTCGGGCCAATGGCCAACCCATCAAGGCCATCCGTCAGGTTTAAGGCGTTTGAAGAACCGACGATGACGAACGCCGCGAACGGTACGTAAAACCAACCGATGTCAACCACTGGGTCTTTCACGAACGGAAGGTACACCTGAGAATCTGTGACGTTCCATTTGATCATCACGTAGGCGGCGAGAAGCCCGGTCGAAAACTGCCACAGAAGCTTCTGCCGCGCCGACACACCCTTCGTGTTTTTTTTGAGGACCTTGAGGTAGTCATCGAGACCACCCAGAAAAAAGTAGGAGACGGTCACGAAAAGCGCCAGGAGAAACGGAAAGGAAACAAAGTTCCCGCAAATAGCACAAGCGATCATGGCAGAACCCAAGATGAAGACTCCACCGAAGGTGGGAGTGCCTTTTTTCTTCTTGTGAGACTCTGGCCCTTCTTCCCTGATGGTCTGACCAAACTGCCGAAGCTTCATCAACAAAATAAAACGCTTTCCCCAGAAGATGGAGACAAACGTCGCGATGATAAAAGCGAGGAAAGACCGAAAGGTAATATACTTAAAAACGTTAAATAAATGAATATTTTGACTTAGCGGGTAAAGCCAATGATACAGCATGTTTATCCCTTTAAAAAAGATAAACTTAAGTTATATCGAACAGTGACTCCAATTGTAAAGAGCGCGACCCTTTAATAAAGTGGATACCGTAGTTCTTCAAGCAATCACTGCGGTACTCATGCTTAAAGCCGACGCATGATGCGCGTGCCTGACCTGCCGGGTTGCCCTCGAGATAATGGTCAGCGAAGCGCCCGATGAAATACACATGAGGAAACCCGAGGCCCTTCACGAATTGCCCTACCTCTTTGTGATACTGGGGAGTTGAATCACCGAGCTCGTTCATGTCCCCGAGGACGACGCACGCGTCGGCGAGCTTAAACCCCTGAGCGAGAACACTCTCCTTGAAGCCCTCCAGTGCCGCCTTCATAGAAGAAGGGTTCGCGTTATAGGCATCGAGGTAAACGGAGCGGTTTTCGAACTCAATCCATTCCGAGCGATTTTTCGTCGGGCGAAAGTTCCCACAGGCGTCGACGAAACGGGCGTGGTGCTCTGGGTAGAGGCGCTCTGCGATGAAGAGGCACGTGATGAGATTGAGCTTGTTGTGCCGACCGGTGATGTGCGAGTTCCGGGCGACGATGGTCCTTCCGGCACACTGGAGTTGCGCTCCATCGTCCAGGTAGGAGATCCGCGCCTGGGCGTCCGGTGCCTCTCCGAAGCTCACTGTGCCTGAAGTGCTCTCGAGTCGCCGAAGGTAGGGGTCATCGGCGTTGATCAGGAAGAACCCTGTCCCGTGGGAGAGGTTTCGAACAGCATGGTAAAGGAAAGCTTCTTCGAGGAAAACTGCGTCCTCGGTACCGAAGAACTCTAAGTGTGTCGCACCGATATTGGTCGTGATCCCGGCGGTGGGTTCGGCGATCTCACACAGCACCTGGATTTCACCCGGGTGATTGCTCCCGAGCTCGAGGACCACGATCTCCGTTTGATCTGTGACGTTCAGGAGCGTCAGGGGAACGCCGAGGTGGTTGTTATGATTCTTCTCCGTCGCCACGACCTTCCCCGGAAGCACCTGATTGAGGAGGAAGGAGAGCATCTCCTTATGCGTCGTCTTCCCGTTGGACCCCGAGATCGCGAACACCGTGTTCCGGCCGCTTTTCTTCTTCCATTCCTGGATGTGCCGGTGGGCAAGCTCCTGGAGGAAGGTGACGCTATCGCTGAGCGGGATGAACACCGTTTTCGGATGAAGCCGTCGAAGCTCTTCGACCTTCGAGTCGTTCACAGAATCTCGCTGGAAGAAAACGAAAGGACACTCCTTCTTCAAAAGATCGCCCAGGAGATCCAACGGATTGACCTTGGCCCCCGGGATCGCCACAAAAGCTCCTGGGTGCCGGTACTGACGGGTGTCGGTCGAGAAGGCGAGGTGGCCCGAGTGCTGAAACGGAACCAGTACGGATGAACAGGTTGGGACGAGTGAAAGATTAATCATAAGCCTTTCCTTCCAAGAAAAGATTCAACTTCAGCGATGTCACTGTAGGGATGTTTCACACCTTTGATGAGGATGTAATCCTCGTGGCCCTTCCCCGCAAGGAGGAGCACCTCTTTGCCGTGGAGGTCCTCGAGGGCCTGCCGAACAGCGCCCCGCCGGTCGACGTTGCACTGGGTGCGGGCCCCGCTCATCCCAGAGAGGATGTCTTCGATGATCTGCAGGGGATCCTCGGAGCGCGGATTATCGCTCGTGAGATAGACCTCGTCCGCGAGGGCCTCAGCTATTTTTCCCATCTGCGGGCGCTTCGTCCGATCCCGGTCACCGCCGCAGCCGAAGAGCACCTTGAGCCGGTGTTCGGGGAAGGCTTGGCGGATGGCCCGGCAAACGTTCTCGAGGGCGTCTGGAGAATGAGCGAAGTCAACCACGACGAAAGATTCCCCGGAGGATCTCACGTAGAACCGACCGTCCGGCGCCACCAGCCGATCGTACACCGGAGGAATCGAAACACGAAAGACCGCCTCGATCATGGCGACGGCGACTTCCAGATTGTTGCGGTTAAACTGCGTGGAAAAAAAGAGCGGAAGAGGTCCGGCGATCTCCGGGGCCGCCGTGGCCCGGGGACTGCGCTGTCGGATCCGGTCAAGGAGCTCGCGCTGCTCGGTCGGAACAAAAATCTGCGCCCTTTCGGAAAGGTGCCGAACGAGGAGGAGCTTCGCATCGAAGTACTCGTCCATGGTTTTGTGGTAATCGAGGTGGTCCTGTGAAAATGACAACCAGCCGGCGGCGTCGAAGGTCAGCCCATGGAGCCGGTCCTGAAACAGCGCGTGCGAGCTCGCTTCGAGCACACAGAAGTCCTTCTCTTGTCCGAAGCGGTGGAGGAATTTTCGCAGATCAATCAAGCTCGGAGACGTAAGACCGAAGTCCAGAATGGTCCGGTGCGGTTCTCGAACCCCGAGGGTTCCGATGGAGATTCCTCGCTTCCCGCAAAGGCCTCCGAGCTGGAGCACGAGATCCGCCGTGGTTGTCTTGCCATTGGTTCCAGTCACGGCCATGAGCTTGAGCGCTGGGAGGGGATAGAGAAGGTCGAGGAGCACCTTCTGGAGCCGGGGCCACTCCTCCTCTGGAATGACAGAAGAGTTCGCAGGCTTATCCGGGTGATCACAGTTCAGGATGAGCCAGGCGAACCGCGCGGTCGAGACCCGCTCCGAAAAGAGCGCAGCTGCTCCGGGGCCGGGGGAAATCCGGTAGAAGAGAAGGGACTGCGCATCCGAGTCCTGCGCCTTCCAGTGCACGTCTCTCACGGTGAGAGAGGGAAGATGGCCTCCGAGGATCTGCCGAAGATTGATCTCACTCTGCATAGGTGGGTGCTTCGAACTGAAGGCGCAGGGAGGTTCTTCCGACGATCTCGGTGCCCGGGATCACCGATTGCTTCGTCACGACTCCGTACCCGAAGAGCTCGAGCTCGATGTTTCTTTCCTCGGCCAACTGGAGAGCACTCGCCTTATCCAGGCCGGCGAAGTCCGGCATGAACCCCGGCGCAAAGACCTTCGTCGTCTGCGCCTGCTGGGTGTTGACCTCGTCGAGGTTCTTCGAGTTCGACTTCTCGTCGTATTTGGCAAACTGGGCGAAGTCTTTTTTCTTGTAGAGGATGTACTGAGTTATCTTTTTAAAGATCGGGGCCGCCGTTGCCCCGCCGTAGTACCCGTTCGCCGTCGGGTGATCGACGTAGGCCAGGACGACGAATTTTTTGTTCACGTTGACCGGGAACCCGACGAAGCTTCCGATGTATCCGGAGTACCCTCCGGTCGGTGAAACTCGCTGGGCCGTTCCCGTTTTCCCGGCGATCTCATAGTGAGGGATCCGCGCATTATCTCCGGTGCCCTCGCTGACGACGGAGATGAGCATTCTAGTGAGTTCCTCAGAAGTCTTGGACGTGAGAATCCGATTTTCAGGGCGAAGCTGCGAGGAGTCGCTCCGCAGGAGCGTGGGTTTTACGAGGTAGCCACCGTTGGCGATCGCCGCATAGGCACGGAGCATCTGGATCGCCGTCGTCGCCACTCCCTGGCCGAAGCTAATGTTGCTGAGGCTGAGGGGCCGAACTTTGTCTTTCGCTTTGTAGCTGAGGATCCCTTTCGACTCGCCCTTGATCTCGATGCCGGTCTTTTGCGCGATCTGAAACTTATCCAGAGTCTCTCGGAGCTTCGGGTACTTCAGCGCGAACGCAATCTTGGTGGTGCCAACGTTCGAACTAAACTTCAGGATGTCGGACACCGTTAACCACTCGAAGCGTTCGTGGGTCTCGGCCTCGGAGATCCAATGGTTCTGGACTTTCATTTTGCCGTACTCGCAGAAGTACTTGGTCTCGGGCTTCGCGATCTTGTTCTCGAGGGCCGAGGCAATGGTGAGCGTTTTAAAGATCGAGCCCGGCTCGAACGGATCTGTTACGAAGGCGAGCTTCCGGTGCTCCAGCGCATAGGACGTGGCCCGGTTCGGGTCATAGGACGGGTAATTTGCGATCGCAAGGATCTCACCCGTTTCAGCATCTATCACACCAGCGCCACCGCGCAGGGCCTGGTGGTGGGTCACCGCTTCTTTGAGGTAGCTCTCCAGGGCGCCCTGGATGTCTTTATCGATCGAGAGTCGGACATCGGGTGCGAAGAGATCAGACGCCCGGGTCTCGTACTTGATCGGCCGGCCCTTGGCGTCCCGGATGTACTTCACCACCTGCGGCTTCCCCTTCAGGTCGTCGTTCAGGCTGTTCTCGATTCCCGCGAGCCCAGTGTTATCGATGCCCACGAAACCCAGGGTCTGCGCGACGAGCTCACGGTTAGGGTAGACTCGTTCTGTGTGTCCTTCGACGAAGATCCCGTCGAGTTTCTTAATCTTCTTGAGCTGCTCCTCTGAGAGCTTTATCTTTCGGCCCAGCCACGTGTACTTCGTGCGCTTCTGCACGAGCGCGCGGAGCTTCGCGTACGGGAGCTCCGGCACCGCTTTGGAGAGGGCGCGGAGCTGCTCGTAGAACTCCGCATTCTTTTTCCGTGGGATCGTGAACACGTTGTAGACGTGGACGTTGATCGCCAGGGGATTCCCGTTTCGATCGAGGATGTTCCCCCGGTTCGGGTACTCTTTGACTTCTCGGATGAACTGGGATTTGGCGTAGGCCAGGAGGCGCGCCTTGTTGACGACCTGGATGTAGAACGCCTTACTCACGACCACGGCGAAGAGGAGGCAGAAGACGACGAAGCTAAAGAAGATACGATTTTTCACCCGGTGCCTCTAAGGAATGAGAATGATCTGCTCAGGACCTGGCTCTTTCAAGTCATACTTCACAGCAAACTCCCGGAGCCGAGGCACGGACATCTCCCGGGCCCGGGAGGCCTTGAGTTCTTTGTTCCGGATCGTCGCCTTCTGGATGTCCGACTGGATGTTGTTCAGAAGGTAGGCCTGCTCAATCCCCTTCATTCGAAACGCAACGAAGAGAACTGCGAGGGTTGTGAAGGCGAGCGTGAACGGCAGGGCCGCGGGATTGAAGAGGAATTCAATCAGCCGGTTGTTAAATTTCTGAGTGCCTTTTTTTCTTAACGCCATCAACCCCTCCTAGTTGAGAAACCCGCTGCAGGAGGCGGAGCTTCGCGCTCCGCGAACGGGAATTCTGTGACAGCTCTTCTTCCGTGGCTGTAAGTGGCTTCTTCGTTAAAATGATAGCAGGAAAATCTTTCTTCTCCACTATTTCTTTGAAGGTATGTTTCACAATCCGGTCTTCCAAGGAGTGGAAGCTAATGACTGCGAGGACACCTCCGTCAGAGAGGAACGGCAACAGTTTTGGTAGAGTATTCTCGAGCACAGTGAGTTCCGCATTCACCGCGATCCGAAGCGCTTGGAACGTCCGCGTCGCCGGATGCGTTTTTCCGTGCCGGTCTTTCGGCGGGTACGCGTGGAAGCAAATGTCCTCGATCTGACCAGTGGTTGCAATCTTTTCACGCTGGCGCAGCTCGACGATCCGGGCCGCGATCTTGCGCGAAAGCCGCTCCTCACCGTACGCGAAGAGGATGTCGGCGATCTCCTTCTCCGGGAGCTCATTCAGAAGATCGGCGGCGGTTCCCGTCGACCGGTCCTCGTAGTTCATCCGCATGTCGAGAGGAGCGTCGGCCCGAAACGAAAAGCCGCGCTCCATCTTATCAAACTGATGGGACGACACGCCGAGATCCATCAGAATCCCGGCGAACTTCCCGTGCATCTGGTGGCGCTCGCACCAGTCAGGAAAATCCTGGAAGTTCATGGGTAAGAGGCGGACCGCCTCCGATTTCCCTCGAGCGAGAATCATTTTCTCACCGTTCCGGAGTGCATCCGGGTCCTGGTCGGTGGAAAAAACCGTGGAACCACTCACGCGGTCCGAGAGGGCAAAAGTGTGGCCCCCGGCCCCGAAGGTAAGATCGGCGAACACCATCGAGCCGGAGGCCCGAGCGCCGAGCTCGAGCGCGTCTAGGCACTCCGAGAGCATCACGGAAAAATGGCCGAGGTATTCGCTCATTTTCGAAGGATCACGTCAAGGATTTGCCGATGCGCCTCTGTGTGGAGCGCCGGGTCCGTAATGACGGCGTACCCGTTCTCCGGTTCAAAGCTCACCGGATGCTTGACCAGATCCGGGATCGCCTCTTTAACGAAGGCCTGCGCGGAAAGGTAGTTGGACTTCATGACATCCATGATCTCCTGAACCGTGCAATGCTCGGCCTTCCAGCAATCGTAATCCGTCACCATCGCCACGGTGGCGTAAGCCATGCCCGCTTCTTTGGCGAGGAACGCTTCAGGCACGTTGGTCATGCCGATCACCGCCGCCCCGAAGCTTCGGTAAATCTGCGACTCGGCTTTGGTAGAAAACTGCGGTCCCTCGATGCAGAGGTAGGTCCCACCGAGGTGGGCCTCGACGCCGGCCCGCTGACACGCAGAATACAAGCGCTTGGAAAGCCCCCCCTCGATCGGGTTCGCAACAGAGACGTGACCGACGATCCCGTCGTCGAAGAAGCTCCGTTTGCGCAGGCCCTTCGTCCAATCGACGAACTGATCAACCATCACGAATTGCCGAGGCGAATACTGCTCCTGCAGGGAGCCCACGGCCGAGACGCTCACGATCGTATCGACTCCGAGCTTTTTGAGCGCGAAGATGTTGGCCCGGTAGTTCACCTCACTGGGAGTGTAGTGGTGACCGATCCCGTGGCGAGGGAGAAAGTAAAAGGGATACCCATCGACCTCGCACTCCATGACCTCGGCGCTGGGGTCTCCGAAGGGAGTCGGAACGCGGTGAGTGGACTTGACCGTGATGGCATCGAGCTTGTAGATCCCCGATCCTCCGATGACTGCGACTCTGATCTGCGACATGTCTTCTCCTAGGCCAGCATGCCGGTGAGGTCCACGACCCGGCCCAGTGACTTGGACTGACGACCGATGAAACACGAGGACTCGTCCCGCTCCGACTCCTCCTTGCAAAGGATGCACATCTCCGCCGTGGGTCTCGCGAGGAGCCGTTCAAACTTTATCCAGCAACCGCACTCCGAGCAAAGCCCATACTCATTGACTTCGAACTTCTTCAGAGCGCGATCGATCTTCTTGGCATAGAAGACTTCCCGGTTCCGGAACCGGAGCTGGTGGGAGTTATTGTAATCGGAGATCGACTGCTCAACGTCATCCCCACCGTTGGCCAGTGAGAGGTCAAGCGTAGGGCCAGAGCCGTCGTTGAAGACCAAGCTCTCTTTCTCTGACAAAAGCTTCTGCCTCAGGGTCTCGATCTGCTTCTTTGATAGTGCTTTAATTTTTTCGGCCATGGAACTTCACTCCTGTAAATAAACTAACTACTCCAGTCCGCCCTTAATGTTCAGAAGGACAGACTTGGAAACCATTTTTAACGTTTCGAACACCCCTTGTCCGGTGGTGGCGACGGCCTCGAAGGCCGGGAACTTCTTTTTATTCAATTGATACTGCAAATCCTCCACAGGGACGACGTTGGGCAGGTCGCGCTTGTTCCACTGCATCACCATGGGGACCTTGCTCACGTCGTACCCCTGTTCCGCCAGATTCCTCTCGAGACCCTGGTAGGACTCAAGGTTGGCCTCCATGCGCTCGACCTGAGAGTCCGCGACGAAAACGAGGCCATCGACACCCCGAAGGATCAGCTTTCGGCTTGCCTCGTAGAAGACCTGGCCCGGCACGGTGTACAAGTGGAACCGAGTCTTGAATCCTCGGATCTCCCCGAGATCAAGGGGGAGGAAGTCGAAGAAGAGCGTCCGCTCATTCTCCGTATTCAAGGTGATCATCTGGCCCTTGTTCTGAGAACTCGTCTTCTGGTAGATGTACTGAATGTTCGTCGTCTTCCCACCCAAGCCGGGGCCGTAGTAGACGAGTTTGCAGTTAATTTCTTTGGTATGATAATTTACGAATGACATAATTAAATTCCACCTAGGGCAAAGAGCCGGTCCATCTCATCATCAGTGATATCTTTAAACAAAAATCCCTCCCGAACCGACGCCCCTTCTGAAGCTGCTGCTGCCGGGCCGCTCGGGAACGACCGGTTCAGCTCGTCTTTCACGGAACCCACCTGCCGCTTGAGCTGGCCCGGGTTCACACAGTCCTTGTAGATCGCCCCCAGGAAGTACCGCTTCCCGGAGATGGTGATCGGAAAAAGATAAATCCCCTGTGAAGAAGTGTCGAACCCGAGGCGAAACTCCAGGGGGTCCTGATTGGGATTCACTAATCCCATCAGTGCCTCCGAGGCCTGCCACACTCCACTCACTAACGCCGACACAGAGGTCGTGGTTTTGTTTTGGACCGAGTCATAGACGGTGATCCCGTCTTCGCGAGCGACGAAAAGCCGCGCCCGAATCAGCGGGAGCTTGGGGTCGAGGATTTGCTTTATTTTTTCAGACACATTCATGGGCTTCATCAAAATCTCTTCCGATTCTCGAGGGCCTTCGTGATCGTCATCGGATCAAGGTACTCCAGGCTTCCACCGATGGGCACACCGAACCCGATCCGCTCGACTCGAAGCGCCTCCGGAAGAATCGACTTCACGTACGCGCAGGTCGCGTCTCCTTCGACAGAGGGATTGATGGCGAGGATCACCTCGGAGATCTCTCGATCACTGATCCGGTCCCGGAGGTCATCGAGTCCCAGCTCATCGGGCCCAACTCCGAGAAGGGGGTTCAGGACTCCACCGATGATGTGGTAGAGGCCGCGAAAATGGCCGCTTTTCTCAATCGCGAGGAGATCCGACGCGTTCTCGACGACGCAAAGAACCCGGGCGGAGCGCCGCCCCTCATTAGCGCAAACGGAGCAGCGATCCTCGTCCGCAAACATACCGCACTCAGAGCACTGTTGCAGCCCCGTCAGAGCACTGAGCGCCGCTCCAACGGTCTCCAGTTCTTGAGGACGCCAAGCCGTCATGCTGAGAACCATGCGGAAGGCCGTCTTCTCGCCGACACCCGGGAGCTTCGTGAGCGCCTCGACCGCGTTCTTGATGACTTCAGGCAACTGGATCACTAAAACATTCCCGGGATGTTCATGCCTCCAGTGACTTTGGACATGGCCTGCTGAACCATGTCCTGAGATTCTTTCATGGCCTGGTTCACTGCTGTGAAGACCAGCTCCTCAAGAGTGGCGACATCGTTGGGATCGACGCACTCTTTATTAATCGAAATGCTAAGGAGCTGCTGTTTCCCGTTGACCTTGGCTTTGACCATGCCCCCACCAGCCGAGGCTTCTACCTCACGCTCCGAGAGTTCGTTCTGGAGCATGGCGAGCTTCGCCTGCATCTGTTGGGCTTGTTTCATAAGGTTATTCATGTTCATGTCAGTTCTCCTGGTCTTTCAAAATAATTTTATCAATCTTCGCGTTGAAGAGGCGCTCGGCTTCCTTGACGAACGGGTCGCTCAAAATCCGCTGGCGTCGGGCCTCTTCCCGGGTGCGAAGCGCTTCGTCGTCGAGCTCGACCTTCGTCTTAAAATTCTTGTCCTTCGTCTCTTCGAGGCTCAGGAGCTGAGTCCGGAAGCTGAGCTTCTCGATATCAGTTTCGAAGAAGTCGGCCAAGTGATTTTTTACCTTACTGAAGACGTCCCTGTCATCGACGTACTCTTTGAACACGGCGGCCTCCGGAGGGAAGCCAACGTGGATCGAGAGCGGTACGGAATTGGTATCTATCGCGGCAAGGAGATTTCCGTGCTCAAGGTTCGCGGCAGTGGCCGGAGAAGACTGACGAAGGTAGCCCAGGAATTCACTCCAGGTACGTACTTTCTTCGCCGGCGCTGTGGGCAACACAGCAGCGGTGGTCACTCCGGCTTCAGACTTTCCCGGCCCGAGCACCTCTCCGAGTTTCCGGTCAACTCCAGAAAGGATCGTGCGCCGAAGGGTCACTTTCTGTAAGAGCACCAGAATCACTTTGTCCGGATTGAGGGAACTCATCGCCCAGGTGAAGTCTTTCACCAGTGTTTCGTAGATCCAAAACAGTTCGGCGACGGTGATGTCCCAGAGCGTCTGCGGATCAATGACCCCTTCTTGGGCCAGTGCCGCTTGGTCGTCGATCCGATCGATCATCCGAAAGAACCCATCGAGGATCTGATCGCACAGTTTTTTTAAGTCGATGTTTTCGTCAACGAGTTGCCGGTACACACTGGACGCGGCTTTGACGTCACCGACGAGCACCGCCGTCAGGAGAGTCTTGAGCGCCGAAGTCCCGGCCATGCCCAACGCGAGAGTCAAAGACTCCTCTGAAACAGTATTGTTCTCGGAGAGCCCAAGGACCTGATCAAAGATTGAGAGCGTGTCTCGGACCGAGCCCTTGCCCAGCTCCGCGAGCTTGACCGGTAACCGAGGTTGCAAGAACGTGATTCCCTCGGCTTTGGCAATCACCTCGAGGTGACGAACGAGGGAGTCCACGGGCACGTTCTTAAAGTCGTAGCGCTGGCAGCGAGAGATCACCGTGCCCAGAAGTTTGTGCGGGTCCGTCGTTGCGAGGATGAAAATCGCATGTTCCGGTGGCTCCTCGAGCGTTTTCAAGAGGGCGTTGAACGCCGCCACCGAGAGCATGTGAACTTCGTCGATCACGTAAACCTTCCGACGGCCGCGGGTCGGAAGGTACTGGACATTCTCAATCAGCGCACGCACGTCATCGACGCTATTGTTCGAAGCGCCGTCGATCTCCGAGTAGTCCATGGAACTCCCGGAGTCGATGTCCTTGCACGCGGGGCACGCGAGACAGGGATTGAAATCGGGCTTGCGGTTCTCACAGCGAATCGCCTTCGCGAACAACCGGGCGATGGATGTCTTTCCGACGCCTCTCGTTCCGGTGAATAGGTACGCGTGAGCAAGTTTGTCTTGCTTGATGGCATTCTGTAGAGTCCGTGTAACGTGAGCTTGACCAACAACTTCATCGAATTGTTTTGGCCGCCATTTTCTGGCCAGCACTTGATAGGCCATAATACTCCAAAATGTAACGTCTTGAGAGGTGCACCATAGGGGTTCATGGACACGATGTCATGGCGCAACTGCTATGAATGGGAGTAAAAAAAATAATGTAAGAAGTTGAAAGATTCGACAAATATTGTCGTTAATTATCCCGCTCTTTGAAGAGTTTCTCGCGAAGATGTGCGATGGCCAACTCAGTTGCTTCTTCGCCAGCGTGTTTGCGACCCTTCGCATGATCTCGGTCGTGAAAATTGAGAACAACAAGGTACGGAACCCCTTTGTGAACAAGGTGCCCCACAAACCAGCCAAGCCGTTGATCGTATCCCGTGTCCGTAAAGCCTTGACCAAATTTATAGGTTAGAACATCGCCCGACGCGAGGGTCTCTACCCGCAGCAATTTTCGCGTCCTCTCCTGAGACTCGCGACTGGCCGGAAGCTCGTTCTGCCAGAGCTTTTTGAAAAAGCGTAACTTCTCAAAGGCGGTTAAGCGTAGGGAGTTTTCGTAAACTTCGCGGATGAAAGGATTCGGGGTGAACCAAGCGTGCCTAACACCTCCAGTCATATCGAAATTCCCGTAGTCGAATTTCTTCAAGTACTCCTGAATCCTACTCGCCCCGATCTTCTCCGCCAGATCCTGGGTCAGCCAGCCGGCGTTATCATGCATCCATAGCTCGGCCGTGTAGTCTCGGTTCTTCGGCTTCCAAGGGTGAGGTACACCGTTCCATTTGTAGATGACTTCGTCTTCTCTCTTGATGAGTCCTGTGTCAAAAGCAATCACCGCCAGGGGAATTTCGAAGAGCGACACGGGTGCGTACCGGTCGTCGCAGCGGCGGTGGTTGAGCGTTTCTGTGAACCGATTGGCCTTGAGGTCAAACAGCAAAAAACAAACATCTTTCTCACTGAAGAGGTCGCGCTTATGGGTACAGGAAGTGATGGTAAGAATGAGTCCTAAAAAAAGAAATTTCATAGGAAGAGTTTAACAGCAGCCTGAACTCAAACACAACACTCCAAACCACTACCGTTGCTCCATTCCTGGCCTGGCGGGGTTTGCGGCGAAATGCTCATCTGAGACAGACTGCCGATTGAGATCTTAGTCATCTTATTAGGGGATGTAAAGAGATTGCCGGGGAGCGCCAGAGAGAAAGCCCTGGCGCAGGAGGCGTGTCATTCCTCGGCGGCGATTTTCTTGGAAATCTCGAGCTGCTGCGACAGATAAGAATCGACGGCCGACCCTTTGTCCGATGATTCTACCCGGTCTAGCAAACGTTGGTATCGCGTCACCCACATCTCGGCGTTCGCCTTGAGCTCTGAGTTGGCCGGGGTCATGTAGCGCCTTTCATAGGACCGTGGAGTCGAGAGGAGATTCCAAGGTTTTGAGATTCGCGGCGCCGTGAGCACCGAGAGCTCGTCGGTTTTGAAGTACTCTCCGGAAGGAAAAGCGTCGTAGGACCGGAGGAGCGCCCCCACCTGCACATGGTGGAAACCTTTTTCAGAAATCGATTTCTGAAGCTTCCGGAGACTTGGAGTGCGAGCGAGAACTGCGCGATCGGCGTACATCAAAAAGCCATTCGCCGGAAGTGCCATGTTCGTGAGTTTCCTTAAGAATGTCTGATCGACCGCAATCGGCTTATTCAATCCCAGGGCCGCAGATTGGTTGATGGAGATGTGAACGCAGTTGTTGCTGAGCTTTGACCATTCGTACTGCCGCTCGCCCCGGTACTGCTCGTTAGAAGTGTTCAAAAAATCTGCGACCTTCCCCAGAGTGGTGGCGGGAACAGGAATGGAAACGCAGTGGAGTTCTCGTGCCCAGTTCACCGCATGATCCGTACCAAGCGTATCCAGGCCAATCGCTGCGAGGTACTCGGATGTGCCGTAGTTCAGCGCCTTGAGGGCATCAGACTTCGAGCGCACGCCGTCAAAAATTTTCAGCCGAGTCACTTCTGCAAGGTGCTCATTAATCCGTGCACGGGAGATGGGTTCTGGAGATCGGTTCCCGCTGAGCATGAAGTCTCGGCCCGGAACTGCCACCCACATGACGTTGGTAAAGTTCTTATCCAGGGAAATTCCCACACCCTTGTGGGGGTAAAGTCGCTGAAGGTCTTCAGAGACCTCGGCGCAGGGAAGAACTCGAGGGTAGTCCGAGCGATAGTCCTTGCAGAGCCCGTGGATGTAGGTAAAGCCATGGCCCGGGGACCCTCCCGTCTCGCCAGACTGGAGCATCCAGCGGCTTCCCGTACAGTATTCGAAGTAGCTTGGAAAATGATCTTCGTAACCGGCGACGGCGAGGGATGAAAGAAGGAGGAGGGGGAGGACAAAGATAGATTTTTTCATGCCCTCAATAATACGCTACCCTATGGACTCGCGTGCCCCGAGCGAAACTCTTACCCAGGCCGCCTAAAGTTTAAACAGCAAGTGATAAGCCCATGCAACCATTCGAAGCCGACCTCACCCAAGATCTGATCGCCGACTGCGACCGTCGGATCAGGATCCTTCCGTTGACCCCTCTGATTCTCGTACCCATGTACGTCGTCATCCTGCTGGCCCTCTGGCCCCAGGTCCCCTCAACCGAAGCGTTCGGTAAGATAGCGCTCCTCTTGCTTGGGCTCATGCTCGTGGGTGGGGGATTGGCACTCCCCTATGTTCTCGGAGATCGGAACCGATTGGTAACAGCACGGAAAGCCGCTGGGGATGCCAAGCTTATCCTCCGGATTGACGACCGGCACCTTCAGGTTCCAGTCCTTCTCTTAGGAGATCCGGGTTTCTGGCGCGCCACGGAGGATGGCAAAAGAGACCTTGTGATTCCGATTTCTGACATCGCCGGAGTCACCCAACAGAAGCACAACGTACTGATCCAGTTGAGAGGCACCAGCGCAATCTGGGGCCAGGGAGTCGTTTCGATCGGAGAACCCCGCCTCGTCTTGAAAAGAAAATTCCTACGGGAAGAGTACTTCAAAATCTAAGTCTCCGTTCTGAGTGGCAAGGTACGAACTTCTGCCAAAGACAAACCGAGGAGCGGTATCGTACACTGGGACCATGGAACTCATGCTCTGTCTCTTAGGTCTGTCCGTTTGGTTCACGAGTCATCTCTATTTCGGAAGCAAAAAGAAGACTGCTGGGTTGAGCCGCTTCGGAGTCTTTATCCTCCAGGCGTTCACGATTTGGGGTACGCATGCAATTGCCTTGGTTCTGATTTCAGTTTACTCAGACCAAGTAAAAAACCTAGGGTTTCTCTTTTTTCCGCTCTTCGTCTCGGCCCTCGTCCTTTCAGTTTGTGGCCCACTTTTGACTCTCGCTTTAGGCAGAAGACAGGCCACTGCCTAGATGATTCAGATCTCCCGGGCGCACGCTTTCTAAGACTCGCGGCAGGTCGATTGCACTCTCGATTCTAACTCTGCCTTCTCTTTAAGCAGCGTCTCATTCAGCGGGTCCAGAAGCACTTTCGCGTCCACGGCGGGAACTCGTTCTCGGAGATCGAGACAGAGGTTCCGGCGAGCGACATCTGCGGGGTCTCCGTTGTCCACAACGAATACCGTCGGGTCACTTTTCAGGTAGCGAATCTTATAGACGACTTTCGGGCTAAGAATGAAATTTTTCAACATGGGGTACTGTGGTCGTGGGTCACTTAAGAATCGAACGTCGAGCATGCGCCCATCCGCGGTTTTCACATACCCCGTCGCTTCTAGAACTTCAACGTCGTTGAACGTGTTTCCCGACCCCACATAGTCGGAAATCACAAGTTCCCCCGAAACTCCATGCGCATGGATGTAGCGATAGAAATGCTCGAAGCCCGTTGAGAGAGTGTGAACATACCAAGTAATAAGGGCGACCACGCAAAGGACGGGAACGGCCGTTTTTTTGGGAGCAAAAAAAAGAAACGAGACGAGCACAGAAAAAAGAATCGAAAGCACGGGAACGGCGACGAAAAAATCCTTGAAAAATAAATAGGACAGAAGCCAAAGCCATTCCATGGCTTAAAGTGTAACGGACACAGGATCAGGGATCAAGGAACCGGGGAGCAAATCTCGACCAAAAAGCCATTATTATCTCTCACGTACCCAATCGTTTGACCCCAGGGCTTCCTCGTCGGTGCCACGACCGCGGTAGCTCCCGCCGTGATCGCTCTCTCGAACGATGTTTGAACATCCTCAGAAATGAGAGCGATTTCCATCTGCGTGCAGGGGCCCGCAATTCTGTCCGGGAAGAAGCCCACGTGGTTCGACTCCGCCAGCTTAAAATTCACAAAGGCGAGGGTGGTTTCGCCCGTCGCTAGTTCTCCGTAGTCGTTGGACTCATGAAGGAACTTCTGCTTCAGTCCGAAGGCGCCGGCGTAAAACCTCAGCGTTGCCGGAACGTCGGCCACGTAAAAAATTGTGTATCCTAATTTCATAACCCACTCCAAGAAAGTTATCCGCACCCTCTCAGCTTGTGGATCGGTGATCGTATGCGCGGAAAAATGATTGAGGGAAAGAACGCTCAGAAAAATGGCGGAGATGCAGAGATTTGAACTCTGGAACGGATTTCTCCGTTACACGCTTTCCAAGCGTGCTCCTTCAACCACTCGGACACATCTCCGTGAGGAGGATTACGGTTGAAACTGAAACTTAGCACGCTCCAAAAGGGTCAGACAACTACTTCTTAGGCCGGTATCCGCCCCTTCTTTCGCGGAAAAATTGGGACAGAACCTTTGAACACTCGAAGTGCTTGATTCCTCCAATGATTGAAAACTGGTGATTTAGCCGCTTGTCCTGGTGAACATGATACCCGAGGCTGAGAGCGCCACCCTTCGGGTCGTAAGCCCCGAACACGCACTGCCGGATCCGCGATTGAACCATCGCCGTGAGGCACATCGGGCACGGCTCGAGGGTCACGTAGAGCAGGCAATCACTGAGCCGCCAGTTTGATATCTTCTTTGCCCCCTCCGTAAGGGCGAGGAGCTCGGCATGGGCCACGGGGTTGAAGTGGGCCTCTTTGAGATTGTGCTGCCTCGAGAGGACTTCACCTTCTGGAGAAACCAGGACCGCCCCCACGGGAACCTCCTGAAGCTTGTACGCCTGCTCCGCCGACTCCAGGGCCATGCTCATGAACCAGAGATGATCCGTGACGGTGAAATTCATGCTAGGACTTTAGGTCGAGAGAGAACTTGTTGCGAATCTTAATCTTCTTGCTCTCGTTCCAGTAGTTCGTTAAGAACTTTAGCCGCTGCTTTTGTTCAAGGTCAGTGTTGATGAACTTGATCCCGTAGACAATCGATCGGCCGATGATAGGTTCACGCCGTGAACGGACCTCAGCGTAGAGAGAGAAATTTTGATTAAGGATTTCGATGCTGATGTTGACCGGATGGCCGACGGGCATCCCATGAAATAACTCGAGGCATGCTGCTCCCCGGCGAAGATCAGAAATACGGCCCCGGAACTCCTTCCCGTCTACCTCGACCCAGCACCGGATGTCGGCCCGGAACCTGAAGTCGTACTCCCACCAGTGAAAGCGAGGATAATAGAGTGGGGATGAGACGATGTAGCAGGCCACCAGAAGAAACCCAAGACTGAGGAGGAACAGGAAGCCGATCATCGGGTTGCCCAGGACGAGGAAGTTTCGGCTCAGCGAAAGAAGGTAGTAGATCCCAAAGATCAACGACATGTTCCAGTACGAGTAGAAGAGATTTGCGAGGGCCGAGTAGTAGAAGTTGTAGGACACGAGCAGGAGAATGAACTGAAAGATGAATGAAAAATTCAGCACACTCCTCGTCACGAGCGCCTCAGAGATGAAGGCCATGAGCACGAGGACGAACTGCAAGATGGTGAGGAACTTAACCTTGTCGTACGAGTTCTGGAGATTGAGCTTGAGCATGGAGGAGTTACCTTTCCCTAGATTTTAACTCCCAAAGCTGCCGGAGGCTTTGATTTTTTACAAGGCGAAGGCTTTTCCCTTCTGGGGTCTCGATCCGCTCTCCCGCAAATCCCCGCTTGTCGGTGAGGTAGCAGACCGAGTCGCTCAGAAATTTTTGGTCAAAGCGCCAGTAGTCGAACTGGTTTTTCCGAGATTGATAGTTCAGGGCCGGGACCTCGGCCTGGAGGTAGAAGGAGAGCTTCGAAGCGATCTGGTAGGTGTTCGCAAGAATCTGTTCGCTCCCGCACTGCCGGGAGACTGAAGTGGCCCAGGTTCTCCAGCCGTGGAATTCCTTCAGCCGGCGAAGGCCACTGCGCTCCGGGGGAAAGACAAACAAAATCCTCGCGAAGACGACGAAGACAAATGAAACGACGAGGAGCCGCCGGGCCCAGCGCTGCGTCCAGAGAGGTGCATCGGCGCTTAAAACGATCAAGGGCACAGCGAGGTAAATCGTCCAGTTCGCCTCCACCCGTTTACTAAAGCTTGAGAGGAGGAAGAACACAACGCTGCCAACAGCAACGAACTTAAGAGTGCGGTCAAACTGAGTGTTCGAATTTTTTTTCAGCGCTGCATACCACACCACGGGCCCTGCGAGGACGCCCGAGAGGATGACCTGGAGTCCGAGGAATTCGAGACTCCGTGGCAGCGAGAACGGGGCGCCGGGGCGTTCAAGGAAATGGTACCTCAACGTCGAAAACTCGTGGTGGTACTGCCACAAGAGGTGCGGAGAAAAGATCAGGAGCGCAGAGGCGGCGGTGACGTAGAATGATCTTCTCAGAAGGAGCGACGGAACTGCCACGAGAGTAAAGAGAATGAGCAAAACTCCGTGGTACTTCGCGTAGAATAGAGCTCCGATGATGAGCCCGAGAGCGACCGATCGCGGCACCGTGTCCGCCTGAAAGTATCGCTTCAGCTGGAAGCAATAGAGGGCCGACATGAACAACAAAGGAATGTCCGGAAGGGCCAGGAGCCCGGTGAAAGAGGCGAGGGGGAAACTGAAGAAGAGAAGAAACGTCACCCACGGTTGAGCGGTGAGCGTCCAGAGGACCAAGAGGGTTGCAAACTGGAGGCCGATGAAGCCGACTCGAACCGCGAGCTCGGAGTGGCCGAAGAATGAAAACAGGCGAATCACCGCACCGACGAAGGGCGGATGATCGAAGAATCCCCAGTCCATGTTCCGGGAGTAGAGCCAGTAATAAGCTTCGTCGTGAGCGAGTTCGAATCCTGCGGCCACGGCGAGCTGGAAAATAAAGAGGAGCGTAAAACTTAGCTTCAAGGTCTTTGTCATGTTCGCCATCCGGGCAATTCTGTGCTACAAATGAGTAAAGATCATTAGCCAAGGCCCGTTGTTTGATTACTCTGGAAAAAGCCGTCGTCATCATACCAACGTATAATGAGATTGCTAACATTGAAAAAATGCTGGAGACCCTGCAGCGCCTCCACCCGGCCCTGAACGTCCTCATCATCGATGACGGTTCCCCAGACGGGACCGCAGCGGTGGTTAAATCCTTCCAGAAACACAAAGCGAATCTCTTCCTCATCGAGCGATCCGGTAAGCTGGGCCTTGGCACCGCCTACATCAAAGGTTTTCGTTGGGCCCTGGAGCGGGGGTACGAAGCGGTGATTACCATGGACTGTGATTTCTCTCACGACCCTGATTCGATCCCAGAGTTCATCGCCAAAATCGGAGCCTACGACCTCGCCATCGGGTCCCGCTACACCGGCGGGATCAGGATCATGAATTGGCCCATGCAGAGACTCCTCCTTTCATATTTTGCCTCGATCTACGCCAGGTTCATCACGGGGATCCCGTTTTCGGATTCTACCGGGGGCTTCAACTGCTACTCCCGCAAGGCGCTCCTGGACCTCAATCTTGATAAGGTGTTCTCCATCGGCTACGCCTTTCAAATCGAGCTCAAATTTAAAATCTGGTCGCGGGGTCTTCGGTGCGTCGAGGTCCCGATCACTTTCTGGGAGCGCACCGTCGGGAAATCTAAGATGAGCAGGAAGATCGTCGTCGAGGCGGTTGTGAACGTCTTCCGGCTTCGGCTCAAAAAACTCCTGGGAACTCTTCAGTGATAGAAGGCCTGAGCGCCCTAGATCGCTCGTTTTTCCTCGCGCTAAATTCCTACCACTCGACGTGGCTAAACCCGCTCATGCAGGGCCTGTCCGGGCAAGCGCTCTGGGCCCCCTTCATCGGGTATTTTTTCTGGCACGCGTACCGACGACTTGGGAAAGCAGAGACCATCCTCTTTGGGGTATTCCTCGTGCTGACGATCATCGCGAGCGACACGAGCTCGTCGTACCTTTTGAAAAACATTTTTCAACGGTTTCGCCCCTGCCGAGAACTGGATCTCAAACCCCTCATCTACAGCTTCGGCCAAAAGTGCGGAGGGAAGTACGGGTTCGTATCTTCTCACGCAGCCAACTCCGTCGCCCTGGTACTCTTTTCCATCCGTGGCCTGGAGCTCACGGGGAAATTCTGGAAGCTCATCTGGGCCTTGCCTCTTTTCGTCGCTTACAGCAGGATTTACCTCGGCGTCCACTACCCCGGAGACGTTTTAGGAGGAGCGCTCATCGGCGCGGGCTGGGCGTGGGCGTTTTCAAGTTTCTACCGGTCTCGTCAGGGTGCGAGCCTGTAACGGTCCCAGGAAAGACCTTTGCGCTCATAGCAGATCCGATCATGCATCCGGTTGTTTCGCCCTTGCCAGAACTCGAGGAACGACGGTGCGATCATGTATCCACCCCAGAACGAGGGCCTCGGCAGGACCTCCACTCCCTCGTACTTGGACTCGGTCTCTTTAAAAAGATTCTCTAGCTCCGCTCGCCCGGCAACTCGCTGGCTCTGGGGAGATGCGATCGCCCCCAACTGGCTGCCCCGGGGCCGTTTCTGAAAGTACTCCTCAGAGAGTTCCGCACTCACTTTTGTCACAGTTCCTTCGATGCGAATTTGCCGCTGGAGTGGAAGCCATAAAAACGTCATGGAAACGTTTTCGTTCTTCGCCAACTCATTGGCCTTCGATGATCCGTAGTTGGTATAAAACACGAACTTCTGCTCATGGATGCCCTTCAGAAGAACGACGCGAGCGCGGGGCCGATTCTCCGTTGAAGTTGAGAGCACGAATGCGTTGGGCTCGTCGCACTTACTGGAGATCGCCTGGTCAAGCCATTTGTCAAACTGAGCGACGGGGTCCGGATCACAATCCGCTAGGTCAAGGCTGGAGGACTGGTAGCTCACGCGGAGGTTTTCAAGCGTTTCATTTAAATTCATGAGAGCACTCTACCTAAATCGGTCATTCTCAGTCATGAGGTATTTAGTGAAGATCTCCACAATGTCTACCATTGATTCACGCTCCAGGAGATCCCGGCAATGCCTCTCCCACGTGGGAACGAAAGCTGGGAACGACGACAAGAAATAGTGAAGGGACCCAGACCTTCCGGACCTCCAGACAGCCGAAGGAGCCGTGCGGCTAAAAAAATAAAAGAGACTTGTGCTGCACCTTGAAGGTCATTCATTTCAAGTCATGCCTATCGACAGTTCTTGTGGACTAAAGAAAAAGCCCAAGACGCTAACCAAATGAAGAGCAATTGCGGCCCGAACCATAAAAAATCCTTTTTCTTCACTTTCAACACTACGAAGGAAGCCATTTTTGCACTCGCTATGCCATCCACCGAATCGAATACTTTCAATTATTTAACCCCACTCCAAGCCTTGTCACTGGGTATAATTGCCTCTATATTGGGCAAAATTTCACGGCAAAGGATTTTAGCCCCGATGAAACTAAAAAATAGCCCCTGCATTGCTCTCATCGATGACGATCTCGATCTTCTGGATCTTCTTTCAAGTCTCTTCAGGCAACGGGGCTACAAGATCGCCGACTTCACGAATGCGGAAGAGGCATTGATCGAAATCGAACACAAGCGCCTCGTGCCAGACGTGGTCATCTCGGATCTCAAGCTTCCGGCGATGTCGGGCCTTGATTTCATCAAACGCATCCGACGCTCTCTCAGCGCTCTGCCGATTATTTTAATGACCTCCGAAGGGAGCGTCGAAACCGCGGTCGAGGCCATCGAAGCCGGGGCTTATGATTTCGTTCTGAAGCCCCTGCACATCCCGCAACTTCTCATCTCCGTTCAGCGGGCACTTTTCCTCAGCGACGTCCAGAACGAGAATTGCAGCTTGAAAAGTTTGTTCCAAGAAGATGTTGTAGGCCTCAAGGGTGTCATCGGACGGTCCGCCGGGTTTAAGAAAGCGTTCGAACTCGCACGCCGAGTTTCTGGATCTCAGGCGAACGTACTCATCAGTGGAGAATCCGGCTCGGGCAAAGAAGTCATCGCCCGAGCGGTGCATGAGCTCGGCGACAAAAAGGACGGTCCCTTCGTTGCGATCAATTGCTCCGCAATTCCGGAAAACCTTCTGGAGTCAGAGCTCTTCGGCCATGCCAAGGGGTCATTCACAGGGGCCTACGACAAAAAGGTTGGCCTCTTCGAGGAGGCCAACAAGGGAACTCTTTTTCTGGACGAGATCGGCGACCTCAGTCTTCCGCTCCAGGCAAAACTCCTGCGGGTGCTGCAAGAACGGAAAGTGAAACGGATCGGAGAGAACCAGTACCGCGACATCACCGCCCGCATCATCTGTGCAACCCACAAAGACCTTCGGCGCGAGGTCGCTGAGGGCCGGTTTCGTGAAGATCTTTTCTTCCGGTTAAACGTGATCCCGATCTACATGCCCCCACTGAGAGAGCGCCGCGAAGACATCCTTCCGCTCTCAGAATTCTTCTTGCGGAAGTTCTCGGTCATGAACAACGCCAAGGTCAAAGGCATCAGTAAGGAAGCGATCCAGAAACTCGAGGGCCATGAGTGGAAGGGGAACGTCCGGGAACTCGAGAACGCCATCGAACGGGCGGTGGTTCTGACCACCGCCGAGTACATCTTGCCGGAAGATCTTCCGACCGAAGATAACTACCTCCGTCCCGTACAGGCGGAACCCCGGTCAGTTCCAGGAATGTCGTTTGACCACGACAGGACCGTGACTCTGGATGAGCTCAGTAAAAAGTACATCCAGTTCATCTTCGACAGGAATGACGGGGCCAAGGAACAGACGGCGCGGGACCTCGGCATCGATCGCAAGACCCTCTACCGAAAACTGAAGGAAATGAATCTTAACTAACCTGGGCACTGGAACCGGTTCCGGAGTGGCCCTGCTTATGCTACCATGGGCCTATGAACGCACCCCTCATCCCAGAACTACGACCCGGTCAATCCATTGAACTCTTGAAAGAGCTTCACATCTTGACCCGCGACGGTAAGCTAAATCAGGACTCGCGTCGGAAGCTCAAACAGGTTTATCACCTGTTCAATTTCATCGAGCCGCTCCTCACCGAGCTCACCAGAGATGAGGCACGAGCACTGAGCCTCGTGGACCACGGGGCCGGGAAGTCTTACCTCGGATTTATTCTCTATGATCTTTTCTATAAGTACTCCTCCAGAGGTACGGTGTTTGGGATCGAGACCCGGGACGACCTGGTCGCGAAGTCCCGAGAACTGGCACGGAAGCTAAAATTTGATCGCATGGAATTCCTAAACCTCTCCGTCGAGGAATCCATTTCATCGCCTTCGCTTCCCCCGACCGTAGACATCGTTACCGCACTCCACGCCTGCGATACGGCGACGGATGATGCCATCCGCTTTGCGGTCAGACGCCAGGCGAAGTACGTGGTGCTCGTGCCCTGCTGCCAGGCAGAAGTTGCTTCCACACTCAAGAAACACAAAGGCCGCAACCTCAGTCGTTCGGTGCTGACCGAAATCTATCGCCATCCGATCCATACCCGAGAATTCGGTAGCCACCTCACGAATGCTCTGCGCTGCCTTGTCCTCGAGGCAGCAGGGTATCAGGTCACCGTCACAGAACTCATCGGCTGGGAACACTCGATGAAAAATGAGCTCATCATCGGACAGCAAAAAGACCTTCCCCGGGCCTATCCTCGTCAGCGCCTAGAGGCCCTGATCCATGAGTTCAACCTCGAAGATCTTAAAGAGCGCTTCCTCCTAGAACTCTGAGCCCTTGTGAGGCGACCGATCCCTCGAGTCCCTCACTCAACCATCTTCTTACCAACCACAAGACTCGCGATGAAACTGATCACGGCGAGAATCAAGAAGATGAATAGCAGCGTCCTTCCGATGTCAATCGAGAGGCCTCCGATGCCATTCGCTCCCAGAAGTATGGCGACTAGACCGAGGGCAAAAAAGGCAAGTGCAGCTCGTAACATGTGAGTCTCCTTGTCGGTATCCTAGGGGGCATTTTTCCTCAGCGTGCCCCGAAGAGATCACCGAGGAAGCTTCGTTTTTCGACCATCCCTTTTGCCATGACGTACCCCTTTTGAAGATCGCTGCGAAGCTTTTGAAGATCCTCTCGAATGATGGCGTACTGCTCTCGGAGTGACGGATCTCCTTCATCATTTACACCGGATCTCGATGCACGACGCGAAATACCCTTAAGTGTCTTTTCAATTTGAGTCGATCTTTTCTGTCCCATGATTTCTCCCTTGTTACGTCTTGAACTAGAAGCAAAACACGTGCCGGCCATGGCACAGATCCTGCTTCTCTTGAGGGAGGGTTGTTAACAGAGGAGGGGACATGCTAACGAAAACACAAGCCGACGCGAAATGGAGAGAAATGAAAGGTGCGGTTCGGAATCTCTGGGCCAATCTCAGCGAAGAAGAGCTCGAGCGTTGCCGTGGCAATCTCTACGAAGTCTCGTCTCTGATCGAAGAGAGGTACTTTGAATCTAGGGAGGAGATCCGGCTGAAGATTGACCAATTGCTTAACTCGTTTGATAACGCCAGCGACGCGGGCAGAGACCCTGATGTGAGTTCCTATCACCGAAGCCCGCTAGGCCATCGCTCTTCCAGAACACCCGAAGACGATGAGAAAAACGCACAGCACTAACTGATTTATGCCAAGCTTCAACTTTACTTTGAGATCCTGGATCATTCCGGTTAATCTTTCAGTATGCTTCATCCCCACACAGAACTCCGCTTCGTCTCCGAGGAGATCGGTTACGGTATCTTCGCTACCCACGACATCCCGAAAGGGACAATCACCTGGGTCCGCGACGAACTCGACCGTGTTTTCAGCAAAACCGAGCTCGCACATCTGTCAGCTCCTGCGCTCGAGAACCTCTTGAAGTACACTTACCGAGATAGGAATGGAGACTATTTTTTCTGCTGGGACCTTACCCGCTATGTGAATCATAGCTACGATCCGAATTCGATGCTCACCCCGATCGGCTTCGAGATTGCAGTCCGCCACATCGCTCGCGGTGATGAGATCACCAACGACTACGGAACCCTGAACATCATCGAACCCTTCAAGTGTGCTCTTGGTGATCACCAAAGGGAGTTCGTGCGTCCGGACGATCTCAAAAGGTATCACCAGGAATGGGATGCCATGCTCCAGGCGGCGTTCAAAAAAAACACCCACGTCGATCAGCCCCTCGAGCGCTACCTCACGCAAGACCAACGGGAACAAATTCGAGAAATAAACGCAGGAAAAACACCGCTGCCATCGATCCTCAAGATCCTCTACACCGAGGCCGCCACTATAGAGTGAGGCCTTGAGCACTTTCGTCGGTTGATATACCGCCCCTCTATGGCAGAATAGTATCATTTCCCCAGAAAAGGATCGCGCATGTCAGAGAAGTCGAAGGTTGCTCTCATCACTGGGATCACGGGCCAGGATGGATCACTCCTCGCGGAGCACTTGCTGTCGAAGGGCTACGTCGTTCACGGAATAAAGCGCAGATCATCGTCGTTCAACACCAGCAGAATCGACCATGTCTTTAAAGACCGGCATGATCAGGATGCGAGACTCTTCCTCCATTTCGGTGACCTATCAGAAAGTTCAAGCATCATGCGAATCATTGAACAGACGGATCCGAGTGAGATCTACAACCTCGGGGCCATGAGCCATGTTCACACGAGCTTTCAGATTCCCGAGTACACCGCGGACGTCGACGGCACCGGAACCATCCGACTCCTCGAAGCGATCCGCCTCCTCGGGAAGACGAAAACTACGAAGTTCTACCAGGCCTCGAGCTCGGAGATGTACGGAAAGGTCCAAGCGGTGCCGCAGTCGGAGACGACCCCCTTCTACCCCAGAAGTCCCTACGGAGCAGCGAAACTGTTTTCCTACTGGGCAACCGTGAATTACCGTGAGGCCTATGGCATGTTCGCCTGTAACGGCATCTTGTTTAACCACGAGTCCGCGCTCCGAGGTGAGACCTTTGTCACTCGAAAAATCACTCGGGCGGTCGCCAACATCGCCCTCGGGATGCAGAAGAAGATTCACCTCGGAAATCTCAACGCCAAGCGGGACTGGGGCCACGCCCGAGACTACGTTCAGGCGATGCATCTCATGCTTCAGCATTCAGCGCCAGATGACTACGTGATCGCCACCGGCGTCTCGGTCACCGTGAGAGAATTTGCTCAGCGGGCCTTCCAGGAGATCGGAGTGAAAATCTCCTTCACCGGTGAAGGGATCAAGGAGCTCGGCACGATCGAAGAGATCGATCGTGCCCGCTTTGAAGAGATGGTCCTGCACAAACCTGAGCACCTCTCACCAGGACAAGTGGTCATCGACATCAAAGAAGAATACTTCCGGCCAACGGAGGTGGACGTCCTCATCGGTGACTCAACGAAAGCTCGGAAGACCCTCGGGTGGGCCCCCAGGTGCTCACTCAGTGACCTCATTCGCGAAATGGTCGAAAGTGATCTCCAGCTCTTCCGGCGCTACCGGCTGCTCAAGGACCACGGTCACCAGCTCAACTCTCTTTTTGAGAACCAAAACGACTCTGACCAGTAGCCCGGTGGTACTCTACGCTCTCGTCGACGATGTAGTTTGGGCGCCCCTTGACCTCGTCGAAGATGCGAGCGATGTATTCGCCGATGATCCCTAAGAACAGGAGCTGAATGCCCCCGAAGAAGAGGATCGCTATGATCACCGACGCCCACCCCGTGATCACATACTGGGGGGACATGATCTTATCGTAAACGACCTTGAATCCGGACAGGATCGACAGCATGATGATGCAGATGCCTAGGTAGGTGCAGATCCGAATGGGCACCGTGGAGAATGACGAGATCCCGTCGATGGCAAGCTTGATCATCTTCGAGACCGTGTACTTTGTCTCGCCACCGACTCTTTCCTGGCGATCGAACTCAACGAACGCATGCCGGTAACCAAGCCACGGGACGAGGCCGCGTATGAAGCGGTTGTGCTCCGGAAGAGCATTCAAACTCTTGACCACGACTTGATCGAGGAGTCGAAAATCTCCGGTGTCGCGGGGAATGTCGATGTTAGATGCGGCCCGGATGACGCGATAGAATAGGCTGGCCGTGGCTAGCTTGAAGGCAGACTCTCCTCGGCGAGAGCTGCGCCGTGCGTACACGACCTTGAATCCCTCTTCCCATTTCTTTAGCATCTCAAACACGACTTCCGGAGGGTCCTGGAGGTCACCGTCGAGAACCACAGACGCAGCTCCCGCACTAGACTCGAGGCCAGCGACCATCGCGGATTGGTGGCCGAAGTTTCGCGAGAGTGAAATGATCTTCGAGGACAGCGAAAACCCGGGACAAAGCTCCTTGAGCTTCCGAAGCGTGTCGTCCCGGGAACCGTCGTTCACAAAGATCACGTGAAAGGTGTAGTCCGTTTGACCGCCGAACACCTTCTCGAGGCGGCGGAAGAGAAACTCCACGGTCTGTGATTCGTTGTAGAGCGGGATGATGAGATCAATCGTCGTCACTTGTTCTCCTTCTGCTCGGCGAGGTCTTGCACCATAAGTTCTATCCAGGTTCGAAAGTTGTAGCGGGGTCTCCAGAGAGTCTCCTGAAGGAGCTTGCGATTGTCTCCGTAGAGAACTCCACGGCCAAGGTTTGGAAGAAGGGATGAGTCCTCTGCGACGAACTCGTGGTAATCAAGCCCAAGGAAACGAAACACGGTTTCAACGAATTCCCGAACCGTGTGAAGTTCTCCGGAGGAAACGACGAAGTCCTCAGCGCAGGATCGTCGCAGCATTGCGGGGAAGGCCCGGACATAGTCCGGCGCATACCCCCAGTCGACGAGCTGCTCGAGATTCCCGACGAGGAGTTTATCCTTCCTACCGGCCCTGATCTCCAGTGCGGCCTCGATGACCTTTCGTGAGAGGAATGTGCGCTTCCGAAGTGCAGACTCGTGGTTAAAAAGGATGCCAGAACAGGCAAAGAGACGGCGCTTCGTCCGGTAGGCGGCGATCGTTTCTAGGGTAAGGAGCTTCGTCTTGCCGTAAAGACAGATGGGAGCTTTGGGTGCGTCTTCACCCAAAGGACGGCCGTCGCTTCTACCGAAGACGTGTGCGGACGCTGCGTAGAAGAACTTGGTGGAGGGTGAGAGGGAATGGATGGAATTAAGAAAATTCACCGGCCCCCGGTGATTGACGGAGAAGTTAAGTTCGAATTGGTCGGCGGATGCGCTCTTCTCTGAGGAAGACTGGTGGGCCGCAAGGTAGTAGACCTCGTCAAAGGGCTTCGCTGAAACGATCTCATCGACCTGCCGGGGATTCGAAGGATCAAACGCTGAATCTCGAACCGTGAAGGAGCGGTCGATTCCGGTCACACTCGCTCCTTCTGCCTGAAGCAGCTGCCGGAGATACGTCCCATCTTGCCCGGCCGATCCGGTGATTAAAACTTCCATGCTCACCATAGTACCAGAGTTCCAAAGACTCCCGGCGAAAAACTAAAACACTCGGTCATGGTTCTTTGCTTGATCTTTGTCCGAATTCGATTAGCCTTAAGGACGGGAGATACTGAATGGCAAAACGAACCGCATGCATCGTCTGCGATGCCCCACTCATGGACGACCTCGTCCAGGTCGGTGAGCAATACCCCTCCGCCGTCTACCCGCGAGGTTCCGGTGACTACAAAGCCTCACTAGACCGATCATCACTGAACATCACTCAGTGCTCTAACTCGGCGTGCAACCTCGTGCAACTCTCCAACAGCTATGACCTCGGAGAAGTTTTCCGTCACTACCCTTACACCAGCAGCGCCACCGCGACCATGAGAACAATCCTGAAGGACATCGTGGATGAGGCCAAGACCATTAACCCAGTTGAGACCGGAGATGTCGTCTTAGACATCGGAGGGAACGACGGGACTCTTCTGTCGTCCTACGTCGGACAAACCCGGGCGCTGGTCAACATCGACGCGGCCCATGGAATCGAACCGGTCATCGCCGAAGATAACTACATCAAAATTACGGACCTCTTTTCCGCCAAGAACTACCTAGAGCTGGGCCTTCCGCTCCCGAAGATGATTTTCTCTGTGGCCATGTTCTACCATCTGGATGATCCGTCGACGTTTTGCCGGGACATCGCCAGTCTCCTCACAGAAGGGAGTGTCTGGTGTCTGCAAATGACCTACCTCGGACCGATGCTGAAAGACAACATCTATGACAACATCGTCCACGAACACGTCGCGTACTACTCGCTCCAGTCTCTCGAATTCCTGTTAGCGCGAACCGGCCTGAGGGCCTTCCACGCCAGGGTTGTTCCATCCTACGGAGGGTCCCTCCGAGTCTTCATTGAAAAAGCTTCCTCTGTGCACGCACGAAAACCTTCGAGGGAGCTCCTCGACCTCCGACAGGAAGAGTTGGCCGCACGACTTCATTCCCCAGAATCATTAGTGCGCTTCAATGAAAGGATTCAGGTTCTTAAGCTCGTGACCCGGAACTGGATTGAAGCTCTTGTTTCGGAAGAAGGCCCTCTGGTCGCCCTCGGGGCAAGCACGAAAGGGAATATGATCTGTCAGTTCCTTGGACTAGGCCGGGATCAGGTGAAGTTTGTCTTAGATAACAGTCCGCTCAAGGCAGGCTCTATCATGGTGGGCTCAGACATTCCCATCAAGTTAGAGCAAGACCATCTGCAGGAGCTGGGTCCGCACATCCTGATCCTCCCGTACTACTACTCGGAATTCTTTCGGTCGCTCGTCCGGCGACAGGAAAACGCCCAGACGAAGAAGCTCTTTGTACCGCTCCCGTATCCTCATCTCGTGAAGGTGTGACATGCAAAAACTAGGAAACATTGAAGTCCTCCAGAGTAGCTGTAACCTTGGCACGGTGAAGGATGGACGCGGAGGAATCTTCACCTGGGTACCGGCGGATCCCATTCTCGAGTTCAACATGCTGTACTTTCATCCGAATAAAGTCCGCGGTAACCATAGTCACCCGGAGTTCACCGAATACTTTTTGGTGGTTGAAGGCTCCGGAGTCCTCGTAACCCCGGATCCGTCCGGCGGGGCTGAACTCGTGTATCACATGAGCAAAGGGTCGTGCGTAAAAACACCTCCGAACACGCCCCACGCCTTCCACGCAATAACCCAGGTCACCGCCATCTCGATGCTTAGCAAACCCTGGGACAGTTGTCAGAAACCGATCATCCATGAAGAGGTAATCCCGTTCGATGCAGGCTACGTCGACTACCTCGATAAGCAGAAGGGCAAAGGCCCGTGATCCGGATCGCTGTCATCGGGGCCCGCGGATACGTCGGCGCCGCGCTCTGTGCGGAGCTCGCTAAAAGCTCCCGTTTCGATCTCCATCGAATTCACCGCGGAGACAACCTCATCGAGAAACTCGATGGTTGCGACATCGTCATTCATGCCGCCAACACAGGACGCCGCTTTTGGGCGAACCAGAATGCGGATGCCGACTTCACGGAAAGCGTCCTCAAGACGCAAAAGATCCTGGAGGCCGCAGGAGCAAAAAAGATCATCTTAGTGAGTTCGATCTCGGCACGAACACAGCTCGAAACGAGTTACGGTCGGCATCGCCGGGCCTGCGAACTTGTCGTAGCCTCCGAGCGCAACCTCATCGTTCGGCTGGGGCCAATGTACGGCACGGAGAAACTCAGTGGCGCACTCCTGGACATCATCAAAGGCCAAGAGGTGTTCGCAACGGCCGGGACAAGGTATGCGTATGCACGGCTGAGCTATTGCGCCTCCTTCATCGTCGAGAATCTCACCAGAGTGGGATTAATAGAATGCGGCGCCCGCAATACGGTGACCCTCGAGGAGATTCGGGCCGCCCTCGGTTCCCCTTCCGTTTTCCGTGGAGAGGACGACTCCCAATACCCCATAGCTCCAACCGGCGACGCACCAGATGCCTCGGACGTGATTGCGTTCGCGAAGGATTATAAGACCGCTCTCGACGCAGGAACGTTTTAATGGTCAACCCCTCTCCGCTCGTGTCCATCCTCGTCCCGATCTTTAACGAAGAGATCTACATTCGGGCCTGCCTCGAGTCAGTCCTCGCGCAGGACTATGCAAACATCGAGGTGATCTGCTTCGATGATTGCTCCACGGACAGTACCGTGAAGATTGTCGAATCAATTCGTGACCCTCGGCTGGTCCTGATTAAAAATCCAGTGAATGAGAAGCATGAGAAAACCTGGAACCATCTTCTCACGCTTGCGAAGGGAAAGTACCTGAAGACCATCTGCTCTGATGATCTCCTCGCACCCAGCTGCGTGAGCGAGTCGGTCCGAGCGCTCGAGGAGAATCCGGATTGCGTGATGGCATTCTGTGGGAAAACAGTCATCGATCCCGCTGGTCGGGAATTCTATGCGCCCTTGATTCCAGCAACCACTCTCGTCGGGATGTCGTCGATGGAAATCATGCGCACAGGACTTCTCCGAGGAACGAACCTCGTGGGCGAGCCAAACAACGTCTTGTTCAGGGCCGATCTCGTAAAGAGCGGCGTTCGCTACCGCTTCGGGAATTACTGGATGGTTGATCCAGATTTCTACATCCAACTTGCTCGCCTGGGTGCCTTTGTCTATGTCCCCAAGAAACTCACGTCGTTTCGGATCTCGCCGAAGTCCTGGAGCGTGATCCATTCTTACAAACAGGCTTCCTCATTTCTAAGATACGTGAAGCAAGATGAAATACGGAAGACGTTCAATTTCACAGATGCCGAAATCGCTGTATGCTTTTTGAATGCGCTCAAGCTTCAATTCCTTCGGCAAGCGTACTACGTGGCCATCCTGCTTCGCGCCTTCCTCTACAATCGCTTTCGGACGAATCCATGAACTTTGAACTGAAGCAGCGGTTAAAGACTGGAGACGGGGCCCTCTTTTTCATCCTGTTTAGCATCACCCTCCTGATCTGGGATCTTTTGCTCGGCTCTCCCTTGACGACCCTCTTTGGAAAGTACGACACGACGGGACTCGTCGCGCACTACATGGAAATGCTGCGCTCGGGCCCAGAGGCTTCGGATTTTATTTATTCGAGCACGCGCCTAGGCGGGTCCGTAACAGGACCAGCGGATTTTCCGGCATTTCTGCAGCTTCTCTCTCTGTTCAATGTTCACCCGATCCTTGCAGTTGATCTTCTGATCGTTCTCTCTCAGACGATGGTTGCCTTCTTCTCTCTCACTCTTCCATTGCTTCTCCTCGATCGACACTGGTCCCAAGAACTGCTATCGGTGCCACTCGCCTTGGTCGCCGCATTCATTCCCGCCCTGGGGTGGCGAATCTTCTACGGGCACTTGAACCTCGTCTGGGGTCTACTCTGGGGACTCGCTCTCGTCTACCTCTTCATAGCAGTGTTACGGAATCGACTCACGGTGACGGGAATTCTCCTCTCGGTGATTGCTCTTGTAAACTCGCTCCAGTGTATCAATCTCGTGCAGCCCATCATCTACGGATTCTTCATCCTCCTCATCGCCGCTGTTTTTGCAGCTCCCGAACTACGGAAGACCCAAGGAAAAAAAGGCGCCTTGATCACCGTCATGCTCATCATCCTTGGGTGTGTCGTTTTTTCCGTGAACCACCTGGCAAATGTTTTTGTCTTCCTCAAGCAGATTGCGCGCAACACGAGCGAAGCCGTGATCTACAGCTACAACACACAAACCGCCAGTGACTTCCTATCATCCTTTTTCTATTCGACGACGACTGTCCCCGTGGACCGAGACGACTTTCTCCTCCATGAGACAAACCTCGGCTACGGTGTCCTCCCACTGATTCTGATGGGCCTCGGATTCTTACTCAAAAAGTACAAATTGCTACTTCTCAACGCCGCGCTCATCTCCCTCGGGATCATCCTCAGTTCCAACCTGCCCATGCTAAGCGACGGGCTTCTGACAGTGGCGCCGATCCTGAAGTCCTTCCGGTGCCCATCAAGAGTTTTCTTTCTCCTCACTTTCTTCCAGCTGGTCTGCTTTAATCATTTGGTTTTTTCAAGGAAGCTCAAACTGACCGGGAAAGGTCTCCTCTTGCTCTTTCTGAGTCTCGTGCTCGCGATCTTCGTCCCTCTGTCCTTAACGGTCTCGCCCGATTACCTGCTGCTGGTCCTCGCACTCCTTGTGACCGTCTCTTTCATCCGACGAGAACATGGCCACCTGATAATGCCGCTGGCGATTGGGACGTTCATTGGCCTTAACATCCTCGGTTTCCGGGAGAAGATCCCCAAAGACCGGCCCGATCTCGACTCCATCGACAATGAAAGGAAGTTCTTCTCTCTCTTCCCTAAGCTTCCGAAAGTTCTCCTCGAGCACGCGGCTTTGCAAGTTCATAGCAATGTTTTTGGCCTCAACCAGTCCGCCGCGTACGGTTTCTCTTCGGTCGATGGCTACGCCTACCCGCAGCGGCGCTTTGTGGAACTTTTCCGACAGCTCGCTCCTCAAGTTCCGCTCACTCAAAATCAGTTCCTGATGAACTCCCGGAGTCCTTTCTTCCCACTCTTTCAGAACCTTTTTAACATAACCGGGGAGGTCGTAAGTGACGGCCGAACCTATGAGTACAAAGAACTCCGAAAATCCACTCCACTTCATGTTCCAACAGAGATTCGCATCTCAGAGACCTCGGTGCCCATGATCCAAGAATACATGCGCCCCCAAGGGTCATTAAGAGTTGCATTCGTTGAACCATGGGTCGGGACTGAGCTCAAAGGGTTCACCCCCTGTCAGGACGGTCACCTCGTCGAACAGTCAGAGTTGCGCGCAGTCCTTGCCGTGACATCCCCCGCGGGGAAATGCCTCCTGGTCCTGCCCACTCAGTACACAGAGTTCCTCGCTGCCTCCTCAAAAGAGCGAACGTTTCCAGTGGTGCCAGTGAATCAGGTCATGACCGGCGTCGTCGTTGAAAACTTCTCCGGATCACTGACGCTAGAACCCAAATCTGTCCTCGGGGGCGAGCGACTCTTTCGGATCCTTGGTTTTGCAATCATTCTCATCGGATTCATCTACGGTCGCAAGAAAAAGACTCTTAATCCGAACTGAACTACTCGGTCATTCGCCTGAGAATCCGACTTTTCTCGATGCCGGTTGTGCTTTTACCTAATCATTTCCTGCCGGGAACTCGATCAGAGATTAAAGGTGGATCATGGAGCTACAAAATTACGCTGTTCAAGAAAAGAAGCTTTCAATTTTCGACCTGATCGAGGTCCTCGTTCAGTTGAACCTCATCAACGATGTTGATCAGCAGAAGCTTAAGCTCTTAAGTGAAAAGAGTCGGGAGCATGCCCTGAACCTCGTTGGAAAGCTCTCCATTCCGGATCGACGAAGACCCGGTAAAACCCTTGCTCACGACGACATCATGGCGCTCCTGGCGAAACACTGGGGCCTTGAGTACATCCGAGTTGACCCGCTCAAAATCCAACTCGAAGTGGTTGCCACCATCCTTCCTCTCCCGTACATCAAACGGCTCAACATCGTTCCGGTAGAAGTCACGAAGGATAAAGTTGTGATCTTGACCAGCGAGCCTTTTTGCCTGGCCTGGATGGATGAAGTCCGCGCGCAAGTTAAGCGGGACATTGAAATCCGGATCAACGCTCCGGTTCAGATCAGTCACTTACTGAACGAGATCTTTGTCGTTCAAAAAGCGTTCAAGGGTATCGCGCAGGAACAGGGACTGGCCGGGGTCGAGAGACTCCGATTGCTTCGGCAGGGGAAACTCGAAGAACTTGATCGGCTGATCGAGCGGAACAAAGGAAAGAAGCTCGCAAACCCTGATGGGTTCGTCTCGAACATCGTCGACTGGCTCCTCAATTATGCGGCGATCGAAAGAGCGAGTGATATCCACCTCGAGCCCAAACGCGGCATGGGGCTCATCCGCTTTCGCGTGGATGGTGACCTCCGGACAGTGTACCGCCTCGACCCCGATGCCATGCAGATGGTTGTGACACGATTTAAGATCCTCGGTGAGATGAAGATCGATGATAAACGGAAACCTCAAGACGGAAGCATCAAGCGAGAGATCGAGAGCGGAAGATCCGTCGAAATGCGTCTCTCCACGCTCCCCACAAACTACGGCGAAAAACTCGTTATTCGAATCTTCGATAAATCCGTCGCCGCCGCAGACCTCGAGTTCATCGGCTTTAGTGCTGAGGATAAGCTTCTTTGGAGCGATCTGATCAACCAGCCCCAGGGGCTCATTCTGGTAACCGGGCCGACGGGTTCGGGCAAGACAACAACGCTCTATACGACCCTCAGCCTCGTCGCGACTCCCGACGTTAACATCTGCACCGCAGAAGATCCTGTGGAAATGGAGCTCGACCCCTTGAACCAAGTTCAGGTTAATCCTCAGATCGGGCTCACGTTCGCAGAATGCATTCGGTCGTTCCTTCGGCAAGATCCTGACATCATCATGGTCGGAGAGATCCGGGACCTCGAAACGGGTGAGATGGCGATCCAGAGTTCTCTTACGGGCCACCTCGTTTTCAGTACTCTTCACACCAACGGCGCTCTCGCCACGATCCAACGGCTCGTTGACATCGGACTTCCGACGTATCTTTTGAACTCCTCCATCACAGGGATCCTTGCCCAGCGACTGGTTAAGAAGCTTTGCCCATCCTGCAAGGAACTTACCACCTCGGACCCAGACAAGTGGGCCTCTCTCGTCGACGGGGAAAAGATCATCCCGCCGGAAACCTATTTCCGCGCCGTCGGCTGCGAGGAGTGCAAAGACACGGGGTACCGCGGAAGACTCTGTATCTACGAGCTCGTGAAGTTCGACGACAAGATCAAAAAGGTGATTCATCCGAAGATCGAGATCGCCGAGCTCCGCGAGAAAACCAGAGGAATGTTTACTTCTATCCGCGCCAACGGGGCCCGGAAAGTCATCGAAGGTGAGACCACCATCGAAGAGATCCTCCGAGTCGTTTATTAACTCCCAGGCCTAGGGTCCTGTATGACGATCGAACTCCGTGAACTGACACCGCGAGACGAGTTGGCCTTTATGGAAGGGCTCAGAGAATGGTCCGGAGAAGCTCTTCATTGGTATAGCTTCGCCTGGAAAACCGGAATGAGCTTTTCCGAGATGCTAGACATTCTCTCGAAGGAAAGATTGGGAAAGGACCTCCCACCGGGTCGAGTCCAACACTCCATGTTGTACGGTTTCGTCGACGGAGTCATCATCGGAAGAGTCAGCGTTCGACATACTTTGAACGAAAGCTTAAGCCAGCGAGGAGGCCACATCGGCTACGCCATCGCACCTCGCTTCAGAAGAAAAGGCTACGCGACCGCTTTGGTGGCCCACGCCCTACAGTACTGCCGTGACCTAGGGCTTAAAGATCTCCTCGTTACCTGCTCAGATTCTAACGAACCCTCCTGGAGAATCATTGAACACTTCCACGGTAAACTGCAAGACCGAGTCTGGGATGACGTGGACCAAGAAACGATTCGACGCTACTGGATCAACTTAGGTTAGAGCGCGCTTCCCCATGATCGCCACCATGTTTCTAAAATTCCGCGTTTCTAGAACAACAAGATCGCTCTTTGATAATGCATCGAGAATGTCTTCATAGGGATGAAGGTAAAGCACGTCTGTAGTCGGTGCTCCACTTGAATTTTCGGTTTTTCCTTCAAATCTCTTTCCATCGATGGAGAATTCCTTGTACGGCCTAGTCCAAGCAGCATAGGAACCTGGGTCAGCTGAAATAATTAAAAACTGCCCTCCGCGGACCAAGACTCGGCCCAGTTCTTTCGAAGCCCTCTCGATGTCTCCGAGGAGATGCCAAACAGCAATCGAAAACGCTCTCTGAACTGATTCCTCGTTGATCGGAACGTCATAGACGTTCCCCAAAAGAAATCGGCGCTGAGGATGCTGATAAAGGGCGAATGCCCGTTGGATGAGCGCAGGAGAGGGGTCGATCCCAACGTACGATACGTCGCTGGGAACTTGTAAGCAGCAGACCCCTTGTCCACACCCGATGTCCAGAACTGTTCCTCCAGAGGTCTCGGCTAACCACTCTTTTAGCAGTGGATAAATATCCTTGTCCCGTAGGCTGGCGGCCGGGGATTCAATTGTTTGGATCCACACTTCCGCAGCCTCGGTTCCAAAATTTCTATCATCCATTCCATGAGACCATTGTTTGAGGTGATACTTCCGAGGGCAGTCCCCTTAGTTGAACAAATTTTGAATCCAGATGTTGAGAAGACGATTCGGTACTGCAGCTGCGAAAAGAAAGGCAATCAGAGCGCCGAGATATGAGCCAACCATTCCTCGCTGATGACCTCGGATATCCTTTCTTTTAATCGCTCGTATTGCACGAATAATCTGAGACAGAGTAAAGATCGCTAACCCATGTAACCAACTATAGTGACCACCGTCTTGTATTCCAAATGTTAACAAGCAACTTATGACCATCAAGGAGGCCCAGATTCTGCCGGTAACCACATGAACCCGATCACCTTGTTTCCGAAGTAAAATGAACGGCCCAAGAGTAAGAACGGGAACAATCGTTACTAAATGAAATTTTAAAAAGATGTCCATGGAAGTCGGAGTGGAATGAGGGGGTGGTGTAAAAAGTGGCGCAACCGGTACGATTCGAACGTACGACCTCTTGATTCGTAGTCAAGTGCTCTATCCAACTAAGCTACGGCTGCGCAAGGTGAGTTTCTAGTTTTAAATCAAGAACGCCCAGTTATCAAGACTGAAGTTGAAAGAATGCAATAAATCGCCGTTAGAAGTTTCAGGGGCTTACTTCTCATCGCTGTCCTTTACTTCAAATGCAATCTCTTCAACTTTGCGATCTTGAACGTAAACGATTTTGCGTATCAGCCTGCCTCTGTAGTCGTAATACAGGGACTCTCCATCGAGACTGCCTTGCTCATCGTAAAGAATTTCGGCTTCTAGCTGACCGTCACTAAAATACCTGCGAACCACCCCACTGGGCACATCCCATGACCAGCTCTCGAGGCTATTGCTATAGAGGCCCACCTCAGCGATCTGACCGTTTTCATGGTACACGATGCGCTTGGAAAAGGTTCGCCCATTTCGTACGACGAAAGAGACCTCAGTTTTAGTTTTGGACATGGGGGGAAGTATAGCAAAGGATATGAAAAGGCGCTTTAACATGTTTAAAGTTGATCCAGATTCATAAGAGGCGCGCTCATGACCCACATGGTCGTGCCACATTGGTTTGTTGACCTTCGAAATCATCGCTATCAAAATTTGAAAATGGATAAATATTTTGCGATGGAATTATCGGCACCTTTAGTATCCTCGGCGCTCATTATTTGGGCGGCAATTTTTTACTCTCGGCGATCAGTTAAACGCGGATACCATCTGGGAATTGCTTTTTCCGTTCTCACTTTAGCCGCTATGTTTACGACATGGCTCCATGTGGGACGGTACTCGAATCAACTGCAGTGCGAAGCTGCTTACGGACACCTCGCCGCAGATCCCAACATGTGTGACAACCCCGGATCGGGGCTTTTGGTAGTCTTTTTCCAACTTCCAATATTACTCGGAGTTTGGCTGGTTATTTCCACTTTTTTGCTAAAAAAATTCATGCCAAAAAAGTTGAACTAAGTCTCTAAATTGCACGGCAGCCGATGAACTGGTGGACGTAACAATTCTTACTTTGAAATAGTAAGATGGAGTCGATGACATGCTCTTTAGCCTGTTCTAGGCTCTCTCCGTACCCACAAAAAATTTCCCCGCCTGAACCTACACACGGCATTGTCGGACTAAGTTGTGCCTGCTCTCTAAACTCACAAACAAATCCCTTCCCGCTTCGGTAGTGGCTATTCTCTTCTGAACAACTGTATGGTCTCTTTTCACGCCAACCAAAAAAATTCCAATCGGCCTGGCCCATTGCTGAAGAAGAAATAATAAGGAACAAAAGAGTCACGACGTTCAAAATATATTTTTTATACGTTTGCACTTTATTCAGCCTCCGAAAAAATTCTTAGATTCCGTTATTCCACTGAGAAGTCTAACGAGTTGCAGGAGCCAACCTGGTAGTACTCTCTACAGGTACTTCGGCCTGCGGCTATATCTAACGCCTTCTTTTGAGCTTCGTCTGAAGTACGTCCGTATCCATAATATTCTCTCCCCGGCCCATACCCACATTGCGTATAAGCAGGAGTCGGGAATGGAGCGACCTCACATTCAACCAGCCCATTTTCTGGAGACGCAGGAGCTGCCCATTGCTTCAGCGTGCAGGGTCCTGCTTTGATTTTACACTGATAACCATCTTCCTGACTGTCCTTTATAATGTACGCCTGTAGTCTAAGTCCGGTCTCAAGTGTTCTCGCAGCAAAAGAACGCACTTCTGGTCTGCCACCACAACCCAAACCAAAGGTCATCTCACAGGAGTAGTAGTCTATGGCCCAGGACTGCGTGGATCCGAGTAAAGAAAATAAATTTAAAATACAAAAACAAAAACTGATCTTTACCCACGACATGATTCCTCCCGTGTTGGGTTATGAATAGTCTAGAGTAATACCCACTAGAGTCAAATTAAAATCTAGATCCTGCGGAATCAAAAAAATTCTGTGGTTCCAGCTATCAGCAACCACTCACTAGTTTCTTGGTTGCTTCGGGGGATGTTGTTGGTTGTTGAGATGGATTTTCTAGAGCTTTTCGGATTGAAGAGGGGATCAAGAAATGGCGGAGACGATGAGATTTGAACTCATGGAAGGAATTACCCTTCGCACCCTTAGCAAGGGTGTGGTTTAAGCCACTCACCCACGTCTCCGCAAATTGGCCTAATCAAGAATCAAAAACCTAAATGTAAAAGATGGCGGAGGACTAGGGATTCGAACCCCAGGTAGGCGTTAACCCACGACAGTTTTCAAAACTGTTGCCTTAAACCACTCGGCCAGTCCTCC
>JAIYDL010000010.1 GCA_027487515.1 Pseudomonadota bacterium
ATGTTGAAAATGTGAAGGTGATTTCTCTCTTTAAGAAAATGGATACGATCGAGTCGACTCTAGATCCCATAGCGGAATTAATTGAAGAGATGGGGGTAGAAGAGGCGAGTGAAACCAAGGTCGAAATGAAGAGAAATATAGTGACCGAGAACCATTTCCCAGACCAATCCCTCTTTATTTTGGATGAGCAAATGAAGTCATTAAAGAAGCGATTAAATAGAATGAAGTTTTATATTGGAGAGTTAGACGATTTACTTCCGAACTAAAATTCTGTGGACAAACTTATAGGAATTCCATTAACTTAAAAGCTCGCTTCTTCCATATTCCGTGCCCAGGTGGTGGAATGGCAGACACACTACCTTGAGGTGGTAGCGCTGCGAGGCATGCTGGTTCAAGTCCAGTCCTGGGCACCATTTTTACTAGAATTTCTTCCTTCCCAAAGGCTCTTCAAAAGAGCCTTTTTGTTTTTATACTCCCAGATCACTAACCATTCTCAATAACCTAATGGCCGCGTAAAACGCTCAGATTCTGAGGTCTACTCGCGTTCAAGAACCACAGTCACTTATATGAACGTCTGGTCTTCTGGGTTCAGCTCCTCGAGATCGTCCTCGGTTTTTAAGTGATGTTCGAAAATTTTTGAATAAGATATTAGGATACATCAACGACGAGCAACGGGAGTTCCATGAGATTCTTAATTAGACTAAGCATTGCGGGTACCCTCATCTTTCCTCACCTCTTGCACGCGGTGGAGTACCGATGTTCGGTGCGCCTAGAATTGGATAACCATGCGTCTCCCACCTTCCCACAAAATTTTGTGGGGAAGGGAATCCTTCACTGCGTCCGTCCATCCGGGGCCGTCGAAAACTTTACCGTGGTATCGGAGAATACCTTTCTCTTTTCCCGCCGTGGTTGGACCCCAGATCAAAGTCCACGGCCTCGTACCTCAGCTGTACTCTCGATCTTCGGGCTGACGAGTTCTCGCCAACCGACCCAGCTTGGACCTTTCACCGCTAGCAGATCTTACCAGACGGGGAGTGGAGAATACCACCTGCCCATGGGCCCCGAAATGAGTTACGGTGACGGAATAGTTCTTGGAAGAGGTGATCAAGGTGAGAATACTTCCTTCGGGGAGCTGCCGGATCTGAAGAACTTAGTCATCAAAGTCACAGGACGCTCATCCGCAGCCGCTCCTCTCATCCCGTATCAGCTCTGCCAAATCGGGGACGTCAACATGGAGGTCGATGAACCGTTCATCGAACCCAACCAAGTTGTGTACCGCACTCTGGAAGGCTCGAGTGAGATCAGTTGTATCGACGCCGAGAGCGCCACGGTTAGGTTTCCAATTAAGATGAGTACCAAACTTCAACTTTGGGCGAATTCACCAAGCAAGATCCCTGTCTTAGATTTGGTGCTCCCATTGCGATCCTTGGTTTCGAGAAACTACGGGGAAGATCTTCTGGGGGAGAGGAAATGGAACGATGCCACCACCCCCGGGGCAGGCTGGCCACTCGGATTCGGTAACCGAAACTTAGACATCGCGAAGAACGGATACCAGTACTATGACTTTAAATGTCGAAGAGCTGGCTGCGACTCAAACACATGGGGGATTTGGCTCCAGGGTGTGACTGATTGGGAAGTGAATCGAAACTAGATTCCCTGAGATCATCTCAGAGTCCATCGAATGAACCATCTGAGCACCGGCCGATGCGGTTGGTGCTCGTCCATGGCCCGGCGCTCGGGTGGGGTATGCCCTTAGAGTCCTGCCCCGGAGTGGAAGGACTCTTAATCCCCAGCGTGACTCAATTCGAAAATTTCCGCCCCAAAATCTCCATGACAGATCACATGGCCTGCACGTTCGACCCGGGACCGGCGGTCAAGTTTTGCGAGAACGATAGGGCGGGAAAAAAACTGCCCTCGGCAGAGGGATTCGAAGTGGCGCTCAGTACGAATGTTACCGACGCCGCTATAAATGTTAAACGGGCCTTGGGCCTCGAGGTACACAAATTTAGATCCCGAAGAGAAGAGGGTCACCGCATCTTCTTCACTCAGCACGCGGTCGGTGCTTTGGAAGAGTCTCCCGACCTCGCGGTAGAAATGTGAGATGAAGGAGTTGGCGCCGATGCAGTTCTTGCAGCTTCCGGCCTCGATCAAACAACTTAAACTCTGCTGGCAGAGGCTCGTGCAGAAGGTTTCTTCACTCTCGCAGCTTATCTTGAGCCTCATCTCAAGCCCTTCGCTCAACTCAACCTTCGACTCCCAGGCGAAGCTGGCAAAGGGGAGAGCAACCAGTAAGAGAAACAAGGCTTTCATGGTTGTACCTGCTTGAAATCTTCGATCCTAAAAGAATGACCGGCGCAGTTGTAGCGAGGAGTTTCAACGCTGAACGTCCTTTCTCCAGCGGTCACGAGGCTCAGGCCACCGCTTACGATGCTGATCTCGTCGGGGATAACCTTGAGGTACTTCCCGATGGAGGTGGCGATGTTGGACGCACACGTGCCTCGGATGCACTCCTCACCCCGAGATAACTTTCGGACACAGGACTTCGGAATCTCTCCGCCGTTGATCTTCAGCGCCCGGGCCACGGCATTGGGATTCACGGTCCACGAGCGAGGGATATCCTCCGGAGACCGGAGGTTACCTACGAGCTTTACGACCCCTCTGATGACGTAGAAAAACGGGCGCATGACGGGGTTCAGCATCGCGGCGGAGGTCGCAGTGCTGGCCAAAGAAATGGTGCAGGTGAAGCAGCCAGAAAGTTTTCTGACGGCGTTGCCAATCTGCTCGGGGGATTCCGCTTGCACGGTGATGCGCTCGAAGTCCCGGCAGCTCTGGAGGGTGATCCCTTCGAACGCCAGATAATTCTGTGGTCTCACGCGCGCATCCGCGCTGACGACGATGGCACAGGGAGCACCCAAGAGCGGTCCAAAATCAATGATCAAAGTTTTCTGTACGGCCCGGCGGTCAAAGCGAGGATTGTAATAGACTTTTCCGTCCTTGATGATCTCCTGGAGTGAACTTACTTTTTTGTCAGCGAGGGAGACGTCCACGTAGATGGGAACGATCGTCGCTGCCGAGACACCGGCCAGGACCATGTCTTTTAGAAACTCAAAGCCGGCTTTCTTTGATTGGGCCCAAGGGTCATACATCTTACACGCATACCTCTCTCCCATGGATGTGGTGGCCGAGATGTTCTTTATCTGGCCATCGAGGGAAAGGAGACTCGAGGCATAATCCGAAGAGATCTTGAGGTCGATGAGGTTGGAGATGATTTTTTTTCCGCAGTCCAGAGCTGTCATGCAAAAGGTCTCGACCTTTCCTGACTGACCATCCTTGAGCACAAGATAACTTGCAGTTGCTTCTCGTGGAGTGGCCTCGAGCACCTTCTTAAAGTGGAAGGACTGGTACCAGGCAGAGAAGGCCTCCGGTCCCGGGTGATCTTCTTCTCCCCAAACCTTATCGTCTCGGAGCTTCTCGCACAAGGTCAGTAGTTGGGGAGCAAACTGGGTGAGGGACCACTCTAAGTCGGCCTCGATCTCACTGTGGATACTCTGGGAATAGTTCCAAATGGACTCGTACTGAGTCATGGCCGCAAGTTTAGGCCGAATAAAACTAATCTCACGGTCAGTGGCCGAGGTGAGCTCCGCACAAAAGGTGAAGGCCTCTGCGCGCTTAGCCTTATCGGCGCCCTTGAGCCCCTCGAGCTCCGCCGTGATATCGGAGAGGAGTCGATCCTCTAACCCCCGACGGATAAACTTCAACTGAGTCAGGGACTGAGAGAGCTTCAGACGGATGAAGCCTCTGGTTTTCGCCATGTTGTCTTTAAAGTTCTTGGCCCAGGCGGTCGCTGACTCATGAGCATCCATTCCTAAGTCTTCGCGGCCCAGCCCGTCATCTTGTCGAAGGATGTCATCGTGTTCGTGGTCCGGGCCCGGCTTGAAGACTTGGAGCTTCGCGAGGTCCGCATCTTGTGAAACTCGCGAGAGCTCGCGCAAAGAATTCGTGTTCAAGAAATCCTTCGAACACTCGGGCCTTGCGATCGAGTGGCACCCGTTCGAGAAGAAGAAACTGAGCTCCTCGAGGTTCACTTGGCGAAAGAGACCGTGGTAGTTCAAGGCCATCTGGCGCGCTTCCTGAGAGAAGTGAAACGCCCAGGAGTAATAGATGTTGAAGCTCGACCAGAAATCAAAACCAACCTTGTTCCACTGTTTCTCATCAAGGTGGCGAAGGTCAAATTGGAAGAAACTTACGCTCAGGTCACCCTGGTTGTCGATGCCACACTCGACCAAGTTCTCTGACCCCACTGCCATGGACTCTCCGAGGGCCTTCAGAGTCTCCTGGGTGGGCTTCGATTGAGAGAGATGAGGATAGAGCGCGGCGAAGTCTTTAACTTCGTGGCAGCTTAAGTGGGAGTCAGGAAAGTTGAGGCGCTCACCTTGAAGCTTGCCTGCCCACGCCGCTGAAACGAGCTGGTCCATCTCTTCGCAGCCATCTTTACAGGTCTCCATGAGATCTCTGTATTGCGGAAGTTTTGAGTTCAAAAGCGGCAGCTGACCCCGAAGGAGTTTTTCTGCGACGAGCCTCGACAGGGACTGGAGGGTGAACCGGTAGCGCTTGATCCCTTCGGTGGTGAACGTATCCTGGCGGGAGAGCATGTCGCCGGCGCGAAGCAATGCTTTACCCACATCGAGGGTGTCAGCGATGAAGAAAACCGATCGGGTAGGTTTTTGCGAATCCCGCGCACAATCGGCGCGGTTAGAGAAATTGAGCGGGTTAATATCAAGGGGGCGACTTTCTTTGGCCTCAGCGATTGCGAGAATACTTAAAGTGCAGAGGCCAAAGAAGAGTCGTCGCATGTTGTATCCTATTGACCGGCCACGCAGCCAGTAGCTTGCTTCATGACTGTTGTGTAGAACATGATCATCGCCTCGTCGGCAGGAGTGAAGCCTCTCCGTGTTCCACCGGTTTCCGTCATCAGACCGTACATGTAGCGGTTGAGAGCGTAGTAGACCGAGCGAGGGACATTGACTGTCTGCGTGCAGCGGCCAGCGGTGAAGCGCAGGGTGATTCCGTAGTAAGGGCCGGATTCGCAGAGGTTTCCGCAGCCAGAGCCATTCCCCGGGATGATGATGTTCGTACCGTTGCCAGTGCCGGTGTTGAAGGTGTTCCCTTCGCCGAAACTAAAGGTCGCAGTAAATCTTCTGTCGGTCGACGTGACACTTGAGAAGCGACACAGACCCCCCGGCGAGCAAGAGATGCGTGCGTCGCGGTTGATTGCCATGAGGATGGTGGCGTCATCGAAGCGTTCAAACCCAAACTCATTGGTTTCACAGCCGAAGATCTCTCGCACGTCTTGGGAATCACGGCAAGGGTCACTCCCGCCGGACCCGCCTCCGGAGAAGGAAGGGAGGGAGAGACTTAGAATCAGGATCGAGAATAGTGTTTTCAAATTGGCTCCAATTGTAATCATTATTCGCATTTAATTTCTAATTTATGCAAACTGTTCATTTCATAGGTTGGGACGATGTAGGAGTCTCGCTTTATGCTCAGCATCTCCAGATCAAGTTTTTTCTCTGATCTGCCGCGGACTTTGAACTCAGCTTTCAGCGTAAGCATCGGGTCTTTGATGACGGCACACGCCGACCCGTTACAAACTTTCGAATAGTAGGGAGGCCAGAGCTTGAACGACAGGTAGCTTCGGAGCTGATCGACGGCGCGGTCAACATTATCCAGCGGTCTTTCGAACACAAGGCCCGGGATGGTAGAAATCCCTGGGAGTTCCCTTGTGACTTGAATCCGGGGAATTTCCTGGATGGTTGGGATACTCGAGTTCGAGATCCGGCCCAGTTGCTGCTCGATGGTGTTCAGGCGACTCTGGATGCGCTTCTTAAATCGCTCGTAATCGTACTTCGGGTCATACATGTTGGATTCAATGACGTAGGTCTTCCCATCTTCGATCAGACTCTCGGCCACTTCAAACCCGATGCCTTTGATGAACCCCTGAAACCTCGCCGGGGCAATCCCACCGTCATACCAGCTGGTGATGAGCTCCAGGCGTCCCTGAGTCTTTTCATACAGCGAGTGTTCTGCGATCACCGGTTGAGCATAGTCGCAAGATGATTGGCAAACCTTGTCGCTACAGACTTTCGGGCAATTGTTATTGACCAGCAGCTGGGTCTCGAGCTGAACCAGACCGTTACCTAGCGGATTCACGGAGACGCTCCCAAAGTGAATGTCGGGCATGCTCCAGCTCTCGGGGAATGTTGGGTATTCGATCCCGTAGTCATCAGATGAAGGGATCAGGTCCGCCTGGGGATTCACCGACAGTCGGATGGGAAGATTCGACAAGGCCTTGAGGCTGCCGCTGTTACCCGTGGCGTCCCCGGCAAGGTAGAGATTGATGGCCCCGAAGAGATCAAGGTTCTTAATTCCCAGAGCAGCGAAGGTCTGAGTGTTTTGGCACTCTTTTTTGATTTGTAACTTAAGTAAGTAGCTCGTTCCGTAGTAGGGTTTCACGAAACAGAAGCCCCCGTTGAAGCTCATCCGATGAGTAGACAGACGCTTCACCTCACAGCCAGGCTGAGTGGCAGGTAGCTGGAGGGGCTGATGGCCCTCGTCCTCAACGGTCAGTTCGAGGCAGGACTGGATGAGCTTCCAGTCCTGATGAAATTTCTCTTTTCTGACCTCATGGTCGTTGGCGAGCTCGAAGGGGTGACCCGAAAGCGCGCAGCGCTTGTAGCCAAAGTCTTTCGTGAAGTTCACACCCTTTACGGTGTCTTCATAGTCGACGACCTCGGGGCCCAGGGCGATCATCAGAAACTGACCATTCATGGCGGCGGTCGAGCAGTTTGACGCGCGGAACTGGGGCAAGTTGGGGAGCGTTCTTTCTTCGTTGTAGTAGACCGTTGACTCGGTGGAGTGCGAGATGGCCAGGTTCACGGATCCGATGCGCTGAACCTGGCACGCGAGTGCCGAGGTCGCAGAGATCAGAAATGGAAGGATCAACATTTTCATCTGGCATCCAGAAACTGGGCAGGGGTGACCCTGCCCAGAGGTGATTCGAGGTTACTGAGCTACAGCGTCTTCGTTGATTTCTGTGAACGTACAGATCTCCGACGAATGGCGCTTCCACTTTCTCAGCTGAGCGAGAAGGTTCGTGTCGTTCCGTCGGGCCTCGATGAACGAGTACCGGATCTTACAGAATCTTGGAACAAAGGCGTTGTTGCTGTTGATGAACGTGTCGACCAAGTACGCAGAGCTCACGTTGTTGAAGGCCCGTGGAGTCATGGCCGCAGTCGTGAACTGACCGCCGGAGACAGTGATCCCGAGGATGTCATGGAGAAGGAGGTCGTACACCGTTGATCCAGCTGGAGAAGAGGATCCTGCGTAAACGTACGAGCCTTTGCCTTGCTGATCACACACAACTTTCGCACTTACCTTGAGGTCGGCGAGCTCGGAGTACCGAAGTCCATTGCTTGTGACAAGGTCAGTGACCGTTGCCTGGGCCTTAACAGAGAAGTTCGGAGTCGCCGTTCCAGCGGGGCTAAATCCACCGTTCTGGGAAGCGTAGAAGTACTCGATCTGAGGACCACGGTAACAAACATCAAGGAAGAACTCAGCGCCGTAGCGCTCAGAACCAAGGTTGACGCTCATCTTCGTGAGTTGCCGAGTCCACTCTTCTTTCTGGCCTTCGTTGAAGGCCGTGTTGAACGAAGTTTCTGGAGCGTAGAGGTTGCGTGCGGATGTGGCCCCGGCCATTTCACCGTTGTCCGTCCACTCTGCAGAAGACACTGAGAGGTAGTCGAGGCGTGTTTCGCCGTCACCGGACGTAGAGCCCGTACAGACGCAGTTACACTCAGGAGTGGTGCGGCAGTCTTCGGCGGGGTTACAAGACTGGCTTGTCACCCGGTCATAACAAACACGGCTTGAATACGGCTCGTGCTTGATACCAGCATTACATGGATAGATTGATGGGCCTGAACTGTTCACATCAAACTTGAATTCGAGACTCACGGCAAGCGCATTTGCCATAGAAAGTAAGAGTACAAGGGCGATCATTAGACGCATGAGACTTCTCCTAAAAAGATATTGAGCGCACTCGGTATAACGAAAGAAATAGTCTGTGAAGCCATTTTTTTGTGATGCGCTAAAAGTATGCTTTCCCGTAGGTCACTTTAAGCGGGAATCACCTTGCTGCACTTGATGTCGTTTATGATGTCGAAGTTATTAATTTCTTAAGGAATAAAATTATGCCGCGATGCTGCGTGATTCATTTTTTGGGGGCGGTCCTCCCAAAATCCTAAGCATGGGTGGGATACCCAAGGCTAGATTCTCAGAGTTTTTGTTCTACTGCCCCTGCACCGGAAATTTGTCTCTAATTCGGTATTCTCCTTTCAAATATCAAACTGTAACCTCTTCCCGTATCAAATTCTTTATCCAAAAAACTGCCCGGAGAGATCATGAAGTTCCTTTTACTTCTCCTTTTTTCAATCACCAACGTCTCCGCTTTAGTTCGCCAGAACGACGATAACTTAACGCTTAAACTTGCCCAAGAGCGACGGGCCCAGGTGAAAGATGTCGAGTACTTCCTTCGCTTTGAGCTGGAAAAAGGAGCGGATACGTTCCGCGGGGTCGTTCGACTCGAGCTGACACTCAATTCGATCAAGAAGGACCTATCAATTGATTTCCTGGCCCTAGAAATTGAAACTCTTAAGGTCAATGGAACAGCTCTTAGGCAGTACCCCAAGCGCCGGGGAAGTTTTGATGTGCCGGCGAAGTACCTCTCTCCGAAAACCTCGGTGGAAGTCACGTACACCGGGACCTATTCAAAGGAAGCTTCCGGCTTTCAGCGCTCAAAAGATCCCGAGGACGGTTCCGAGTACCTCTTCACGGACTTTGAGCCTTACTATGCCCACCGGCTCTTTCCCTGCCTCGATCAGCCCGACCTCAAAGCGGTCTATCACCTTTCCGTGAGCGCACCATCGGAGTGGAAGATCATCCACAATGAATTAATAGAGAAGGAAGAGAGGGGAGGGGAGAAGACACTCACTGTGTTCCGGGCAACGAAGCCATTTTCAACTTACTTATTTTTCCTCGGGGCCGGTCCCTACGTCGAATGGAAAGCCTCTCACGGTGATCTTCCGCTTTACATCTACGCCCGGAAGTCTTTGGCGAAGTACGTCGATCATGAGGCGATCATGACGACCACTAAGAAGGGTCTTAGCTTCTTCAATGACTACTTCGGATATTCCCATCCCTTCTCAAAATATGCCCACGTCTTCATTCCAGAGTTCGCCTGGGGGGGAATGGAGAATCCTGGTGCCGTTGCTATGAACGAAAGAAATATTTTCCGAGGACCTGTGCCTCAATCTCGGTATGAACGGCGGGACAGCCTCATCCTCCACGAAATGGCCCACATGTGGTTCGGGGACCTCGTAACCATGGAATGGTGGAACGATCTCTGGCTCAATGAGAGCTTCGCGAGCTACCTCGCGGCCGTGGCCCAGGAGCGGGCGATGGACTCGAAGGCGACCTGGTTGGACTTTTTCTTTTCAAAAACCTGGGGCTACTGGCAGGATCAACTCGTCTCAACCCATCCGATCGAGACCGACGTCCTCGACGTGCGGTCCGCGCGGGCGAACTTCGATGGGATCACGTATGCGAAGGGCGCCGCGAGCTTGAAGCAGCTCCACTACTTTGTGGGAGAAGAGGGATTCAAGAATGGCCTCCGAGACTACTTCAAGCGCTACGCTTTCTCGAACACGAAGCGAGAAGATTTCATCGGTGCGATCGCAAAAGCATCCCAAACGGATCTCACCGACTGGACCGCCAAGTGGCTCAAGACCGCGGGCCCAAATCGCGTGACGCTAGTTCCTCAGTGTGATCAGGGGAAGCTCGTAAATCTCACGGTGAAACAGAGGCCCAGCGTCTCCGGAACCCTTTCACCCCACCGAGCGCTGGTAGGGTTTTATCAGGATGAAGACGGAAAGCTTTCGCTCAAGGGAGAGGCGGCGGTGCTCTACTCTTCTGAATCCACCGAGGTGAAGGTCGAAGGAAGAAATTGTCCTGATTTCATCCTCCCGAACTTAAATGACTTTGATTACGCGCTCTACGCATTGGATGAGCGCTCCCTCGAGAAGGCGAAGACTGCCCTCAGTCAGCTCCCGGACCCTCTCTCCCGGCTCATGGTCTGGGGTATGCTGTATCAGATGACTCGTGATGCCGAGCTAAACCCTATGGTCTTCATTGAAAATGCGTTTGGGGCGCTGAAAACAGAAACTGACGATCTTCTGCTCGGGAGTCTCCTCAGCCGATACAGCCACATCAAAAATGTCTACGAGCTGTACCTCGGGCCGAAGGAGCGAGCACTGATCGCTCCCCAGTTCGAGGCACTCCTCTGGGACCGTGTGGAGCAGGCCAGGCCAGGGATCTCACTCCAGATGTCTTTCTATGATTTTTTTGTCACCGTCTCACAATCTGGGCCCTCGGTCTCACGCCTCTATGACATCTTAACCAAGAACGCCCCTCCAAAAGGGATCACTCTTGATCAAGACCGCCGCTGGGCGATCCTAATGAATCTCTCAACCAATGGTCACCTAGAGGCGATGAATCTCATCACCGCGGAACTCAAGCGAGACCCTTCAACTTTTGGGAAACGCATGGCCCTCGCCGCCCAGGCGGCGTACCCAACGAAGTCCAATAAGGAGCAGATGTGGAAGACGATTCTCACCAATAAGGACCTGACGCACAGTGAGCTCGAGGAAATCGGGGCCCGGATGCATGGAGTGAATCACCCCGAGTTGTCGGAGTCATTTTTAAAGGCCTATTTTAAGCGTCTCACGACCGTTAATTGGCAGGAGCATGACGACAAAGTTGATGTCTACTTCGAGGGGCTCTTTCCTCACCGTCTTTGCACCGAAGATCTTCTGAAGATGAGTCAGAGGTCCCTGCGAAGTGCCAAGAATCTGACCTCCACCGCCCGTCGGAGTTGGATGGAGGCCCAGGATGAGCTCACGCGATGTGTGAAAGTCCGCCGACTCCTATCCTCGAAGTCCAATGCACAAAAGCAACCTAACTGATGAGTAGAGTTCCTCACTGGCTTGCTACTTATACAGGTAGACTCTCCGTGTTCAGACGGTAGCGCCTTCAAAAGGATGCTGTTTCAAGTCCAGTTCCGATCTAGGCTGCAATGAATTTTCATTGCAGCGACCCCCATGTTTCTGCAAGAGAGGTATCTGTTACGCAAACCTCTCTTCACAGTGTCTTCCCATTTACTTCGTTACCAGACGAGGCGCCATCAATGTCGGGTCTCGCTTAACGACGCGATCTCCTTGCCTCGTGATCGAATCGGCCTCAGCTCGCAGACTTTCGAACTTCGCACCGATGAGCGATGCATTTCTCGCGCAAACGGGTTGAATCGAGCGATACTTCTCAAGGGCGGGAGAATCCAAGCAGTCCTTGTACTTCTCGAGCTCCTTCCTGGCGTCATCTTCCGAGGCAAGCGCCGCCTTAAGTCCTGAAAACGCCCAGGCCAAGCGTTGGGTTGCACCATCGTTTTGTGGATGGGGTGCGGCCATGCTTGCCGGAGGCGTCGCCTTCCGGAGGCCCTCCACAACTTTAAGGGAAGGTGCACTTCCTCCTGCTGCCTGAACCCGATGAAGGTCTCGCTTTAACTCAGGAGCGTCTTTCCCCTCAGGAGCGAGCATGGTGCAGAGTGAGAAAACGAGCAACACTGCTACTCCTCCGACTGCGCCTTTTTCAATTCCGCTCCACCGTTCAAACAGGACACTTGTATTTCTCTTCATGAGTTCTTTCCTCTTTGTGTTTTTGATTACTGCCAGGAAGTAAAGAATGGATGGATTGGGAAATTGGCCGGGTTCCACTTGCCGGGAACCGGTCTCACATTGCTCCAGTCGCGGCAGTCAATTCTCGCCGCGGGATTGGAGTAACCCCAGGTCGTGTTTTGAATCCCGTTACATTGCGGGGAGCCGTTTCCGACGTTGACGCCATTTGGATTGTTGTTCACACTCTGCCAAGCTTCCCAGCGGGTCATTCCGTACTCGCGCGTGAAGTAGAAGAACTCACCACTGTCCACTCCATCCATCGTGATGCTGCCGATGTCTTGAGTTTGATGCGCATAGTGATAGGCAATCATGGTTAGCAAAGTCTTTCCGTTCGTATAGGTCACCCAGACAGGCCAAGGGGTCCAGACGGTGAACGTGTTGGCATAGGTTCCTGGAGTTGCTCCTGCTGGAAAATTACAACTCGGGCTTGCGATCCATGAAAAAGCCTGGTTAGGGGTCGCTCCGAATGACGAAGGAAAGAGTACCCACGAGTCTCGCGTGTTACAGCCGATAGAAAAGAAGGGCTGGAATCCTCCCGTTTGGTCATGGGTGCCCATGATCCCGATGTAGGCACCGTCAGCGCCGATAAGGCTATACCCGCCGTGGTTAGGATTAAATGTGACCTGACCGCCGTTTTGCGGAAGGTACTGAGTATAGGCCATCGTCTGCGCCACGCGCACGCGTCCCCACGGATCAGCGATTCGATACGAGTCACTGATCTGGACATAATTGGTATCGTGCTTATGATAAGGAAGATGCTCACCGATATTGATTTTGCGAGCATTACCGCTTCCGCATGTGCAGCCGGTTCCTTCGTTGCCAGGATCCTGTCCCGTGGCATGCCCCTGACCGTCATCGCAAACCGTTTGGTCAAGGAAGTCGATCCCGTTAGACGGACGATTGAAGAGACCGTATTGAGCTGGTAGACATTGGGTCCAGGCCACTGTGGCGGCCGGATCTGGACCGCGGAGGATCGACACATAAGGGCTCTCTTGCATGGTGGTCTGAAGCACCGACCCACCCATGCCCCCAGTACCACTCTGCCAGAGCCATTGCCCGTTCGGACCGTACACAACTAAGTTTCCATCCCATTGCATATTGGCGACGCAGTTATGGCTCGAGCAGCTCTGAGCGGGGTAGGATCCTGGAGTTGAGCTGGTTTGGCTCATCCAACTCGTGGCCCAAATTGCGGTTCCACCGTTATATGCAACAAAGTTTCCATCGTGCTGCATCCTAAGACTGGCACCCGGATAATTGTGAAGACTTTTCATAGGCACCCCAGTTCCTGGAGGAAGTGAGAATGCCTGATACTTTCCATGAAGTGTGTAGACCCAAGAATTCACTCCTGCATCTGACCAGTAGGAGGCGTACGCACCATCCGTGCCGCACCATTCCTGGTAGTCCGCCGCTCTTTGCATGCACATGATCTGATTAGAGGAGGAATCGTAACCATTGTCTTGAAACCATCCAGAGCTTGGAATTGTGTACCGGCAACCGTTTGGAACATGAATCCAACATGAATCGGCCAGGGCGAGCTGTTGAGCCCCGAAGAGCGCCAGCCCAGCGATGAGTAATTGTAAACGCATTGAATTCCTCCAAAAATAAAGTCTCTGTTAGCAGGAATGAGCTTGCGCTCAAGACTGATCCACACTGCTTTGAGATCAGTAATCCAGCTAGTTTTGATGTTTTGATATTGCTTCTTCGGAAACTCTCCTCGCAAGCTTTTGAAATAAGTCTCGACTCGTCTAGATCTTTAGTGAGTTGCTATAAATAGCTGAAATTTCATCACGAAAACAAAGAGACAGTCACTTATGCCAAGGAAGCCGACAGGCTAAAAAAGCTTTATTGTTTTGTAGGGAGGACCTTTTTAAGTACGTTCTCTAGAAATGTTTTAGGCCATACGTTGTCTCCAATACTAAAACGGCAGACCTCTATCGGCGCTATTGCCAAGGCTTCATAAAGAATCTGAAATGATGGGGCAGGAGTTTGCAGCGCTTTTTTGGAACCGACTTGAGATGGCTTACCCGGGCCTCTCACTTTACATGACCTCCTCTGATTTTTATGTCTCTTATCTCGCATCGACTTAACCAAGGGTCACCTGGAGGCGATGAAACTCATTGAGGAGGAGCGTTTTAGCAAAAATACCTTGACGCATAGTGATCTTGAAGAGGCGGTAGGCTCGTCTACGCCGGAGAACTACCTCGAGCTCTAGCGGCCATTTTTACAATCATACTTTGTGGGACAGTTCGCAATCGTCTCTCGATGAAATCCAATAGACATTAACCACTTAACTAATTATCATAGCCTCCAGTGCCCGGGTGGTGAAATTGGTAGACATACCGTCTTCAGACGGCGGCGCCTTTAAAAGCATGCTGGTTCAAGTCCAGTCCCGGGCACCAATTAAATCAATACTTGAACTGACACGCTCATACCGCGTGGAAGAAAAAATCCATTATAATAAAACCATCGGCTAAGAGATTTTATAAATTGATGGCGCTTTGATCGTAGTTATATCCACCGCCGCAATCCGATTTGTTGGAAATCGGATTTTTTAAAGAACCTAACTACGCAAGGGGTTATTTGAAAAAACTAATTTTTACCTTAGCGATATTTTTTGCCGGAGCAGTTAATGCGGACACTGGCGGTGCACTTTTTATCTACTCTAATAACACAGAAGCCAAACTGATAATTAACGAAGCAATGGTAGACGGCGACCTTTCCAAACTTTTTGACCAGATGAAAATTGAAGAAATTTGAATCGATTAGATCTTTGCATTTTCTAATTTACTTTAAACCCTAAAAGCATCTTCTTGTATTGTCAAATTTCATTGGAATTATAAAGATAGTGTGAGTTCATTCACCCTTACGATGCATGCGATGGCGATTAAACGTCTGCTGCTCCCTTAACCTTATCTGGTCTTAGTTAGAGAACCTAACTATATATCCCTTATCGATATCAGATCTTCATTCTTCGTTCGGTTTAACGAAAGGCCGTGATTTTACTTGTTAGAGAAAGTGATCTGCGAGAAGAAGAGGATGAAAAAAATTCATTCAGCATAGCCTCTTGCGATACCGGAATGTAGGCTGGTCAAAAGCTCCAGTAGAGGATTTTTGATGATGAAGCAGTTTATGTTTATTCTAATATGCTCTCCTCTTTTCGCATTCTCCGATGTCTCGGTGCAAGAGGCAGCTATTGTTTTTAAGTTCCAGCCTAGCACAAAAGAGCTTTTCATAAAAAAAGGCCTTGTAAAACCGGAACTTTTTATTGGGAATGACCTTTTGATCACAGGAAACCATCGAGACGTTGATGTCGTTATTTTAGGGCACCCAATCTCTGGGCAAATCCCAGCAATGTGTTAGAGGTGAGAGGAAAGAGGCAGTTAAAATCCTTGTAAGTTTATTCGCAAGTTCTGGAGTCCCGTTGTTGTTTTCGAGAGTCTACGAAGCGGAAAGAGCTGTAATCGCATACCATTATGGGTATAAAGAGAGCGAGTTGGCTGAAATAAGACAGGTTGGTAGTGTTGATATTTGTCATTGACCCTGTTATTTCAAAATCTACTTTCTCGGTTCGGAAAGCCAAGTTTGCGTAACGGGGCCTAGTGATCCATTGAGCGAGTTAACGTGTAGTTCGATTTTCCATTCCAAGCGCCGAATTCTTTAACTGGCATAAACCGCATCGTGGTAAACTCGTGATGAAAGTCCTTGCGAAGGCGCTCTTGCATGGCGAGCTTGTGGCCGTCCCCGTCCGTCAGCTTATGATTCCCGTTGACCATATTGAGCATCTCAGACTCGTTCTTCCAGATACTAAAAGTCGAAAAGGTGTTGAACGGTCTCATCGCGGCGAGGGCGAGATTGATTCCCTGATGATCGCGAACCTGGCTCTCGACAGGTCTTCCCCATGTTATGAATCTGCGGGTTTCTAAGATATTCAGTCTGGCGAGAGTGACTGCAACGACCGGTCTATTTGGCGACGCCAATTCTGGGGTCACGACGGCATTCTTCAGTTCTGCGACTTCGCCCCACCTCCTATAAAGCTTCATCCGGACGTGCCAACCATCTCGTAGAAACTCATTCCCAGGCCTGTCTAAAAAGTTCGACAGGGCCGATTCCTGATCCCACCATGCAAAGAGAGCGACCGTCTTAAAATTGTATCTGGGGACGGACATGATGGGCTCCCCCAAATTCATGGTGAAGAAGCTTTCCGAAGCCTTGGGCCCGGGCAAATTTTTTTCATGCATCGAGCGCAGGAAGAAAGACGGCAACTTGTAAAATGGCACTTTCGCCAGGTGGAAGCTAAAAATTTCTTCGGACAGAGTTGAATTGTGGGACATCGTTGCTGCTTTTAAAGAGGTTCTATGGCCTTCGTCCAGCGTTTCTCTTAGAATCATAGATGATAATGACAGAATTGATGATCCTTTATTTTTTTCTCGGTATTGGTTTTGTCTTGGCCCCGCTAATGACGAACCGATTTTTTCTCAATAACTCCAAAGTCTATTCCACGGCTCACAAAGTTGTTTTATCTTTGCTACTCGTCGGCGCGTGCTTGCCCGTGAATCACTTCGCGTTTATGTGGCCTCTTTTTTGTGTGCTCGGGTTCATCTTGTATTTAGTAAGAAAAGATCGTCCCGTTTTTTTCGTGAGGAATTGGGTTCATACGATTCCTTTTTTATTCAGTCTCATTTCGGCGACTTGGTTCTACGCAGGAGTCCACGATCTCCAACTCCTTGGCTATGACCGTGTTTGGAGTTTTTACGCCGCACTCCACGGGATATTTTTAGGATGGTTGTTTGTTGGTAGCCTAGCTTTTTTGTCGGCCGGGCGGGAGTTAAGGAGGCCCTATCATTTTTGCTGCTACCTCTCTTTCACATTTTTTTTGTTTGTTGCGCTTGGAATTGATGGAATCCCGCATGTGAAGCGTTTGGGAGTCATCGGTCTGTCCATCATGGTGCCCATGGTGGTTGGTGCCCATGCTTTCATGTCTCATAAAGGCCAAAGGAGCTCCCGCTGGTTATCCACTCTCAGTTTTTGCTCGGTGATTGCCTCTATGTCCTTGGCGCTTCTGAATGAATTTTGGTTTTCTGCGCCCAAGCTTGTCCATGGGATTCCGCTCATGGTCCTGGGTCATGGCCTCTTGAATTCGGTCATTTCCATTCCCTGTTTTTTTCTAGCAGTTCGCGCCGAGCAGGCGGAACTTTCACATTGTTCTCCTTAGGTCAGAGGTCCAGGTCGAAGGAGCGATGGCCCTAATGAACTTTGAAGAGGGCCCTGTGCTCAGAATTGATAAAGATACCACTCGGTGTGATGGATATGTACATTGGGCGGTAGAGTTTTGCACTGGACAAATCTCCTGCCTTATCGATGCGCGATTCAGATACGCCAAGCCAGGTGGTCGTCGTACCAGTGTTCGGGTTCATTCGGCGGATGCTTCCGTTGGACGCGTCAGAAAGATAGAGAAATTTTCCGTCAGACTGGATGCTCGACGGATTCGACAATAACACCTCTGCCCCTGGCCCGTCGTTGGCGCCCCTCACGCCTGCGGTACCCGCTAATGTAGTTACAGTGTTTGAGTTTGTGAGGTCAATTTTTCGAATGAGACTGTTTGAGAAATCTGCGACGTACAAATGGTTTTCGAGCCAAGCCAAGCCCAAGGGGTCTGAAAAGCTTGCTGCGGTGCCTGCTCCGTCAAGGGACCCGGCCACACCAGAGGTCCCTGCGATGGTCGTGACCTGAAGATCCGCGACCCGCAACTTTCGAATGAGCTGGTTCTCTGTGTCCGAGATGTATAAATCAGTCCCATCCGTTGTGATCATTTCCGGAAGGTTGAACCTGGCACTACTGCCAGTTCCGTCACTGTCTCCAGTTTGCAAAGGAGATCCAGCGATGGTTGAGACTGTGTCCGCTTGTAAATCAATCTTCCGGACCGTACTGCTTGATCGGTCGACAACGTAAAGATTCTTTCCGATAGATGTTATGCCGATGGGTCTGTGGAATCGTGCCGAAAGTCGTGCGCCATCGACCGTCCCTGGACTCTTCCGGCTTCCGGCGAAGACTGTTCTTGACCCCGAGGAATCAATTTTCCAGATGATGTGATCGTCGTGATCTGTTGCGTAGAGAACCCCATCGACCTCGGCCATAGTTCTAAATCTCGGAGTCACTTCCTGGCCTTTCCCATTGCTACTTCCATTCGCGGAAGTTTTTCCGGCGATGATGGAGGTTGATCCTGAGGCCGTGTCTACCTTCAGGATTGTCCGACCGCTGGTGTTAGAGACGAAGAGATTACTGCCGGAAATGGCGAGGCCCCGGGGGGTAACCAATCTGCTATAAGTTCCGAGGTCTCCCGCAAAAGAAGTGATGGTATCCGTATTCCCGGCAAGCGTTGTTACGCTAAAAGTGACTAAGTTCATTTTCCTGATCAAGCTATTACTAGAATCTGCAATGTACAGATAGTTGGCGTCCTTGGCGAGGCTTGCTGGATTCTTAAACAACGCTGCACTCCCAGTCCCGTTCGTCTCCCCACTCGTCGCAGAGGTTCCTGCAACTGTGGTAACCACGCCACCTGACACGCTTATTTTCCGCAGCGTGTGTCCGGCGTAATCGGAGACGTACAAATATGTCCCATCGCCCGTGATGCCCCAGGGTCCATTGAACCTTGCGCTAGTCCCGGTACCATCGAGGACTCCTTGGGAGCTTCCGGCGAACGTAGAGACCTGAATGTTATTCAGGTCGGAGAGATCCACCCGACGGATCTTATGGTTAGAATAGTCCGCGACAAAGAGGTCTGAGCCTTCGACCCAAAGATCTCTGGGCGCTCGTAAGCGGGCGGTCGCTCCGGAGACCGTCGTGCCGGCCGAAGGAACATTCCCCAAGGTTCCGCACAACCCAACAATCGTGGTCACGTTTCCGGAGCCGTCGATCCGTCGAATGCAGTTCCCAGCGGAATCAGAAATGAGCCAGTTGGTTCCGAATTTAGCGATCCCCCCTGGAGTATTGAATCTTGCTGTCGCTGTAGTTCCATCGGTCGTGCCTGCTCGCCCTGGTACTCCGGCGACAAGACTCACGCTGTCTGACGTCAGATTGAGTTTGCGGATGGTGTGCGAGTAATCTTCAGTGAAGTAAAGTTCATTGCCATCGACGTAAAGTCCGTAGGTCGGCATCAGAGTCGCAACGTCTTGAGGATTGTACCCTGCGGTGAGGACTTCTGAGGGACCGAGGATTGAACTCACCGCACCTGTGGAGAGGACAAGTTTTTTTATCTTCCTTGAGGTTTTTGAGTTGATGTAGGCGAGATCTGGTTCCACCAAGACGATGCCACTGATACCGCCGATTCGAGCACTGCTCCCGACTCCGTCAACATCACCGCTGTAGTCACCACCGAGGCCCGCGAGGTCTGTCGCGATGCCTGTGCTGACATCTACTTTCTTAATGACACCAGATCCGTTGTCAGCAGCGTAGAGGTATCCTCCATCATAGATCATACTCCGCATCGAAAAATAGTTCATGTCGGCCGCCGTTGCTCCATTGATCCAGCCAATCTTCTGGGAGCCGGAAAGGGTCGTAACGGCGCCGCTGGCGATGTCAATTTTTCGAATGACTCGATTCCCGTCATAGATGTAAAAGGCGCTGCCATCATGAGTGATCGCGCTGGGTGCGTTGAACCTCGCCAGCAGCGGATCGCTCCCGTGGTTCACAAGGCCGTTCACGGACCCTGCGTAGGTGGTGACTACCCCTGAAGGGCTGACTTTCCGAATCCGATCGTTGGAGTAGTCGCACACATAGAGTTCTCCTCCCAGGTAGGTGATGCCAAAGGGGTTCTTGAAGAGAGCACTCGTGCCAGTTCCGTCTGTTAAGCCTGTCGTTCCTGCGACACCGGCCAGAGTCGTGACCTCTAGGGTGGCCAGATCCAGTTTCCGAATCGTGTGGTTGTTATAGTCTGAGATATACAGTGAAGCTCCATCGGAAGCGAGGCCTTGGATCGTGTTAAATCTTGCCTCAAGGCCGAACCCGTCCACGGAGCCCGAAAAATCAATGTTCCCCGCGACTGTTGTGACCGAGGGATTTTCGGGGTCACTGACGTCGATTTTCCTGATTCCGTGTTTGTCTCCGAGAAAAACGTTGGAACCGACTTTCACCATGGGCTCAGGAGACTGGAATCGAGCTTCATTGCCCGCTCCGTCAGCACTCCCCAGAATGTTAAGGTTTCCAGACCAGAGATCCATGGTCGAAACAATCCGAAACGAAGGGCTCACAGAGACTCTCAAGACGTCGTCTTCGCCGTAACCGAGGAGCCGAAGTTTTCCCTTCAGAGTGGAGGTCGAGGGGACGGTCCAAGAGATATGCTTAGGAGCTGTTTGGTAGATTTTGATCGTGTTGTAGTTCACCCCATCGGCCGCGTATTGGAAAACGAGCTTTTTGAATTCTCCACCGGCCCCGAGCTTGATCTTAAGGGTATCTCCTGCTCGATAGATCGGGTCGATTCCTTTAAGAGACAGCGAGGTCTTTTCCGAGCCTGGTAGAGTGACTTCGACCTTGCAACTACTTAAGGCCAGGAAGGCCACAAGACAGCAACCCAACGCTCCACAAAATCGAGTGAGTTTTTTGGTTAAGGGGCCCAGATAAGATTTATGATGAGTCATGCTTTAGTCTATCGACACTGTTTAGTGTTTTCTTCTCTTGGGGTCAGGCACTTCACCCCTAATTTCGTTTAAGCTCACCCTGATGATGTGGGCACCAACCAGTCAAATTATTTTTATGGGGAGATAAACGGAAGTGATTTAGAAGTAGACCTCTAAAGGTAGTGAGTTTATTCCGATTTAACTTTCTTGGTGAACTCGTCGATAGAGGGTTATCCCGAATTTATTGGAGATCATCATGTTTATTAAAACTTTCGCAGTTTCGCTCGTGTTGTTGGCCGCTGCAGCCTCTGCCCCTGCCAGCGCGGGTGTCTGTTGGATCAACCTTGCCGGCCAGTGCCAGCATGACAATCCTCAGGCCCCTAAGAATGATTGGTTCCAGGAACCCTGGTATCCACCTGCACACACTGATCAAGTCCAGTGTATGCAAAGGGCCGCCGACTTCCAAAGATGGTGCGGTAGCACCTTCACTTATGCCTCTCACTACGATGACCAGGGCCGGAATGCTTTCTTGCTTCTGACGAACCTGAAACCACAGGTCTTTACGTTAAGGGTCGGGCACGCGTTACCAATGGATGATTTATGGGCCAACCCTAATGGGAAGTTGTATTTTCAGACCGATGGGAATCTCGTCCTGAGGCAAGGTGAGACACCACTTGCCGCCTCGAGCTGGGCCGAAAACAACAGCGTCACAGGAAAGTTTGCGGGACAGGAATGTTCCAACTGCAAGGCCGAACTTGGGTGGAACGGGGAGCTCATCCTCTCCGATAACAACGGCACGCCTTACTGGCGGACCTACACGGGAGGAAATCCAGGGGCGCGGATGCTCCTTGGATCGAGTAACCCGACCATGTCTTTTGTCGATCCCTGGGGATCGCCCCTTTGGACGAGTCAGTATGCCTCCCCTGGACGGAGTTCGAATCGGTGGGTAACAACAAATCCTAGGAAAGTGAACTACACAGGGGCCGAATGTGCTGGTGACGTCAACGGCTGTCGCAACGCCGTCAGCTGGACACAGATCCCTGGCCCCGGCATGACAGACTACTTCATCGGTCGTGCGAAAGACTTCGACAGAGTCGAGTGTAATGGGCCCAACGGAGAATGTAACATCACGGGAGAGTATTTCACACTTTCGATCGGACGGATGAACTGGAGCACTAACCAGATCGAACTCCAAGGCAAGGTGGTTGATCTTTACTCAGCGCCAAGAGACTTTCAGGGTGGGAAATACCGCCTGACGAACATCTACGATCCTTCCATCATGCACGATGGCAACGAGTACTGGGTTGCCTTTGAGTGCGGGGGTGAAGACTACTACCGGAATCCTTCGAGGATTCCAGGTTGGGCTGCCTCTTGTATGGCGCCGATTCGGTTTGGTGCTAACGGTGGGTTAGATGTTGGGAGAGCGTACGTTGCCGTCTTAGGTGTCAACGCCTATCCCAATGATCCGTACCACATGTCTGCGTCTGTGCCGAAGTTGTTTAGAGATGACGATGGCAGAGTCTATTTGTACTGGACAGTGATTAAGGCGCGACTCTGGCCAGATCTTTTCCAAGAAAGCATCACGACCCGCGGGATTGAGCTCGTGTATCAAAACAATCGTTGGGAACCGAAGGACTACGGAATTGAGATGCCAGCGAATCATCCGTTATCCCAAGAGGTGTTTGGTACAGAACCAGAAAGACCAGGGATGGAGATGACGGCCGATGCGGCCCAGATCACGAAGTTTAACGGAAGCTACTACCTGATCGGTCACCAAGGTGGTTGTACTGATCCGCGGGCGGCGCAGCCTGGGTGCTATCGGATGACGATCCGCAAGTCCGGATCGCCATTGGGGAACCGCATCTTTAACCAGGCCCGAGTCCCAGAGCATCAGTTGCCTTCGAACAGTACGCAGTACCCCCGCTTCTTGTTTGCCCCGGACGGAAACCTCCGAGTGCTGGGTCATTTCTCGGATTCTTATGTGAGTGACAACAAGGTTGAAAATGGAACCATCATGTTCGACATCAACCCGGCCTCGAACTTCATCTATCCATGGGTGGCCGTCCATACCGATCCAACGGCAACCACCGTCACTCAGCTCTATCGAATGATTCTAAAACGTGATCCCGACGTGGGTGGGTTGCAGTGGTACACCAATGCTCTCTTCCAGGGATACACGCACCGCCAGATCCTTACGATTATGGCACACTCCCAAGAGGCCCGGGTGCTTTACGGGGCCCAGAGTCTTCCGCGACCAGAGTTTGTTAATAACGTCTGGTACCGGATCCTTGGGTACGGATTGTCCCAGCCGAACTTGGACATCTACGCGAACGCTTACGCTGATCCACGGGATCCGCTAGATCTGGTGTACGATTTACTGAACAGCGCCGAGTTTAGAGCGAGGTCCGTCGACGTTGCTCCGGTGTTCTAGCAGAAGTTAAAGTTTCAATTCCTAGTTCACAAGCTCAAGAAGTCATTCTTCAGCTTGTGAACTTCAGGATTTAAACAGGAGACACAGGCCACGGAGAACGCACAGAGCGTTCTATTTTTTGTTTTTCCGAGTTGGAAGTTTGAGTGGCTTGGCCATGTTCATAAAGGCCGGCGGAATCGGTCTGACCATTCCAGCAGGTGGCGACGCCGAGCTTACCGAAGAAGCGGAAGAGCTCTTCTTGGCAATCTCCTGTGCTCTCTCGTGGAGGGCCGGGTATTTCTCACCAATTTTCTTCACGAAGTCCAGGCAGACGTACTGAAGGCCCTTGTACTTCTCGGGATCTTTTCCTTCAATGCAATCTTGGTAAGTATCCAGGAGCTTGGCGGCAGAGCCTTCGGTTTCGCTTTCTTCTCTAAACTCCGCCATGGCGGATTCTAAGGCCTTCAAAGGCGCCGCCCTCTGAGTGACGTTGTCTTGAGCGTCTGCTGCCTTGGGAGCTGGTGTGGGAGGTTGAACTATTCCACCGACGAGGGGATTCGCTTGGACCAGAGGTGGATTCTTTGGGCCAAAGGACTTGGAAAGGTCAGGTAGCTCCGACCTCGATGGTCGAGAGTAAAAGTACCCGACCACCCCAGCTGCAAAGACGAGCGTCGCTAGGATGAGAGGGATCGTTGCTCGAGGACTATTCATGTAAACTTCCATCGTTCTTGAGAGCTATGAAATCTTGTTTTAGTACCGGGAGATGTCAGTACTAGGTTATACAGATTTGGAATCGAGTCAATATGTCCTGACACTTTACTGCTTTTATGATTTTCTCTTGGAAAGAGAAAGTTGATCGCGGTGGTCAGACCTTCGCTTGATCGGATCTCGATCTCGGATTCACTGAGACGCATCTCGTTTCCGATCCTTTGAAGAATCCCCCAGCCGCGTTTATTGTTTGGCCCTAACGCTCAAGGCTTCCTCCTCGATTCGAACCTCTTTGACGACCCTCACCGAGACGTTTTTTTGGATGTGAAGACCAGGTCCACAGATTAAGTCTCGAGCGCTCTTGGAGTGAATTCTCGGCGACTTTTTCGCCTGGTTCGCTATAATTTCGGTATGACGACAACCCACTTTATTGACGACCTCAATCCTTTGACGTCTATTAATGATTTTACGGATGGTGATCGACTGCGGCGAACAGCAGACTCGGGACATAAAGCGGTACCTCGATCAGAAGCATCGGAGAGATGATTTATTTTACGGTACTCTTGAAACCGATCGCTCACTCATGACCTGCAACGTCGATGGGCTTGGGCACGGCGAACACATCCATGTTATTGACGCTGATAATGGCGGCTACGCAGTGGCTGCCATAGAACTTAAAACTCAAATGAAGCCCTCGGAGGCCTTATGAACTTGTCCCTGCTCCTCGTCCTTTTCCTCTTTGCTCCTTTTTCACTGGCGCAGGTGACGGAGAAATCTCTGCGACCGCTGAGGTTCGTCGAGGCCAAGGTCTTGAACGATAGTGATGGGTTACCACCCAAAATCCAAATGATCATTGAAGTCCTTTGTCAGGAGGAAGTCGTTAAAGTCATCCGTCACGATGAGGTCGACCCAAAGACCAAGAAAGTGACGATCGCGCTGGGCGCTCTCGTGCGAGAGAATCCCCTTAGTCGTTGCACTGGCAAAAAGCGTGAACTCTCTGTCTATGCTGGTGCAACCTTTTCAGGGCAGGCCTATGAACTCATGCGAATCAAAAAATAAAGTGTTCTTCCCGAGAACACCTACAGCACGTTCCAGTGAAGGATCGGCACGGGGAGTTTTTTGAGATTTGTTGTAAATTTTACAGGCTCGCCTCTGTCCTTCGCCTTGTATCATGTTGAAGTTCCTCTGCGTTTTGTTGTTTGCTCCCTAGGCCATCACATTTGACACTGATGAGTTCCTGCGATATTGAATTTTTGGTTTGATTTTCAACCATCAAAAAATGAGGCTTCAATGAAGATTCCGACTCTTACTCCGAAGACCATTCTCACTGCAGCGCTTGTGACTTTAAGTTCACTGGCGATTGGCACCGTTTCGCATGCCTCTTCGCTCAAATCTGCAGACTTGGTGTGCTTCAACCTCTTAGGAAAGCCGAATGGTACGGACCCCATTCTGAGATCCATTCAAAACGCCAATGACAACACCGACTACGAATCCTTTATCATCAGATCAAATGTCTTTCTAAGGCCCTCAACTCCGGTCACCATCTCTTTTCGGAAGGAAGGGCCAAGGGGAATTTTTCAAGGGACTTACACGCTTAATCCCTCGTCAACAATTTCGACGGATCCAGATCAGAATGTGTACATCTCAGACCTGAGGTTGAACTTCACGAACAAGGTAACGAGAGAAGTTTCCGAACTCGACAATCCTGGTCCCGTTCCTTATTTTAATTTGATTAACGGGGAAACTCAGGTCCTCACAGACGATGTTGTCCAGGGGACGGTGTTTGCGAGCTACCTTTGTACGGCAGGAAGAGCTTCTTTTGACGTCGTTCTCCCAATGCTCATAAGACCGTTTATCATTCAAGGTCAGGCCCGGAACTAGAGCTTAGCTCAGAGCTGAGTCCCTTCGGCAGCACCGTCAGAGAACTGCTCGGTTCGAGTCAAGAATTTGTCACGTACCTAAGTGCTTTGGCACACCGACTTGGAGTGCTTCTACGGTAAGCTCGTGGAGCTTCGTGTAATAGGCTTGGTTGTAGTAGTGCAAGTACACGTTCGACGTAAGACGCATCCTGGGATTTAGGATTCTAAGGTGGCTTAGTTTCTTAACGAGATGGACTGGCAACACGGCCTTCCCTAGGCCTAAGGCCGTGGCAGCGATGATCCCAGAGACATCATCGAGGAAGTGTCTCTGAATTCTTCCTTTGATGCCAGCGAGCTTGCAGTAGCGGTGTGTCGTTTGATCATCCTCGTCGTGATCGAGGTAGATGTTTGGAACGGCCGCACCCCTCTTTTCTACCAGCACATAGCTCTCTTCACCCATGAAGAGGCCCTGGATCCCGTGTTGCTTTGGCGCCTGATCACTCACGATGAAATCGACCTTGCCGGTTCTTAGTAACTCCGGGAGATCCACCAGTTCTGCCGTCAGGCCCACCAGCTGGATGTTCGGATGTGTTATCAAGAGAGGGGCCAGCGACGGAAGAACCACCGAATCCATGACCGTCGAGAAGCCAGCGATCCGAAGGACCCCTCCAATTTGATTCTTTTGACCATTTCGGACGAGCGAAATGACCTCAGCTTCGAGGCCCTCTTTGGCCTGGCAAAAGCGCAGTAATTCCAGTCCTGCCTCTGTGAGCTTAGGGCCAGTCCGGTCACGGATGAATAAAGTCGTTCCTAGATCTTCCTCTAAATTTGAGATCCGTTGGGAGAGCGCGGATTGCGTAATCCCTAACCGCTTGCCTGCGGCCGTGAATTGCCCACATTGGGCCAGGACGTAGAATGCCTCTAGCTGGAGAGAAGAGAGTGCCATCGTTTTAAGTTATATTAATGAACACTTAAAATCAATTAATTTTACTCATTTCTCGTCTGAGTCTACATAGTCCTCTGCAAAGAAGGAGGATTCATGCAAACAACATTAACGGACATCGAGAACTTGGGACTTCACAGTAAGTTTAACTTCGCAGATGGCCACGCGTATCAAGACTTACAGTCGTTCCGAGCGATCCTTGATCAGCTGCCAGCACTTTGGGAGAGGGCCTCCCGTCTCGGTGTGAGGGAGCAGGAACGGCGCTATCGGGATGCCTTTGCCACACTTGCTGCCTCCCCATCACTCTTGGATTATCCTCACTTCAGGATCTGCCCAACTGCCTCAAACTCAATTGATGTGGTGGCCGCTTGGTGTCGGCAGCATCGACTCAAAGTGGGACTGCTCGAGCCAACCTTTGATAACTTGCACCTGTTGCTCGTGCGACGAGAGGTCGAAGTCATTTCCGTTTCAGAGGAAACCCTCCACGCTGACTTAGAGGGCACCCTGGCCGCAGCGCCGATCGATGCCCTCTTTTTGGTGAATCCCAATAACCCCACGGGACAAATCTTGACTGAAGAGGAGTTTCGCAAAATCGTGAATCACTGCCTCGAACGGGGCATCACTTTTCTCTTGGATAACACCTTCCGCTTCTTCGTGGAACAGAGCTATGACCAATACCAAATTCTCCTCGACTCCGGAGTTAATTTCATCTCCATCGAAGACACGGGAAAGGTTTGGCCGACGCTCGATATGAAGGCGAGCCTCGTGTTTTACTCTGCAAGTGTCAAACAGGACTTTGAAGTCATCTACGATGAGATCTACCTTTGCATTTCCCCGTTCTCACTCGCTGTCCTCGAGGAATTTCTTATAACCTCCGACAGACTTGGGCTTAAGAAGACGATCTGGGACGAGGTTTCAAAGCGACGGAAGATGTTTCGGGCAGCCATCGCTGGATCCGTCCTTCAGACCGAGGCCATCTCCCGAGATTCTCTGTTGAGTGTTGAGTGGGTGCGCATCCACGGGGTCTTCCGATCGGATGTCGAACTGGCCCAGCATTTTCAGAGGAAGGATCTTATCCTCTTACCCGGGAGGAATTTCTTTTGGAGCTCGAAGGATCATGGCCAGGTCATGAACGTCAGATTTTCTTTGTTAAAAGGCGAGGATCACTTCTCGCAGGCCCTCGCAACTCTACGAGCAGGGTTGGATGAGATTAACGCTGGACTGTTCTCGGAGGCCGTATGAGCGTTGATCAAGAGTTATACCCGCTAGGGCATTCGGCAACAGAGTTGGGGCGCTTGGAACTCCAAGCGAAACTCTTCGAGGACCCTTTGTTGATCCACCTCGCCCAGGAAGCGGAGTCTTGCCTTGAGATCGGATCCGGGATTGGATCAAATTGGCCTTCACTCCAGAGGGCGAACTCGACCCTAAGGTACGAGGGGATCGACCTTTCGGAAACGGCAGTAACCAAGGCGAATTCCATTCATGGGGGAGGACGAGCGAACTTCTCAGTGGCGAGTGCGACCTCCCTTCCGTTTCGGCCTTGTGCGTTTGATTTAGTTGTTTCAAAGCTCGTGCTCTGGTCTATGGGGCCGGCGTGGAAGACTGCTCTTCGGGAGGCTTATCGAGTCCTCAGACCCGGTGGATTATTCTACGCCTTCGAGCCCTATGACCAAGGCGTCGTCTTTGAACCCGCAAGGCCCGCCTTCCGTGAAGTCCTTGAGCACTGGGGCCAAGCGGCTTCTCTGAACGGGATCGACCTTTGCCTTGGACCGAAGGTTCCAGAGGAGCTCATCTTGGCCGGATTCAAGAATGTGCAGACGTTTTTCTTTCCCGTCCTCGCACCTGCGTCGGACCCTGAGAGATTTCAGGCGATCTGTGATAACCTTGGAAAGTTTTATTTGGGAGAGTCTTCCCGGGAGTTCTTGAAAGATTTAAACCCGCGTACTCTTTTGAAGGCGAGTGAAGAGTTACTGGCAGCCCCTCACGGTCTTGTCATGGATGCTTTCTTTGTCACGGTCGGAGAGAAGTGTTTGGATTCAGTTGATTAGGGGAGCGTTTGAGTCGATCAATGGCCCAGGGATCTCTCCCTGGGTTTTTGTGCTCAAACCATGACAAGTCATGGGCCGAAATCATTTTCCTTTAGAATAAATCTTTGTTTAGACTTAAAGCGTAGTCAAGTGAGGCGGTCGAAGCCCTCTGTAACAATAGGGATGTTTAGCCATGGGTCAATTGTCTTCTGGGTCCTGCCTGTGTGGCGTGGTAAAATTTGAGGTGAGGGGAGCCTTCGATAGCTTCTACCTTTGTCACTGTACGTTCTGCCAAAAGGACACGGGAGCAGCGTACGCGGCGAACATGTTTTCTACAACGGCCCAGCTGACTTGGGTCTCTGGACAGGACTTAGTCAAAACCTTCAATCTCCCCGGAACCAGGCACGCGAAGAGCTTTTGTCGAGAGTGCGGGTCTGCCGTTCCGATGCGGGTGAAGGACCCTGCTCTGTTGATGGTTCCGGCCGGGAGTCTGGATACGAGGCCCGCTCAAAGACCTGATGCTCATATTTTCTGGTCCAGTCGGGCACCCTGGGATGAGGGTCTCATGGACACGATGAAGTTTGAAAAATTCCCGATTCAAGGAGAGTTCCGGTGATGCGATCTCAGTCGTTTAAGTTGTTCCTTTTTTGTGGCCTTCTCGCCTCCTGTGCTCAAGGGAATCTTCGCCGTCACATCTCCTCTGAGTCTCGGGCGCGGATCCAGCTCTTCGAATCCCACCATGACGGGGCTCTCCAGGAGACTCCAGATCTCGCTCTTGGAGATGAGATCGTCGTGAAGATTTCGGAGCTCGAACCTTTGACGAAGTATCACCTGCGGTTTGAAACCAACATCGGGAAACGGCTCTACAGGTCAGAGTTTCATGTTGTTTCTTCTGAGAAAGGGCAAACGCAAAGTTCTCCCGGACCAGATGTGTCGGTGTTCTCTGAGTCTCCTGAAGACCTCTTTTGGTCCATGGTTGACTCTGGAGAAGTGCCGGAGGCCCCGAGGACCTTCAGAGTTACCGTCTTGAACGGGGACGAAGTGAGCGCAGTGAGAACCTTCCCTTTCGTCGGCCGGAGAGGCACTGTTGATGAGGTCGCGACACCGCTCAAAACTCCGCACAAGTTCTTTGTCCCGAAAAGCGGCGTCACTCCAGGGCTGCCAGTGATTATTTCTTTCTCAGGCTCCGAGGGTGGATTGAAAGCAGGGGAGGAGGAGTCTGTGTATTTTGCTCACCGAGGTTACCCGGCCCTCGGGTTGGCGTATTTCAATGCTCCTGGAGTCAACAAGGATCTCCTGAGAGTTGATCTTGAGCTGTTCCGACAGGCGATTGGTTTTCTTCGCTCGCACCCACAGTTCCAGCATTCCCCGATCGTGTTGAATGGAGTTTCTCGAGGGGGAGAGTTAGCGCTCCTTCTAGGCTCCCTTCTCCCAGAGGTGAGTGGGGTCATTGCCCGAGTCCCGAGCTCCGTGGTTTGGCAGGGGATGACTCAGAAAACTTTCACAACGGATGAGCTAGAACCAGAGCTTCCCCCTTTCATCGTAGATGGAGGTGAGGTTCCGTACGTGAATTGGACCGGGAAGTACGCGGATCATAAGATGTCGGACGGGTCGGTTGCTAAAATCCGTACCCCGTGGTTTTTGGATTCAAGGGAGAAGAATAAGACCGCCTACCAGAGGGCCGCAATTCCGGTCGAAAAAATCCGTGGTCCGCTCCTTTTACTGGGCGGAAGAGATGATCTCCTCTGGCCTTCCTGCTTGTTCATGCAAGAGATCGAGGAGCGCTTAAAGTCTTCGAATTATGCCTACCCCGTAATCTCTTCGTGTGCGGAAAACGCAGGTCACGGTGCCGTGCGCCTGCCTCTTGGACCTCCGACGACAGTGGAGATCAGTGTCCACGCGGTGACGAAGGCGAGACTCTTTCTGGGAGGAACTCCAGAAGGCAACGGTCGTGGCCAGAGGAAATTCCGTCAACTCATGATCAATTTCTTAAAAACCAATTTTAGGCCTTAGAAAACGACTCACAAGAATCGCCTTAGATTGATCTCGTTGGTTCTGTGAAGCAGCATCCTTGCTGCGAGGGGTGTCACTAGCGGTTGTAATCATCCTGGAAGACATTCTCGTCCCAGTAGGGCTGACCCGAAGCTTGCCGGTCGGTTCTGTCATAGGTGATCTCGAGCATTTTTTCCTTACTCCACGGCCGGACCTCGTAGCTTCCAGCTCCGGCTTGCTCACTCGTTGCAGCACGGCCGAGCCAGTCATAGAGTTTTTGCGGATCCCAGAACCGCAGAGGCACTGAGTCTTGGTTCGTATTGCTCCAGTTGCCATTTCTACGCCAGAAAACGAAGCTGTAAAATCCTCTTTCTGCCAACCGCTCTCGCCTAGAAACATAGCGATTTGGAATCTTCAGCTCCCTCGCCCAAGTTTCGTCGAAGAGAGGTTCGTTGAAGCCTGCGACCTGGAGGAAGCTCATGCCGAAAGCGGCGCAGCCACCCCCTTTGCCCCTCAACGGGAAGGAGTCCAGTCCGCCGTAGCTTCTGTCGAGCCGATGCTTTTTGTACTCTTCGAGGTAGTTTGTTAAGTAGGCGCACATGGAGTCATTAATTTTGAACGTGAGCTTTCGGACCATGTCCCGTTCTGTGAGCGGGCCGAGCCATCCCTCAATCGCTTCCTTCCGAATCAAACTTCCCGGGGTATCGAGGATCAGAGTGTCCAAGCTACTTCCTTGAAAGAGCCACCGACTGAGGTACTCGAAGGATGAGAGGAGTCCTGTCTTCCCAGTCAGGATGGTCTCTTGATTGCGGCACTTGAGTTCGACGTTGATATGAGAAATCGCGTGAGGATAGTGGCGGTAAGCATAGACGTTTTGAACCACAGGTCTTCCGTCTTCGTCGAACCCATTTTGCCGTTCCATGCGGCCGATGACGGCGAGGGTACTGTTGGCCAGGGTTGAACGAACGAGAGTCCCCGGTGTTGACCAGTCGAGGGGCGTTGGGGCCGTGTAGGCCAGGAGGCTCAAGGTTGATCCCTCCTCGGCGACGGCAGACGTCATGAGTGCGAGCCCTGTAAACATCGCCGATATCTTTTTCATGGATTCCTCCCGTGCAACTGTACCTTTTGTGAACACTTCTGCAGGAGGTGTGCCAAAACCCTAGCTTCAAACGGTGCAGACCTTCGGAGGCTTAGGGACCACGCACTGTTTAGAAAATGGACACTTGTCTGGAGACGGCAATTGGGTGGAACTCCTTTCCATATTCTTCTCGCGGGCGGTTGGGTTTAAACTAAATGCACCAAAGGATGATCCCTTGAAAAAAGCCCTCCTGATCTTGTCTTCTATTTCGCTGGTCGCTTGCTCCGTCAATGATAAGCGTGAAATTCATCGGTCTGCGGCGTCGCTCCTCTCTGAGCTTCCCGCACCAGAGCTCGGTGAAGTCTGGACCCAGGCCCAAGACCGGGAAGCGGAAGTCATCCTCGATGATACTCTACAACTCCTGATTAAAGATTCAGTTGGGGACGACTACGTAAGACGAGACGCGCACCCGAAGACCCATGCCTGTGTCCGGGCCAAAATGAAGATCGATCCGAGTCTCCTTCCGCGGGCCAACCAAAAAGGAATCTTTGAAAAAGCTGCGAGCTACGACTCGTGGATCCGCTTCTCGAACGGGGCCAACAACGGTGAGGCGAAGCACGACCTCGACTCGGATGTTCGAGGGATGGCGATCAAACTTATGAATGTCCCGGGGACTCCGACGGGGACCCATGATTTCTTGTTGGCCAACATGAAAGAGTTTTTCTCGAAAGACGGCGCCGACTATACCGATCTCGTGAAGACGGCGTCTCAAGGTTCCACCTTCGACTTCATCCGCTTTGCGGCGACCCATCCGATCAGTGCCCAGAGGCTCTTGGCGGCACGGATCAAGATGGCCCATCCTCTCCAGCAGGATTTCCACTCAGCGGTGCCGTTTAAGCTCGGCACCCATTCGGTGCGCTACCATGCGCTGCCGTGTGAGACGAGAAGAGATCCCCTTCCCGGAAAGGATGCGCCGAGAGATTTCCTGCGCCAAAGGCTCGGAGAAACTCTTGCCTCGAAAGGGAGCTGCTTTACCTTCTACGTTCAGCTCAACCAGAATCCGACCGTCCAGATCGTCGAGGACCCAAGGAAATCCTGGGACGAGAAGACTTCTCCCTTGATCAAGGTCGCTGACCTTGAGATTCAGCGCCAGTCAGATGTGACGTCGAAGGATCTGGTCAACTTTTGTGAGAACGCGAGATTCAATCCTTGGCACGCGCACCCGGACAATCGACCGCTTGGGCAAATCAATAGGATCCGTGCACTGGTCTACCGGGAGATCTCAAAGTACCGGCACGAGAAGAATGGGATCGCGGAGATTGAACCGGTCAACCATTCTCCTTGCAGCGGAAGTACTGCTGAACTTTGCCGGAATCCCTAGGTTCCTCAGGGCCGCAAAGCCCTCATATTTTTGCCTACCTCACCGATAATTCTCTGTGATTATTCTACGTCTCATTATCCTCATTTCACTGCTCGCTGGCGGACCCGCGATCGCCAGCAATTCTTGGTACTTTGACAAGGCCATCAACGGCGTCGAGTTCTGGAAACACCCCGAAATGAAAGACGCTCGCATCGTTCTTGAGCGCCAGACCACCCAGTCTCCCACCGATCTGGCGTACTATCAGTCGAAGGAATTCGCAGAGACCTTCCAGTCGAGGAAGCGGATGACTCTGAGCTTTTTTAGCATCACGGAGTGGACGGTGACTGTAGAGAGTGTCAAGAAAGTGGGCACGGACATCGTGGTGGACTTCTCCGGTACCTATGTGGATCGGACCAGCACGAAGGTGACCTACCGGGAGCGGCATTTTTATGGGCCCAAGCGGCTCATTCAGCTCCTGTTTACGGCGCCCCTGGCCTCGAAGCCGAAGTTTGAGACTGTGCTGTCGGGCCTTGATGAAGCGCTGAAGGCCCGGCCATGAGAGCGGTTGTTTCGCTTGCTCTCTCATTCTTAATTCTCCTCTCGAGTGCCTCTGGGACTTCCCAGCGGGGAAGTGAGTCCGCCCGTAGGGTTGTGACGAATCTGATTCGTGGCGGCTACCTCGATCCTTCTGACCTTCCCTCCAGAGATATTTTCCTCCGCGAGACCTGCGAAAGCGAGGTCATGTCCAACGGAAGTCTCGATGAACAGATGCGCCTTTTCTGTGATGTCGTCACGAAGAGTGATGCCTGTAAGTACGTTCCCGCCGATGAACTCATGCGCTGCGAGCAGCCTCGCGCCAGCGGCGTTCAGAGTAGCCTCGACTTCCTCCGCGGCTGTGGAACCGGGATCTTTAATTCCGTCCGAGACCTGCTCTCTTTCTTGGGGCAGGCGGCGCAGTTCATTTGGGAGAACATCACGGACCTTCGAGGTGCTGGAGAGCGCACAGGCCGAGCACTAGACGCTGGTCTTCAGTTCGCCAATTCCATCCGTCTTTATATTTATACCGAGTACGACAAGGCTTACCAGGAAGCCTCTTTTCCCCGAGCACTCAACGCGGCTTCCGCGGTGTCTCGGCAACTTATGACGTTTCTTGTCAGTAAACTGACGGATATGGTGAAAGAGAGCTACACGGAATTCGGGTGCCTTAATACCCAGGCCAGAAGCCGCCGCATCTGCCAGACCCTCAGTGATTTCATCATGCCACCGGCCGCGTTCTTTGCGTTTCTCAAGCATGGAGCACGGGCGGTGTCCCAGTTCCCGAGCCTTCAACGGGGTCTCAACTCCCTCAGGGCCGCGGGACGGCTCGCGCCCTACCGGCAGCGCTTGGATCAGGCGCGACGAATTCTTGGCAAGTCCTTAACTCCAGAGCAGGAAAATGCGATCGTCGCGGCCCACTTGGTGGGATTAGGGGAGAGAGGTGCGAACGGAGCTCCGGCACAGGTCGGGAACTACACTCCGGCGCAGCTCCGTCGAAAAGCAGAGATCCTCCGGGGTCCCCTGCCAGATCCTCCGCCGGTTCCACCCGAAGTCTTTACTCCGTTGTTTTCGCCAGACGAAAGACGCTTGCTCATGGAAAACTCCATCGTTGGTGTTTCCCCGGAAGAGCTTCGCCGCCAGCCTCCATTGACCTCGGCGCCGCCAGCACCGAGTGCTCAGGCCCCGCAGGTAGCAAGTCCCCCGAGTCCGCCGGTAGCCAGTGGTGCAACTCCTCCTGCAGCTAGTTCTCCTCGACCACCTGAAACTCCCCCGAGACCTCAGACCCAAGAAAGAGTGGCTTCACTATCGGTGAATGCGAATCCGACCCTGAGCTCAGTCCGAGGGGGAAGAGTTCCAGATGAGCCTCATGCGTCTTACTTACACCCCATTGCTGGTGAACGACTTCCTGTCCGAATCGAAAGGATTCTTCCAGAAGGGGTCGAGGTTCGCCACCCCAATGGTGAACTTGAGATCTTGTCCGGCCGAAACGCCGATACGCTTCGAAACAGCGACACCGCTCGGCAGGTATTCGCGCAGGCACCTCCGCACCAGAGTCTTGTGATCCCCGCCCATCCGGACAGCGCTTACGAGAACATCCGTGCAGCGTTTCGGCGCGGAGAAATGCCGGCGGATCCTAATGTCTCATTCACGAACCCCTTCGGTGAAGTCTTCGAGGGTCGGCTCACGCGAGTCGACAGAGTCTCCGGAGAAGTCCGGCTTAACCTTCCGGATGGAAGGGAGATGGTTATCCGGGGAGAAGATCTTGCTCAGATTCGAACCACAGCCTCGCTTCGAGGGATTGATCTGAGACCCCACCCAGAGCCGAGCTATCAAAATGTTCGCACCGCACTCAATAGTGGCGCGGTTCCACGAGATCCTTACGTCTCTTTTGACATGGGGAACGGAGTCCGGCAGGTAGGAGAAATCCTCAGTGTGGATAGACTCCTCGGCGAGGTCCGGATGCGCCTCGAGGATGGCGGTGAGTTCGTCGCTCGGCAGGGCCAGCTTCAGTCGATGCGCCAATCCTCCACCGCCCGAGAAGTGTTCGAGACCCGCGCTCGTGCGACGGCCACGAACCCACGGCTCCCGGCCTCCAGTGATCCGGCCGTCCAAAGCGTTCGGACTTCTCTGAATGAGGGGCGTATTCCTCCGGACCCTTTTGTCTCCGTCGATCTCCCGGGTGGTCGTATCAGCGCTCGGATCGATGAAGTGGTTCCCTCACAAGGTGCCATCGTCATCTCAACCGCCTATGGCCAGCGCTACACCCTCACCGGGGTGCAGCTTGAATCGATCCGACCTTCTCCCGAGGCCCGCGCCATGTTCGCACCTCCCGTTGCTCGAGCTCCGGCCCCAGCTCCAGCGAGCGCTACGCCCCCTGCACAAGCTGCACCAGCCTCTCGAACACCAGCGGCTGTCGCTCCCTCTCCAGCACCAGCAAATATTCCCTCCCACCCGGCGTTTGAACGCTATGGGATTGCTCCTCGTCACGCCTTCAGTGCTCGAAACGCCTCGTACCAAGTCAGCGACTTCTTCACGGACGGCCAGGGCCGAGTTTTCGTGAATGTGGCGGTGACGGTTAATGGGCAGACCACCACTCGGGTTTTCTACCGCTCAAATTCATCCCTTTCCTTCCGGCTTCTTCCCGCGAGGAATGTCGGAATCCCAGGTCAAGGAGGCTACGACAAAGGCCCAGGGGAAGAGTTCCTCGCGGCGGCCCCGGAGCTCCAACGGTTCCTCTTTCAGCGACTAGAGTCTGCTGCAGGACCGATGCCTCGAGTAGATCCAGTTCAGCTCCAGGGAATCATCCCTGTGAACCGAAGTTTGGTCGACCATGAGAACTATCAGCGAGGCGCGGATTACCTTCGTGTCGATTCACCTCGGCCAATACTCAACGAGGCACGAATCCACCATCAATCCGATCTCCATTTAGTGCCTGACCCGAGGCAGGTTACCATCCGGGAGGCGGGGGCAAGGCCCGACTTCCGGCAAGCTCGGGTGACGTATCGTACGAGGAATGAATTGTATGGGGACGTAGATGTGTATGTGTACCATTCTGCAGATCGAAGTCTGCATTACACGCTCATGCGAGATTCTTCGGGACGGGTCTGGTTCTCTGACGTGGGATCCGCAACATCTGCGATCAATGGTCACGGTGTTCGTAGCACGGCAATCGATGGCGGTCAGCTTCTAGCCCCTCGGTGGGAAAACAATCGGCAGATCCCGCAACGCTACCAAAGCGGTGCTCACCCGAGCAACAGAGATTACGGAGATAACTGGAGGTACCTGCGTGAAATGCCAGAGATCCGCCGCTGGTACCAGGAGCAGAATCTTCCGATCCCAGACTAGGAAGTTTTCTTGGCCGTGAGGTGCAGCCTAGGGACGAGTTGAACCCAGGCTCTGGCGCTCCGTTTGCTGGTATTGATCCCTCAGTTCTTTCAGCGCTGAGATCCGCTGGACCTCTGTCCCCACGCGCTGATACCCAGGGAAAACAGAGGTATCTGTATCGACGGAGAGACAATTCGCTCCTCTTTCATCGCAGCGGTTGTAGACCTGGCAGGAGCGTCCGGTCGAGGGAATGAGCCCCTGGCTGGGTGTCCCCCCGACGAGGATTCCAATCACTTCGTTGCGGGAGTTAAATACGGCACTGCCGCTGTTTCCTTCGAAGGCATCGAGGGTCGTAATGAAGCTTTCTCTCGTGCGGTTGTCCAGGAGGATTCGGGCGCTGTGGGAGAGCTTGGCAGGAGTCCCATGGGGGTGGCCGATCATCGAGAGGACTTCGTTCGGTGGCAGGGCCCCTGGGGCGAGCGGGAGAGGTCTGCGACCTTTCACCGGTCGGTCGAGCTGAACCAGAGCATAGTCCCGGAACGGGGCCCCTTCGTCTTTGACGGCGTAGACCACTTGCTTGCAGCGGTAGAGGTTCTCTGCTGGAACCTTGTCGGTGTCGATCCCTTCCTGGTAATCGAAGAGCCAGGAGTACGCCTGGCAGTAGGTGTCCGTCTCGTTGCGGCTCTCGCCGGTGTTGACCATGCAGTGGCCTGCGGTGGCGATGAGGTCCGGAGCGACCAGGAAACCGCTGCACGCGTAGGGCAGGGAGATGCTGCGGGAGAAGCGCTCCTCCGGGCAGAGCATACCTTCGAGGGAATCGGGGAAGAGCTTGATCCATCCAGGATTCGAGGGTTCATGGAGGGAGTTTAAAACTGCGACGGCGGTGGAGCGCGAAAGAGCGTGGCCCCTCGTGCCGGTGGAGATGGCGATCCTGTCGTCTCGGCCAAAGATCGCCGCAGCGGCATCGAGAGTTGAGACAAGGATGAGGAGCACCGGTAGGAGTTTCATGGATAGTGGAGAGTACACCGGAACTCTACCGAGGGAGCACGAGCATGAAAAATATTCAAAGGAGACATCTCGAAGGTAAGAAGTAAGAGGTGATAGAGCAGAGCTTATGTGACGGAATCGTTGCTGGTGATGCCTGGGTGGATGAGAGGAACTACTTCAGGTTCAAAAGAGGAGAGGGGTGCTCGAGAAGAGACTACCCCGTTTCCAGGGTAGTCTCGAAGCTTCAGAGGGCGATTACTGACAAACGCGCTGAGACTCAACGAAGGCGTTGATGCGGCCGTAGCGCTCGCGGACGACCTGAGATTCGTCTCTGGCGAAGATGCCGTTCCGGACTCTCACTTTCGTGATGTTATCCGAGATGTCACGGGTGAAGAGAACGTAAGAGCTGAAGCTCTTGTTCGCAGTGCCGAAGCACTGGTTCATTTGGAACTCTTCGACGCCGCGGTCGCTGTAAACGACGCGAGTGTTATCCCACGCACGGAAGTTGCCCGACTCGTCGAGAGCTGCGTTGACGATGGTGGTGTTCTGGTTAGAAGTCACGGTGTACTTCTTCACGTTGTCCATCAGCTTGCGGATGTTTCCTGAAGAGGATGGGCACTGGCCGTTCGGACGACGCTCCCGATCCATGTTCAGAAGGAAGAGGTGATTGGTCTTCTTGAAGTAGACAACCGCAACGTCGTTCGGGTGCTGAGAGATTTTGAAATCTTCAACGCCAGAAGTGACGGCGCAGACGGCACCGTTGATGCGACGGAAGAGCGTGCCGTCGTTCCCGAGCATGTAGCGGTCGGCGACGTCGTTCCGACGGGCCTCGCGGCACGTGCGGTAGCGTGCGCGGTCGCACTCGTTGGCAGGGACACGGTCGTACTCATCTGGAGCGAACTCTGTTTCGGCGGCCGGAGCAACTTCGGCAACGGTGGCCGGGGTTGACTGGTGCTTCACACTCGAGCAAGAAACCAGGGTCAAAAGCGAGAGAACTGCGAGAACTTTCATTTTACATCCTCCATCAGGGGGTTGATCGTTTGCTTAACTCACCCGTTAATTATTTGATCAAATCGGAAAAGTTACAAACAAATATTTTGTTAGGTAAATAGTGCCCGACTCCTTTACTTTGTTTTCCCCGGGGTTGGGTTGAACCAAATCGGGTACCGAGTGGAGAAATGATCCTCGGGCCGTGGGCTCACCCCCGGCGCGAAGGTAATAGCTCCGACCTTGGCGTCCACCAGGGCCCGCTGCCGCCCGAGCGTATTGATCAGCTGATGCTGGGTGAAGGGGTAGTAGTCGAGTGGCTGATGGAAGAGCTTCATCTGATGCTCCGTCTCTCCCGGCCGCTTCCAGCTTGTGTACGTGTAGGTTTCGTTCGGAGGGGCGGTGAGGTTCCGTGAGACGTCGCGAAGAAGTTCGTCGAAGGTTTCCTGGCGAGCGAAACTCCAGGAGTGCACCGGTCCTGTGGAGCAGAGGCCAAAGTCCTCTTGGATGATCTCCGGGCCCGCCCGGAAGACGTTGTTTGGGTGCACGTCGGTTCTCACGTAGACAGTGTTCTCGATCTCTTCTTCCGGAAGGCGCCAGCAGTCCGGCATTCCGGCGTCCACGAGCTTAAAGCGCACCCCCGGTTTGAGCTTCACCCGGGCGAGGAGGCCGCCGGACTCGTCGCGGGAGCCGTAGCCAAAGGTCGAGGCCGGGGTCCGGGAGAGCCAGAGGAGCGCGTCCTGGCCCTGAACGGCTTCGGTGCGCCACCGGTCTCCCGACATGTGAGCTCGGAGCGTAGGTATGAGATCTTCCGGGCCCCAGACGTAGAGGGTATCTGGCATGCAGTCTCGCCGGATCCATTTTTCTTTTTCAATCTGGATAGCGTGGCCTCCGTACGCGGGATTCCGACAGCCGTCCCAAGGGTCAAAGTCGATGACCGGACCGCTCTTCGAGGCAAGACTTTTGAGAGTCACGGGCGGTGGAGTGAATGTGTAGGTCTTTAGTTCGGGCCCCGCATGGAGGAGCGCCTGATCCTGACGGATGAGGATGCGGCCGTCGGGGAAATACGCAGCGATCACTCCGTGTTGCTGGCCTTCGCTGGGAGTGCTCCAGCGCGCCTTACTTCCGACGCAAACGTCGGTGGTCTTGTTCAAGCAGCTGCCAGGCTTCGTCACGGCCACGTCTCGGGCATCGACCTTGAGTGGTACGGCCGAGATCAACCCGGTGACTTCTGCACTTGTGTCGGAGTAGATCCCGGTGACAACGCCGCGGGTGAGCTGGCCCTTCTGCATGTACAGGACCGTGTCTCCGTTGCAGGCCTCGTGTTCGTTACACAGGAAGCGCTCGGTGAAGATGAAGTGGGTGAACTTGCTCCGTGGAATCCGTGCGATCTGATCCGGGATGCTCGGGCTCCAGAAGGGATGACCGCTTAGCCGATGGACTGTTTCGGTTTCCGGAACGCTCGCGACGACCAAGAGACCGATTGTGAAAATGAGTGCGATGAGCATGATTTTCATCGGGAGTTTATTCAAATCCCTGGACCACTTCCGAGGTAGTCGATGAGGTTAAACAAAGGTCTTACCGCTTGAGGAGTCGAGTCGTCGCAGTCGTCGACGGAGATCCGGCGCGTGCAGTTACTGTCTGGGACCTCCGTGTTCGTCGCCACATTCATGCATTTCATTTCATGGGCACTACCCCGATGGATCCGAGTCCACTCGAAAACATCAGGCGGACAAAGGCGTGTGTTGGGCACTTGCTCCCCTCTTGGGACCTCGATACATTCGCGGACGCTCCTCCCGCGAGAAGGACTGTAGGTACGCCACTCGTAGCGGGGCGGAAATTTTGCCCGACAGATGGAGTTGTCTATCCACACATTCCGACTCACATCTGCGCATTCCATCCTGGTTCTCCGAGAACTCGAATAAGGCCGCCACTGAGCATTCTGCGGCATCTGCCGCTCACAATTGATACTCGCCGCAGGGACCCCTTGGGAGTCGAGGCACCGGGTCCATGTGGCCCCTCGAGATGACGTGTACGTACGCCAAGTGTACTGCGCGTACGTCGCACTCGAAAAGAGGACGCTCATAAGGAGAGTAAGGATCAAATGTGTCTTCATGCCAATCCCATTAGTTTATTAATCCAGTACGTCTCATCGGACTCAGGGCTCGTAAACTTTAGAGGAACATTTTCCCGGAGTTTTGAACCGTTAAACTGCCCTTGATGTTTTGAGCTCCTCGCATCCAACTCCCCACCGATACCACTGGTGAATTATCGGACACTAAGCTACTCTCAACTTGAGCAAAATTTTTTATGGCTAATGGGAGTCGATCGATGTCTTCTTCTCACTCGTGGCGGCTATGCATCAGTGGGGTATTCATACCCATGCTTCTTATGGGATGTCAGAGTCAGGACAACAAAGGAGTGGCTTGCCCCCCAATTCTCACTTCGGCATCGACCCAGTATTTGCCCTCAACATTGGACCTGTGCGGACTCTCACTGCGCTACCAGAAATCGCTGACCAACCTCAAGGCCCTGGGCCTCTCCGAGCCCCTCCGGATCGCCGACGTCATGGCCCCTCGGTTCATCGAACAGCGCGACTGGCTTCGGGCCAAGACTCATGCCCCAGGTACTCTTCACCCCGAGTCGGTGTACGATCCCGCTCCCGCCACTTGGCGCTCCTGGGATGAGGCCCAGCGCTCTGTGGCCCAAAAGGCAAAGGAGAACCAGGCGAGTGGTCGAATCCCGGAGGTCAAGGTTTCCCGCATCCTCGAGCTCCATCGCTTAAGCACCGCCTACCAAGGTGGGCCGTTTGGTCTTCGGGAGACGTCTGATGAAATTGGGCGGGCCTTCGAAGAGTACTACTCGGTGGATGACCAGCAAGTCAAACGCTTCGGCGCGCTTGAGTACGGGCCCCTCCTTACGTGGCACAATACCCTTTGCCTCGAGGAGCGGGCCGCGGAGTTTCAGGGGAAGTTTCGTGCTGACCTCTACGCCTACACTGACGTCAAACACTGGGCCCCAACGAAAGATCCGCGCAAGGCCTTCATCAATGCCCGCGGTGAACGGCGCCGGTGCGGCTACATCCAATACCTTGATCACCGCCGGGTTCCTGCGGAACTCTCGCGCTGGGAGCGGGAGCTGAACCGAGACCTCGCAGCGATTCCGACGAAGGCCCAGGATCCCATTCTCCTGGCCGCTCGGGCCCAGCGCTGGTTGGTGGCGATCCATCCCTTCCTCTCGGGGAACGGGCGCGTGAGCCGCCTTCTCATGGACGAGATCCTCCAGGCCCTGGGACTTCCGGCCCCACTGCTTGAAAACATGAACGAGGACCTAGGTCATTCCGAAGCAGAGTGGGCGCGGGAGATCGGGGCCGGGATGGTTCGAACAGTGGAGGTCCTCGAGGCCTGTGTGAAAAGTAAGCTCCAAGGGCCCTACTGCCGAGAGATCTAGCCTCCTGCCCTCGGTGAGGGATCGAGGAGAGTCACGGTTCCACGGTTTCCGTCGAGCTTGAGCCTCATGCCGGTCTTTAAACTGCGGGTCGCATCCTTGACGTTGATCACACACGGTATCCCGAGCTCCCGAGAAATGATCGCCGCATGGGAGAGCATGGAGCCCTTCTCGATGATGATTCCCTTCACCCCCACAAAGAAGTAGCCCCAGGAAGGGTCAGTCCGTTCGGCCACGAGAATCTTTCCCGAGAGCGACGGCGCACTCGTCAGGTCGGTGACGATCACACACTCAGCTTCCGCGATCCCTCCGGAGCACGGTATCCCGGCGAAGCTCGAGGTGGATCTAGGAACCTGGGAGAGCGCGAGGTTTTCAAGACCCGTGAGAGAATTGATGATGATCCGATCCGGGAGTCGGAGGTCTTTGTTCGCGTCGAGGTGACGCCTCCGCAGCGGGACCAACTCCCTCCAGTAGTTGGGCCCGAAGCTCTCCTGTGTGAGGGAGCGAAGTTCTTCGAAGGTTAAGTAGAACAGGTCCTCGGTGTGGGTCAGGACTCCGGCGGTGACGAGTTTTTCTCCGAGGCCCAGGAGGAGCTTGCGTGAGAGTCCCTTGAAGCGGACGCGGTCAAAGCGCGCGGCCTCGCGGAAGGCGATGGAGCGCACACAAGGGGTAAAAAGGAACCGGAAGGCGAGCCAAGCGAACGGACGGCGCAGCCCAGCGGCATTGAGCTCGGCTAAGGCCCTGGCGCCCTTCTCTTTGTCTTGACGGCGTTGCGCTTTTCGATCTCGGGAGTCCTTTGCGTACTCGAGGATCAGTCTCAGGGTCACCGCCGGCGCTTCCCGGGCCGTCGGAGTTTCAATTTTCATCTCCCACTGGGAGCGGTCCCCGTAGCGCTCAAAGTGCGCTGCTAGAAGGGAGCGAAACTCCTCGTCGAGGGGGGCTTCTCCTCGCTCGAGGGCGGCGAGCCGTTGGGGATTCCCGCGAGCGAGGTCGGCCAGAGCGAGGAGGGACGTGATCGCACGGGCACTTTCGAGGTCTTCCTGGTGGCCCAGAAGATCGTTGTAGTAACCCTCGCCTTCGGGATGAAGCCGGGCCGCGAGCCGCCGGCACGCACGGTTTAGAAGGGAAGAATAGAAATCGTTCAGGAGCGGAACATGAATCATGGAGATGTACTCGCTCTCGAGGTCGGTGAACCGGCGAAGGAGGCCGAAGACCTGGTCCTCGAGGGGCCCAGAGTGGCGGCGGTGCAGGTCCTGGAAGCGGCGGGAGTAGTCTCTCTGGTAGGAATCGTTCCGCAGAACAAAGGAGAGCGACCGAGGAAGGATCCGCAGGACAAGGCGAAGTTTTTCTAGAAGAGTTCTCTCCGGAGCTTTGAGGCTTCCCTGGTCTTTGATCCCGACCATGTCGTTGAAGCTCTTCACCGCCCCGGCGGCACCGAAGGGGAGGAGCGTGTAAACGGCGTACCAGTGATTGAGATTGTAATAGATCTGGCCTCCCCAGTACCCGGTGAGAGCGTCGAGGTGAGTCTGAAGGTAGCGCCAATCGGAATCTCGTAGGCCCACGAAGCGGAGGAGATTTTTAAAGTTGGTGGAGTACCCTCGGGAGAGTGACGAATAGGTCAACGGGAGGGAGACGCCGGGGTAATTCTCGGCGATGTTTGAGTTATCAAAGATGAGGGTGTCACGCTTCGGGGCCAGGGTTGTGATGGGTCTTGCCTGAAGGAGGAAGAGTTCTCCCCGGTCAAACGTGAACTCCAGATCCATGAAGACGTCGACGTGCGTGCTAAGAATCGTCGAGGCGGTCAGGAGGGCTTCGAGTTCTCCTTGAGATAAGACGCTGACACTCGCAAGCTCTGCGGGAACCTGCGCCTCAATCATGGCGTCTCCCTCGAGGGTCAGGAAGCGCCGTTTCTCTCGGATCTGCGCCTCTTTGATCTCCACACCTTCGATCAAGTAGCGGTCAGTGTCCGTTCGATCGTCCACGATGCCTTGGCCCTGGCCATACCCGGCCTCGATGACTTGTTCGGTGACGAGACCCGTGGGATTGGCCTGGAAGAGGACCCCGGACTTATCTCCGTTGATCATTTCTTGGATGATGATGTCCATCTTGAGGTCTCGGTCAAGAAGACCTCGCTCCTCAAGGTAGGCGCGGGCCTTCTCCGAGTACAGCGAGGCCCAGACCTCTCTCACCGCAGGAGCGAGGTCTTTGACGAAGAGCCGGGTCTTGAAGATCCCCGCGAAGGAATCTCTCTGGGAATCCTCGAGGGATCCGGAGGAGCGGACCGCCCAGAAGCGATCTCCGGAGAAAAGGTCAAGCTTCATGGATTCGGCGAACGCGTGGGCCCGAGCTTCGACCGCGGATCCCGTCTTCAGCGCCGCCAGGAGCTCGTCGTACTTCTTCGGGTCACCCTGGGCCACGATCTCTTGATGGGTCAAGACACGAAACTCCGGAACCCGGAGCCCGAGAGAGCGAAGAAAAACCAGGGACCCCGCCTTACCGTGAAACATAGGCACCGTACCCGAGGAAAAGGAGCGGAAGCAGGAGGTGCAGGGCCATGTAGAGCTCCGCAATCGGCTTGAGGTTTCTCATCCGAGGCCTAACCGCATGTGCGGCGATGACTGAGATGAGTCCGAGGTTCACAGAAAGGAGTAGGCCACTGAGCGAAGCGAGGGAGACGAACTGGACCACGAGGAAAAGATTATTCAGAAGAGTCCCGAGTACGAGGAGGCCCGCAAAGAGCAGGGCACCTCGGAAGCCGAGCATCGTCGAGTAGACTTGGTAGCCGGGCCGCTCGTCCTCCGGGAGGTAGGTTTTCCGAAGGACCTCCCAGGAGAGCCCCGGGAGGACGATGAAGCCGATTAACGAGATCGTTTGAGTGAATGCCCAGTCGACGCCGTAGCTGCGAAGAAGGTACGTGACGGCGTACCAGTAAAGGAAGAAACCGACCGGCGCATGGGTGAGGAAGGCCAGGAGGCGATTCTGCGACAGAAGTTTTTCCAAGAAGAACCACTTCCCCATGAGAACCGTGAAGCCGAAGGCGAGGGAGTACTCCGCCCAGGCGTACGGCGAGAGGATGTTCACGAGTCCTCCGAACACACTCACGCAGATAAGAAGCACGGTCAGGTATTCGAGCTTCAACCGCCCGGAGGGGAGAGGGCGGTCGGGGAAAAACTGCGCGTCGGTGTGGCGGTCTTTAAACTCATCACTGATCCGGTAGTAGAGCAGGAGAAAAAACGTCCCGAAGGATGGAGCGAGGAACTTCACCCCGAAGCCCGGAAGCCCCTTCTCTTGCCTGACGAGGAGTTCGATCAAGAGACCAACAACGAGGGAAACGAAGAGCCGTGGGCCCGGTTCCAGTTGTTCCTGACAGTAGCAGCGGATCCGTTGATAAAATGTCACAGCCGTCCCGTTTGGACCAGGCCCTCGAAGAAAGCACAGTAGGGTTCGTGAGCGAAGACACCGTAGCCACCGGCCATCACATAGGTCTGAGGGATTCCCCGGGTCCTAAGGAAATCGTAAACCATAAAATCTCTCTCCCGCATTTGGGCCAGACTCAGCCGCAGGTCCCCGGAACTTGGGAGCTCGTCTTTTTCATAGGGGTCGCTGCCCTGAACGACGATGGCCAGCTCCGGGGAACCCGAGGCCTCAAGCTGGCCCAGGCCTTGGGCGAGTTTGGGTAAGTACTGGGCCTCGTCTCCTCGTGGGATACCGAGGTCCACGTCACTCGGAATAAACCAGGGGTGCCGGAGGCCTTGTGCATCGAACTCGGGGGAGTCCAGTGGCCAGCCCTCTTTCATGTGGATGCTTAAGGTTTGAATCGATTCATCCCCGGTGGTGAGTTCCGCGGTGCCGTCGCCTTTGTGCGCATCCACGTCGATGATCCAGATGCGCTTCACGCCTCGGTGCCGCTGAAGCCAGCGGGCCGCGACGACGATGTCGTTGACGAGGCAGAAGCCGCGACCCCCGAAGCTCATGGCATGGTGGTACCCTCCCCCCAGGTGATACACGGCCCTTCCTGTCTCTAGCGCTTCGGCTGCGGCCCGGACAGTGAGAGCGGTTTGTCGGAGGACGTGATCGACGATTTCATCCAGCGGGCGAGAGGCGCTCTCGGGATTGTAGCGGTGGTAGGTGCCGTTGGGACCGACGAGCTCGAAGGTTTCCCGGATGAGGTTCTGCCGTTCTTGGGGAGTTCCAAAGAGGTTTGCGACGAACTCTTCCGTATGCACGGAGAGGAAATCCGCTTTCGTAAGCGGGGCCCCCTCTCGAGTCACGGTGACCGAAAAATTCTGGCGTCGGAGAGTTTCAAGGGTGGTGAGGATGCGCCCAGCGTTCAAGGGAATTTGAATCCCGTAGGCCAGGAGGTTTAAGAGTGAGTCGGGATTGTAGAGAACTTTCATCCGTTTATCTTAACGCAATTCAAGATGAGGCCACAAAAAATTAGGTCTTCTTTTGAGGCAAGCAGATACCCAATTGTCCTGGTAGGAATAGGGGCCGGCGGGCCTCGCTTTTGACCCAGTCGACGAAGAGGGGGGCCGGGGCTTTCCAAAGCTCCCAGTCAAACCGCTTGGCGACGTACCGTCGCACGAGGTTGAGGAAGTCTTCCTCATGGCCAAAGGGCAGCGAGAGGAGATTGAGGACCGCCGCGTCCTGGAGGTAGAGCTTGACTCGGCGGGAGTACACTTCGACCGGTGCAAGAGCGAATGAGAGGTCCTGCGCCAGCTCGTCGTTGGGATCGTGGGAAGGGGGGTCTCCAAAGGTGAAGTACCGGTGGAGCGTAAAATCCCTAGAGGCCAGGTTCACTGAAAGTTGTTCTCGGTCAAGCCATCGAAGAAAGGCCCTGCCTTCTCCGAGGTCGCGATCAACACGAAGCCCCCGGAGATGCCAGAGCCGGTAGGCTTCTCGGAAGGGGATCGCGCGCTCGCTCCTTCGGCGCAGGAGCGTGAGGGCGACCTTGTCAGAAAAATCAGGCCTCTTTTCTCGGCCATTAATCCGGAGGGGGGTGAAGTTAAAGATAGGCGCCGGCAGACAGGGCAACCTGGGATCGAAGTCGTCCGCAAAAGACCAGGTTATCCGTCCGTAGCTGAGACCTTGCTTCATTTTCTCTAGTTACGGCAATATTCCTGGAAAAATACAATCCGTAAGCTTCTCTCTCACAATTCTCAAAGGTTGCCTCGGATTCCTTGTCAAAAGAAGTGTCTTTTCCTCGATCCCTCTTCCATAATTTGGCAACAGTTGTAGACTGAAAAGAAAAGGATTGAGCATGCGTGAATTCTACCCTGAAATCGGGCCCCTCCGGAGCGGTCACCTGAAGGTCAGTGAGCTCCATGAAATTTACTTCGAAGAAGTGGGGAACCCCGCGGGGAAACCGGTGGTCTTCGTCCACGGAGGTCCGGGCGGAGGGGTGGACCCCTCCATGCGCCGATTCTTCGATCCCCGAGTTTGGCGGGTGATCCTCTTCGACCAAAGGGGCTGTGGGAAATCCCGCCCCTTCTCAGAGCTTCGAGAGAACACCACCTGGGACTTAGTCTCCGATATGGAAAAGCTTCGCGCCCACATGGGTGTAAGTTCGTGGACGGTCTTCGGCGGCTCCTGGGGCTCCACCCTCGCCCTGGCCTACGCGATCTCGCACCCGGACCGAGTTCGGGAGCTCATCCTGCGCGGCATTTTTCTCCTTCGGAAGAAAGAAATCGACTGGTTCTACCAAGACGGGGCGAGTTTCCTCTTTCCCGATGCGTGGGAGCACTACCTTGCTCCCATTCCTGAGGCCGAACGTGCAGACTTGGTCTCTGCCTATTACCGTCGTCTGACGTCCCCGGACCAGGCGGTGCGAAGCGCGGCCGCCAAGGCCTGGTCTGTTTGGGAGGGATCAACCTCGAAGCTCCATTTCGACCCGGCCTTCGTGGAGCGCTTTGCCGGAGATGAATTCGCCGATGCGTTTGCCCGGATCGAGTGCCACTACTTCACCAACGAGGGCTTCTTCACTGAAGACGGTTGGCTCTTAAATAACGTTGAGAAGATCTCCCGGATTCCAGGCCGCATCATCCAGGGCCGCTACGATGTGGTCTGCCCGGCCACCTCTGCCTACGAACTCCATAAGCGCTGGCCGGCCTCTGAGCTCATCATCGTTCCGGACGCGGGGCACTCGGCCTCTGAGCCTGGCATTCGCTCTCGGCTCATCGAGGCCACTGATGACTTCGGGAAACTCTAACAGGAGACTCTCTGCGTGCGCCTTCAATTGACCCTTCTTTTACTCTTCTGTGGCGCGTGTGCGTACCGGACCCCGGAGGCCGCCCACCGGCACTGGCGGCTTGAGTCCAAGGCCCTGGCCCAGAAGTATGCCAAGAGCATCGCCGTCTTTTTTCCGGAGTACGTTTCGGAGATGGGCTTTGACCAGTACGAGGGACTCACAACGCCGTACTCGAAGAACTTCGACTACGCCTGGTACGCTCACAGTTACAAGTGGAAGAAGTACTTGGACAAACTTGAAGCGAAGGCACTGGAGCCGGAGTTTCACACCGATGTAAAAATCCTTCAGCGGAAAGTGAACCTCGAACTCGAGGAGTACGGACTCAACCGCCGCATCGGTCTGATCCCATTTATTCCCGTCAGCGAGGTCATCTACCTGAACTTAAAGGAGCTCTTGGCCGAAGGCTCTCCCAAGCGCAAACAGTTGAACGCCTTCTCCCGGTTCCGGACCTACGTCCGCGGGAACCGGGAACAGCTTCCGATGGTTGACGGGGTCATCGCCTACGTTACGGCCCGGCAAGAGCACGTGCATTCACTTCGCATCAGCGGCACCTGGCCCACAAAAGTGGAGGTCGAGACGTATCTGAGGGACTCGCCGGATTACTTGAACAGTATCCGCGAGCTGCTAGCGAACACACCCACCAAGATTTGGGAGCACGACTTCAAAGAGCTCGAGGCCCAGGAGGCCACCTACCGGGACTTCGTGCGGGTGAAGATTTTGCCCTACGCGCGAACCAGTAGCGTGATGCCCGCGGAACTCTATGCCTTTCGGTTAAAGCAGTACGAACTCGGGGAAGGAGCGGAGGCCCTGATTGAGACTGCCAAGGCCGATTACCAGAGCCTCTACAAGAGCTTCAAGGAATTGGGTGAAGACCTAGCACTGATCCACAAGCTCCCGAAGAGTGACCCCGTGTCGGTGGTTCACTACCTCGCCCAAGGGTTTCTCACCGATGAGCAAGAGCTCTTAAAGTTGTACCAGAAAACGACTCAGGAGTTGCACCAGATTGTGCTCAAGCATAAGCTCTTGACTCTCCGGCGAAAACCCGAGATCCGCATTCGGTTTGCCACGGCCGCCGAGGCCCAGTCTCTGCCGGCGCCGCACTTCATTCCGTCTCCGCTGTTTGGTGAAGGTCGCATCATCCCGTCTCAGTTCGTGATTACCCCGGCGACGCGTGAACGAAATGATTTTAGTTACAAAGAAGCCGTGGTGACTCTCGCGGCCCATGAAGCCATCCCCGGCCACGGGGTTCAGTACCAGGCCATGAAGGAGCGTGGGACGACCCTGATCCGTTCATGGTTTGCCCATAACAGTGTCAACGTCGAGGGGTGGGGCCTTTACGCTGAGGACCTCGTTTATCCGCACCTCACGAAAGAGGCCCAGTTCATCACCCTCCAGCGCCGCCTCTGGCGCGTGGCCCGGATGTTCCTTGATCCGGAGCTCAACCTGGGGAGGATCAGGCCCGCGAGAGTTCTTGAGCTCTTCCAGAATGAACTCGGATTCTCGAAATCCTTCGCCGACTCGGAGCTCTCGCGCTACTCCTACATCATGCCGGGGCAAGCGACCTCTTACTACTACGGTTTCAAGAAGCTCGTTTTGATGAAGCACATCCTTCAGCAAAAGAATCTCAAGATCAGCGACCGGTGCTTTAACGATGCCGTGCTCGACCTGGGGATTCTTCCTTTGGAAGAGATCGATGCTCGGTTACAGAAGGGCATCGCTTGCGATGAAGACGACTGAGCGGACGTCCTAGAGATTGCGGTTGAGGGCCTCCCGTTACAGCATGAGGCCCTGAAGCTCCGCATACTGAAGCAGGAGCACCGTTTTCGCGTCCCGGATCTTTCCCTCCCGAACCATGGCCAGTGCCTGATCCCAAGTACACTCAAGGACCTCGATATTCTCCTGCTCGTCCGCTCGACCTCCGCCGCGTGAAATTCGCATGGAGTCGTCATAAGGGGCGGTATAAAAATACAGCTTCTCGCTCACCGACCCTGGAGACATGTAGAGCTCGAAGACGCGGGTCAACTCACTCACCCGAAGGCCCGTCTCTTCCTCGATCTCTCGCCGCATGCATTCGTCGGGATCGATCACGTCAAGCTTCCCTGCACAGGTCTCGATCAGGTGCCCATCTGGATTGCCGTTCTCATAGGTCGGGATCCGAAATTGTCGCGTCAGAATGACTGACTTTCTTTCCTTGTTGTAGAGTAAAGCGGTCACTCCGTCGCCTCGGTCGTAGACCTGCCGAACGTGCTGCTCCCAGACGCCGTCGTCTCTTTGGTACTTGTAGGTGAGTTTCCGCAGGAGTGCCCAGTCGTCGGAGAGGATAGTGACTTTGATGTTCCGGATTCTTTGACTCATGAAGGTAAAGTAAAGAACTCCACTCCAGGAGTCAACGGTCCCTGGGCCACCGCGGGTTATCAGATCCAGAGGACCGACCTAGACTGAGTTCATGGCCGCAAACCCTACTCAGCGAAGAGCAGCCTTTCTTCTTATCTTGGCCGTGATCTCGGTCCTTCACGGGGTGTTACTCACGCTGAGGCCAATTCACCGAAGAGACATCAGGCAATCTAAAATCGTTCCCCTCCGAGTGCGAGTGCTCTCAGAAGAAAGAGTGGCTGGTCAGATCGTGCGCTCCATAGATTCCGAGAAGCGAGAGGCCAAGGAAGACGCCTTCCTGAGTGACAAGACTCGCTCCTTTGACCGCCAATCCAAATCCCAAAAGAGCGAACCTTTCCAAGCGGGCGGTGGGTCTCGTGACCTGAGCTTCTCGGAGCTCGCCGATGGCCTGGGACAGAATCCTTTCCAGGCCACAGCACGCGCTTACGGTCGCAGGAAGGCCAGGTCTATGGCGAGCAATGATTACCTAAAGGAGATCCCAGCTGAGGGGTCCACGAAGCTCAATACGGTGGAGTTTAAGTACTACGGCTTCTACCTTCGGATCCGCCAGAAGCTTGAGCAGTTTTGGGGACGCTCGCTCCACGAAACCGCGGCGAGGTTCGCCGTGAGTGGTCGTCAGGTGAGCTTGAGTTCAGACCACATCACGGCCCTGCGAGTGACCTTGAACGCCAGTGGAGAGGTGATTGAAATTGAGGTGATCGGGGCGAGCGGAGTCACGGAACTCGACGAAGCGGCGGTTGAATCATTTAATGAGGCGGGGCCCTTTCCCAATCCACCGAAGGGTCTCGTTGTGGATGGGAAAGTGACTCTCGTCTGGGGGTTTGTCGTGCAGAGCTAGTCGGCAAAAGGGTGCGGGTGTCTGACCCCGCACCACAAGATTCGGTTACTGCTTTACGTAGTCGAAGATCCCGAGCATGGTGTTTCGAAATGTGCTGTTCTTAACACCGCGACCGATGCGAAGTTTGTTCTCTCGAACGAAGATGGCCCCGGCGTCCACTCCGTCAGAGGTGCTCCAGTTGGCCTCCCAGACATCGTTCGGGGTGAAGATCGTAGTGATCTTGCGACCGATCTCAACGGTTCCGGCCTCGGTGTCGCTGTGATCAAAGTCTTGGCACGAGCTGTCCCGGTACCAGTCCCGCGTAAACTCATAGGCCCCGTCCTTTCGGATGGAGTAAGTTTCTTGGACATACCCAGATTGGTTTTGGATCTGAGATTGGATGCAAGTGGTAGACCAAATGCCGATGAAAAGAAGCAAAGTGTTCATGCTGATAACTCCCGTAGGTAAACGGGCGTTTTATAGCCGAAGCGGCGATGCCTCTACAACTGAAAAAAAGCTCATTCCCTCGAACTGGTGCTGAATTTATAGGTCGTCGTGGCCTGGAACGTTTCACCGGGCCTAAGGATGGTTGAAGGAAAGTGGTCGTGGTGGGGAGAATCCGGGAAGTGCTGGGCTTCGAGACAGATCCCAGCAAATTTTTCATACGCTTGATTTCGCTTACCCCGGAGCTTCCCATTGAGCTTATGACCTGAATAGACCTGAAGGCCCGGTTCGGTGGTAAAGACTTCCAGGCGAAGGCCTGTGCGTGGGTAAGTGAGTCGCGCTTGGGCGCTAGATGGGGGTGCTTCGTTTAAAACGAAATTGTAGTCGAGGCCTCCGTTGAGAATCACCGCATCCCTCCCGATCTTTTGCGGCGTTCGAAAGTCCGTGGCGCCGCTGACAGGCAGGATTTTTCCCGTCGGAACAAGGCCCTCATCAACCTCCGTGAACCGGTCGGCGCCAAGCCACAGTTCATGGTCCAGAATAGAGTCGACCCCTCCGGAGAGGTTGAAGTAGGAGTGATTGGTGAGGTTGATCGCCGTGGGTGCCGAAGTCCTTGCCTCGTAGTGGATGGTGAGGGCCGGACCTGGAGTCACCCGGTAGGTGACCTCAATTTGTAGCTCCCCTGGGTGCCCTTGGTCTCCATCGGGAGAAACGAGTCTCAAGGTGTAGGAGGTTTGATCAGGGTTGGCAGAGACCTCCCAGAACTTTTTATCTAACCCAATGGCCCCTCCGTGCAACGACGTTGTGCCTTGGTTCGGCACAAGGGTAAAGTCTCTTCCGTCAATTTGGTAGTGACTATTTTTGATCCGGTTCGCGTAGCGCCCAATGAGCCCACCGAAATAGGGATGAGTGCAGCGCCGGTAGTCCTCCGGATCTTCGAATCCGAGCACCACGTCGACGAGCTCTCCGGTGTTGTCCGGAGTTCGCAGAGACTGGATGATGCCGCCGTAGTTAAGGAAGGTTACTTCGATGAGGCCCGGGATAGCGAGAGTGTAAGATTTGATGTTCATAAAAGACGCTCCGCCGTTTCGGCAGTCTCCGATTCATAGGTGGGAATGACTTCGCTTGCGACTCGGTCACTTTGGTTTTTCTGAGTCAGGGCAACGATGGATCCTCCAAAGCCCCCTCCGGTGAGCCGAGCTCCCCAGACGCTCTCGTGGGCCCGGCAGAGGTCGACCAAGAGATCGATTTCTGGAAGGGAGACTTCGTAGTCGAGCTTCATCGAAAGATGTGACTCGACGAAGAGCTGTCCCAGCAGCTTCAGATCCTTCGCCTTGAGGGCGACCACGGCCTCCTTGACCCGGAGATTCTCCGAGACCACGTGACGGACCCGTTTTCGCAGAGTCTCCGGAAGGTCCCGCAGCTTCAAAGTACTAAGGTCCAGGTCTCTTAGGCACTGAATCCCGAGTCTTCGGCAGGCCTCTTCGCACTCCTCTCGTCGTTGGTTGTAGCCCCCGTCATTCTCAGACAGGCGATGGGTGATGCCGGAGCTAATGATGAGAAGGTCCATCATTTCTAGAGGAAGCGGAATGCGTTCAAAGTCGAGGGTTAGGGTGTCGAGGAAGAGCGCTTCGCCGACTGCTCCAAGACCCGTCGCCATTTGATCCATGATCCCGACGCGGGCACCGACGAACTCGTTTTCGATCCGCTGACCAAGGCGCGCGATCGCTAGGGCATCGAGACCGAGCTCATGGTGGCGCGTGAGGGCCTGCAAGAAACTCGTTTCAAGAGCTGCGCTCGAAGAGAGGCCCGCGCCTTCTGGAAGGGTGGAATGAATCTGAACTCGGAGACCGCCTCTGTGAGCGACCTGGGGCCCCAGGAGATGCGTCGCACCTTGGATGTAGTCAATCCACTCCCCGGTGATGGCCTCGTCACCCAAGTCATAGGCGAAGCGGCGTCCTTGGGAGCTCTCGACCTCAACGGTTCTTCCGGGAGTGCTCGAAAGGGTGACCTCCGTGTACTGAGGAATCTGAGTCGGGAGCACCCAGCCCCCATTGTAATCCGTGTGCTCCCCCAGGAGATTCACTCGTCCATGGGCCCGGGCAGTGGTGCTAGGATTCACGGGGAACCTCCACGTCCTGGAGTTCTCGGGCCTTCTCTTCCGGAAGTGAGTCGTTCACGAAGATCCCTGCACCAAGCTCCGTTCCCGCCAGGTATTTCAGCCGGTCTCGGGACCGGTACGGAGGAGTGATCTGGAAAAAAAGATGTGCGTAAGGGTGCTCTCCTTTCACGGGTGCTTGGTTCAAGGTCATGAGGTAGGGGAAGGGTTTTGCCCAGAGAAGATCGAACTTCTGAAGCAGCACTTTCAGAACCTGGGCCAGGCCAAGGAGTTCCTCAGAACTGAGCGTCGAGAGAAGTCCTCGTCGTTTTTTCGGTACGACCCAGGTTTCATAGGGGTACCGAGCGAAGGCCGGGATGAACGCCAGAGCGAATTCGTTTTGGACAATGATCCGGCGTCCATCTTCCATCTCGTCAAAGATGATGGCCTCCATCAGACCGTGACTGTGCTCACTCAGGTAATCTCTCATGGACCGTAGGAATCGCTTCTGGACCGGCGGCACAAAGGAGTAGGCATAGATTTGGCCATGAGGATGCGAGAGAGTCACACCCATCTCCACACCGCGGTTCTCGAACGGCAGGACGTACTGGATCTCCGGAACCTTTCCCAGTTCCGTGGTTCTATCAGCGAGGACCTGGAGGATGAGGTCGATGCGCTCCGGAGGGAGGTTTCCCAATGCGGTCTCCGGGTCTTTGGTAAAGACCACCACTTCGCAAACTCCAGAAGACGGACGAGTTGGGACCCGAAGCGTCGGCGCCTCCCGAGTCGTGAGGTTCAGAGAGGGAAAGAGATTTTCAAAGACCGCGACCTCGTAGTCACCCGCGGGAAGCTCCGTCGGAAAGTCGGGATCCTTTGACTCCGCTAACGGAGAATAATTCTTCGGAGGCAAAAAGGTTCGATCCTGCCGGTGGGGGGCGTAGATCACCCATTCCCGCCGCAGCGGATGCCAGCGCTGATGCGGTTTTGGCACAGGCCCCGCGTTCCGAGGAGCGGTCGCGACAATTCCCTCCGGGATCTGGATTCTGGAGAAGAGATGAAGGAATCGGCCGTCGGGTTTCATTAGCGTCTTCTTGTGCATCCACGGTTTGTACGGACGCGGCCCAAGCAAAAGCAATGGACAGGGAGTTAGAGAAGGTTCCGAGCGGAAAAACGGGCTCAGCGGCGGGCCTCTGGTGCGCGAGGGAAAGTGAGCGCATTCCCAACCAAGGCAAGGAGGAGATTCACCGCGTAGACGAACAGGTTCTTCTCCGGCGCTGTGAAGACCGCTGCGAAGGCGACGACCACGAGAGACTCGTGGAGGGCCCAGCAGATGACGTAGAAGGGAAAACGTTTGGTCAGATTTTCTTCAGGTACAATTTTCTTTTCATGGAGGGCGTATGTGACAAACAGCATGGCCCCCATGCCCAGGGCCAGGGCCTCGAGGGCGCTGTAGCTTTGTGGCACAGAGAATTGGATGGCCCCGAGAGTGGTGAGCACGAAACCGTACACGAGATTTGAGAAGGTTAGCGCCACCCAGAGGATCTTAAGAGTCATCAAAGGGGCGGCGACCGTGCGCGGTTCCATGTGTCTTCCTTTTGAGCAGAGTAGTAAAATTTTCACCTAGACCGGTGAAAATGACACCAAAAAAATGACCTGGGTAAACTGCCAGAGATGAACCTCTTCCCAACCGCCCTGATTGTCCTGGGTCTCGCCCTGACTGTGAGCTTTGCTTCACGGGAAGAGTTCTATCAGGTGATCGACTCTCACCTCCACCTTGGGCAAGAACTGGGCCCCGACGTCGAAACAACTTTCAAGAGCGGCCGGCTTTGGATCGTCCGGCTTCGGGAGAACTCACCGCTTCATCTCACCGGAAGTTTTCGCCGCCTTCGAGGGGGAGAGAAGAGTTATCGCTTCCTCGATCGGCTTCGAGGGACGTTCGGGCGTCGGGCCCCTCTTATCCGCACGACACTGGCGGGAATTCAGCGCGCGCGGATCCAAAATGACGTCGAACTCTTATCGGCCTTCGAGACTCGGCGGGCCGGCACAGCTGGGAACCGGTCAGCGATCGCCCTCGTTGCCGAACGCCTCCGCTCCCTAGGGTTCGAGCTGTCTCTCTCGTGCTACGCACCCGAGGTTTGTAACGTCATCGCCGAGCGCCGGGGCCTGGCGGAACCTTCCGCCGTTACTGTCGTCATGGCCCACCTCGATTCTGTTGGTGAAACCCACGCCGGCGCGGATGACAATGCTTCCGGAGTCGCAGCACTTCTGGAAATAGGCCGGGTGATGGCCGACGTTCCGCTTCGAAAAACCCTTCGGCTCGTCGTCACCAACGGTGAGGAGGATGGACTCCTGGGATCTGTCTTCTACGCCAAGGAGTTAGAGCGTCAGGAAACTCTGGGAGCGATCGGTCTCCTCGTGAACATGGATATGATTGGGTACAATCAAAACGGCATCCTCGAGCTTGAGACCAGTGCGGAGCGAGAAGGCCTCGCACGCTGGATGGCCCAGCTCGTTCATCAGTACACCTCCCTCACGGCGAAAGTTTCCATCGGGGCCTGGGGGAGCGATCATGTTCCGTTCCTTCGCCGAGGTGTGCCGGCGGTTCTAACGATCCAGAACTGGGACACGAAGAACCCATGCTATCATGAGGCCTGTGACACCCCCGAAAAACTCAACTATAGCTACATCACGGAGGTCGCACGGCTTAACACGGCGGCCGTCCTGACCAAAGACCTTGAGTGACCTCGTACGAAGGCCCTCCCTTAGCTCGCTGCGAGTCTCCGAGGCGATGTCATTTGCTTCACCGCTGTGAGCACCAGGTAGAGGGCCAAGGCGATGAGAAGAATGGAAATGACCGAGTTCATCAAGGGAAGATCGATCCCCTGGGACTTCGCAAAATTTCCCCGGGAGAGCTGAATCAGCGCGACCAGCGTCGTCAGCAGGACAAAGGTCATCGGGAGTAGGGTGAACCAAAGCCGCTTTCCGTTTTGGTGGAGCCAAGCAGAGATTACCAAAAGAGTCATCGCTGCCAAGAGCTGGTTGGCCGCACCAAAGAGTGACCAGAACTGCGCCCACATGCCGGAGTCGGTGTTCAGGAGGATGAGGGCCGCCGGCAGGATCGTGAGCAGTGTTCCCACGATGGCCCCGGTTTTCCCGGAGATCCCGGTGAGTTCTTCAATCAGGTAGCGGCCCAAGCGTGTGGAGACGTCGAGCGTATCGAAGACGAACGTCGAGAAGGCCATCGCTCCGAAGGTGACGGCAAACGGCAGATGGTCCTGTCCAATGAGAAGAGTGAGGAACTCGCCGATGCCTCGGCCGTAGATCGTCCCTGGCTTCAACGTTCCCACTTCGGCCGGCGCCATGGTCATGATGATTCCGAGCGAGATCAGTGCGACGAGTCCCTCGGCGAGCATGGCCCCGTAGCCCACGGGATGAAGGTGCGACTCCTTATCGATTTGCTTTGACGTCGTTCCAGAGCAAACCAGACCGTGGAACCCCGAGCACGCGCCACAGGCGATGGTCACAAAGAGAAAGGGGAACAAGGAGCCGGTCATTTTGTCGAAGTGGAATCCGGTGAAGGCGGGCTGTTGGATGGGTTTCCCACTGAAGAAGAGGCCGATGATTCCGAGGATTAGCACCGTGTAAAGGATGTAGCCCCCGAGATACCCACGGGGCTGGAGCAAGAGCCAGGCGGGAACGAGGGATGCCAGGGCGCAGTAGGTACAAATCAACAACGCCCAACCGGTTTGAGAGAATTGGAACCAATGGGAAAAAGATGTCCCGGCCCAGCAGACAGCAAAGGTGAGCGGAACGAAGATCAGTGTGTTAAGCCAAAGAGGAGTTTTGAGGTAGCGCTCAACGAGGCCTAACCCCAAGGAGAGAAGGAGGTAGGCGATGGCCGCCCAAGCGACGGCCCCGCCTGGGTGAAAGTTCACGCTGGTGCCGGCGAGCTCCTCGGGGCCCGTGACGAAGCTTCCCGCCGTGATGTCGGCGAAGGCGACGATGATGTAGACGAGGGCGATCCAAATGAAGGCCATCATCGCCTTCCCGGCCTTCGTGCCAAGCTGCTCGCGGGTGATGTCGGCGATCGAATGGGCCTGGTGCTTCACTGAGCAGGTGAGGGAGCTAAAGTCATGGACTGCGCCGATGAAGACGACGCCGAGGGAGATCCAGATGAGGGAAGGAAGCCAGCCGAACTGCTGGCAGGCGACGATGGGGCCCGCGATGGGACCGGCGGCTGCGATGGCGGAGAAGTGCTGGGCAAAAAGGTAGAAGGGATTCGTGGGGATGTAGTCGACGCCGTCGTTATGGGTGTGGGCCGGTGTGGCGGCACCAGCGTCGAGGTTAAACTGTTTGGCGACCCACCCTCCGTATTGGAAGTATCCGATGGTGAGGAAAACGATGAAGATCGTAGCAATGAGGGGAAGACTCATGGGGCACTCCGGTAAAGCATCAGCAGTCGGCGAGTCTTCATTGATATCGAATTGACCACGAAGGGTCAAACGAGAAGGCCCGGGCCTCTTCGTTTTAGAGCGGGGGAGGCAAGCTGGAGGAGCTCCGCCGCCGCAGGTACCTCCATCCAAGAAGGAGAAGGCCTACTCCGAGCGCCCAAAGGAGAGTGCCCGTGGGTGGGACTGGAAGTGGGGTTTTCTCCGCCCGCTTACGTTCCCCCTTGGCCTCGTACTCTTTATCGAGGACGTCGATGAACTCGATGATCCCATCAACGGTTCGGCCCTCGAAGAGCCTCGGCTTCAGGATCCTCACGAGTGTCTCTTGGGCTTTGTCGGGAAGGTCACTGCCCTCGAGCCACATCTTCCGATCTCCGATGGCCAGAGTGAGAAGGAGCTTCTGGGCCTGGGGGTTGTTACCGTCCTGCCATTGGCGCAAGAACCGGGCACTGTACGCCTCGATCGGTTCCCCGTCGAGAGTTTCGAGGGTGTGCACCACCAGCCCTAGACCTCGGCGGTTTCCGAGGTCGAGGATCTTTGCCTCCAGCTCCTTTCGGCGTCCAGGGGGAAAGATCTGCGCGTCATCAACGACGGTGGACGGCAGCTCCCGCGCCTCAGCGAAGACTGCGAAACAGAGGCCGGTCAGGAGAAGAAAGAAGTTCATGGTTTGCTGGTTCCGAGAAATCGCCGTATCGACGGGCAACACCTTGAGAGGATCTCAGAAATTTCTCGGTGGGGCAATCGGGGTCTAACTGTCTAAAATACTCGGAGTCAATCTTTGCCGCTTCGGACGCTCTTCCTTGGGAGTGATAGAATTGAGGGGTGAAGACTGACCTCAACCCCAGTAGCTACCTTCCCCCGAAGACCCTGGCCTCAAAGGCACAGGCCTCGAAAGAGGCGATGACGAAGCTCGTTCCGGCCAAGCTCCCGGAGCAGGGCTCTCCCGACTATAAGATCGATCTCTCGGGTCAAAGTAAGCCTCCGGTCTCCGCGCCGTCACTCCCGAACCTCTCTCTTCCCCTCCCGCCAGCTCCGCCGGTGCCAGACCTTCCGAAGGTCGACGCCGACCTTCCTTCTCCGATCAGTGCTGCCACGGAGGCCAAGGCGAGTGCCGTGGCGAAGAAGGAGATGGAGAAGATCATCCGCGATGAAGTCAAACCGGGCTCGGTTCGAAAGCCCCTCGTGGTTTTCATCAAAGGGCTCGACGTTTTCAGCTCTCCCTCCAAGAGTGAGGGCGGCTACGCAGGAGTTGGGCGCATGGCAGAGAGCATCTTGGGCGCGCGATCGTTCGGCTGGGATCAAAAGGATGAGATCATCAAAGAGGTTGGGAAGATTCACCGGGATTTTCCCGTGGTGCTAGTGGGCCACAGCCTCGGAGGAGACACGGCCGTGGAGATCGCCGATGAGTTCGATTCTCTGAAACAAGGCTTCCGCTCCATCGATCTCCTCGTGACCATTGATGCGGTTGGGTTTTCCAACGACATCATTCCGCAAAACGTAAAGCAGCACCTGAACATCTTCGGAGAGACGAGTCTCTTTTTAAATGATGGCCCTCACGTCGCCCGTCGCGAAGAAAAAACCTCCGTCAGAAACATCCTCTCACCGCTCGATCACACAGAGATCGACGACGACCGGGAGGTCCAGTTCGAGGTGATCGATCTCATCCAGCAAACACTGGCGGCCCGGCCCTAGTCCCGGATCGTCACCTTCAACCGAGAGAGATAGAGTTCATACTGGGAGAAGAGGTGCCAGAGGGTGCTGAGTTGTTTTTTCTGGGCAGCGGCTTCGAGTGATCTTCCCAATTCACCGAGCTCCGGAAACCCGTAGGACCCAGCGGCACCCACGAGCTTATGCCCAATGCCCTCGACGCTCTTCAGGTCCCCTCGGCGCAGGGCCTCCCGAAGTTCTCCCATCTCCGCGAACCTCTTGGAGAGGTAGAGAGGAATCATGCTGGCAAGGTCTCGATCCACGGCAACCGTGATGTCTCCGGAGTAATCGCGGATCGCGCGGACCAGTTCTTCCCGAACCACCGGCTTGGTCACATGAGCGTGGCACCCGGCCTCTAAGCTCTTGAGCATGTCTTCTGCCAGTCCACGGGCCGTGAGCGCGATGATGGGTGAAGGAATGGTTGCGGAATCCTCCCAGTACTGGCGGATCCTGCGCGTCGCTGTGTGGCCATCCATCACGGGCATCTGCATGTCCATGAGAATGAGATCGAAGCGGGCCTCCCGAACTCTGGCCAACGCTTCTTCCCCATTGGTGGCATCCACGAGTTCCCAGGGAAAGGCTTTGAGGAAAAGACGAATCACGAGTCGACTCTCGAGGTTATCATCCACGAGGAGAATCCTGAATTTCCTCTCTTCTGCGATCGGTTCCTTGGGCTCTTGCATGTGTTCTCCTCTTCTATCACCACTGGGGAGAATGGATAACGGTCGGGTCAGGTCTCGGCGCGGGCCCCGGGGCTAAAAACAAAAAAGCCCCTCGCGAGGAGGGGCCTACGGGTCTTTAGATCGTGTCAGTCACGAGTCGGCCGGTGCGGGCCGCGTCCAAGAAATCGGACAGGCCTCCGGTGCCTGAGCTCCCCTGGCCCTGCCAAGAGGTATGAAGGCGGCCGTAGTAGTCGGAGAGGTCATTGCCACAGGCCGCGCCGCCGCCGTGGAGCTGGCCCACGACTCGCTTGGAGGAGTTGAAGAGGGGCGAGCCTGAAGAGCCGGGTTCAGTTGTTCCCTTGTCCCAGTCAATCACCCGCACGTGGGTTCCGTCACCGGGTGAGCTCTGACCGCTGTACGAAGAGATGACAGCTTTTTCGTTCTCAAAGGAGATCGACTTCTCGTCGACGTTTGGATGATGGATGGCAACCACCGGGCTGTCATGCCCAGTCGCCGTCGCGTCCCAGCCAGCGTACTTCACGTTCCACTTCGAGTCCGGCTGAGTGTTTAACCGCACGAGAGTGAAGTCGGAGCGAGAGCCGCTGACGAGGTGAGTGGAGCCGGTCTGGAAGTCTGTGAGTTTGCCGTCACGGCTTCCGCCGCAAGCAGAGGTCTGGTAATTCCAGTAAACCACTAGGGTCGCCGCCGTTGCAGCCGTGATCCGGCAGTGGGCCGCGGTCATGAAGTACGGGGTCCGATCCCCGGCCGTGTTATTCACCATGAAGCCGGTGCAGAAGCGCGAGCCTCCGGTGGAAATCACTGCCACCGCATTCACTTGGTTCTCCCAGCCTTTTGAATCACTGCAGGCGACGTCGACGTTACACCCACCGGCCTTGAGAGTGGACTGGCCGAAGGTGCGAAAGCCTTGACCCACGTGGCCTAGCTCGACGTCCACCTGACCCACCACTTCCGGCGGAGCCGTGAGCTCAATCACGACGTCATCGGACATGATGACCGGAGTCCAGAGCTCGCCCTGCGGGTTATTGTCTTTTGCCGTAAACGATCGAATGAATTGAGTCCGGTCCGCGGAATAGATCGCGAGCTCCGCACCGGGAGGAAGCTTGAAGCGAGTGAAGCCGAAGTTCAAAGAAACTGCGTTCGGGGCAGTGACCTGGTGAGTCCAGACATAATCTGCGCCGGTCTTCTCCCAGCTCGGCTTAACTGAGAGGCGGTGCGGGACTGCGAAGCGCGGGGCTTCGCCCTTTTTTTCAGCACCGAGCTCTTGATCGTGGAGCGACTGGATGTCCAGCGGCCGCAAGAAGGTAGAGCTAGCGGAATAGGCTTCAAACGTGAGGGCCAAGACGGCGAAGGCTGCAAAATATCTCATGTCTCCTCCTTGAGAACTTTTATTAAATAAAACGATAGTGACAAAAAATCTGAGTGCCATCTAACATTTACTCTCATCCGATGCACGGAGTCTGAGCAGCTTTGTCTAATATTTTCGCGAGATCTTGACTGGACAAGCCCGAGGCAGATTTTTATATTTAACTTTATTAACTATTAATAAAGTACAGTATGCTCACGGATTTGATTCTCACCTCCATCCCTCTTGCGGTCCGCACCCTCCGGCGGTCGAGTGCGAGTTCGCTCGGCGGAGAAATCACGTTCCAGCAGTTTCGGGTGCTCTCGCAGGTTCACGAGGGCATGGGTCAAACGCAGATCTCTCAGAATCTGCAGATTTCGGTGGCCGCCGTCTCGAAGCTCGTGGACCTCCTGGTGAAGCGTGAACTGGTGAAACGCACTCCTGGGGTCGACCGAAGGAGCCACCGGCTGACCTTAACCCGGGAAGGGGAAAAGCTCCGGCGCACGGTCCACGATGCGGTGGCGCGGGAGCTTCAGCGCAATTTGAAACAACTCACTAAGCAAGAGCTCTCGGACCTCGAGCGGGGTCTGGCAGTGCTCGATAAACTCATGGGATTCGTCAATGAAAAGTAGATTCACTCCTCTCCTCGTTTTCGTCCTCGCCTCGGCACCAGCGAGTGCTGCCACTTTGAAGGAAGCCTTCACCATGGCACGAGGGAACATGGAGACCCTGAAGCGGGCGTCTCTCCAGGTCACGCAGACCGAGGAGCAAAAAGTCCAGGCCCGCGCCGCGGTTCTTCCGACCATCGCCGGAGTGGGGTCGTACACCCGCATCGACCCACCAGCGCAGGCGGGGCGAAGCCCCTTCCTCCTGACCCGGCAGTACACAGCTGCGATCCGCCTCTCTCAACCCATTCTGAGAGGAGGAGTGATTTCGGCGTACCAGCTCGCCCAAGATAATTTACTCCTGGCCCGCTACCAGCGGGACGCCACAGAACTCAGTCTCTACCAGCTGGTGATCAACGCGTATTATAATGTTGCCGTCGCCCAGGTGGACGTGAAGAACGTGGACGAACTGCTGCGGTTTAGCCGCGAGAGGGTTCGGGACATTCGAGACCGGACGGCGATCGGTCGCTCCCGCCGAGGGGAGCTGGTTGAAGCCGAGGCGCAGTTGCACATCGCTGAATCCCAGTACCAACAAACTCTCATTGGGCTCGAGCAGGCGGAAAAAAACTACGAGTTCCTGACCCTCACCCGCCCGGGCCCCATCACCGTCGACGCCGCTGTCCCAGAAGCGATGCCCCCGCTCGGGGAGCTCCTTCAGAAAGTTCGCACCAGACCCGACGTCTTGGCGGGCCTGCAAGAAGCCACCGTTGCCGGTCGGCAGATCGAAATCGCCAAAGGGGGACACTACCCGCAGGTTGATTTGACCAGCAACTATTACATCGATCGGACCGGAGTTCTCGCGACGTCAGAGTGGGACGTCGGTGTTCAGGTGAGTCTCCCCATCTTCCAAGGAGGTGGAATCGCCTCCCAAGTCCGGGCCGCGGCGGAGGGTCGACGGATCGCCGAACTGCGCGGGGCAGAGACCCTTCGAAGTGCGGAGCGGGACATCACCGTGAACTACCAAAACCTCTTGAAGATTCGGGAACAATTAAAATCCCTCCGAGAAGCGCTTCGCAAATCCGAAGAAGTCTACCGGTTGAACAAGCGCGACTACCAGTTTGGGCTCGTGACGAATCTCGATGTCCTGCAGTCCTTGAACCTTTACATTGAAACGAAGCGCTCCTACGACTCCCTCGTTTCCGTGGGCCACCTTAACTATAGAAACCTTGAAGCTCTCACAGGAGTTCTCCCATGAGTCTCTCCGATATTTCGATCCGAAAACCAGTCTTCGCTTGGATGCTCATGGCCGCCATGATCATCTTCGGCTACCTCTCGATGCGGCAGATGGGAGTGAGCCAGCTGCCGGATGTGGACTTCCCGGTGGTGAACATCTCCGTGAACTACGAAGGCGCTGCTCCGGAGGTGATGGAACTCGATGTGATCGATCCCATCGAATCCGCCGTGCTCTCGGTGGAAGGGGTCAAAACCCTCTCCTCATCGGCCCGGCTAGGGTCGGCCAATATTTCCGTCGAGTTTGGGCTCGAGAAGGACATCGACACCGCGGTCTCCGAAATCGAAGCCCGGATCAACCAGGCGAACCGCTTCCTCCCGGAATCCATCGATCCACCGATCATCACCAAGGTGAACCCGGATGACCGGCCCATCATGTGGCTAGCGGTCTCCTCTGATACCTGGTCCCGCAAAGACCTCATGTCCTTCGTGCGAGATACCCTCAAGGACCAGTTCCAAACTGTTTCTGGGGTGGCCGACGTTTTCCTGGGTGGCTACGTAGAACCGAACCTGCGAGTCTGGGTGTCTAACGACAAGCTCAATCAGTACCAGCTCACGGTCAACGACCTGATCTCGGCGATCCAGTCCGAGCACAAAGAATCCCCCTCGGGCTTCATCGAAGACCCCATCAAGGAGAAAAACGTCCGGACCCTGGGCGAGGCCACCAGTGTCGCCCAGTTCGAGCAGCTCCCGATCATCCGCCGAGGTGGGGCGCCGAATTTCGTTCCGATCTACATGCGCAACGTCGTATCCGTGGAGGAAGGCCTCGCCGACGTGCGACGCTTCTCGCGGGTCAACGGCAAGACCGCCATCGGCCTCGGGGTTCGGAAACAGCGGGGCTCAAACGCCGTCGACGTCGCGACGGGGATCAAAGCGAAAATGGCCGAGATCCAGAAGAATCTCCCGAAGGGCGTCTCCATCGGTTTAAACTTCGACACCACCCAGTTCATCGAAGACTCGGTCCACGAGCTCTCGTTTACGATGGTGCTGTCGGCCCTCCTCACGGCCGTGGTCTGCTGGCTCTTCCTCGGGTCCTTCACGGCCACGATCAACGTCATCCTCGCGATCCCGACCTCGATCCTCGGTGCGTTCATCATCCTGAAGTACATGAACTTCACCTTGAACACGTTCACCCTCCTGGGTCTGTCCCTCTCGATCGGAATCGTGGTCGATGACGCCATCATGGTGCTCGAAAACATCTACCGGCACCACGAAGAAGGGAAGGATAAGGTGCGCGCCTCCCTCGACGGAGCGAACGAAATTTCCTTTGCGGCGCTGGCCGCGACGGTCGCCATCATCGCGATCTTCTTCCCGGTCGCTCTCATGGACGGGATCATCGGGAAGTTCTTCTTCCAGTTCGGCATCACCATGTCCGTGGCCGTGGCCCTCTCCTACGTCGAGGCGCTTACCCTGACCCCGATGCGGACGAGTCAGTTCATGGAGGACACCACACGGCAGTCGAAGATTGGCCGTGCCGTGGGTAAACTCTTTGAACGAGTCACGGCGCTTTACCGCTCGTCTCTCGAGGTCGCCCTGAACCATCGCCTCATGGTCCTCTTCACCTCCCTGGCCTTCTTCGCCGGGTCTCTTTACCTGGTGAAGTTGATCCCTAAAGAATTCACTCCGGCGCAGGATACCTCTTCCTTCATGGTTCGGTTGAAGACCGCCGACGGGTCTTCGCTCGAGTTCACTGACATCGCCACCAAGGAAGTCGAGGAATACTTCAGTAAGCGAAAAGAAGTGCAGCGCTTCTTCGTTTCCGTCGGTGGGTTCGGTGGCGGTGGCGGGAGTGAGTCCAATTCGGCCATGATGTTCGTCACCCTCCTTCCGCCGGCGAAGCGTCCGGTTGATCCCGAGAAGGGAAGGCCCTTGAAGCAAACCGAACTCCTCGATGTCTACCGCCAGGATTTTAAGAAGTTCAGCAAGGCCAAGGTCTTCGTGCAGGATACTTCCCAGGGTGGCTTCAGTGCCTCCGGCCGGGGGTTCCCAGTGGAGTTCACGCTGACCGGGGGCAACTGGCGCACCCTTGTGAACGCGTCGAAGGCCGTGATGGAGGACATGAAAACCTCGAAGATCTACACCGACATCGACACCGACTACAAGGAATCCGTCCTCGAGATTCAGATTTTCCCGAACCGCGAGCAGGCGAAGCTTCGTGGGGTTTCCGTGCAGGAAATCGGCGTGACGATCAACGCTCTCATCGGCGGAGTCATCGTGGGCAAGTACTCGAAAGACGGCCACCGGAATGACATCCGAATAAAAATGTCCGACGCCTCGAAGAGTCAGCTCGACGACCTGAAGAAAATCTTCGTCCGCAATACCCGCGGCGAGCTGGTGAAGCTCTTGGACGTGGTGAGTGTGAAAGAGCTTCCGGGGGTGCAGACCATCAACAGGCGGCAGCGGCAAAGGGCCGTCACCATCTTCGCCGGGGTCGCCTCTGGGAAATCCCAGGGCGAGGCCTTGGATAAAGTCCGGGATCTCACTCGGAAGCATTTGCCTCCGGGCTACGGCCTCGTGGAGTCTGGCTCCTCGGAGACCTTCCGGGAAACCTTCCGCAGCCTCCTGTTTGCCTTGGGCCTTGGGGTCATCATCGCGTACATGATCCTCGGCGCTCAGTTCAACAGCTTCCTAGATCCAATCACGGTGCTAGTGGCGCTTCCGTTTAGTATCTCCGGGGCCTTCCTCGGTCTCTGGGGCCAGGGGCAGTCCCTGAACATGTACTCCATGATCGGACTCATCCTCTTGATGGGGATTGTGAAAAAGAATTCCATCCTGTTGGTGGACTTCACAAACCAGCGGCGGGATGAAGGCCTTGGGGTTCGCGATGCCTTGCGGGACGCTTGCCCTAAGAGACTCCGTCCGATCCTCATGACGACGTTCTCAACCGTCGCCGGGGCGATCCCTCTGGCCTTCTCCATCGGTCCTGGGTCTGAGTCACTCAAACCCATGGCCGTGGCGATCATCTGGGGGAGCTTAATTTCGACGGTGCTGACGCTCCTGGTGGTTCCGTCCTTTTATTCCCTCATGGCGAAAGACCGGCGGCGGATTCCGTGAAGTGGGGCCGCCTACCTCAGTCTCAAGGCCCCGCGTGGGCCGGGGCCTTGAGACTGAGGTAGGCGGCGATGCCCGGTTCGACGTCTCCGAAGTAGGTGATCTTGCCTTGGTTGAGCACCATCACCTTGTTGCAGACCTGGCGGATTTGTTCGGGGGAGTGGGAGACAAAAATCGTCGCACCGGCCCTCTCGATGAAGGAGCGCATGCGCTGGGCGAGCTTTTTTTGAAAGAAGACATCGGCGCCGTCGAGGACCTCGTCCAGAATTAAAATGTCCGTGGGCACTGCGGAGATGAGGGAGAGGAGCAGGCGCGACTGCATCCCTTTTGAATATTTCTTAAACGGGACATCGATGAAGTGCCCGAGCTCGGAGAACTCTGCGGCTTCTTCGACGATGGGCCGAACGTCTCGGATCGTCGGAAAGAATAACCGCGCTAAAAGCAGGGCGTTTTCCCGGCCCGTGAGTTCGGGCATGATCCCGGTCCCGGTGTCGAAGATGGCCCGGACTTCGGCGCTGCTCTCGATCGTGCCGTGCTGGGGAATCATCATCCCGGCGATGCACCGGCAGAGTGTAGTTTTGCCGGACCCGTTGACCCCGAGGACTCCGATCCGCATCCCGCGTTCGACGCTAAAACTCACCCCACGTAAAACGAAGTAGAGCTCTTCGCGCTGGAAGAAAAAACTCAGTGGTTTTGTCACCGCGGAGACGAAAACGTCCCGGAGGTCACGCTGGTGGTAGTGATCAAGTTCAAAGTAGACCCGAAGGTCATTCACTCGAAGAAGGACCTCAGAGCTTGAGGTAGAAGTCATTCTGTTTCCTTTTCCAGACCAAAAATCCAAGCGCGGTGAAAACCACCGCGACGCCAGCACTCTTCAGGAGGGCAGGGAGGAATTCCTCGAGCGACCCGGTGTGGATCACGAGCCGGAAGGGCTCGATGAAATAGAGGATCGGGTTCAGCGCCGCGACCCAGGCGTATCCCGGTGGGATGAACTCCCGGGGATAGAAGATCGGTGTGAGGAAGAACAAGAGACTGAACACGAAGCCCGTCACAAAATTAATGTCTCGGTGAAACACGTTCAAGATGCTCAGAGTGACCGTGATACTCAGGGTGCCGATGAGGAGCGGAGCGAGGGCCAGGGGGAGGAGTGCCAGGAGGAGCGGCGAGCGGTCATAGAAGAGATAAAAAGGAAGCAAGATCAGAACGAAACTCGCGACGAAATTAATGAACCCGTCCATCACCTGCGCGCCGAGGATCACCCAGGGGTTCACTTTAAAGGACCGCAGGAGCTGGGCCTGGGTCACGAACACCGGGGTGCCCATTTGAATCGTGGTGGTGAAGAAGATCCAAGGCAGAAGACCCCCGAGAAGGAAGAGGAGGTAATCGGGCATGTCAATCCGAAGGAACTTCCGAAACACCAAGGCCTGAACACCGAACATGAGGAGGGGATTCAGAACCACCCAGATGAAGCCGGCCCAGGTTTTACGGTATCGGGACTTCATCGAGGCGATGGTGAGGTCTTGAGTCTGGATCCAGAACTGGCGCAGTGACATGGTTTGATCTTAGCACCATCTTTTGTTCCTGCAACAACTTTGACTTTTCTCGAACGCTGCTGGCGCTCCGATGCTTGCTTCGGTAAACTTCACTGATGGAACTCGTTGAACTCCTCGTAACCTTCGGTCTCGTCGTCTTGATCTGGATCATCCAGCTTCTCCATTACCCGACTTTCCTCTTCGTCCAGAGGGACGCGTTCTCGCGCTTCGAGGCGTTTCACTCCGCCCGAATTTCGATCATCGTGATTCCATTGATGCTCACCGAATTGGCCCTCGCCCTGATCTCTCCCCGCGCCCTGGTGACACCCCTGGTGGTGATGGTTTGGCTCTCGACTTTTCTTCTCCAGGTTCCCTGCCACAACAAACTCCAGTCCGGTTTCGATGAGGCGACCATCCATCGGCTCATCAAAACGAATTGGATCAGGACCATTCTCTGGAGCGCGAAGCTCTTCGTTCTCGGGTACCAGTGGCGAGCTGGATAAGGTCTCACCCACTAGGGACAACCCTTGACCTTCACATCCAACCCGGAGCCTCTGCCACGGGAATCTCTGGTCTCCATGGCGATCGCCTCAAGATTAAAGTCAAGGCACAACCGCAGGCCGGAGAGGCCAACGAAGAACTCCTGAAGTTCATTTCTTTGGTCTTAGGCATTCCGGTGAAAAAGATTCACCTCTTGAAGGGAGAGAGCTCACGCCAGAAGACGATTCTGGCGGAGCTGAAACTGGAAGAAATTCTTATCTTGATGCCTTATTAAGTGAGCGCTGGATGTGAGGCAAAACCTGATCGAGACGTAAGACCACTTCGCCCCACTGAACGGCGCCTTGCTCTGGACCCGAGATGCAGTTGCCTCCGGTCTCGTCGCACTTGTTGACCACAAGGCAGCTCGAGCTATCCCCGGCCCTAGAAGGAACGTAGTCTGTTTTCCCCTGGATGAGAATGCCTTCGACGATGCCGGAGGCCGCATCGAACACGGCTGAACCAGAGTTTCCGTGGAACGTGTCCAAGGTGGTAGAGAAGCGTGTCGGATCCGTGTTCCTTGTGACCCGGCCCGCAGGAGAAATCTTGGTCGGCAATCCGCTCGGATGACCGATCACGACGAGGGAAGCGGAGCTTGAAATGCGGCCTGAGGTCCGGAACCGAAGGGGCTCGCGGCCAACGACCCGGCGGTCGAGTTTGATCACGGCGAAGTCAGCGTTGGCACTTAGCTCGGCGTGGATGATTTCCTTACAGAGATAGATATTCGTGGCCGGGATGTTCCGCAGAGGATTGTGGGAGGGAGATTTCATGTCGAGGTCGAAGACCCACGCAAACGAGCGGCAAACCTGCTCCGGTGTGGCGAATGATTTATAGCAATGACCCGCGGTCACGATGGTGTCCGGACCTACGAGGAAGCCCGAACAGGTGGCCGCCGTCGGTTGCTGAGAAAAGGCCTCAGTGGGACAAATATTCTGGCCCCGCTCTAAGGTCTTGATTCCGGCCAGGTCGAACACGTTGGGGCTAGAAGATTTTTGAAAGCTTGACGCCGCCACCATCCCGGCCGTTGAGAGGGCCAGTCTCCGGTGGAGGGAGTTTGTCACTTGGTACACATCCTGGCGATTGTCCGCACCGTAAATGACTTCCACTGCTGCGAATGTGTTGGTGGCCAATAAGCTCAAGAGCAGGGGGGCAAGATGCTTCATCAAAACTCCTTAGTGACGGGGTCTTATAATCGGGACCTTTATGACAAAGTAAGAATGGTTTGGAAACTAACATCTTCTGACAAAAATTTGACGGTCTCAGGCCATGTAAAAAAGTTAAAAAAAAGGCCCGGTAAAAACCGGGCCCTAAATTAATTGAAGAATGCAGTTGCTTAAGCTTTCTTCGCCCACATGTTGCAGTAAGCGCCTTCTTTAACTTTCGGGGCAGCGGCCGACTTCATGGCGTTTTTCATGGCCGGAAGAGTACAGTCGCCGGCGCCAGCGCCAGAGGCCTTGTACCACTTGCAGCTGCTGCAGATTTTACCGTTCTTCACTTGCGGAGAGACTTCTTTGTATCCGAGTTTACCAGCGGTCACGTAGACGTCTGCCGCGAGCGCGTTCTGAAGAACGCCAGAGGCCTTGCCGAGGACAGAAGAAACAGCGGCGAACAACAGAGTGCTTTTTAAAAAATCTCTTCTTTTCATACACAAACCTTTTGTTAAAAGAAAAAACTATAAGTTGGTAATTTCGTATCATAATTCTACCAGAAATTAATGTGCTTTTGAGAGGGGAAAGGCGATTTTTAAGAGTGTTTTATAGTCCAAACTTTTGGCAGTCATCTCGAGCAAATGTTTAGGAAATTAATAGACATATGTTCTTAAAAAAATTTACACTTCCACCATATGACTACACCTAAAAAATCGTTCACATTCATCGACCTATTTAGCGGCTGCGGCGGGTTGTCTTGCGGCCTAGAAATGGCAGGGCATCGCTGCCTCCTTGGGGTCGACGCCAATAAAGATGCCATCGAGACTTTTGCTGCGAATCACCACCACGCTGAAGTTTATCTCGGAGATATTAAGAAGCTGTCGGAGAAAAAACTCCGGGACTTGCTCCGCGGTCAGCGCGTCGACATGGTGGTCGGGGGCCCTCCTTGCCAGGGGTTTTCGACCGTCGGCAAGGGTGTCGTCGATGACGAGCGCAACCAGCTTTTCCGGGAATTCGTCCGGATCGTTAAGCACACACAACCCCGGGTCATTTTATTTGAAAATGTGACCGGACTGGTGGCCAAAAAGAACCTGGTCATACTCCAGAAGATCTTTCTTCAGTTCGAGAAGCTGGGCTACAACATGGACGCTCGGGTTTTATCCGCGGAGGAATTCGGAGTCCCGGAAAAGCGGCGGCGGACGATCATCATGGGAGTCAAGGGTGGGGCCTGTCTTTTTCCGGAGGTGACCCACGGGGCGCGGGCCGGGAAAAAGGTCCGGACCGTCGCCGAAGCACTCAAGAACCTCAGGGCCCCGGACGGGCAGGTCTACAACCATGAAGTGGAAAAAAAAAAAAAAAAAAAAGCCGAGGATCGGGAGCGTTTGAAGTTCATACCCGCTGGGAAAGGTATCCGGTACCAAGCCGACGAGAAGAACTTTTTGCCAAAGAAATTGCACTTCTCCGTTGACTGGCAGAAGCTCCGGGAGAACCGTTTCCGGCAGACAAAACTTCAGCGGCTGCCTTGGCACGAGCCGAGCCCGACCATCCTCACCGCTCGGACCACCTACTACCATCCGGTAGAGCCCCGCTACCTGACTCCTCGGGAGGCAGCGGCTTGCCAGAGCTTCCCGAACAGCTTCATTTTCCATGGCTCCCAGACTGCTGCTTTTCGGCAGATCGGGAATGCCGTGCCACCGGGCCTTGCGCGGGCCCTCGGCGAGACGATCAAGTTGCTCGACTTTAAAAAAGGGGCACTGAAGAAGAAAACCCGGGATACAGTACTTACGAAGAACGCTTTCCACTACCACGAGCCCACCCACCTATGACCGAAACTTTGAAGAAGGTCTTCAGCCGCCGAATGCTTTCCATGATTCTTCTAGGATACGCTTCGGGACTTCCCCTTCTTCTCATCGGGTCAACGCTCCAGGCCTGGATGACCGACGAGGGCGTGGACCTCGGCGCCATCGGCATGGTCTCCCTCATTGGAATGCCCTACGTCGTGAAGTTCCTCTGGGCCCCACTCCTGGACCGGTTCACTCTTCCATTCCTCTCGCGCCGGAAAGGCTGGATGGTCTTCTTCCAGGGACTCGTGGTTTTTTCGATCTTAGGCCTGTCCTTCACAGATCCTCGGACCGACATTTATCTCACGTGCACCTGGGCCTTTCTCATCGCTCTTTTCTCGGCCTCTCAGGACGTCGTCATCGACGCTTACCGACGCGAGATCCTGCCGGATAACGAGCTTGGTCTGGGCTCTTCTCTCTACGTCACTGGTTACCGACTGGCCATGCTCGTCTCCGGGGCCCTGGCCCTGATCATCGCTGATCGGTTGCCTTGGAATGAAGTCTACCTTTGGCTGGCGGCATTCATGGCGCCGACGATTCTCTTCACCCTGACCTCTCCGGCCGAGAATAAGCACATACCGATCCCGGCGAACTTGAAGATGGCAGTGGTGGGGCCGTTGGTGGATTTTTTCTCCCGCCGAGGCGCCTGGATCATGCTTTTGTTCATTCTCCTGTACAAGGTCGGCGACAGCATGGCCTCGAACATGACCACACCTTTTATTCTCGCTACCGGCTACACGAAAACGGACATCGGAACCGTCGCCAAGTCCTTTGGGATGGTCGCCACCATCCTCGGAGGAATCATCGGTGGAACGGTCATGCTGCGGATGAACCTGAAGGTTTCTCTCATCCTCTTCGGCGTCCTCCAGGCCGTGTCGACCCTCGGGTTCTCCGTCCTGGCCCATCTCCCCGTCTCCTTCGCTTCCCTGGCTTCAGTCATAGCCTTTGAGAACCTCGCCAGTGGGATGGGCACTGCGGCCTACGCCGCCTACATGGCTTCACTCACGAACCGGCAGTTCACGGCCACGCAGTACGCTCTCTTGACGGCGCTGATGGGAATTCCGCGAGTGATCCTCTCGAGCCCCACGGGGTGGATGGCAGAGCACATGGGCTGGGACTTCTTCTTTGTTTTTTGTACCGTGGTTGCGGTCCCGGGAATGTTGCTTCTCATCCCGGTCTTTCGGCTAGAAAAGCCAGTTGAGAAAGCCGCAGTCTAGGGCATCCCGGATCTTCCGGTTCGTTGCCTTCTCCGCCGAGTCCGTCAGCTTCCGTCCGGTCTCACGGGCCGAGTCACAGGCCTCGAAGGTGATCTTCCGACCATCTCGGCGGAAGGTGTAAGTCTCCACAGCAGAATAGGAGAGGAGCAGCTCCACCATTTCAAGATTGTTAAGTTCGACCGCGTGAATGAGGGCGGATTTGCCGTCCTTGTCAAGAAGCTGAGGGTTGGCGTTGGCCGCGAGGAAAAGGTTGGCAAAGCCCTTCTTCCGGGAAATGGTTGCGGTGATCAGGGGAGTTGCTTCCGCTTCCTCTGGCCCATTGACGTTACTCTCATAATTCAAGAGGATCTCGGCCGTGATGAGTGCATTCGCCTCCTGGGCGACACCGACGAGCAGGGCGAGCGGATTGATCGCCTCATAGGCCCTCTCTTTGGCGAGCTGTGGGTAGCGGCTAAGCACCTTCGTGAGCCGGCGGTGATCGGCATTCAAAAGAAGCGTTCGGTACGCTGTAAGATCGGGGGAGCCAGTCTCAAGTTCAAGGATGCTCTTGATGAAGGCGAGGGTCTGTGGGGTATTGAATTCCTCCGCGAGCTTTTGACCATTCCGGTTCCGTGAATCCAGGGAGTGCACATTGGCGCCTTCTTTCACGAGCGTCAGGGCAAGGTCATCGTTGGATTTTTTGAGCGCGACGTGTAAGGCGGTGTCGCCGTTGCTGTCCCTCTTTTCGAGGTTCACTCGTAAGTCCAAAAGCATTCGGACAGAATTGGCCTGGTTATTGGCCACGGCGGCGATGAGAGGGGTTTCCCCGTTGACGTTCGGCTTGTCTGGGCCCGCTCCTTTTTCAATCAGGAGGTTCCGGATCGAGCGGAAGTCCCTCTTTATCGCAATGATCAGGAGGGTCTCACCAGTGTCTGTCAGGGTTTGATTCAGATCGATGCCAGGGGACTCGGCCAGAACCTTCTGGAGCGTCGGAAGGTCGTTTTCATTCACAGCGCGGCGGATTTCTTTGGAGGCATTGAAGAAAAGTTCTGCCTGAGAGGGGGAAACAGTACTTTCAGAGCGCTCGCTATCCTTCACCTGAGCTTTTTTCCCGCAGGACGAGACCTGAGTGGCCATCATCAAGGAAAAGAGGGGAAGGAGCAAAGGTTTCATGATCCGATCATACGATTGCGAGGGGAGGCGCCGGAGAGAATAGTGGTGGGAGGGAAAATTTTACAAAAAAAAGGGCCCCTTCCGGGGCCCCATGTCATTGAAAATGAATGACTAGTAGATCATGTGCGGGTTTTGTTTAGAGAGCTCGATCAACTTTTGGAGCTGTTTGTCTTTAAGTTGATTGAGGTTCAGGAGAATCACAGCTCCGGCCTTGTAGTCCTTCACTGGGTCGTTACCAACGAGACCAAGGAAGCCGACGCGCTTTCCGGCCATGTTCACGTTCCAGTAACCGGAGATGCCTGCAGTTTCGAAGCCCATCGGGATCCAAACACCAAAGAGCTCTTTGTGGTAATAGAACGAGATGTCCTCGAAGTCCGTGTCGATGCGGAGAGAATTTTCGAGTTTACCCCCAGGTACACCTGGAAGCGGACGGCCGTCCGGGAGGTAGTTCCCATCGCCGACGCCGATAGAAATCGAAGTGAGATCCTCGACGTCCATGTAAACTTGGAGGATCATCCCGCCGTCGACCGCGTTAGGAGCTAACTCAAATGAGGAGCGCTTCGTCTTCGGGATCGGAACTTTAAATCCTGCTTGGACCTCCAAGTTCCGGAATTCAAAGGTCATGAGGATTTGGCCATCAACGACGTTGAAGATGGGGCCTTTGACACCTTCAATTTCTGGGAGTCCACCTGCCTGCTGCCCGCAGCTTGGTGCGAGCACAATGGCGAGGCAGAGCGCCATTGCTTTTAATGACTGGAGCCATTTTTTCATAATACCGTCCTTGTTGGTTTCAGGTTCTGCATCTTTCGATGTAGCCCGTGTCGGAACGAAGTCCGTTGCAACTTAGGAACTTTTTTCTAACGACAGACTCAACTGCGTTGAGTGATAATTTTTCTCTTATGACAAAGCTGACCGGAGTACTTTCGAAGATGGATACGGCCTACGGGCAGACCGTAAGCTATGGATTGGTCTTGAAGCCCGACGAGTGCGCCCCGGTGCGAGTCGATCTGACGGAATTAGTGGGGAAGGCCCTGCGACTGACCTACTCAGGAAAAATCGTCTGCAGCAGTTGCGGGAAAGTGATCAAAAAATCCTACGCCGAGGGTCACTGTTATCCTTGCACCATGAAGCTCGCAAGCTGCGACCTGTGCATCATGAAGCCGGAGACTTGTCATTTTGCCCAGGGCACTTGCCGCGAGCCGGAGTGGGGACTGGCCCATTGCTTCCGCCCCCACGTCCTCTACCTTGCTAACTCCTCGGGCCTCAAGGTCGGGATCACGCGCAAAACGAACATCCCACACCGCTGGATCGATCAGGGGGCGACCGCCGCCCTGGCGGTCCTCGAGGTCGAGAATCGCCTCCTCTCGGGCCAGCTCGAGGTGCTGTTTAAAAAGCACATCGCGGATAAGACCGATTGGCGCAAGATGCTCAAAGGGGATGCCCCGTCCATCGATCTCGTGGACTGGAAGCAGCGCCTTCTGCGGGAGCTGGCGGAGGATCTTCAGTACTTCGAATTCACGATCCTGGATTCGGCACCGGTGGAGATTCGCTATCCGGTCGTGACCTATCCCGAAAAAATTACGTCCTACAATTTAGACAAGGTCTCAGAAATTTCCGGCACGCTCACGGGGATCAAGGGCCAGTATCTCATCTTTGATACCGGTGTCCTGAACGTCCGCGCCCATGCCGGCTATGAGATCACTCTGGAGGCGCCCCATGCAACAGCCACGGCCTAAAACTATTTTTCTGAAAGACTACCGACCTTCAGACTTCTTGATCGATGCCATCCACCTCACCGTTGACATCGGTGAGTCGGAGACGATCGTGACCTCCGAACTCCTCGTTCTGAAGCGGCCTGAGCTGGCAGGGAAAAAGCTCAACCTCGAGCTCAACGGTGAGGGGATGGAACTCCTTTCTCTGGGGATGGACGGTGCCCCGGTTCCCCATGAGCGGTTCCAAGTGTCGAGCGACAAGCTGGTCCTCCTCGGGATCACTGAAGATAGGTTTACCCTGTCGGTTAAAAATAAAATCGATCCCGCTCACAACCAGGCCCTCGAGGGGCTCTACCAGTCAGGGCCTCAGCTCTGCACCCAGTGCGAACCCGAGGGCTTCCGACGGATCACGTACTTCATCGACCGGCCCGATGTGATGGCCCGGTACACGACTCGGATGATTGCGGACAAGGCCAAGTATCCATTCCTTCTCTCGAACGGTAACCGCACCGGCGCGGGAGACCTGGCCGGAGGTCGTCACTGGGTTGAGTGGGAAGATCCTTTCCGCAAACCGAGTTACCTCTTCGCCATGGTGGCCGGTGACTTCGACGTGGCCCGGGATCGCTTCACGACCTGTTCCGGCCGCGGAGTAGATCTTGAGATCTACGTGGACCGTGGGAACCTGAACAAGACTCGGCATGCCATGGAATCCCTCAAACAGAGCATGCGCTGGGATGAAGAAACTTTTGGCCTGGAATATGACCTAGACGTCTACATGATCGTGGCGGTGGACTCCTTCAACATGGGGGCCATGGAGAACAAGGGTCTCAATATTTTTAACTCGACCTACACCCTGGCCAACGAAACTAACGCCACAGACGCTGATTTTCAGAACATCCAAGCGGTCATCGGGCACGAATATTTTCACAACTGGACCGGGAACCGAGTGACCTGCCGCGACTGGTTTCAGTTGACCCTGAAAGAGGGGCTCACGGTTTTCCGAGATCAAGAGTTCTCGAGCGACATGCTTTCTCGAGCGGTGAAGCGCCTCGAGGACGTGCGCCTCCTCAAAGACGCTCAGTTCGCTGAAGACGGAGGTCCACTGGCCCATCCCATCCGGCCCGCGAGTTACATCGAGATCAATAACTTCTACACCCGAACCATTTACGAAAAGGGCTCCGAGGTCATCCGCATGATCCACACTCTCCTGGGGAAGGAGCACTTCCGGAAGGGGATGGATACGTACTTCGAGCTCTTCGACGGCCAGGCCGTGACGACGGAGGATTTCGTGCGGGCCATGGAAATTGCCTCAGGCCGGGACCTGACGCAGTTTAAGAATTGGTACTCTCGGCCTGGGACGCCGACCCTGAAGATCCGAAGCACTCGCACGGGTGATGAGCTGGAACTCTCGATCGAGCAACTCTACCCCCCCACACCCACAACCCATCCGGTTCCCGAAGGGAACGTGCTCCACATGCCTCTCCTCGTGGGCCTGGTTGATGTCCTCACGGGTGGCGTGACAGAGCATAAGCTCGAGGTCAAAGAGCTTCGTCAAAAGTTCAAGCTCCCGACCTCCGGCACGGTGATCCCTTCGCTCAACCGGAGCTTCTCCGCACCGGTGCATGTGGATTACCCGTACACTGTGGAAGAGCTGATTGCGCTCATGAGCTTTGACAATGATCCGTACTGCCGTTACGAGGCGACCCAGAAGATCTACGGGCACGTTTTTCGAAAGGATTTCGAGGCGTTTAAGGCCTCCGGAGTCCTCAGTGATGACCTGGCCCCGGAGTTTTCTCAAGCGTTCGAGGCGCTGCTGAGCGATGACGGGATCGATCTTTCATTCAAGTCCTATCTTTTGGATCTTCCAACTGAGAACGGTTTGTCTCAAGAGCTCCCGTTCCCGGACTTCGATGGGATTCATCGAGTTCACCGGAACCTGCGCAAGAAACTTGGTCGAAAGTTTGCGCCTTGGTTCTTGGCGACGCACGAGCGGTTGGTTCAGCGCGGGGCCTTCGAACTCACACCCAGAGCGTTCGGCGAGCGGGCGCTCCGGAACCAGTGTCTTTCTTACCTCGTCGCCGCAGGGACGAGCGATGGTCAGCGAGCGCTGGAGTCCCATTACTTCTCCGCAGGAAACATGACCGAGGAGCTCCACGGCCTGCAGCAGTTCATCGTTTCCGGTGTTCCTCTTGACCACGAGGCGATCCAGAGTTTTTACCGGAAGTGGAAAGGGGACTCTCTCGTGATGCTGAAGTGGTTCGGGGCCCTCGCGGCCTGTTCACCCAAAGCTTCGGCGCTGGAGCGGCTCACGAAACTCGAGCAGGATCCTCTGTTCTTGAAGCAGGTTCCAAACTACCTTCGTGCGCTCTACATTCAGTTTTCAAAATCAAACCTCGATGCCTTCCACGATGAAACCGGCGGAGGGTATCAGTTCCTGGCCGAAAGGATCCGACACATCGATGGTTTCAATCCGCAGGTCGCGAGCCGGGCGGCGGGGGCCTTTTCGTTGATCAATAAACTGGATCAAAAGAGGAAGGATCAAATGCGAGGGGCCTTGGGCCGGATCATGGATGGGAAGCCTTCGCGGGATACCTACGAAGTGGTTTCAAAGTATCTCGCGCAGTAAGTTAAGACTTCTTCTTGTTCTTAACTGGCACTGGTGAGAGCGTCGGGGCCGATGCCTTCGCGGCGGCCACGGCGGCGGTTGCGATGAGAATAGCAGCGATGATGATTTCCACGGGGTCTCCTCAGACAGGGACTCTTCTCTAAGCCTTATCGACATAAAGAGCCCATAGTTTATGCTAGGCAGCACGGCTTGTGACAGCATTTTTCTCTTTAAAGGGTCCAAAAGAGTGTTACAATTTTCTACGTGAAGCTAGGAAAATCAAGTTCTTAAAGGTCAGGACACCCTCATGGAAGCGACTCTTTCTCTACGGCAAAAAGCGCTCAAGATTAACCTGTCTAAGAAGTTTTACGGGACATTTGCTGAAATCGGCGCAGGCCAGGAAGTTGCTCGGCATTTTTTCCAGGCCGGGGGTTCCTCGGGATCCATCGCCAAGACCATCTCTGCCTACGACATGACCTTTTCTGACTCCATCTATGGCAAAGATCCTCACGGCCGTTACGTGTCCCAGTCTCGGCTCTTGAAGATGCTCGAAAAAGAGTACCTTCTTCTTCAGGAGCGGCTCTGCGAAACGCGAGGGCGGGACCACGCGTTCTTCGTTTTTGCGGATACGGTCTCTGCGCTCAATTACCAGCGAACCAACGAGGCCCACGGTTGGCTCGGCATGCGCTTCCAGAATACGCCAGGAGGTGAGAGTAACGACGTTGTGATTCACGTCCGAATGCTCGATCCGCAGAATGTCCTCCAGCAGGACGCCCTCGGAGTCATGGGCCTTAACCTCGTCTACGCCTCGCTCTTTTTGCAGCACGATCCCGAAGCCTTCATCCGCTCCCTCATGGATCACCTCGACAGCACTCGCATCGAAGTGAACTTCATCCGCTTCGGAGGCCCGGCCTTCTGCGACGTCGATAACCGCCTCATGAACCTCTATCTATTAAACCTGGGCTACACCCAGGCGATCATGTTCGACGAAAAGGGCGAGGTGGCCCTGGCAAATGACCTTCTCTACAAGAAAGACGTCCTCGTCGTGCGAGGCTCCTACAGACCGCCGACACTTGTGAACTTCGACATGATTGCGACGGGACTTAAAAGTTTTGCCAATGACATCGGGAAGGTCCCGGAGGACATCGTCACTGTGGCCGAGATCACGATCTCGACGCTCAAGGATGACGGGGGAGAGATCGCCAAAGAAGACTTCCTCACCCGCGTTGACCTCATGTGTACCATGGGGGTGAAGGTTCTCATCACCAATTCACCCCAGTACTACAAGCTTTCGAGTTACTTCGCAAAACTCAATGTGCCGCACCTGGGCCTAGTCCTGGGGATCTACAATTTTCAACAGATCTTTACGGAGAAGTACTCCAACGTTGACGGGGGCATCTTGGGTGCCCTGGGCCAGCTCTTCCGGGAGAACGTGAAGGTCTACATCTACCCGTACAAATCAGAGAAGGGTGGCATCGAAACCCTCGCGAACTTGGAAGTGCCCAAAGAGCTCGACCTCCTCCTCGCGCACTTGAAAGGGATGCAGCAGATCGACGATGTGGCGGGTTTCGACGGAGACATCTTGCATATCTATTCGTCGAAGGTGCTGCACATGATCGTCACGAACGAGCCGGGTTGGGAGCAGATGGTTCCCCCGAGTGTTGCCAAGGCGATCAACGATAAGTGCCTCTTTGGCCATCCCTGTTTCCGGAAGTAGCGCCCTCTTCATTGGAAGTAGGGGAGCCCGGAGGGTTCCTTTTTGTGATCGCACGTGACCAAGGCAGCCCCGTGGTTCTTTTCTAGGTACGCGCAGATTTTCACGATCTAGGGGTCCTGTCCCCAGTGTGTGCAAGCCCCCATGATTTCCCGCTTCATCACTTCCGCCCCGTCTCGGACCTCACACTTGAACTCCGCGTTGTATTCGAAGAGCGGGAGTTCTTTGGTCGACCAGTTCAGGAGGATAGGAACGCGCTCCTGACGTGCGCACACATCATACGCGACCATCGAAATGTAGTTTGAGGCGTGCATGATTCCGTTCTTTGTGCCGCCCACGATCTTACCGTTGTAAACGGGAAAGTCTCCGGTGACTGTTAAGATATACTGTGCTTCGTAAACTTTATTGTAGCCAAGGTCCAGGGTGATTTTTTCATCCGCACTGACCGCTGTGGAAACTAAAATTACGAGGGCCATGATCTTTTTCATGCACCTGAGGATCTCATGCCTCCTTAGTCTTACAAAATGTCAGGGACTTATGCTCGCACGACTGCCAAGGATCCAAGCTGAATCCCCTCTAGCACCATGAGCTTGAGCTTCATCTCTAGGCCATGGGCGAAACCGCCGGGGCCGCTGGAGCCTATGATTCGGTGGCAGGGGTAGATGAGCATGAAGGGATTTTTCCCGCAGGCACTGCCGATGGCCTGGTAGCCTCGGGAGCTCAGGCGATCGGCCAGGTCCTTGTAGGTCGCAACAGTTCCGTGGCGCACAGTTCTCATCTCTCGAAGGACCCGCTGCTGGAAATCGGAGAGGCCCGTGAAATCGACCGGAAGGTCGATGTCTTGAGTCTGTCCTGTGAGATAGTCGCGGAACGCCCGGTAGGAAGCTTCGAAGAATGGATCTAGCCGATCTGACTCTGTTTGTTGGACAACTTCAATGTTCGAGAGCCTCCTTCCATCTCGCGTGCTCAGCCGGAGCTGCCCGACGATCGGAAGTGGCGGGAGAGTGGCGCTCTTCGTTTGTTCTTTCATGGGGACTAGATTATCATAACGCACACATGAAAGTCTTCACGTCTCCCTTTACAAATCCCTTCATTAACCTTGCTCTGGAGGACTACTTCCTGCGTGCTGGAGCGGATCTTCCGGTGCTATTTTTCTACGTCAACCGTCCCTGCGTGGTCATGGGCCGGTTCCAGAATCCGTGGATTGAGACGAACCTCCCTTATCTCGCTGCCAACGACATCTGGTTAGTCCGCCGACAGAGTGGAGGGGGAACAGTCTTCCACGACCTAGGAAACCTCAACTGGAGCTTCATCACTCCGGGGGGAATGTTTGACCGACGGAAGCACGCTGACCTTCTCCGCGAGGCGTTCGCTCGCGCCCAGATTGCGGTCGAAGTTTCTCCTCGGAATGATCTTTGGCTTCAGGGGAAGAAGGTCTCTGGCTCGGCCTACAAACAGACCAAAAGCGCCTCCTTCCATCATGGCACTCTTCTCGTGTCCTCGGACCTTGGGAAGCTGGAGGAAGGTCTTCGCCAGACCGTGGTTCCGAAGGCGACCAAGTCCATCGCCTCTGTCCGGTCGGCCGTGACGACACTTTCCGCTCACTACCCAGGGATTGAAATCCACGACGTGATCGACCTCGTGTCCCACTTTTTCCAGACCATCCCGTTTGAGCTTGAAGCGACCCTTCTCTCCCTCCCGGAAGTCCAGAGGAGCTTCACAGAACTCACCAGTTGGGAGTGGCTCTGGGGGGAAACGCCGCACTTTGAGCTCGAGGAAGGCTTAGAGATTAGGAAAGGAATCATTGAAGGGACGGGGAAGCGCTTTGAGCGGTCTGCGGTGTGTGATCAGCTTTCACAAGATTCTTTAGCGCGTTTGTTTCCTGATTTTAGTGAGCAGCACAAGTCGAGCAACCTGATTTCGTAACGCTCTGGTCACTGAACGACCAATCTCCATAGTTCTCATTTAAATAGACGCAGGCGTCGGCCAGAGAATCGAAGGTTGCTTGGAAAGCCTCCTTGTCCTCATCCTCTAAAACAGTGACGTAATACTCCATTCTGTCCTCCGCGATACACGCTGGATCGGCTCCAAAAGTGATCAAGGCCATGAAATTTTTGTTCTCAAACCGGCAGTAAGTCCAGTTTTCGACGTTTACACACTGCATCCGACACCTTCAATCAAGTAAAGTCTTGTTTTCTATAAGCGGTTAGTCTATAGTGTCTGGACTTTGAAGTAAATGATTACCACTGCGAGGATGTTATGGCCAAGGGACCACGAGTTATTGTGACTTTAGAATGTACGGAAGCGAGAAAAGAGGGTGGTTCACCGTCTCGTTACACGACGACAAAAAACAAGAAGACGACTCCAGAGCGTCTCGAGATGAAGAAGTATAATCCGAATCTCCGTCGGCACACTGTTCACAAAGAAATTAAGTAATTCTATTCAGAAATTTGCTTATAAAAAAAGGGACCGATCTTCGGTCCCTTTTTTTATACCTTTAAGGGGCCGTCTCCAGGAGTGGGTGGTAGACGCGCTTTATTTGCTTAAATCCTTCGGTGTCCGTATGCACGAAAACGGTCGTCCGGAGAATCACCTTGCTCCTTTCGGCCCCAAGCACCCTCTGGGCCGTGTCACTAGAGACGAGCTCGGTCGGTATCGAGGCTTTATGATGATTCCAAGAAATAGCTTCTGCCTTACCCTCGCTGTTATCAATCCAAATCGCTCGCACGAAGGTGTCTCTGAACTTTTCTTCCTCCTCCGGGCTTAGCCGTAGGAACTCGGTGTTGCTATCTTGGGCGGCCTCGCCGTTCGTCACCCTGCCGATGCCGCTGCTGGTGTAGAACACATGGCCTAGAGTGTTTTCAACCTGGCCGTTGACTGTGACTTCGATGGATCCGTTGACCATCTCTTGGGCACTCGCTGCAAAGGAGGTCAGCGCTGCTTTCTGCTGTCCGAGCTCTTCTGGGATGAGAAGTGGATCCTTTTGACGAACCGAGACGGTGGCGTGCTTAACTGAATATCGATCGACCGCGCTCATCTCGATCTCTCCATGCCCGTCCTGGCCCCAGCTCTTGCCCCAGCTGTTTTTAAAAAAGAACACCTGCCGATTCAGGTCATAGCCGTAGATGAGGATCTCGTGCAACCCGCAGTTCGACGGGTTGTTCAGGCATTCCGTGTGAAGGCTTTGGGTATGTCGAGTCGCACCTGTGGATTCCCAACCGTTGAAGTTCACAGGGACTCCAACGACCAGAGGACGACGTTCTTGAGCGATGAACCTGATGAACTCGTTGGTGTCATCGGGGATGCTCTCGAGTTCAAGTGCCTTCGCATCGATGCGTCGTTCTCGCACATGGGCTTCCGGCGGAAGCTGGAACAGGCAACTTGGCGGTGCGGCCCTCCGGTTGCCGGAGAAAGCCTCGCAGTGGAAGCCTTTCCCGAAGGCCGAGGGCCGGTAGGGCCAGTCACTTTCGAGAAGAAGTCCTGCTTTCGTGAGGGAATACAGATTAAATGCTGAGAACGACTCTTCTTTATCTTTGGAGAAGCCCTCTGTTTTCGTTACGGCGGAGAGGAACTCTTCGGAGAGATTGACCTCTCGCTGTTGATGCTTTTTGATCGAGGCTTCCACCAGTGCGATGGTCGCAAAGAAACTGCAGGTCGCTCGATCTGATTGGTCCTTCACCGGGGTAAGGTCTGCCTTGAGGGAGACGATCCGCGGCAAGTCGGTAAGTTTCCCCGGGTCTAGCGTCCCCGGTCTTTGCGTGTCACTGAAGGCACTGAGTGCGATCGTTCTTTTATTAAGAGACACGGTTTCAGAGCGATTGCCGCAGCCTTGGAGTAGGGCAAGAGAAGCGGCGATGATCAATGCATGTCTATTCATATCGTCCTCGCACGAGCGTATTGCCTGATTGTACGAGGTGGAAGTCTAGAATCCGAGCATGAGGGTAAGGATTCCTCTCACTGTCAAAAAAATAGGCGACTTCTCCTGATGGGCGATTGAATCATCTCGCCCATCAGGAGAAGTCTTCCGCTTAGTTGCGGGCCGGCGTCTTCGCTCTGAGGGGATGGTAGACCCGCTTCAGAACCTTGAACTTGTCCGTGTCAGTGTGGACGAACAACGTGGTTCGGATCGTGAGTTTGTTCCGCTCTGGGCCTAGCATCCTTTGCGCCGTCTCACTGGCGACGAGCTCGCTGGAGATACTGACCTGCTGGTTGTCCCAGGAAATCGACTCTTCCGTGCCTTCGATGTTATCGCTCCAGATCGCGCGGACGTAGGTGTCCCCGAATTGCTCTGCTTCCGCCGGTGTCAGTGAAACCATTTCGGTGTTACTGTCCTGTGGCGCACCGGCCCTCGTGATTTTCGCAAGACCACTACTCGTATAGAAAACGTAACCCAACGTGTTCCGAACTTGACCGTTGACGGTCACCTGGATGGATCCGTCGCTCATCTCCTGAGAGTTCGGAGTGAATGTTCCCAGCACCGCTTTCTGGGCGGCGAGGTCCTGAGGGACTCGGAGCGCACCTTTGGCGCGCAGGGAGATGAAGGAGTCACGGATGGCGTACTTATCCACCGAGTTAATGTCGATTTCCCCGTGACCTTCTCGGCCCCAGGTCTTGCCCCAACTGTTTTTAAAGAAGAAGACTTTTTTCGTGAGATCGTACCCGTAGATCAAGACCTCGTGCATGCCGCAGCTGGAAGGATTATTGAGGCATTCCGTATGGAGATTGGGGTCGTGGCGAGTGATCCCGCTGTTTGTCCAACCATTGAAATTGACCGGCAGACCAACGACCACAGGGTTCCGTTCCCGGGCAATGTACTTGATGATCTCATTGGTGTTGTGGGGGAGGACGACAGTCTCTAAGGCGCTTGCATCCACCTTCCGGGCCTGGATGTGGTTCTCCGGAGGGAGAGCAAAGAAACAGTGCTGAGGTGCTTGAGATTTTGCGGCCGCGAAGTTTTCACACAGGTAGCCCTTCCCAAAGGTCGAGGGCCGGTAGGGCCAGTCACTCTCGAGCATGAGCCCTGACCTCACGAGTTCGGGAATGTTAACGGACGAGAATGACCCTTCTTGAAAGCTAAAGTGCCCTTCGGCCTTGGTGATCGCCGTGAGGTATTCCTCAGAGAAATTCACATCGCGCTTCAGGCTTTTCTTGAAGACCGCTTCGGCGAGAGCGATGCTCGCGAAGAAGGTGCACGTGCCGCGGTCTGATTGGTTCTTCACCGGTGTGATATCTGGCCGGAGGTTCACTGTGCGAGGAATGTTTTGAAGACCTCTTTCGTTGAAGCTCCCTTCGCCTTCTGTATCGAAGAATGCGCCGAGAACGAATTTATTTTCTGACTTTCCGTTTCCGGAGGAGCGATCTCCGCAGCCTTGGAGCAGGGCCAAGGATGTGATGAGTAAGAGACCGGAGTTTTTCATGAAATCCTCGCAAAGAAAGTTTTGCCAGGATTCTAACGCCTTAATTCTCTTCAACCGGAGGGAAAGGAAATGTTTTCTGGGGCCGTTTAAAGTTTAGACGATCTTCCCGGGCCCCCTCATCATCGAAGATCTGGAGTCTCCGTTGCAAAGATCTTCGCCTCCGCCCCGTCGAGCAACACGAAAGACTGCTTCTCATCAGTGGAAAGGGCGTAGGTATCACTCTTGATGACGTTCATGCCGGGAATCTGCCCATTAATTTTAACCACATGATACGTCCGAACGCCCTGGCCCGAGATGAGCTTGAGACTCCAGACTGGAGTCGCAAACTGGGTCTCCATGAAGGTCTGCTGCTCGGGAGTAAGTTTGTCCAAGATCAGTGAGCTCCGTGTTGCCTCGAGGCGCTCGAAGAAGCGCCGGACCTTAGTTTCAGAGAGAACTCCTCCATTCTGTTCGATCCACAGATCCTCTTTCCGGAGAAGCTTTAACCTGAGGCCCGAGTCCCCGTAGATCTCAAGGGACTGAAGGGATTCGGCGTTGAGGGCGAGGACCTTTGATTCCACGAGCTGGGCCAGGTCGTAGCTCTCGAGGGCCATCTCGATGGGATCGATCTGAAAGATTTGATCCTGCCCGGAGAGAGAGAGGTAGGCCGAGTTATCGATGGGATTGATCAACCCGACTTTGACTTCAACGGTCTTATTGGAGGCATTGGTAAAGGAGAGCGTTAGGGTTGGATTATCCAGGGAAAAACTCGTGACGTTGATGGGTTCGAGACGGTGGAAGTTCCGCACACGGATGACGTTGAGGGCGTCGACGATCTTCGTCACGACGTCGTTTTTCAGCCGAAGCGCCTGAGGCTCGAGCATTTGCCAGGGGCCACTGAGCACGCCCTCGGGATCGGTGTTTTCGAACACAAACGACCCGTGCTTATTCGTGAGCTTGAGTGTCCGCAGCCGCTGAAGCTCGGCCACCGGCACCGGATTGGCGTAGATCTGAGCGACGTCGACCTCAGGAGTCTGGGATTCGAAGACTTCAGCGAACAGACTCAAGAAGAGCAGGATGAGGAAGAAGAAGGCCACGAGCACGGTGGAGAGCGAGGGCCTAAAAATAGCTTTCATGGAACCATTATAGCGACAACCTAGAGCCCTAGGGAATCATCTTCCTCTTCTTTCTTCGCCTTTTTCTTTTCGACGATCGTGGGTTCGATGGATTTCAAGAAATTCCTGAGCGTGTCTCGCTCTCCAGGGATCGCGAAGGCAAAGCGGCACTGGAGCCGGTGGTCGGGCTTGGTGCTGCTGATGATCTTACTCCGCATGGCGTAGTGGTGGCAGTAGGTGATGTCAGCGGTCATCATGAAACTCTGAGGGATCAAAAACTCCACCGTGACACTCTGGCCTTGGAGGAACTTTTCTTTGGTAAAGCTCAAGATGTAATCCATGTTGATGTCGGACAGGAGAACGAAGCCGTAGGAGATCTTATCAAGGTCTGGTGCTTGCCGCTGGTACGGTCGCTCGAGGATAGGATTCGGTTTTTTGGTGTCAAGGCCTTGGAGAGTTTGCTCGGCGATGATCTCTTGCGCTTCGGCCAGAGGATTACTCTCTTCAGAGGCAAGGGCCTCAGCGGGTGGTTCCTCGGTCTTGGATTCTTCTCCCACCTCTTCGAGAAGGGACGACATTCCGTCTTCGCCGGCCTCGACGGGTCTCAACGGGACAACGTTATCCACTTCTGCGCTTGCGTTGAGGTTGTAGAATTTTTTTATGTCTTCGATGTAGAGGGGAACTCCCGCCGCTTCACATTCCTTCATCCGTCGTTCGATCGCCGATTCGATTTCGTGGCGCAAGCACCAGATTCGGACAGAGATTTTCTTCACTTCTACGGGATGGCCGCTTTTATTGTAGATCATGCGCTTTGAACCCTCATCTTCAGTATTTTGACTCAGAACTGAATTTAACGGAAGAGCGGAAAAAAATGGTTGATCCCATTAGTTCGAGTGAGTGTGAAGGTTAGCAATAATTTCCACAGATGTAAGAAAACTAGCCCAATCTTACAATTAGGAGGTCAAACAACTTTCAATCGAGGAATGATATGAAACGAAGGTCCTTCATAGGGGCGGTTACACTTAGCATCTTTTCTACCGCACTTCAGGCAAAGGATACCTTTGCTTCGATACCCTACGTTCCTGGTGAGGTGTTCGTTAAACTACGCCCCGGACTTGAAGCTAATTTCCTTGCTCAGAGGTCCCGGTTGGGTGTTCAGTTTAAGGAAGAACTCAAGCTCCTGAGCGGAACCTACCTCCTCCTCAAAACGAGTACCGAGTCCACCCCGGCCCTCATTGAGAACCTCGAAAAGATGCCGGAAGTGCAATTTGCAGAACCGAATTTCATCTATAAAACCCTCGGGACTCCGGCAGTTGCCCCCCTCGACCCCTTGTTCGATAAACTCTGGGGCCTTCGCAACACCGGATCGAATGAACCCGACCGTACCGGTGGGACATCCACGACCGGAGGTGTTCCCGGCGCTGACCTTGGCGTCCAGAAGGCCTGGGAGCTAGGGCGAGGATCGAAGAAGATCGTCGTCGCTGTCATCGACACCGGGATCGACTACACCCATCCTGACCTTCGGAATAACATGTGGACCAACTCCGGGGAGATCGCTGGAAACAACATCGACGATGACCAAAACGGCTACGTCGATGACGTGCACGGATGGAACGCCGCCGGTAAGAATGGTGACCCCATGGACGGGAACGCACACGGAACTCACTGCGCGGGCACCATCGGCGCCGAGCACGACAACGGTCAGGGAGTTGCGGGAGTGATGCCCCAGGTATCTCTCATGGGTGTGAAGTTTCTCTCCGACAACGGCTCTGGGACGCTCGCCGACGCCGTGGAGGCGATCAACTACGCGACTCACATGAACGTCGATGTGATGTCCAATTCCTGGGGCGGAGGCGGGTACTCACAGGTCCTGTTCGAGGCGATCAAGGCGGCCAGAGAAAAGGGCATCGTCTTCGTCGCTGCCGCGGGAAACGATAGCAATAATAATGACGCCCGCTCCTCTTATCCGGCGAGTTACCAGTTGGACAACGTCATCAGTGTGGCCTCCCATACCGCCCAGGATGTCCTCTCCTCGTTCTCAAACTTTGGGCGCCACTCTGTCCACGTGGCAGCGCCAGGCTCGAACATCCTCTCCACGGTTCCGAAGGGTGAGTACAAGGTTTTCTCGGGGACCTCGATGGCGACGCCGCACGTGTCGGGGCTCATCGGCCTTCTGTTCGCACAGACGGGGCGACTCCCCTTGCTCGAGCTAAGAGAGCGGCTTATGGCAACCACCGTACCGGTTGCGGCCTACCGGCGCACGACCAGAGGCCAGGGCCGGGTGAGTGCATATAATTTTTTGACCGACACCCGCCCACCACGCCAAGGTCCGGAAGAGAGTGCCTGGCGAGGTGAGGCCCTCTCCGAGCCGTTTGTGACTGCCCATCCTTATGCCGAGAACACTCGGCTCACAAAAACCTACCGATTCCCCGGAGCGAAGTATGTGAAGCTCGTCATCGAGCGCTACGATCTGGAAAACGGCTATGACTTCCTGACCCTCAAAGATGAGAAGGGGGTCACAATTGAGCGCCTGACTGGAGTGGGACAGCGCTACGAAACTGACTTCACGGAGTCGGACTCTGTTACGGTGGAATTTAGCTCAGACTCGACTCAGAATCGGTGGGGTGTGGAGATCAAGGAAGTGAAGGTTGTGTACTAAAAAAAAGGCCCACATTCGTGGGCCCGTAACTTTTTATGGTTAAATTTATACTACAATTATTTGTAGTATTTACGTAAGAATTTGGAGAGGCCCATTTTATCGAGGGTCTTAATTGTTGACGTCGCGAGCTTGAGACGGATCGTCTGGCCGGACTCAGGATCGAAGATTTTCTTCGTCTTAAGGTTTGGCTGCTTAAAAGTCCGAGTCTTGATGTTTGAGTGAGACACTGTATGGTTTGCCTGACGGCTTTTTCCAGTGAGATCGCATTGACGTGCCATAATCATTCCCTTGTCGTTAGTCTTATGAGGTAAAGTCTCAAGAATCTATCCGCATCGAAGCCCCTTGGCAAGTCTAAAACTGAAGAATCTTGTGGACTTACCTGTGCCTGAGTTTCATACTCTTGGCATTCCATTTTCCATTCTAAAAGGCGGTCATGTCATGTCACTTAAGCCCTTGAATATTAAATCAAAACTTCTTTCCGCACCGACCTCAGAGCCCCGCTACTCTGTGGTGATAAAAGATGCCAAACAAAAAGAGGTGAAGCTCGCTGATCCGAGGGCCGTCCGCTCACTGATTGCTCTCATGGATCTGGCCGCTGTGAACGGCGGGGCCGCGTGCCACTGGGGTGGACCCTCGGCGATGACAGAGACCTGGACGGCACTCCACGGAATCATGTTTAAGGAACTGAACTGGTTTGAGAAATACAACTTCGTCAACGACATCGGACACGCGGAAAATGGAATCTACGCGCTCCGGACCGTGCTGGGTTACGGAGACCTGACCCTCGAGGCACTCGGTGGCTTCCGGTCGATGGATTCGAAGCTCACGGGCCACGGTGAGTCTCATCTCTATCCAGAAGGGGTCCTCCTGTCGAACGGTCCTCTGGGCTCGTCGTTTCCCCAGGCCCAGGGATTGGCGGTGGCGGATAAGCTCTCCGGATCAAAACGCGTGACCATCGTCTCCCTCTCCGACGGTGCCTCCTTCGAGGGCGAGGCGAAGGAAGCCTTCGCGGCGATCCCAGGCCTGGCGCTGAAGGGTCTCACGAATCCTTTTGTGCTCCTGGTTTCTGATAACAATACGAAGCTCGGGGGGCGCATCGACAAGGATGCGTTCTCTATGCAGCCGACCTACGAGACCCTCGCGACCCAGGGCTGGGAAGTGATCAAGGTTGAGAACGGACATGACCTCGAAAAAATGTACCAGGTCCTTGAGAAGGCGATCAAGACGGCCGAAAAAAATGCCACAAGACCCGTGTGTGTCTGGATCAAGACCATCAAAGGGTATGGCGTGAAGTCGACCGCTGACTCCGCTTCCGGTGGCCATGGGTTTCCTCTGAAGGCCTACGACGAGGCGATTCACAGTTTCTTGAAAGAGATCTGGGGTGATGGAGAGGTTCCGACCGAGTTCACAAACTGGGGGAGGAAGCTCACCGAAAAACCTGCGAAGAGCGACGGCGCGACGGGACCCAAGAAAGATAAGATTCAAATCGGAGTCGCCAAGGCCCTCTCGAAAGCGGCCAAGGATGGGTACCCGGTGTTTTCCGTGACCTCTGACCTTCAGGGCTCAACCGGAGTGAAGGCGTTTCATGCGGAGTTCCCAGACCGCTTCATCGACGTCGGTGTGGCCGAGTCGAACATGGTCTCCATGGCCGTGGGTCTCTCCAAGGCGGGGTTCATTCCGGTGGTCGACACCTTCGCGGCGTTCGGTGTGACCAAGGGCAATCTGCCGCTCATCATGGGCTCCCTCTCCCAGGCCCCGATCATCGCCGTGTTCTCCCACACGGGCTTCCAGGACGCCGCCGACGGGGCCTCCCACCAGTCACTCACTTACCTCGCGGCCCTCGCGAGCATCCCGCACGTCAATCTCGTGAACGTGGCCTCGGCCCGGGAAGCCGAGGAGTACGTTTATCAAGCGGTGAAGAAAATCGCTGCCGCCCGGGAAGCGGGCCAGGATGGAGAATCTTACGTGTTCTTCGTCGGCCGAGAGAATTTCGCCCTTGAAGTGGCACCGGACCTCCCGTACCAACTTCATAAGCCTCAGCGCTTGCGCGAAGGAACTGATCTTACCATCGTCGTCTCCGGCTCCCTCGTTGCGAAGGGCCTAGAGGCCGCCGATGCGCTTTCGCGACGGGGCATTGACGCCTCCGTCATTAATCATAGTTTTGTGAATCACTCAGACTTCGAGCAGATCGCGAACTGGGTCGCTGAAGGGGGCTCCAAAGTCATCACCGTTGAAGATCACCAGCTCATCGGTGGCATGGGAGCGCAGCTCGTGCATCAACTGAAGCTCCAGGGCCTAGAGTTTGAAGTCATCTCCTTGGCGGTGCATGGAGAGTTTGGGCAGAGCGCTTATTCGGCCGACGAACTGTACGCGAAGCACCATCTCGATTCTCATGCTATCATCGAAGCCGCAGTAAAGCTTCAGGGCAAGGGGAGTTTCATGAATTTTGACGCCGAAGTTCTCATGACCAAGTGGAAAGAGGTCTCCGCCGAGGCCAAACGAAAGTGGGACTCGATCTCTGAAAAGGACCTCGATAAGGTCAAGGGGAACGCCGTCGCCATGGTCTCTTTGATTCAAGAAAAGTTTGGGATCTCCCGCGAAGACGCGGCAAAAAAAGTGGAAGAACTTCTGGCCCGGTACCCGAAAGATGAACTCAAGGCCCGGGTCGGAGAGACGGCGATGAAGGCCCTGGGCACGGCGAACACTATCTTCGATCAAGTGAAGTCGAAGATTAAGAAATAAACTTCTACCATCGGAGAGAGTGATGAAAGGGAATTCAATCCTCGACCTCATCGGAAACACGCCCCACGTTCGCATCAACCGACTTTTCGGATCTGCGGAAGTGTGGATGAAGCTAGAGCGGCAGAATCCCGGGGCCTCGATCAAGGATCGGATCGCTCTCTCCATGATCTCGGAGGCCGAGAAACGTGGTGAACTTACACCTGGCATGACCATCATCGAACCCACCTCCGGGAACACCGGAATTGGTCTTGCCATGGTCTGCGCGGTGAAGGGCTACCGGCTGATCCTCGTCATGCCTGAGTCCATGTCCGTCGAGCGGCGCAAGATCATGGCGGCCTACGGAGCGAGCTTCGAACTCACCCCACGAGAGAAAGGGATGAGCGGTGCCATCGCCCGGGCGCGGGAGCTCGTCGCTCAGACCTCCGGGTCCTGGATGCCGATGCAGTTTGAGAACCAGGATAACCTCAAGGTTCACGCTGAGACCACGGCCCAAGAGATTCTTCGAGATTTTCCCCAGGGCCTTGACCTCATGGTCACAGGAGTCGGCACCGGTGGTCACATCACGGCCGTCTCCCGCGTCCTTAAAGAGAAGTTTCCTGGGCTTAAAGTTTTTTCAGTCGAGCCCGCAGACTCGCCGGTCCTCTCCGGCGGATCCCCGGGCCCTCACCCGTTGCAAGGCATCGGCGCAGGATTTGTCCCGAGCATCGTCGACCGGTCGGTCATTGACGGGATTGTCACAGTCACCAAAGATGAGGCTTTTGAGATGGCCCAGCGGTCGGCAAAAGAGGAAGGCATTTTCATCGGAATATCTTCGGGGGCGTCGCTGGCGGCCGTGCGGAAGGTTCTGGCCCGTGACCAGGGGCGAGTGCTTACGTTTTGCTACGACACCGGTGAGCGCTATCTCTCGGTCCCAGGGCTCTTCGAGGCCTAGCTGCACCAGCCAGCGATGATGATCCGCTCGCCGGCCGTGACCCGGTGAATTTTGTGTTCAAAACCGTAGGTGCCCGTGAGGAAGAGAATCACCTCACCGAAGCTCGGCGTTGGAACGCTGAGGAATGTCTCCTCTCCCTTCCGTCGCACGCCGAGGTGGCCTCCCGTGATGGTCTCGGGACTTTCCGTGAGAGACAGTGAAAACGCGAACACTCTCGAGCCGTCATCGTGCCAGATCCCGTCTTCTTCCCAGTCGTTCTGCGCGCTCCGGAGACTTATGATGAATTCGATCTGCGAAAAGTCATGGAACTCTCGGAGGAACTGAAAAAGATCTCCTTCGCTCTGAGTCAGGAGTCGAAACTCCTGATCAACTTTTTCCCAGTTCCGGTCCCGGACTGCGCTCCGGAGCGCATCTCCGAGGGGAAAAAACGACAGGTGGAGTCCGGCCGTGAAGAGTTCAGGTCTGTGAAGCATAACCGCATCTTGTCAGGCGAGTTTTCCCTTTGTCAACGCCAAGTCCCTGAGCTTGTGCACTCCGGAGAGTCACCTCTTTTGGTCAGAGATCCGCTCACGGCGCCCTCCATTTACACCCGAGTGCCGGGAGCGAGAGAATACAGAGAGCGACGGGATTTATCTTCCAGGGAATGTTGCATGAATAACCAATCTCTCTTTAGCATCGGTCCCCTCATGAAAGCGGCGAGGAAGTTTCGGAAACTCAACCAGGCGGATGTGGCCCAGGCGATCGGTTGCTCTCAGAGTGCTCTTTCGAAGATGGAGCACAACCTCTTGATCCCGTCGGCCCCGCAGTGGTTTCTTTTTTCTCGCTTCACATCCATCGCCCCGGAGTCCCTCGAAACGGGAATCATCGACCGGCACTCGAAGGTGAAGTTTAACAACGACCAGGTGTCCCTCGGATTCAAGATCCCGAAGAAGTACCGGATCTACCGTGCCGAAAAAGTGCGGGAGATTTACCCCTTCCTCCAGTACCTCGAGAAAGTGCTGACACCTCCGATGCATAAAGACTTCGTCCTTTCCACGGGCCTTGATCCCGAGTTCTACCTTGATTTTGACAACCTCATCAGCTTCCAGCTCTTCCTGGACACTGCGACCTATTTCCTCAAGCTTGGCCTCGGTCTTCCCGCCGAGATTAGAGAGATCGTGCGCCTCGGGCAGGACGAGATCTACTGGGACCACTTTGACATCGAATGGAGTAAGCTCGAGTCCGCGGAGGCGTTGCTGGAAGCCTTCGCTCGGGCGCAGGTTTTTTTCCAGTCAGACTTTCAGATCAAGGTCGAGAACCTAACGGGGAAAGTCACCGTCAGCTACTACCCCGAGTATCACTTAAAGCAGATGGCAACCGAGGCCTCCCAGGAGCTCATCAGCTTCATCAATAGCTACCGGTTGGCGACTCTTGAGAATCTCGTTGAGAAGTTCTTAGGCCATCGTGTCCAGGTGAACCTCGTCGCAGAGGTCGCGGCGTCTCCGCTCGCGGCCCGCTTTGAAGTCCGCGCGGCCTAGGCGTCAGTTCTCGTGGGCGAGGACCTTCCGGCGTGGCCGGTAGTAGGTCCTCGGTGAGTAGTCGGAGAAATCCGAGATCTTCGACATGTAGATGCAGGCGTATTTCTCAATCTGGCCCGCGAGGCGGCTTGGCTCAATCCCGGCGCGCATCGTCTCTCCCCAGTAGGGGTTAAAGTGTTGGGAATGAGCACGGATGAGCTTTGCGATGCGCTTGTCGACCTTTTCGATCCTTTCGAAGTGCTCTTTGACTTTTTCTTTGACCGGTTTTTTCCCCTTCTCGATCTCCCGGTCAAACAGGGCATCGAGCTTTTTCTCTAGGAGGAGCTTCTCCGCCATGAGCCGATTGATTTCGGTCCCGACCGGCGCACTTTTCTCGACCGCCTCGATTTCTGTGATGAGCTCATCGATCACCAGCGCCGTTCGCCAGTTGCAGTTCTTTTTGATCTGGAGGACATCCCCGTAGATGTGGTCACCGAGGTAGAGGATTTGCTCACCCGAAAGGCCCGAGCTTCTCTGGAGGCTCTGCGCGTTTCCTCCCTGATAGATCCCGTCTTCAATGACTCCGTGGTGGTTCCGCATGAGCCCCGTCGCGGGGTCGATCTGAAGGAGCGGGAGCTTGTCGGTGAAAAACTTCGGCTTACTCGCCGCCGTCACGACGAGATTGAAGAGCTCAGACCAGTTCTTGTGATCTTGGAGAAAAGGAGTGATGGCGTAGTCGAGGAGGAGCTTCGAGTACTCGAAGTCGGAGTTCGTGATCACCCAGAGTTTTTTTCCGTGTTTTTTGAAGCGCTCCAGCGCGAAGACCGCACCCGGGTCCTGGACGATGTACTTTTTGACGTTCTTCTTCACCTGGCCCTTGAGGGAACCGTCTCGGTGAGACGTGTCCAGGGCCTCGAGGAGATCGAGCTCGATGGTCTTGTAGTCTGGGAGATTGAGGCCGGGATTTTTGTCCTTGAGCTCCACCAGCTGCATGTAGAGCACACAGTAGGAAATTGAGAACGTCGTATCAACGATGGCATACCGGTTGGAATCGTTCAAATCAATGACGAGGCCCTGGTAAATTTTCTGCTGGGTTTTAAAGTCCATCTCCGAGAGCCCGTGGTAGGCATGCTTAACCCGGGAGTAGGTGGAGAGCTTGAGCACGTTGCCGTGGGGCTTATCGATGACGAGGCCCCGGATGGCGAGCTTGAAGTTAATTTTGAGGGCACTCACTTCGGCGGGATACTTTTTCACCTCGACGAGCTTCTTTTGGATCTCTCGGTAGGTCATCTCCTCGAAGGCTTCAGAGTCGTAGCGGACGAGGGTATAATCCATGTCGAAGCCGATCGCTGCGATCTGCTTCATGTTGAGCGTTCTATTAACGTAAATTCCCATGCTTATCCTTGATTGAGACGCCCTAAAATTGTCTCGCGTTCATGGTTTCACGTCAAATGGAGAGATTTTACACGAAGCATTGTTTTGGGCGAAGTCTTGGCCAGGAGAACGTTAAGATGGGGTGTTTTCTCTTGGAGTCGTCATGTTTAAGTTCTCCCTTATTTCGGCCGCAGGTCTTCTCCTGGCACCCCTCATTTGGGGCCGGGTTATTTATGGGGAAGATCACCGAGTTGAGGTAGCCCAGTCCAATCCTCTTCAGCAGAGAGTGGCCACTGCGGCCGCTACTCTTATTCATAAGAATGACCTCATCCCAGGTCCGGCAGGAACGGGCGAGTACACTACCACTCCCCGAACCCTCCGCGAGTGGCTTGAATCCCAGTTCGGCGATAAATCCCGTCGGAGGTTTCACGCCTCAGCGAAGCTCCTGGAGGCCACAAGGAACGGCGCGACCTTTTGTGAGGGCGAGCGTTTCGTGGATCAACCCAACCCTGGCATGTGCAGCGGATTCTTGATCGCACCAGATCTCCTTGTCACCGCCGGACACTGTGTGGAAGTGCCTGGGTTCTGTGAGGAGTTCCGCTGGGTTTTTGGGTTTGCGTCGGGGCCCCGGGGAGTGGCGCCGATTCCCGAGCGAAACGTCTATGGGTGCAAGCGAGTCGTTTCGAACCTCCTCTCCATGCCCCTGGGCCTGGATTATGCGATCGTTCAGCTCGACCGTAGAGTTTCTGATCGCACCCCTGTGGCCGTTGCGGAAGACTCTCGACTTACCCTCGATGACCCGTTGTTTGTGGTGGGGTCACCCTCTGGTCTCCCCCTCAAGGTTGCTGGAGGAGCGACGGTTGTTAGGAACTCTCACCCGTTTTACTTCAGCGCCAACCTAGACACTTTTCAAGGAAACTCTGGATCTGGCGTCTATAATGCTCTGACCGGTGAGGCCGAGGGGATTCTCGTGCGAGGGGAGGAAGACTACACCTTGAACGCAGGCCGAAATTGCATCGAGGCCAAGCGCTGCGCTAACAATGGGTGCCGGGGTGAAGATGTGACTCGGCTCTCCGCAGTGCCAGAGATTGGTCTGCGGCGTGCCCTGATAGCGGCGGCCGAGGCTGGAGATGAGGCCACTTTGGAGAAACTTCTCCGGCCCAACTTCTGGATCGATTTCTATACTCAGGATGGGCAGAGTGCACTGCTGAAGGCCGTGCAGGCCGGCCAGTTGCGAAGTGTTGAGCTTCTCATTGCTCGGGGCGCTGATCTAAGCCTTCAGGATGCCGCAGGAAATTCAGTGTATCATCTTGTTCGGGAACCTCGGTTGGTGCCACACCTTAGTCCTGCTCGTGGGCTTCTTAATGAGCTCAATTCCCAGGGCCTTGCTCCGCTTCAGGGGGCTGCCAATCGCGGTGACCTGGGTCTAGCGAGGGCGTTGATCACGGCCGGTGCCGATAAGAATATTCAGGACTCGAACGGAGAAACAATCCTCTTCGCTTTTGCTCGCAGCGGCGACTGGAGCTCAGTCAGTGATCTCATCGCCCTGGGTGTCGACCCGGGAATCCGGAACAAAAACTCTGAATCCGTCTTTGATCTTAAGAACTAGTGGTTGTTCTGAAGCCTCGTTTTGAATGCCAGCTGCATTAATTTGATTGATGACTGTTGTCAGATGGTCGGAAGCCTGAAAATCTATTCAGGAGACCATCTGAATAAGGAGTTCATCATGAAATTGATCGCTGGAGTTTTCCTCCTCTTGGCTTCCCTTTCGACCGTCGCCGCGACCGTGAAAATCACTTCATTTAAGTACGTCCGTAACGCTGGAGATTCCGTGCATCCCCTGGCCGAGCTTTGTGGAACCGTCGAGGGGAGAACGTCGGCCCCGAGTTTCGTCAGAGTGCTCGTAGATAAGGCCAGGAATCCGGCCGTGTACAACACCGTCGCTGACATGGATGGTAGCTTTTGCGTCGCCGTGATCACCTACCGGGGGAGCGCAGAAGTGACCGTGTTCGGTGAAAATGCAGGGATCGAGGCCCTTGCTAAGTAAAAAGCGCTTGCCCAAGTTCCGCGTTTTTACTAAATTAGTCTCAATTCTGATTATCGGTTTGGGGGTATAGCTCAGCTGGGAGAGCGCTTGCATGGCATGCAAGAGGTCAGCAGTTCGATCCTGCTTATCTCCACCAAATTTTAAAGAGAGTTCGCTGCCAACGAACGAAAAAGGCCACCCGCAAGGGTGGCCTTTTTCGTTAGGGCTCTCCGCACTCGCATTTCTCTTTTATGAGGTGCCGCTTAACCTCATTCTGGGCCTTCTCTAGATGATCTGGGTCGCTGTTGCTGACTGACCATTGATTGACGACACAGTTGTTCCAGCCCATTTCTAAGACGTAGCTCTTGGGATTCTCAGTAAGACCATTTTGTAGGCAGCGCTGAGGATCGATGTTGGTTCGGCAGCTTTCCTCTTTTAGAGTCTTAAAAAGAGCAGGCAGTTTTTTTTTATCTGTCAGCGTGTGGGCGATCGTTACGCATTTTTCATTGAGCTTCTTTCCCCGAAAATCTTTAGTAAGTTCCGAAGGATCATTCTTGGCAAGGAACCGGTCTTTGCTTCCCTTGACGTAATCTTTCAGTTCCATCTGCGCAAGGTAGTAGTCGCGGATCTTCTCCCACTTCGGATCCTTGGGGAGTGCGAGCTTTTGGAATTTTTCCTTGGCGTTAGCTTCCGCTGCGAGGGATGAAATCGTGAGTGCATTTTTAACTTCAAGGGGAGAGTTCTTTTCCGCATCGACCATCGCTTTGCATTCGCAGAGTTCGGTCGAGTAGACAAGTGGGACAAGCTTCTCGGCGAACGCCTGGGTAGAAATCATCAAAAGAATCCATGTCCAGATCATACGTGCCGTCCTTTGTATTAAAAATTCTCCTGGAATTTTGGCTTTTCATCCACATAAAAGTGTTTTGCCCTCTACCTCATTGCCAAGGTCAGTAGGTCCTGTTCGACTCTGACCGCACTCAACGACCGATAGGAGATTTTGTTAAAACTCAAAGGGTTTCTGTATCGGAACAGCTTGATGATGGGGTCAAATTACGGGAGTCCCAGGATGCTTGAAGGGGCGAAGAGCGACCGGAAAAGTCGGATTCTGTCTCAGTTTGTTCGATAATCTTGAGCAAAGGATTTCGTCCTCGTCCCCTAAGAACCGAGCTGATGGGGAGTCACAGCCAAGCCTCTGAGGGCCCTACGCGAGACCATTTTTGCAACAAGTTCTTCGCTAGCAGACCCTGGACCCATAGGTTGCCAGTGGCGCGGTAGGAGAGATAGAATTAATAAAACTCTATTTGCAGCGGTCATTCTATCAAAACACCAAAAGACCCACGACCTATTTTTCATTTGGGTGCCACTACCGAGGCGTTAGTTCGGCAAGATCAGCGGATCTTCATCGTGGGACCGGATCGAACGACCAACCTCCAACTGGCCTCAGCGGTTCTTAAGCTTTGTCCTCGGGATCGTTTGCATTTATTTGCTTGTCTCGACAATGACGACGAGCTCATTCGGCCTGATGGTTTTCCTCTTCCTTCCTTGGGTTGCCGTGCGGGCCTAGAGATCCACATGCTTTCTCAGGAATCCGATGCTCGTGGGGTTTTGCTTTCGTTTGCTCGGCGTGACTGTGACGCTATTTCGAGTACCGTCATAACCCGAGAGATTTTTCCGCTCATCCTTCACTTCGGCCTGACGGGCCTGGCCCAAGGGGCGATCTACACTTTTGAATGTGCCTCCGCAGAAACCGCTCTTCTGACGATCCAGGACTGGTGTAAGGACGAACGAGAAGCGTTTTCTTGTTGGGCAGGGTACACCCTAATCCTAGAAACTCGGCAGGGGACGATAACGCAGCAAGGCCGGTTTGTGGTCAGTGCATCGGACTCTCAGGGCCACTTTCAGTTCGTAGGAACGACATGAGTAGAATGAAAAAGATCGAACACGAGCTGAAGCTTTTCTTTGAGCTCCTGGCAGCAGCGACGCAGAAGTTTGAGCACCATGTACGAGAGCAAAGTTCCTCGGTTGATCAAGCACCGCTCCTTGAAACAATCGCCGCTGCCAAGAGAATGTACACCTCTAGCGCAGGACTAGTGATCAAGGAGACGACTGAACTCACAGATGGCTGCGTTGCCGAAATTCATCGCAGTGGCTGGTTGAATAAGGCCCAAGTTGACCAGGAAATTGTTTACTACTTTATGGGCCCACTCACGGGGAGCGAGGATTTTCAGAGGCTGTTGAGTTATTCTTCGAGTGGAGGGGTGTTTTTCACGTTGAACTCCATCGTGCCCCTCCCGTACGGGAAAGCAGGTGATCAATGGGAATTTCTGGCCCATAGCCGAGATGAGAACCATGATTTTTTTAGATTCAACATCGAAGCGATCTATAGCCTTGGCCGAAGGGAAGGGGATTCGGGGAGCGAGAGTGGTCAGCGACACAAGGAGATCATAGGCAAGAGACTTCCGGGAGGTTAGGTCCATGGCAGGCGTTAAAGATCAATTTGTCCCTAGGCAATAACTCTCAAACAGGAGTTTGGGCAATTCATGTTAAATTGAGAATATGAAAAAACCTGTTTTCGTCGCCATCGGCTTAAGCGTTTCAGTCTTTGTCGCCTTCATTTTCTTCTCGGGGAAAAAGGATTCAACAGAATTGGCCATAAATCCCAGAGACGGAAAAAGACCAACATTAGCTCAAACCCTACGACCGAAAGTGTTTGAAGCTCCAACGAGTGTTGACCAGTTGCCATCTTCCAGCGAGGAGCAGGGTTCTTCTTTGGGTCCGGATCGAGACCACCTTTTATGGAGAAAGGAAAGCGATGCGATTGAAGAGGCCTGGAATGACGAAATCTATCTACACATCCAGTATGTCGATCGAGAACATGCCGATGAGCTTTATAGGGCCTACGCTAAGTCGAGAAGAGATTACTTAAATATGAAAAACCCCCCTCTCTCTGATGCCCTTGATGATCTCTTGAAGCTCAACGGGCAATCCATCCCGAGCGACGATGAATTCCTGACTCCCGAGGTCCTTCATAACGAGTTCGTGACAAATCTGAAGTTAATCTTTCGGCAACACTACAGCCATATTGAGGAGCGACGAAAGGTATTCCTAGATGCCCAGGTCAGTGCCCAAGAGGGCGCACCTTGAGCATGGCGAGTGGTCTGACTTCCAGGGAGGGCAAATCGATGAAGTTCTCGGCTTCCTCATCTTCGCCTTACTCTACTCAGGTCCTACTTTTGGAGGCTTTTTTGAATGATCAAAATAAGATGCGGCATTAAGTTTCTCACCCTTTCGGATTCAGATCTCACCAGGGAGATGTTGACGGGGGCCTTCAAGCTTATGCCTTGAGTTAGGGAGCGAAGCCGTGGGTCAGAATCAATGACGATCTCCGGTAAGAAGGCCCAGCCTGACGTCTTCTCTAGGAGCTTCACCGCAATCTCCGTGTCGTCATAAAAGAAGCGATTGTGTGGGATGAGCCCTAGGCCTGAAAGAGCTGGGTGAAGTTCCCAGAAATTCCCTCCCGCGGCCGTCCTAAATGCGATGGCCGGGTGAGCAGAGAGTTTTGCGATTCGATCCTTGACCTTATGCCTTAGGACAGAATGACCTCGTTTCACCGCGATCTGAAAATTGCCATTCCATAAAACACTTTCGAGGACTTTCTCCTTGTACGAGGATCTAAAAACCAAAGCACAGTCCAGAAGGCCTGACTGGACTTGAGTCACAGCGGCCCCAGTGTCTAGAGAAGTCAGTTCGAAAGTAAGTCCAGGGTGAGAGGAGGAAAGTTCACACGCTGCGTGGACCAGATGCTCCTTCATCAAGAAGTGGGAGGCCCCGATCCGGAAGTGTCCGGAGGGCTTGGTTGGGGCCAGAGATAAGTTTTCTTTAAGATTTGCCGTCTCACTTAGGATTCTTTCGGCCAGGTTAAGAAGCCTTCTTCCTTCCTCTGTCAGTCTGATCCTTTGCTTCTCACGATAAAAGAGTGGCTGACCTAGTTCTTGTTCAAGAATTTTTATGGCGGAGCTGATCGCACTCGGCGTGACGTGGAGGGCCCTTGCCGCGAGCCCAACATGTTCTAGCTGAGCAGCTTTAGAAAAATACCTTAGTCTGTCGAGAGTAATGTTATTAGGATAATCCATATAACTATATGTAGATTATAAAAATATACAATACAAGTTGTGATGAATAAATTTCTCGCAACCTTCAAAGGAGATCGTTATGAAAATTATCCTCTTGTCTACTCTTCTTTCATCTCAGGTCGCGCTTGCGTGGAATGAAATCCACTGCAATCGAGACTCTATTACAGTAGTATTTACGAAGCGGTCTCGCTACTACTCCGACGTATCAATCAAGCTCACAGATCCTGAAATCATTGCCCTTGCGGGTGCGAGAGAGGTTGCGGGACATGCGTATGGAAGCTACAGAGACCCCGATATGCTTGATCACGCATTTTTCAGATTGAACTCCACGGTCACTGACGGTAGTGAGCTCCAGAAGATCATCTATCTTCGACTTGGTGCCCGGTCAGGGGCGAACTTAGTTCAGGGAACACTGAGTGTTTTCAGAGAAGGGAAGACAGAGTGCCTCCGCTATGAAGAGTATTGTTCTTGCTGCTACTATGGGGACTGCTCACCGAAATGCCTTGATGAGAGAAGCATCCCTGCAGTAACGTTCCTAGAAAAGACTATGACCTGCGAAGTTTTCTAGGATCTTGATGAGCGACTCTTTTCAGGTTCACTTGGAAGAGCGAAAACTGGGACGGGATTTTTTTCTTCCTGGCCGGAGCTTAGCGATTTTCACCGACCATAGATTTTTTCCAAGCTAAACTCTAATCGCAGTAAGCTTCTGTCCGTGCGAAGTGGACGTAGGTGAATTGATTACTCGGTGATCCCATGTAGTAGAGGTAAAGCCGATCCCCATCCATCACTGCGCTTGGACCCCCGACGAACCCCTGGTCCCAGCTCCCGGCCTTGCCCTCAATGATCGGATTGTTAGGATTTCGATTCCAGTTTATGCCGTCCCTACTAGTCGCGTGACCGATTCTCAGGACACTCTTAGCATCAATTCCCACATAGAACATATGAAGCTTGCCACTTTTTTCCCGGACGACGTTTACATGACCGACCCCCGCGACATCGAAGCTGCCGGTTCCCCCTCGAAGGATGGGATCTGCCTGCTTGACCCAATCTTTCCCGTTGGTCGAGTGCGCATACCCAAATCTCGCGTAGGAAAAGGGTTTCTCTTGAGGGTCTTTGCCAAAACCTTGGTACCAGAGATGGTACCCAGTCGCGTCAATGATGGCCGATGGCTCGAGGACACCTCCGACCTGAAATCCGCCAGCATCAAATGGCTGCTCCCAGGGGAGCGTAGTGCCGAGCGCTGGTGATAGTTCTTTTTCCCACGTTTTTCCGTCAAGTGAAGTCGCACGGCCGATGGTGTAGATTGTGTTCGGCGTTGCCATCCTCGCGCCGGAGTAAAACATTTGGTACTTCCCCCTAAGGTCCTTGACCACGAATGCGGTTTCTACGCCTTCCTCATCTAGGCCCGGAGTTCCGGGGGAGAGGACTGGCAAAGCATCTCTTGCGGCGTCTTTCGGATCCTCCCACAATAGGCCATCAACACTCTCTGCGTAGGCGATCGTGGCCCGCCAAACACCCGCACCCGTTCGCTCTCCGCTTGTGAACCACATTTTGAATTTCCCATCGGAGTCTTTGATGACAGTTGGGTCGCCTAGTAAGCCAATCCAGTGAAAGTTTTCGCAGTTTCCACCATATTTCGCGGCTTCGGTGACGTCACATGTTCCCTCGTTCTTAGTTTTCAGCGGTTGCAAGGCCCTCTGGAACCGAGGCCACTCGCAAGAGGTGGCAGGATTCTTTTGCCTCCTCAAGCTTGGCAACCCCTTGGGGGTAGAGAGCCAAATCTGATTAAAGTCCCAGCTTAGAAGTGGAGCCACGAAAGGTGAGTAAAATGCGCTCTCCCCCTCGAAGATACCCATTTGATTGTCACACCCTGAGATTCCTTGTGCCTTGCCACACATTTGAGAAACACCCGAGGCGTTTACGCTCCACCGGGAATCTTTGATGCTACTCTTTGGCCAATCTGAGGGAGCATATATGTTTCCTGCGATGGCACCAATGTTTTGGATCGGTGCTCCTCCCGGTGTTCCAGAGGAGATGTAGGACGTTAGGATCGATGTGGATGCAGAGTTTTGAATGAGGTGTGAATCGATGGGATAGCTTACCTTAGGAGCAAGGGTTCTGATTGTTCCACTCGCTACAATCCCGCCCATGGAAAGATTGAAGACAGAATCTGCTGGTTCGTCATTCACGAGGCTTGTGGCCAGAGTCCCCGAAGAAAGCGCATTCTTAACTGCTCCGTTGTTGAGATCGGCGGTGATTCCTCCGACCTTAACGGTGCGGGCCGTCGTCACTTTCGAGCGAAGGTATGTTGCCGTACTCACGCTACCTGAAAAATCTACATCTGAAATTGAACTCTGGGATGCGGTACCAGCGATTCCTCCTGCGGCCATATCTGCCAAACCTCCGAGAGCGCTACTCGGCGTTGTGGACCGGAGGGATTGCACTTGTGCCATTGACCCGATTTCTGATAAGGAGGATTTTCTTACCGAGCCGAACACGCCTCCAACCTCGAGACTCGTCACCAGTTGACCAGGATGAATTGAGAGGAGACCACGAACCTTGATGTTTGTAATCTCACTTGAGTCAACTGTTCCGGCCAGGGTTCCGGCCCTCACGGCCCCGGTGATATTGGGGACGCTTCGAATGACACTTTCTTCAAGTTTTAAATTTCTCACGCTTCCTCGACTGATGGATCCAAACAAACCCAAGTGACTCAGATCAGAGCGGTCCATGTAAAGGCCGTAAATTCCAAATCCACCCCCATCGAAGGTTCCCTTGAAGCTAGGGATTGGCAAGAATCCCTTGCCGTCCTTCCAGGATACGTCGACGTCCGAAGGAGGGGCGACCACGGTGGGGTTCGTCTCTCGAGCATTGATGTCTGATTTCATCTTAAAGTGAGAAGTTGGGTAGAATCGGATTTGATCAATCTGTCGAATGTGGCAGAGAATGTAGGGATCACTTAAGGTACCTGTTCCCCCGGCAAATGGACGGGCGCTGCGGTTCGCACCGGTACAGGTTGAAACGACAGTGAACGTCTTATTTCCGAGACTGGCCTCTGCCATTTGAAAATAAAATCCACCTTTCCCCGCCTGCCCGAGGACCACTGGCTCGATTTTAACGGCGTTCACTCGATGATTTCTGCCAAAGTTCAGATCAAGGCTGCCACCGGAGTCAGGTTGAGCTGAAAAATCTCCGACGCTGTACCAACTTGCCCCTGCGGTTGAGCTTAAGTAAATGCGGTAGAGGCGAGGAAATCCTTCAGGGCGCCCCTGATTCATTCTCGCTCGGAGTCTGAGAAAGGAGACAGAGTTGATCTCCCCAAGCTTGAAGAGGAGATACGATCCTCTGTCATTTCTAGCGCTCACAAAGCCCTTACTGCTGTATGCTGTGCCAACTTTACCGTCGAAGACTTTCTCCGGTGCCCAGTTAGAGTTTTGAATGTCCTTGGACTCCGCCGCTGTTATCGAAAAATTCGATTCGGAGACTGAACTCACTGAAAAAGCTTTCGGCGTAAGCGACATGCTCAAACTTAAGATTAGCGCGATTTTTGAGAACACCCTTTTCCCCTAAACTTCTCTGGAATTCTTTTTGCTTTATCGGACTAACCATGAATTTTTGAAGGGAATAAGGGGCCTAGGAGGTTACTTGCTGTGATTCAAGATTCGATCCACACCACGGAGTCTCGGACTGTTGTTGTCGGGTGGAGTGTCTAGGATTGCGCGGTAGGGTTACAGGACATCGAACTCAATCCTTTGATCAATCGCCTGGCCCTTTGGGATGAACCCCGACCTAGGCCGGGGTTCGGATGCAAACGGAAGTTGAAACGCTGAGATGACTTTTTAGGTTTGTTACCTTCCTCCCCGTTCACCTTCGAAATCTAGGCAGTGGTCAGTCACCATGATTTCATCAACTTCTACAATCCTCGCATTGCCTGTGTAGGTAGATTGCACCAAAACCTTCTTCGCCGTTTGACTTATAGCTTTGACGGTCGCACCCCTGTCGAAGAAGTTAGTGTAGATGCCGTCGCCTACGCAGATTCCTTGAATACAGCCTCTGGTGACCAAGATCTCTCTCGGCGCCACTGCATTGGAGTTGCCTGTGTGGGTAGACTCAAGCAAGATCTGTCGAGTCGTTGGATTAATGGCCTTGATCCGTGCACCTCTGTCAAAAAATTGGGTATAGACAAGATCTCCGACACACATGCCACGTGCTTCGCACCCTCTGGTGAGGTAGAGCTCTCGTGGAGATGAAGCTCTGGTATTGCCTGTGTATGTTGATTCGAGCATGATCTGCAGTGTTCTAGGATTGATGGCTTTAACTCGCGCACCTTTGTCAAAATAGTTAGTGTAAACAGTGTCACCGGGACAAACTCTTTTATCGTTTCCTAGGTCGATGCAGGCCATCGCCGAGGTTGATAGAGTCAAGATAAGGGAAAGCGCTAAACTTTTCATAAGTCCTCCGTATAGTTAGAAGGAAGATTGTATGGCAGGTCGTTAGCGTGATGCATTGCAGGTGAAAGTATTTCAGATCCCTCTCCTGTATTGATCTTCGAAATGGTTTAAGTTTCCGTTATTTAATGAATTTTCTGTCAATTCTTTGATCACTTGATAGGTAAGCCACGTACTTTCTTTGTCGATTTTATGAATCGCGAACTCGAGATCAATGTGTTGATCCATACCCACTCATTGGTGCACATGGAATTTTCCAGACGAACAATTAAAAACGGCCGGGGAGGAACCCCGGCCGCAACCAACCAACAAGAGACTGTGTGAGAGAGAAATTAGTTTGAAGATCCGTTCGTATCAGTCACTGGAGCACAAGCGTATCCGATGACCTGGAGCCGGAAGTTAACAACCGACTGAACGTAGTCTTTAACGTTACAGTGA
>JAIYDL010000018.1 GCA_027487515.1 Pseudomonadota bacterium
GAAGCAGAGAGAGCGATGAGAGCAGCGAAAAGAAAAGTTTTCATGTTATCCTCCTCAGGATGTTTATGATGAGAATCTTTTGATTCCCGTGTTTTGTGAGGATAATATAATCTGACTCGGCGCAGCTTTCGAGTTATATATTTTGCGCAAGATGATTTTTGGGGAGATAGAGCATTTCTACTTCTAGCTAACTGAATTTCGGGGGCTTTCGTTTCGTGCCTTGAGTGCCACACTTATTTTTAAGGCAAAAAACTTTGTAGGGAGTCCCAGGGGCAGAAGGGGAAGCCTCTCTCCGAAGGCAGTTTAAGCGAGCGTTCTCTCGCTGGTAATAGTCGGTTGCCACTTTTACAAAGGCCTTGGTCACCACCGCTTGCGCACAGTCGTAATCGATGTGCACGCAGTCGGAGTCTTGGAAGCATCGAAACCAAGTATCGTTTGGTTTTAACTCACTCGCCAGAGTAACGACGCCAAAGAGGAGTACGAGGAGAGGTACCATGGCCAATCACTGTGGGCTCGTCCGAGGCGCGACTCGGTAGCGATCTCCGGTTTGTTCGTATTGGATTTCTTTGCCACTCGATCGGTTTGCGTTGTTCACGGCACGGATTTCGTCGATCCTGCGCCGGAAGCAGATATGTGCCTCAGATAGAAGAATGCATAGGTCGTTGATACTCCGGGGGCCGCAGCTGCTCCTTCTCCGGTCAGCGATTCCATTGTAGGTCTCGACTAAGTCTTCAATGGTGGCCTCATCTCCTCGCTCGCATCTCTCTTTGAGCTCGACCGCGAAGCTAATGTTTTCTCCATTTACGATGAGTACGGTCCCGATTGCCCCTACGACCATCCCTACGAGAAGAACGCCGAAGGGGAGAGCGTGAGCTTCACTGATGAAGAGACTTAAAACGCTTGCACTTCTTCTCTGAGAGGAACTCTCAATTTCATCGATGAGTTCTTCGAAACTCATCGATGCGGGGATCCGTGTTTCTTTCTTCCCCCAAAGAAGCGTGATCTCTTGGGTCTGTGAAATTTTAAAGCGAATGTTTCTTTCTGCATCGATCACGATCTCTCGACCGTCAATTGAAATCGGCGGTAGCTTTTCTTCTAGGAACTTCTTTTCTTTGAGGTAGTTTTCTAGCTTCCGACCGTACTCTGGTGATGCCTGCTTAACATCCGCTGCGATGTCGCTGAAAGTCTTGTAGCTCTTGAGTTTTGCCGCCATGACTTTGTGGAGGTCAACTTTCGCGGGCACACTGGCGTGAATGTCAGGACTTCCGATGAGGACGAAGGTGATGACGAACGAGCATAATCGGTAGAGAAATTGCATGTGATACCTCACTCTTGAGCGTATCGGATCTGTTCCGGATTCTATAAGGAGGCCCCCGGGGTACCTGACGGGAGCATTCAGGTGCTCAGAGCGAAACCTTGAGCGCGACTCTTTTCTCAACTTCTCCCTTCTTCGTTTTCAGCGGAGATCCTAGGGACTCATCGAGGATCTGGATCTCCCGCAGGACCTGCTTCAAAGCTTCGAAGGTCTTCTTCGTCACGGTATCTTGATTGACACTCATCCGGAGCTGCATCTGGACGACGTGCATGTCGGTCACCTGGAAAAGTTTTAGTTTCCCAAGCCTTAGCTCTTCGGCCACGGTCACGAGAGGGAGGAAGGCGAGGTGCTCGGAATTCCGAAGGATCGCCTTGGACGTCGTGGCGGTTTGTGATTCGTGGCCGATCTTTCGCTCTGACCATTTCAAAGGAAAGATATCATCCGATCGCTCCACGCGGTCATTCTGAAGAAAGGAAGCACCCACGAAGGGATACTTCTGAGTTTGTTTCACTCGGATTCGCTCCGGGAGGGGATGGTCAATGTTTCCGACCAGGCCCCAGGTAACGGTCGATGCGTTCTCGGAGATCCAGCTGCTGGGCCAGTTCCATCGCTCGAGGTGGACCGCCACATCGACGGTGCCTGCGAGGGCCGCCTTAAAGAGATCCGACGGGGAGGAGTCCAAGAAGCGGAAGCGGGTTCCGAGCTTCGGGATGGGGGAGCGCGTGAGTGCCTCGGCAATGAGAGAAGTGAGAAACCCCCGGGAAGAGAGTGTCACGACGGGGTACTTCGCAAACTCGGACTCAACGCGCTTGAGGGAGTCGATTTTTTTAAAGTGCCCGATGATCTCCTTCGCCAGGGATACCGCGTCTCTTCCCTCGGAGGTGAGATCAAGCCCCCGTTTCGTTCTCAGCGCGATGGGAAAGCCGATCGCCTCCTCCAAGTCCTGGATCAATCGAGTGATGGCCGCAGGATCCATGCGGTTCTTCCGCGCGAGGTCCCGGACTCCGCTGACCTCTCCGAGCTGGGAGAGGAGGTCAATCTGTTGGAGCGTGAAATCTTTTAAGACGAGCATGTGCCTACCCTAGTCGACGGAAGAGGTGTTGTCAAATCCACAACACTCGTTGCCCCGAAATCAATATCAGAAGTCCTCCCGGTGGGAGAAAACCTCTTCCACGGAGTTACTAACAAACTCTAAAACTTTGGAGGTTCTATGAAGTATTTGCTTAACGGTTTTCTCACCCTCGTTCTCGGATCCATGCTCTCGACTCAGGCGCTGGCCTCGAACCGCACCGACGATAAAAGTATCGTCGAAATCGCGGTCTCGGCGGGGAGCTTCGGCACCCTCGTGACAGCGCTCAAGGCCGCGGACCTGGTGGAAACGCTTTCCGGGAAAGGGCCGTTTACGGTCTTTGCTCCGACCGACGCTGCGTTCGCGAAGCTTCCGGCCGGAACGATCGACTTCCTCCTCGCGAACAAGGACAAGCTCACGGAGGTCCTCGTGTACCACGTCGTCGATGGAAAGCGCTCTCCGAAGTCGCTGGTGGCGGAGAGGTTCCCGAAGACCCTCCTCGGCAAGGAAGTGGAAGTTCGAGGCAACGCCTACCGGGTGCTTTCGATCAACGATTCTCTGGTCATCGGGAAGCCGATTCAGGCGTCAAACGGCATCATCTACGTCATCGATTCCGTGCTCATTCCTTAGTTCATCCAAAGAGGCGGGGCCTAGGTCCTGCCTCTTTTTTAAAGGACAGTTTATGTTACGACTTGCGGTGCAAAAAAGTGGTCGCCTGACTCGGGGGGCCCTGGATCTTCTCAAACGCGGAGGATTCGAGTTCGAAGAAAAATCCACCGGCCTCATCAATCCCTGCAAAAATTTTCCCCTGGAACTCCTTCTCCTCCGGGATGAGGACATTCCCGAAGCCGTGAGTGCGGGAGCGGCAGATCTCGGAATCGTAGGATCCAACGTGCTCGAGGACTACGAACTCCGTGGGCCAGCGGAGAGGGCCGAGCGACTCCTCTCTTTACCCTTCTCGAGCTGCCGACTGAGCCTCGCTGTCCCTACCAAATGTGGCTTCGAGGTTCTGACCGATCTTAAGGGGAAGAGAATCGCAACCTCATACCCTTCCATCCTCGCCCATTTTTCTGAGGCCCATGATCTCTCGCTCCTCCCTGTCCTTTTGAATGGGAGCGTCGAGGTGGCCCCAGCTCTCGGTCTTAGCGACGGCATCTTCGATCTGGTCTCTACCGGGGAAACGCTCAAGCAAAATAATCTCCGCGAATTCTACAAGGTGCTTGAATGTAATCCGCTCCTCATCTCAAGACCCCTTGGTCGTGGCGCCAAAGCAGGGCTGCGGGACGCTCTCATCTCTCGGCTCAACTCGGCCATCAACTCACAGACAAACCGCTACCTCGTCTTCAATGCTCCGAAGTCGAACCTCGACTCCATCCTTCGGGATCTGCCCTCCATCGACGGGCCTACGTTGATGGAACTCGCCAACGACTTCAGCAAGGTGGCCATCCACACTGTGGTTAAAAAAGATCAGCTCTGGAAGACGATCTCCGCGATCCAGGCCCTCGGGGCCACCGGAGTTTTAAGTTTCTCCATGGAAGCGCAGATCAACTAAAGGAGGAGTCTATGAAAGTGTATACGGCTTCAGAATTCACTCGGTCCATTTCAACGCGCCAGGGAGTGTGTGCGTTTTCTGAGCTCGTCGCCATGAATCGGATCCTTGAAAAAGTCATTCGCGACGGAGATGATGCGCTCAATGCCTTTGCCAGAGACTTCAACGAAGGCGCGGTTCAGGCCTACTCCCGGGAGGCGCTTGAACCGTTCTGGAAGGGGCTTGGGCCAGAGATCAAGCGCTCGCTCCTTTACTCAATCGAGAATCTCAAGCGCGGCCACTCCTTTGAGGCGTCGTCTTCACTCATCATAAATCGTCAGCGCGGTGACGTGGAAATTTCCGGAAGGATTCTCCCGATCGAGCGGGTGGGTATCTACGTCCCGAACGGTCTGGCCCCCTTACCATCAACCATTCTGATGGGGGCAATCCCGGCCAAAATCGCGGGGACTTCCTTCGTTCTGGCGAGCTTCGCCGCTGGAATCGATGGACCTAATCCGCTTCTCATGGGTGCAGCCTTCGCGGCCGGTGTCGATCAGGTCGTCACCGTCGGTGGACCGCAAGCGATCATGGCACTTGCCGTGGGCACCACCACTGTTCCCAAAGTCGATCTCATCGTCGGGCCCGGCGGCCAGCGGGTGACGGCCGCCAAAGCGCTGGTTTCTGCCCTGGGGCTCGTGGGTATCGACATGCTCGCAGGCCCGAGTGAGGTTTGTATCATCGCCGACGGCTCCACTCCGGTGGTCTGGACCGCCGCGGATCTCCTCTCGCAAATGGAGCACGGGGTGAGCTCCTCGGCCTACCTCATCACGGACCGGCCAGAGCTGATCCAAGAAGTCCGCTCGAGTGTCGTGGACCTTCTCCAAGAGCACAACTTCAACGCCTCGATGTCTCAGCTCATCGCAGTCCTGGTGACGGATGAACGCGAGGCGATGGCGATGGCGAATCTCCTTGCCCCGGAGCATCTTCTGATCCAAACCCGCGATCCCGAGGTTTCTCTCTCCAGGCTCCAGTCTGCGGGCTCGGTTTTCTTGGGCCCGTACAGCGCTGAAGCGTTCGGTGACTACTCCAGTGGAACGAATCACGTCCTGCCGACCAGCGGACAGGCGCGAATTCGCGGAGGTCTCAGTGTGAACGACTTTCAAAAAAGAGTCAGCGTTCAGAGAGTCTCGTCCCAGGGAGCGAAGGAACTCGCACCCCATGTCGAGCTCCTCGCGCGGGAAGAGGGACTCTCCGCTCACCGGTTTGCAAGTGTCGTGAGGCGATCATGAACGTGCGAAGTGATAGGCTAACTAAATATGTTTCCGCCAGATCTCTGGGCGCTGAAGGCGCGATCCTTTTAGACGCGAACGAGGCACAAACCGGGAGCGAACTAAGATCTTACGGAATTCAGCAGAACCGTGAGCTCCTGGGTCTCTTGGCGCGGAACTACCAAGTCGGCGACGCGACTGTCCTTTACGACCGTGGCCTGGACGAGATCATCTCGCTGATCCTCAGGGCCACCTGCGATGCAGGGTCTCGGGTACGGATCTTCACTCCGACTTACGGCATGTACGCCGTCGAGGCCGAGGCCCAAGGAGTCGCTGTCGAACGAGTTGCGCTCCGGCCTGACGGGCGTCTTGACCTTGAAGAGATCTCTCAGAATCCTGGAACCCCGTCTCTCGTCATACTCTGCCGCCCGAATAATCCTCTCGGAACGGTGGATTCGGTTTCCTCGGTCATCGAACTCCTCGAAACCTACCGTGGGATTTGTCCGGTCTTCATCGACGAAGCCTATGCGGAATTTACTCCCGATACGGCACTCGATTACCGGAAACTCATCGAGGAGTACGACGTTGTCTTCGGAAGAACCTTTTCCAAGGCCTATGGTCTGGCCGGTTTGCGGTTCGGCTGCGCCCTCGCTGCTCCCCGGTGGATCTCGCGCCTCTCTGTGGTGCAACGGCCCTACCCGGTCTCTCGGTTGGTGGAGTCCTTTATCCTTTCTCACTTCGAGAGCACCATTCGTCCGAGCGCGGAAAGAAACATCGAGTCCATGCTCGACGCTCGACCTCGCTGGCAAAAAGCTCTCTCCGATCTCTTGGTTCTTACTCCGCTTCCGAGTCACGCAAATTTTCTTTGCTTCCAGACTCTCCAAGCGCAAAAGATCTATGCGAGGTTCCGATCCGGAGGAGTCGTGGTGCGTTTCTTTGAACCTGATCTCCTCCGGATCACGGTCGGGACCGACACTCAATTGAACCGAATCGAAGAGCTTCTCGGAAGTCCTCTATGACAAAACTCAAAGATAAATACGCCATCCTTGACCGGGACGGGACCATCCTCGTCGAGCCCTTCGATAAGCAGGTGGACTCGGTTGCGAAGTTCTCCTTCAAGCTCGGTGTGATCGAGGCCCTGATCGGACTCAAGGCCGAAGGCTATAAGTTCATCCTCATCACGAACCAAGACGGTCTCGGGACTTCCTCGTTTCCGACCGAGGCCTACCGCGAGGTCAATGACCTCATGCTCGGGGTCCTTCGTTCTTGTGGAATCGTCTTCGAGGCGGTCTGTGTTTGCCCTCACTTCGCAGCTGAGAGCTGTGGCTGCCGAAAGCCGAGTCCTTCACTCTTACCCCTCCACATCCGAGAGGGTCACTTTGATAAAGCGAGCTCGTTTTTGGTGGGGGACAGAGATTGTGACTTAGAGCTCGCTCAGACCCTCGGGATCCGTGGATTAAGTTGCGCCACGAAGGACTGGAGCGAACTCATGAAAACCCGTGATCAGTCCCGGGCGTGGTGCTTCGAGCGCGTAACCAGTGAAACGGCGGTGAGAGTTCGCCTCAGCAACGCCAGTGCTAAAAATGAGATCCGGACCACACTGCCATTTTTCGACCACATGCTCGATGCTCTGTTTCGGTTCTCCGGTCTCTCCGTTGCCATCGAGGCCACCGGAGACACGGACGTCGGAGACCATCACTTAATCGAAGACGTTGCCATCTCCGTAGGTCAGGTCCTCGCCAGTCGGGCCAGTGACAAGCGTGGGATTCAGCGCTTCTCCCAGTGGACCCCCATGGATGAGAGCTTGAGTAAGATCAGTCTTGATCTCTCCGGACGGCCCTCCTTTGAGTTCGTCGGGGCCTTCCCCCGAGACACCATCGGGGGGATTGACACGGAAATGCTCGTGCACTTTTTTAAAACCCTGGCCTTCGAAATGAGGATCACTGTGCACATCGAACTCTCGGGCCTTAACACTCACCATCAGTGCGAAGCCCTCTTTAAGGGATTTGGCCTGGCCCTCCGGAGAGCTCTTCGATCCACGGGCCCGGGGCTTGTACCCTCCACCAAAGGAGTCTTGTGAAGACGATCATCAAAACACCCTTCTCCAATGCTTTATCCTTGGCCGCAAGCCTTGACCGTCTGGGGATTCCGAATCAGAGTGTGACCCTGCCGCTTGACGTTAGCGCCGATACCACCCATCTCCTGTTCCCGGGGGTCGGACATGCCGGCAAGATGCTGGCCTTCCTGCGTGACAATGGTTGGGACCAGTTCATCCGAGAGACGACGCTGCCCTTCATGGGGATCTGTTTGGGCTTTCAGGTGCTGTTTGATTTCCTCGAAGAAGGGGAGTGCGAGGGCCTGGGGATCTTCGACGGCCGAGTGGGGAAACTTGCCCTCAAGCCCCTGCCGCACATGGGCTGGGCGCGGGAGCGCGGGCATCCGGAGTATTACTACTTCGTGCACTCCTTCGGGGTCGCGACGTCCCAGGCCGCCACACATTACCTCGAAACTGATCTCCCGGTGGTGAGCCGTGCGCGGAGGAAGAATTTCTACGGCTGTCAGTTTCACCCGGAGCGCTCCTCGGAGACCGGGGCGAGGATTTTAAAGGAGTTTTTATGTTCGTGATCCCGGCGATCGATGTCCTCGAGGGAAAGGTGGTGCGGCTTCGGAAAGGGGAGCGGAGTGAGAAGATTGTCCACGGTGAACTTCGACCAACTCTGGAGCGCTTCATTTCCGCAGGTGTCCGGCGAGTCCACGTGGTGGATCTCGACGGAGCGTTCGGGGCCCAGTCTGATCTCCTTGATCAACTTTCCGATTACCCGGACCTAAGGTTCCAAATCGGTGGGGGTCTTCGGAGTCTTGAGAAAATCCGGAAAGTCTTAGCGCGGCCTAATTTTGACGTGGTTCTTGGGAGTTTCTTGAGTCGCTCCGATGCGGAGGTGAGTGAGTTAGCCGCGCTCCCCGCCGAGCGAATGATCGCTGCTTTCGATGTCGTTTCAGAGTCAGGTCAGTATGTCGTTAAGGATCAAGGATGGACCCGAAGCACAAGGTATTCTCTTCCTCAGATTCTTCAAAAATACAGCTCCGTTAGTTTTCTGGGGATTCTCATGACGGACATTTCTCGAGACGGCCTTCCCCTGGGGCCAAATCTGGAGCTCTATCAAGAGGTCCTGAACCAAAACCCGAAGGTAAATCCCATCGCTTCCGGAGGGATCCGGGATGCAGGAGATCTCGAGGCGCTTCGGAGAGTTGGGGTGACGTCGGCCGTCATCGGCAGAGGGCTGTACGAGGGCGCCGTTTCGTTACAAGAGGTGATCCGATGGCAACAGTAAGGATCATCGCCTGCTTGGACGTTTTGGATGGCCAGGTCGTCAAAGGCGTTAAGTTTAAAAATCACCGGCCCATTGGCGACCCCGTCTCCCTGGCCCAGCGCTATGCTTTGGAGGGTGTCGATGAACTGGTGTTCTACGACATCGGCGCAAGCCCTCGAGGGCGAATGTTTGACCCGACGCTGGTGGAAAACATCGCCCGTGCAGTGGACATCCCGTTCTGCGTGGCAGGGGGAATCCGGTCCGTGGAAGACGCTCGCCGAGCGATTGCGTCCGGCGCAGATAAGATTTCCGTGAATTCAGCGGCCATCGCTAGACCTGGCCTCATCAGTGAAATCTCTCGGGAACTCGGCGCTCAGGCAGTTGTCGTAGGAGTGGATTGCCTAGGTTCAAAAGTCTACCGGCTAACTGGGTCTGAAGCGACCACGCAAGCGACGGGCCTTGATGTCTTTGACTGGTGCCGCGAGGCCCAGGAGCGGGGGTGTGGCGAAATCGTTTTAAACTGCATGGCGGCCGACGGTACGAAGGCCGGGGCCGAGGTGTGTCTTTTGTCCGAGCTTCGAGCAAAACTTATTGTGCCGGTCGTGGCCAGCGGAGGGCTCGGAACGATGGAGCATTTTGAGCGTGTCTTCAAGTCCAGTGGAGTGAGCGCGGCCCTTGCGGCCTCGGTCTTTCACGACCAGGAGATCAAGGTCTCAGCACTTAAAAACTTTCTTCACACTTCCGGGATCGAGGTAAGACTATGACGTACGAGATAGATTGGGAGACATCTCCGCTGGTGGCGGCCTGTGTGCAGGATGCAGCGACTAAGAAAGTTCTCATGATTGGATACCTTTCGCGCGAGAGTTACGAGGAAACGCTTCGGACGGGCGACGTCGTTTTTTATTCTCGACGTCGCAAAAAGCTTTGGCGGAAGGGAGAAACGAGTGGGAACACGCTGAAGGTCCTAGAGATCCTACCGGATTGCGATAACGACGCCGTCCTGATCCTGGCCGATCCGCAAGGGCCCACGTGCCACACCCTTAGGCCGAGTTGTTTTGACCGAACTGAGCTCGATGTTCTTGAAGAGTCGATCTCTGAGCGCGAATCGCAAATAGATGGCCATTCCTATACCCAATCACTCCTCAAGGGGCCCAGGAAAAATCTCTTTAAAAAAGTCGGGGAAGAAGCGACAGAAGTCGTGGTCGCACTGGCCATGCAGGATAAGACTGACCTCTTGGATGAGATCGCTGATCTTGTCTATCACTTGAGTGTGTCGATGCGCTCGCGGCAGGTGAAGTGGACCGAGGTGTTTCAGGTTCTGGCCTTGCGGCGGTTGAGGGGACTTCGAGAAGTCTCGAGTTCCAGCGTTCCGAGATCTCGGACTTCTTCGCTCCAAGAATCTGAGTTGTAGACCGGAGGCCACCGGAAATTCGCTTTTCTTAAGCTGAATGTGCTTTCTCAGATGAAGTGAATTTAATTTCTTTTTCCCGCATGAGTTACAGTTTTTCGTTAGACTTCTCATGATGGGAAAGATTTATCTCGGATTCTTCTTCATCTCAGCGGGGCTCAACGTAGGCCCGTGGTGGCGATCCTCGATTCAAAGACCACTGGTCTTTCCACTTTAAGGAAGTCGAATGAAGACAATTTTTCTTTTTCTTTTTTTCTTCAGCTTGCCATCCTGGGCAGAGGAAAAGCTTGCCCTAAAACTTGTGGTGACCGGAGTTCCCCAGACGAGTAAAAAGTTTCTAAGCGAGAGTTTCTCCAAGGAGGCCCTACCCTACTGGGGTGTCATCCTCGGAAGCACCGCCCTCCTGTACCATTACGACGAAGAGATCTACCACGACCTTCAACGACAGGGCCGAAATCTGGGCATCGGAAACGGAGATGAAACTCGCTCCGTGCTGTCGATCAGCGGGCACGAGATTGTCCGTGCCCCCTCGGATACGGGATCATTCATGTACTTCCTGGGGGACGGGTGGATGCACGCCGGGATCGGGGCCGGGTTCGTCGCCACGGGCCAGTTTGGGGACGATAACTACGCTTACAATACGGGCCTCATGATCTGGCACGGGATGGTCGTTTCGACGATCTTTAACCAGGCCCTCAAGCGCTCGTTTGGACGGGAGAGCCCGGAAGTGAGCACCTCCAAGCGCGGCAGCTGGACCCTCTTCCCGAACGTGAACGACTACAACTCAAAGACCGCGAGCTACGATGCCATGCCGAGCGGCCACGTGATGACAGCGACGTTGACCTTCACGATCCTCGCCGAGCGCTACCCAGACTCTGCTAAATTCATTTACCCGGCCTATGGCGTCTGGGCGACGGCGCTCATGTTCCAGATGGTGAACAACGGGGTCCACTGGGCGAGCGATTACCCCTTGGGGATTGCCATGGGGTATGTGATCGGAAAACAAGCGGCCCAGCTTGGGAAATCCGAAGGAGGGGAGACTGGGGAGAAAACGTCTTGGACAGTCTATCCTACGCCAAGGGGGGTCGTTGCGGCCCGGGTATTTTAGGTAATGTCCGGAAGCTTGTGATCGCAATCCTTACCTGTTTTTTCTTGTCTATAGATTCTCCTGCCTCCAGATACTTTTTGGGGCCCCTCTCTAGAGTAAAGGAAGGAGACCTTACCCCCGATAGAAAGAGCCCCTTGGAATTTTTTATAGGGTTTTTTTAAGAAACAAGGCCCCCATTAAATTACTGTTGCGCTCTGCATTGCTTCGCTTTAGTATTCCCCGCAATCAACCAAGGAGCACTTATGAAATTTTCACTCATGATCATGGCCACCTTTGTTCTCGGAAGCAACGTTGCGCTTGCAAACAGCAAGTGCCAGAGAGAGGCTGAACAGCAGGCACGGAGATTTTCTGCTCGAGAAAACCAGGTCTCAATTTCATCTATCAGAGCTGAGGATTCTTTTTTCCACAGCGAAACACGTGGAGTTCTGTACTACGGTGTCCGCTTAGATAATCGCGAGGAGCTAAACGTCGGTCTTCGGAAGTCGAACTGCAGTCTTGCCGAAATTAACTACGTCACCGGCGGTCTCTAGTCGAGGGGCGAAGGTTCTTCTCACCCCCGCAGACCTTCGTTCTGTCGTTGGTCTGCAGAGAACCTGAAAGCTTCGATTTTACCTCGTCCTAAATAGTCTTTTTCATTCTCGTCATCACAAGGGAACCGAACTGGTCCCTTGTGATCACGAGGTGATCCCGCCTCAGGCTTCGGCTTCTCTTACGTGGACTTCGCTTTGGGTGCCTTCATGAGAGAGAGAATGATCGAAGAGCCCACGAGGGCCACGATGATCAGGAGTGACCACGTGATGGGGAACTTCCCTCCGAAGGCGCCGTTAAGATAGCTCATCTTGAGACCCACAAAAACCAGCACCGCCGCGAGACCGTACTTGATGTACGTGAACTTATCCATGAAGCCGCTGATCATAAAGTACATCGACCGAAGTCCTAGGATCGCCATGATGTTCGACGTAAAGACGATGAGCGGTTCCTTCGTGAGAGCGAAGATCGCCGGTACAGAATCAACCGCGAAGATAATGTCTGAGACCTCGATGACGATGAGGGCCAGGAACAGTGGTGTTACGAAAAACTTGCCCTGGATCCGCCGGAAGAAGGATCCTTGATCGTCGTCACTCTGGAGCGGCAGATAGCGGCGAAGGACTCGAATGAACCAGCGGTCATTCATGTCACCGCTATCGTCATGGAACGCCATCTTAAGGCCCGTAAATATCAAGAGCACGCCGAAGCCGATGACGATGAAGTGGTACTCCATCAGAAAGGATCCGAGGGCGATGAAGATCCCCCGGAAGAAGAGGGCACCGAGGATTCCCCAGAAGAGGACCTTGTGCTGAAACTTCAACGGGATTTTGAAGTAGGAGAACACCATCGCGAAGACGAAGATGTTATCGACGGCCAGGGTTTTCTCGACGACATAGCCCGCGAGAAATTCAAGGCCCACCCGAGTCGCGATCTCAGCGTTTCCGAACTTTGTGAGGGTGTAGGTATAGAGACCGAGGTTAAAGAGACCAGCGAGTGCGACCCAGGCGAGGGTCCATAATCCTGCCTCTTTGAGTGTGGGTTGGTGAGGCGTTTTGTTGAAGACGCCGAGGTCAATGGCGAGCACCACGGCGATGAGGCCCAAAAAACTTGCGTAGATCCACCAGTACTCGGCGAAAGGGAATAGAGAATCCATATAACTCCTTGTGACAGTTACATGGTCTTGCCTTATGACATCCGCGCCGGGGCGTGACCCGGGTTGACGGTCGCGGAAAACTTCCGGGGTGGAAGAGGGCTACTCCCCATTGGTTTAATGCTGTTATTTTAAGGGAATTTCCAGTTTCGGAAAAATCAATAATAAGTATGCTACCGATCACTTTAATCGAGTCTTGCCCAGCCTACTTTCTTTCTCATCAGATTCATCTCTCCCGTCTCACCTGGCGCTCCCTCGAGGGCCTCTCGCAAGGCCAGGTAGTTTGGATCATGGAGTTCATGGAGCTCATCGTCCACCCAAGCGAGGTGCCTCTGGGCATCGAAGTAGATCGACCGGCGAGGATTGGACCGGTAAGTCCCGGCAGCGTTGTGGGCCGCGCGCTCAAGCCCCCGGTGGGGACGGGAAGTGAAGGAGAGTGATTCACGCCGGGGAGTCGGATCGAGGAGATGCCTTCCCTCTAAGGCTTGCGCGGGAGCGATCTTCCATCCCAGCAGGGCCTGCACCGTTGGGAAGAGGTCCGTGGTGTTCGTGAGGTGAGTCAAGTGCTGAAGTCCTGCTCGCCGGCGATCGAGTTCCGGATGGAAGATCATAAGTGGCAGGCGCGCAGACGCCGGAGTCACCATGGCGTACCCGAAGGAGGGGTCGTAGCTTCGGCCCTCGGGTCTGTGGTACTGAGTGAATAAGTTGTCTCCGCTGTCAGCGGTTAAGACCACGATGGTTTTCTCCAAAAGGTTCTCTTCCTCGAGCGCGCGGAAGAGCTCTCCGACGAAAGCGTCGGCGAAGCGGATGGCCCTATCGTAGATCTGACGGAGATGGATCTCCCCTTTTTCTCCGTCGTAAAGCTTCGCCGTATGGATGTTCCAGTACTCATCTCGGAGGTGGGCCTGGCGCGCTAGCTCGTCCCGCGCCAGCGTCTCGGGTCGCTCAGCGATGGCCCTCTTGAGCTCTTTCCAATCATCGAAGGCGAGTGCCTCGTACTCCTCCTGAGTGGTTGGTAAGAGACCTTGGTAGTTTGAAACTTCTGGGTGATGCGCAGAGTTCGCGGGAATAAAAAAATGGGGAAAGTGGGTGCGCACGGTGTTCACGAGGCCAATGAATTTCCCCCCCCGCATGGCCTTAAGTGCGCTGCGGACGCGCTGCTGATCCCCGACGGAGTGAAGGCAGTGCCGATCCACCACATCCACGCCCCGAGTGATCCCAGCGGCGGGGCTAAAAAAGTTTAAGTGAGGGTCTCCGCCGATAAGAAAGCTTCGGTAACCGTTGGCCTTTGCCACTTCCGGTAGAGTCTGGTGATCGGGGGAAATCATGTCTTCTGAGAGACCTAAATTTTTATAGTGAATCCGGTTGTGGAACCCATTATTCCAGACCCGGTGAGACGTCGGGAGAAGGCCCGTCAGTGCCGAGACGATGGATTGGAAGGGCCAGTGGGAAACTGCGAAGTGTTGATCGAAGACGAGCCCGTGGCTAAAATAGCGCTTCGCCTCAGGATCAACCTCCGAACTCCCCCCGTAGAAACAAAGTCTATCGCGGTTCAAGGCCGAGTGTGAGAAGATAATTAAGTTGTAGTCTTCGCCGGTGGCGAGTGCATCGAGGGAAGGCATCTATTTATCCTAATCGATCCAGGTGTGAACCGAGAAGCTGATAGTTTGAGACAACGAGGCGCGGGCGTGAATTTTTTCCTTAAGATCCTTCTCATCTGTCCGTGTTTTTTTCTTGCCTGCGCGGTGGTCAAGGAGGCCCCACGAGTGACCGCTGATCCTGAGAAACTGGAGCGACTTGCGGCCAAGGCCTTCGCCTCGACGGAGGGGAGGAAGACCCTCGCCTTCCTCGTCGCCAAGGGAGGCCGGGTACTCGTCGAGCGATACGCTCCCGGAACGGACGCGGCGACCCCGCACGGAGTCTACTCTGCGGGCCAGCTTCTTTTTCACGCGCTGATTGGAAACCAGCTCCTCGCCCAACCTGATCTCCTATCGGTCAAGCTCAACTCTGTCTTCAAACCCTGGCCCGGTGCCCTTTCCTCTGACCTCTGCTTTGAAGATCTTCTTCGGTTAAGTTCTGGGATCCGCTACCCCTTTGACCGAGAGGCGATGGAAACTCTGCCCGTCTCCGACCTCCCACCAGTGCCTCAGAAATCGCCGCTCCAGCTCCGCTACCCTGAGCTCCTCGGAGTCTCGGTCTATCCGCCGGGCACTCGCTATCATTTCGCTTTCATGGATCGAAACCTGGTGGTGTACTTTCTGATCGAGCTCTTGGGCGACGTCGAAGGAATCTTTCAGAGAAACATCGCGGACCCCTTGGGGCTGCGCGAGACCAGTGTCCGCTTGAACTATGGAAGAGACACGAGCTCGGCCTACCCCCTCATCGATTACTCAGCTGCATCAGTCAGAACCAGTGCTCGGGATCTGCATCGAGTCCTCACCCTCTACCTGACCAAGGGCCTTCACCAGGGGGAGCGCATCTTTCCCGCGGACTGGACAGAGCGCTCCCGGAGTCGCTCCGAAGGCCAGCGCAGCATCAGCGTCGACCGAGAAAATGTGAGCACAGATGCCTTCGGTCTTTTCTGGACCCTCAATACGAAGCACCCGGGACACGGGAGACGCTTTCTCCCTGGGGCACCGGATGATCTGATGATGATCCGTGGTCACCGAGGTCAGTTCCTAGCGGTGATCCCCTCCCTGGACCTGATCTTCATCCGGATCGGGGACGATGAGTTCACGTCGCCGAAGTTTTCTCGGGCCCTCCTGGCCGAGCTTCTTTCCCTGTAGGTTGCCTCAGTCGGAGGTGGTTCGGAATGGGAGCGCCTTTTCGAGCTCACCAAGGAGCTGCCGATGCTCGAGCGTCTCTCGCCGGATGAAGTCGGAGATGGCGCTGTGGAAAGCGGGGTGCTTCAGCTTATGAGCACTCAACACCGTGACTGGTCTCATGCCCCGGAGGAGCTTATGCTCACCCTGGGCCCCCGCTTCAAAGACTTTAAGATTCCTTTCGAAGACGAAGTCCATGCCCTGGTAGTAGCAGAGTTCGAAGTGCAGGTTGGGGATGAAGTCTGTGGTTCCCCAGTAGCGGCCGTAAAGTTTTTCCTGATCAAAGAAGAAGAGTGCTCCCGCGAAGGGTTGCTCGTCCCGGTAGGCCTCAACGAAAAGAATTTGATCCCGAAGGGTTTCGAAGATCCTCCGGAAGAAGCGTTCGGTCAAATAGTCGAAGGAGTTCTTGTTTTCGATCGTCGTGAGGTAGTACCGGTACATCCGGGACCCGTGGTCGGCCGTGAGCTCGCTGCCGCTCAGCTGCCGGATTTCAATGCCTGGGTGTCGGCGCTCGGCCCGCAGCTGCTTCGCCTTTTTTCCACGGAGAGTTCCGAGGAACTCCTCGAAGTCACGGTAACTCTCGTTAAAGAAATGGTACTGGAGGGTCTCTCGGATGAGGTAGTCCCGCGCCTCGAAGACGGAGCGCTCCCCGGGGGCCAGAAAGAGGAAGTGGGCACTTGATTCGGGGGCCGCGGCGAAGTGGGTGTCGAAGACCGCGAGCGCGGCCCCGGCGCTCACCGGATTAAATTCCTGGCAGAGAAAATGCGGAGTGGTGACCGGGGTAAAGGGAACCATGGAAGTGAACTTCGGGTAGTAGGGGAGACCGTGACGCTCGTACGCATTGGCCCACGCCCAATCGAAGATGAACTCTCCGTAACTGTGGGCCTTCTGGTAGGTCATGAGCCGCACCTCCCCAGCACAGAATTCCATCGGAACCCAGCCGGCACTGGGTCCAATACACTGACCGCTCTCCAGAGCTTCGAAGAACTCAAACGAAAGAAACGGATTCGTTCCGGGCCTTTGGAGGTTCCACTCCTCAGGGGAGAGCACGGCTAGTTTTTCCGGAAGGTGAGCTGGAAGCTCTCCTTGAACGGGATCTTTTCCTCTCTCAGGAAAGTGAAACCGTTGTCCGAGATCTCCCGGATGAACTCTTCTTGCGACTTATCGACGTGGTCAAGGACCCATTGCCGAGCGTTCGGAGTCCGTTTGAAGTCGACCACCACCAGATGGCCCCCTCCTCGCAGAACCCCTCTGAAGTCGGCGAGCATTTTCGCCGGATGATCGAAGTGATGGTAGGTATCGACGATGAGGATCACATCGACACTCGCGGCCGGAAGTGTTGTTCGCTCGAGCTCCCCCTGAACGACTTCAACATTTTTTAGACCCTCGTGCTTAAAGCGCTCTTTCATGTAGGGAATGAAGGCGGGCGCCACATCCACCGCAAAAACCTTACCCGCGGGCCCCACCAGGGCCCCGAGGTCGCGCTCGAGGGCCCCGGTTCCTGCCCCCACGTCAGCGATGACGTCTCCTTTTTTAAGCGGAAGATGGGCCAGCATGGCATCTTTGTGAGCGATGGTATCCTTCTCGCTGGATTCAAAGCCCTTGTTCCACTCTTCCGCGTTGCAGTTCGGGTCGAGGTACCTTTCATTTTTCGTTCCTGCTTGTCCGTGGTGGTGCTTCGGGTGGTTTCCTGCGCAGGCCGCGATCAAGAGAAGAGTAGGAACAAGGATGCTGAATTTCATAGGACCTCGGTGGTAGGGAGGAATAAGACTTTTAGTGCGTCCCCAAGATTCTACCCCGGAGGCGAAAATTGTCATTGAGAGATCAAGCTGTCACAATGAAATTTATTCTTGGGGCATTTACGAAGGATTTTGCCTGTGGGATGACATTTCCAATAATTAGTACAAGGGGTCTCTATGAAATCCATTCTCTTCGCCGTTGCTCTCACATCGCTTAGCAGTTTTGCTGCTGAAGTTAGTTTCGAATGCAAAATCTCAGATCAAAAGCACATCAACCAGTTTTCTCTGGAAGTGAGAGGTCTCATCAGCGACGAAGGCCAGTTCTCCGACGCAAGCTTCGACTTTTCTCTTCGGAAGAGTGGCACTGATTCACGCACCGAGCGGCTTTCTGTGACCCGCGACGGCACAGTTTCTTTCTTCGAGGCCGGAACATTCGGTCCTAAGAAGAGCTTCCGAGTTTCTTCACCGGTCCCGGGAAATGATGTGGAGTATGTGAATATCCTCGTCGACGTGGCGCCTAAGTACTCTTCTCAGGTCCGGATGGCCGATGGTCGGGTCTACTTCGGAACTTGTAAGTCTCTTTAAATCATTCTTTGCGCCCTTCATACCCTTTGGAGGGCGCAGGAACTGCCTTACTTGAATGGTGTTTGAATGTAAAAAAGCTCAAACATTTTAATGATTTAATACACATCTTTTAGTTTATTTCTAGACTTGTCCGAAGATCAATAAAAGCTCCTCCCCATTTCTTCTCTTAAGTTTCATATTTGAGATTGCCATCTGTGTTTTCTAACACCAATCAAAGAGGGCAGTTTGTGGGTAAAAAAAAAGGCCCGGTTACCCAGGCCTTTTTTTTGCTTTTGAATCGTTGAAGATTACTGAGCAGGAGCAGCTTCTGGAGCAGCTTCAGTTGGAGCAGCTTCAGCAGGAGCGGCTTCAGCAGGCATAGTTTCAGCAGGAGCAGCTTCAGGAGCTACTTCAGTTGCTGGAGCAGTCTGCTCAACAGTTGTGCCTTCAGCAGGAGCAGCAGTTTCTTCTTTCTTGTTGCAAGCAACAGCGAGAACAACGAGTGCAGCAGCGAGTACGAGATACTTAGACATAGAATTCTCCTTTTTGTAACTCATCCAGATGACATTTATCAGATGATTCATAATTCTTGATTGATTGGCTATAAATCTATCGAAACTCCCTGTGTCACGCAAGTGGTTTAACTCAATTATTTTAGGCCCTTGCTGCTTGTTTAAGCTACGCCAAGCGTTAAAGCTTAAGGGTCTTTTTCCGGCACAGTGTAAAGGCCAACTTCGTTGGGTAGTAAGCCGCCTCGTTAATAAAGATTGGGTAAAGCTCTTCGCTGGCCTTCCTTTTTAGATCCGCACCAGAGAAGGATTTAAACGCGACGTATTCTCCCTCGAGAGCACAGAAATCTTTTCCTTGAAGCTCCGGATGAATGTACGCCGTGAGCTCACCGCTCTCATCCAAAGGATAGTAGACATCCTCAATCTCTTCATAGATTTCTAGTGCCGTCTCCGTCAAGTTGGAGGGTGTCGCAAGCTCTCGGAGCGTCTCCGCAAGAAGGGCCTTGGTTGCCAAGAGCGCCCTCGGTTCGAGGACTCCATTTGCAACGGGGCCAACCTCGATCATCAGGCCAAAATCAGATTGTGAAACAAGGTATTTTCGCTGAGGGTCCGGAGAAAGAATGACTCGAGTCTCTGGGATCTTTCGCACCAATTCTGCGGCGACGCGAAGGTTCAGGGGGTGCTGCCGGGTGATGATCACCGTGTTGCCCATGGCGGCCGTCGTCGTGTGCAGATCGATGACAAAACAGGGCCGCTGGGCCATGCGTTCACGGAGCTCTCGCGCCCGGCGGTGCTCATAGGAGCTGGGTCTCGCCTCAGTCAGGAATTGGAAGGCGCGGTTCAGGTCTTCGTCTTTGAAGCGACGGTTGAGCGCAAAGGCTTCGGGGTTGGCGTGGATGAACTCGACCTCTAGGCCCCGGGCCTCCTGCTGGAGCTCTTGAGCGAACTTCTGGATAGCGTAGACTCCGGTCCACTCGTTCCCATGGGTTCCGCCGAACACCAGAACAGTCTTGGGAGTCATTTCTTTTCCTCGATGCGTTTTACGAAGTCGTTGATCACGTTGTGGTACAAGTCCATTCCCGCGATGGCGTCCTCGACGTTGGCGTCGATGTTGGGGTTGTCGTTGATCTCGATCACGAAGGCCTTGCCGTTTTTTTCTTTCAGGTCAACGCCGTAGAGACTATCACCCACTTGGTGGGCGAGCTTCAGCGCCGTCGCGACCACGGACTTCGGCACCTTCGAGATCGGAAACGTCTCGGCCTCTCCGGAGGTGACCCCGTTCTTTTTCTTCTTGTTGTGATCGTAGATCTGCCAGTGGCCCTTGGTCATGTAGTACTTGCAGGCGAAGAGGGGCCGGTTGTTCAGGATCCCGATGCGCCAGTCGAAGTCCGTGTAAAAGTACTCCTGGGCCAGAAGAAGAGCGGTCTTCTTGAACAGATCGTCGGTGACCGTCCGGAGCTCCTCTTCGGTCTGGACCTTAAAGATCCCCTTGGAGAACGACCCGTCAGGGATTTTAATGATCATGGGAAGCCCGATCGTTTCGATCGCCTCCCGCAGCTGCTCAGGGCCGGTCCCGATGACCAGCGTCTTCGGGGCCGAGATGTGGTTGGACTGAAGGAGGTTCTGGAGATAAATTTTATTCGTGCACCGGAGGATCGACATCGAGTCGTCGATGCAAACAAGACCCTCCGCTTCCGCCTTCTTCGCGAAGCGGTAGGTGTGGTTCGTGATCGAAGTGGTTTCACGGATGAAGAGAGCGTCGTACTCCGCGATGCGGCCGTAGTCCTTTTTTTCGATCAGCTCCACCAAGACGTCATTCTCCTTCCCGGCCCGGATGAAGTTGGCCAGGGCCTTCTTGTCACTCGGGGCCATGGCCTCGGTGGGGTTGTGAAGGATCGCCAGGTCGTAGCGGTATTTCTTCTTCGCCTTGGGCTTGCGCCAAATTTTTCCGGAGTACTCGTCGAGGGCGCTCGCGAAGCGATCTTCTTCAACTCCTGAAAGCGTGTTGAGACTTCCGGTGCGAATGGAGTTGATCTCCCACTTCTTATCCCAGTCGAATTCGACGTGGAGGATCGGGGCCGGGAAGAGATCGAAGATCTGGCGGGCCACGTCCTGGAGCTGTTCTTTTTCCGTCCGCCCGAAGTAGATCGAAACGGAGACTCCATCGGTCGGGGCCTGGCCCCGGAACGCTTTCTGGACAGCGATGTCGAGGTCCTCGGTGGCCAGACTGTAGAGCGTTGACTTCGAAAGATCGTTGATCGCCTTGACCGAGGGAATCACCGAGTGTCCTCGCGCTTCGGCCAGGAGAGAGCAGTAGTAGCCACTGCTCAGGTACCGGAAGTTCCGGCAGAGGTTGATGATTTTGATACGCTCCCGGCCAGCGGCGTCGTAGAGCTTTTCATCCCAATTGACGAGGTAGTCTTGCGGCGTCATGAGCTGTTCAACCGGATAGAAAGAGTTCCAGTCCTTGAGCTTTTCGACGATGACGATAATCTTGGCCACGTACCTTCCGTGAAAGACTCTCACCCATTTTACTGATGAAAGTTATTGGTTCCTTAAGTACAATAGCAGAATGGAACGCATCTTCAAGGGGGCCCGTGATTGAAAGCTTCGAAATCGCCCCGGACATCCTCGGAGGCCAAGTTCGACCCCAAACTCGTGAAGCTCCGCCGGGCGCGGATCACCGACCTGCGCCAGCTCCTTGAGTTAGAGAACGCGTGCTTTAGCTACGACCAGCTCAGCCGACGGAACTTTCAATGGATGATCAAGAAGGCCCGTTCGATCTTCCTGGTCCTCGAGTACCAGTCAACCCTCATCGGTTACGGACTCGTGCTTGTGAACCGAGGCACGTCTCTGGCGCGGCTCTACTCCATCTGCACGTTGCGCACCTACCAAGGTCACGGCCTTGCCACACTGTTGATCCAGGAACTCGAGCGGCGCTCGGCGGATGAGGAGGACTGCGCCTACCTTCGGCTCGAGGTCAAGGAAGACAACCGAGGGGCGATCAAACTCTACGAAAAACTTGGCTACCGGAAGTTTACCAAAAAAGACGACTACTACGACGACGGAAAGGCCGCCCACTGCTACGAGAAGCGCATCCGGATGCTCACGACTCCGCCGCGCCTCGATGTTCCCTACTACACCCAGGGAACCGAATTCACCTGCGGCGCCGCCACCCTCATGATGGCGATGAAAGCGTTCACTCCGAGCTACGAACTATCGCTCTCAAACGAGCTCCAGATCTGGCGGGAGGCGACGACGATCTTCATGACCTCGGGCCACGGCGGTTGTGGCCCCCACGGTCTTGCACTCTCCGCCTGGAGACGGGGCTACCGGGCCGAGATGTTTCTCTCGCGGAGTGAGGTGCTTTTCTTGGCCACCGTGCGCTCGGAAGAAAAAAAGAAAATCATCGAACTCGTGCATCAGGACTTCGTGAAAAAAATCGCCGAGACCAACATCCGAGTTGTGAAGAAGAAGCTCACACTGGCGGATCTGCGAGATGTCCTGAAACGAGGGGGGATCCCCTTGGTTCTCATCACCACGTACCACTTCGACAGCAACCGCGTTCCTCACTGGGTCGTGGTGACCTCGTTTGATGATGCGTTCGTCTACATCCACGACCCGGATCAGTACCAAGACGCGGAACACGCCGGGGTCATCAGCCGTGTGCACATCCCCATCCCTGAGGATCAGTTCCTTAAGATCTCCCGGTGGGGTGCAGACCGGATGTCAGCGGCCGTGGTGATCTATCCCGACTAGACCCTAGTAGCAGCGGATTCTGACTTTTTTCCCGATGATTTGGAAGCCCACTTGAGACCCGCTGGGGCACGTCGTTGGAGGAGTGGCATCGAGGATGGTGTTGTAGTTCACCCAGTCCTGGGGGAGTTGACAGCGGAGCCGACCGTTGGTGTCGATGCCCGTGTAGACTCGGCCGGCGGGGCAGCTCGTTCGAAGCTTGCAGATGTTCCGCACGGGATCCCACTCGAAAGCGGCATCAGCGGGCACTGCGGCCGGAACGTTCGGGCTTGCCCAGGGATTGGAAATTCCAATCATTTGGTAGCACAGATCCATTGAGTTGGAACTTCCCCGGAACCCCGATTGCTGACCGTTCAAGTCGAGCTTTGCGAGTTCCTCGGTGTAGCATGAGTCGAACGAGTCGAGTCCGGCCCCGCCTGCGTAGGGTCTCTTCTGGATATAAAAGACATGCTTCTTTCTTACTTCTTTTGCTCCCACGATGCGCCCGGTACGCGTCGTGTTGTTGTTTCGTTCGTAGATCACATTCAGCACTCCCGAACTTGAACCGTAGATGTTCCTCTGCCCAACCGTGATGGACTTAATACTGAATGCGTTGTTCATGTAGGCCGAGCCGACCTGGGCGATCGCCGTGGTAGAGTTGGCGGTCCAGATTTCGTTGAGATTGACTTGCGTAAAGGCGCTCACGATTTCGAGCTGCTTGCCGTTGGCCGTTATCGTTCTTCGGCAATTGGCCTTGTCAGCCAGAGTTGCAAAGAGCATTTCGTCGAACTGTTCGATGGCGTCTCGGGTTGAAGCTCCCCGCTGAGTCGCCTTTTGATCCATCAGAATTCTGGTGGCCACGAGTCCGGAGCCAGCGACGACCGCCGACAGGATCATGCCTTGGACGAGAGAAAAACCGCTTTGCAGAAAAGGCTTCATGGTTAGAGTCTACTTTATATTGCTACTTTTAAATGACCCTATCGGAGCCTGTCGGTAACACCTTTAATTCCCAAGGATTTTTGGCGGCGTTTTCCGCAAAGCCATTTTCCCGGGCCCCGCGCTGCCATTTCTTTGCGGCTTAAGTTTTTCCACGGCTTTAGCCGATACAGCAGCATAAGAATTTTTATGATATCCAAGAACAAGGGATCTAATTGAATTTCCTAAGTCTGCTGGGGAAACACCGGCAAGCAGGATTTACGCTCACTGAGGTCATCGTCGGCGGAGCGGTGCTGGCGGGAGTTGGTCTCATGTCTGCGAAATTGTACCGAGACCAGCGGATGGCCCAAGCACGCATCAGCGCGGATCAGGCCATCGATTCGGCACACCAGATGATCCAAAAGACCCTGTCCCATGCTCCGAATTGCAACACGACACTGAAGCAAAGAATTGCCCAAAACTCCGCCATCACTGGGACTGTTGCATCACCCCTGACTTTCACTTCGATCTTCAAGTGCACCAATTGTCTCGACACTTCCAACGTCAACTTCGATGCCTACCATGCGATGTTTACCGGAACGGCCGAGTACACGGTCAACGCGTCTCCGTTTAAGCTAAGCAACACGGGAACGGCGAGCTTGAACGCCGCAACTCAAGGGAGCTCGGGTTGGACCATCGTGAGCATGGGGATCATTGACTCTCGAACCACTACCGGGACTGTCCGGTTCCGCATCACTTACGGCATCACGGACGCATCTGGGCGGCAACGAACAGTGGCAAAGGATATCTCCCTCGGCTTACGCTTCGTCGGAGGATTTTTCCGGGAGTGCTACGACGCCGCCAAGTCGATCACGAACAATACTCAAAACGACATGTGCAAAACGTTTAACCTCGACGAGACCGACGGATCGGTCTCTGTGGACGGGCGCGTGGCCGTCTGGGACCCGATCGAGCAGCGGTGTGTGGTTTCGGGAGGAAAGAGCTGTGGTCCCGGCGAACAGATCTCCGGCATCGGGAGCGATGGTGTCATCCGCTGCCGCTCCGTCATCTCTAGCTCGCAGAATGCGACGGACCTTTCGAACAGCACCGTCGTCAACTGTACCCCAGGCCAGAAGCCGACCCCCGTCTATGATACCGTCACGAAGAAAATGAGGGTTGTATGCAATCCTTAAAAAACCAATGGGGGATGACCCTTCCGGAGATTACGGTGGCACTGGGCCTCATGGGAGGAATCTCTCTTGTGACCATGAAACTGGTGCAAGACCAAGCGGGGAACGAAGTGATGCTGCGGGCCCGTGCGGACGTGGATAAGACTTACTCCATCGTCAAAACCGCCTTGAGTGATCCGGAAAATTGCCGGAACGTTTTCAACCAGTTCTCGATCCCCGCCGTTACTGGAACACCGGTGGCGATGACTCGGATTGAGATTCCAAAGAAAGACGTTAACATGCATGGCCTCCTATCGACGGGTGCGGAAAAGTTCCTCCTTCTCCAAGTCGGACAGTATGATAATTTCCGCGTCGCTGGGATCTCCTTTCGGCACCAAAGTGACGAAGGCCAGCGTGGGACTCTCGACGCCGTTAACAACCAATCGATGGTCTACAAAATTTCCAACATCGCTGTGACCTTAGACTTCCGGATTAAGACTCCCGGGACAAAAGGAAAAGAAGTGACTGTGCTGAAGTCGATCCCGCTCCGGGTCTCTCGCCGGACCGATGTGTGGATGGGAGCGCTGGCGGATAGAATCCAGGACTGCGAAATGACTTCGGACACGGAAGATGCCAATGCGAAACGTAAATTTTGTACCTCCCTTGGCTCCGCGGTGAATGTCGATCCGATCACCGGAGGGTGCACGATCAAGAACACCATGCAGTGTCCCTACGGTCAAGTGGTCCTCCGGATGACAAGCCTCGGAGGCGTGATCTGCGCGCCGTTTGAGCAGGTCGTGGACCCGTCGCAGCTCTTCGACGTTTCGACGTGCACGAACACCGGGCGATACACGATCATTGAAGTCGGAGGGAAGCTTCGGATTCAATGTATCTGACTTGTGAATCACAGCGCTTAAGGTAGAATGGAACTATGCGCATTGAAGTTCTGGTTGGAAGCAATGACCCGCTGATTTTCCCGATCAATAAACCTCGGCTCTCCATCGGGAGTGCGGAGGGGTGCGACGTCGTGATCAGTGCCGACGGAGTCAGCCGGAAGCACTTGATCATTGTGGTCGAGGGAGAGACTTTCTTCATCACCGACCAGGGGAGTACCAATGGCTCCTTCGTGAACGAAGAGCGACTTGTTCCAGGGAAGCGCGTCGAGTTCACCTCTTTTTTTCCCGTCCGTCTCGGTGACCACGTCCTGGTGAGTCTTCTCTCCGAAGAAGAGAGTGCGGAGATGGGAGCCGAGTCTTCACTCTCTTCGTTCCCCGAACTCACTCCCGAAGCGTCGCCAAAATCCAGCGACGCCGGAGAGCGGACAACCGTCATTAGCCTTCGGGACCTCAAGAACGCCAAGACGGAGACTCTGGTTAAGGCGCGGGATCAAAAGCGGACGATCACCAAGGCCAAGGTCAGCACGAGCAAGACCGGCCCGGTGAAAAAGAAGGCGAAGCCTCGCCGATTCGTTCCTCTTCTTTCGTTACTGCTCTTCGTTGGGGCTGCGGCCTACAACATTTTCATGGTAGAACAGGAACCCCCACCGGTGAAGATCCTCAAAGTCGGCGAGGTCGTTAAGAGTGAACCGAAACCGAACCCGGACCCGGTGAAAGAGATCGCCCTCGTCCCGAGTGAGGAGGAAATACCAAAGGCCCAGAGCTACGAGAATCTCATCGGAGATCTGAAGTGCGTGACGGAAGTCGAAGCTCCTCTCTGCGACGCATTCCCTGGTGCCCGGGAGAACGGGTTTGGCGTCGTGCAGGTCGGGCTCTCTTTCTATGTTCTGGTCAACGCGAATGCGCACGTCGAAGAGGCGAAGAAGCATCTACCAGCGGAGCGAGAAGATAATGTGGAAGAGAATAAGGTCCTTCTCAAAGATGTCGCCGCCTACCTCTACCTCATCTCCGTGCTAAAGTCGCCAACAGGAATCCCGAATTTGTCTGCGCACAAAGACTTCAATGTCTACATCCTGCTCTACACCGGTGAGGAAGCCTCACGCACGTTCCTGCGTGGCATTGCCCTGAAGGCCGACCGGTTACCAGTTCTCCCGGAGGCCGTGCAGGAGCCGAACCTCTACCTCATTCGCACCACGGGCCCCGCGGCCCTCGCCATCACAAAAAATTACTACCGCACCTTCTAGAGCGTTTTTAAAAACTCAATCAACTCCCGCTTCTCTTCTCGGGTGTAAATGTCGACCCCGTCTTTGAGAAAGATTCCTTCGTCGTGCCCGACGTTCGAGAGCCCGGGCCGGCGGGTATCGTAGAAGTACTCACGGTTCGCTCTCCAGGCCTGGGGCGTCTTCGCTCCTACCGGATAGCCTACGCACTCCGAATCAAAATCCGTCCGTCGATTTTCCGCGGGCCCTGCCCAGTAGGAGTCCGGGCGCTCGCTTCTCGCAGTGAGGAGGGCGCAGAGATTCGGAACCGAGTTATTATGGAAATAGGGCCAGCGCGCCCAGATCCCTTCTAAGGGAGGCGGTACGTAGCCCGTCTGCGGCTCGACGACGGCGCCGATGGCCCGGGAGATCTTCAGACGGTTTAAATCCTCGGCGAACTCCCGCATGCCGAGGTAGCGGCCCGGATCGGTGCCGACATCCCGAACCGGTGTTTTCCGGGGGTAGGTGACTCGAGTCGTTTGAAGGAGAGCTGCCTTGGAAAGGCCTCTTGCAGAGGGAGAGTTCCAGGCCTTCTCGTAGACTCCATGGCAGCGTTGGCAGGAGGTCACGAAGTGGGCCTCGCCGCGCCGAGCACGTTCGAGGTCGACGGCGTCAGCGCCGAAGAATTTTTCAAAGCGCGGCGCCTTTGATGCGAAAACGGCAGCGGTGAGTTCGTCGATTGTTTTCTTATTGTCCAAGAGCCACTTCTCGAGGGCAACGAGGTCCGTGCCGCGGCCTATTTCGTTCCAGAGAAAATTCGTGTGCACCGGATTTCCCGAGACGATGGACCCATCGGAGAGCCAGCGATTTTTATACTTAAGGTTCCACCAAACGGCCGGTTTGGAGTCGGCCACGAGCGTTTCGAGTTTATTCGGGCGAGGCTTCCGGTACGAGTGGTCGGTCCGAGTGGCCAGTTCATCGGGTTCTCGTCGCGCTAAGGAGAGAGCAACCTGGGCGAGGGAAGTATCTAGCCCCAGCACCACCGGAGGCTTGGCCCCGACGTAGCGCAGGTGCTCCTTCGCCTTGACGAGCATGAGCCGTTCTCCTTCGGTGGCCTCGAGCACGTCCCGGAACACGAAGGAGTTCACGTAGGGCGCGAGCTGAGCGCCTCGACGGAAGAACTCATTGGCCCGGGGGAATCGGTTCGTGAGCCCGATCACTTTCACACCAAAGAGGTCTCCGGTGTGGCACGTGGCACATCCGAAGGTGAGGCCCGTGCCGTGCTCCGTCGCCACGAGAGTTGCGCCCATGGGAACTTCTCGCTCCTCGGTGGAGAGGGGAGGAAGAGGGTTCGGAGTTTCAGGCTGCATCTGTTGAGGAAAGTCATGGAGGCCTAGCCAGGTGTAGACCTCTTTCATACTTTTAAAGGGCGAGACTACTCGCGTGAGCTCAAAGAGGAGCTTGCGCACAGGATGGTCGGGGTCACTCTCGAAGAATGTTTTTAACGGCGAGTACGGGATGCGAAGCTCACTCACGGCGACGGGATAGAAGAGCGCATGGCGCCGACCGGCCATCACTGTTCGCTCGTAGTCCCCGGGAGGAAGCTCATAGAGGTTTTCCCTCGGGGCCCTCACTTCAACTCCTCTTGACCAGTCGGGAGTTGAGGCAAGAAGCGGCGTTGCAAGGATAAATAAATATAGTTTAATTAAGTGGTTGATCATCCTAAGATGATCAGAAGGGTGAGAGGAAAGGTCAACTCGCCTTTTCTAACATTCTGATTGGGATTCGGTGTTATGAAAAAAGTGATTTGCTCTGTTGACGAGAAGTCGGGGATTCAAAGATGATGGGTTCGAAATCATCAGCCATGATTTCACCTCCCAGATCTAATAGGGCCCTCGTCTTGACCTCGGGGGCCCCTATTCCTAACCAGCTTTCCTTACCCCTGATTGGATTTTTTGAATCTCCGCCAAGAGCTTTTTGTCATTGATTGGAAGCTGATAGTAGCCGTTGGCCCCGGAGGCCGTTTGGGCGTGGGCCTGGGCCTTTTCGGGAGAAATGTTGCGCGCGATGATCATGGTCTTGGTCATCGGAAATTTCTTTTTGACCTGGGCACACAGATGGTTCACGGCCTTGGGATTGGCGTCGTAGTTAAACATCACGATCTGGAAGGTCCGCGCTCCGAGGTAGCGGTTAAGCTCACCGAGGTCCGTGGCCACGACGTAGTCAAAACCCTTCGGAAGGTGAGCGAGTGCTTTTTGGAAGAAGTCGCTCTGAAGGTCAAACAGAATGATCCTGATGCCTTCGACTTTCTTCGGAGCTGAGGTGTCTTTTCGCGGCTCCTCCGACGCTTCGTCTTCGGTCACAGGAGGAACGGAGAACTCGAGGTCATGGACGATGCTCGCGAGTTCTTCTTCTTGCTTGAGCTTCTGCTTTTTGAGCGCGTTCAGATCCAGAACGACGGTCGGCTTGTCATCATCATCCACGGCCACCGGATACTCCTTGGGATCTCCCCGTTAGTGATCAGGAATCTTATCGGTCGGGATCCGACGAAGCTTTAGGTTTTCCCTGGAGTTTGCCCCCGAACCGCTCCCTCTGGAAGCTCAAGTCCAGGCCAAGAATTCCGATAAGTAAGGTAAGGATAGGTGGCTTAAAACATGGCCTTCGATGATTTAGACCTCGAGTTTGAAGACGAGGAAGAGTCCAAGAAAAAGAAAAAAGAGGCCGTCGACGTCGACGTCGATCTCGCGTTTGGTGTCCCCGAAGGTGCCAAGCCCCGACCTGTTCCGCAGAAGCCACCGCCGCAAGGATCCGTCGCAGCGCGACCTCCGACTGGTCCCGCTCCGGTCCGCAACATCCAGGACGCTCGCACCGCGCAGCCACGTCCGGGTGCACCACCAGGAGGTGCAGCACCACGGGCCGTTGGTAGCAGTGCCCTCAAATCAGAGCAAGGCTATGACCTCGAGTCTCAGCAGGTCGTGGAGCTGCGCGAGCAGGTTCGCAAGATCGAGCTCGAGTCTCAAGTGAAGGTCGCCGTCGCCGAGTTCAAGACCGAATACCTCACGGAGCTTTTGAGCGACTTGAAACTTGTCGACCACCAGGTCAATCAGCTCCTCATCCGGATTAACGCCAAGCACCCGGATATGAAGAATGAAGTGCTCATGATCAAAAAGCTTCTTGCCGACTTCACCGCAAAAAAAAGAAGATAGTTCATCACCATTTACCGGGATGAACTTCATGCACCTTTCCCTTATCTTTTTAGTTTTCTTCTTTTCCTCCCTCTCGCAGGCAGGCCTGGAAAAACTAAGTGTGACGAAACTAGACCTCGATTACACCGCCCCGGTTGGTTCCGGCTCCTTTGAGCGACTCGGTGTCGGCATGGGATTGGAAAATGGCCCTTACTCGTTTCAGATCACCCGAACCGAAGAGGCGCTGGAGATCGTGACTCCGTTCGCAGACCTGACCTGGACGAAGCCCTTGAAGGTTGTCTATGACCTGAAGGCGCTCTCGGTCCGAGGCCTCAGCGCTGCGGTTGGAGCGAAGGTCCACTCTTTCGAGGGCCAGGCCGTTGCGCTGACGAGTGGTCAGGGCGACGAGTACCAGGCCCAGGACTGGCGCGGAACCTGCGAAGGCGTGGCCTCTGGACCGCTCCACCAGCGCCTCTTCGAGGACTGTCGAAAAAAACTTTCTCTCTCAGCTCGGAGGATCGATGTGCCGGAAGATTTCATCCTCTCCCGCATCCTCTCGAGGCTCCCGCTTCCGGCCACCCGAGACACCGCTATCCCGGCACGGAACTTAACCCTCACTGTGGGCGAGGGCCGCTTTGCGCTTGAGCTCTACCTGAAGCTTGTCTTCACGGCTGCCCTGCGAGTGAAAGGTGACCTTAGCTACGAGGATGACTACCGCACACTCGTGCTCCGGGTCGACGAGGTCCGGGTCGGGGAGCTCCAGATCACGGGTCTCTTCCTTCGAACACTCCAGGAACTCACCCGTGGCGCGGATGTGAAGGTCACGCCTCCCTTCGTCCGCATCGGCCTGGGGAAACTCTATGAACACCAGTAGAGAAACCGTCGCCGGAGTCGAACTCCTTCAGGTCCTTGGGCAGGACCCGAGCGTTGGGATTGTTTTTTTCCACGGCTACGGTGCGAACATGCACGACCTGTTTCCGCTCTGGGAGCTCTGGCACGCCGAAAAGTTCAATTGGTATTTTCCCAATGGCATCCACTCCCTTTCCATGGGCCCCTACGCGGGCCGGGCATGGTTCTCGATTGACCTCGAGGAGCTCGACCGGGCGATGCGCGAGGGGCGCACCCGGGATCTGAAGAAGAGTGTGCCCCCGGAGCTTGATCAGACGCTCCGGATGCTCGATGCCCTGGTTTCTGAACTTTCCACCCGCCATGAAACGATCGTTCTCGGTGGCTTTTCTCAAGGGGCCATGTGCGCCGCTCACTTAAGCCTTAGGCCCTCGCTCCGGGTAGATGGTCTAGTCCTACTCTCCGGCGCTCTCCTCGCAGAGGAGCGCTTCCCGGAACAGGCGAGAGGAATTCCCTTCTACCAGTCTCACGGCCAGCAGGATCCCGTGCTTCCTCTCGCCGGCGCTCGGGACCTTGAAGAGCGTCTTCGGTCGCTCCAGTTTAAGGGTCACCTGAAGCCGTTCTCTGGCGGGCACGAAATCCCTTCCTCCGTCATCGGGGACGTGAGCTCTTTTCTCCGGCAGTTCTCCTAGGGCCCCAGAAGGAGAGTGACCCCTTCACGGCTCGAGCGCTCGAACGCCGAGCGGACAGTCTCAAAAGGGATGAATCCGAAGCCTCGGAGGCCGAGCTTCGTCCCTGCGTAGCCTGCGTAAATGTCTTTAACTTTTGAGACCAAAGCAACGGTCTCCGGGTCTGAGAAGAGGTAGCGGTAATCTTGGGATGATGTGAGAAATTCGTAGGACAAGGTCAGCATCAACGGCGCTGCCAGAGCGATGTCTTCCGGCTGGCCTGAAGCCGCGAGGGCCTTCGCGAGGTAGAGGGGGACGTAGAAGTGGTAGAGGTTCCGGTTCAGGTCCCGCTGGAGCTCCCGCGGGTAGAAGAGCATCCGGTAGTTATCTTCGGACATGTCGAGCACGAGGTTGATGGTGTCGATCACTCGAGAGAGGAGTTCTTTGTTGGACTGGAATTGCGCGCCACCCTCTGTACCCGCGGTCTCGAGGTAGGCGAGGTGGAGCTTCCTTGAACTTGTATCCTGGAAGAGTGCTGCCATGACCTTGGCCGCATCGTGGTCGGTGCGGAAATACTTCTTCGTGACGCTCCAGATGTTGAGGTCGCGCTTGTTGCCCGAGATGAAGCGGTAGAGCTCCTGGTTAAGATCGTCGAGGAAGGTTTCGGTCAAAGAGTTCGAGAGAAGATCGACGAGATTGGCCTTGAAGGCGATGAAGACAAAGGAGCTCGGGGTCCAGGTGTTGTTCGGATTCCACGGGGCCAGGATTTTATCGGAAAAAATGACGTCGTAGTCTAAAAGCTCTATCAATTTTTTGACACCCGTTCGGCACGGACCTTTTCGGTCTTGGGGCAGGTAGCGGTTGCAGCGTGCTCCGATCACTTGATGGAGGGCAAAATCCCGTGCGCCCTCTTGTTGAGCGATGAATCTGAGCAATCGATTTGATCGACGGTCCGCGCTATGGACCGACGCTTCTAGGAGTGAAGAGAAGAAGAGCACTAAAGCACAGAGGAGGAAGTTTTTCATAGAGAGTTAGGGTGCTTTAAGCGATTGTATTGGTCAATCAAAAATGCGTCTTAAATGTTGCGGCGTACAAGAAAACTAACTCATCAAATTTCTTGGTTTTGGCATTTTCACAAGGGTTGGCCTGTCATATAATTCACCCATCATTAACTCCATCTTTAAAGAGAACCTTCACTATGACTGTTTCCCACGATTATTCGTATGTCTCGTCTTCTGATAACGCTTTCATTGATGGTCTCTACCTCGACTACAAACGAAATCCTGAGTCCATCGACCAATCTTGGAAGCAGTTCTTCCGAGGGGTGGAGTTCGCCCTGGCCAAACCAGAAGCCGCGGGCCCAGCGACGAGCGCGGCTCCGGGGAACCTTGCGAAAGAGTTTAAGGTCTACCGGTTGATCGAAGCCTACCGCTCCCGCGGACACCTCGTTTCTACGACCAACCCAATCCGGGAGCGCGTCAACCGTCATCCTCGGCTCGAGCTCGAAGACCAGGGACTCTCGGCGGCGGACCTTGAGGAGACGTTTGCGATCGGCGAAACCCTCGGGCTTAAGAACGCTAAGCTTAAAGACATCGTCGCTCACCTGCGGGGAATCTACTGCGGTAACCTCGGCGCCGAGTACATGCACTCAAACGACTCTGACATCCGCGAGTGGTTCCAGAAAAAAATTGAAAACGGCGCTGCGGATCGAGCGTTTGGGATTGAGAAGAAAAAGCGCATCTTGGCCAAGCTCAACGAGGCCGTCGCCTTCGAGAATTTTCTCCACACTAAGTACGTGGGCCAGAAGCGATTCTCCCTCGAGGGCGGAGAGAACACGATCCCCGCACTCGATGCCATCATCAACGCCTCCGCGTCCCATGGAGTCGAGGAAGTCGTCATCGGGATGGCCCACCGAGGGCGGTTGAATGTGCTCGCGAACGTCATGGGAAAAACCTACGAGTACATCTTCAACGAGTTCGAGGGAACCGCACAACCGGATCTCACCATGGGGGACGGGGATGTGAAGTATCACATGGGCTACGCCTCCCAGGTCACGGCTTCCGGCGGACAGAAGGTTTACCTCAAGCTCATGCCGAACCCGTCGCACCTTGAAGCCGTCGACGCCGTCGTGCTGGGATACACCCGGGCCCAAGGTGACACTCTCTACGGTGAGAACCCAGAGAAACTCCTTCCCATCATCATCCACGGGGACGCCGCCGTCGCGGGCCAGGGCATCGTCTATGAGACGGTCCAGATGTCAGGTCTGAAGGGCTACAACGTCGGCGGTGCGATCCATTTCGTGATCAACAATCAGATCGGCTTCACCACCGACTTTGACGACGCCCGCTCCTCCATTTATTCTACCTCCGTGGCGCGGGTTCTCGAGACCCCGATCCTCCACGTGAACGGAGACGACGCGGAAGCCGTGGTCTACGCCGTTGAACTGGCGGCGGAGTTCAGGGCCAAGTTTCACAAAGACATCTTCGTCGACATGGTCTGCTACCGGAAGCACGGGCACAATGAGTCCGACGAGCCTCGGTTCACACAACCGAAGTTCTATTCTCAGATCTCGAAGCACGCCAACCCTCGCGAAGTCTACAAAGATAAGCTCATCGAGGGCAAGCAGATCGAGGCCCAGTTGGCCGTCCAGATGGAAGAGCAGTTCAAGAACCTCCTCCAGGACCGCTTCAATATGGTGAAGCAAAAACCGCTTCCTTACCTTTACCAGAAGCCGGAGGAGCAGTGGAAGTCATTCCGCCGCTCGACGCCGAAGGACTTCGACTACTCTCCGAAAACTGCGGTCTCCAGAGATCTCCTCGAGAAATCCCTGAAGGCCCTCACGACCCTGCCGGCCGATTTTAAGCCGATTCAAAAAATCGAAAAGCTCATCGAGGAGCGGAGCAAGCGCTGGCAGGACGATCAGGTGGACTGGGCCCTGGCCGAAAACATGGCCTACGGCTCACTCCTCCAAGAAGGCATTAGTGTCCGGATGTCTGGCCAGGACTGTATCCGGGGAACCTTTTCCCATCGGCACGCCGGAGTCGTGGACGAGCAGTCCAACACCCGGTACATCTTCTTGAACTCGGTCGCTCAAAAACAGGCCAAGTACAAGATCTACAATTCGCTTCTCTCTGAGTACGCGGTGCTGGGCTTTGAGTACGGCTACTCCCTAGGCTCACCGAGTTCCCTCAATATTTGGGAAGCGCAGTTTGGTGACTTCGCCAATGGGGCCCAGACGATCATTGACCAGTTCATCTCCTCCGGCGAGTCCAAGTGGCAGCGCCAGAGTGGGGTTGTGATGCTCCTTCCTCATGGCTACGAAGGCCAGGGGCCCGAGCACTCTAACGCTCGGCCTGAACGCTTCCTTCAGCTGGCCGCCGAGTGGAACATCGTGGTCGCCAACCTCACGACCCCGGCCAACATCTTCCACGCTCTCCGGCGTCAGGTGAAGTGGGACTTCCGGAAACCCCTCGTGATCTTCACGCCGAAATCCCTCCTCCGTCACCCAGACTGTGTCTCCCCGACCAAGGACCTGGTCGAGGGCGCCTTCCAAGAGATCATCGATGACTCGAGCGTTGCTGCGAAGGATGTGAAGCGACTTCTGATGTGCACCGGGAAAGTGTACTACGACCTGAAGGCGCGGCAGCAGAAGGATAAGCGCAAAGACGTGGCGATCGTTCGCCTCGAGCAGCTCTACCCGATGCCGGAAGAGCAGAGCTGGAAGCTCCTCGAGAAATACAAGACCGCCGAGAAAGTCTGGGTTCAGGAAGAGCCGAAGAACATGGGGGCCTTCACGTTCCTTCGCCGCTACACTCAGTTCGATGACTTTAAGCTCATCGCCCGGAAGTCCTCGGCCTCACCAGCGACGGGCTACGCTAGTGTCCACGCTCAGGAACAAGCGAAGATCGTGAGTAACGCGTTCTCAGAAAAGATCGAATCCGTTTAAGAGATCAAAGGATAAGTTATGGTTGATGTAAAAGTTCCAAGTGTAGGCGAATCCATCTCCGAGGTCACGATCGCGAGCTGGCTCAAGAAGGACGGCGACGTGGTGAAGCTTGATGAGGCGATCTGTTCCATCGAGTCCGACAAGGCGACCCTTGAGATCTCTGCTCCCAAAGCAGGGAAGCTAAAAATTCTCATCAAAGAAGGCGAGACCGTCTCCATCGGCACAAAAGTGGCCGAGGTCGATGAGACCGTGAGCGCGAGTTCCCCGGTCGACTCCCGTCCCGAAGCGAAAGAAGCCGCGGCACCGAGTGCGGCCCGAGAAACGGCCGAAGCGAAGAACTTTCCTTCTCCTGCAGCGGCGAAGATCCTCGCTGAAAAAGGTGTCGACACCGGATCAGTCTCCGGAAGCGGCCGCGACGGGCGCATAACGAAGGGCGATGCTCTCTCTGTGGCCCCAAGGGCCGAGGCCGCACCCGTTGATTCATCCCTCAAGGCCCTGGCCCGGGAAACACTTTCTTCGTCATTCTCCCGTGAAACTCGGCGGGAAAAAATGACGGGTCTGCGGAAAACTATCGCCGCTCGCCTGGTCGCCGCCAAGAATACGACGGCCATGCTGACGACGTTCAATGAAGTCGACATGACGGCCGTGATGGATCTGCGCAAAAAGTACAAGGACAGCTTCAAGGATAAGCATGGCGTGGGCCTTGGGTTCATGAGCTTCTTTACCAAAGCGGCCTGCGCTGCCCTCAAGTCCTACCCGGCCGTGAACGGGATGATCGATGGGCAGGAGCTCGTCTACCACAACTACGCTGACGTCGGCGTCGCTGTCTCCACCCCCCGGGGCCTCGTGGTCCCAGTGATCCGCAACGCAGAGTCCATGGGAATGGCCGCGATCGAATCAAAAATCATCGAACTCGCGACCCGGGCCCGCGACGGGAAGATCACCCTCGAGGAAATGCAGGGCGGAACCTTCACCATCACCAATGGCGGGATCTTCGGCTCGATGCTTTCGACGCCGATCCTGAACGCTCCACAATCAGCGATCCTAGGTCTTCATAACATCGTCGAGCGCCCCGTGGCGGTGAACGGCCAAGTGGTCATCCGTCCGATCATGTACCTCGCTCTGTCGTATGACCACCGGATCATCGACGGGCGCGAGTCCGTCTCCTTCCTCAAAGCTGTGAAGGAGATGATCGAAGATCCTTCGCGTCTCCTCTTGGATGTGTAACATGGAACAGTTTGATTTGATCGTCATCGGGTCCGGCCCGGGGGGCTACATCGCTGCCATCCGCGCCGCTCAGTTAGGTAAGAGAGTGGCCATCGTCGAGCGCTATAAGACTCTGGGTGGAACCTGTTTGAACGTCGGCTGCATTCCTTCCAAGGCGTGGCTTGACTCCTCCGAGCGCTACCACGAGACAGTCCACTCCCACGCTCTCCACGGGATCGAGGTGAGTGACGTGAAGCTGAACATGAAAAAGATGTCTGAGCGCGTCGCCAAGGTGGTCGAGGGCATCACAGGTGGTGTCCAGTTTTTGATGAAGAAAAATAAGATCACTGTCATCCAGGGCCATGGATCGTTTAAGGATAAGAACACGGTGGTCGTCGCCGGGAAAGACTACGGCTTCACTCACGCCATCATTGCGACGGGCTCCAAGCCCGCCTCTCTTCCGGGAGTGACCGTTGATAAAGAGCGCGTGATCACGTCCACCGAAGCCCTGAAACTCGTGGATGTGCCAAAGCACATGATCGTGATCGGCGCCGGTGTGATTGGACTGGAGCTTGGGTCGGTCTTCAAGCGTCTGGGAGCGAAGGTTTCGGTGGTTGAATTCGCTGACTCTTGTATCGCGGCCATGGACGTTGATATGGGGAAGGAAATTCAGAAGGTGCTCAAGAAAGACGGCATGGATTTTTACTTGGGCCATGGAGTCACGGGTGTGACTCGAAACGGTCAGGAGGTCACGGTCAAGGCGAAGAACAAGACTTCTGGGGAAGAGCTCGTCCTCACGGGAGATTACTGTCTCGTAGCGGTTGGTCGGAAACCCTACACCGATGGGCTTGGACTTGAGAACGCGGGCCTGAAGGCCGATGAGCGCGGGCGCATCCCGGTGAATGATCACCTCCAGACCGCTCAGCCTCACATCTATGCCATCGGAGATGTGGTTCGCGGGGCGATGCTTGCCCACAAAGCCGAGGAAGAGGGTGTGTTCGTGGCCGAGGTCATCGCAGGCCAGAAACCCCACCTGAACTACCTACTTATCCCTGGCGTTGTCTACACCTGGCCAGAAGTCGCCTCCGTAGGCCACACCGAGCAGGAACTCAAAGAGAAGGGGATCGATTACAAGGTCGGGAAGTTTCCTTTCCTTGCTCTTGGTCGTGCCGCTGCGTCGAATGAGAAGAATGGACTCATCAAGGTCCTCGCCGACAAGAGGACCGATGAAATCTTAGGTGTGCACATGATCGGGCCGCGGACGGCGGACTTGATTGCTGAGGCCGTGGTGGCGATGGAATTCCGGGCCAGCGCCGAAGACATCGGTCGCATCTCTCATGCGCATCCGACGTACTCGGAAGGCTTCAAAGAGGCCTGCCTTGCTGCCACCGAGAACCGCGCTCTTAATATGTAGTGCGTCTGCTCCCTGGATCAGGCCGCCGCTTGAGTTGCGGGTGAGCGGCGCTGGTCTATGTGTGCCTTCACCGCATCTGGGCGGTCCACAAAGCGGAGCCGGGCCTGGCCTTTGGCGGTGAAGATTTTAACGGTGGCAAACGTCTGCCCTGGGTCCGAGACCTCGACCTTGAGGATCTCTGAGTACCGGATGAATTTAGTTCCCGAGAAGAACTGGATGCTGATCCCGCTGGGATTGAAGTCTGCACTGTGCTTCAGGTCATAGGTGATGAATCCCGCGATCATGGCGGCGATGAATCCGCCGAGAACACTCAGGCTTATTTGGGTAAACTCCCCGGGAGAGACCTGAAGGATCATGAAGCACTGGAGCGCGTACCCGGTGACGATGAAGGGAACAACACGCACCATATGGTCGAGGTGATTTTCCCGAGTGATCTTATCCATGAGTGTCCTCCCTGACCTAGAGCTTCTCGGTGAAAGCGGTTTCTGGGTGAAGAGATATTTCAACAGGCCTTCTGCGGTGGGGAGATTTTTGCTCAACGCACCAGTGTGACTCCCATGGCCCGCAGGGTGAGGTGTGAAGAAGGCCCAGGGGAGGCGTAGGATTCTCCGAAACACGGGCGACGGCCATGATTTGTCATAGTCACACGTCGGAGCTCGGGATAGAATGACTCATAAATTTTCTTACCGAGGAGTGAACAAGTGTCAGAGAAAAGACTCGATTCTTTTAAGGCCCGCCGGACTCTTAAAGTTGGCAATAAATCCTACGATTATTTTTCCCTGAAGGCGGCCCAAGCGGCGGGCGTCGGCGACGTCGAGAACTTGCCCTACTCCCTCAAAGTGCTGATGGAAAACCTTCTCCGGAACGAAGACGGCTTCACGGTCTTCGGAGACGACATCAAGGCGATGGGCCAGTGGACCCGAGACCGCCGGTCCACCCGAGAGATCAACTACTACCCAGCGCGGGTTCTGATGCAAGACTTCACGGGAGTCCCGGCCGTCGTTGACCTTGCGGCCATGCGAGACGCGATGAAAGCGGTGGGTGGGAACCCTCAGAAAATTAATCCTCTTGTTCCCGTGGACCTCGTGATTGACCACTCCGTGATCGTCGACTACTCGGCCGATGCGGAGGCCTTCACGAAGAACATGCAGCTCGAATACGAGCGCAACGGCGAACGCTACAAGTTTTTGAAGTGGGGCCAGAAAGCGTTTAAAAATTTCCGGGTCGTTCCTCCGGGGACAGGCATCTGCCACCAGGTCAATGTTGAGTACCTGGCCCAGACCGTCTGGACCAAAGAAGAAAACGGCACCACTCTGGCCTACTGCGATACCTGTGTGGGAACCGACTCCCACACCACCATGGTCAACGGACTCTCCGTCCTCGGCTGGGGCGTCGGAGGAATCGAGGCCGAAGCGGCCATGCTAGGCCAGGCCGTCACCATGCTCATCCCTGAAGTTGTTGGCTTCCGCCTCACCGGGAAAGCGCGTGAAGGCGTCACGGCAACAGACGTGGTCCTGACCGTCACCAACATGCTCCGGAAAAAAGGTGTGGTCGATAAGTTCGTTGAGTTCTTTGGCCCAGGGCTGAAGGATTTGACACTTGCGGACCGCGCGACCATCGCCAACATGGCGCCCGAGTACGGAGCGACCTGCGGCTTCTTCCCCGTCGATGAGAAAACCATCGAATACCTCCGGTTCACAGGTCGGGATGAGGACCGAGTGCAGCTCGTCGAGGCCTATGCCAAGGAGCAAGGGTTCTGGAGAAACGATTCGAAGGACCCTGTCTTCACCGATACCCTTGAGCTCGATCTCTCAACGGTTGAGCCGTCGCTGGCGGGACCGAAGCGCCCGCAGGACCGAGTCTCTCTTTCAAGCATCGCTGAAGGCTTCAAGAAAGATCTTGTCTCCGAGAGTGGCTTCAAGGTCAAGGCCGACGAGGCGCAGATCGCGCAGAAGATCGATGGCCACGAGTTCACGCTCACCCACGGTGACGTGATGATCGCCGCCATCACCTCTTGCACCAACACGTCGAACCCGTCGGTGCTCATCGCCGCGGGGCTCGTCGCCAAGAAGGCCAATGCTCTCGGGCTCACGCGCAAGCCGTGGGTGAAGACCTCGCTTGCTCCCGGCTCGAAAGTTGTCACCGACTACCTCGAAGCCGCGGGACTTCAGCCAGAACTCAACAAGCTCGGCTTCAACCTCGTGGGTTACGGGTGCACCACTTGCATCGGGAACTCGGGGCCTCTGCGACCAGAGTTCTCCAAAGCGATCAAAGACGGAAACCTCACCGCTGCCGCAGTCCTCTCTGGGAACCGGAATTTCGAGGGAAGGGTTTCCCCTGACGTCAAGGCCAACTACCTCGCTTCGCCTCCGCTTGTGGTGGCGTACGCCATCGCTGGCAACGTCAAGCTTGACCTGACGACGGAGCCCATCGGCAAAGACACCAAAGGAAACAAGGTCTTCTTAAAAGACATCTGGCCATCCTCGGCCGAGATCGCTGAGGCGATGGGGAAGATCACTCCGCAGATGTTCAAGTCTCGGTACTCGGACGTCTTTAAGGGCGATGAGTTCTGGCAGAAAGTTTCCGTCCCAGAAGGTGAAACCTTCGCGTGGGACGCGGCCTCCACGTACATCAATAATCCTCCGTACTTTAAGGGGATGAAAAAAGATCCAGAAGCGGTCAAAGACATCCTGGGTGCCCAGATCCTCGGAGTCTTCGGTGACTCGATCACCACCGATCACATTTCCCCGGCCGGCTCGTTTAAGCCGGAAACACCCGCAGGTCAGTACCTCGTGGGTCGCGGCGTTCAGCCTAAGGACTTCAACCAGTATGGTGCTCGTCGAGGCCACGATGAGGTTATGACCCGTGGCACTTTTGCCAACATCCGACTGAAAAATGAAATGGTAAAATCCGGAAAAGAAGGGGGGCTTACGACCTACGTTCCGACCGGCGATGAGACCACGATCTATGACGCCTCCATGAAATACCAAGCTGCGGGGAAACCCCTCGTGGTCATCGCCGGAAAAGAATACGGCACTGGCTCTTCTCGCGACTGGGCGGCCAAGGGGACGCGACTCCTGGGGATCAAGGCAGTGATCACAGAGAGCTTCGAGAGGATCCACCGCTCGAACCTCATCGGGATGGGAGTGATCCCTCTCCAGTTCACTCACGGAGACACCCGGAAATCTTTAGGCCTCGACGGCACGGAAGAGGTCACCATTTCGGGGCTCACGGACATGAGGCCCAAGGCCGAACTCACCGCGCAGATCAAGCGGCGCTCGGGTGAAGTCTTGACGGTGAAGCTCCAGTCACGGATCGATACCGCCAACGAGCTAGAGTACTACAAAAACTCCGGGATTCTCCATTACGTCCTTCGAAAGTTAAATGCGTAAAGTTTTTCCAGGCCTCTCCTTCACCGGAGGGGCCTTTTTGTTTTCTGCTCTCTTCTTTGGATTCTTCTTCCGCCTCCTCGGTCTCGCTAGTGTCTCCGCCTGGGGCGATGAAATGGCGAGCTGGTACTTTGCCCTCGATCTTGGGGCCGTCTTCTCCCACGAATCCCACACGCCTTTGAGTTACTTCTTCAATCGCCTCTGGCTCTCGGTCTTCCCTGGGGGAGTGCTTTCTCTTCGGTATTTTTCAGTGGTTTCAAATGCCCTCCTTACGGCCCTGGCCGTGGGGATCGTGTTTAAGCGCCAATCCCCCCGGAAGGCCTACCTCTTGTTCGTGCTCTGGTGGCTCTGGCCCCTCGCCGTCATGAGCTCACGCCAGGCACGGCACTACGGCGCCTACGCTGACCTCACACTTCTGGTTCTCATCGCCTGGTCTCTCCGGGGCGAGCTGCACCGATGGGCAGTCTGGTTCCTCCTCTGCCTCTCAACCATGCTCCACCCATTCGCACTCATTCCCATGGTCTCTCTTCTCGGTGCGGACCTGCTCCTTCGGCGCCTTCCGCGCAAGGATTTTTTTTTCTTCGCGACGAGTGCGCTCCCGGTTTGCGTGTACTATGGCCTTCGGTTCCTGACCCTCGGTCAGGAGAAGGTCCTGAGTAACATTCAGTGGATCACCTCCAGCGCCGAGCTCTTTTACGGGGCCCTGGTCCTGCTCTTCGGGGGAGACAGCTTCCCCCATAAAAAGTTTTACCCCCTGGCCCCGCTTCCGGTTTTCCTCCTCCTGGTCGTCACACTTTTGACTCTCTTGGGAGGAAGTCCTCTGCCCAAGCTGCGGGCCCAGGCCAGTCCTATGCTGCGCACGGGTCTTGTCATCGTTCTCACGGTTTTCGTGGTCGAACTCTCGCTCCTCCTCGGGGTAGACCTGCGAGTCAATCGATACTTCATCTACCTCGTTCCGGCGGTGCTCTATTTTCTTTGGGAGCTGGCCGATGGGGAGCGCTTCTTCGAAGCGAGAATCGCACTCCTTTGTGTCGCATTGGTTTCGTTCAACGCTTTCGTGCTGAGGCCCTGGGCCGACTATGACTGGGACGATGATCACGTTGCCCGGTTCCTCGAACTCAAGGCCCAGCTCCCGGAGAAGAAACTCGTGATCTGCGGGAGTCCCTACCAGTTGCGCTATTACTTCCAGCGGGAGGCCTCGGATTGCAGGGCGACGGTGATCGGCCTGCACCAGCGCAAACAAGACTTTTATCTTTTCGATCTCAATGGTAGTTATAGTGTGCTACCGATTCTCGTCTCGCGGGAGGTACTGCCTGTGCGCTTTGAAAGCTTCGGGCACGCCCGCTTTTTCTCGTTTTCCTATTCGAAGGAGAAGGATCATGGGTCACATCAGAACTCTCATCACCGGGGCCTCCAGCGGCATCGGCCGGGCCACGGCCCTCGCTCTGGCGGGGAAGGGCCATGAACTCTTTTTGCTGGCCCGCAGAGAAGAGAAGCTCCGTGAACTTCAGGCCGAACTCCAGGACCGCTCCCCGGGTATCTTAACTCACGCAATTGCCTTTGATGTCACAGACCCAGGTCTCGCCGCAAAACTCGGCGAGGTGACCGGTGAGCGCCTCGATGTTTTGATCAATAATGCGGGCCTCGCCCTGGGTCGAGAGAAGGCCCAGTCCGCGCGCTTCGAGGACTGGGAGCAGATGATTGGAACGAACATCACCGCGAACTTCCGAGTGGTCCACACCGTTCTGCCCTGGATGCTTCGTGGAGGCCGTGGTGACATCCTGAATTTGTGCTCCATCGCGGGCCACTACACCTACGCGGGTGGAACGGTCTACTGCGCGACTAAGCACGCCGTCAAGGCGTTCACCCGGGCGCTCCGAGAAGAGACCTGCGGAAAGAATATCCGAGTCATGCAAATTTCTCCGGGCATGGTCAACACGGAGTTTAGCACCGTTCGGTTCGGGGGCGACGCGGCCGCGGCGGATGCCGTCTACGCTGGGATGACTCCGTTGCTGGCGGAAGACATCGCACGGATGATCACCTTCATGCTGGAGCAGCCTCGGCACGTCGTGATCGATGAGATCATCACCATGCCCCTGGACCAGGGGTCACCCACCACCGTCACGAGGAGTCACCGATGACCCGGATCGAAGCCGTCTGTGTGACCTCCGCTGAAGTTGCGCGAAAGCTCATCACCTTCGATGCGGCGACGGGCCTCATCACGGCCGTCACTCCACCCCTGCCCACAGTGACCCCCGATTTTGTTTTCCCCGATGAGTGTTACCTCTTCGCCGGGATGGGGGATGTGCACATCCACGCGCGGGAAGATGTCTCGGGCAAGAACACTTACAAAGAAGATTTCACCACGGCCCGGCAGGCCCTCCGGAACGGAGGTCTGTGCCATGCTGGGGACATGCCCAATAATCCCAGTCCTCCGGTGGATGATGAGTCCTATGAGGCGAAGTTTCGCCTCGCACTCAAGGCCCAAGGAGAGCTCTGGATCTACGCCGGGATCGGGCCTCGGACACGGCCGCTGAGTTACCCCGTGCCCTACAAGGTCTACATGGGACCCTCCGTGGGGGATCTCTTTTTTAAAGACCTAGAAACACTCGAGCACACGCTTGCTCCTTACCGGCAGCAGGTGGTGAGCTTTCACTGTGAAGATCCGGTCACCCTCGAAGCGCACAAGGATGGCGCTACCCACCACCAGCGCCGCCCGGTATCCGCCGAGGTGATTGCCACCCGGGATGCGCTGGAGCTGATCGAAAAGTACGAGCTTCGAGGGAAGCTCTGCCACTACAGCTCCGGCGAAGGGCTGACTCTCATCCGGCAGGCCCGCCAGCGGGGGGCAAAGGTCCTGATTGAGGTCACTCCGCAGCACCTGTTCTTTGAGCTCGAACAGATTAGGGCCTCGGATCTGACCCATCTCCAGATGAATCCTCCGATCCGAACGTCGGAGGACCGACGCTCTCTCTTCGAAGCACTGAAGAACGGAGAAATTGATTTCCTGGCCACTGACCATGCTCCGCACACGAATGAAGAAAAAGAGCGAGGAACCTCGGGCCTCACGGGCCTAGATACCTTCGGTCCGTTTGTGACTTGGCTCATCCAAGAGGGCATCGACCCGAAGCTGATCGCGAAAGTGGCCGCAGAAAACCCGGGTGATTTTTTTAACCAGTTCCTGCCCTCGTGGTCTCGGATCTCGCCGCTCTTCCAGAGTTTCGGGAAAGGAAACGGTTACCTGGCCCCTGGGTACCGCGCGAGCTTCACGGTGCTAAACCTCCGAAGGCCCCTGACCGTCACGACGGAATTCTTGAAAACAAAACCTAAAAACTCACCCTTCCTTGGGATCTCTTTCCCGGGGCAGGTTGAGGCCTTGTTCATCGGTGGAAAAAAGATATGAAGATCGCTCTGATTGGTCTCCTCTTCCTGGGGCTTGGCCTCGTTGCTCTCATTGCCTGGGCCGCCTCACCCTGGAGCCTTTCTCTTTCCGTCTCCACCCCTCCGGTGGTGAGTGTGGAGACTCAGCTGCCCCAGGAGCAGGAGGAGTTTGCATCGGTGCTGAAGGTGCTCTCGTTTAACCTCGGGTTCCTCTACGGCCAGGGCTCGGAAGGCCCGGGCTATGAGTTGCGAGACCGAGACTACTACTTGAAAAGTCTTGAGACCCTGGCCGCCGATCTGCGCTCCTGGGACGCAGATGTCGTTTTTTTGCAGGAGATCGACTTTGCTTCAAGCCGCTCCCAAGACATCAACCAGGCACGGTTCCTCGCTCAGAAGGCCGGGTACCCGTACGTCGCCGAGGCCACATCTTGGCGTGCCAACTACATTCCGTTTCCCTACTGGCCCCTGAGAAATAACTTCGGTCGGATGAACTCTGGGGGAGCGATCCTGAGCCGCTTTCCGCTCGAAGACCATGAGGTGACCCTTCTGCTGAAGCCCCTGTCCCAGCCCTGGTGGTACAATCTCTTTTACCTTCACCGCTACTTCCAGAGAGCGACGATCCTGGTGGGTGATAAAAAGTTCAAGGCCATCAATCTGCACCTCGAGGCCTTCGACCGAGTTGACCGAATGTCCCAGGTCGAGCTCCTCGTGAAAAAGGTTGCGACGGAGACGATTGATTTCGTCGCTGGTGATTTTAACATGCTTCCTCCTCGGGCCTCGAAGACCACGAAGTTCTACGTCGAGGAAGGCTACGACAACGACCGGAGCTACGAGCTGATGCGGGCGACGGGTCTCTCGGAAGTGATCCCGGATGAAGTCTACGTGAAAGATGAGGCCCGGTTTTTTACGTTCCCTGCTTGGGCGCCGGACCGCCGCTTGGATTACATTTGGTTTCGGCCCGGCCCTAAAATTATGAAGGCCGAAGTTTTACCTTCGGCCTCGTCAGATCATTTACCACTTCGAGCGACGTTCCAGATCGATGGCCCGCGCTTTAATCCATATTCACAATGATTTTCTGTCCAGGGTAGATCGCTCCTCGCCGAAGGGCGTTGAGTTTCACTAGGGCTTCCACGGGCCGACGGAAGTCTCGGGCCACTTTTATGAGGTGGTCTCCCTTCCGGACAGTGTAGATTCCCTTCTTGGTATCCGGCAGAACGATGCGCTGGCCAACGAGGACCTTCCCATGGCGCAGGTTATTGGCGCGCTTAATCCTTGAGAGCTTGATGTCGAAGAGCTTGGCCAGGTCTGTGAGGTTATCACCCTTGCGGATTTTATAGACGATGGGGGAGTTGGTGACCTTGACCTTCTGATCGACCGTTCGAGTGGCCAGGCGCTGCGGGGCCGCGGCCGTGAGCTTGATCGATTGGCCGACCTTAACGGAAGTCTTCCAGCTCCGAAGGCCATTGAACCGGGCCAGCTCCCGGGCAGGAATTTCGTAGCGCCGAGCAATGGCAACGAAAGTTTCTCCTCGGCGTACCCGATGGACCCGTGGCTTCAGGGTTTCGACCACTGGGTCAGATGTGGCAGACGCCGTTTCAGGAGCAGACGCGGTTCGGCGTTTGATGTCTTTCTTCGATTCGGGCCGCGCCACCCTGGCGACCGTCGCTTCTTCCGCGAAGGCACGCTGGGCGTACCGCGACTGCGGGATGCGAAGGAAGTACGTTCCGGAAAGGTGCCGCGGGGTAAAATCTCTGCGCAGCTCAGGGTTGAGCTTCCGGAGAAGGGCGACGCTTACGTTCAGGCGACGGGCGACAGAGGCCAAGGGAACATTCTTTTTCAGGGCCCGCAGTTCCGTCTGATCAAAGAGGCGGTGCTTTTTCTGAGGAATGGTGAAGCCGTATTTTTGTGCGTTGTTGAAGACGTGCATCGCGGCCAGGACTTTCGGAACGTAGTTGATCGTCTCCGACGGAAGCTGCTTATTTTGGGAGAGCTGATAGAAGTCTCGGGTCCCGTGCTTCATGATCCGCCGGATGATGCCGTATTCTCCGGCGTTGTACGCAGAGAGGGCGAGCTCCCAGCTCGAGAAAATGTTGTGAAGGTCTTTGAAATACATGGCCGCGGCCCGGGTCGCCTTAAACAGATCCTGCCGCTCGTCGATCTCCGGTGTGATCCGAAGGCCGTAGCGTTTTCCGGTGCCGCGAATGAACTGCCAAGGGCCGACGGCGGCCGCGTGAGACCGGGCCCCGAGGTAGTAGCCCGATTCGATGAGGCCCACGAAGTAGAGCTCCTTCGGAAGTCCCTGGGCCTCGAGCTCTCTTTCGATGACGGGCCGGAACTCTTCACCGTTGTTGATGAAGCGCTGGAAGCGCTCGCGGTTCTTGTTGGTGAAGTAGTCGACCCAGAACTGCATGCGTTTAGTTTTTTTCTGGGCCAGGAAGCTTCTCGAGTAGGGGACTCGATCGCTCTCGGAGTCCGGAAGCTCCTTATCGATGTCGGCCGAGCCAACAGCGGATTTGATCTTCTGATCGTCGGCGTCGGCTTCCGCGAGAGCGTGCGTGTATTCACCGTTCTTCGGGGTCTCTTCGAACACGTCTTCGTCGGTGACGTCGACCGTCTCCATCAAATTGGCCATGGCCCTGGAGGGGGGAGTCTTTTCGATGGGAGTCTTGATCGTGGCGCAGCTAGCTAGAAGGAGTGACGAAAGCGTGAGCGTGGAGAGGACGTGCAGTTTCTTCATGAAAATGAACCTTGTTGGGTTAGACTTCGTGTCAGATTATTTATTGTAGCATTAGAGACGGTCATTGCAAGATTTGTTAACCGGAAAAATCCTCCTTTGGTATGATGAAGAGCATGGATAAAGTTGCGAACACAGAGTCAAAGATTATTGGCTGGCGCGAGTGGGTGTCCCTTCCCGATCTGCGCCTCGGGGCCGTGAAGGCCAAGATCGATACCGGAGCGAAAACTTCAAGCTTGCACGCCTTCGACATCGAGCTTGAAGAGGCCGAGGCCAAGACCTACGTCCGCTTCAAAGTCCATCCACTCCAGCGTGACGAAAGCATCGTCGTGGCGTGCCGGGCCCTGTTGGTTGACCGGCGGCAGGTCACAGATTCCGGGGGGCACCGCGAAGAGCGCTTCGTGATCCGGACCACCCTCATCCTCGCGGGCCACAAGAAAAAGATCGAACTCACGCTCACGAACCGAGAGTCCATGAAGTACCGGATGCTCATCGGACGCGCGGCCCTGAAGCACCTCTACATCGATCCGTGTCAGTCCTACCTTGCGGGGAAGTCTCTCAGGCAGAGGCGGTTCCTGAAGGAGTTTTGTCTCCCGGCGGCGGGGAGAGGCGCGCGAACGCTTCCGTGATCTTCGCGGCCAGGATGAAATCGTTTTCCACCAGATCGTTATTTGTGTGAGTCCAGATCTCAACGTCACAGTGGCCCCAGCCCAAGTGCAGTTCCGGGTGATGCTTCTCCTCATCGGCCAGGCGCCCTACTTCGTTGGCAAACTCGAGGGCTCGTCGAAAGTTTTTAAACTTAAACGGCCGGGTCAGGCGCTTCCCCTCCTGGACCAAGGTCCATCCGTTGCCCAGGGCCTCGAGGTAGCGCGCCTTCTCTTCGTCTCCTAATGGGGGAACCCAGCTTGAGCACGGAATGCACTTTTTATCTTTTAACTCCATTTTAATTCTCCTAGACTGACTTGAAGTATTACCTAATCCACCGGAGTCGTAAATGCGATCCCTCTTCCTATTTTTCCTCCTCCTCGGCTGCAGCCACCAGGTCCGGATCGTTGCACCAACGGTCGTTCAGCCACGGGTCGCCCACGAGAGCGTCGCGAAGAGTGAGATGGTCACGGCCCAGGGAGCGGGAACAACACGGGCGGCCCTCTCCATCTTCCAGCGCGGGGGAAACATCATCGATGCCTTCGTCGCTGCGTCTTTTGCGATTTCCGTGGAAAGGCCCCATTCCACCGGCATCGGCGGCGGCGGCTTTCTCCTTTATTATCACCGGGCGGAGAACAAGGTCTACGCCTTCGATTTCCGTGAGATCGCCCCCCTTGCGGCCACCGCGACCATGTACCTCACGAAGAAAGGTGACCCACAGCCTCTCCTGTCTCAGGAAGGGGCGCTCGCGGTGGCAAACCCAGGCCTCGTTCGAGGTCTCTTCGAGATCCATAGGCGCTTCGGGAGTCTCCCTTGGAAGGAGACCGTGGCACCAGCGATCAAACTCGCCCGAGAAGGGTTTCCGCTCTACGAGGAGCTCCATGAGGCCCTCGAGGATAGGCGTGAAGTTTTCATCCTCGATCCGGGAGCGCGCTCCACGTTTTACACCTCCGAGGGTCGGACCCCGAACCTCGGAACAACGATTGTGCAGGAAAACCTCGCGCGCACCCTGGAGCTGATTGCGGACAAGGGCGCCGACGGCTTTTACCGGGGGCCCGTCGCCGATGCCATCATTAAAACAATCCGCTCCAAGCGCGGGCTTCTCTCTTACCGGGATCTTCGGACCTACTCGATGGTGGAGCGCACTCCCGTGAAGGGGAGCTACAAGGGGCTTCAGATCCATTCCATGCCTCCACCGAGTTCGGGTGGCATCCACGTGATTCAGATCCTGAAGATGCTTGAGAAGCATCCGCTCAGATCCCTTGGTCCTCAGTCCACCGAGGCCGTGCATCTGACTGCAAATGCCATGCAGCGAGCGTTCCTCGACCGGGCCAGTTATCTGGGAGACCCGGACTTCCATCCGGTCCCCACCAAAGAGCTCCTCGACGAACGCTACCTCTCTCGCCTTTCGGGATCGATCAAAACCCGGAAGGCGATGAAGGCCGATCAGTTAAAGGCGATTCCTCTGGCCTACGAGTCATCGGACACAACGCATTTTACCATCGCTGACCGAGCGGGGAATCTTGTGGCGTCGACTCAGACGATCAACGGATGGTTCGGTTCCGCGGTCATGGCCGAAGGCACGGGAATCATCCTTAATAACGAGATGGATGACTTCGCTCAGAAAGTGGGGGTGCAGAATCTCTACGGTGCCGTCGGGGGTCAGAACAACCTGATCCAGCCCCGGAAGCGACCACTCTCGTCCATGTCACCGACCATCATCACAAAGGACAATGGCCCCTTCATGGCCCTGGGCTCTCCGTCTGGGACCCGGATCATAACCTGTGTTGCTCAGACCATCCTGAATACCGTTGAGTTTGAGATGCCACTCTACGAAGCCGTTGCTGCGACCCGGATCCACCAGCAGTGGATGCCCGATGTCCTGAAGGTCGAGGCCCCGTTCTTAACCCCGGCCGTTGAGGCCGAGCTCCGGGAGAAAGGTCACCAGGTGGTGCACGAAAAACTCGGCTGCTCCATCCAGGCCATTCGGAAAACTCCCGACGGCTGGCATGGTGTGAGTGATCCTCGAGGCGAGGGCCTGGCCCTGGGGCTTAATTAGGGATGACGGGTTCATCGCCCGTCAGAGGCCGTGACTTCTTCGGGGGTCTCGTTGGCCTTGCTGGGGTGACGATCTTGCGCTTGTCCGAAGGGTCGATCTGCTGGCGCCACAACGGGTCTTCAGGAGTTGGGTAGTGCCCGCGGTCGAGGATAATGCCCTCGGCGCGGGTGCCAGGCCCGGAGGCCCCGGGTGCGATGTTCTTCACCAGCTTCTGCGTGATCCAGCGATGGATGAGCCCTGGGTCGAGGAACCGAACAGCAATTGATTCTTCTCCATCCCGCGCCCAGCTGTCGAGGTGACTTAACAGGTCCAGGACTCCGACGGTTTGCTCTTTGAGTGGCGGCCCTGCGAGAGTGGCCGGAACCTGCAGGGTCCGAGTCCAGTGCTCAACCATCTCCTGGTCGAGGAGGTTTAAGACCTCGAGGAAGCTCACGGCGAAAGACGCGGCACTGGCACCATCTGCGCTCCGAGGCTTCACGGCCAGGGAGTAATTGCGCTCGACTTTGTATTTGCGAAATTCTGCCAGGTAGCGCAGGGCCCTCTGGCACTGAAGAGGAGAGAGCTTGAGGGTGAGAAAGCGAACGTCAGGCCGACGGCGCTCCTCTTCGAGGTCAGAGAGCTCTTCGAAGGCGCCAGGAAAATTCTGAACGATGGCCCCGAGGCCCTGTCCATGGATCAAGACCGGGCCCAGGAAGGAGGTCCTGAGGGGACGAACTCCGACGAGGCTGCGGGCCGTTCCGCAGGTGAGCTCCACCCAGGCCGATCCTAGAAACGAGTCCCCGAAACTCACCGCATGCCAGATCGCCGTTCGCACCAGGGCCCCCGGTGTCGACCAGTCCACCGTTTCCTTAGGTGCTCGGACAAACAGTGTGAGCTCCTCGGCGCGGGCGGAAGAGAGACCCAAGATGAGAGCGGCCAGTAAAGTTTTCATATCCTCATTCTCTCCGTGCGCTCGCCCTTCCTCCAGAGGGAGAAAACTTTACCCCACCTCGCTCTGGGGCCCTTTCCTTATTGCAAATTTCTACCGAATTGGTACAGGTATTCTTTTGAGGTGCTTGAGCTATGAACTGGGAATTGATTGGGATCGGCCTGTATGTCATCGGTATGATCGGGATGGGGATTTTCTTCTCCCGCCGGATTAAGACCGACGCTGATTATTTCTTGGGTGGACGGACCTTGGGTCCGTACCTGGCGACGTTTTCCATCTTTGCCACATGGTTCGGAGCGGAGACCTGCATCGGCACGGCCGGGGCCGTTTACCGCCATGGTCTGGCCAGTCTTCACGCAGATCCTCTCGGCTACACGGTCTGTCTCTTGCTCATGGGAGTCCTGTTTGCCAAAGTCCTCTGGGAGCGGCAGATCACGACGATCCCGGATCTCTTTCGGCAGAGGTATTCGGCGGCCGCAGAAAAGCTCGCCGCACTCATCTTGATTCCAAGCTCCATCATTTGGTCCGGTGCGCAGGTCCGGGCCCTGGGGCAGATCGTCCACGCCACCACCGATGTGGGCCCTCTCGTGGCGGTCACGGTCGCCGCTGCGGTGGTGATTTGCTACACGATGTTCGGTGGGATGCTCGCCGACGCCTACGCCGATCTGATTCAGGGCATTGCGATCATGATCGGCCTCTTTCTTTTGGTGGGGGCCATTGTCCTGGACCTCGGAGGCATCGAGGCGACGCTGCGGACGATCCCCCTCGAGAAACTGAGCTTTTCCGGAGGAGAAATGCCGGGCCTCTCGTTTCTTGGGAAGCTCGAGCTCTGGCTCGTGCCGATCTTCGGGTCGGTGATGGCCCAGGAGCTTGTCGGAAGAGTCGCCGCTAGCCGCTCGGGTGCCGTGGCGCGGAACTCCGCGTTCCGTGCCGCCGGGATTTACCTCCTGGTGGGCTCGGTGCCAGTGCTCTTGGGTCTTCTGGGGTCTCGCTACTACCCAGGTCTTAACGATCCGGAGACTCTCATGCCGGCCCTGGCGCGGGCCCATCTCCCGTACTTCCTCTACATCGTCTTCATCGGCGCTCTGATCTCGGCCATCTTGTCTACGGTGGATACGACGCTTCTGGCGAGCTCCGCACTCCTTTCTCACAACTTGATTTACCCGTCGCTGCCGCACTTAACTGAAAAGCAAAAGGTGCTGGTGGCGCGACTTGGAACCCTCTTCGCTGGGGTCGTCTCCTACGGGATCGCATTCGCTTCCGATTCCATCACTGGCCTCGTGGAAATGGCCTCGGGTCTCGGAGGGCCCATCATTTTCGTCGTGGCCCTCGCGGCCCTTTGGGACAAGCGCGGAAATGCGACTAGTGCGTTGGTTGCCCTGGCCTCTGGTCTTGCGAGCTGGCCCGTGTTTCACTTCGTGCTGGATCTGGAGTACCCCGTGATCATGACCATGGTCTCTTGTGCCGCGGGCTACCTCGTCACTTTGCCTTTCACTGGGCCCTACCCTGGGAACGGGACTGAAACTCTCGCTCCCAAGGCCTCGCCCTAGGTGAGAGTCGTCGGCGCCATGAAGTCGCGGTCCATGACTGTTTTGCGCTTATCTGCTTTGGCATTCTCGATCGCCCGCAGGCAGACCGTTTGGATCCGGTTGGTCAGCTGGTCAATCGCCTGAGCAGAAGTGGAAAGGTTGGCCTCGTCTTTGACGAGCTTTTTAACTTTTGACGCCACCACGAGAGCTTCCTCGATGTTGATGTTTTCAACGTAGAGGTTAAAGTCTTTCCCCATGACTGTTTTACGACCCAATTTTTGCGCGTGGGCCACAGCGTCACGGCAGGCCTTCACCACGTCTGAGTTCAGCGGTTCGAAGAATCCGGTGGAGGTGTTCATATCTGATTTCTCTTTAATGAATTTCTTAACTTTAGAAATAACGATCAGACTTTCCATAGCGGGAACTCCTTGAGACTGGCGGTCGCTTAATCGGCAGCAGTTTTTTAATCGTGTCAATCATGTCTTAAGGTCTCATGGAAATCAAGGTATCTAATCTTAATTGTTCACTATACAAACAAAGTTCGATGAGCTAATTTTTTCCATCGGTTTGCCTCTCAAAACCTTAGGATTTTTTCTCATGAGTGACTCACAACGCATCGTGATGACGGGGATCGGTCTGACGGCCCCTAACGGAAATAATTTGGCCGAATTCAGGAAGTCTCTTCTCGAGTGCCGCTCCGGTGTCAAACATCACGAGATCCGTTACATGGGAAAGCAAGTCGCCGGCATGTGTGACTTTGATGAGTACAAGTATCAGTCCAAAAAACTCCGCCGGCGGGGAACCCGCGCCGGTTCCATTTCCATTTACTGCGCCAACGAGGCCATCGCCGATGCGGGCCTTGACTGGGCCAGCACTGATAAATCCATGGTCGGTGTCTACCTCGGAATAACGGAGCACGGGAACGTTGAGACCGAAGAAGAGATCTACCAGATGCATCAGAATGGCCTGGATTGGAAGCTCTGGTCCCCTCACCACAATCCCCGGACCGTGGCCAATTCCCCGGCCGGTGAAGTGACGTTAAACCTCAGCATCACGGGGCCTCATTACACTCTTGGTTCGGCCTGTGCCGGTGGGAATGTGGGCATCATCCAAGGTGTGCAGCAGCTCCTCTTAGGAGAGGTTGATCTGGCACTTGCGGGTGGGGTCTCTGAATCTTCTCAAACATTTGGCATCTTCGCCGCCTTCGCGGCCCAAGGGGCCCTGGCCCATCACGATGACCCGACCCGGGCCTCAAGGCCCTTAGAAAAGAATCGAAACGGGATCGCCATCTCAGAAGGTGGCTGCGTCTTCGTCTTGGAACGTCTTCCAGATGCCCTGAAGCGCGGGGCCAAGATTTACGCCGAGATCGTAGGCTATGCGATCAACTCCGACGCTACTGACTTCGTGAATCCCAATGGAGAGCGGCAGGTCCAGTGTATGCACAAGGCGATCCGCCGGGCAGGCCTTACTCCCGCTGACATCGACCTCGTGAACATGCACGCCACCGGCACTGGCACCGGGGACGTGAATGAATCCCAAGCGGTGCGGAAAGCGTTCGAGAGCTCGCCCAAGACCTACGTGAACTTCACGAAAGGACACATTGGCCACTGCATGGGGGCCGCGGGCTCCATCGAGCTTGCGGGCAACATCCCGAGCTTCACCGACGGCCTGGTTCATCCGGGGATGAACTGCGCCGAACTCGATCCAGAATGCGAAATTCCGAACCTCGTCGTCAACGAACCTCGACCGGTAGGGAACATTAATTACATCCTCAATAACTCCTTCGGGATGCTGGGGATCAACTCAGCGCTAATTGTAAAGAAGTATCAGGCATAAGGAGATACCTATGGCAGACGTAAGACAGATCGTGATTGATATCATCTCAGACATAGCTCCAGACGAAGACGTTTCGAGCATCGACGATGCGAAGTCCCTGCGCGAGCAGCTGGACCTCGATTCCATGGATTTCCTCGACATCGTGATGGAACTCCGGAAGCGGCATAAGGTTGAAGTTCCTCAGGAAGATTATCCGAAGCTCGCCTCCCTCCAGAGTTGCGTCGCTTACCTCGGGCCTAAGTTCGCGGCCGCACCCGTTTAGGATCAGATGACCTACGACGCGATCGTCATCGGCGCTGGGATGTCGGGGCTCGCCGCTGGGATCCGGCTGGCGATGTTCGACAAGAGAGTGCTCATAATCGAGAAACACTCCATCCCCGGTGGCCTCAATTCTTATTACCAGCGGCGAAACTTCGACCGGGGCGGGATTCGGCAATTCGACGTGGGTCTTCACGCGCTCACGAATTTCATTAAAAAAGGGGAGAAAGGGAAGCCCTTTTCGAAACTCTTAAAACAGCTCCGACTCTCCTACGATGACTTTAAACTTTGCCCCCAGAGCTACTCGGCGATCCGGTTCCCAGGAACGGAGCTGCGCTTCTCCAACGACTTCGAACTTCTTCGAAGTGAGATCTCCGCGAAGTTTCCCCAAGACATTGATGGCTTCAACCTTCTGGTGGAAAAAGTCCGGGCCTTCAACGAACTCGACCTCTCTTTAGGCTACACGTCGTCTCGGGAAGTCCTCCGAGGTATCCTGAAGGATGAACTCCTCGCGGAGATGCTGCTTTGTCCGCTCCTGATCTATGGCTCGGCCTGGGAAGACGACATGGATTTCGCGCAGTTTGTGATCATGTTCAAGTCTCTCTACTTCGAGGGCTTCTCGAGACCAGAGGGTGGTGTGCGCACCATCCTCGGACTTCTGATGACCAAGCTCCAAGAGCTTGGTGCTGAAGTCCGATTTAAAACCACTGTCTCCGAAATCCTCGTCAAAAACGGCGAGGCCGTCGGTGTCGTGGCCGGAGGGGAAGAGATCCGGGCCCCGGTCGTGTTCTCATCGATCGGCTTTCCGGAGACCGCGGTCCTTGCCCCATCCTTAGACGCGAGACCTCGAGTGGGGGCCATGACCTTCTTGGAAAGTATCTTCGTCTTCGATCGGAAAATCCCCCTCTCCTCGAACGAGGCGACGATTGTGTTTTCTAACAATTCTCAAACCTACGCTTACCGACCGGCCCAAAATTACTTCGATGCCGTCTCGGCCGTCGTCTGTTTCCCGGATAACTATGAGCCCCACGTCCGAGACGGAGAGGGCACTGTCCGAGTGACCTACATGGCCAACTACCAGCAGTGGAAGGAGCTCGAGCGATCGCGCTACCTCGAGATGAAGGAGAAGGTCGGGGAGAGTGCTCTGGCCCTGGTGAAGTCTCTGGTGCCGGGCCTCGCTGAAAAGCCACTCTTCACGGATGTCTTTTCTCCGCTCACCATCGAGCGGTACACGGGCCACTTCAACGGCACGGTCTACGGGTCCACTGACAAGACCCGCGACGGCCGAACCCCAGTCAAGAATCTCTTCGTCATCGGCACGGACCAGGGCTTCCTCGGGATCGTCGGTGCCATGCTCTCGGGGATCTCGATGGCCAACCTCCACGGCCTCATGGGCGAAGCGAAGCAGGGCCAATGATCTTTCAAAAACTCTCTCTTCATTCCTATGCGTCTCAAGCGCCCACGGAGTTTCTTACCTCCGATGAGATCGAAGCTTCACTCGCGTCGCTCTACGACCGGGCCCGGCTTCCCTACGGCAGGCTCGAACTCCAGACCGGGATCAAACGTCGGGGTCTCTGGCCCAATGGGACGCGTCCCTCGACCATCGCCGCTCAGGCGGCGGAGCAAATCCTGGAGTACTTTCCCAGAGAGAAGATTGACCTTCTCCTTCATGCCTCGGTTTGTCGGGACTTCTTAGAGCCCGCGACGGCGGCCCAGGTGCACCGGAACCTTCGGCTCTCCGCCCACTGCATGATCGCAGATCTTTCCAACGCCTGCCTTGGGGTCCTTTCGAGCATCATCATGGCGGGCCAGATGATCGAGCGCGGAGCGATCCGAACGGCGTTGATTGTTTCCGGAGAAAACGCGGGGCCTTTGATCCGAGAAACTCTGAAACACCTAGTGACCGACCCTGCGATGGACCGCAAGCGCCTGAAGCCCTACATGGCCTCGTTGACCATCGGCTCTGCAGCGGTGGCGTTTCTTTTGACCCATTCTGATTTAGCACCCGGAGCGCCAAAGATTTTGGGTGGATCTTCCCTCACGGACTCCTCGGCGGTTGAACTTTGCCAAGGGGATGGTTCCACTCATGGGTTAATGATGGAGACGGATTCGGAGGCCCTCCTCAAAGCGGGTGTCGCCTTGGCGAGAGAGAACTGGGAAAAATGCCGCACACTTCTGGGGTGGGAGAATCGTGACGTCGATCGAATCATTCCCCACCAGGTGGGCACGGCCCACCGCTTGGCGATGCTCACCCAGCTTGGTCTTCCTCTAGACCGAGACTTTCAGACCTATGAACAATTCGGGAATACGGGATCAGCGGCTCTGCCTCTCACGCTCATTAAGGCGAGCGAGGCCGGGTTCCTAAGGCCCGGTGATAAAGTTGCCCTTCTAGGGATCGGCAGTGGTTTAACGAGCACTATGCTCGGAATGGAGTGGACGTGACGGCCATCAGGGATCGCATCAAAGAGCTCGGCCTCGAGGAGCAGTATCCGTTTAGGTCTCATTTTTTGAGCCTCGGAGGAAAGAACCTTCACTATGTGGACGAGGGCCAGGGTCAGCCGATCCTCATGCTTCATGGGAATCCGACCTGGTCATTTTACTACCGGAATCTCATCCGCACCTTTTCCCCAAAGTTCCGCGCCGTGGTGCCGGATCACATGGGCTGTGGCATGTCCGATAAACCTCAGGACTACGACTACTCTCTGGAGACGCACATCCAAAATGCTTACCAACTCATCCGCTTCCTGGACCTGAAGAAGATCATTCTCATCGTCCACGACTGGGGGGGAGCGATTGGGTTCGGGCTCGTCACTCGCTACCCGGAACTCTTCGAGCGCATCGTGATTTTGAACACGGCCGCCTACCCCTCCGAGCACATCCCCCAGCGGATCAACCTCCTTCGGCAGGGCCGAGTCGGGGAGTGGCTCACGCGTCAGCTCAACCTCTTCGCCTGGCCCGCGACCTTTATGACCACCGAGAAGAAGCTCCCGCGGGCGATCAAAGACGGCTATCTTTTGCCGTACAATTCGTGGGAAAACCGCATCGCCGTCGCTCGCTTCGTCCAGGATATTCCCATGGAGAAGGAGCATAAAACCTACCAGACCTTGGTGGACATCGAGGCGCGGCTGGCGGGTCTACCGCACCCGAAACTCATCCTCTGGGGAGGCAAAGATTTTTGCTTCAATCACCACTACTTTGAGAAGTGGGTCCAGATCTACCCGAGTGCCCAGGCGCATTGGTTCGCGGCCGCAGGCCACTATGTCTTGGAAGATGCCCTGGACGAGGTCTCACTTAAAATTTGGGACTTCGTAAAGTAGGGGAGGGCCGTCCGTGAACATCGCCCAGAGAATCTGCGACGTCGCCGCCCGGTTTCCCGAGAAGCCCTCCGTGGTTCTGGCAAAGGATAAGTCGTTCTACACGTTCCAAGAATTCGAGGAGCGCTCCAACCGACTCGCCAACCGCTTCCAGCGGCTGGGGATCCGGCCGGGGATGCGCACACTCCTGTTCGTTAAACCGTGCCTCGATTTCTCTGTGATCACTTTTGCTCTCTTTAAACTGGGGGCCGTTCCGGTTCTGATCGATCCCGGTATGGGGCTGCCCAATCTTTTAAACTCGGTCAAACAAGTAAGGCCCGAGGCGCTCATCTCCGTAGGCCTCGTCCATTGGGTCCGCCGCCTGAGGTCCAGTTTTTTTTCTTCGGTCCAGGTGAAAATCTCTCTCAACCGTGTCGGGGGCGCAACCCACTACCTCTATGACGATCTGTCGGTCGAGGCGTCGACATTTCCACCTCTGGCCGTGACCTCCGATGCCCTCGCCGCCATCCTCTTCACTTCGGGGGGGACGGGGATTCCGAAAGGTGTCCTTTACACGCACGGAATCCTGAACGCACAAACGGATGTTCTGCAGAAGATGTTTTCCCTCGATGAACACAAGACCGACTTGCCCGGCTTCCCGCTCTTTGCCCTCTTCACTCTCGCCATGGGGATGACTTCTGTGATTCCGGAAATGGACCCCACGAGACCTGCTGGGTGCGACCCTGCGAAAATCGTTCGGAACATCAAGGACCATGGGGTGACCTTCGTCGCGGGCTCCCCGGCGATCTGGGAGCGAGTCGGGCGCTACTGTGTCGACAACGCCATCACGCTTGCGTCTTTGGAGCAGGTGGTGATGTTCGGTGCACCGGTGAGGCCCGAGGTCCACCAACTCTTTCAGCAAGTGTTGCCCAAGGGAGACACGTTCACTCCCTATGGCGCCACGGAGTGTTTACCGGTGTCGCTGACGTCAGGCTCAGAGATCCTGAAGGCCCATCTTCCGCTCATGCGTAAAGGCTTCGGGACTTGTATCGGCAAGGCCGTTCCAGGAGTGAGACTGAAAATTATAAAAACTTCGGATATTCCAGAGGATGCTCTTAAGGAATGTGCACCCGGTGAGGTGGGAGAAATCGCCGTCCAAGGACCGCAGGTCACGCCGGGGTACTTTGAGATGCCGGAGGAAACAAAGCGCTCGAAGATCCTTTCAGAGGGAGAGCTCTGGCACCGCATGGGAGACCTGGGCCGCTTGGATCAGGACCAGAATCTTTGGTTTCTTGGGCGGAAGGTCCATCGGGTGGAATCGGAAACCGGGACCCACTTCTCGATCCAACTCGAAGCGATCTTTAACCAGCACCCAGAGATCCGCAAGTGTGCCTTAGTGAAGCTCACCGTGGACTCGAAGGTTGTTCCGGGTCTTGTCATCGAGCGCCATGACCGGTCCACGCGCATGAGCGCTGCCTTTTACCAAGAGCTCCTTCGGCTTCGAGATTCGGAAGTCTTCACTCAACCGATCGCCCAGTTCTTCCTGCACAAGGCGCTTCCGGTCGACATTCGTCACAACATCAAGATTGACCGCACCGGACTCTCGGTCTGGGCACAAAAGCGCCTTGGAAAGTCTCTCCCTCAGGGACCTCTCTCGTCGCAGAGATCCCTTAAATCTTAGCCCGGAGGTTGCGGTGAATAAGGAACTAAGTATCCGGTTACTCTACGTGCTTGTGCTCGTGGGGGCCCTCTTCGTTTTAGTCTGGCCCTTTGTGATCCCGCTCATCTTTGCAGCAACGGTGGCCCTGGCGCTGAAGCCTCTTCATTCGCGACTGGTACAGAAGGGTCTCACCGGGGCAAGTGCCGCGGGAGTCCTGACCGCGCTCTTGGGGTTTGTCCTGAGTGTTCCTCTTTCGTTTTTCATCGTCAAAGGCACCGTCGCCGTGACGACGAAGCTCGAGGAACTGGCGATCAACAAACTTCTGCGGGACCAGGGAGTCACGGCGCTGGTGAAGGACATCCGGCACGACTTCATCCTGGCGATCCAAGAGTACTCCGCGCGGTTTGAGTTTTTGGACTTTCTGAGCGAGAAAAAAATAGATAACTACCTCGGCATCGTGATCACCTACCTCCTGGATTCCTTCCGCGCCTTCCTCGCCCAGGTGCCGACGCTCTTCATCCTGCTTCTCATCATGATCCTCTGCACGTACTCCTTCCTGCGACACGCCGGTCGGATTCGCAGGTTCTTCCAGAGTCTCCTCGGCTTCTCCGACTCGAAAATGGATGAGCTCATTCATATCCTGGTGATGGACTCTCGGTCGGTGTACCTTTCGAACATCGTCACGGGAGTGGTCCAGTCACTCTTGGTGGCATCCGGGGTCAGGCTTCTGGGTCTCGGGGATTTCTTCCTCGTGTTCTTCATCACGCTCATGCTGTCTTTTATCCCGGTGATCGGTGCGGCCCCGGTGGCTTTCCTTTTCGCCCTGCTGGGTCTCGTGAATGGCAACGTTCAAGCGGCCATCATCCTCGGCTGCTTGGGGGCCTTCACTGGGCTCGTGGATAATATCCTTCGACCCTGGCTGGCCACGTTCGGGGAAAGTAAGATTCCCCCTGTCTTTGCCTTCATCTGTGTCATCGGAGGTGCCCTGTGGCTGGGATTCCCAGGACTCTTCATTGGCCTTTTGATCGGCTCCTTTGCCTACGATACGGTGCCCATCTTTTGGGAAGAATTCAATACCCGAGGGGCGGACAAGGCACTAGCACCCCGGGATCAAGGCGACCGGGAAGGCCTAGGCTAGTCTCTAAAGAATTTGAGAATCTCCTGGAGGGCGGCCCCGCGGATGGAGTCTTTTTCCATCAGGATCTCGTGGCGGGCCTCGGGGAATTTGAGCATCCGGCAGAAAGAGGAGCGACAGAACGTATTCTGCCGACCATTCTTCACCACAAGTTCCTGGCCCGCCTGAAAGAGCAGCACCGGAGTGCTGATCTGGGCGCGGTCAATCCGGCGAGTGACTTTGAGCGCCTGATTAACCCAACGAACCGTGGCACCGCCGACGGCGAGCTCGGGCCTTTGGGCGATGAGCTCGGAGCTTGCCTGGTAGCGAACCTCACTATGGGTGACGGTGTTGCCTTCGAATGGAAGGTTGACGTACGGCACTTGCCCCGGGGCGTAGGTCGATCCCTTGCCGAGGATCACCAGGAGCCCAGCGTAGATCCGGGCCACCGGCTCAGTGTACGGAGTGGTATCGAGCTCAAGCATCGGTGCGGAGAGGACGGCTTTTTTGACGATGCCCGGATGGCGCTTGAGGTAGAGTGTGGCGATGGTCCCGCCCATGGAGTGGGCCAGGATGTAGATGTCTTTTTTAAGCGGAAGAACTACTTCGCTCATGAGCTGCTCAACGTCTCTGACGTAGTCATCAAACCGCGCCACATGTCCTTTCTCTGTGTCCCGAAGAAGTCGCCCCGATTCTCCTTGACCTTGATGGTCGAGAAGAACGAGGTCGTAGCCTTCGTTTCGAAGATCGAAGAGGACCTCGGCGTACTTCCTCGCGGGCTCGGTTCGTCCTGGGAGAATCACCAGGACCTTTTGGTTAGCGGCACTCCGGTGAGCGAAGTAGGTGAGCTCAAGTCCCTGACGGTTGCGAAGAACGCCGGAGGGAAGGCCCTCAAAGAACGGGAGAACTTCTTCGCGCCACTGGGTCCGGAAGGTCTCTTCAGGAATTGCCAGGGCGACGGAACTGATCAGGAGGGTCAGGAGAGCGAGAGTCGTTTTCATGGGCTTAGCCTACTTGGGCCCCGGTGCCGCAGTCAATCTGGACGAAGGTAGGCGGAAGATTTAACATGGACCTATGCGAATCCTTGTGACAGGTGGCGGTGGATTCTTAGGAACCCACATCATCAAAGAACTCCTTAAGAATCCGGCCTCAATTGTGACGAATCTTTCTCGTCACACCTACGCCCATCTCGAGGACCTGGGAGTCCCCACCATTCGCGGGGACCTCCGGCACCGCCAGGACGTTGAACGGGCCCTCCGACAAGGCTTCGACGCCATTTTCCACGTAGCAGCACTGGCCGGTGTCTGGGGAAAGTACGAGGACTACTACGGCATCAACTACCTCGGCACCAAGAACCTCGTCGAGGTTGCAAAGGAGATGGGAGTGAGTCGTTTCGTCTACACTTCGACGCCGTCGGTGGTCTTCAACAAAGACGATCTTCTGGGAGTGGGCGAAGAGCAGCCCTATGCCACGGAATTTTTGAACGGGTATTCCGAGACGAAGACCTTGGCCGAAAAATTGGTTCTGGCGGCCAACGACGGACAATCCTTTTTGACCTGTGCCATTAGGCCCCACCTCATCTGGGGGCCGGGAGACCCGCACCTCTTTCCGCGGGTGATTCAAAAGGGGCGAGAGGGGAAACTGCGCATGGTGGGCGACGGGGAGAATCTCGTCGATGTCATCTACGTGGAAAACGCGGCCCTGGCCCACGTGCAGGCCCTGGAGCATCTCTCCCCCGGATCCGCGGTCTGTGGCGAGGCCTACTTCGTCGGGCAGGAGAGACCCGTGAAGCTTTGGGATTTCATCAATCAGGTCCTCGCACAGGTGAAGCTCGACCCCGTGAGCGGTGCGATCGACGTCTCCGCGGCGTACCGGCTGGGATGGCTCCTGGAAAAAGTTTTTGGGCTCTTAGGCATTAACAAACCCGAGCCGCCCATGACTCGGTTCGTGGCGCTCAACCTTGGCAAGTCCCATTACTTCTCCCACGAGAAGGCCCGGCGACACTTTGGCTACGTTCCTCGGATTTCGATCGAAGAAGGGCTCCGGCGGACCTTCGCCCACCGGGAACTCACGGGGCGCTAGATCTTTTTTGCGAAGGTTTTGACCACGGCCTGGTCGAAGGTGTTGCAGCTCATGCCCGCGTCGACCAGAACGGTGGTGGCATTGATCCCGCTTGACTTGGGAGAGAGCAGGAAGCAGACGGTGTTGGCCACTTCCTGGGTTTCGAGCGCCGCTCGTCGAAGTGTCAGGGCCTCTGCGAAAAGGTAGTTATCGATGTAGTCCGGGATACCGGCACTCGCGGACGTCTTGAGGGGGCCTGCTCCCACGGCGTTGACCCTGATGCGAGAGAAGTCGGAGAACGACTTCGCGAGGTAGGGGACGGTGGCGTCGAGCATGGCCTTGATGGGCCCGAGGTAGCCGTAGCTCGTGGCCCTGGTGTTGGAGATAGAAATCGTTACGATGCTGGCGGTGGGGACCAAGCACTCCCGAAGCTGGTGACTCATTTCGACAAGCGAGAAGCAACTGATCTGGGCCGCTTGAAGGTAGTCTTCGCGCTTGGTCTCAAGAAACGGCTTGGGGCCTTCAGAGAAATTCGCAAACGCCAGGGAGTGGACGAAACCGTCGAGTGGTCGAGCGACCTTGGCGCCTAGGTCCCGGTCCTTTTCCACGTCGAAGACGAAGCACTCTGATCCTGGGAAGAGCTTCGTCACCGCAGGGAGATGGGCCTCACTCTGAACGGAAAAGAGGCACGTCGCTCCGTGTTCAATCAGCGTTCGAGCGGTGAAGAAGGCCACGGATTTTTTGTTGGCGACGCCGGAGATGAGAAAGGTTCGGCCAGCGACATCCAGGAAGTTCATTCCGCTCCCTCGTTTTCAACCAGTGTTGCCGCGAATTCGATGGTCATGATGGTTTTCCCCTCGCAGGTGATTTTTCCTTTCATGAACGCAGCGTTCGCGAGCATCTCGATGAAGTCGACGGTGATGTGGAGGAGATCCCCGGGGCGAGCGATGTTTTTGAACTTCGTCCCTTGGATCCTCGTCACAAGGGCGGTCTTAGAGTTTCCCGCTGCCTCGCCTCGAAGGGCCATTAGGAGAGCACCGGTCTGGAACGCGGCCTCACACAGGAGCACCCCGGGCATGACCGGTCGACCTGGAAAGTGGCCCCGAAAAAAATCCTCGTCTCCCGTGAGCTTCTTCGACGTCGTGATGGAGGTCTCCGAGCTATCGACGATCTGTTCGATGAAGAGGAAAGGATCGCGCTGAGGGATGTTGGCAAGGATGGTCTCAAGCATTGAGGCCTCCGGCGACGTCGAGGGTTGCCCCGGTGATGTAGGAAGCCTCGCGGGCGGCGAAGAAGAGGACCGCGTGGGCCACCTCATCGACTTTCCCGAACCGCTTCATCGGCACCTGAGACTTGTACTCCTTCACTTGCTCTTCCGGGAGATCGGCCAGAAGCTCGGTCTCGATGAACCCGGGACAGACGTTGTTGATGGTGATGTTTCTCTTGGCGACTTCCTTTGAAACCGACAAGGAAAGCGCGATCTGTCCGGCCTTCGACGCGGCGTAGTTGGCCTGTCCGGGAAGGCCCAGCTTTCCGCCGACGGAGGACATGTTCACGATGCGGCCGTAGCGGTTTTTCATCATCTGGAGGACCGCGAAGCGAGTCATGAGGTAGGTTCCCTTGAGGTTCGTATCCAGCACCGAGTCCCAGTCCGATTCCGGCAGGCTCGCGACGATGTTGTCGCGGCGGATCCCGGCGTTATTCACCAGCACTTCGAGGGACGGGAATTGCCCTTCGTACTCCCGGAAGAAATTCTCCACCGCCTGGGCGTCGGCCACGTTGAACTTCTTCAGCACCAGCTTCTCTCCGTAGAGTGCGAGTTTTTCTTTGAAGTTCCGGGCCGCTTCGTCGTTGCCTGAGTAGGTCGCAATGACGGTGGCCCCGGCGCGCAGGAATGTTTCCGCCAGGCCCGCTCCGATGCCTCGGGTCCCTCCGGTGATGATCACGTGCTGGTTCGTAAACTGGGTCATGTTAGGCTCCTCTTCCCGCGAGATAACTTTCAATAGCGTTGGCCTGGATGGCGCCGTAGTTGGCGGCCCCGAGCCAGCCGGACATGATGATGCCAACGGAGCCGGCGTGAAAGAGTCCCGGGATTGTTTTGTGTAGGTTCATGGAAACGTCGAGGCCCTCGAACTTCGTCCCGAAGGAGGTTCCCTTCGGGTGCAGCGTGTACCGCTCAACGGTGAGGGGAGTGGCCGCGTCGATGACTTCGAGCTTGTCCCGGATGTCCGGGATGAAGGCCTCGAGGCCTCGGAGGGTGTCTTCGATCATCTGGAGCTTTTCGGCTTCGTAGGCTTCGGGGGAGAGGTTCTTCCAGTCGTCGTAGTGGCAGTTCGTCGAGGAGACGATGGCGACCCGGGCCTCCGGGGACTGGGGCCTCGTCTCGTGGGGGTAGTAGACCGAAAAAGTGCGGCTCGAGACCTTGAGGTCAAGGAGGCGCGCCGGCTCGTAGGTCGGATAGCTCGAGGTGAACACGAGCTCTCCGATGTAGGGGATCGTCGCTCCCTCTTTGAGGCCCATGTAAACCTGACAGCTCGAGGAATTGAGCCGGATCGAGCGCGTTTTCTCAACGTACTCTGCCGGAAAGTGCTCCTCCCCGACGAGGCCCAGGACGGTCGATTTGATGTTGCCGTTCGAGAGAACGGTCTTCGCCTCGACGACTCTTCCCCCCACCGCAACACCGGCAGTGACGCCATCCTTCAGAACGATCTTTTCGACCCGCGCCTGGAGCTTGATGTCGACGTTATTCTTCAGGAGCTCATCTTTCATCTTGGCGATGAGCACGTCGGTGCCGCCGCGGAAGGTGTACACACCTTTACTCATGAAGTTTGAAAAGACGATGCCGTAGGTGATCGCCGGGTCATCTAGGGTGGATCCGTTGGCGTAGGTAATGGGCTCCATCAGAAAGCGCACGACGTCGTTTCGTCCCGGGAAGAAGCGGTCGAAGAGCTCCCGGTTGGTGAGGCGAGCGTCGTCGTAGAAGTTCATTTCTCCGAGGTACTTAAAGAAGCCGTCCACGGTGTCCCGGGACAGGCCGAAGGTCTCGACCAGAACCTGGGTGTAGTGCTCTTTCGTGAAATCCGTCTGCACCGAGAACTGAGGATTCACGAAGCGCACGTCTTTGAGCTGGACGATGGAATCGGCGATTTCGCGGCTCCAGTATTTCCGACAGGTCTTGATCATCCCAACCGGGAAGCCATGGAGAGAGACATCAAAAACATGGTTCCGCTCGTCTCGAAAAAACCACGTGGCAAAGCCCCCGAGCTTATTGTGAGACTCAAGAAGAAGGACGGCGTGCCCGTTGCGGCCAAGGATGTTGGCGGCGGTCATTCCGGCCAGGCCTGAGCCGATGATGATGACGTCGTAGTTTTTAGAGATCTCGTCTCGAACTTTATACAGCATGAGCTGAAGCCTCGCACAGCGTTAGAGAGATAAATATCATCCGCGAAGATTAGACGAATCTGTCGAAAAAGTCATGATTTCCGTTACAATTAACGAAAAGTATAATTTCAAAGGATTGCTCCTATGTTGGTGTTCAAGCATTTGAAGACCACCTTCAGCCTCGATTACCGCTCCCTTGCTCTCTACCGCTTCCTGATGGGGCTCGTGGTGATGTGTGACGTGGTCTACCGGTGGGAAGATCTGACGAACTTTTACACCGACGCGGGTCTGGTGCCGCGGAATATTTTTGTCTCTGAGATGGCCATGCCTTGGTCATTTTCCCTCCACCTCGCCAACGGATCAGATGCGTTTGCCATAGGAATGTTTTCCCTTCACTTCCTCTTCGGGCTCATGCTCCTCTTGGGGTACAAGACCCGATGGGCGATCCTGGGGGCCTTCGTCATGACGGCTTCGGTCCACAACCGGAACTGGTTGGTGAACAACGGGGGAGATGATGTGCTGCGAGCGGCACTTTTCCTTTCGATCTTCCTTCCCCTGAACCGGCGCTTCTCCGTCGACTCTGCGCTCGCAAAAGAGCGCGAGGAGGACGGGGCCTTCTTCTCGACCTGGGGCCTGACGTTCTTCCTTCAGGTCTTTGCCATCTACTTCGTCAGTTACGTCCTGAAGGACTCGGACATCTGGCGGCGAGACTTCACCGCGGTTTTCTTCTCCTCTCGCCTGGAGATCTTCGCGACTCCGCTGGGGCTCTGGCTGCGGGACTACCCCTTCATCTGTAAAGTCATCACCTGCCTCAGCATCTACCTCGAGTGGCTGGGGCCGATCCTCTTGGTCCTGGCCTTCCTCTTTCGCAAACACTGGTGGCACGTGAGGACCTTCCTCGTGGTCGCTTTCATCGGTTTTCATTTTGGTATTTTCCTCACCATGAACATTGGTCTTTTCACGTTCATCTGTGAGGCCGTGTGGACCCTCTTCATCCCAGGGCCCGTGTGGGACCGCGTAGACGCCTGGTTCAGAAGTCGGGGGTTCGGGAACCTCAAGATCTTCTACGATGCTGAGTGCGGGTTTTGTCAAAAAGCCGTGAGGCTCCTTCGAGAGTTCCTCCTCTTCCGAGACGTCCCGGTGTTGCCCGCGCAGGAGCAGACGGAGGTCTGGCATGACATGCAGCGGATGCACTCTTGGGTGGTGGTCAACGGCGCCGGTGAGCGCTTCTTCCACTACGGGGCTTTCCTCGAGATCCTGCGCCACTCGCCCGTAGGCCGCTCCTTCCTGAGGCTTTTTTCTCTCGCACCCGTTCGCCGCATCGGGGACAGGGCCTACCACTGGGTGTCGCACCACCGGCCTTCGCTGGGGAAAGCTTCCCAGTTTTTTCCCTACCGGGAGCCAAGCAAGAAAGTTGTGTTTCTCCGCTGGGCGACGGAGCTCGGCGGCGCCTTCATCTTCGTGACTCTTCTGATGTGGAACCTCACGACGATCAAGCGGTACGACATCCAGGCCCCGTTCTTTCAAAATGTCTCACGCTGGCTCCACCTCTACCAGGAGTGGAACATGTTCGCCCCGTTCCCCAAGATGGATAACATCTGGGTCGAGATCCCGGCGGTGCTGGGTGACGGGTCTGAGCTCGAGCTCTTGTCCGGGTCCCGGGACATCTTCAGCATCAAAGACCAGGAGTTCTACCGGCAGATCCCCAACGAGCACTGGCGGAAGTTTTATCTCAACATGTCCGAGCGCAACGACTACGCCCGCTACTTCGGAGGCTTCCTCTGCCGGCAGTGGAATGACCGGAAGATCCGTGCCGTCCCGCAAACGACGCTCCGGAAGTTTGAGATCATCGTCTACTCGCAGACGACGCTCCCGGACGGGGACAAGAGTGGCATCAACCGGAAGCTGTCGTGGAAGCACTGGTGTTTCACCGAGGACTACAACCGCGAGGCGAAGGGCCCGCGACCGGAGTGAGATCCAAGACATCCGGCCGTCTCACTTCTCGGTCATGACCGTGACTTCGAAGTTCTCGGTGACGAGTTCTGGGGCGGCCAAGAATTTCTGACACTGGGCCATGAGTCGCTTCAGCGGCTTGTCATTGGGGTTTAGAGCATAGAGAGCCTCGAAGTGAGCGAGGGCCTCCTGGAACCGCGTGCCCTGGTAGTGCTGGTAGGCCTCGGTGAAGCGCTGGTAGGCGGCGGAGTCTTTCGAGAGCCAGTGCTGAGCGTGGAGCACCTCGAAGATTTCGACGGCCGTGGTCTTACCTTTCACCACCACCTTGTCGATGCCGCGGATTTTGATGGCGGTCAGATCGATGCGCTCGCGGGTCATGTCCGAGATCAGGATCTGTGCGCCGTAGTACTTACACAGCGACTCCAGCCGCGCCCCGAGGTTCATGTTATCTCCGAGAGCGGTGTACGAGAAAATCCGCGATGATCCCATGTTCCCGACGGAGCACTCCCCGGAGTTAAGGCCCACTCCCACCAGGAACTCGGGCCTTCCTAAGCGCCGAAATTCTTCGTTGATCTGCGGGAGACTGTCGATCATCTTGATCGCCGCTTCGACGGCGTACTGGGCGTGGTTCCCGATCGGGAGGGGGGCCCCCCAGATGGCAACGATGGCGTCACCGATGTACTTGTCGAGGGTCCCCTTCGTGTCAAAGACGATGTCTGTCATAGCACCCATGTAGAGGTTCAGGGAATGGGCCAGTTCCGTGGCCGAGAGACCCTCGGAGATCTTGGTGAAGTCGCGCACGTCAGAGAAGAGGCAGGTGATGTCCATCTTCGTGCCGCCGACCTGGAGCTTGTCCGGGTGCTTGAGCATTTCGTCGACGATGGACGGGGCCACGTAGCGCGCGAAGGTCCCGCGGATTTGCTTTTTCTCTTTGTTCGCCTCGTAGAACTGCAGGAACGTGTTCCAGGTGTAGCAGGCGATGAATCCGAAGTAGCAGTAGAAGAGCTTCAGCTCATAGCCCTCGGGTAGGAAATACAACTTGTCGGCGTAGTAACTTCCGGTGACGACGCCGATGACCACGAGCGCGTCGAGGAAGGGGTTCCCGAGCCGCTGGACCGCCAGGAAGAGGCCCACGCCGATGATGAGAAGAATCAGGGAGAATTTGATCGAGTCGTTGGAGCTCTGGTAGAAGTGCCCGTGGAGGAGCATGTGGGCCATGTTCATGTGCGAGTAGACCCCCGGCATCTTCGGATGGAGCGGGCTGTGCCGGAGATCGTGCGCACCGAGCGCCGTGCTTCCAATGAAGACCATCTTCCCTTTGAGGAGGGCCCGCAGCTTCGGATCCGTCTTCTTGGCCTTGAGGAGATCATAGAGCGAGACCACCGGGAACTGGTTCTCTCCCCCGACGTAGCGGATCTTCACCTCTCCGCCCCGGCCTATCTCCATCTTCTTCCCTTTGAGCTCGAGTTCCCCGGTGCCGTCGGCGAAGATTTTGACGGTGTTGTTGGTTCCGGTGTAGGCCTGGAACGCATTCATCGCTAGGGAGCCATAGTAGATGGTGTCGACGTTGGCCACGAGCTGATGGTTCCGGTAGATCCCATCCGGATCTGCTTCGGTGGTGATGTTTCCAAGCCCCACCTCCGAGGCCACCAGGTCAGCGATCGGGAAGGTGAACTTATTGATCCTCTTCGGGATGAATTCGATCTCCGGCACGTTCCGCATCTGGATCGTGTCGTTGAGCATTTCCACTGGGGCTTCTGCCAGGGACTGGTCCTCGTCATCGGCCAGAGTGTAGGCGAGGAACGCCCGGCGACCGTCGGTCTGGAAATTCTTCAGCGCCTCAGCGAACAGTGCATCCTGAGAGACCCCGCCGTAATCTGGGGACTTCTCCGGGTAGAAAATATCGAGTGCGACGACCTTCGCGCCGAAGTGGCGGAGCTGGTCAATCATCTCGGCGTGCCGGGCCCGGGGAATGGGCCAGACCCCCAGGTGCTCCAGGGAGTAGTCATCGATTTTAACGAGCACGATGTCCTTACTTCGGAAGCTCGGGTCAAGCTGGGCCTTCATCCGTGCGTCGTAGAAGCGGTTCTCGAAGGAGATCGTGTAGTTTAAGAATTTATTCAGAGTGCCGGTTAACACGTTGGTGTTATCCAGGTCCTTGACGATCATCGAACAAAAGATCGAAAGGAGGGCGAAGGTAATGATCGCAAGGAGGCCTAAGGAGCGCAGCGACTTGGTGAGGAACTTTATCAGCACAATGATCCTTCCTAGAACAAAGATTTAATGTTGCTTAAATTGTAGTGACGTTCCGGTTTCGCCGCAACGCCGGAAAGGAGCGACGCTAATCCGGTGCTGAATCTTAAGGAAAGATGTGATAGCGTGATGCCTTTGATTGGCGAAGAAGGGGAAAGGCATGGAGATCAACAGCGGTAAAGAGAAGTTCCACGCTCACGTGAAACGGCTTCAGGAGAAGATTACTCAGGAAATGCGCAGCCTCGATCCTGGCCTCACCGTGAGAGAGGATCTTTGGCAGCGAACCGACCACGGCGGCGCCCCAGGGGGCGGGGGAGTCACCCGAGCGTTTCAGGGGCAACTCTTCGAAAACGCCGGCGTGAACACCTCGTGCGTTTTCGGAAAGATCGACCCACAGTTCGCGCGGCACCTCTCGGGCAGTGGAGATGAGCTCTGGGCGGCGGGAATTTCGTTGATCATTCATCCCTCCAACCCGAGGGTCCCGACGGTTCACGCTAACTTCCGCATGATCCACCAAGGTGACCGCTTCTGGTTCGGAGGCGGTGCGGATCTGACCCCGTACTATCCCTACGAAGAGGACTTTTCTCAGTTCCATGGTGTCTGGCGGCGAGCGGCCGGGGAGCGCTACGAGGAGATGAAGAAAACCTGTGACGAGTATTTTAACAACGCCCACCGTGGCGTCGAGATGCGCGGTGTGGGAGGAATCTTCTTTGACCATTTCAACAGCGCAGACCTCGAGCAGGACCTGTCCTATGTGTTCCATCTTTCGGAGCATTTCATCGAGTCCTATTTTCCCATCGTGAGAAAGCGCATGCATGAGGACTGGAGCGAGTCGGATGAGGATTTCATGCTCCACCGGCGAGGCCGCTACGTCGAGTTCAACCTCCTCCACGACCGCGGCACACTCTTTGGCCTGAAGACCAATGGTCGAGTGGACTCGATTCTCATCTCTCTCCCTGCCCGGTGTAAGTTCAGTTACCAGTACCGCCCCGAGGCCGGGTCAGTGCATGAGAAAATGTGGAGTTACTATACCCCGAAGGCGTGGTGAGATCAGAAACGCAGAGACCTATTTCAGTGGAGGTTTCACCAGTCGGATCTCCTCCGTCGCGAGTTCGTTCTTCATGGGTTTCCCGCCCGGAAGGATGAGCTGAAAGAAATTCGCAATGATGACCAGCGAGTCGGCGTAGATCGAACATTGGACATGGGGAGCGAGGGGCCTGCTGTCTACCTTGACACCGTTTTTGCTGCCGAGGTCCTGGATAAAGAAGAACCCATTTTTCACAGTGACGACACAGTGCTGCCGCGAAAAATCATCCACGGGGATGACGAAGTCATTCGACGAGGAGCGACCGATGGTGATGACCTCGGTTTTGATTTCGTGGGTGTACATCCGGTTGTCTTTGTCACAAATGGTCAGCTTCATAGTGCCTCTATCGGCTGTTGGGTGGTGGCCCTAAAACAAATTGAATGTGAGTTACCTGGTCAGGTAATAAGCCGCGAACCCCAGCGCAACGAGGAACCCGACGACCATTTTCACGACGTCCTGACTTTTGGTCGAGGACTCTTCCGGCGGGGCCTCGGATTCTGGTTTCTTCTTCCGGCGCTTGTCTTTGTTGACGGGATAATCCAGCTGAAAGGAGACGGTATTGGTTTCTACCGGATTAACGATCGTCCTGGAGGAGTCACCCTTCTTAGAGTCCCGAATGATTTCCTCATTCTTGATCGCCGAGCGGGTGTTGAATTCGACTCGCTGAACTTTCAAATAGTAGATGCTGGCGAGCACGATGGTGGACTCAGTCGTCACAAGGCAGGGTTTGTGAGGCTCGAGCCGCACCCGGTTGACCCACACTCCGTTACTGCTCCCGAGGTCAGTGAGGTAGATCTCTTCACCCTTGAGTTCCAGGGAACAGTGCTCCCGAGACAGGTCATCCAAAGGCACACTGAACTGGCACTTCAGCGAGCGGCCGAGTTTAACGGGGCCCTCTTGATTCGCCGTGAACTCAAAAGCCTTCGTGGGGGAGCTGAGGGTTAATTTCAACGACCTAAACATATAGGAAAATTATCTTTTCTTAATATCCTTAACTCAAACAAAATCTTCAGAATAATTCTCTGACGACTAAAAATTAAGGAGGAGGAGCACCCGGATAAAAGGCCTCGTCGGCTCAGATCTCCGGCGCAAGGTAGACCTCAATCTCTGGACTAAACTCGTCTCTCAGGATTGAGCGGATCGCCTCCAGAGTGCCCGTGGTGGAACTCGGGCAAGTCCCGCAGGCGCCTTGGTACTTAACGATCAACACATTGTCCTTGAAGTCCTTTACGGCAAGGTCTCCACCGTCGCCTTGAAGACCGGGTCGAATCCGTTTATCAAGGATCTCTTCGATCTGCCGGAGTTCCGGGGAGAGGTTCGCGCGTCGGTCAGACTCTGGGTCGTGGAGCTTAAAGCTCGGGTTATGGTCATCGATGAAGCTCTCGATGCACGTCTGCACCGCCGGTTCCAATGAATCCCAGTCCTCGAAGCTAAACTTACTCACCGTGATGACGTTCTGAAAGAAGTGGATCTGGTCCACGCCCCGGAGGTCAAAGAGGGACGCGGCCAGAGGAACATCCTTACAATCCTGCGGGGTCTTGAAGGACACTTTCCCCTCAGCGATCACGTCTCTCTCAAGAATGAACTTCAGGGCATTGGGATTGGGAGTCGGCTGAATGGCAATTTCCATAGGGTCTCTTTCCTATTCAAAAAATTTTTTAAGTTTCACCAGCGCCTGGTAGAGCTGGTCGATGTCTTCTTTATTGTTGTAGATCGACAGGGAGGCCCGGCAGGTCGCCGGTACGTCCAAGAACTTCATCAGCGGTTGCGTACAGTGATGCCCAGTCCGGATCGCCACACCCTCTTTGTCGATCAGGGCGGCGATGTCATGGGGGTGGATTCCCTCGAGGCCGAAAGAAATGACCGCCACCTTGTGTGCGGCCTCACCGTAGATCTTGAGCCCCGGGATCGACTTCAGTTTCTCCGTGGCATAGGCGAGGAGTTGGCCCTCGATCTCCTGGATTCGGGCGACGCCAAGGTTCATGAGGTAATCCGCCGCCGGTCCCAGCCCAAGCACCGCCGAAATGGAGGGGGTTCCCGCCTCGAACTTGTGGGGAAGGTTGTTGTAGGTGGTCTTCTCGAAGGTCACGACGTCGATCATATCGCCACCGCCCTGGTAGGGGGGCATCTGATTCAAGAGGTCAGTCTTGCCATACAGGACACCGACTCCCGTGGGCCCGAACATCTTGTGGCCCGAGAAGGCGAGGAAGTCCACGTCCAAGTCCTGCACGTCCACTTTCTCGTGAGAGATCGCCTGAGCCGCGTCCACGAAGACTCGGGCGCCGTTCTCGTGGGCCATGCGGATCATCTCCTTCACAGGGTTGATGGTTCCGAGAGCATTTGAGACGAAGACCACGGACACGAACTTCACCGCCGGAGTGAGAAGTTTTCGGTACTCATCCAGCAGGATCTCTCCGCGCTGGTTGATCGGAATCACCTTGATCACAAGGCCCTTTTCCTCAGCGATCAATTGCCAGGGGACAATGTTCGAGTGGTGCTCCATCTGGGAGAGGAGGATCGTGTCGCCGCGCTGGAGGAAATTCCTGACATAACTCTGGGCCACCAGGTTCACGGACTCCGTGGTCCCCTTCGTGAAGATGACCTGGGTCCGGTCCGGAGCGTTGATCAGGGTCTGGATCTTGTCTCGGGTCGCCTCGAACTTCGTGGTGGCATTTTCCGAGAGCCAGTAGAGGCCCCGGTGGACGTTTGCGGTCTCGAGCCTGTTGTAGCGGTCCAATTCATCGATCACGGTGCGGGGTTTAAGGTTCGTGGCAGCGCTATCGAGGTAGGCCAAGCGTTTGCCGCCGATGACTTGATCGGCCGCAGGGAAATCACTTCGGTAGGGGTTGGTTTCGATGAAGTTCATAGGGAAAACTTTTCGGAGAGTTTCTCTCGAATGATGGTGGTGACTCGTTCACGGGTCAAAAGATTATCGATCTTCAGAACGACCTCGAGGCCAAAGCCCAGGGCCAGAAGGTTCCGGGCGCGGTCTTCGGGAATGCCGCGCGCTTGGAAGTAGAAGACTTCGTCGGGCGAGAGCTGCCCCGTGGTAGAGCCATGGGAGCACTTGACGTCGTCGGCGAAGATCTCCAACTGCGGCTGCGAATGAACCTGGGCCTTCTTGGAAAGGAGAAGATTCTTATTGAGCTGACCCGAGGCCACCCGCTGGGCCTTGGGGAAGATGTGGATCCGTCCCGTGAAGACACCCTTGGACTCGCCGTCTAAGATGCCCTTGGCGATTTGATGGGACGTCGTATCGGCCGCGCGGTGGTTGATCTCGGTGAAGACGTCGCTGTGCTCCGGCCCATTCGTGAGAAAGAGTGCGTGGCTTTCTCCGTGGGCACCGGCGTCGTGGAGATTGAGGGTCAGGTTATTGCGGTTGAGTCTTCCGCTGGCGGTGAGGATCACTGAGCGAACGACGGCGTCCCGCTCCACCTGCGCCACGATGGAGTTATGGTTCATCCCGTGCGCACTTCCCAGCTGGAGTGTCACGTGCTCCACGGCCGCGCCCTGAGCGGCCCGGATGTAGGTCTCTGAGACGGTTACGTGTTCGGTGTCAGTGGTCACTCGGGTCTCTTCGAAGACACTCAATCGGGCCCTCGGGTGGGCCAGGATCACCACCGTCGGTGCACTCACTCGAGGAGCGTTGAAGATGTTCAGAAGCCGCACGGGTGTCGTGGCCTCGGCCTGGGGTGACGCTTCGATCACAACCCCTTCCTGGAGGAGAGCGTGGTGGAGGTGAGAGAGGGCATTCTTTTCGGTGAATAACTCCACATGGTCGCCGAGTTCAGGACCAATCTTGCGCACACTGAGTCCCGCGGGGAGGGCGTCGGCGCTGAGGAACTCACCGTTCACAAAAGTGAGGGTCGCCATCCCCGGCGCCGGAAAGGCTTCCGGTTTCACGAGAGAAGACTCTGCTCCACTCCCAAGGGAGATGGCCTCGAGGAAGGATTCGAGCTTCGTGAACTTGTAGCTGTCCGGAACGACTTCCCGGACACCTTTCTGGCGGAAGGCCGCGAGGTTTTCGGCCCGGAAGCTTTCTAACCTCTGGTCGGGCAGACTGATTTTTTGTTGGGCCATCGCGGCCAGGGTCTCGATGTTCATGCTTAGCCTTTGATTAACCAGTCGTAACCCTTCTCTTCGAGCTCCAGGGCCAGACCCTTGTCGCCGGAGCGGATGATCTGACCCTTGTAGAGGACGTGGACGTGATCGGGGACGATGTAGTCTAAGAGCCGCTGGTAGTGGGTCACGAGGATCGTTGCATTGAACCGGCTTCGGAGAGCGTTGACGCCGCTGGCGACGATCTTGAGCGCGTCGATGTCAAGGCCCGAGTCCGTTTCATCCAAGAGTGAGAGGCGCGGATTGAGCACGGCCATCTGGAGGATCTCGTTCTTCTTTTTCTCCCCGCCCGAGAAGCCTTCGTTCACGGATCTCTCGAGGAAGGACTCGTTCATCTCGAGGAGTTTGAGCTTTCCACGCAGGTGGGTGAGGAAGGTCTTGTCGTCCATCTTCTCCAGTCCCTGGGCCTGGCAGATCTCATTGAAGGACTCTTTTAAGAAGGTAAAATTTGAAACACCCGGGACCTCGATCGGGTACTGGAACCCGAGGAAGATTCCCTCTTTGGCCCGGTCGGCCGGATCTTTTTCAAGGAGGTCGATCATTTTGCCGTTGATCTCATACCGGATCTCTCCCCCCGTAACTTCGTACGCCGGGTGGCCCGCGATGACCTTGGAGAGAGTGGATTTTCCAGAGCCGTTGGGGCCCATGATGGCATGGACCTCGCCCTTCTTGACCGTGAGGTTAATGCCCTTGAGGATTTCGTTGCCGTCGACAGATGCGGTGAGGTTTTTGATTTCAATCATGATGCTATCCTACTGAGTTTTCGAGTTTCATTTCGATGAGTTTCACGGCCTCTACGGAGAACTCCAAGGGGAGCGTTTTGAAGACGTCCTTGCAGAAGCCGTTGACGATCAGGGACACCGCTTTTTCTTGCGAGAAGCCCCGGGACTGAAGGTAGAAAATCTGGTCCGCGCTGATCTTCGAGGTGGTCGCCTCGTGCTCCACCACCGCGGTGTTGTTTTTCACGTCGATGTACGGGAACGTGTTGGCCGCGCACTCGTCTCCGATCAGCATGGAGTCGCACTGGGAGTAGTTCCTCGCCCCCGTGGCACTCGGCATGATCTTCACGAGGCCCCGGTAAACGTTCTGGGACTTCTCGGCAGAGATGCCTTTGGAAATGATGGTCGACTTGGTGTTCTTCCCGACGTGGATCATCTTCGTTCCGGTGTCGGCCTGCATGTGGTGGTTGGTGAGGGCCACGGAGTAGAACGAGCCCTGGCTGTTCTCACCGAGGAGCACACACGACGGGTACTTCCAGGTGATGGCGGAGCCGGCCTCGACCTGGGTCCAGGAGATCTTCGAATTCTTTCCGCGGCACTGCCCGCGCTTGGTGACGAAGTTGTAGATGCCGCCCTTTCCGTCCTTGTCTCCGGCGTACCAGTTCTGGACGGTGGAGTACTTGATCTCTGCGTCGTCCAGCGTGACGAGTTCCACGATGGCTGCGTGCAGTTGATTCTCGTCACGCTGAGGGGCGGTGCAGCCCTCGAGGTAGTTCACGAAGGAGCCCTCGTCGGCGATGATGAGCGTGCGCTCGAACTGGCCCGACTCCTTGGCGTTGATCCGAAAGTAGGTCGAGAGGTCCAGCGGACAGCGCACCCCTTTAGGGATGTACACGAAGGAGCCGTCCGTGAAGACCGCGGAGTTGAGTGCGGCGTAGTAGTTATCCGAAATCGGAATGACGGTTCCGAGGTACTTCTTCACGAGGTCTGGGTGCTTTTCGACCGCCTCAGAAATCGAGCAGAAAACGACGCCGACCTTTTCCAGTTCTTCTTTATGAGTCGTTCCGACGGACACGGAATCAAAGACCGCATCCACCGCCACACCCATGAGGCGCTTCTGCTCCGTTAAGGGAATGCCGAGCTTTTCGAACGTCTCGAGGAGCTCCGAGTCCACCTCATCGAGGTTGGCGTAGACTTCTTTTTTAGTCTTGGGTTTCGAGTAGTAGTAGATCGCCTGGAAATCGATGGGTGGGACCTTGCAGTACTGCCACTCCGGGTGGGTCAGGGTGAGCCAGTGGCGGTAGGCCTTGAGGCGAAACTCGAGGAGCCACTCGGGTTCGTTTTTTTTCTGGGAGATGAGTCGGATGATCTCTTCCGAGAGGCCCTTGGGGAACTCTTCGCGCTCGATGTCGGTGACGAAGCCGTACTTGTAGTTGTCCTGGAGTTTTTCTTCGATTTTCATACTTTCACCTCGTCACCGGCGCGCGTGTCCACGAGCGGGCAGTGTTCAACTTTTCTTTCGGGTAACTTCTTCAGGGCCAGGATGTTATCCTCGGCGAGGAGTTCGTTAAGAGTAAGGGCGGAGAAGATCGTGATCAGGTAATCGTTCAGGCGCTTGATGGGCCGGGAGATGTTGCACTTGTGGTAGAGGTCACAAGGGCCGTCGTGGCAATCCATCATGAAGCCCTTCCCTTCGATGAGCTCGGCGAGCTCCAGGTAGCTCACTTGGGACAGATCCCGGGCCAGCGTGTAGCCACCCTTGACTCCCTTGTGGGAGTGAAGGATGCCGGCCGTGTTCATCTGCTGCATCACCTTAGCGGTGGTATCGAAGGGTGTCTCGAACCGGTCGCAGACTTCCCGTGCGGTGGTGAGCTCCTGCAGACCTTTCTCCTTCATGAGCTTTAAAACCATGAGGGCGTACTCAACTTTGCGATTAATTTTAATCATAAATACGTCTTAATTTGCCTTATATCGAATCTTAGTTGATCCTATCCTATGTAAGGCTAAAAGAAACCTATTTTTAAGTTGAATTCAAATTATTGGATTTGTTGAGGTTTGTTTGACATATAAAACAAACTCGAGAGATCTCTTGGATGTCCCGACAAGACTCACAAGATGATGAAATTGATCCTGCTTTTTATAGTCATTTTGGGCGGCACCTCTCTTTGGGCCCAAGAAGAAAAACTGTCGACCGGGTTTGACGCTCGTCGGGATATCATTTCTGATAAGTACGAGGCGGGGGCGTTCCTCATTTACGACTGCGAGGATCACCACTGGGTCTGCGTCCTCGAGCCCTATTACAAGGCCTGCGAGGAGAAGCGCTCCTTGGAGCTCCTAAAGTCCGACGCCCTTTTTCATTCCTGTGCTCCCGTCGGAGAGTTTCCGAACAAATGGTCCTGCTTCCAGCGCCAACTCTTCCTCACGACCCATGAGCACGGGAACCGGTTCTGTGTGCGGGACGAATGGAAGTCGAAAGCTGTGCTGGCGCCGTGATCTGTGAGGAGAAAAAAAAGGGCCCTCGAGAGGGCCCTTTGGAGTTTGTCTTTACTGCTGTTTGTAGGGTGTGAACCAAAGGTCGTACATGTTTCCTTTGATGGCCTTGCCTTTCTTCTTAAACATGAACGATCCCTTTTCCCGGGCCAGGGCGCGACCGCCGAACTTAGTTTCGTCTTTCGAAGTGTAGGCCAGGGCGATGCTCACGAGACCCAGGTCCTTCGGCCGGCGGAGTTCCTCTTGGTCAGAAAAGCCATCACTACTTTTGTCGTTCCAGAGGTAGAGCTCGCTCCAGATCTTATCTTTTTCATTGATCACGCCGTCTTTGTTGTCATCGTGAACCTTGAGCGCCTCGAAGCCGTTGGCATAGGTCTCGTCCTGGCCGAAGAGGTTTTTATACGAGGCAACCACCTTCTCCCCCTGCTTCAGGCGCACGAGGAAGTGGCCCGGCGCGTTCCGCTCGGGCCAGTTGACCGGAGTTCCCTCCGGGATCTTGTAGAGCTGGAACGTCGAGACTCCGTTGAACTTCGGAAGCTTGTCGTCGAAGAAGAGCATGAGCGGGGAATAGAAGCCGCCGCAGAAACCTTCCATGCCCGGGAACTTCACTTGCGCGGTGAAACTCTGGTAGCCGTTGTTCACGTCGAAGCCCTCGCCCTCGCTCACGTGGTGGATGGGCCTCCGGGTACCGTTGTCGGCTTCCACGTCGGTGGTTCCGGCCTGGGCGAACGAAAGGGAGTGCTTCGGTGGGGCCTCGAGGACCATCTTCCCGTGTTTGAAGGGACGCATTTCTGGGAGTGAGTTGATCCTTCCTTTAAACTTGATCTTCAGCAGGTTCACGTAGGCAGTGACCTGCGCATCCGCGACCGGTGAGCCATTCTTAGTGATAGCGATTTGTGAGGAGAGGTCTGGGAGTCGCGAGGGGAAGTAGCAGTTGACCGAGCTCTGAATCACGGTGCCAGAGTAATTATAGGAAGTGAAACGGTACAGACAGGTGATGTTTTGATCAATGTCCGCACCCTGCCCTCCGTTGAGAACTGCGGGAAGTCCCACCCCTGAATACTTCACGAATTCTCCGGACCAGGCCGGATGGGCGATGGTCGTACTATAAGGATTTATGCGAGAGCCCCATTCGGTCAGGGTGTAATCGTAGCTCCGGTTTAGCCAGGGGATGTAGCACTTCATGGGGCGATTCCCCACTTGTGTCAGTGGCTGATCCCCATTGAGGTCGCAGTTAATGTGACTACCCGAGGCGTCGTAGGTCATCTGGCCCGGGAGCGTGATCGCAAAGCTATCGGACTGACCAGGCGCGGTTGAACTCTCTAGGTTCAATGTCGTGTGAACCCTCCTGGTGGGATCCATTTGGATTTCGAGCGGGTACGCGCGGAGGTTCGTTCCGAAGCAGAAGGGCTTCAGCGTCACCTCAAAGGAGCAGCTCTTCCCGGGCCCGCACTCCGAGTCTCCCCCGTCTCCATTGGGCGGAGCGGAGGGGCCGGCGGCGCCGAACGGTGACACCGTGAACTGGGCAAAGGCCGATACGGACACGAGGAAGCTTAGGTAGACAACGTACTGTTTCATGCGGTCCTCTCTTTTACTTTATACTCTTTCGCATATTCACTTTCTTGATCCGATACTCGATGAGCGGATTGGAAACATTCCTGCGCTTGAAGACGAGCTCTCCGACTCCCGTGACGATCGGTGTGGTGACGTCGGCCACCAGTTTCGATCCCGAAAGCTTGTAGCGTGTTCGGATGAGTTGAGTTTGCTGATCGGGGGATGCGAAGGTTGGTTTTTTTAAGTAGTACTCCACGAGCTCGACCGGGGAGAGGTACGCGCTGTTGTCCATCCCCGGAAGGTACGGGAGCTTTTCCATGAAGGTCTTGGCGGTCTGAATGACGCCGATGTCGATGGTCGAGGAGCAACGCATGCTCGCATCGGGCCGGCAGATCTGGTAGTTCCGATGGAGGAGGTCTCCCTGTTCATTCACAGTGATCTCCTGAAGATCACTCTCGTCGGAATTTACCATCCCGAGGAACCGCAGCGGCCGTTTCCCCACGAAGTCGCAGGAGCCCGGTTTTCCCGCCGGAGAGCAAGTGATGTTACAGCCCGTGCCTCCGAGGACCGAGTTTTGGCAGTCGTAGAAACTCATCTCGGACGTTAACAGGAGTAAACGATTTTTCTCCCAAGGAGATTCGCGAAGGTTCGGAAATTTCGAGATACTTAAACCCGGGTCGGCGAAGTTTTTATTGATCCCCCGATAGGCCGCGCCGTCGAAGGTGTTCTCCGGCTGCACGGCAAATTTAAGCATCTCATCTTGGTAGCCTTTTCTGACGAGAAAGAAGATCGATTTAGACTTTCCCGTCGCCGGGGCGACTTTCAACGTCAGGGTCCGGTCACACTCACTTGTGCACAATTCGTTGGGAGCGAGGACAAAGAAGGGGCGATTAGCGTCATCCTTGATGTTCAGGTAATTAAAACTCGGCTCTGCGCTCATGAGGTCGAGGTTAATCACCTTCCCGCCGCCGTACTTACTGATCGTTGCCTGGATGTCTTCGCCGAGCCGGTTCGTCTCTCGGCGGTTGTAGTTGTAGATGCCGTACGAAGCCAGGGCGAGGGCCCCGGTCAGGCCCATGGTGATGAGGGTTTCGACGAGGGTAAAGCCGGTTTGGTTGTTTCTCATGGGTCCTTCACAATGAACTCATACTGCTGGTATGTTTTCGGGAAGAGTTCCTTATGGGTGATTCGGAGGGTGACCTTGTGAAGACCCCGGTACTCCATGGAGCCGATCCGGAGAGGTGTCACGATGTAGCCGACACGCCCCGGGCATTCAGGGAAAGCCTCCAGTGGTACGAACCCGTCATTCACCCAGCATAAGCGTAAGCTCTCCTGAACACTGGCGTAGGTATTGCGGTTCAAAAAATCATTCGGGGCAAAGTCAATTTTCTCCCGAGCGACATTGGCCCGGATGGATTCGAGAAGGCTCGTGATAAGACTCTCCTGGATGGCCGCCTTATCGATGACTTCCTTCTTCTCGCCGATGAAATCGACCCCGTTCAAAATGATCACGGAGCCGACACCCAAAAGGCCAAAGCCGATCAGGACTTCGAGCATTCCGATCCCGCGCTGGTTTTTCGTGATCATCGGATCACCTCCACTCGAGACTCCTCTTTGATGATCCACTTCTGGATCCGGTTCGCTTTCTGTGAGGTCATCGTGTCTCCGGCGTTGGCAATCCCGATGTCCGGATCCACGGTTGTCCACGTGAAGTTGTTGGGTCCGTTGTTGACCAGGTTCAGGGCGGTGCAGTTCCGAAGCCTCGAGGGCAGTGACCCGTCGGTCAGGTAGTCGAGAAACGTCTTTGAGACGATGGTGGAGAGAGTGCACTGCGGATTCCCACTGTTCAAATCGGTGAGAATGAAGTCTCCGGCCTTCGCATCCCAAACGCTGTACCAAGACACCTGCGCATCGGTTTGCTGACTGAGCTCTTTGACGATGAAGGTCCCGATCATGTGAAGTGGGTTCGTCCGGGGTTCGATCGTGAGTTTCTTACACACGTAGAAACCGTACACAACGTTGCGGGTGGACTTCACGATGCACTCGTCGACGATGGACTTCGTCAGCGATGGCAAGTGGCCTTCCTGTAAGTCTTCGGCGAAAACGATCTGCGGAAGAGTCGAATGGTCGTTGGTGTCGACGACGGCGCCGGCCGGCGTGTTCGCGTAGTTCCAGGAAAAGCTCGAACTTCCGGACATGTCGTTGTCCCAGTCGGCCAGGCCCATCCCATTCGGACAGTCGAGGTGCACGATCTCGCGGGGATCGGGTAAACTGACGACCCGGTTCTGATCCGCGGTTCTCCAGCTATCATGGAGCGTGTAATCAGTGATGTCCGGATCGAGCGGTTTCAGGGCCACTTGAAAGTTCACTTCATCGACCAGGTGTAAGCTGATCGACCGGCGTTCGATCCCGAAATGGAAAGCCTGGAAGTTCAGCTGGAGTCCCAGGTTATTCTCGAGTTTCTTCTTCAGAAGCGGGAAGAACAACTTCCAGCCCGGGGTCACAGATAGATTGAGGAGCTTCTGATTGAGGATGTCTTTGCTGGCCGCACCGACCATTTTGGATTGGTCCTCGAGTCTGATTGTTAACCGGGGTCTGTTGGTCGCACCGGTTGGATCGTTAACGACGGTCTGTAGATCGACGAAGTAGGAGCGAAGCTTGGCGCGCTCAAGGGTGAACGCATTGAGTTCGTCTCCGTAGTCACAGACGTGCATAATGGTCGGCGGACTTATGACCCCTGCACACGAAACGGAGCTGGCCGGGTACTTAAGGGCAGCGCACTGGGCAGAGACCCTGGTCTCGCAGAGGTCGCGAAGGTCTTTGGCCGCTTTGAAGTAGTCTTGGTAGGTTTTAGTCGAGTAAAGGACGTGGGAGCTCGGGACGACGTCGTCGTAGCTATTCCGGTCGGCATTATCGAGGGCCGAAAGCATGCCCTCAAGGGTCCCGGGTTTTGTGGGCGATTCGTCTTTTCTAAAGCCCAGGCGATCGAGGTAGATACTGATGGCGATCTGGGACGGGCCACCGATCGTCCCGGAGAAGTTATCCCTTTCACCCAGGTCAAAGTCTTCGCCGATGGGAGACACGAAGAGGGTGCCATAGGAAGAAACACCATCCGCGGGTCTTGGGACCTCGAATTTTAAAAAGTCGCTCCGAAGGAGGCTCCGGTCCCGTGGTCGGCCCACGATCGCCGGGAGAGACCCGGGTTTAAAGCGGTTGAACTTCGTCAGTGCAACCCGAACCCGCGCCTCCGTGCTCGTGTTGAGCTCTTTCTTGTAGGCGAGCTTCGACTCCCGGTGGAGGCTCGGGGTCGTTTGGTACTTCGTCTCGTTGATACAAGACTGAAGCACGTTCATGTCGGCGGACGTTGTTCCGGTATGGTCAAAGAGGTTATAGAAGCCTTTGTCCTCGGTGGCGTCCAGGTGAATCCCACCCAAGAAGCCTCTGAAGCCCGGGTAGCAGTCTTGTTTCGAAGCGTAGGGATGGCCCCGCTCAGCGAAGGTGTAAGGACTGCCGTTCTTTTGCGTGATCTGGCCCGGGCGGAAGACTCGAGAAGAATCCCCACTGTTAAAAATGCCGAGGGTCACCGTATTGTAGAAGATCGAAGTCTTCTCGCCGTTACCAGGGGTCAGGCAGCGTGGCCTTAAGGGCTCGTTCGGAAGCATGGTCGAGGACGATCCCGTTGCTTGGGGGAGAGTGATGTTTCCGGCGACGTAGACTGGACCGTGGAACTCGTTGTTGAGGCCCGCATCAAGGTTATCATACTTGATCAGTGAGAACGTATGCAGTCGGCGTGGGAACAAGGTGTAGAAGCTTGTGGAGTGCGCCGTTCTGATGGAGTGGCAGCGGATCTTTAGCGGGTTGATATTCGGCACGATCGCCACTTTGATCTTCTGCGCATCACCCTTCCCCATGTTCCCTTTGATCCGTAACTGAGAGATCTCAATGTCGACGGAGTTCACGCACTCCCGGATCCCGCGAGTCATGGTGTAGAGCGGATGCTGGTCGTTCATGTCATCGAGAGTGTCGCGGGAGAGCCGCAGGTTCATGGTCCCGTTCGGCAAAAGAATTTTATCTACCGTAAGTAGTTTGTTCGTGAGCTTCGGCGACGAGTGATAGCGGATGTAATTGATCGCCATGATCCGGTTGTCTTTCCTCGCCTCGGTGATGCTCGTCGGGTACGCCTCGACATTCTTATTGGACCACAAGAGTCGCTCGAGGTTCCCTCGGTAAGTGACGATCTCCTCCATCGGCTTCCCGTCACTGCAGGCGTCGGACAAGAGGAGATCCGTCTCCCCGCTCTCAGAGACGTTAAAGCACCAGCGCTCGCGCAAAGCGTGGACGAGGTAGTCGTTGAGGCTCGCCATGAAAACACGGTAGTTAATGGTCGCCTCGACCCGTGTCTTCTCTTTTTGCATCTTGGGCAGAAGATCCGTGATGGTGTAGGCGAGGCCCCCGACTCCGAGAGTGACCACGGCCAGAACCATGGGAAGGGAGGCGCCACGCTGATTTTTAGATAAAAGTTGTTGAATCTTCATGATTCTCATATTTTAAGATAAAACAAAAAAATGTGATGACAATTCTTCGATAAATCGGACGACTTCCTCGTAAACCCTCTTGAATATTGGGTTTTCAGGCTTTCTAGGGGCCCTTGCTGGTGCCAGCGGGCTCATCAGGGATTGACTCAAAATCTGGCGTGTCAGCGTTCATATCAGAGTTTAAGTACCAATAGGCAAGACCCCCGAGGAGGACGATGATGAGCCCATTCATGATCCAGAACTGACCATTGTCCTTCTTCTTCTTTGGTGCTGAAGTTTGCGGGCGGGTTTTTTCTTCTTGAGCTTGTTTCTGAGGTTTAGATTTTAGTTGGTGGCCGGTGGTGACCTCCGCGGGGTCGGCCCGGGTCTGGAGCGAGGGCTTTGCATTGAGCACAGAGTAGTCGGGGACGGAGTTGTCCTCCGCATCCACCTGAAGGTTTTGAACCGCACCGAAGGCCAGGGTGAGGTAGCTCAGGTAAAGAGTCCGGGTGTTGGGTTGGATCCGAACTCCGTCGATGAAGACACCGTTGGTGCTTCCGAGGTCGGTGATGAAAACTTCTCCGTTCACGATCTCGAGCTGACAGTGCTGCCGTGACATTCCGTCTTTGGGAATCACGATGGAGCACTTCGGTGACCGGCCGATGGTCACCACGTCGTTCTCTTTGACCTTGTAGTCGATGTTTTCTCCGTCGAGGAGCTTGAGCTTGAGGCGCATGAGTCAATTATAAGGGGATCACCGGCAAAAGCAAGAATCCTATTTGATCCCGATGTTGATCAGGTAGATCAGGATCATGAGCACCACGATGAACATGAGGATGTACGGGCGCTTACTTTCTTTGAAGTACAGCTCTTTTTCTTCGAGGGCAAAGTCCTCACTGACGGGATTTCGAGGGCCGATGATTCGAGTCCGTGTTCCCTCGAGGCGGCGGACCTCAGCGGGGTCGTTGACTCCGAGCTCCTGACCGGTCTTGGCCGCGGCCAGGGCGCCGGGGACGAGCTTCTGGGTCCCCTCATTCCGGGCCCCGGTCTGGGGGGAGGAAGTGAGTTTCGGAGAAGACACACAGAGCTCGCAGTTCAAGCGTCCGATGGTGATCTGTGAGGCCGAGAGGACGGAGGCCCTGGTTTTGGGCGTCAGGCGGGTGCCGTCAACGTAGGTGCCGTTAGAACTTTCCAGGTCGGTGATGAGGAAGACACCTTTGGGAGAAATTTCGATCTGGCAGTGCGTGCGGGAGACGGAGTCATGGGGAATGACGAGATCATTGTTGGGGGATCGCCCCACGGTGACCGTGGTGCTCGGACTCTCGAGCTCGAGGATCTGGTAGGGAGTGATCTGGACCTTAAGCTTCATACAAGTTCCCCTACATCCGCTCCGGTGCTTCGATCCCAAGAAGGGCCAGACCTTCTTTGAGCATCCGAGCAGTGGCCTGGGAGAGAAGGAGCCGGGAGGAGCGCACGGGCCCGGTCGCCGATCCCACGGGGCACTCGGCGTAGAACGCATTGTAGGCGCGAGAGATGTCGTAGAGAAGACCCGTAAGGACCGAAGGCCGGTACTGCTCGGTTGCCTGCTGGACCATGTGGTGGAAGTTTAAGAGCGTCGCGACCAGTTCTCGTTCCTGGGGTGCTTCGATCAGGATGGTGTCAGAGGTCGGGTCTCCGAGTTTAACCAGCATGGACTTGATCCGCGCATGGGCATACTGAATGTAAGGGCCAGACTCGCCGTCGAGCTTGAGCCACTCCTGCATGTCGAAGACGATTTTCTTCGCCGGGTCGATGCGGATCATGCCGTACTTGATCGCTCCCCGAGCAACGATCTGCGCAGTTCTTTCGATCTCTTCGGCAGACCACTCGCCCTGGTAGCGCTTGAGGTACTGATCCTTGATCATCTGCACCATGTTTTCGATGAGGGCCTGGAGCGGGACGATGTTGCCTTTGCGTGAACTCATGGCCCCGTCCGGGAGCTCGACGAAGTCGTACTGGAGGTGGAAGCACTTTTTGGCATTCTCAAAGCCCATGAGCTCCAGCACCTTAAAGACCTGTTTGAAGTGGTGCTCCTGGCGTTTGTCGACGACGTAGATGCTCTTTTCGATTTTGTAGTCCTGGAACTTCCGGCGCGCGAGCTCGATGTCTTTGGTGGCGTAGAGCCCATTGCCATCGGTTTTTAAGAGGAGGCAAAATCCCAGTTTGTGCTCCTCGAGGTTCACACCCACGGCCCCCTGATCTTCGGTGAAGAGGCCTTTCTTTTGGTACTCGCGCACAAGCTTGACGGAGTCGGAGTCGACCTCGGATTCCCAGTACCAGATGTCAAAGGAGACTCCGGCCCAGTCGTAGACTTCCTTCATGAGCTCGATGGACCACTGGCGGGTTTCCTTCCACAGATCGTAAAACTCGCCGGATTTTTGTTCGAGCTGCCGGAGGATCTGGGTGAGCTTCTCCCGGTTCTCGGCTTCGGCGGGAGTGCCGCGCTCCGCTTCGAGCTTATTGTGGGCGGTGGAGTACATGGTGCCGAGCCACGCTCCCCGGCGGGTCGAGGGAACTTCGCCCTGGTGGTGGTACTTCAGGTACCACAGGCACTTGGCCACGTGTGTCCCGACGTCTCCGGGGAACGTGCTTGCGACGATGTCAAAGCCACTGTAGCGGTGGAGGCGGATGAGGGCATCCCCCAAGCACAGGTTTCGCATGTGCCCCACGTGGAGCTCTTTGTGGGTGTTGGGTTGAGAGTACTCGATCATGGTCTTGGGGGTCACGTCCGTGAGCTTGGTCTTGAAGTAAGCCCCGGAGAGGATGGCCGGGACGAGTTTGCCCGCGATCAAGTTAAAGTCGAAGGTGAAGTTCAGGTACGGGCCCATGGCCTGGGCCGAGGTCACGAACGCTGGCAGCGTTCCCAGCGCCTCGGCGAGGCCCTTGGCCGCTTGCGCCGGATTCGTTTTGGCTTCCTTGGCCACCATGAAGAGCGGGAATGCCAGGTCTCCCGCTTCTTTGGTCGGTGTCGCTCCGAAGAGTCGGTAAATTTTGTCTTCAGGAAAAGAGATGGAGAAAACTTTCTCGATGACGGGAGAGAGTGCCCGGGCAAGGTCACGGCGGAATTCATCGTGGTGGGTGAACACGGGGATCCTTAGGTATGATTGTGCAATAATTATCTAATCAATCTTGATGGACATCAAGATATGTTTTCCGATGTGGGGAATGGTGAAGAGCTCTCCCGTCGGGGCAAAGCCCACCCGCAGGTAAAAGCCCATCGCTTTTTCGCGGGCGTTGCACCACAGAAGGGTGCACTGATTTTGTTTGATCACCGGGAAGGCGGTGCGGAGAAGGGCCGAGGAGAGCCCCTGGCCTTGGTACTCTGGGAGTGTCGCCATTCCGCGCAGCCGGTACTGGTAAGGTTCCGGGAAGCGCTCGCTGCGCTCGAAGTAAAAGGAGGCCACACTGACGAGCTTTTTTTCGACGAAGGCACCTAAGTGGAAGGTCAGTTCGTCGTTATCACCCTGGAAGATGCAGTCATCGAGCGTACCGTTTGGTCGCAGCATCTTATGCCGGAGGTGGTGGGTGTCGTTGGCCTTAATTCTTAGTACTTGCACGCTTCCGAGAGTAAATAATCCCTCGCTGTTTGAAAAGTTTAAAAAAGCGATACCCGGATTAAATGCTCGAGACCCAGTTTCCCAACCGTCTGGATGAACGTGCTGAAGATGACGTCCGGGATCTTCGTATTCGGACCACGCCAGTCGGTTTTGAGCCCCATGAGACAGAACTTCCCGAGCTCGTGGACAACGACTGTTCCGCGGAGGTCTTTCAGAAAGCCATCCTCGAAAATGAACGGATAGCGCCCAGGGCCTTTGATCCGCGGAATCTTAAAGCGCACGGACATGGGGTAGGGCATGAGGGTGTGGTCGATCACAAAAGCGAACCGTTGAGTCTTTTCGTCGTACTGACTGGTTTTAATGAAGTCGAGGTAGTTGTGGTAGTTCTCATAGAGAGAGAGTTTACGCATCGCCCGGGTGCAGTTCCGCGGGTGGACTCCGGCCACGAAGAGGAACATTTCTTGCTCCTTTTCTGAGGGCGATGAGACTTTGCCCTGAGAGACAACTTCACCCTTCAGTAGCTCCTCGAGGTGGCCCCGGGAGAGGGACGAAAACGGTGCGAGTTCCCGTGCGATGGAGTCACCGAACCCGGGGGAGAGGCGGACTTTCTCCTGGGCAAAAGAGTGATCGTTGATGAAAAAACTCACGAGGAGAACGAAAAATCGATATCTCATTGGTTGACCTAATGTTCCTCTTGCTCTTAATCTTATCTCATTGATTTTTGATTCAAGCAAACTTATAGGAGCTTTTGACAATGGCCGTCGAAGAAGTAAAGCGCCGTAGCGCAAAAGTCAAAGAAGCCGTCATCGAAAGTAAAGACCAGCGCTGGCACTGCCGAAACCGCGTCACTCTGGTCTTTGGTAGCAATGACATCGAAGAGCTCGATACCTACGTCTACACCGGCGACTCCCTCGCATTTAAAAAAGTTAATTTCCACCAGGCAAAGTCCAAGGCCATCGAGGAGATCCTCGACAACTGCATCGACGAATTCTACCGGGGCCATGTCTCCGAGATCCACGTCAACCTTTCGGCCGATGGAAAAGGCGTCACGGTCCAGGACAATGGCATCGGTTTTCCGCTGGCGAAGATCAAGGACGTCTACACGGAGTTTCGAACCGGATCGAAGTTCAAAGACGAAGAGGTCGACGAGCACGGATTCCTTTACCGGACTCTCGGGCAGAACGGCCTCGGAGCGTCTGCGACCTGTCTCACGTCAGACATCTTCCGGGCCACCGTCCGGCACTACAATTCGAAGAAAGAGCAGACCTACGAGTTCATCGACGGTGCTCTGCAGATCAAGAAGGGCAAAGAGAAGCCCTTCAAAGGACCTTCCGGCGTCCGGGTCGAGCTGACGCTTGCCAAAGAGGTTTACAAAAATCAGGTCATCGACCGGGAGCTTCTCCGGAAGCGCATCATCGACCTCGCGTACAACAATCCGGGTCTCACGTTTTATTTTAACGAGGAGAAGTACCTCTATAAGAAGGGCCTCTTTGAACTCGCCCAGCGCATCGATCCCGGCAGCGCACAGCTGATCGGTGGAGAGGCCTACGTCTACGAGACCACCAATGTGAAAGGGGCGAAGGTCAAGGCCAAGTACGACGTCCACGTTTCGGTGACCTTTGATAAGAAGTCCGATGAGAAAGAGCGGATGATTTCTTTCGTGAACTCCACCCCCACCTACGACGGCGGCTTCCACCACGACCGGATCAAGCGGCTCTTCATCAACGCGGTCAAAGAAAAACTCGAGCGAACCGCCAAGAAAGACAAGCTCACACTGGTGGACAACGACGTGCTCGCCGGGTTCACCTTCGTCATCGGCATCGTGATGCCGAACCCGCGCTTCGAATCCCAGACGAAGCGCAAGCTCGTGCGGGATGCCCTGCTGGAGAAGGCCCTCGAGACCTTCATGGCCGATGGCATCGCAAAATTCATGCGCAAGAACACGGAGCTCCTCGATCACATCATGGAGCGAGCGAAGTCCCGGCAGCGCCTGATGGACCTCAAGGACGCTTCGAAGCTGGCCAAGAAGGGAAAGAAGCAGCGGGTGGAAAAGCTCCTCGACGCCAACGAGCGGAAGGACCGGACGAAGTGCGCCCTTTTCATCTGCGAGGGAGATTCGGCGATCGGCGGTCTGCGCTCGGCGCGAGATAAGCTCTACCAGGGCGGCATCGCGCTCAAGGGCAAGCCGATGAACGTCTCCCAGGCCTCGATCAAAGAGGTTCTCGAGAATTCGGAATTCGCCGACATCATGAGCTCCATCGGTCTGGCCATCGGCCAGCGCGTGGATCCGACGGAGCTGCGGTACTCGAAGGTCGTCTTCCTGGCCGACTCCGATGTCGACGGGGGCCACATCAACACGCTCCTTACCAACTTCTTTTTCACGTTCTGGCCTGAGATGTTCGAGCTCGGCATGATCCAGATCGCCAAGGCGCCGCTCTTCGAGGTCATCACGGACAAGGGGACCATTTACTGCGAATCAGAACACGAGCTCGAGACCTTGAAGAACCGCAAGGACGTGAAGATCCGGGAAATCATGCGCAACAAGGGCCTGGGCGAAATGAGCCAGGAAGCCTTCAAACACGTCCTCTCCCGCCGGGAGTTCACCAAGATTTCTGTCAAGGATATGAAGGCTTCTAAGGAGATGCTCGAGACCTGTTTCGGGAAAGAGTCCCAGCTCCGGAAAGACCTCTTGATCGACAGCGAAGACATCGACGTAGACCTAACTAACATCATCGCCGGCAACAAGGCCGCGAAGAAGAAAGCCCAAGCGAGAGTTTAACATGGCCGAACCCACCGCCCTCCACTCCATGAGCGCCGTGCCTCTAGAGGCGCTCGTCAAAGAAGAATACCGAACCTATCAGATCTACACGCTGATGGACCGGGCCATCCCGTACCTCCAAGATGGGCTGAAGCCGTCCCAGCGGCGCATCCTCTTTACCCTCTGGAAGAATTCGAACAAGGGCCTCGTGAAGGTGAGCTCTCTCACCGGTCTCGTGCTAACGCTTCACCCGCACGGGCCGGCCTCCGTCGAGCAGTCCATCGTTAACCTCGCCCAGGACTACACCTTCTCGAACAACTACCCGTTGATCGACAAGAAGGGCTACTTCGGCGAGCGGATGGAGACCCAGGCGGCCGCCGCTCGGTACATCGAGTGTAAGCTCGGGAAAGTCGCCGAACTTCTCCTCTTCGAAGACATGAATCAAGTGCAAATGGTCCCCAACTACGACGAGAAGGTGATGGAGCCCGTGGGTCTTCTTCCGAAGCTTCCGATCATGCTCTTAAACGGCGCCGAGGGAATCGGCACCGGATTCTCCTCGGTGATCCCGAGCTTCCACCACGAAGACATCATCCGGTCCATGATCTCGTTCGTCGAAACCCAGAAGGTCAAAAAGATAAGGCCCTGGTTCCGCTACTACACGGATAAAGTGGAGTTCGATGACAAGGGGAAGATCATCACGCGGATGGCGTTCAAGCAAGTCGGCGAGAAGATCTTCATCGTCGAGGTGCCCAAGGGCTACGACGCGCAGAAGATCTACCGCCACCTGAACAAGCACATGGACAACGATTTCCTGAAAGACTACATCGATTCGACGGTCGATAACGTCATCAACATCGAGCTCATCTTCAAGCGCGGCCAGACCCCGAGCCTCGAGGAAGTCGAGACCATCATGGGAGTCTCCTCGTCGATCGTGCCGAACTACACCCTCATCACGCCCAAAGGGGTCAAGGTCTTCCACACCGTCGAAGAGATCCTCGAGGTCTTCACGGTGCAGCGGCTTGCGGTCACGAAGCGGCGCTACGAGCTCTTGATCCAGGACTACGAAGATCGGCTCACGAAGAACAACGAAATCATCCGCTTCATCCGAGAAAAACACTACGCCGTCGCAGAGAAGAAGGCGAACCGGAAGGACTACGTCGACTACCTCACGAAGTCGAAGTTCACCTACGCCGAGTACCTCGCGGACATGGCGATCTACCGCATGACGAAGGAAGAGGTCGAAAAGCGGCAGCTCCTGATCAAAGAAGAGACCACGGCCCTGGCCGAGTTCCGGAAGATCCTGAAGTCTCCGGAGCTCATCAAGCGGAAGCTCATCGACGAGCTCGAAGACACCGGGAAAAAGCTCACGGCGATCATGAATGAAAAAGAGGCCGAGAAGCGCAGGAACTTCCACAAGGGCAAGGTCGAAAAGCCGCGGCTCCGGCAGTAGACAGTAGTCTTCCTCGGTCACGGAAGTCCAGCCTTCGATCATCTTGAGCGACGGACTCTCCATTCCTCGATCGCACTCTGGTACATGTTGGCCAGGTTGTCACAGTTGGCACCGCAGTTGTGGCGGTCGATGCGTAGTTTGCGGACGATGGCCGAATCAGCGGGGGTGGTGAAGTTGACGACTCCCAACACAGCGTCGTGGGCCGTGAGGGCGTTGTCGGAAGCGTGGCGCGGGGAGACGGTCATGTGGCAACCCACGCAGGAGTACGCCGAGCTGCGAGAGATCGGATAGACTGTCTCTTGGAACGCCATCAAGGACGTCTGGGTGCTGACGCCAGTCCCTCCGCCGGTTCCAGCGCCGCCGGCGCCCTGGGCGACCGCAACGCTCAGTTGGTCGAAGGAGAACTTCACTTGGTCCCCGTCCAGGCCCTTGTCTTTCAGGACGATCATCGAAAAGCTGGAGAGGGCCCCGTCGCTGGGTGTGGCGATCTTGTCGACGATGGTGTAGGTCGAGTGCTGAGGAACCCAGCTTCCGTTGAGGTAGATCTTGATCCCTTTCACGTAAACCGATTGGGTCCGGGTCACGATCCGAGGGCGGGAGAACTTGTAGCTGTAGAGGTCGTAATCGATCACGTCGATGAGGAAGCTCACGTCGGGGGTTCCGAGGAGGGTGGAGAGGTCGAAGGCGAGAGTGATCCCGAAGAAGTCCCCGATCTCCTGACCGTTGAACGCTGGGTCCGCCGTCACGATGAGGCCCGCGAGTCGGGCGCCGTCTTCTCGTTGCCGGACCTCGAGGGTGTAGGTTGTGCCGGCGACGAGCGTGGGAGTGACGTTGGGAACCTGCCGCCAGTCGAAGCGTGTGCTGACTGGGATGTCCCACTGCCGGGCACCGCCGCTGAGGCTGGCGCCGGACTGAGCGTTGAGGACGTTCACGAAAAAGGAGTCGTCGGTGGCACTCGGTGCTTGGGCGAGGCCGAAGACCCGGTACTGGCCATTCGCCGGCACTCTGAAACTGAAATAGGCGACACCGGCGGTCTGATCGTTGTTGGCGAGGGTTGCGTTGGTGGTCGTGGGAACCGACAGGAAGGCGTCAGCACCGGTGGGAGTGGTGAGGACCATCGGCGCGCGCAGCGTGGCGGCTTCGATCGAGAGCCGGACACTGTTGGATTTCGGGGCGTTCCCATTGTCGGCGAACTCCGCCTCGAGGGTCGACGTTTCCGCCGTGTAGAGTGCGCTGTCTCGGGGAGCGCTGACGGCACCGGACTCGGCGATGGCGTCTTTCCAATCCTCGATGGCGGCTTCCATCTCGGCGCTGTTACTCGCGCAGTCCTCCCAGCAGTTGTGATTTTCATCCCGGAGCTTCGCCACCAGTCGCGACGCCGGGACGTTGGCGAAGTTCACTTTCATGCTAGAGATGATGGCGTCGTGGGCCACGCGCATGTCCGAGGCCGCGTGGAACGGCTGGATGGAGCTTGCGTGGCAGCTGGCACAGTTGGCCCGGGTGAGGGGATAAACGGTGCGGGAGAAGGCCTCGTAGGACGCCTCCGCGCTCCCGCCGTAGACGTTACTCTTGAACACGAGCACCGTCGGCTTCCCACAATGGGTGAAGGCCCCCAGGATTAAGGTGAGGAGGATGGCCACGGCGTATTTTGCTCTCTGAGAGTCCACGGAGGTAGTCCTAGCGAAGTTTGTCGAAGATGAGGTACTTGTCCAGCGCCGAGCGGAACGGATCGTCACCGACGATTTCGGCGAGCTTTCCTTCCTGGCCATGGAGAGCGAGGTAGTTGGCGACCAGGGCCTTCGAGGTGTTCACGGTGCTATTGCTGGTGACCAGCGCCGTGCCTTCGACGGCTCCGTTTGCACGGAAGTGGCCGATCTGCCGGTTCGCTCCTCGGATGGCCGGACGGCCGTCACGCTTGTACACCATCATGAGCGTTGAAGAGCGCTGGCCCGAGTCTCCGGTCCAGATGAACTTCCCGCCGCCGTTGGCCGAGTTATCGACGGTCTCCGGGCCAGAGACTCCGCCGTCGGTGAGCACGTAGACGAGGACATCTTTTTGCTTCTGTGCGGCCAGTTGGAAAATGGCACCCATCAGCTGACCGAGTTCAAAGTCTTTGACGTTTCCGGTGGCGCGGGATCCGTCGTGGTAATCGTAGCCACCTAACACAATGGTCCCGGCCCCGAGGTAGCCATCGAGCACGAGCTTGACGATCGGGAGAGAACGGTTCCGAAGTCCGGCGTTGGTGATCATGCCGAACACCGCTGTGGCAGCTGGGTCGTTCGCGGCCGAGACGGCGTTGGCGGTGAACTTGGCGATCTGGTCATCGGTCTGATCGAAGCTGCAGCCGATGAGCTCTTTTATTTTCTGGGGCAGTGAGCGCCGGTCGATCATGTCGAGTTTCTTATTGCTGAGTCTCGCGGCGGCGTTGATGATGCCCGAGCTCCCGGCGTTCCCGGTGAATTCGTTGAACCTGTTGCCGAGGCTCACGAGGTTGATGGCGTCTTGGTTGGAAGCGATCCGAACCGGTGCCACGGGAGGATTCAGCGACTCACTCGGTGCCTGGGAGTTTCCTCCGGAGTCGGTCCCTTCGGTTCCGGCCAGCGGTCGCAGCTCCCCGGTGGCACCGGCCTTCGCGAGCCAGTAGAGGGGATTCATCTGATTGTTGCCGGTGTCATCGTCACTGGTGGAGCAGAAGATGGCGCCGTCGATGTTACTTCTGGTGGTGTCCCCAGCGATGCTTCGGATCCCGTTGAGGATGCCGGAGTCTCGGTGGAAGACGAGACCCATTTCTTCGTTGATCATTCCCGTCCGGGAGGGATGAAAGTCCGGCGGAAGGCCTAAGGAACTGTAGCTCGTGAGGAAATCCTTCTGTCCCTGCGCTCCACCCACCATGACGTTGCTTCCGGCGATGTTTCCTCCGCCCGCGAGGTCGATGATGATCACGGGAGTCATGCCGGCCCGAACGGGGGCGACGCAGCCCGTGGCCTGGGCGCGAGCACTCTCTGCGAGGAGGGAGAGCGCTGAGGGGGCGAGGGCGAAGGCACTCATGCCCAAGAAGCCCTGGGCCAGGAAGTCCCGGCGGCTTCGGAGTGCGTGCCCCTCGTGCCGCATGGGTTTTACCAGAGCGCGTTCGGCCTCGAGGTCTTCAGGGGTCAGAGTTGGATCTTTTTTTTCTTTCATACTTTTTTTCCTAGAGAAGAGTCACGTAGGCACTGGAGAGCGCGGCGGTGCAAACGCCTCGGACGACCCGGCCCGTCGCCGCGGTGGAAGTCGTATCCGTTCCGCGAAGCTGGGTCGCGAGATCGAGGAGTTCGTTCATCGCCATGTCGTATTCTGCTGCGGAAATGATATCCCCCCAGAAGGCCTTGATCGTGTTGTCGACGAAGACCTCTGCGTTGGCCTCGGAGAAGGCGACCTGCACCTGCCGGTTGAGGACGAACCCGGGCCAGATCCGTTTTAACTGGGGATCATTCGCCGCCTGTGTCAGGTGGAAGCAGAACTCAGCGGCGAGCTTGGTCACCGCCACCTGCTGGGTCGCGGTGAAGACTTTGATGTCGTTGTCGGAGGGAAGACCCGATTCAACTTCTCGGTAGACCGTCAGGAGGGCCGGGATGGCGAAGGGATCGATCCCTGTGACCGCGGCCATGGTGTGGAGGATTCCCTCGAAGTTTTTCACTCCGACCGTGACCTGCGCCTCGGCGATGATCTGGCCCTCGGTTTTCGCAGCGGCCGGCGTCGAAACGGTGGAGCGCTCGCTGCGGCCGCCGCCGTCGCCGACTTCTTTTGTGACCTTCGGGACACAGTGAGTGAACCCCACGATGAGGCCCGCCAGGAGAGTGATGACGGTCAGCTTGACGGTGGTTTTATTCGTTGGCTTCATTGATGATACATCCTACGGAAACGTTGGCGATGAGGTCTTTCATTTTGTATCCACCGGTCTCGAAGCTCCGTGCCTGGCCGTTCACGAACGTGACGTCCTCGCTGTCCACCGGGTCCTTCAGGCACACCAAGCGGAATACCTTCCGGGCCATGCACTGAGAGAAGGCCTCGGAGCGCGTGAGCATCTCACCCAGGGCCTTCACCCCGCGTCCGGTGGTAGGAGGTCTCCAGCCCAGGACCGCGTTCTGTCCCGTGGCCCAGGTGTTGATCCACGAGTCGTCGACGGTCACGTGCCCGTCTCGGAAATAGACGTTGTGATTCATCTTCGTCACCACCACGTTCGGCGTGTAGACCAGGCGGCCCCCGACGAAGTCGTAGAAGGCGTAGGCGCCGGCGAGGGCGTCCTGGCCCGCGTGGCAGCCCACGCATTTCGTTTTGTAGGTCCGGGAATCTCCCCCGGGATTTCGTTCAACGTCGCGCCGGACCCGGTAGTCCGGGATGCTCACGTCGTGGAGCTGTTCGTAGTCACGGCACAGGTAGTTGATGAAGTTAAACCGGTTGATGCGTCGGTTGGTTCCCGCCGTGAAGAACGCCTCCCCAGCGGCGCGGGTCGTGATGACCCCCGCGACAGCGGCTTCGGGAAGACCCGACATCATCGACTGAGTTTGGCGCGTGAGCTGGGTCAGGAGGTTCAGGTTCCGCTGCTCGGCGGTCCGGTAGTGGTCGTTGTTGGTGGCGGCGTACGGGACCGCAGTTCCGACATTGTAGGTGACCGTGTAGAGAATGTTTCCGGAGAGGATTTGGTTGAACGGGACGTCGTCCCGGATCATCCCGAGCACCGTGGCGACGTAGTCATTGAGGTCCGTGCGCGACGTCTGCTCTCGGTTCGTCCACGGCTTGATCCAGTTCTTCAACACCACGTTATAAAAATTCGGATGCTCCATGGCGATGGCGGCTGCTTCCTCAGGCCTTCCGCCTTCGATGAGTCGGGTCATCTCGGCCAGAGGATCCGAGGTGGCGGTCTTTATGGGTGGCACCCCCGCCAGGCGGTTATGGAGTTTCCAGGCGTCCTCCCGGGGGCCCGCAAGAGCGGTGGTCGACGCGAGGGTCAGGAGTAGGTATAGTCCGTGGGTTCTCAGAGAGGCCTCCTCATCATTTACCTCAACTCTTCGGGTGGGTCTAAATAGAACTTTCGGGAAATCAGCTTAAGATCACAAAAGAGAAAAGCTCAGGAAATTGGTGCCGGTTCCGATAAGAGGGTCATGCACCGACGTTTTATCATTTCCGCGATCCTCTTGATCCTGTCCGTGGTCATTGATCAGGCAACCAAGCAGTGGGGCCGCTCCCTGCCGTCCCTGCACTACAACCAGGGCCTCATCATGGGTCTCTACGCGGGCCTTCCGGAGAGTATCCGGATCGTTGCTCTCGGGTGCTTCGCGGGCATTGTCTTTTTCCTCTACATCTTTCTTCTCTACATCCTTCCGGCCCGGGCCTGGGCCTTGAACTACGGCCTCTCGCTCTTGGTCGGAGGAATGTTCGGCAACGTGATCGATAAGATCATCTTCGGGAAAACCGTGGATTTCATCCCGCTCTCCTTGGGAGGGATCCAGGTCGTTTTAAACATCGCCGACGTCATTCTTTGGCTCGGAGCGGGTCTCGTGGCCTACGTCATCTTGGGGCGGGATAAGCTCGTCTGGCACCCGGATTCGGTCCGTGGAAATTTTCTGGTCTGGCCCCGAGAGCAGTACAAAGTGGGAATGAATTTCTCCTTGGTCGTCTTCAGCTGCGCGCTCGTGCTCGGAATCTTTTCCTTTACGTTCTTTAACACCACTGTGGCACCGGCGCTGGTTCAGAAAGAGCGACTGATGCTGACGTTCGCACTGACCTACGGACTCATCACTCTTCTCTTCTGTCTCCTCGCCTTCCTCGCCGGGGTAGTGATCGGCCACCGGAGTGCAGGGCCCCTCTACGCCTTTGAGAACTACGTCGATGACCTCATCTCCGGCAAGGACCGGAAGCTCTCGTTCCGGGAAGGGGACAACTACAAGGACCTCGTTGCCGTTGCGGACCGACTGAGAGAATTCGTCAACAATCGGCGTTCCTAGGGCCCGCTCAAGAGGTCTCATATTAGCTTACATCACTAGACGAGGAGGCCTTGCATTTGGTTCGATCTTAGGAGGTAAACTCTAAGGGGATCCACATGACACTTGCTCGTCTTTTCTTCTTCATCGGGGCCATGGGCTTTGCCGCGGCCACTCACGCCCAGCTCGCGGCCAGCGCTCGCTTGCCTCGGAGCTTTCCGACTTCCGCAGGGCGTGCGGTGTTCGTGGATTTCCAAACCGCAGACTATGCCATCACTTTTGATGGTGACACGAAGAGTGCTCAGGTCACCGCCACCATCCGGTTCGTGGCCTCGGAGGCCGGCCTACCGGTGTTCGACGTGGTCGAGGGCCCGACGGAAGTGAGCTTAGACGGGCTGGCCGTGGAGTCGCTGGAGGTGAAGACCCCAGGGAATGAAACCACTGTCCGCGTCGCTCGGCGGGACGTCCTCCCTGGTGCCCATACCCTGGTGGTGCGGGTTCCGCTGAAGAACCTCGTGGAGTTCCGAGACGGCGGTGTCCGAAGTGCCTTCTGGACCTCGGACCTTGAGGACCGGCGCTTCCTCGAGCGCTACCTCCCGGCCAATCTTGAGTTTGACCAAGTGAAGATGACCTTCCAGGTGACCTTCAAGGGTCTGGCCCCGGGACAGAAGGTCTACACCAACGGGAAGACCCAGGCCCGGCGCCTCGGGACCTCGGAGCTCGTTCGGATAACTTACCCAGAGTACTTCACCTCGTCGTCGATCTTTTTCCACACGGTTCCTGAAGGAGTGACAGAGGATCTGCGCTTCGTCCTCAAAAGCGTCGATGGTCGAGACGTGCCAGTGACTCTTTACCTTAATAAGTCGATCCTCGGAGGATCCCTGGATCAGCTCCGGCGCCTAACGACGGAAGTGTTCCATGAGCTCGAAGGCGACTACGGTGCCTGGCCTCATGCCTCCATCGTGGTTTACAACGCCGGCTCCGGGGGCATGGAATACTGTGGCGCCACCATCACGAGTGTCTCGGCCCTCGGTCATGAACTCTTCCACTCCTACTTCGCTCGCGGCGTGATGCCGGCCAACGGCAACGCCGGTTGGGTCGACGAGGCGCTAGCGAGCTGGCGTGACGAGGGATATCCGTCGAGCTCCTCCATGTCGGGAACAAGCCGGATGTCGTCCAGGCCCACCTACACTCGATCCACAGACACGGCCGCCTATTCGTTTGGCCAGCGCTTCGTCAGCTATCTCGATGGCAAGGTGAAGGACAAGGGCGGCCTCAAGCCGTTCCTGCGGCAGCTGGTGGAGACCCGGAAGTTCTCTCCGCTTTTGATCGAGGAGTACATCTCCCTCATGTCGACGTTCTACGGCGTTCCACTCGAGGGAGACTTCCGGAAATTCACTTTCGGTGGCCCTGGTGCGAGCTCAGTGAAGTCGACCAAGGAGTCCGTTCACCGGAAGCTCTCACAAGCGGAGCTTCAGGCACTTCTCTAGGGATGAAACTGCTGGTGCCGAGCGACTTCAACGCCGTTTTCTGTGTGCACGCAAGAGCCGTCTGACAGGAGCTCGATCAGAACCTTGACCTTTGTTCCGGCCCCGCTCGGTGAATAGATTTGCCGAGGGGCCACGAGGGCACTCGCCCCAGGCATCAGGGGTAGGGTCAGGCCATACTTGTCGGCCATGTCGGTCCGGTCGACAGAAGTTGGAGCTCTGTTATTGGTGGTTTCACTGATGGCGGTGACCATGACGGTGTTTCCGCTTTTGTGAGGAAGGCCGAGGAAGTGACCCAGTTCATGGAGCACCACTGTTTGAAGGTCAAAGTTCACTCCATCCGTGGTTCCCGTGGTGCGGAAGTTGTAAAGGTTCTCATTGATCAGGACGTCCGCGTGCTCGATCCGGACGTACTCATTCCGATCCCCGACGTTAAAGCGTTGGCCAAAAATTTGCGTCACTGCCAGCGCACTCCCACGGAGGGCCGAGGGCCAGTGGACGATCTTGTAGATGCCGTTCACGCTGTCATCCCCCAGGTCGTCGAGGCTCATCGAAGGAGAAGAAACCTCTGCCGTTCGCTGGGAGTGGTTGAAGAAGTCCCGCTGCGTGCTGACCGCTGTTTCCCAGGCATCGGCCATGGCGCGGATGTTGGTGACTTCATCGGTGGTGAAGTCGTTGGAGATCTGAAGGTTTCGCGGGAAAGCGCTACTGGACCAGAGGTAGGGGGCGCTGGTGTTGATGTTCCCGCTTGATGAATCGGGCTCGACCTTTTTCACACAGGCCGAAGACATCAAAACAATAATTGAAAGGGCGAAAAATGGTTTCATCTTGCTCCAAAGCTCCCGATTGTTTTATCGGTTGTTTTGGAGCAAAGATGAGACGCCTAACTACTTATTTCTGGGCCTTGGCATGATCGGCAAGGAATTGGTCTAAACCGTTTTTGGTTAATGGGTGGTGGAAGAGACCCTCGATCACTTTGAAGGGGAGAGTGGCGGTATCGGCCCCCGCCATGGCGCAGTCTTTCACATGGGTCGAGTGGCGCAAAGAGGCCGCCAGAATTTTTGTTTCAAATCCGTAGTTGTTAAAGATGACCCGGATCTCCTGGATGAGATCCATCCCCGTTTGACCCACGTCATCGAGTCGGCCCACGAAGGGAGACACGTAGGTCGCGCCATTCTTCGCCGCGAGGAGGGCCTGATTGGCCGAAAAAATCAATGTGACATTGGTCTTAATTCCGGCACGGGAGAAGTGCTTGCAGGCGATCATCCCGTCTTTCGTCATCGGCAGCTTGATCACGACGTTCCGGTGAATCTTGGCGAGTTCCTCACCCTCCCGAATCATCCCTGGGGCGTCGAGGGCGATGACCTCAGCAGAAATCGGGCCATCGACGATCTCAGCGATCTCTCGGATGAGGTCCATTTGATTTTTGCCGGTCTTGGCGACGAGGCTCGGGTTGGTGGTGACTCCGTCGACGAAGCCCCAGCTGCTGGCCGTCTTAATTTCGTTCAGGTCTCCGGTGTCGATGAAGAATTCCATGGTAGTCTCCTAGAATGGTCAGGTGATGAGGTAAAACGAGTTTTTGAGTTTCTCGGAAATCTGATTGATAATAAAAAGCATGAGGACCTTTGGCCACTTCTTGCTCGCCTTTTTTTTCTCCACGGTTCCGGCCGGGGCCACGATCGCCGTCCCCAGCTACCCTCAGGCCGGAGTCCTGGCCCCGGATAACCGAGGGGTGATCGATTCGAACGTTGACTACGAGAGGTTTTTCGGTCGAGTTTCCGACAAAGATGATTCTCAGCGCGTATTTAAGATCCAGGTGGAAAACAACAACACGAAGTTTTTTCGGGCCGGGGACCTGGTGCTCTTCGGGGTCAACCGAGGGGGGAAGTCCGGGCAGTGCCGAGGCTTCGTTAGGAATGTGGAGGATTTTCACTTCACGATTTACGTCGAGAACCTCTCCCCATGCTTTACGCGTGGTGAGTACTTCCGACGCGGGACGGTGCTTAATTTTTACTCGAAGGCCCTCGCTCTGAGGATCTTCGAGGCGTCGAAGTTCCGGGAACAGCTGATCCTTCGGAAAGAGGATTTCTTAAAGCAAATGAACGGCATCAACCACTTCCTCTGGACCTTCGATCAGCAGAAGGTCAAAACCGCCGCCCGGTTCGACGAAGAGATCAACCGGCTTCAGCGGGAAAAGCGCAAGGCCCTGGATGACATGATCACCTTAAAACAAGAGCGGCTCGTGCTCCAGAATGAGCTCATGAAACGGCTCAATGAGCTCGATGAATCCCTGATCTTTTACCGCGTGGAACGGCAGGAGCTTTTAACGGACCGCTGGGAACTTGACCAAGATCAGGGGCTTCCGGTGGGGCCGAGACCGCAGAAACTCAGACAAGATTAATACAGCCTTTTAAAGCACCCCACGTTGGGCTACATTGGTTCCATGAACACTCATCTCCAAGAGCAGCAGGCGCGTCTCACCTCTCACCCCGTGTACCAGACCTTCACGGACCTCCAGCACCTCCGGCACTTCATGAGTTACCATGTGTTTGCGGTCTGGGACTTCATGTCCCTCTTAAAGTCCCTGCAGATAAAGCTCACCACAGTTTCTCTTCCCTGGAGACCTTCCCCGTACCCTCCTGAAATGGTTCGGCTCATCAATCAGATTGTCCTCGGAGAGGAGAGTGACCTGGACCAGAACGGCAGGCCCGTGTCTCACTTTGACCTCTACCTTCAAGGGATGCGGGAAGTGGGTGCTGAAACGGGCCCCATGGAGCGCTTTCTTGCCACGAATGACTACTCGCTGATTCCCTTTGGCGCTCGAGAATTCGTGGAGGGCAACGTCGACCTTGCACTGCGGGGCCACGTGGTCGAAGTTGCAGCGAGCTTTTTTTTTGGGCGCGAGAAGCTCATCCCGGATATGTTCCAGGCGATCGTTGAGACCCTCGATCGGGAAGGGGTGAGTGCCCCGACGTTTAGGTACTACCTTGAGCGGCACATTGAAGTGGATTCTGGTGAGCACGGGCCTCTGGCCCTAAGGGCCCTGGCCTTTCTCACGGGAGATAACCCTGAACTCCAGAGGATGGCCCAGGCTTCCGGCGTACGTGCTCTTCAGGCAAGGGAGAGGCTCTGGGACCGCGTTTATGAGTCGTCGCTTACACTAGAGAGGGTTCGGTCAACTTTTAAAGATTCGTATATTTCTAAGCAAAATTCTTAGAATCAGGGGAAAAAAACCGGACTTTGGAGCTTTAGCCTTTGGCCGCTATAATAGTTTAGGGATACCCCCTGAGAACCATGAAGGGATCAGGATGGCCGTCACCCTAACTGGCCAAACATGAAGCAGAAAGCACTACCTCTCCTCCTTGCCTTAGCACTCTTGGCCCCAGACATCATCGGAGAAAAAAGCGATGCCTACCGTGGTCTAGCGAGCTCCTGGACCATGATCCCTTCTCAGAGCCTGGCGGGTCTGCACTACCTCTTCAAGGGGCACACCATTTCCGAAGAGGAAAACTTAGTGAAGGTGACGGGCCCCGTGATTGAAATTACCAACGGTGAGACCTTGGGTGCCAAGGTCTTCCGTGATGGCTTCTTCAGTGAAATTGACCTGGAAGATTTTGAAGATGAACAGGCCCTGGGGCTCTCCGTTTTTGAAGCGCGGACCGGCACGGGCACGAACGTCGGCACCGCCTTCTTAGTTGGCCGAAACGTGGTCCTCACCAATCGGCACGTTATCGCCGTGAAGCCAGGAAGCCGAGTGTGGCCCTGTGGAAACTTTTCGATCAAACTCAACCACAAAGAAGAGACCGTTCTCTGCCAAAGAGTGCGCTACTGCAGCGGTCGCTTCGACTTCTGTGTCGTTGAGATGAAGCCCATGGCGAATGGCCTGGCCCTCGCGACGGAGGTCAAACCTCTGCGGCTCGCAAAGAACGTTAAATCCAACAAAGACACTCGACTGCTCCACATCGGTAACGCCGCAGGGCTTGGAATCCAGGCCTCAAGTGGTCGGGGGATTCTCATCAGTGAGGGGGAGTTTTTCCACTACGCTCCAACCCTCGGGGGCTCCTCGGGAGCGCCGATCTTCAATGACCACGGTGATGTCATCGGCCTTAACTGGGGGCACACCGGAGGCAACTACATCGACGAGCGTGCCTTTAACCGCGGCGTCCTAGCAGAGACCATCTTCGATGAACTCCGGACCACGAGACCGGGTCTCTTGCGGGAGATCCGGAGCATGCGCTCTTGGTACCATCGGATCTTCGCCCATCGGAAAGTTAAGATTGCGAAAACCGCAACAGACGGAGCCGTTTTAGTAGCAGAATGACGGGGTAGGTCGGGTCCACCTCAAACCAGCGGTGAGCGAAGCTCAGGTCCATGGGCCTTTGATGATGGTTATTCTGATAGAGCTCCCCCATAAGAAGAAGATCCACCGGGAGCGTGTTGCGGGACTCATCGTTTAGGGGGTAATTCCGGTACCCAAGCTTATGTCCGAACCAGTTCACCAGTGCCCCTTGAATGGGCCCCATCAACACATGCACCGGAAGGAAAACGTACTGCCAAGGGGCGGTCACGTAGGTCCCCATGAGAAGCGCGTAGACTCCGAGCCAAAGGAGCGTGTGGAGCCAGGTTGTGGCAAAGCGGTCCAGGGCAGGCCAGGTCGGATAGTAGTGCCCTTCACGCAATCCTTCCGGAGCGCGCACCAGGGTCTGGTAGTCTTCAAACGTTTTTTGCATCATCTTCCGCACCGTCGGGTAGAAGTGCGGCGAGTGGGGATCCTTCTCCGTGTCAGAGTACTTGTGGTGGGCCTGGTGCAGGAGCGCGTAGGCACGTGGGTTAAGAAACGACGGCCCCTGGGCGAGGAAGGTGAGAAGATAGAACACGCGGTCAACCCAGTAGGGGAGGCGGAACATCCCGTGGGCAGCGAAGCGGTGAAGATAGAATGTCTGGCAGAAGAGTGAGAGGTACCAATGGATCAGAAGGGCCGAGACAAGTGTCCAGTTCATGTGGTGAAGTTTCCCGATAAGTTATTGTAAGAAAATAACAGAAGAAAGACCTCATTTCCAGCACATCGAACAATTGTCGAGGCTTCTGTATCTTCGCTACTATTAAAATTATTGATGAAGACCATTGAAGGTTTTTTCGCACTCTTTAAGGAGGATTCCATGTCCCGACTTATAACTCTTGCTCTAGGGCTTCTGCTGTCCGTGACAGCTCTTGCCTCGGACCTCTCCCTGAGCGGGTTCAACGACCGCTTCACCCTTACTCGGAACGCTGACAACAAGGTCGTGATGGTCAAACTCAAGCGGGCCATCACCCGGTTTAGCGTACGCCCTTTCCTCGAGCAGCTCAAAGCTGACCTCACCCGTGAACAGGCGAGTTTAAACGGCCTCAGCGCGGTCGAGAGAGAGGCCGAAATCGACCGACTCATGGCCGACCTCGGCGTTGACCCAGCTGCGATGAACGAGGCCCCTGAAGCCGCGAAGATTCGCGAGGCCCTCATGAACATTCCGAACATCGACGTCGAGGCCACTTTCCGCGAGCTCGACAAGGGTGACTTCTGGACTGAGTTCCAGCGCCGGATGGAAGAGGCCCTGGCCTTCATCGATCCATCCATCCTGGCCAATCTCGAAGACCCGCGCTTCTTTTACAAGAAGAACGTGACCTACACGGTGGTCGAGTGGGCGCTCAAGCAGGCGGCGAAGCAGTTTTCGAGTGTGCCAGTCCTTAGCATCGCCTCGTTTGTGGTGGTTCGGGTCCACGACATGATCCTCGAACAGCGCCACTTCCATCACAACATGCTCCTCCACTACTTCGAGACCATTCCAGAAACAAAGCTCGGGATGACGAAGGAAGAAGTTGACCGGACCGTTTCTTCGATCCACGAGTACCGCATTGAGGCGGTCAATGTCTTCGAGTCCAACCGCGCGGCCCGCGACTGGCTGAACTACGGGATGGATAAGTTCTACGTCATGGTCCGCACCGGAAATTCACGGGTCCGTGATTGGGAAGGGTCAGCAGGTTTAGGTTTCAGTGACGTCCGGAGGCTCAACTTCGGTTTCGCCGCTGTGACTCATGAAGGTGCCAGAAAGATCTACCACCTCCACCACAGCGCCCACCTTTTGACCTCTTCCCCGGCCCTGGCCTACGATTACTCAGAACCAAAGAAAGTGAAGCGCTACCGCACGCTCATGAACCTGGCAGGAGTTGCTCTCGGCTTCATTAACATGCCGGGTTGGATCAAGAGTGCCGCCGACACCTTCTTATCTTCCATGTACGTTCAGCAGGTCCGCATGGAAGGCGCTCTCGTAGGATACTTCGAATCGACCGGTGATTCGGCCATGATTGATCGCATCTATGCTCAGCGGGCCAATTTCTACATCCTCCGCTGAGTTGATCTAAATCTTGTTCCAAAGGGGGCCCCGCTTTCGCGGGGCCTTTTTTTTGGCAGTTAAGGTGATCGCAGATGGGGCCCTAAGCGAGAGGTTCGCTCTACGGGTTCGGGGTTGCCTGTGAGTCGCGCTTCGTCACGCAAACGAGGAGGATGGCGATCTGGATGGCAAAGAAAGACGCGAGGAAAACTGCTCCGCCTTCCGAGAAGCCATAGGAGTGAAGCCCGGAGGCCAGGATGTAGTTCACTCCGAACCAGGCCATCATCACACTCATGAAGGATCCCGCCACCAACGGAACGAACCGAGTCGGTGGAATCCAGGTGGTGTACTTTCCGTGGAGGATGGCGATGTAGACCAGAAGAACGATCAGGGACCATGTTTCTTTCGGGTCCCAGCCCCAGAAGCGGCCCCAAGAATAATCCGCCCAAACTCCGCCGAGGATGACCCCCGCAGAGAGGAGCACCACTCCGAACTTTATGCTGGTGTAGATCAGATCCACTTCGTAGCGGTAGTCGGCCGAACTGACAGTTCCGAAGCGCGCCCTCAGGAGGAGTGAGTTGGAAAGGATCCAGGAGAGGGCCAGGGCCGCGTAGGAGAGGATCACTGTTGTGACGTGGGTCGAAAGCCAGAAATTGTCTCGGAGCACAGGGACGAGGGGGGAGATCCCTTCATCGAGCATGCCGTTGGCGAATTTCATCATCAAGAGTGAGAGGACGTTGCAGGCAAGGCCCGCCAGGACGAAGAGGATGTCGCGGCGGAAGTAAAAAATAATGATGCTTATGATGAGTGCGCCGAAGCCGGAGAACATCACTGTCTCATACATGTTGGTGATCGGCGCCCGGCCCGAGATCATGACCCGAATAGTCATCGCCGTGAGCTGACCCACGATCGTGACCCCGGTCACCACCGCACCGGGGATTTTATTTTTCATCACCACAAAGAGGATGATCCCCAGGATCGACGCAAGGAGAGACCACATGAAGAGGTTCAGTTTAAAGTAGCTCAGTTCTAAGAGGTACTGGTCACCCTTGACTGAGAGGTAATCTCGCTTGGCCACCTCAAAGAGGTAGCTCACTGGATTCGATCCTTTTCCTTGAGCACTCTCGACCCGGGTCTGGGTGAGGAACTCAGATAAGGGAACGAAAGAGACCTTGCCACTCTCGAGCACTGGAACTGTCCAGGCCCTGGCACCGACGATGGCCTGGTACGTGGACAGCCGGCCCTGAACTCGGTTGATTTCTTTTTTAAAACTGTTGTTCTCTTTGATCTCCTGCCCTTTCTGGACCAAGAGGTCTGACTTCGCCGTGAGCTCCTGAACCGGGAGGTGAGTCTGATCTTCTTTCATCCCGAGGAGCTTGCGCACATCGATGTGATCGACCTTGATGTTCACCGGAAGCTCCAAGGGCATTCCGAAGGCCTTGAGGGAGAGTTTACAGAAGGCCTCCGTCGCCGAGAACTCCCCCACCTTGTCGGAGCCAGTCATGTAGCGGACTGTCTCTGTCGCGAGCACGTAGAGCGGCTTTTCGCGGCCCCCGGCCTGGACCGGGAACGTTTCCAGGTCACTGGTGCAGAAATTCATCGGACCCTGGGCCCAGGCACCGGAGGCGGAGACGATGAGGGCGAGTAGGAACTTAAGCACGAGCTTCTCCTGGTTTAACGACAGTTTTTTTTCGAAGGACAAAGTGCCAGATGGATCCCAAGACAAGGAGGAGAGACCCGAGGTACTTCCAGAATCTTCCCGGGTCGAAGTTCACGGAGAGAACGCTTCCGTAGGGCCCTTCGTTGGTCTGGAAGTAGGAGGCCTGGTAAAAGGTAAAGTTCTTGTACTTCAGAGGGTTGTTCATGTACACCCGATGCTTCTCCGACCCTTCGTTCCCCTTGAAGAGGGTGACGAAGCTCTCGTAGCTCGCCGGGTTCGTCGTTCCCGGGTCAGTGTCCATTTTAAACTGATCCAGAACGATCTCGTAGGGAAGTGTGAGGCCCCGCTTCGTGAGCTCGAAGGTGATGCGCTCGCCGTTGAGGGTGAAGGCGATGGGTTCCTGGGAATTCACCCAGAACTTCTTATCGCCCACTTCGACTTGCACCGCCTTAAGATTTCCGACGGTCACCTGGCCATTGTCTTGGATCGGTTTGATGTACTGAGGAACCATGGTGGGGTACGCGTCCGTCCGGTGATCCAGGGTCTTCACCTTAAACCCCATCCACGGAAGCGGCACCTCTTGACCTGTCTCCGCGGGGTGGGCCTCCCACTTCTGGGTCGCTTTGTCGAAGAAGGCGACTTCTTTCCCGAAGAGGAAAAGATGCGGCGTTTTCTCGAAGAGCTTCTTACTAAAAACGCGGAACTGGGAGAGCTCGTTGAGCTCCATCTTCTCATCTAAGGGAAGCGGGGACATTTCGGGCATGAACCGAAGCCGCTGGCCCTCGTAGCTCACTTCCACCAGTTCACGGCCCGAGGCCTGCCGGCTCCGCTGCACGTCTTGCCCCTCAGGACTTGAGCACCCCGTGGTTTCTCCGTTCCAAACGATGAGCCCATCTGGGGTATTCTTCGCAAAGCACTCCGCGAGCGTGGCGGGCATGTAGTGGACGTTCAGGGGTCCGAGTTGCTGGGTATTGTTGTAGGCCGATTGAGGATGAAGAGACAGGGTGATGGTTTCGCCGAAGTTGTCGTTGAAGAGGCGGTACTTGGTGGAGGCCTGGCCCGGGTCGGCCAGCTTGTCCGGAACCCAGCTCTCCTTGTTCTCTGCGAACGGGAGGAAGGTGGAGAGTTTGACGCCTTCGTACTCGAAGCCTAGGTTGCGCTCCCCTGCGCTGTAGGGGAGCGGCACGATCACTTCTTTTCCTCTGGCCGGAAACTGGATCTTGAATTCGTCCTCGTTGACCTGCACCTGCCGGGACGGAAGGTTCGGGGCGAGGCTGACGGTTCCGTCGACCCCGGACTGGTAGGTCACGAAGGAGCCCAAGAAGAGGATGATCAGGCCCGCGTGGATGACGTAGAACCCGTAGAGGGATTTCCGCAGAGGTAAGCGCAGGAGAGTGGCGAAGAGGATCGACAGGAACATCCCGAACTGGATGCCCATGAACCACCAGGACTTGTAGACCAGGCGGTTGGCGTATTCGGTGCCATGGTAGGATTCCATGAAGGTGCCGTAGGCAAGGGTCAGGGCGAAGAGCAAGATGATGAAAACAGCAAACTTCATGTTTCCAAAGAAAAGTTCAACTTGGCGGTAGGACCGGAGTAGGTTATTCATGCGGGCCTTAATTTCTCATGCCTGCCTCAGGTTTGTCACCTAACTACAAGCTGTGTATAAGACCAAATTAAACCAAAAATGATCGGTTGGTGGAGAAGATAGATCCGGAGGGAGTTTTGTCCAAGAAAGGTCAAGAAAGACCACGCTGGCCAGCGGGCAAAAAGGACCTCGAGCTGAGGTCCGGCCAGGATGCCCGCCAGGATCGCCCAGAACCAGGGATAGATGGGGATGAAGTCCATCGACGGACGCTCAAGCACCGACGACAGCCAGCGGATGTCGTAGCCCAGAAGGTACTGACCAGAAAGGATCAGGAGAAGTAGGGCCACGGCCAGGTTCCGATGGTTCACCACCAGCGCGCCCAGGAGTGAGCCGGCGAGGATGCAATGGAGGGTCCCGAAGTAGATCCACTGGTGGGGAAAAACGACATACGTCCCGGCGCTCACCGCAGCCGCAGCGGCCCCGAGCTTGAGAGTCCTCTTCCGGAGCGCGGGCCCGTTGATCCCGGGTCGGTGGGTGTAGTTCAGGGAAGCGCCGACGCAGAAGAGGAAGGTGAAGGCGATGATGCGCGGGAACGCGTACCAAAATCCGGTGGAAAAATCCCAGTCGAGGTAGTTGAACATCCGAAGGTCATAGGCGGAGTGGAAGATGATCATCCACACCACGGCCATCCCGCGCAAGCCGTCCAGGTAGTGGGCCCTCATTTTCCCTCCGGAAAGTAGAGGAAGACCGGCCCCTGGGTTTCCACCGTGACGGCGCCGTGGGCCTCGTTGGAGAGCCCGGTGCTCGACAGGGGCCAGAGGGTGGTGGGAGTCTCGAGCGCGTACCGGCAGGCACCGCGGAGCAGGACCTCGGTCTTCCGAAGAGTGCCCAGAGAAAAGAGACCTTCGTGAGTAAACGTCCAGAGGCCCGCTCCGACGAGGTGGAAGAGGATCCGTCCGAGGTCGTTGTAGAAAATGATCTGGGCCTCGGGTCTCGTCTCCAGGAACCGTAGGGCCTCCCCCAGGTTGAAGAGCTCGTGGTCGCGGCGCCCTCCGAGGAGGCCCCAGAAATGGAACTTGTAGCGCAGGGGAGAGTTGAAGAGCGCCAGCGCCAGCGCAAGGTCTGAGGAGTTCTTCTCCCGAGGATGACGGAAGCTGACTTCCGCCTGGACTTCGCTCGTGAGGGAATCCTGATCTCCGACCCAGACGAGGCTTTTCTCGGCGAAATCACCGCCGCCGTCAACGGTCAGGAGGGGAAGCGCGGAGAGCTCTGGCGAGAGCCCCGGACCCAGCGGACCCAAAAAGACCCATTCCGGGTGCGCACGAAGATGGCTTGGCAAAATCATACTGAGTATCTTAGCCTTGAATCCACTTGATGAGTAGGAGGATTCGTGAGCATCGTTAAATCCCAAAGGGCCAAAGCACTTCTTTCCCGCCCGAAGTTCGTCCGACCCGAGCTTGATCCCGAGATGAAGCGCTACCCGGGTGACCGGATCGTCCTCTGGTGCAAAGTGGAGCTCGACCTTAACGTCGTCAAAAATTTGTCGTTTTTCGGACAGCTGAGTAATGCAGAAATCGTGCTCCTCGAGTCTATGGCCAGCCTTTTGATCGGAAAACCCATCGTCAGGTTAGACGACCTCTCGGTCCGTGAGTGCGAAGCATTCTTGCGCGACCGCAATTCCGAGGCCGCCGTTGAAGGGGTGACAGAAGATCTTGAGACAGAGTTGCGAAAGGTCTTCCAATGGGTCCGCGCAACGCCCGGCCGGGGCCCTGCTAAAGAGTACCGGTTCCCCTCGGAGAAGGGACCCTTCCGAGGGCTGAAGTTAGTGGACAAGGTGCGCGAGCTCAAAGCCTTCTTGAACTCGCCGGAGATCCTCTCTTTGTACCAGGGTCTGTCACTCCCGGAGCTCGTTGACGTGGAGGACCTCACCGCCTACATTCACGCGGGCTACGGGTCCCAGCGAGAGAAGGAAATCTTCGATCGGCTCCACCTCCTCGGCGTCGAGGTCTTCCGCGAGGAACAGCTCAACTTCATCCCCGAGTCCTGACTAAAAATATGTTTGATAAAATGAAAAGCTTACCGTTACAATACGGGTAAGTGCACCACGGACTAACAAAAGTAGAAAATGGACGATCTCAAACCACTCGTGTTCAAAGAGGCCAAGAAAGAGGAAGATGTTGTTAATCTTTCGAAGTTCGACATGCAGGCCTTCACCGATACCCAGGACTTCTCTTGGAGCCTCGATAACATCAAGAAAGAAGTCAAGACTGGCTGGAAGCTCTACTCGGTGACCACCGACGAAGAGATCGTCGCGGCGGTGCTGGTCCGGAAAGAAGGCGACACGCTCTTTACGAAGAATACTCCCATCAAAATGGCGTTCCAGGGCAACGGCTTTTCCCACCAGATAAAAAACTTCTACGAAGAAGAGGCCCGGAAGCAGCAGATCCTCCGCGTCGTCAACTATTGCCCGGTGGACAACTTCCGCATGATCGCTTTGAACGAGAGCCACGGGTACAAGCGAACCGGCAACGCCTTCGGCTTCAGCAACAACATCATCGAATGGGTTAAAGTCCTATAGCTGCCAAGTTAACCAAAGGGAACCCCGGTTCCTATTTCCGACGGAGGATTTATTATGGCCAAGAAGACGACCAAGAAAGCTGCTGCCCCAAAGAAGGCGACGGCAAAGAAAACTGCGACGGCTAAAAAAACGACGGCGAAGAAAGCGGTTGCTCCCAAGGCAACAGCTAAGAAAGCAACGGTGAAAACAACCGCGAAGGCAGCCCCGAAGGCGACCACGAAAAAAGTGGCAGCCGCCCCGAAGAAGAAAGCTGCTCGGAAGCCCAATGCGGCGTTCATGAAGCCTCTGAACCCTTCTCGCGAACTCGCAGAGATCGTCGGCGCTTCGGCCCTTCCCCGCACAGAAGTGATGAAGAAGGTCTGGGCCTACATCAAGAAGAATAATCTCCAGGACGAAAAAAATCGCCGAGCGATCAACGCTGACGACAAACTCAAGGCCGTCTTCGGCGGTAAGAAACAGGTCACCATGTTCGAAATGACCAAGCTCGTTTCTGGGCACTTAAAGTAAATTTTTGAGGGTCTAACACACTTCTCCGTAAGACGCAGAAGCGTGTTGGACCCCTCAGATCCGACGGACGGTTTGATAGCGTTTGATGCGGATCTCGTCCAAAATCTGAGGTCCCAGTTCCGAGTTCATGAGGTCCTGGCAATGGACTGTCGGGTTCCCGGACGGGAACAACCCTTTCCCACCGTAGTAGTTCACACACTGATCAGCGTAGAAGTCGAAGTATTCCGGGAAGTAGGTTTTAAAATGCCGCAAGACCACTCGCTTTTTGGTTTGATCCATGGACCCGAGGATGGAATCGGGAAGGGGGTCAAGGTCGCGCAGCTGCTTTAAGACCGCATCCCGGCGCCCGACCGTTCCCCCTAGTTCCCGCACCCGGTTCCAGGACAGGTTGAAGAGTTCTCCCTGGGCCGGATTATCCAAGAGATAAACGGTGTAAAAGAAATCCTCGACCACCGCCGTCGCCTTGCCTTGCGACTTGAGGATCTGGAAGGCCAGTTCCCGGTCTAGCACTTTCGGTGGCCGTTGCAACCGGAGCCGCGCTTCTGAAATGAGTGGTGGCAAGCAGTCGGGATGAATCGTCTGGTCAATTTTTTTTGCCAGGTCACCTTCCGGGCCCAGGCGGACATAGTCGATCTCAATCTTGCCCCAGAGGGCGGTCAGGACAAAGTCTTTCTTGCAGTAGAACTCGGAGAGGTTACTTCTGAGGGCAACCTCTAGGAAACTCCAGGTGCTGATGGGTGATTCCGAAACGCTAAGAGTCAGTTCGGCCAGTTTGAAGGCCGTGTCGGCGTCGGAGGGGTCCGCTTCCCAGAAGGACTTGAGTTCTGCTGGGCACGGAGGACCTTTGGGAGCTGGCGCTTTGAAACACTGCCGGAGGTAGCGAAGCCCTGTTTCTTGCCGTCGCAGCTTAAACACGTCATCGCTCCGGAGCACCGGCCAGGTGAAGAGTTCTTCGATCTTCTGGTAGTCGCGGCGATCGATCTCCGGCGCCGCCAGGACTCGCTGAGCGAAGCGCTCACCCATCTTCGAGACCATGGTCCGCCAGGCCTCCTGCCGTTCCGAGGGCCGGATGTCGAGGGCGTGCTCGAAGAATTCGCGGTGACCCTCTTCCTTCGCTAGGACTTCGAGATCCGCCAGCGTGTACACATCCCGGGCCAGGGCGATGGAGCAGACGAGGTTCATGAATAAAAAAAGTGGGGCCATAAGGTAATTCTAGGCCGGGGCCTGTGGCGCCGTCAATTTCTGTGTACTCGCCACTTTGCTAGCGCTCTTTTTGCGGGTAGATTGAAGTGTTTAAAATTTTGGAGGCCCCCGTGAATGATAAAGGTGTTCCTTTCGTTAAAAAGCGCGTCGTTAACAGTGACTGGCAGGTCTCCTACTATGAGGAATTCGAAGCCCTGCTCTTCCCATCCGGGGCGCTCACTCCGGCCGCGGAGGCCCTCGTCAACTTCGTTCAGGGCCACGGTTCGGCGTCGGGCTTCCGGCGAGAGATCGTGCTCGATGGGTTTCCGTTTCTCTGCGCCGTAAGACCCGAGGAGAAAGCGATCTACATCGGCACCCGCCGCCTCTCCCGGGAGCTCGCACTTCTGAAGCTCCATGAAGTGAATCCCGTCTTGATCGAACGAGAGTCGGAGAAACTCTTCTTCAACCTAAAAGAGCACGTCGAAAAAATCAGCACCCTGTCTCCGGGGTCGTTTCCGAGCGAAATTGACTGGGTCACCAAAGAACTCGGACTGCCCCAGTTCCTTGAGAAGAACCAGTGGGCCGATGTCGACGAGGAGGCCCGGGAGATCCTCAAGCAGTTGGTCAAAAAAACGGCCGACTACCGGTCGAACAGTTTCGAGAAGGTCTCTGACTTCGGCCTCACACTCACTGCGCAGTTCGATCTCATCCGGGTTCATTTGCTTAAATTCCTAGCACTCTTACCGAGCCTCGACCACGATAAGAAAGGCCACGAGGTCAAACGCAATCTCCTCGAGAGCCTGCGCCGGCTTCTCGATGACTCTCGGGCGATCTCGCTCCAAGAGAAGCGCGGAACCAGGCAGCTCCCGCTCTACCTTATTATCCTCTTCAGCCTGGCCCTCCAGGTGGCGAGCTTCCTCCCGGCGGGCCTCCTCGCGGCTGTGGTGCGCTTCCTCGTGCGCACGATGGCCAAGCGCTTCATCGCTGGGGAGAGCATCAACACCTGTCACGAGACCCTCCGAGACTTGCGGGCGACGAAGCGAGAAGCAACGCTCGACCAACTCGGAGAGCTGGTGGTGTCGGCGCGGGAAGCGGATGAGTATTTTGAGAAAGTTCTTCAGTTGATCCATGGCCTCAAGCAACACATCCCGAAAGGGGAGAAGAACGCCGCCGGCATCTACAACGCTCACGTTTCGATCAAGGTATCGGCCCTCTCCCATGACTTTAGGCCCCAGGCCTTCGACGCCACGTACGCGAAAGTGGCACCTCGGCTCCGGCGCATCCTCCAAGAGGCCCACCGCGAAGAAGTCTTCATCAACGTCGACGCCGAACACTACCATTACCGTGACCTCGTACTTAAGATCTACGGTAAGGTCCTCCTGGATACCCCCGAACTCAAAGAGTATGCCCAGACGGGGATCGTCGTCCAAGCGTACCTCAGAGACGGGGCCAAGCACCTTCTGGATGTGGTGGACCTGGCCAAGCAGCGCGGCCTTCGCATGCCCATCCGCCTCGTGAAGGGTGCGTACTGGGACGCGGAAACCATCGAAGGGGAGGCGCACCAGTTCACGCCTCCGCAGTTCCTGAACAAGGAAGAGAGCGACCTCCACTTCCGCCAGATCGCCTACCTGGCGCTCAAGCACCACGGCTCCCTTCAGCTGGCCGTGGGTTCTCACAATCTCCAGGACCACGCCTTCGTGGAAGCCGTCCGGACGCTGCGGTTTCCTACCGCACCGGTGATCGAGCACCAGTGCCTTCACATGACCTACGAAGCCCTCTCCCATGGCCTGGCGAAGATGGGCTGGCCCACTCGCAATTACATGCCGATCGGAAATCTTCTCGTGGGCATGGCCTACTTGGTTCGCCGGATCATGGAAAACTCCTCTCAGGTCGGAGTCCTTTCCATCATGCGCTCTCACCAGAAAGCCTCGGGACTCATTTCTCCGGTGGAGGTGCACCTCCAGAAGAAAAAGGCCGGAACTCTCCAGTACGACTCTTTCGTGACCCAGATCCGCGGTGACTTCGCGCCGGCCCGGCCACTTAAACTCTACGTTCCAAAGGAGCGCCAAGGCCTAGAAGCGGCGATCGAGACCCTCGGTGCCGAACTCACGCGCCGGCAAGATGAATTCCGAAACGCTACCGGTACGAAGATCGTGTGCAGCTCTCGGCCCGAGCTCATCGTTGGCACCGTTCGTGAGAATTCAAACCACGAAGCGATCCGCGCCGTCGAGGAAGCCGAGAAGGCCCTCGCGAGCAGCTGGTGGGCGAAGCAGTCGATGTCACTTTACCGCGTTTCCGTCATGCTCAGAGCGGCCGATCTCATGCTCTTGCGGCGAAACTCCCTCGCGGCCTTGATCATTTACGAGGCCGGCAAGACCATGACAGAGGCCCTGGCCGATGTGGACGAGGCGATCGACTTCATCAGCTTCTACGCTCGGCAAGAAATTTCCATTCAGCTCTCGTCCCAGAAGGTCACTAACCGCGGTGTCATCGCCGTCATCGCGCCCTGGAACTTCCCCCTTGCAATCCCCTGCGGGATGACCGTTGCTCCCCTGGTGGCCGGGAACGCCGTGATCCTAAAGCCCGCCGAACAAACTCCACTCATTGGTATCGAACTGCATCGGCTCTTAGTCGAGGCCGGCGTGCCGTCGGAAGTCTTCACGCTGATCATGGGAGACGGCGAGATCGTCGGGGCCCCCATCGTCACACACCCTCGGACAGCGGGGGTCGTCTTCACCGGTTCGAAGACCGTGGGGACTTGGATCTACAGGCACGGCGGCAAGAGCCTCGTGCAGCACTACTTCCACCAGATCCCGATGCAGAAGAAGGTCATCACCGAGATGGGCGGAAAGAACGCCATCATCGTCACCAACAACTGCGAGCTGGATGAAACGATCTCTGGGATCTTGTACGCTGCCTTTGGGCACTCGGGTCAGAAGTGCTCAGCGGCTTCCCGCGTGATCGTTCACCGGGAGGTCAAAGAGGCCCTGGTGAACCGACTGGTTCAGGCCATCAAAGACCTCAAAGTGGGAGACGCCCTAGACCCTGCCACCTCGGTCAACCCGCTCATCAGTCGCGAAGACCAAGAGCGCGTGCGCCGGGCGGTCGAAGAGGCCAAGGACGAAGCGATCCGAACTCACGGCAAGATCTTGATCGACCGATCCTTCGAGAAACTTCCAGGCTTCTGTGTGGGGCCGGCGCTCTTCGAACTTTCGGCCCACCAGGCGCGTAAGAAAGAGTCCTGGGCGCAACGGGAAATCTTCGGGCCCGTGGTGCACGTCACGGAATACGAATCCATGATCGAGGCGGTGGAGCTCTTTAATGGCACGGAATACGCGCTCACCGGAGGGATCTATTCTCAGTCTCAAGACGACATCGATTTCCTCCTGAAGTTCCTGCGTGCCGGGAACCTCTATGTCAACCGACCGAACACCGGGGCCCGCGTGGCGATCGAGCCGTTCGGGGGCTTTAAAATGTCCGGAACGGGCCCCAAGGCGGGAGGCCCTGAGTACGTTAAAGAATTCCATTACCTCCTTTCGGCACAGGACACGGAGACACTCCAGTCGACCTGGGCGAAAGACTCGGGCTACCAGCTCCTGACGCCGAGGCCCTCCCTCATCTCGGTCTCCGGACGAGCGTCGCGCTTCGATCACTTCGGGCGCGCTTTCCTCGAGCGCTACGAGCTCTTCATGGGTGCGGTGAACGAGAAAGAGAAGGCCCAGGTCACGCAACTGGTGGACTGGGTTCGAGGCCACCTTGACGGTTACTTGACGGGGCGGCACCTCAATTTTGTGATCCCCGGACAGCTCTCCTATAATGATAAGTCCATCATCAAGGATGCCGGTCTTTTTGTGACCGTCTCTGGCCGCCCGAGTCTTAAGTCGATCCACTACCTCTTCGGCGCCCTCGCGCTTGGGACAGGTGTTTCCGTTGCCTGCGTTACCGAGGAAGCCTACCGGACCTGGAAAGGGATCCTAGACCTCGCTTGGAAAGCTGGGTTTTCGAAGACAAACCTCGACTGTACTCTCATCTCACCGGAGTCCCTGGATCAGCTCCTCCGGTCTTCAACCTACAGCTTCATCTACGCCGGCCACTACGTCCAGTACCGAGAGGTGCTTTACCAGGGCGTCCTCGAAGGAAGTGCACTGTCGGAAACCATGCGCCTGATCTTATCTGAAGTTGACGGTGTTTCGGTAGCAGATCCCTCCCAGGTCCTTGACCAATTCGTCTGGGTCCGTTCCCTCGCGGTGAATACCATGCGCCATGGGGCACCGTTGGAGTTGAACACATGAGAGTCCTCGTCCTGGGCGCCGGGAAGATGGTGGACGCCATCTTGACCGGCCTTCGTAAGACCGAGAACCTCTCTGAATGGATGATCTATTCCCCATCGGGCACCTCGGCCTCGAGGCTCGCTGGGAAAGTCGGAGCGCGGGCGGTGACCGAACTCACGGCGGTGAAGAACCCGGATTGGGTTCTCGTGGGGTGTAAGCCCCAGCAGCTGAGGGAACTCCGGGGAACCCTGGGGGATGGGTTTGGTGAATCCCTCTTCGTGAGCATTCTGGCAGCGTTGCCGGAGGCAGACCAGCTCCGGATCCTCGGGGCCAAGGATCTCATCCGGGTGATGCCTAACCTTCCCGTACAGTTCAATGAAGGAATCGTTCTGCTCTCGTCGGCTTCGTCGAAGGGACGCCTCTCCTCGTTCCAGACTCTTTTCAGTAAGCTCGGTCAAGCGCTGGTGGTTGAAGAGGCCGCCCTCGACGAGCTCACTCTCCTCACGGGGTCGGGCCCCGCGTTTTTCTATGAGTTCGCGCAAACTCTCGGCAACTCCTTCAGCGCACTCGCTGTTGAGGAACGGGAGAAACTGGTGCGCCAGGTGCTAAAGGGCTCCGCGCGGTCTCTGGCGGGGAAGGAGTCCCTGGAGGAAATGATCGGTGCCGTGACCTCGAAGGGAGGAGTGACGATTGCGGTTCTCGAACATTTGAGAACTCAGCTCCCGAAGCTCATGGGGGATGGGATCGAGGCGGGCCGCGAACGCGCTCGGGAACTTAGGGCGCTTCTTCGAAACTAAAGTCGGCCTTCTCTCTGTCTAGCGTTGCAAAGAGATCGCTCTGACAAAAAGTCGACTGGACAAAGTTCATGCACCGAGCAGTCTCCTTGTCGGTTTTTTTGGAGGCCAGGAGCTTCCGCTGAGACTTCGAAAGGTTCACGAGGTGTTCGCGCAGGAGCTCGTCCACGTACTCGCAGGTGCAGTTTTGGTCACACGTCTTGATCAGCTTCTCCACTTCCTGAGGATCGTCGAGGAGGGCTTCCATGTCGTCACTGACGACTTCCATCCGGGGCCGGATGGTTCGGAGAAGAAGCTGTGCCTCGTCGGCATCAGAGACGCAGGCCAGGGGGCCCATCTGCTGATCGAAGATCCGGGTCAGAAGCTCCGTGGCCAGGATGATTTCTCCCTTGGAGTACTCCTTCGCCGAAGTCACCGCGGCCCCTGTCCCGGTCGCAGGTTCCGAAGCGGTGGGAGACGGAGTTTGGGTTGCGCAGGAAGCGAGGATGAAGAGGAGAGCTAGTTTTTTGAGCATACGGTATTATGGCCCTGTTTTAAATCTTTTACAATTTGATCAAGAGCACAGATTCGGCCCGGCCCCTGAGAGATCTCCCTGGTAATCACCGTGGCAGCGGTGCTACTGCGGGCATGCGTTCCATGGAACAAGAGGACACCTGCGCCCCGGTGAGCTTTACGCAGCATGAGTCTTGTTCTTTTGATGATTCTATCAGCTGTCTGTGGGGCCCAGTCAAGGGTGTCGACGGTGGAGATCAAGGCCATCCCCGCATCTTTGGCCTGGGCCAATGCTCCCAGTGCGGTTTCTTCGGTGCTTCGGTAGACGCTGGCAGAGCTTCCCATTCGTTTGAGGTGCTCCGTAAGGTTCTCTGGCAGCTGCTCACCTTTGTGCATTAAAAATGCGAGGGCCCAGACCTTGGCAGGCCACTGGTGCACTAGGCCCGACGCCGCTGGTGCTCGACCTTTGGCGCCGACTTCAAGCACTTGAGACAGGTGTTCGATGTTTTTTTCATAGATCTGGAACTCTGGTGCCTTGAGAAGCTGCCGATAGGCCGCGGCGATCTGGGCCGGGTCAGCGTCGGCATCCGGCGAGGCCTGGGGGTGCCCAAGGCGGGCCAGAATGTTTCGGACCGAGAGTGCTTCCATCTGTCCCCGGAGGGAGAACGAGTGAATCTTCTCTCTCATGAAGGCTTTTCTCCCGCGCTCCGTACCCTCCGAGCTCTGGTAGAGCTCAAGGAGTTCCTGCTCCAGACTCTCAACCTGAGAGCGCAGAGCAAGGAGCGAGAGGTACGAAGAGTCATGAGAAAATGACCACCGGGGTCCGTCCAAATTTTGCTCCAGGCGCAGGAGGTTTTTCTGGACTAAAACGTAATAGCGGTGCAGAGACAGGATTCGCTCGTCGACGTCCTGCTCGAAGGTCGACTCTTCCGACAAGAGGAGCCGCTCGAGGGCCAGAGATGCGACTTTTTTGTCCCGAGCGGATTCCTGAGCGTCCGTGAAAAGATTGAGCCCTCCACAGGAAACTAGTAAAAAAGGAAAGATGAGGGCCAGTGGCCATGACATAGAGTCTCCCGAATAACTCGATGAAGCCGCTTCGGAATACCTGTGGAATAACTTGAGTAAATTGCTTTTCCAGGAAGAGCGGCTAAGGCAAAACCTTCCAGTCAATGAGATCTATTGAATTCGGTCCAACTTCGCCGCATACTAAGCGAAGGAGGATTTATGGAAGACATCCGCTCTGTCCTAACTCAGTTCAACTTTCGCAAAAAGAAAACTGACCAGCTTCAAAAGTCCGGTCTCGGGCCAAACGCTTTAGCATCTGCCAGCGAAATCCCAGACCTCTTTTTCGATGTTGTGCTCCATGAATTTAAACTGAACCGCCATGAAATTACCCTCCTGATGTTTCTCTACCGGCAAGTCTGGTGCAGGCCCAACCTCTACAAGACCCACGGGATTGGTCCGCTCAATTCCTACGCTGAGCTCTGCGTTCACTTAGGGACGACCACCGAGCAGCTCGGTACGGACCTGCGGTCCTTGGAGAACTACGGCCTCATTGAGACTGTTCGCATGGGCCAGTACTTTGTCCGGAAGTATTTCACAGAAGTCCTGGATGGTAAGTTCGGCCAGCATTACGATGAGTTCTTCTAGGCGAGAAGAGGAGAAGCTATCCGCTCGTCTTTCTCGGCTGAGGTCCTTTTGGATGGGATCGGGTCATGTTTGGGATATTGGCTGTGACCACGGTCTCCTGGGACTCTCTTTTTCGCAAGAATCTGCCACATCAATTACTCTGGTGGATCCTTCTCCAGCAGTGATTGAGAAGCTAAAGATAAAAATCAATTCTAATACTTCGCATATTACTAAACCAAACATTTCCATCATGTTAAGCAAGGGCCAAGACCTTAAGCTAAGCAATCGCAACAACACAATTTTCATCGCTGGTATGGGAGGCGAAGAAATAGGGCAAATCGTAACCGCACTCCTTCCTCAGCTCGATCAAACTTCCCGAATCGTCATCTCGCCCCATCGAAAGGGCCTAGAGCTTCGAAAACTTCTGGCGTCTCTCGAATTGTCGATCGCTCACGAAGAAGTGGTCACGGAAGATGGTCAGTTTTATCCCATCCTTGTGCTTCACCCTGGTTCGGGACCCAAGGTTCATCCATATGGCCAGAAAATCTGGGAAGGGGAGACTGGTGAGGCGTACCGCCAGCAGCAGCTCCTTCATTTTCAGGTCCACAGAGACGAGGCATCTTGCGCTTACGTGAGTTACCTTAGAGCACTTAAGTCCTTGTAAAGTTACTCTGGGCCTTAACTGTGATAGTATTTGTTTATGTCAAAGATGTTATTCTTTTACCTCGGAGACGACGAAGCCTACTTCAAGGCACTCCAGGGCGAATTTTCTCAAAAGAATGACCTTCAAATCGAGTTCCGCCGCCTTTCCGGAACCAATGATAAAGAAATCCAATCTCTGCTGATTCAAGTCTTCGAAGCGAGGCCGACGTGTGTCTTCGTCGATCTCTCGAAGTCAGTGGATGACTACCTTCACCTCGCTCGGATCATTGTCCGGACGACGATGGAACATAAACTTGTGACTGTCGGCCTCGTCGATTACCTCTCGCCCCCCGAGATTCTGGCCGAGAGCATCGCGACGGGTGTTCATCTGACGTACATTAAAAGTTCTGAAACCTTCGACGTCGTTTACGGAGTGACACGGATCCTGGGAAACAGTCCCGAAAAAAAAGGCCACGACTTCGCGACGGCCACTCTGAATGATGAGCTCGAGGCGGGCCTTCCGGCGAAGATCGGTTTCCTCCACCCGGAGGGGGCACACTTCGAGACGGATCAGCGTCTAGAAAAAGCCACGAGGGTGAGGCTCCGCCTCGCTCCCGCCCTCCAGAAGCTCATCCCGTCACAGCAGGGGTTCGTGACTTCCATTTCTCAGACCAATGTCTTCTACCAGTTTAACTATGCCATCGACGCAGAATTCCTTTTCGTCGACGAGTTCATCCCTCCCGAGGGCATGTCCGAAGGAGACGTGGAAGAGAAACGAGTTGGTCGGTTCCAAGAAATTGACCAGCGCCGGGACACCCTCCGGACCTGGCTGCGTGACCGGGCGGGGAGCTCGAAAGAGAAGAGGGCGAAAGTCCTTGTGGTAGACCGGACCCTCAGTTTCTATCGCGATCAGCAGCGCTCCGATCGGTTCCCGTACACCATCAGATGCCTGCCCTTTTTCCGTTCCATGGACGAGGAACTGCGCCGACACCGCCCGGATGTCATCGCCTTCGCTCTTGAGCCGAGTGAGGCTCCCGAAGGAAAGAATCGGCGCAAGGACCTTGGAGCTCTGATCGAAGTGATCAAGACCGGACCGCTTCCGGCGCCGCCGTTCATCGTTGTGTTCAACTGCAAAACACCCTCGAAGGAGCTCCAGGCCGAGCTCCAGTACGACAAGGTCATGGCGATCGAGAACGAGATCTCGGTCGAGCTTCTTCTCCGCATGGCCGATGCGTTCGAAAAAAAGCTCCTGCGAGCGCTGCCGAAGGAAGAGAATCCGGAGATCCTTTATTTAGGGAAGAGTAATCCAGATTCGTTGGCGGAGCTTGTGATTCCGATCACGGTCCGGAAGATGTCCGAATGCGATATGATCTTTTCGAGTGAAACAACGCTGATGCCGGGAGCAATTTTGAGACTTCAAACTCCCGTGGGGCTCTCCCTTCACGTCCTCCCCTTGAAGGCCTCTGGAAAAGTTCCAGAATACCTCGGGGTGATCCATGCGCTCGGTGAGGAGGATAAGCAAGAGCTCCGTCGGTTCATTAATTCGGTCTTCTTCCGCCAGCACGACGCGAAGCTCGAAGCCGAGTCGGAGGAATTTAAAAAGCTCAATGAGACAAAGCTCCAGGAGCGAGAGGAAGCTCTCCAAAAGGCGGCGACAGACGCTGAAGCAGACGCGGAAAACATTGAAATCAGGTCACCCGCAGCGAGTTCCGAGGAGTCCAAAAGTTAGGTAACTTGCCATTTCCAGAGAGGGTGGCTAAGGTTTGGGGCATGAGAATCCTGAAAGTCCTCCTCGTGTTCCTCGCCATCTACTTCATCCGCCGCTTCGTCCAAATGTACCGGGTCATGAAGGCGATTCAAGAGCAGCAGGCCAGCGAGAAGCGATCGACGGTGGCGCGCCCGGAGCGGACCGCCTCACCGGTGATCAACGCCGACTTCAAAGTCATCGACTAGAGTCTCCGGATTCGCTTCTCAAGGTCACGAAGAGAGCCTTTGCCATCGGCCTTGAAGCTCAGGGCAACCAAGTCATCCCAAACGGACCGCAGCTCCCGATCGCTCCCGGGATCAGAGAGCAGCTCCTCGGAGGCCCGCAGACTGACAGAGGAGAGATTCACGCCCCGCTTGCGTGCCTTCTTGAAGAAGAGGCGCCACAGCTCGCGGTGCGGAGATCGCTCTTCTTCGGACTTTCGTCGCGAAAGGAAAAAAGTGTAGGCGAGCATGAAGCTCACCATGATCAACGGAATGAGGGAGAAGAGCCACTGGCGCCGAAGCTTAAAGCGGTCGAGCCAGGCCTCTTGCGCGTTGTAATCCATCTCTTCAAGCCACTGGTAGAAGAGGAAGTCCCACTGGCCAAACCAGAGCTTGAGTTCGCTCACAAAGGCCGGTAGGCGAAGCCCAGAGGTCCTCTTAAACGTCCCCCCTTGAACCCTCTCCATGAAGGCCTCGCCCCCCAACCGGACCCGCTCGGGAGCGATCCACCCCGTCGGATCTAAGCGCAGCCAGCGTCCATCCACCAGGGCCTCAACCCATACATGAGCATCGTTTTGGGAGATGAGGTAGAAGTTCGCAAACTTGTTGTACTTCCCCCCCATGAAGCCGGACACCAGGCGAGTGGGAATTCCCTTCAGCCGTAAGACGATGGCGGTGAGCGACGCATAGTGTGAGCACAGCCCCGCTTTCCGATCGAGGAAAGCGCGCAGCGTTTCGCTCCTTCCGGGTGACAGCGAGTAGATGAACTTCTCTCGCACGAAGTGCCGACGCAAGGAAGTCGTGAGTTCATCGATGGATTCTCCGGGGAAGAGCTTCAGCACCTCCGCTTTGTCTCTTCGAGAAAGCGGGACCCGGAGGTAGTTGGGCCCCACCGCATCCTGACTGATCACCGCACCAGGATTGGAGTAGACCTCGTAGCGCTGAACCGTTTCCCAGCGCCGTTGGGGAACGGTTTTGAGTGTTCCGCTTAAGCTTAGGAACTCTCGGCCGTGGAGAATGATCCGAGGAACATCGAGAGTGAAGAAGTATTCGGCACGGGTGAAGATTCGAAAGGACTGCCCGACCTCCGCCGCTGCGCGAGTGGCACCCAGGACCTGACTGGCCCCTTCTCTGTCCTGCACCATCTCCTTCCAGTTCCAGCCGTCGGTGTACGAGAGCGTGTTCCCTCGCCAGTAGAGTTCGCTCTGGAACAGGGGCCTTGAGGTCACGACCTGAAACACAGGCCCTTGGTTCGCCTCGAGAGACTCGATCTGAGAAATGTTCACATCCGGAGTGTAGCCGATCTCCCCAGGGGCATTCGTGCTCTGCTGGAAGGGGATCGGGCTCAAGAGCCGGGGAACGAGGAAAAACAGAAAGAAGGTGAAAGGAAGGACCCACACCAGCGCAACTCCCAGGTCTTTGAGCTTCCAGCGCTGACCCAGGAATCCGTAGAACCCACGGATGAGAACCAGGAAACTCACGGCGAAGAAGAAGACGTATCCAAGGCTGCGCTCGAACAGCGAGCCCGCCGAAATGATCAGCAGGAGACCGAAGAAAATCATGTACCGGTCCCGGACGGTTTCCTTTTCAAGAATCTTCAGAACGATCACACTCGTTAAAAAGTTCAGACCCACTTCCGGGTCAATGATCTTTCCGTACTTCAACCAGTAGGAGCCAAAGACTCCCAGGGCGATCACGTTCCGGACATAGCGGTTCGTGGTGATTCCGGCGAGAACGAGGGATGCTCCGAGGCCAGCGAAGAAGAGGGTAGGGAGGGTGAGGACTTCTCTTAGAAGGAAGCAAAAAACCAGCAGGATGAGGACCTCGCGCCAGTCTTTCTTTAACATAGAGACAGTTCCCGGAGGCAATCCGCCAGGTGCTTGGCACTGATCCCAGGGCCCAGGCGGCGAGCCGGGGTTTCGAGACCAAAAGCAATTTCTCCCCGCGCGCAATGGACCATCTGGGTGGCGATGCGAGCGAGGTGGAGCTCGAGGTCGGCCTCGCGCTCACGGACCTGAAAACGCACCAGTCCGCGCTGGAGCTCCTCACCCTCTTTGACCACCAACTCCCCGGAACGGGCGTAGTGCTTCCAGCTGATCCGGCGCGCTTCCTCGCCTTGGTAGGGAGCGAGATTTCTGACGTCATGGGGGCCTGTCCTCGAACCGGCCTGATCCCCCTCGAGAAACGTCACTTGCTTTTCGATCGGAGGCACGTCCCGCAGCCGCCGAGGATACGCGTAGGCCTGTGCCTCGATGCGCAGGTAAATCCAAGACCGGTAAAGACCGAAGGGCATTTCTGACCGCACGCAAAGCCGGGTGAACTTCCAGGGCCCTCGTTTCGGAAAGGTCAGATGGCCTTCACTCTCCGTCGCCGTATGCTGGAGGGGCCGAAGATGGATCGTCTCCGGATACGGCGTATGCAGCGACAGCTCCCAGCGGTAGGGACCCTCCGGGGCCTTGGTCCAGTTGATGCGGACCGGGAGATCTTCTCCGGCGTGACCATCCTCGAGGTGAAGGCCCTGCAGTTTGAGCGCGTGAAGATGGAAGTGGGTCTGGATCAACCACAGGAGATTGAGGCCAAAGAGGAAGAGTGTGAAAATCAGAAGGAGATTGTTGCTGTACCCCACGGCCAGGAGGAACATCAAGAAAAGAAGCGCGTTGAGGTACCCACCCATCCGGGTCGGCATGATGTAGACCCGTTCTTTTCGCATCATCTGCCGAAGAACCCAAGGAGGTAGTTTCATTTTTCCTTAACAAAGGAGATGGTCTCAACGAACTCCTTGGCCCGGAGATTTTCAAGGTTCGCCGGGAGTGCCAGTTCAGAGAACATCCGGTGTCCTGCCACGTAGGGAAAGATCGCCTGGACGTCGTCGGGGATCACGTAGGCCCGCTTCTCAAAGTAGGCCCAGGCCCGAGCCGCCAGAAGGAGATCAAGGCCAGCTCGTGGAGAGAGGCCGAAGGCCCCATCCTTTGAGCGCGAGGCTTGGAGAATATCGGCCAGGTACTCGAGGAGCACGGGAGTCGCCGTGACGGCGCGGATTTCGGCCTCGAAGCCTGCGAGGTCACCGGCAGCAAAGAAGGGCGTCATCTCGTCGAGCTTCTCAAGCCGAGACCCGGAACTCAGGAGTTCGACCTCTTCTTTCTTCGACAATGTCCCCATGGAAAACTTAAAGAGGAATCGGTCCAGCTGAGACTCGGGCAGCGGGTAGGTGCCGTACTGGCCGCGCGGGTTCTGAGTCGCGAAGAGACAAAAGCGGGCCGGGAGGTCGTGGCGAACGCCGTCGACGGTCACATGCTTTTCCTCCATCGCTTGCAGGAGTGCACTCTGAGTTTTGGGCGTTCCCCGGTTGAGCTCATCGGCCAGGATGAGCTCGCCGAAAATGGGCCCGGGCCGGAACACGAATTTCTCCGACTCTTTTTGAAAGATTGAGACCCCAAGGATATCGGAGGGCAGGAGGTCACTCGTGAATTGGATGCGGCGGAAATCTAGCCCTGTGCTTTTCGCAAAGAACTTCACCATGGTGGTCTTTCCCATCCCAGGCACGTCTTCGATGAGGACGTTCCGGTTCAGGAGGAGTGCCATGAGACCCAGTCGCAACTGCGAGCGGTTTCCGGGAATAAAGATTTCGCCTTGGGAGAGAAAGGAATCGAGGTTTTTCATGATGTTATCTATCCTAACATGCCAAGAAATTTTGTCATTTTTAATTCGGAAGGGCCCTGGAGTGAAGTCTAGGCAAGCCCTGAACGCGGGCAAGGTCTTAGAATCAGATCTCCGACAGAAACACTTCGCTCAGAATCTGGATTTCGATTAAACTCACTCTAGTTACGAAGATTCAAGTTTTTGGTTGTAACAATGGAGGCCCGTTTTGAGCGTAAGAGACATGGAAAACTTTAAGGATGCATTAGTGTGCCAATACCGGGATCTTATCCATGAGGCGGTCCTCGAATCCGAGACCGATCATAAGACCCGCGTCGACCTGGGGAAGCTTAACTCAAAGCTTCGGGTCATCTCTAAAGCCGCTCATTACGATGGACTCTCAGATGACGAAGTGTCACGGCTCATCGACGAAGCCGTGGCGGTGGCGCCGACGAAAGCCGCTTAGGCCATGTCGACGAAATTTTCATTCACCTCTAGGACCCGTCTTTCAAGGCGGGTCCTTTTTTTTACAGGAGCCTCTTATGGATCTCAGTCAGGCGATCGACTTGCTTAAGCGAACGGTCAAAGAAAACGGCACTAACAACATGAGACACATTGATCTGACTCTGGTGCCGGCACATGAGAAAGGTCATTATGAAAAGGCCCTCGGAGTAGTCAAGCTAGCGATCCTTGAGGGGAAGCTCACTCAAGATGAATTCGCCGCGCGGGTGCATTTGAGCTAGAGGCGCCTGAAAGTTAAAAAGTGAAAAGCCCGTCATGGAGTGCTGGTGCACGATAATCTTTCTTATCGTGCACTGAGTTAATATGCCGATAATATTCACTTTTTTCCGAGCTAAATTTTCCGAATTATCGTGCAATAACGCGGGGTAGCTCATGATCCGTTTGAAACCCTACCCTTACCATGTAAGAAAAATTCCTTATGCCTAAATTAAGACTAAAGTGGTCAGACTGAAATGTAAACCAGCATTCTCCAACATCAAAAATGACTCTCGATCAATTCTTCGCCTTCCAGTTTTCCGATGCGGCGCTCATGTTCACCAAGCCTCGATTCTATTTTTTGGAGTATTCGCCCAACCGCGTAAACCAGTTTTAAAATCGCGATCACCGGAATACATGAAGAAATAGCCAGAATTAATTCCAGACTGATCATTCTTTTGCCCTTTTTAAGCGTTTTTTAAGTGTCCCCCATGTCTGACCTAGGACTTTCGAAACACCCCATCCTAGGGCATTTTTGATCGTCCATTTCAGAAGCATGGGGAACAGAGGCATTTAAGCCCCCTGGTGAGTCGTGGTGATCTGTTTAATCGTCGCGTCGAGGATGCGAATAGCTTCATCGTCCCACTTCTCAGGCGTTGCTTTAACGTGCTCTTTGATCCCGTCGTCGCACAGGTCCCAAACCATAGCGAGGGCCCGACGCCATCCGATAGTGTTAACGATAATTCTCAGAAGATTTTTCATGTTGCCTCCTAGGCTATTTTCTTCGTGTAAGAGATCCCGATTATGACTAGAACTCCGATGAGCAAAAGCGCACCGGCCGAAATCGCAAGGGGTTTCACGCCGACGTAGTCAGCGATGGACTGGACGCGTTTGAGCCAACCGTTTAGGAATTTTTGATCTTTCGGACGTGAAGCAACCAAGTCACGATAGAACTTTTCAGCGTCGGCCAGGAACCGGGCCAGGAAGGTCCCTTCGGATGTCTCATTGATTTTTTTGAGAGTTACCGGGCCCATCACGCCGGTCTCCTGGACACCGAGAACTCGCTGCGCTGATTTCACCGCCGCCGAAACCCCACGGTTAACCGCTTGATCAAAAATCGCGAAAGCTACCTTGTAGGAACTGATTTGGTCCCCTAGAATCTTGTCCCAATATTCGGCCTTGTAGATCGCGACGGCGTCGGTTCTCGGCATCGATTTAACTTCGTCGATCGAAACCGCACGTCGTTTGAAAGCCTCGTAAACCTTTTTCGTTATCCCGAAATTAGTCGCGCCTCCGCTGTCTTTCGGATCATTCACGAAACCGCCCTCATGCTGGAGGACTTTATTGATCGCGGTGAGGTAGTTCACGGTGAACTCCGATACCTTTTTAGAACTTCGTTAAACAGGTTCTGGAGCACAACCGTAAAAAGAGCGGCGAGAAAAATTGAGTGGTAGTCAATCTTCTTCATCTTCGAAGCCCCTTCGCGAACTTCAGAGCTTCGCCGCCGGTTCTTTGGTTAAGCCAGAAAAAAACTAAAAAAATCAGGATCGCAGGGAGAATGAAATTCAGAATTTTTCCGGTCGTTATGAGAGAGTCGCCGACCTCCGCCGCACCTTTCACAACGTCTTTGGTTGACTCGACTAAAACGAAAGCAGCGGCGTCGAGATAGTTCACTTGAGTCGCCTGTTTTGTCAGAGCATTAAAAAAATCAGTGAAAGTCGCAGGAACTCTGCCCCTGGAGTTCTGAGCGAGTTTTTTCATGCCCTCTGAAACTTGAGAACTTGAAAGACCAGTTTCACGAATTCCACCGCCCAGACCGTCGGCGAGAGTTCGACCGCCCTTAACTTTAGTCGCGATTGTGGCCAGGAATTTTTCGAAACTGTAGTCTTTAAAAATGGCCGGATAGAACCGCACCATGTTTTCGAAGTATGATCGCAGGGCCTTGGTTCCGAGTTCTTTATCGGTCATGTTACACGTCTACGAGATGCCCGATGAGGATCACGTTAACCGTCGTCGCACTGTTTGAGACGATGAAAGGAAACTTCCCGGCCGGAATTTCCCAGGAGAACGTGATGCCATCGGAAAGTGTTCCGTTAGCAGGAAAAATAAACAGGAATGATGAAGCACCGCCCATGAAGTCAACCCTTCCAGCGGGTGCCGTGGTTGTGGTGGATGCATCACCATACCCCAGTGAGATCCCTGTCGGTGTTCCGGAGGAGTGATAACCATAGGCACCCAGGAGAATTAATTTTTTCCCGGTTGGAACTTGATAGGCGGAACCGTTTCGAAGCAAGGTTGAGAATTGAGTCGTTGAGTCGGTTCTTGCTGAAAGGATTATGGCCCGACCTAGTGGAAGGGTAACACCGCCCACCCTAACTGAAGGCTGAAATCCTGCGATCACATTGGATGCACCGGCAACGCTTGAAAAAATCAGCAAACAAAAAGCTAAGATGAAATTTAACATTTAGAACTCCGTTCTGGTTGATGTCTTCGCCGCCGAATCGATAGCACGTGCGAAGAGCGAGCCTTTATTTTTCCACTCAAAAACCCCTCCTGGTGCGACCTCCTCGCAAATATCCTGGAAACTTGCATTGGTGAGCTCCGCCGCCGTGTTGTTCCCGACGAAAATTGAAGTTGCACCCTTGTTTTGGAAGGTGCCTTTTACTCTTGCAGCGTCAGCAGGAAAAATTTCAATCGCGGTTGCTGTAGGAACCGTGATGAGAGCTGAGGCGTGAAGGTTTCCGTCCACGATGTTGACGGCCCCCTGAATAGTGACCGCCACGGAACCGACCTGAATTAGTTCATCTTGGGAGAATGTTATATCAACCCATACGCCCGGCTGAGCGACGAGAACCTCAATACAGGCATCTTCAGCCTTGCTTTCGATGAAGCCCTGACACTGATTAAGCCTTAGAGGAAGACCTCCAACCGAAGTATCAGTTTCGGGATTGATAACGAAAGTGGCTTGAAATGATGAGTTATTCGTTCCGGAAACCCAAAACGATTTAAAACTCGTTCCGACGAAATGATCACCGCCACGATTGATAGAGCGGTTTATAGGGTTATCTAAATAAAACCGCTTCGTGAAAAACTTATTGGTAGTTGACACTTCCTACCTCTTTTTGAGGGCGACAACCAAGATGAGCACTACAGCTACCGCCGCCGCTCCCAAGCCATACATAAGGCCCTTGCTCATGCCAGCGCCGCCGGAAACAATCGTTTGAACCGGTGCTGACTCTCGAACCACAACCGGTGCCGGTTTCGGCTTCCCATTGATGAGGCCAGATAAGGAACTGTTTGCAAGTTTCGCGATGGCCGTGTCTGAATTCAGAAAATTGCCAACGTCGTTAAAAATACTCATCTCCCCCCCTTGGGAATTCGTTACTGCGGCCAGACCTGCTTGACCTACGTTTCCACCGTTCGCGAACGCGCTATTTGCCGCGATCGCCGCCATGGGACCACCGGCCGCAAAAGCGCCGGCCGTCACTCCGACCCTAAGGGCCGATTTCGAATCACCGCCAGAAGCGTCTTTGATAGCGTCCAAACCTCCGCCAGTTAAAGCGTTGACTTGATCGCGCTGACCCAGTGTCGCCACATCTTGAGATTTTTGCGTAAACTCTTTCACCCCTTTGGAAAGGCTCTTAACCACATCCGCAGGTTTTTTGATCTTGATCCGAACTTTCGGCGCTTTAATTTTAATACCGAAGGCCATACGCTTCCATTCAGGTAGGGAGTCTCTCGACCCCCTACCCTATTTGGTTTACTTTTTTGCGACTTCTGCCTCTTTAGGCTGAATCACGCGATCGTATTCGAAGATGAACTTCACGCCGCCGGTATAACTCATCGCCGGATCGGAAGTGATGAATACCTCGATAGCTTTCGTCGATGAACCTTGACCGGTGTAAAGGCCCGTTCCCCAAGTCTTGTTGTTGAGAAGTGGCACGTAGCATGACCCGCGTACCAGATCCAAAATTGGAGCGTTGTTCATGTTAATCGCCGCGAAATCGAGGAGGTCTCCATTGAAGAACGTCTCACCGTCATACTTGAATTCCATGACTGTTTTGAGGAGCTCTTCGTGCGAAAGCGGCGTTTCTTTGGCACCCTTGACTGCGGTGATCCAAAAGCCTTGCAACTCGCCTTCCGGCTGAATTGTGTAACGTGACCGGTTCGCTGCACCATTCAAAACGATTTGGTCGTATGAATGTTTGAAATCCCAGAATGTGTCTGAGATACCGATGAGGTGATCCGCTTTCGAAATGTAAACGTCGATCACAACGTCCCCGGTGATAACCGGTGTGGTCGAAGCATCTTCCGGATCGAGAACGTCGTTAAAGAGACCGAAGTCAAAAAGGACTTTCGCTGACCGGTTTCCAAGCGTGGAGAAATAAGTTCTCCAGTATTCAGAAGACTTTTTGTTTTCCATTCCGATCACGTATGATTCATAGAATGCCACGTCTTGACCGGTAGTTCCGAAGAGCATCCGATCACCCGACGTTGCCGTTCCGAGAGTTGTCGCGTTTACACGCCAGAGGACCGCACCGCGATCGGTGACACCGTAACGCTGGTCATTCACCAACTGACGAGTACCAAGGTAGGTCCGGAGGTCATCACCGCCGCGACGTTGAACCGAAATTCTCTTAAGGAGACCGTCGGCCGCACCGTTAAAGCGAACTACAGGAGTCGAGCCTGTAAACGTCGCATTTAATCGACCGCGAACCACTAGGTGAATATCTTTGATAACCCGATCGGCCGGAAGATCCAACGACGCCGCACGGCCCGCTGAAAATGCTACCTGACCAACGTATTCGAGCATTTTTCCGTTAAATCCATTAATCATGGTGTGCTCCTAATTAAAGACCGAGTTTAGAAGCAGCACCTGGAGCGAGCCGCTTCATTCCAACGATGATGAGAACAGCGACGCCGCCGCTGATTAAGTACGGAACAGCTTTTTTGAGCATGGACATTTGAATCCCCTTAAAGTGATGTTTTGCGAGTTTTTCGCCAATGGGATTAGTTTTGACTGAATTCAGAGCGGGGGAAATTTCGAGATTGTCGCAGGATCATTACAGGCGTTGCCGAGTTAAAACGCTGTAACTTGAGAGGAATTTTTAGGGATATTACTTTTTCACAGCGATATCATTACGCCCGAATGGTTTTTTTGGAGTCATCCGAGTAGTAACTTTCAATCGCGTTGATGTTATCACGTAGGATTTCCCACGCGTAAACTCGCGACTGGACACCGTTTCGAAACAGGTAGAAAAAATCTCTCCCTTCCTGGACGTGCTTTTTGAGAACCCGGAACGCCCGACGCCCACGGCGAGAGACGATTTCCCAGGTTGATGGATCGAAATAATAATTTTCGTAACCTTTTAGCTTAATCACTGGAACTCCTTTTTCAGTAAAGGCCCCGGCGGTGAAGGTTCCCCCCCGAGAGATTAAAAAATTGTTGTTTTTCGGATCAAAAATCACATTCTGAATTCTAATCGACACGACTCACTCCCCTCTTTTTTGGTGAAATTTCCGGAGAATTTCGGCTGAAATTTCCGTAAACCTTGTTTTTTTCGTCGAAAATTCTAATGTCGCCGTTATCGGTCCACTCAAGACGATGGTACTTAGGGAGATGCTGAATTTTTTCCGCAAATTTCGATGAAAAATTCGATCGGAAGATGCTTATTTCCATGGCGTTGTTTAGGAAAAAAGTCACGATTTTCGAAGCATTTCGCCTGATATCGGTGTGAATGGAGTTCGGGTTTCGGGTGATGAAATGCGAATCGACGTTGTCGTGGCGTCCCTTATTTACGAGGTGCTTAAGTTCTTTGGACTGATAGTGAGACGAACAGACGAAGTCAGCTTCATCTAAAACTAGTTGGATCCTCTTTGCCGGATCCACCCTCACCCCAAGTGTCCGACCAAGAGAACACGCAAGATGAACCGTTTTATTAAAAAGCGCCTCATCCGAGCTCGTCCTCGACGGTCGGATCACAATCGTAAACGCTGAGCGCCCGATAAAACGGCGAAAGATTTCCAAAAAAGTCCGGTCTCCAGGATTGGTTAAAACCACGTCCCCGTCGAAGCAGTGAGCGATGTCAAAAATGACCTTTCGATCCCATTTCGGAAGGACGTGGTGTTTTACGTGCCAGGATTTTCCCGACTCGGTTAATCCGAAATAGCATGAGACACTCATGCGCCCTTGGACTCCCGATCGACGATGACCTTGATTTCCGCTTTCAACTTCTGGTGGAGCTCTAATTCCATTTCAAGCCATGGCCACAGCGGAGTGTTGAGGTACTTGTTGATCATTTCGATCCACTCAGGCGAAAGATTTTCGCTTCCGTACCGATCGAGAACGAGTTTAAGAACTTCAATCTCCGAATCTTCAACCTTAGAGAGATGCGATAGTTTAGGTTTAATAGCTTCAGGGACATCACTTGAAAGAACTCGAACTTGGAGAGCCTTTTTGATCTTGTAAACCGACTTAAGAGCAAGCCGGTCAAGGTTAAGGCCAGACTGAGTAGGGCCAGGCCCGCCAGGTGAAACTTTTTCGCCGTCGATAACTTCCGCATCCTGTAACCCCTGCGCGAACTCACGTTCAATTTGTTTAACGTCCGGTGCCTCGATCATGATGTCAGGCTTCATAAAGTTTCCTGAGTGTCTCTTGAGATTTTTCGTAGGCGAGTTTTGCCCGGTGAACGGCGGCTACTTGGGAATCCTGCATTTCCACCTCACGCCCAGCTTCGGAAATCTCATAGCTGAGACCGACGCGAGCGATTTTCACCATCACTTTTTTCGGTGTTCTTTTTGCTGTAACTTTTTTCGATGCTTTTTTTGCCACGGTATTCCCCTTTGTTGGCGTTAATCTTGATTAATCAGAAGCTCCGCGTGAGCTTCGAGATATTTATTTTTCCAAAAATCTGCCCAGAACTTCCAATCCACTTCCTCACAAACTTCCTCTTCTTCGCTCCTGGAAGCGCCGGTCTCCTGGATAATTTTTCGCACGGACACGGTTGAGATTTCGAGCTCTCGAGCGATCACATTTTCGAGCTCCCCCGCCTCGAACATTTCAACGACTTTTTTCTTAATCTCGTTCTTAATTCTCGCCATGGAACCCCCTAATGTACGACTCCGAGTCGTGTTATCCCTTCCGGGTTGAATTGGTATGTCATGAAGCGAGCGAACTTAACCGGCGCGGTTTCCTCGTCGCCTGAAAGATCGTTGTCGCCGTGATCGAACTTGTAGGAAGAAAGAGAGTCTGCGATGTGAACTAATTCGTGCCACAGAGTTTCCTCCCAATCTTGCGGAAGACGACGGCCAAACTGTCGAGTGTTGAAGAAGATCCAACTCGCAGCATTCGTAGGCTTGTAGGCGTTGACCGGAACGAACTTCCATTTCAAAAAGTTTTGAGTGTAGGTCTGAAGGTGAACTTCCAGGTCAGCGTTTAGAAGAATTCGAAGAATGTAAAGGCCGGTCACGGTGATGGGTTTTGTGTGACGTTGATCGAAGGTCATTCTTTCAAGCGCCGCTCTCACGATCTCGTTTTGAGATGCCAACTCGAGTTTTTTTCTGACCACATCAACCGGGACATATTTTCGGACGTTCATGGAGGCGTTGAGCTGAATCATCGGATTCTCCTTAAGCGAATGGATTTAACCATGATGAGGGTTTTTTCTCTTGCTCGGCGTTATCGCCGCCGGCCACATTCGCCGCGCCGCCGTCGCCGGAAACGCTCGATTTTGGCCTTAAAATCGATTTTGGCTTGGGTGCGACTGTTTCCTTACCCAGCACCCTCGAAACCTTCACAGCCCCCCTTTTTGTTTCTTTGGCGAGGTAGTATTCGGGATCGGCGAGTTTTTCGAGAATTCTGGACAAAGATCGCTGCTTAAGAGCGATTTCCCCCTCAACCCGGACTTTTTGTTTCTCAAGACTTTGGACATAGCGTTGAACTTCGGTCATTTTTCCCCCTTCAGAGATCAAGGCTTAGTTGGTTTTTCTTCATCTCGACGAACCTCATAAAATCTTCGTCGGAATGTAGGTGTTGTTTGATGTGGGATCGAGAACGCGCTTCATTGAACGACTCAAGATCATTCACCCGGAAACGCAGCGCCCCTTCCGGGTACTGGACGCCCTCGACGTTCTGACTCATCAGCGCGAGATGAATTCGAACGAGGGCGTCGGATTGATTTTTGATTTCTTCGTAAACCTTGAAAGCAGCGTCACGCCAGGCGTCTCGGCGCGAAACGGAAATAGTCGCTCCGCTACCTTGCGGAGCGTCCTTTTTAGTTCTCTTCGAAGGAACGTAGAACCGATATGGCGGTTGGTGTTCGGCAAAAAATCCTTCTAAGGTAGTTATAAATAACTCTAAGGAGAACTCTATATAGATGTGTGCACCTCGTTCACTACCCCGGGTGAACGTGGTACACCACCCCGGGTGAACGTCGTTCACTACTGGTAGTGAACCTGGTGCACTAGTTTTGAGGAAGTTTTCGTTCCATTTGTAGGTGTTTTTCTGACCCCATGCGCTCCGCACCGAGATAACATTTTTCTCGGCGAGGAAACGAATGCTCTTCGTTATGGCGCGAAGGCTAAGGCCAGTTTTTTTTGCGATCAACGGACGTTCTGCGGTGAACCTTGGGAACTGCTTTCGCTCGGCGGTGATCGCTGCCATGGCCAGCGCGACTAGAAGATCCGCTGAGCTTGCTCCAATCAGGTCTACAAGATTGAATAGCGGCGTGGGTATTTTACGCCAGGAGTACCCCTCGCCTTCCGGGTACAATTCCGCATTTTTGTAAATTGAATCGAAATTCGATTGAAAATCAGATGAATTTAGGGACATTCCGAGGTTCCTACTGTTGTAAGAACGCTAGAAATAGTGCAATCTAAACCAACTCGGCTTGGTATAGGTATGCACTATTCCCAGCGATCTCAACCCCCGAAGTGTTGCAAGCACCTCGGGGGTTTTTTTGAAACTTAAATACGTTTTCGGAATAAAGAAGATGTCTTAAGTGGTTGAAATAGATGGATTATCGGTAATCTTTCTTATCGTGCACCGCGTTACTTGGTATTTTGAGAGGTTAGAATCCCATATTGAGCTGATACTTCCTCCTGTCATTCTTTTGAACACCCCCTCTGTAAATCTGGGTCGTCAGGAGTTCAACGCCGAATTTAAAGTTACAGTAGTGAACATGAGAACCTCTACCGCCGTCATCCTCGCACTTCTGGGCCTCCAGACCTTGCCGGTCATAGGTGCGACCTGCCAAGAGAGACACGTCGAAACACGTGCAGCGGGCTCCGTCTGCGCGGACTGGGCAGCTCGACGGACCCTTATCCTTCAGACTTATGAAGATGGGTCGCAGCTCTACAATCCTCTACTGTTTACGAAACAGCTCGATGAATCCGTTGCCACGACCGGCACTCCCAACGGAGCTCTCCTTGATTCGTTCAGAGCTTTCGTGGATGATCTTCGCTCGAGCATGGTTGACCAGATTCGCGCGCAATCGGCCTCCGAAACCTTGAACGAGCACCAGCGCTTCCTCATCCATCGATTGAATACGCTCAACATCAAGGTCGAAAATTCCGGCTGCGATTATGCGTTTAACGCCAGATACCAAGCCGCTCCGCATACGCTCACCGTCTGCCCCTTCGTCACTCGGATGCCCAAAGAGGCAGCCCTGGGCCTCATCGCGCATGAGCTCGGTCACCTGGCCGATCCTTGTAACTACGTCGATGTGTATTCGTTCTCTGACAAGATAAAAGCACAGGCCGCGAACCGAGCGATCCAGCAGCGTCTCCTCACAAAAGAAATTCAGAACTGTCTCAGGGATGTCCCTCATGACCAAGTCCGCGAGCTCTCCACGTGGGCGGTAGGAAACACTCGCATGGCCGCGCAGGCCCTTACTGTGTTTGCCTCGGAGAATACTTCTCGCCGGACGCACACAGAACGGCTTGTGACCTGCGGAGTCGTGAACGCTCCTGTGGTCCTTGCCCCGAAGAAGTACGAGGGCTCCCCCTACTTATCGATGATCAGTTGTGTGTCCGAGAGATACCCCCTCAACGGAACTCCCGCGCCGGTCACAGGGTCTTCCGACATCGGGAGCTCGGCCGTGGTGTGTGATGCGCAGACTCCTCAGGTCAAGGAGACCGTGGCCGATTACATCGGCTCCTCTCTGACAGCGTTTGCACTTAAAAGAGGACTCGCGATCGATCCGGGCCGTGGGGACCTGATTGGGATGTTCTATAATTCCGTTCACTGCGATGAGAAGGATCGGGAGAATCCTAGCTACGCTCAGAGCTCGGTCCGCATGAGCATCTTTCTGCAACCGGGGAAGTCTCGGGATACCCTCGCCTGTACGGGAGAAGTGTCGAGAGAATGCACGATCCCGCCGGGGCTCTTAGGAGACTAGGACGCAGGAACCCTCGCGGCACCCGCGTGCTCGCAGGGGAGGGTCCCCTCCCCTACTTCACCAGATTAAAACCTGAGCGTCACCGTCGTCATCCAGACGTGAGCGTTCCGGTCCCGAGTCGCTCCATGGACATAGTTATTCATGTAGCCCGACTCAACCATGTGCTGAGCTTTGTTGCCAAAGAAGAACGCGGGCCCGATGAAGGCGCGGTTCTGATCGAACCCGGCCTTGAGCACCGGCGCGTGACTTTCACGGCTGGGTCTGATCGAATTGGTGTTATAAAAGTACTCATCCCAAACCGCGATGGCCAAGGGAGAATCGTTGAATTTGTACTGCATCCGAAACTGATGCCGCACTCGGGTCGAGGCTTCGCCGTCGTAGCGGAACATCCGCTGCTCGAGGCGGGTGCGGTTCGTCCAGCGCCAGTTCCCGGCCTCGTGGGTGTGTAAGAGCTGAAGGAAAGGCCGATCTTCGTGCTGGTTCTTCGCCGGAAACTTCGTATCTTTCCGGTCGTTCCAGGTCATGAACCCGTAGCCGGCCCAGGCCGAAAACCCGTGGCCAATCGTGCGACCGATGGCCCCGCGGTGGAGCGTGACTCCGTTGTACTTTGAGTAATCAAAAAACCGCGGTTGATACTCTGCGTACGCAGTCCAATTCTCATTCAGCTTAAAGAAGGCATTCGCATTGATCCATGTCTCTTCATCCGTGTAGGTCTCGGCCAGCACGCATGCCGAACTAAGTAAGAAAGCGAGCGCGATAAACTTTTTCATCTTCGAGCCTTTGTGATGGAATTGAGCCTAGTTTATTCAGCGCGGGTAAGAGATCAACACCAACATCATTTATTATTGTTAATGCGCCCTACGGAGGGACGAGCGTCAGAGATCGAGGCTCAGTGACTGGTGAATCTGACGCCGGCGCTTGTTGTAGGCCTTGGTCATCGAAATGTCCCGGTGTCCTACGAAGTCCGCGACGCGCTCGAGGGCGTGGCCTTTGTCGAGGAGCATCCCGATCACCGTCGAGCGCGCAGAGTGGATGGTGATGTTCCCGCGGACGCCGATGAGTCGAGCGTAGCGCTTGATGATGTAGTTTAGGGTTTTCGGATCGAGGGCCCGGTTCACGTTATTCTTTGTGGCCCGGAAGATGAAGTCCTCGGGCCCCATGGGGTACCCCGCAGCGTGGGCCCACCGGAGGTACGCACCCAGCGCCGCTTCGGCCTTGGGATTCAGAGGAGTCGCCATTTCACGAGATCCCTTCGCAAAGTAGCGGAGCACAGTGAACCCGCTGTCTTCGGCGAGGTTCTTGAACCGGAGGTGTGAAACTTCTCTGTGGCGCATGCCGGTGGTAAAAAAGAGTGTCAGGAGGGCCCGGTGGAGGAGGCCCGCCGGACGAGAGTCATCGACCGCGTCGAGGAGGCGCACCACTTCCTCATCGGAGAGGTCCTGCGTCTTGACCTCTTTGGGAATACTAAAGCGTTTCACTCTTCCCACCGGATTCTTTTCGACCAGCTCCTGATCCATCAGGTAGTCGTAGAAGGACCAGAGAGTCGCCAGAGTCCGGTTCACACTCCGAGGAGCGTGCGCGGTTCGGAGGAGGTCGTCTTTGAAGGCCACCACGTGAGCGTGCTCCACCTTGAGCTCGTGGAGCCCACGGAAGCGGTCTTCGAGAAAGCCTAAGAACTTCCGAAGGTCCCGGGTGTACGCGTCCCGGGTATGCGGGGAAGAGAAGTTGTGGATGAAACCGAAGTAAATCTTGTTCCTATCAAACGGCGCTGTCCGCGTAAGCTGAAAATCAGAGAACGAGCGCAGGTCACTCAAAACACGACCTCCCGGTTGTTCTTCCAGTTGAGGCAAAAGGAAAGGATGGCCCATTCTTCTCGCGGGAGAAGCTTGCTTAGCGCCTTCGGAGAGTAGTTCAGAATCTTCAGCAGCAGGTGGACCTGGTCCACCGCCTTGCCGATGGCTTCCCGCTCCCGGGGACTAAGAGAGAGTTTCTCGCCCTTGGTGACCCGGGCCCCGAACCCGGAGATCGTCTCCTGAACACTCCCGAGACTCTCCCGGAGAATTCGCAGCTGCCCGACGCTTCGTTTTTCGTGCTCAATGAAGCGCTCGATGATGAACCGGATCTTCCGTCCCCGGCCCCGGACCTTCGGGTCCCGAACCACCATGCGATCGAGGAACTTCACAAACTGCGGGGCCAAACAAAGGGTAAAGTTTCGCGCCTTCTCTTCATCCGGAACGGAGGGACGGCCGGGTTTCTTCGGGGCCGGTTTCTGAACGTGAGTCTTCTCTCGAAGCCTCCCGGAGAACCGCTGGTCTCTGGACTCCGAAGGTTCGGCCTGGGCCGCCCCTGGGCGTTGTCGCAAAAGCCGATCGAGGACGCTGTTACTCATGTGTTCCCTGCTGGAGTCATCTATTTCTGATCTTTCAACGATCGCACATTTTTTTTTATCCGAAAATCAATACGTTGTTCTTGGGATTTCACGAGTCGACCCCCAACCTAGTTTGAGAAAAGAAAAATTTATGCGCATCGCGCTCTCGCATAATTCCCCTTATGGGGCATTAATTAGAGGCTTTTAAACTGATCCAGTTCAATGGCTTTTACTGATCTAGTTTTTCCCCGAAAAGTCTCCACTCTTTAACCGTACCGCCCGGGTCAAGTAATGTGCAACGGGAATTCCCCGCCACTGTCGAGCAGCAAAACAGGGAGAAGAATTCCCACGAACCGAGATTTATTGTGAGGAAGGTCCTACTTTTTCTTGAAGGTGATCTTGGTTTTCTCGAGGGCATCCATGATCTTCGTAAAATGTCCCCCGACGTAGAGTTTGCGGCAGCGCTTGTGCCACTCGGCCATGTCCCAGTTCGCGTTGGTCATGACCTCATCGGTGAGGTCGTGGGCCACGATGAAGAGTGCAGCGAGCGGAGGGATCTTGGTGAAGGACTTTCGAAATACACCTTCTCCATTGGGAAGTTCTTTCTGGAGGAAGAGCATCTGGGCGACATCTGGAGGTGCCGCCGAATCCTGGTTCGCAAGGGCCGCAGCGGCCTCGGGAGCAGAAAGGAAGGCCAACCGCTCATCCGGCGTGAGGTGATCCTTCACTCGCTCAAAGTCTCTCATGTTCTTGATGCGGACCAACCGTGGGAACTTAAACAACGGAGCATCGTGGAGGTAGGAGGCGTAGATGAACTTCTCCATGCTCGCGTCGGAGATCCAGTTCATCGACCGTGCCATGAAGGTGCAGACGACCGAGAGGACGTTGATGTGCTCCAGGACATACTCATCCTCCCCGCGTACCACTTCGAGTTCCCGCAGGTACTTCGCGAGCGCAGGCCTCTGCTTCATCTTCAGCATCGTGGTCTTCACCTGCCCCTGGAGCTCCCGGTGAAAATCCGGGGAGAGAAGCTCCAGGTCGATCAATTCTTGGGAGGGTGAGCGCTGCGGGGGAGCGTCGATTTTTCCGAGCACTGCTTCTGGAATCAGAGAAAACATTTTCACTCCCACGCCGTAACCGAAGCCTCGCAGGTCGTGGGTCTGAAGCCGCCGGAACCAGACGACCTTTCCCAGGATCGGGACCTGAAGGTCGGTGGAGTCAAGGCCCATCAGCTCGAGGATCTGGTTCGTACGAAAGAGATGGATGTTACTCTCCGAGACGTATAACCCGAGGCCCTTTTGCGACACGTCTTTGAGGATCACCTTGAGCGTCGAGAGCTGGCCCTCTTTCACCCCCGCGATGCTCGGTCGGATGAACGCCGCCTTCTCCCCCGGTGGAAACTGCAGCCGCAGGCTCTCGCGGAATTCTCGCAGGTGCATCTCGGTCGGAACCGCGATCGAGAGCACATTCTTTTTCACCTGAAGAATCCGGCCTTTGAAGATCGACTCTCGGAACGGGAGTTTGATGTAGGCCAGGGCACTCGGATCCACCTCGTGCCCATCGGAGAGGAAGGTGACTTTAATGTGCTTCCGGGCATCATCGAGTTCGAAACTCTGGATGTTAAAGATCGTCCGATGGTCTGTGAAGGATTGCCACAGGAAGCAGTGCCCTTTCTCATGGCCCGCGACGAGGATGTCGAAGATCTCCCGAGGAGAACTCGTGATGCTATAGGAGTCGAGGATAAGCTTAAGGTTTTCCATGCCTAACCATTATAAGAGAAGTCTTAGGATCGGTTCCTAAAGATCGTGCCTTCGCTCAATGATTGAAAAAACAACGGACTACCTTCGTCAAGTTTCACGCCGAGGCGAGCATGCCTAGGCTAAGGGGGGAGAAAACGCCCCCCTTCCTGGGCAGTTGGTCTACGCGAGGGTCTGGAGGAGCACGCAGCGGAGGGGTTCCGCGGCTCCCCAAAGGAGCTGGTCCCCGAGGGTGAAAGCATTGAAGTACGTGTCCCCGAGGGTCATCTGACGAAGGCGCCCGATGGGAACAGAAAGTTTCCCGGAGACAGCCGCAGGGGTCAACTCCTTGAGGGTCTCTGCTTTCGTGTTGGCGACGAGTTTCACCCAAGGGTTCGCGTTACCCAAGAGCTCCTCCAGCGTTGAGAGGTGGGCCGATTTCTTGAGCTTGATCGTGAGACCCTGGGAGTGGCACCGAAGGGCCCCGACTCGAACGCAGGTGCCGTCGATTGGCACCGTGGTTTTGGTCTGTAGGATTTTGTTCGCTTCGACCTGGGCCTTCCATTCTTCTTTGGACTGGCCCGAGGGCATTTCCGAGTCGATCCAGGGTAGCACGTTGAGCGCCAACGGGTGCCCGAAGTTCGTCTTCGGAAACTCGGAACTGCTCATCAGGGTTGTCATCTTTTTTTCAAGTTCGAGGGCCGACGCCGCAGGATTTGCCGCGAAGGTCGTTCCAACGGACTTCATCTGGTCAAGGAGCTCGATCATGTTCTTGGCACCCGCACCGGATGCGGCCTGGTAAGTCATCGACGAGACCCATTCCACGAGGTTCTCTTTAAAGAGGCCATGGAGTGCGATGAGCAAGAGCGAGACGGTACAATTTCCCCCCACGAAGTTTTTCACTCCCCGGGCCATGGATTCTTGAATGAGGTTCCGGTTCACGGGGTCGAGGACGATGACGCTGTCATCTTTCATCCGGAGCGTTGAGGCCGCGTCGATCCAGACGCCCGACCAGCCCTGGGCCCGGAGTTGGGGGAAGATTTCACTGGTGTACTCGCCGCCTTGGCAGGACACGAGGATGTCCATCTTGGAGAGTTCTTTCAGCTCCATGGCCGGGAGGAGTTTCTCGAAGGCATTCTTCACCTTCGGGGCCGAGTCTCCAGATTGAGACGTCGAGAAGAAGAACGATTCCATCCGTCCGAAGTCGTTCTCGTCGGTCATCCGTTCCATGAGCACGGATCCCACCATTCCCCGCCAACCAATAAACCCTACTCTTTTCATACTGCGCCCTCTCCCTGTCGTTCTTGTTAACCGTCGCGCATCAAGGGTAGCTTGAAAAATTTTTAAAAGTAAACTTGGAATTTTAGTTTTAATTGACTAAGATCGAGCTGTTGCCTAGAGAGGCGCGACCTTTAAGTCGGGTGTTGGAAGGGACTAAGAACCGTTTGACCAACACCTCAGGGAAAGATCGCCGAAGTGGATCCACTGAGCTTAGACTTTGGACCATTGGTTGTTGGGGCTTAATCCCCAAGACTGTCACCGAAAAATTTTCGGTGGGGTGCTTTAGGTAGGTCAAAGATTATATACCTTTACCTATCTTCTACTCCCCTCTTCAGTCCTGTATTATAAACCGTTTACTCTTTATCTTGAGGTGGATCAGATGACTTGTTCTCTCGTTGTTTCTAAGTTCGGTGGAACCTCCATGGGAAACTTTGCATCCATGGAACGAAGTGCCAGGATCAGCATGGAACGAGGTGCAACGGTCGTCGTTGTCTCGGCCACTTCCGGCACTACTGACCGTCTGATCGAGATCGCCAAATCAGCTTCTTCGGGGAGACTTGAAGACTGCGAGAAGCTGGTCTTCGGCATCAAAGAGCGCCACCTGGGGATCCTCGCTGAGACCGGCAACAATCCTCAGAGTCAGACACAGCTCGAGAGTTACTTCACTGAGCTCGAGCTTTTAGTGCAGAACCTTGCCATCTTAAAAGAACTCACGCCCCGGGCCCATGACCACATCCTCTCTCTGGGAGAACGGATGTCATCCTTGATTTTCCGAGACGTCATGGCGACCCTCCTTCCGGCCCGAAAGGTCACTTTGCTCGATGCCCGCACCGTGATTAAAACCGACTCAAACTTCGGCAAAGCAACCCCGCAGCTAGAGGTCATCGAAAAAACCGCACGGGAGCGCATGGATCTCTCTGGAGAAACGGTCTACGTCACCCAGGGCTTCATCGGGTCGGACCTTCAAGGCAATACCACGATCCTGGGCCGCGGTGGCTCTGACTACTCCGCCGCCCTCTTCGCCGAGGCCATCTCGGCGCAGGTCCTCGAGATCTGGACCGACGTGGCCGGGGTCGCAACCACTGATCCTCGCCTCGTCAAAGAGGCCAAGATCATCCCGGAACTGACGTACTCAGAGGCCGCGGAGATGGCCCAGTACGGGGCCAAGATCCTCCACCCTGCAACCATCGCTCCGGCGGTTCGAAAGAACATCCCGGTGTTTGTGGGTTCGAGCTTTGAAAAGGATCTCCCGGGGACCTGGATCCGCACCTCGGTTGAGCACCGCCCATCGGTTCGGGCGATCACCAAGCGCAGTGCCCAGGCGCTGGTCACCATTACGACTCCGTCGATGTACAACGCTTACGGCTTCATGGGAGAGCTCTTCGACGTCTTCGGCCGTCACCGGGTCTCCGTTGACTGTGTGACAACCTCCGAGATCTCCGTGGCCGTCACCGTCGACAACGCCACCCTGGAGAACGAGCGCTTCATCCGGGACCTTGAGAAAGTGGGGAACATCCACATCGAGGCGGGCTACGCTCTGGTCTCTCTCATCGGCAATGAACTCACCCGAAAATCCGCCCTCGCGAAGGCGATCTTCACCACCATCGACGACGTGAATGTCCGGATGATGAGTCTGGGAGCATCGAGCTACAACTTTAACTTCCTCGTGAAAGAGGAAGATTCGAAGGCCGTGATCCAGAAGCTCCACCGGGCCCTGATCGAGGCCCTATGAAGATCGCACTCCTGGGGAAGGGGAAAACGGGCTCCAAGGTCCTCGAGGTCGCAACCGACGTTACGGTGTTCGACTCCACTCACCGACCCACGGCCCAAGGGCTCCGGGGCTTTGATGTCATCATCTCTTTTCTCCCTGGCGACGCGTTCCGAGAGCTCATCCCGATGCTCGTCGAGGCGTCGCGACCGGTGGTCACCGGTTCAACGGGCTTTGCCTGGCCCGAGAACTTCGACCACACACTCCGGGAGAAAAATCTCGCCTGGATTTTTGCGACGAACTTCTCTCTCGGCGTCGTCGTCCTGAAGCAGCTGATCGAAAAACTCCACCAGGTCGAGCACCTCTTCACCGAGAAAACGTTCTCTATCCACGAGGTTCACCACACGAAAAAGCTCGACGCTCCTTCGGGGACGGCACTTTCGATGAAGGAGTGGCTCGGCTCTCCCTGCGAGATCACCTCGGAGCGCACCGGAGACGTCGTCGGTCTGCACACTCTCACCCTCGAAACTCCGGGGGAGATTCTGCGCCTCGAGCACGACGCTAAAGACCGCCGCCTCTTCGCCGAAGGCGCCGTTTGGTCGGCGAAATTTCTTTACCAAAACCAACTACCGCCGGGACTTCACGCCTTCCAGAAAGTCGTCGAACGTCACCTGGCCCTTTAAGGAGATCACCCATGAACATTTCAAGTTTCGCGCTCTGGACGGCCGTCGTCACACCGTTCCTCGAGAGCGGCCTCGTTGACTTCGAATCCCTGACCCGGCTCGTGCAGCAACAAGTCGAGGCCGGCAACGGTCTCCTGATCCTCGGCTCAACGGCCGAGGCCCTGAACCTCAACCTCGAGACTCGAAAGGCCATCATCGAGCACGTCGTCACCATGAAGCCGCAGTCGCCGATCATGGTGGGCGTCGGCGGAAACCTCCTCGAAGAGCAGAAGGAATGGATGACCTACCTCGCTGCACTCCCGGTCCACGCCTACCTCCTCGTGACTCCGCACTACGCCAAGCCTGGAAGCCGTGGCCAGTTCGAGTGGTTTAAGGCCCTCATGGATCACTCCAAACGACCGTGCATGCTCTACAACGTCCCGGGCCGAACCGGTGTGGCCATGTCCGTCGATGCGGTCTCCCGACTCAACGGTCACCGCAATTTCTGGGCCATCAAAGAAGCTTCAGGGTCAGTGGAAAAATTTAAAGAGTACCTCCAGGCGGCCGGCGGAAAGGCCGTCTACTGCGGTGACGATGCGCTCATGCCAGACTTCGCGCACGCAGGCTCCGCTGGTCTTGTGTCCGTGGCCTCAAACGCCTGGCCCAAGGAAACTCACCTCTACGTCGAGCAGTGTCTCCGGAAGACCTTCGATGCCAAGGAGCTCTGGACCTCGGCCTCAAACTCTCTCTTCGTTTGCTCCAACCCGGTTCCCGTCAAGCGGCTCCTCTTCGAGCGGGGAGTGATCCGATCGGCGAAGATGGCCCCGCCCCTTTCCCACGAAGACATGACTTCGGCCGATCCGGTGCTAAAGGCCCACGACGCTGTGACCGCTTGGTACAAGAAGGTGATGTAATGAACTGGCAAGAAACGTTAGACCTCTTAGAGAAGGGTCAGGTCCGCTCCGCAACGAAGGTGGACGGTCAATGGGTTGCCAACCGCGAAGTGAAAGAGGCCATCCTGGCGGCCTTTAGGGCCGGGGAGCTCGCGCAGTTCCCGAACGGCTTCGTCGATAAACACAATCTCCCTCCTCGGGAATTTCGGCCCGAGGACAAGATCCGCATGGTTCCTGGAGGGACGAGCGTCCGCCGTGGGGCCTTCGTCGCGTCGGGGGTCATCATCATGCCTCCGGCGTACATCAACGTCGGCGCCTACGTGGACTCCGGAACGATGGTCGACTCTCACGCTCTGGTCGGCTCGTGCGCGCAGATCGGAAAGAACGTTCATTTGTCCGCAGGGGTCCAGATCGGTGGCGTGCTTGAGCCCGTGGGCCAGACTCCCGTCGTGATCGAGGACAACGCCTTCATCGGCGCCGGGGCCGTGATCGTCGAGGGAGTTCAAGTCTCCGAGGGCGCGGTGATCGCTCCGGGAACGATCCTTTCTCGCGGGGTTCCGGTCTATGACTGTGTCCACGAGAGAATCCTCGAGGTGGGCGAACCAATTCCGCCGTACGCCGTTGTCGTGACGGGGTCTCGTCCGGCGTCCGCCAACCTGGCGTGGGCGAACACCCTCGGACTCCAGCTTCGGTGCGCGCTGATTATTAAATACAAGGACGCCAAAACCTCTGCGGCCCTCGAACTCGAATCTCTTCTCCGGTAGGAAAGACCCTATGCCACGAACAGACCACATCAAAGAAGTGATGCACCGGTATCAGTCATCATTTTACTTCTATGACCTGGATCTGTTCGAGGCCCACCTCCAGGCCATCCGGAGCGTTCTTCATCCCGACATAAAAGTCTGGTACGCAACCAAGGCCAACCCGATGTCGGAAGTCCTCCGGATCCTCTGGAAAAATGGCTTCGGAGCAGACGTCGCCAGCATGGGGGAGCTCCAGCAGGCCCGCGCCGCGGGCTTCGGGGAAAATGATCTCATCGCGACGGGCCCGGCGAAGTCCAAGAATTATCTGGCGGGCCTCATGCGCGCAGAAGTCCGGGCCATCGTCATCGAAAGCTTGAACCAGCTGCGAGACTTAAACGAGGTCTGCGGCAAGCTCGGCCGTCGGCAAGACGTGCTCCTCCGGGTGCAGCTCGAGTGGGATGATCACCTGAAGAGTGTCCTCGGCGGATCGGCCATCACCCCGTTCGGCCTTGGGGTCGAAGACTGGGAGGGAGTGGACCTTTCCCAGTTTAAAAACGTCACCGTCCAAGGGCTCCACTGCTTCCAATGGGGAAATATCCTCGACCTGGGCCAGCTCGAACGGCTCTGGTCTTCCACCATCGTCGCCTGTAAAAGTCTTTCCCGGGCGATGGGCTTCGAGCTCAAAATCCTCGACCTCGGTGGGGGCCTTGGCATTTCCTACACGGATGACCGAGAGCTCGACTTCCGGGACGTCCATCGAGTCCTCCTCGGACTGAAACAGCACCACGAACTGGCCACGATCTGGCTCGAGCTAGGGCGCTTTTCGATCGCGAAGTTTGGCTCGTACTTCACTCGCATCGTCGATGTGAAAAGTGTCCGCGGAAAGAACCTCATCGTGACCGAAGGTGGGATCAATCACCTGGCCCGCCCAGCATTAGTGGGCGAAGCCTTCCCGTGTGAAGCCTTCCTTAATCCAGACCCGGACACCAAACCATTCACCGTCCACGGCCCCCTTTGCACCGCCCTCGACACGCTCGGGGACTTCAACCTGCCGGCCACCCTAAGGCCCGGCGACTGGCTCGAGTTTAAACGCACCGGGGCCTATGGCTTCACGGAATCGATGCCCTACTTCTTGTGCCACGGGCTCGTGGGCGAAGCGGTGGTTTATCAGAACGAACTCCTCATCCCTCGCGCGCCGAAAACGAACCTCGAATGGATGATTTAGTTGGTGCTCCTGGTTCGAGTATGACATTGACCCTAGGAATATACGAATCAATAAGCGTCACACAGGAATGAGGAATTCAACGGAGTGAAACGCTTCTTTTCTTGCGTTCGTCTGGATATTGACAACACTACTCCTAACGATTCTTTTTTGCCGATGAGGAGTATGGAGCGATGAAAGTTACCCAGTACGGCGAAGGGGCCTGTCGTGACCGACTAGAGCACCTTCGGTCGCAGGCCCACGAGATCCTCGGGGAGATTTACAACAGCGGGCTTGACCACTTGAACGCCCAAAAGATCATCGCTCTGGCGAGCGACATCTCGGACCTCGTGGACGAGCGGGATTTCACTTCTGCCCTCCGGGAATTCCAGGACTATGCCCCCTACCCACTCACGCACCCCTTCATGGTGGCGATCCTAGGGCTCATGATCTGCAAAAAACTAGACTGGAATACAGACCGAACGCTCCTCGCAGTTGGGGTGGGAGCGCTCCTGCACGACGTAGGGATGACGAAGCTCCCGGAGCGGGTCATCGCCACTCACCCCAACGACCTCTCTCCGGAAGACCTCATCCAGTACCACAAGCACTGCGAACACGGGATGAACATCGTGGCCGCGGTCCCGAGCATTCCCGTGGCGGTCCAGCAGATCGTCTACCAGCACCACGAATATTCCGCGAAGGGCTTCCCGCACGGACTGAATAACCTGAAGGTGTATCCTCTGGCCAAAGTCGTGTGCCTCAGCGACCGCTTCGCGCGCTTTTTGATTTTGAACCAGGTCGGACCCATCGATGGGCTCAAGAAGTTCGTCGCATCGAAAGAGGAGCTCCGGCTGCATGACCCGGAGATCGTTCGAGCGTTCATTAAAAGTTTCATAAAAGACGAAAAGGCGAGGTAGGGCCGTGACAACAAAAATTCAAACACTGCTGATCGTTGACGACGAACCAGAGATCATCGAAGGGCTGAAGATCATCTTCTCTGGCCTCGTAGGCCAGGTCTACACGGCGGCAAACGGGCTCGAGGCCCTCGCTGTGATAGACGCTCAACCCGAGATTAGCTGCATCATCTCGGACATCAAAATGCCCAAACTCGATGGGGTTGGAATGATCCGAGAGATCCATAACCGGAACCTTCCCATTCCTGTGATCTTCTACACCGGACATGGCAACGAAGAACTCATGCGAGAGGTCGCAAAATACGGGGCCTTCGATTTCGTCGACAAGCCGGATCTCCCGGGACTCCAAGAGGTCGTACGCCGTGGACTCGCGGCCGGATTCTCGAAAGAAAATCTCGAAGACGCCGAGGCAGACCTGAATCAAATGCTGGAGAAGCTAAAAGACATCGATTAAAAAAAAGGGGCCCTCCTGCAAAAGGGCCCCGTTCGGCTCTAGTTAAGGCCAGAAATCCTTCTCTGATCTTTAATCGTCCCTGATTTCCTAAATGTCGCTTAATGAAAATGGTAGTGGTCCGAGAGGGCGGCGGGAATACTTCTTTTCTAACATTAGCTATCTTAAAAACGAAGACCGCCCGTTCTCTATTCTCGTAAACAGAAAAACGGGCGGTTGTAGGTATTTAACTTTCTAGAGACCTGTGGTTTCGCGGATCCAAGCGTAGCCAGTGGAGACCTTCGAGTAGATGCCGTACTTATTGGCACGGGCACAGCCCTCTCCCCAGCTTACGACACCGACCTGGACCGGATCGTTCTGCTGATCGAAGACGACCAAAGGACCGCCGCTGTCGCCCTGGCATGAATCCTTACCGCCGCCAGCGTATCCGGCCGCGATCATCGTATTGTCGATGGTACCGTTATAGGCACCTGGGCGGTTCGCTTCCTCGTTAGAAACGATCGGAACAGTTACCTTATTGAGATCCCCTTTGGAATTGTACTGACGCTCACCGATGTCGCCGAAGCCGTAGACTGTCGAATCCATTCCTGGGGCCTGATGGCCATCCCGATCGAACTCTGGAGAGGCGAGCTTGACCGCTCGGATCGTCCCGGAAGTGAGGTCGAGCTTCTCCGCGAGCTCTACCAGCGCATAGTCGTAGGCCATGGTGGTGCGATTGTATTGTGGATGCTTGATGACTCGCGCGACACGGACCTTCGTCCCGGCATCCTTGAGGTTCAGGATCCCCGCTGTGACTTCATTGAAGTAACCAGCACAGTGAGCGGCCGTGAGGACCCATTTCTCAGAAATGATGCTTCCGCCACAGGAGCCCTGGAGGCTGACCATGTACGGAGCGTCGTCGAGACTAACAACTCGCTCTCCGCCGACGATCTTTTCCCCGGCGAGGGCGAGCGTGGGAAGAGAGAGGACAGAGGAGAGAACGAACGCACGAACGATTGATTTGGTTTTCATAGAACTCTTTATGAAAAGGTTAATCTTACGTTAAATTATGATGCTCGAACTTTATGACGCGTGAGAGCAGGGAAAAAAGATCAAGGGACTTGAAAAAAATCCTCTCTTCACTTAAGCAAAATGACTTCATTCCAAACAGTTCTTTTCAGAAGTGATCTTTACTGGGTGGAGGCAGCGGATGCAGGCAATTCCTTCTAAATAACTCAACAATATCGCAAAAAACTCCCGCCTGATCTCTCGGGATCCGAGTGAACTCTTGATCTTGGGCAGGGAGGGTTGAGCGCCCAGGCCATTTAGTAAAGTTAGTCTCAATCAGTGACGATACGGCAATTATTGCGATCTCAAGAGATGGAGCTAGCTATGAAGTTTCTTTTCCTATGTGCACTCATAAGTCTTGGTGCAAGCGCCACTGCCCCCTCCTATCTTGGAATGAGATCCTCGCAGATCAATCGAAGCCTAGTACTCACCGAAAGATCTGGGCAGAACCGCCACCTTGATCTATCCATGGGGTATTGGGCGGATTACAGATGCAGGCTCAGTGCTCCAACTACCGCAGACACCTTTGAATTCGCGCCTAACACGGTTTGGCGAGTGACAGGTGGCCGCGAGTATTATCGAGAACGCCGAGTCACAGAACAAATTCCTTCCCTGTTGGCCAACGTCGTGGTCAATCATTACAGCCCTGTGACAACTTTTTCTCTCCAATACGGCGAGCGAACGGCGTCCTTGACGTGCTACTCAACAGATTACAAACGAGGAAATGAAGCAAGGCTCATCGATAGACAACGACTCTTCGAAACTCTCCGACAAACTCACGGCATCAACTTTAGTGCGGACGAAACCCCGAATGAGACGAGCGTTGACCGAGTCGGTTCTGGTTCAACTCCAGAGAACCCTGAAGCTCGCCTTCCCGCCCCTGATGTTAATAACACCGAACGCTCTGGCGGGAAAGACGTCAACCCGTCCACCACACGGCGAAGGGCCGATGGAGCAAGTGCTGCTGCGAGGTAGGGGTTGAAACTCAAACACTCCTTCTCGCACTCCCATCTCTCGCGAGAGAATCGTATCCTGCCGCTAAGACTTCTTTCCCTGAGCGAGCGTCTCAGAGCGCAGGTCCTTCCGGAGGATCTTTCCGACGTTCGACTTCGGCAATTCCTTTCTAAATTCCACCGACCTCGGGACCTTGTAAGACGTGAGATTTTCCCGGCAGAACTTCAGTAGCTCCTCCGCGGTGAGCGACTCGTCCTTCTTCACGACAAAAACCTTCACCGCCTCTCCCGACTTCTCATCAGGGACACCGATGGCCGCGCACTCGAGGACCTTCGGGTTCTGGACAATGACATCCTCAAGCTCGTTCGGGTAGACGTTGAAGCCGGAGACGAGAATCATGTCTTTTTTTCGGTCGACGATTTTCACGAAGCCCTGCTCGGTCATGAACCCAAGGTCCCCGGTCTTGAAGAACCCATCCGGAGTCATCACCTTCGCTGTCTCGTCGGCCCGGTTGTAGTAGCCACTCATGACCTGCGGTCCGCGGATGCAGATTTCCCCGATCTCTCCGAGAGGCACGGTCTTATGATTGTCATCCTTGATCTCCACTTCCGTCGAGGAGATCGGGAGACCGATGTAGCCGTTGTACTGCTTGAGCGTCATGGGATTGATGCACGCAGCGGGTGACGTTTCCGTGAGTCCATACGCCTCGATCAGCGGGGCGCGAGTCACCTGTTTCCAGCGTTCGGCCACGGCCTTCTGAACCGCCATGCCTCCGCCGAGGGCGAGCTTGAGGGTGGAGAAGTCGAGCTTCCGGAACTCGTCGTTGTTGAGAAGACCGTTATAAAGCGTGTTGACCCCCGTGAAGGCGGTGAAGCGCCACTTCTTGAGTTCTTTCACAAACCCTGGGATGTCCCGAGGATTCGTGATCAGGACATTGAGGGCCCCGATGGAGCTGAAGACGAAGCAGTTCGCGGTGAGAGAGAAAATATGATAGAGCGGAAGTGGAGTAATGATGATCTCCTGACTCTCCGTGATCAAATCCTTGATCCACGCCCGGGCCTGGAGCATGTTGGCCACGATGTTCCGGTGCGTGAGGATCGCGCCCTTGGCCACTCCGGTCGTCCCACCCGTGTACTGAAGGAAGGCGATGTCGCTGCCTTTCATCTCGGGTCGCTTGAAGGCCTTGGGATCTGCTCCCGAAACACAGGCCTTAAAGTCCAAGGCCCCGGGGAGTGAGAACGGCGGAACCATCTTCTTCACGTTCTTGATCACGAAGTTCACGATGTAGTTCTTCGGGAACTTAAGGAAGTCTCCGATCTGAGTGACAAAGACGTGCTTCACCGGCGTATGCGGGAGGATTTTCTCAAGCACGTGGGCCGAGTTCGCAAAGATGACAATCGCCTTGACGTCCGCGTCCTTGAGCTGGTGCTCGAGCTCCCGGGCAGTGTAGAGCGGGTTCACATTCACCGCAATCATGCCCGCGCGCAGGGCCCCGAAGAGGGCGACTGGGTACTGAAGGATATTGGGCATCATGAGCGCAACCCGGTCACCTTTCTGAAGCTTCAGGTCGTTTTGTAAGTAGCTCGCGAAGCGCCGAGAGAGCTCGTCGATCTCAGCGTAGGTCAAGCTCGTCCCTAAGTTGTGAAAGGCGGCATTGGTCGCGTACTTCTTAAAGCCGATCTCCAGCATGTCATTGATGGAGGAGTACTCCTCGGGGTTAATTTCTTGAGGGACCCCTGCGTCGTAGGCCTTGTGCCAGATCTTTGTCATTGATGTCTCCGGGCTATTGCATTTGGTTTTGGATTTTCTGGATGATCAGGTCGAAGGTCTTATAGAGGTCATCGGCGTGGGCCTTGGCAAAGTACTTCTCATGCCCGGAATTAATCGAAACTTCGGAGCAGTGCTCGGCCCCGTCCATCCAACAGGTCCAATGGACATTCGTCGTCGTTCCGAACCACTTGGCAAATTTTTCGGACTTCTCGCGGATCATCTGATCAAGTGCAGGGGTATGATCCATGTGACGGAAGGTGATGTTAACGTTCATAGACACTCCTTTGATAGAGTTCATATTATAAGAGCTTACGCTCAACGACTCAGAGTGCCAGAGCGATTGAAATTCAAAAATTAAGTATGGAAAAGAAGACCATTTTGATTCGCTTCAAACAAGGCTAGCGGTTCTTCACCACCAAACGAACAGCGGCCGGAAGGATCTCCGTCGGTAGATCCAGGAAGCTCCGGTGAGGCACAAAACCAAGTTGACCATAATAGTAGAAGTACACAATGTTAAAGCGCGAGTTATTGAGCTCCTCTTCGAGGTCCAAGGAGTCAAGGATCCGGCGGACGGGCCTCCAGGACCCGATCAGCTGCCACAGGACATTTCGCGGATCGAGCATGAAGCCTTCGGGAATGGAGAGGGCCTTTCGATGGACCATGCTCTCGGCAATGAAAATCCCCGTCGGCGTCAGGTGATCGCTGATCAAGCGGTAGTAACTGGCCCGGTCCGGATCTTCCGTCAGGCAGTGAAGGAGATGGGAGTCGATGATGAGATCAAACCGCTGCCCCAGTGCCAGGTCCGGGTGAACCACGTCGGCCTCGATGGTCTCGACCTCAAGGCCCTCGGCGGCGTAGACGGCACTGGCCTGAGCAAGTGCCGTCGGAGAAAAATCCACTAGCGTCACCCGGGCCCCGAGCCGTGCCAGCAGCAGACCGACTCCGCCCCGGCCCGCACCGGTCTCAAGGACCCGGAGCCCGTTCCAGTCCGACTCTGGAAGGAATCGCTCCTTACTTTCCAAAGCGAAGTTAAAGAGACCCTTCGCACTGGACACGGCTTCCTGGAGAAGTTCTCCTGCCCCGAGGGTCTGGTCTCGACGGTACGACTCTTCGTAATACTCCTGCAAACTCATAAAAAAAGTGTAAGATGCTTCCATGGCAAAGGAAACGCATTTTTACCTCGTGCGCGGACTCATCCGAGAAAAAGGTCACTGGGGCCCATTCATCCAGCAGCTGCAGGCGAGCTACCCTCGGGCGAAGATCTCGGCGTTAGACCTGCCCGGGGCCGGGGAACACTACAAGGGCCGCTCTCCGCTCACCATCGGCGCCATGGTGGATGAGATGCGACAAGATTTTCTCAAGGCACAGGATCCCAGCAGACACTCCCACCTCATCGCCATCTCCTTAGGCGGCATGATCGCCGTCGAATGGCTGCGCCGTTACCCAGGGGATTTCCAGTCTGCAACCCTCATCAACACGAGCTTCGGTGGAGTCTCACCGGTTTTCCATCGGCTCAAGCCTCGGGCCTTTTTCTTTCTCCTCAAAGTTCCCTTCCTCAAAGGCCGAAGGAAGGAAGCGAGGATCCTTCAGTTGGTGTCAAACAACGCGGGAGTCTTCCAAGAAACTCTGGCCCAGTGGGAGGTCATTCAACGCGAGCGACCGGTGAGCCTTGGCAACACACTCCGGCAGCTCCTGGCAGCGGCGACCTTCAGGATCGGAAACTTTCTCCCTTCACTTCCCGTGACACTCCTCGCGGCCACCCGCGATCGGATGGTCAGCATCGAATGCTCCCGAGCGATCGCTCGGCGCTGGAGACTCCCCCTTCGAGAGCATCCTAGCGGCGGGCATGACCTCACGGTGGATGACCCTCAATGGGTGGCCCAGAACATCGGAGTCTCTAGCGCGGAGTGCGAAGTTCAGACTCCAGAGCGGCCCGAGTATGAATCCGTCTAACCGGCGCCTGGGTTCGTCCACTCGAGTCACGCACACTGTAGACTAGTCGGTTATCCCGGCGCTCGACTTTCACTTCGAACGGAGGATTAGATCCGTTCCGGAGGATGATGACGACTTCGCCTTGCTGACCCAAGCGGTCGAGTTGCTCCCGGGGGATGCTCCGCTCGAGCTGCCCGAGGCTCAGGCCTTGAGGGTTGGTTTGGAGGATTCGGTACTGCTCATCCGTGACAGGAACCGAGATGGCATTCGCCGCGCCCTGTCCGGCGGCCGAAGGGGCGGCCTCGATCGTGATAGTGCCATCCGTGTTCCGACGAAGGTTCACGAGCTTTGCCGTTTCTCTGGCAACGGAGTCATTGGAGGCCTCTGGGGCCTCGCGCTGAGTCCGGCGGGAGGTACCGGCGCGGACCGCCCCTTGCGAGAGCTGGGCGTCGCGCACACTTGCGGGTGCTCGAGCTCCCCCGCTCTCCGAAGCGCCTGCTTGGACAGGCCCTTCTCCGCTACCGCCCTCATTTGCTGGAACAGGTCGACGAGTCGTGCCTTCCGGGAGGGCGGCCGTTGAGGACTCTGGGCCAGCGCTACGCCGGCGGCTAATCGCATCGTTAAGAAGCCGGGCCTGATCACGAGTGATTTGCTGCTGCTGAGTGAGAAGGGTACGTAAAGAGGAGATCTCAGTGCGCATCTGCTCCTCGCGCGCAACCACCTGCGGGTCAGTGCTGTTGGCGTTCGTTTGCCGGAACTCCTCGTAGTCACGCTGCATGCCCTGGAGGAGCTCGCGCCGTGCCTCGGTGGACATGTTTTCAATGAGCCCCGGCTCCGCTCTTGTCCCGCTGATCGCTGGGGTCGAAAGACCCGTCGGGAGTGCGGCCGAGAAACTGCCGCCGAGGGAACCTCCGCCGTCAACCGGGCCAGGAACCGCAACGGTCGAGGATGGGCCAGTGAGACCAGTTCCACCCCCCGTCGAAGGAGGAGTGAAGTTTTCCTTCGTTCCCCCGCCCGCCGCAACGAATCCCTCTGGTTTCGGAGTGAGGCCCTCGTTCTGGAGACCGCCCGAGATGTTAGACCATTGTTTGTCTGAAAGGGCGTAGGTGCTCGTGGAGCGGTCACGCTCAGAAGACAGGGCCACTTTTCGAGTGATCGCCAAGGTACCCAGACCATCGGTTTCTGAAGATGAATCGTTGAAGGCCTGAACCTCATCGCTTGGTAAGGTCGAGGTTGAAGGTCTCGCGGGTTCGGAGTGGTCGGAGAGGAAGCGCCTCCGTAAATCCCGAAGGCCATTCGCGTTTCCTGGGCTACAGTCCTCAGAGCTGGCGTTCCGAGAACAATAGTCCCGGCGGAAATCGAAGAAGGTCATGGGACGATCATTCCTCGCACCAGATCTCCGGACCCGAGGGGTATTACAGATGGCATCGTTGAAGCGTTGAAGATCAGCGTTCCTGCGGATGTCGAGGTTAAAGAGATTCACATCATCGGTCTCGATGTCATCGAGAGTCTCCGGGTCTTCCGTCGCCGAGGCGCGGATCCGAGGCATCTCTCGGTCAAGGTAATGGCAGTACGCACTAAAACTTTCGACACAAGAGACGATGTCTCGGTTGGTAGCACCACAAGACTCCGGCGAGCGCAGGCCACTGGACTGGGCCAGGAACCGGGCCATGACACCTTGGTAGGAGTCCGTCGCGCGGTGGATCTCAGTGTTCTGACGTGTCCGGAGGGCCTCGAGTTGCTCGAAGTGATTCTTGTCATTCTCCGCTTTGGCTACCTGGAGGGCCTCCCGGTTATCGGAGAAAAATCGCCGCAGGCCAGCTTGAAAGCGCTGGGCCTGACCGGACCGCAGTGCCCGAGTAGCACAGGCCTGGTCGCCAGGTTGACAGGAAGCGGATCCCACCGAAGAACGGAGGGTCTCGAACAGGCGAAGCTTAAATTGATTGAGTTTTTCAGTGTCGTTAAAGATTGCCCGGATCTGCCGCTGATCCTCGGCCGGGAGATTCAAGCGGGTCAGCATCCCCTCGAGGTTAGCGGGAGTCGCGGCCATGACGTGCCTAACGAGAGGGTTCCGGTTAAGGAAGCGGATCTGGGCCTTGATGGCAACGAACCTCTCGCGCTGGCCCGCCACGGTTCCGTCTCGAATGATCTGGTGATAACTCTCCATCAGTTTTCGATAGTCCCAGTTATCGGGTTCAAAGTTCCCGCGGGCGAGTTCGGCCCGGACCTGAGGGGTTGGCAGTTGCTGGAAAGCGATGAAATCAGAGCCCATCACACACTGATAAGGCTGGGGCGGCGGCTCGGTCGGTAGCTGAAAGGAAGGCAGTGCTCTCTGAACGCTGTCCTGGACCGCGGCGCTGTCCCCGGCTCGGTCGCGACGATCCGTTGCTCCGAGGGCGGTGGGAGTGACGCTTCGTACGCCTGCTTGCACGCTAGGGACAAGCTCCTGAATGGTTTGTTCTCTCACGGCCCCGAAGCCCGACTGAGCAAGGAAGCGGGACATCGATTGGCCCCGGTCGATGATGCCAGCTTGGAACAACATCATGTACTGATTATTCTCAATCCGAAGGCGAGCGTTCTGCCCCTGCCGGGCGATGTTATCCCGGATGAGGTCCCGCTCTCCGCTTGCGGCCGGACCTCTCGGCGTCATCACTCCCCGGACCATCTCCGGCATGTCGGTTCGGAGACAATTACAAACCCGAAGGTCCCGCTCAAAGAGCGGCATCTGGGGCCCTGACCGCTGAGGAAGAGCAGGGTTTCGATCGAAGCAGCTCATGACGTTGGTATGCTGAGCAAGGGAGGCACGGACATTCGGCGGGAAGCAGTCCTCAGGCTCAACCGCAGGGTTCGGTTCTGCCACCGATCGCTCCGCGAAGGCGCAGATCCCTAGAAGCAAAATAAAGAGAGCTCTCACGGTCATTGGTTTCACCTGTCTTCCCGCATTCTTTTCGTCAGCTTCTGAGTATTCCTTAGGCATTGTATGAGAAAGTCCCGAGACTCCGTAGTCTAACCGGGAATTCAGAGGATTAGGCGTTCGACAACCGCCACGCTTTTCTGGCAAACACTCTTTGAAAATGGTAGTGAACTGCCTATGGAATACAAGCGCATCCCCGTCAACTACCGGCCCATCGAAACCAGCGACGGTTCCCTGACCCTTTTTTCTGAGTCGTTTCAGGAAGCTTGTCATTCCTCAGCTGGGGCCCGGGCCGAAACTCTCCTTCACTACATCCAGGGATGCCAGGTCGTGGAGCGCTCAGGCGCCCACTCTCCCTTTGATGTGCTGGAGGTTGGCCTCGGTGTGGGCACGGGCCTTCTCACGACCCTTGAGAAATTTCCTCCCGAACACTCCCTTCGCTACCTTTCTCTGGAGCTTGACCGGGAACTCCTCGTTTGGTTCCAAGAGGAGCACCCCGAGCTAGGACTCACGTGGACCGACAACGTTCTCCAGGGGCGCTCCGGGAATGCGCAGATCGACATCCTCTGTGGTGACGCCCGAGAGACGCTCCCCGCTTTCCTAAAGAGCCTTCCCGCGCCATCGGCCAGAACTTTTCATGCCATTTACCAGGACGCTTTCTCCCCTCGACGGAACCCTTCCCTCTGGACGGTGGAGTGGTTCAACCTTCTGCGAGAGGCCTCTGCACCCTCAGTCATCCTCTCCACCTACTCGGCCAGCACCTCGGTCCGAAAGAGCTTGGTTGCTGCCGGCTGGGGAGTCTTAAGAGGGGAACCCTTCGGGGCCAAACGCGCGAGCACTAGGGCCGTGCTAGGGCAAGGGACGGACCCAGAGATTCAGCAGCAACTGGATCGGGCGCCCGTTTTGCCACGCTTTGACTTGCAGCTTGATCCACCGTCACCCACAATAAGGGAATGAAAAACCTCACTACTCTTCTCCCCATCAAGTATCCCCTCATCCAAGCGGGGATGGTGTGGGTCTCCGGAGGGAAGCTCGCAGCGGCGTCGGCCGAGGCAGGAATTCTCGGTGTGATCGGCGCGGGTTCCATGAAACCCGAGCTCCTCCAGCAGCACATCCGGAAAGCACGCTCTCTCACCTCCTTCCCCGAGCGCCTTGCTGTGAATGTGCCGCTGCTCTATGACCGGACCCGAGAACAGCTCGAGTGCTCCTTAGCTCTTGGGATCCGAATCTTCATTACGTCGGCCGGTTCTCCCAAAACCTACACCCCGTGGCTCAAACAAGAAGGGGCCACCGTAATCCATATTGTTTCAACACCGGAGTTCGCCCAGAAGAGCGAAGCCGCGGGCTGTGACGCCGTCGTCGCAGAGGGGTTCGAGGCCGGAGGTCATAATGGCAGAGAGGAGATCACAACTCTCGCCCTGATCCCTCAGGTCGTCGATGCGGTAAAAATTCCTGTCATCGCCGCCGGAGGAATCGCCGACGGTCGAGGCATTGCTGCGGTGATGTGTCTCGGGGCCCAGGGAGCACAGCTCGGGACCCGCTTCGTGGCCACCCAAGAATCGAGTGCGCACGAGAAGTTCAAGGCCGCGGTTCTGTCGGCCGGACCTGGTAGCACCATGCTCTCCCTGAAAAAACACATCCCCGTGCGACTCTTGAAGAATAGGTTCTACGAAGAAGTCAGAGTGCTGGAAGAACAGGGGGCCACCCGCGCTGAACTAGAGGCCCACTTGGGTCACGGACGCGCGAAGAAGGGCATGTTCGACGGGGACCTCGAGGACGGTGAGCTCGAGATCGGTCAGATCGCGGCCCTGGTCCAGGATATTCCCTCGGTCCAAGAGCTCGTTCAGCGGTTAGTGACGGAGCAGCGTCAGTCACTTCCCGGCGGCCCTTTCTTCTGAGCACTCGGAGGTCCTAAAAAAAAAGGCGCCCGAAAGCGCCCCTGGGGTTTAGTAAGCTCTTTCGAGGGCCGCGATCCGGTCTTCTAACCTGGGATGCGTCGAAAGGAAATTCATGAGCCCTTTGTTCGACGAGATCTTGAGCGTTTTCATCGCATCTTGACCGTCATCGACGAAGTCAATCTTCTGCTGGAGTCGCTTCAGGGCCGCCACCATCTTATGTTTTCCTGCGTACTGTGCGCCGCCCTTGTCTGCCCGGAACTCCCGGAGCCGAGAGAAGTAGGCCACGACGAACATCCCGAGGAAAGAGAACACGATCTCAAACACCATCACGGAGAGGTGGTAAGCCCAGCCGCTGCTCGCAGGCCGGTCGTCGTCTCGGTCACCAGCGAGGAAATTCTGGAGCGCAAACGCTGCGATCCGCGCGAAGAACATGACAAAGGCGTTCACGACACCTTGGACGAGCGCCATGGTGACCATGTCCCCGTTGGCGATGTGAGCAACCTCGTGGGCAAGGACCCCCTCGACCTCATCCGAATTCATCTGCTGCAGAAGGCCCGTCGAAACAGCAACGAGAGCGTTGTTTTTCGAAGGCCCGGTAGCAAACGCATTCACCTCTGGGGAGTGGTAGATACCGACCTCGGGCATCTTCGAGATGCCCGCCTGCCGGGCCATGCTATGAACCTTTCGAACGAGGTCGCCGTACTGACCGCGGTCGTCGACGATCTCCACACCCATCATCCGTTTGGCCATGAACTTTGAAAGAAGGAGGGAGACGCCCGAGCCAACGAAGCCCCAGACGAGGCAGAAGACCATGAGGGCGCTGTAGTTGATCCCCGCGGCCGTCATGTAGTTCCCGACGCCGAGGATGCTGAGAACGAGGGAAACGGAAACCATCACGAGGATGTTTGTTAGAACGAATAAAAAGATACGCTTAAACATAGGTTCTCCGGTTGTATCTAAATTCTGCTGCTTAGCTCAAAGATAATACTTAATCCAAGCACGTCAAGGGGAACGGTCGAGGGTCGAGGCAAAAACCCAGCTCAATCCTTTAGGAGGCCGAAAGCCATCGAAATAATCGTGGCCCTCCATCGCTTAAAAAAATGTCGCCAAACGGGGGATTCACCCTGAATAATTTACCTTGGGCCCAGCGCCTTCGTTAAGAGCAGCTTGCCGATCCGAGTAATGGCCTGTTACGCTTTGGGTCTCGACTCCACGAAAAAAGGATTAGCATGTTTCGTCAACTCGCTCTGGTTCTTGCCGCCGCTGCGTCCACCATCGTTAGCGCCCAAACGACTCCCGTCATGGAAGAGAAACTCTACCTCGAGTTCCAGGCACAAGCACTTCAGTCACCCTTGCTCCAGCCTGGAGTTTTCACCCCGTTTCAACAAAAGCTCCATGTGGATGCCATCTGGGATCTTGCCCACGAAGGTCAGGTTGAAGCGCTCGCTGGTTTGGAAGATAACAGGACCTCTCACTACACACTCGCTGAGCGGCTTCGGATCGGACTCCTCCGGTTGCGGATGCGAGTCACCAGGTCCCTCGATGAGCGCCTCGTTCACGAAGTCATGGCTCAGCTCCTCACACCGGAAGCAGATCAGCGCATCGTCTACCTCATCGCTGCCGATGAAAGACTCCTCAGAAGGGCCGGCCACGATGACCTCATCGCCCAGGCCAAGGCCCACAGAGAAGCCTTCAGTGCTGTGGTCAATGAGACCGCCCCACCCGCGGCCCTCCCAGCAAACCTCGTTTCTTCACTCTTCACCTACTCTCCAGATCTTCAGAACTGGCGTGACGGCAGCTACTCCCGTGCTGTGAAAATGTACATGTTCTGCCGCGTGGACCGCCGTTATCCCTGCCTCTTTGCCATGCGCAATGTGCGGGGACAGCCGGTCAGAAACCGCGATGGCTCTTTATGGACTCAACCGTCCCTGGGTTCGTCGAAGCACGGCTTCCCGAGTCACCAGCGCAATGGCAACACTCCGGAAGGAATCTTAACCATGGATTCGGTGATGCCGTCGGCCGACCAACGGCAGACGTTCGGGCAGTACCGCCGAGTGATTTTAAATTTTGTCCCGGCCTCAAGAAACGAGCAAGTTTTAAAGGCCCTCCTTCCTCCGTCCTCCCAACAAGAGAGCTGGTGGAGGCCTTCAGTCACGGCCCGAGACATTGGCCGAAACTTCCTTCGCATTCACGGAACGGGCCATCGGAACGAAGATCCCTCCACGCCATTCTACCCATTCCTTCAGACTCTCGGCTGCATCGCTCAGCGGGAGAACACTTACGACGGTCAAACCTACCGCGACCAGCGCCGGCTCCTCGATACGGTGATGGGGGCCCTTGAGCTCGCGCCAACGTTTGAGAATGAACCGAAGGTCAAAGGTATCCTTTACCTAATTAACATCGACGACAAACCTGAACCCGTGACCCCTGCCGATCTCGCCCAGAGAGGAATTCGATGAAACGAGTGGTTCTCTTTTTATCTATCGCGTCCCAGGTGGCGATGGCACAGACCGCCCCCCAGGTGCCGCAGGTCTCCGTGCAAGGGAACTGCGACCTTCGCGTGATTCCCGATCGGGGCCGCATTTCATTTTCTGCCGAAAACCAATCCAAGGATCAAAAAGAGGCCCTGGCCCGAACGACCAAAGAGATCAACAAACTCCGAGAAGAACTCAGTGCCCTGAAGCTCGGGGACCTTGAGCTCAAAACCACCGCCTCTGCGGTCTACCCCGTCCGCGAATGGGAAAAAGATAAGCTCGTCGACAAAGGGTACCAAGCGCTCATGACTCTCGAGCTCACCACGAGCGAGATCACCCGGCTCGGGGAGGCGATCCAGAAGGCGAGTGCTGTTGGGATTCGAAAAACTGGAGAGCTTCAAACCTTCCTTTCTCTGGAGCGCTCCCGGGAGGAGTACCTTCGCTGCCTCGACGTGGCCGCCGAGGACGCCAAAGGCAAGGCGGTGCAACTCGGGAAGAAGCTCGGATTTAAAATCGGCGACGTGCTCTTCTTGAGCGAAGTTCCCAACGTGCCTCGACCCGCGGTCGAGGCCTTGATGCTGAAGTCGGCCAGCTCCGACGCCGTCGGAGCGCCCCCCGCACGGATCGATCCGGGGAGCCAGCAGTACACGACCAACCTCCAGGTCACCTTCAGCATCAAATGATGATCACCAAAAGCCTCTCCCACTACCAGCTTCTCGACTCGGGGTTAGGCCGAAAGCTTGAGATCATCTCCGGCGTTCGGGTCAACCGCGCATCGCCTCAGGCCATTTGGACGCCCTCGCTGAAGGACCCTGACTGGAACCTGGCCTCGTCCACCGTCATTCGCACAAAAGACGGCGGTGGGAAGTGGGAGCACAGGAACACGCCCTCGCCCGAGCTCACGTTCCCCATCGACGTCGAGGGCCGACCGTTTCAGTTTCGCTTGAAGTTCACTTCCTTCGGGCACTGCGGAGTCTTCTTCGAGCAAGTCCCTGTTTGGGAGTGGCTGTTCCGAGAGGTTCAACTTTTGAAAGACAAGCTAGGACGAGCGCCCAAAGTGGTGAACCTCTTTGGGTACACCGGGTGTGCGTCGATCGTGATGGCAGCTGCGGGTGCAGAGGTTTTCCACGTCGATAGCTCGAAGGGCGTTCTCGATTGGGGAAAAGAATCGCAAGCCCTCTCTCGGGTTCCGGAGGCCAGCATCCGGTGGGTTCAGGGCGACGCTCAGGAGTTCATCCGGCACAGTTTCAAAAAGACTTTCGTGTACGACGGAATCCTCGCGGATCCTCCGAGCTGGGGCCACGGAGTGAAAAAGGAAGTCTGGGACTTTGAAAAACACATCCACCTGCTCGTTGAAGGGCTCTTGAGTGTGCTTCAGAAAGACAATTCATTTTTATTCTTAACGAGCCACACCCACGGCGTCCAGACGGAGGCGCTCCGGAACCTGATCATGGACAAGCGCTGGAAGTCCATCGACGCCGGAGAGCTCGGAGTCAAGCATCACAGAGATGACCGAGTCCTCCCTGCAGGGATCTACGTTGCAGGCAAGAGCTACCGCAGTAGCTGAGAGTCCCTCAAGGCCTACCGCCGAAGTCGAGCTCTGGTCGCAACTTCCAGGTCCAGAAGAATCGGCCGATGATCAGAGCCGACCGACCCACCTTCCACAGTGGCAGAGTGAACCACGAGCTCTCTGGTGAACACGTGATCCAAGGGCCAGCCGTTGAAAGTCATGCGCTCCTGTCCGTTCGTGTACGCGGCTTCTGAAAGCCCCAGACGGCGGACCAGAGAATGAAGCGAGGAGGTTCGCCCCTCGTTCCAAGTGTTGAAGTCCCCGGCCAGAAGCACAGGTCCTCGGTGCTTCCGAACTTCCCCTTCAACCTGGCGCATTTGCCTGCGGAAAGCCTCGGTGGATTCGAAGTTTATCCCATGCACTGAGATCACAAGGAGGTCAGTGTCCAGGGCTTCGACGTCATACTTGGCAACGGTTGTCGCCTTCGGAGTAAGCGTCAGGGGCTCTCGATCTGGAGAGTGTTTCACGGAAGCCTCGAGCGGAGTGGCCGCTGCACCAATCATAGACCCCGTGGCGGCGTTCCCGTATTGCCGGTACAAAAAACTAATTCCCATCTCCCACTGGTGGCCCACCATGGAGGAGATGGTATCTAGGAACACAGGCCGTTCATAAACCTCTTGCAAAAGAAACAGGTCTCTTCCTTCGGCGTAGCGATCAAACTCCTGTTTCCAGGCCGTCCGTTCAGCTTTCTTTATGTTCCACACGACGGCCTTGAGTCTCTGCGGAAGCATCCGGGCCGGTGCTGAACTGTATGACCGAAGGGAGTGGGACTCCGGAAGCACCTTAAAAAGCCTCGAGATAAACTCGGTGTCATCAGGGAGCTCGGCGCTTGAGTTCAGGGATAAAACTGTCAGTGCAAGGAACAGAAGCGAGTGTTTCATGAGTGGCAATTCCTCTCGTCTTAATTTTCGGCGCATCACAAGGGAGATTCCTAAAAAAAGAATCCACTCAATCATGTCTCCGGGAGAACCGTAAACTACAAAATAAGTCGTTCTTTAGCGAGAATTTTATGGACGCCTGTTGAGGTTTATTGCGTAAAAAAATCGCTAAGCCCTTAATGTTTCAAGAGATCAATTGCACGTCACCTGGCATCGCCTTTGCTCTAAGTATCCCGTATCAAAACGGATCATTTTCAAGGGGAAATTCATGAAGGCGATGGCGATCTTTCTTGTTGTTTGTTTTTCCACAGCAGCACTGGCCCAGCGTCGCTTTGAGCAGCAGACGACGATGGATGAAATAGCTCAGGACATCGAACAAGCAGAACGGCAGCTTGCCGAGGCAAAGCGGAAACTTCTCATTCTACGAAATACCCTTGGCCGACGGAGTGATCCCATCGTCGCTGTTTCAAAGGCCAAGCCCGTTCTCACCGGTATGCACTGTTTAGATCTAAGAAGTGATCCCACGCGGCATGGTCCGGTCGCCATCCAGAAGCAATCGATTCAGCAAGCGATCAACAATGTCCTGGCGGCATGCCGAACGTCCGGGAGACCGCCCGGGGACTGCGACGAAAGGAACATCATTCTTGAGTTCACGCCGGATCCACAGGATAGTCAGTTAACTTGTATCACGACGGCACGATTGAACTAACCCAACCACAAAAAATCTTCACGACGCCCTGAGAACCTCGGGGCGTTTTCTACTGAGGCCCAAGGCCCTGCCGAAACCACTCAGAAAGAACGGCACTTGTCGCAGCGGAGACGTTCAGGCTCTCGACCTCACCGGTCCCTGGGATTGAGACCAGTTGATTCATCTTCTTCAGAAGTTTCTCAGAGAGGCCCTCCCGTTCCGCACCGAGGAAGAGGAGCACTTTTTCAGGGAAGGCGATTTGGTAGAGCGACAGACCCGTGTGGCTCGAGGTCGCGAGGGTCACGAATCCGTTTCTAGCACCTTGGTCGAGGACGAAGCTCCAGTCGCTCAGTTGCACTGCAGGTACGGTCTCCGCACCTCCCTCTGCCGTGCGAATCGCAGCGGCGGAATTCGCGACGGGTACCTTCGCCTGATAGAGGATGGCCGTCACACCGAAGTGGGCCGCGGATCGCAGAATCGCCCCCAGGTTGTGGGGATTTTCAACTTCTTCGAGGCACAAAATCAGAGAACGGCCCGGGGCCTCGAGAAGGTCTTTGGCCTCGGGTGCTTTCTTGGCCTTCACGATGAGGGAAATGTTCTCATGGTGAGTCGCTTTGGTGATGGTATCGATCTCTTCTTTCTCCACCACGTGGTAGGCAAGCTGGTGATCGGCCAGGTACTTCATGAGGGCCTTGAACTCAAAGAGACCCTCACGGGTCACGTAGGCACGGACAATGTCCTGGGGTCGCTTTTCAAAGATCTTAAGGCAGGCGTGGCGCCCGTAGACTCGGGATTCCTGGTTTTTTTTAGTCTTCTGCATGGGGAGGCTATTAACACAGAGGGTAGATGGTGTATAGAGTTCCCATGACAATCTACACGGGTTACCTCGCGATTCATAAGTTTGAAAAGGAGCTCGAGCGCGAGTTCGAAGTCCGGGCCCTTACCGTCGCCCACAAGCGGGATCGCCTCTACCTCGTGGAGGGTTCTCATCCGCAACTCATCTGGGCCCAGGTCACGGCCTTCGGGCTTGAATCCATCAAGATCACGTCCATCAACGACGGCGCCAGAAGGCTCAAAGAGCGGGGCCGCAACTGGGCGCTTTACACCGTCACCAACCATCGGCGCGCTGAGCTCATCCAGGAGGGCCTCCCGAAGATTAAACAGCGCACTCTCCCCTTCCGGCACCAGCTCCCGTCAGTGCCCATGGGTTTTTGGACCCTGTGGGAAGAGGATGAAATGCTCGCGACCCAAGAAACCTCCTCTCCCTTCGGCCTCGGCGCCATGGAGTTTGACGAAGACAAAGTCATGCCCCCGTCTCGCGCCTACCTCAAACTCTGGGAGTTCTTCACCGTCTATGCGCCGGAGGCGATCCGCGGGGGGACCGCGATCGACGTGGGATCCTGCCCGGGAGGGTGGACGTGGGTCCTGCGGATGCTTGAGTTTGACCGAGTCTATTCCGTCGATAAAGCACCCATTGAGAAGCGGATCATGGATCTCGGGAACATCGAGTTCCGCCAAGAAAGTGCCTTCGGCCTGGATCCCGGGGCCTTCGGCCCGATCGACTGGTTCTGCTCTGATATCATCTGCTACCCCGAGCGGCTCTTGAACCTCGTCAACCGCTTCCGGGCGGCGGGGACGGTGAAAAATTTTGTCTGCACCATCAAGTACCAGGCCGAAACAGACTGGGAAGAGACGCTGAAGTTCCTCGAGATCCCCGGGTCACGCATCGTTCACCTCCATCACAACAAGCACGAAGTCACGTGGTTCCTCAAAGGGACAAATCCATGAAGTATTTTTCCGCTGAAAAACCACTGCGCCCCCGACTCACTCGCGACATCACCAAACACTTAAAGCGGGGGAACCCGTGGGTCTTCGCCGACGCCCTAGAAAAGATCAAGGGGCCCGAGGGCCAGTATGGGATCCTCTCGGGTCCCAGAGGGGAAGTGGTTGCTCATGGCTTCACCGCTTCCACGGTGAACCTGGCCTTCCGAGTTCTAACGGTTGGGGATCGGCGCTTCACGGATGCAGAAGTGGAGCGGCGCCTCTTGCGAGCGGCCGAAAACAAAAGGCACCTCCTTACGGGAGAAAATAAGTGCCTGCGCCTCCTGAACGGTGAAGGCGATGACCTCCCGGGACTGGTCGTGGACTACTACGATGGGGTTGCGGTGCTGAAGCTCGATGGCGTAGCGTCCGAGGCGTTCTGGAAGAAAGAGGCCCTGGCGGAGTTCATCATGGACGGGCTAAAGCTTCCCGTTCGCTGCGTGTATTTTAAGCGGAAGAACCGCGAGGAAGAAAAGGGGCTCATCCTGAAGGGGGAATGCGAGCAGCTCACCGATCTAGAGTTCCTCGAGCACGGCGTGAAGTTTCGAACGAACATCGTCGACGCGGCGAAGACCGGTTTTTTCCTCGACCAACGGGAGAACCGAAACTTCATCCGCTCCGTGTCTCGGGACAAAACTCTTCTGAACCTCTTTGGGTACACGGGCGGCTTTTCCGTGTACGCGGGGCTAGGAGGAGCGACGAGGGTGACCACCGTCGACATCGCACCCAATGCCATCAAGGGTGCCGAACGGAACTGGCAGATCAACCATCTGGCGCCGGGGCTTCACGACGCCGTCTGCGAAGATGCCTTCGAGTTCGTGGCGCAAGCGCAGAAAGAAAAGCGGCTCTGGGACATCGTGATCACCGACCCGCCGAGCTTCGCCCCGAACCAAAAAGCGGTGGCCGCCGCACGAGAGGCGTACATCAAAGTCTTCGCGGATTCACTTCGTCTGGTGAAAGACGAAGGCTTTTTTGCGGCCTCCAGTTGCTCTGGCCACATCGGGTTTGAAGAGTTCCAAGAGATCGTTCAAGAAGCCCTCTCGAAGGCGCGGCGTCGTGGGAAGGTGGTGTTGGTGAAGGGTCAGCCAGAGGATCATCCCTACCCTATGGCACTCTCGGAGATGAGGTACCTTAAGTTTGTCTACCTACAGGTGTTTCAGGATTAGGCGGTCCCGCTGAGGTTCGCGTCCCAAGGTCTTTAACGAAGGATTGGCTCCGGAGTTCGAGCCATAGGCCCTGCACCAAGACGCCGGCCCCGATCCAGATCAAGCTAAAGAGAGCGGACTCGCGTGGAAGGCCCGCAGAGCGGTTGGTGAGCATGAGTACACCCCAAAGGAGCGGTGGGATGAGGATCAAGGACAACTTAAAACGCCGCCAGACCCACCAAAGCTCTTCTCCAGGCATTCCAAAGAAGGCGAGCAGGAGCCCACTCGAGAGGAAGAGCGAAGCGCAGGAAGCCGCGCAGGCGAGCTCTCCGAGAGAACGAAAGGCGTGAGCAAGCCCATGCCCCTCGAGAAAACCCAGGCCAAACTGCGGGCAAATCGTAAGCGAGAAGAGGGCCCCGAGGAGTTCAAAAAAGATGAACCTTGAAACGATCCTTCGGGACCGGAAGGAAAGCAGGATATCGACCTTCGTCTGCGCTTTGAGGAGCGCTGGTGGGATTTCCTGGCCGACTAAAAATTCTAAAAACTCACTCTTCTTCACGCTGACCTCTTAGACCCCGAAGCGCTCTGGAGAGACGCTGGCGGAGGTTCGTTTGTGACAGACCCGTTTGTTGCTCGAGCTCCGCGTAGCCGACGCCTTCAATGAAGTACCGTCGAACCAGGGCCTGCGTTTCCGCAGGCAACTTCGAAAGAAGGGCCTCGGTCTCTTCGGATACGAGGTCGGCCTGGGTGGCGTAGAGCTCAGAGATGATTTCTCTGTGGTGGAGTGATAAGTCCCGCCGGGACTGGGCGCGGTACTCATCAATCAAAAGGTGTTTCATGAGTACGAAGAACCAGGGAGCGAAAGGCTGATCATGGTAGAGACCGCGCTTCTCATGAAGCTGGCGCCAGACTTTCTGGAACTGATCATCCAGGTCGCTTGCTCGGATCCGCCGCCGAAGGTAGGCGTAGACCAGAGGGGTGTACTTTTCGTAGAGCGAAAGAAACGCAGCCTCGCTCCCCTCACGATACTCCCGCATCCACTCTTCATCACTCTTATTCACCTGAGGATGATCTCACAGAAATTTAGGAAGGACGAAGGCATAGAGAGCTCCGATGAGATTAATCACAAAGGTCACAATGAGGGTGGGCCGAGACCAGGATCGGCTCAATTCGCAGGCATCCTTTTTTTGGATTGGGCAGGATTTTGCTCCAGCGTAGCGCTGGCCTAGGTAGGCCAAGGTCAACAAACTGAGAGAAACTCCAAAGACGGGCCCTTTGTGTTCCGAAGGCCATACGAGGAAGGGGAAATGCCCCAAAAGGCTGGCCAGACCTGTCCCGAAGCCTAGGAGCACCAAGGTCGACGGAATGGCGCAGCAGATGAGTGTCCCGAAGGAAGTAAAAAGAGAGGCGTAAGTGATCGCCCTACTTTCTTTCAATGCTCGCCACATGATACCCTGCCTCTTGAATGAGCTTCTTAATGGTTCCGTCTGAGAGATCCTTCCCTTCGTAAGTCCGAATCCTGACCAACTTCTCGTCCATGTCGACGCGGAGTTCTCGGATGCTCGTCTCAGGAGCAAATTTTTTCTGAATCCCTTGGGCGCACATTGAGCACACCATGCCACTAACCTTGATAGAAATTTCAGCGGCAAGGATCGAGAGAGAGAAACTCAAAATAATGAAAACGAATAGAAACTTCATAAGCTGTCCTCCGACTAATAGTGGACCATCAAGTTCAGCAACCACTCTCCGCGGGTGCTTGAACCGAGTTCCCATAAAACGTTGTGATAAAAAAATCGAACGAGGGGCGTCAGTGTTAATCTATCTTGGACGTCACCTATGACCATTCCTTGCAACATAAGCCAAGTCTGTAGTTCCTTAAACGAGGCCTTACGGGGAGAGAAACCAATGCGTCCTTGGGCAACAAAGGAGTTTTGAAACTGGTAGTACTTGGCCGCGGCGAAGAGCGTGCGAGTCTCCCAATCAATATCGGCACCCGCAAGACCAGAGAGAACAGTGCGTTTTTCAGCTCCAAACTCTCGGTCCTCCACCCCAACGCCACTGTGGAGGTAGAGATTGGCCTGGGAATCGGGTCCGTTGTGCCGCCAAAGGAGTTGATTGAGTTTGATCAGACCCAGCTCGTTGTTGGCCCGGTCTTTTGAAAAGCGCCAGTGCTCCAGGCCCGCGGCCAGCCGCCGCGAGTAGGAATACATGACATAATTGTTTGAGAACTCTGGCATGTTGGAAGAGCTCAGGGCCCATCCTCCCTGGTAGATGACGGGATGGGCCCAAGTGAGGGCACTGTTTAACACGATGAACAAGAGCAGTAAGCAACGATTCATAATGATCATAACGATCAATGAGCGTCGGCCGTGACAAGCTAATGAAACTTTTTTGTCATCTTCCGGAAGTTCGCCCAGGTCTGAGATTTCAGAAGGCCCACATCGACGTCGAGGTGGTGGGCCGCACGAAGGTAGATGTCATGGATATCAAGGTGCTTTTGCTCGTCGGTCTCTAGGAAGAGGTTTGCGAGGGGTACTAGAGGTAAGAGTTCTCTGATCTGCGGCGAATTATCGATCGAAATCCCGAAGGAGAAATACGTCTCCGGATGAAGCCGCAGGAGGTCCCGCATCAGGGCCTCGTTGCCTCGGAAATCATGGAAGATCCAGGGTGACTTTGGTTTTTTCTCTTTGAGGATCTGAAGGAAATCAGAGCCTGCACGGACACTGTGGATTATCAGTGGAAGGGCATGGCGCTCAGAGAGGTCCAGGTGCCAGTGAAACAAGGACAACTGAAGCTCCAGGAACTCAGGGTAGGCCCGGTCGATCCCGGTTTCGCCGATGCCCCAGAGCCGCTCCTTTTGAAGAAGGCTTTCGATGTGACGCTTAAACCCTTCGATCTCTGCGGAGGTGTAGTCCTCCGTCCACCACGGATGAACACCCGCGGAAGTGTAGGAGGAGGGTGTGGACTCAACGAGGAGCTCATCGACCGAGAGACAGGCCACGCTCACGGCCTCTGGATGGGGGTGTCTGCGGTGCGTGTGAATGTCGAGGTACTGTAACGTGCTCACCGGTTACCGGCAAAAAAGAGAATGGTCGACCATCACGATTCTCTCACCAAACGGCTGCCCGTAGATTGTTCGGTAGGAAGTGATGCGAGACGGGATGGATTCGAACACGCTCTCGGAGGAGCGTTGACCGTTGGCGTAGCCGAGGTTCACGAAGCCGGAGCAGGTCACGTATCTATCCGTGTGATTCCAAATCGATACCTGCACACTGGTCCCGAGGTTCGTGACCCGAGGGAAGATGGCACTCGCCGAGGCGGCGTGAACCAAGACGCTCAGCAAAGACGCCAGAAAAAAGTATTTTTTCATGGGAAAACTCCTGATATCTTGATTAAACCAATCGACGGCCTAACCGTCTAGTCCAAAGCCCGGCCCAGGAGTCAAAAGTGATCCCTCCAGAGATACTAACTTATTGCATAACTCATTCGACGGCGCCGAGCGACCTGGTCAAGGAGCTCGGGGAGTACACGGTCAAGCATGTTTCCGGCAGCAACATGTTAATCGGAGAGATGGAGGCCGCTGTTCTAGGGTTTTTGATCAAACTCGGCGGTGTGAAGCGAGTGCTGGAGCTGGGAACTTTCACCGGCTATTCCGCCCTTGCAATGGCAGAGCAGCTGCCGCCAGAGGGATCGATCACTACCGTGGACATTAACCCCCACACAACGAAGATCGCCCGAGAGTTCTGGGACCGCTCCCCGCACGGAAAAAAAATTACCCAGGTGCTTAAACCCGGCGCGGACGCTCTGGGTGAGCTCACCGGTCCCTTTGACCTGATCTTCATCGACGCGGACAAAAACGGCTACCCTCTCTACCTTGAGTGGGCCCTCGCCAACCTCTCAGCGAGAGGCTTGATCGTCACCGATAACACGCTCTGGAGTGGAAAGATTCTGACCCCCGGGGGAGATAAACAGACCGACTCCATCATCGCCCACAACACCCGCGCCAGAACGCTCGACGGCTACACCAAAGTCCTTCTCCCCGTGCGGGATGGGATGTATCTGATCACGAAGAGCTAGAACGGCTGATTGCGTTCAGTCCCTGGGGTGATCGTCGGGAATTGATTTTGAACTTGCTCGGCCTCTTCTTCCCTGCGCTGCTGCTCGTAGGAGTGCCTCGCGGCAGCTCCTGAGTCCCAGTTCGAACTCTGGTCTGAGGAGCAGCTGATGAGAAGAGAAGTAAGCAAGGTCATGAGCGTTTTCATCCTCTCAGTTTAATGGATGTCCGCGGCACCGGTTCTAAAGGAATCCTGGAGCGTGCCGCACGCACCTAGTTGCTCAAAGACGAGGGCCGAAGCTTAACTGAAGATCGAGGGCCCCGAGTTTCCAATCCATCGAGGTCCGAGTTTAATCAGGACTCAGTGGAGGGGGCCCGGATGAGATGGACAGATTTTATCATCGTGATCATGGCCTCACTCATCTATTTGGTCCCGACCCTGAAGCAAGAGAAAATCCGCAGGGCGGGGACCCAGTCCGCCGACCTCGGAAGAAGTCCAGAGACCCGAGAGGCGCAGGAAGAGAAGATGCCTAGTGCTGAAGCGCCTCTTGCGGCGATGGCCTCTTACCGGATCGGTCTCGCCGTCCAGAGACCCGAGGAGGAGAGCATCGCAGACATTCTGTGGATGAAAAAAGCCGCGGCCGTCGCCATCGAAAAGGGGGCCCCGTACTTCACCGTTCGCGGAAGGGAGATTCGCCGCCGGTATGACCCCGATCTCAAGAGGCCCACCACCGTCGTGGATGGGATCATCGACCTCGGTGAAGGCCCCGGGGAGAGCGCCTACGACGCCGAAGAAATTCTCTCGCTGGCACTTGAAGACATGCCCTGAGGTCGACGCGAGTGAAGGGCTCTAGAGATCCCTCACGTCGAGAGGAGAGAAGGGAGTCCGGATCGAACCCCCTCTCAACCGTCCGACCTAGATCACGATCAGGACTTCGTGCGAGTCGCCCGACTTGGTGAACTCAAAGTCGACGTCAGCGTCTGAGAAAAACATCGATTCCTGAGCGCAGTCGTCACCCAGGTCCATGATGTCGATGGCAAGGGCTCCGCGCTTCGGCATGGGAAAGTCCGGCAGCACCAGCGCCTCGGGAGAGGTGCTGCGGTCGATGAAATACTTCTGCTTTGAGACGCACTCATTCAGAACCGTGGTGCCATTCACATCGATCCGGGATTTCGCTGGGAAACTCCGTCCTTCGAGGAGAAACTTCCAACTGATCGTCGAAAGGCAACCGACACCGGAGCAGACCGGGTTCATGGTTCTGCGAGTGGTTGACTTCGATTCATTGCCGCAGCCCGTGGCCCCGAGGAGGAAACTCCCGAAGACGACGATGCTCACTGTTCTACTTAGGCCCATTGCTCGATCCTTTGCTGGAGGTTTAATCTCCGGGCGAGCTTATGGGAAGAGTTCCTGAGTTGAAAAGTTCTTGGTGCTGACACTTCGAGCGAGACCCGGTGGACCAAAGATGCGCAAAAGATCAAACGAACCGGAGGCTTCAGCGAAGATCCTAAAGGGGGTCCAGTGTGTAACCAAATTCTTCCTTGAGACACACCGGAGAGCGTCCAGGGCTAGAAGCGGAAGAACCCTTGGGACCCGCGGAGTTTCTGCCGCAGACCGTCTCGGTAGGACTGGGACGGATACTTCGTTTCGAAGCGGCCTGCGATCATGCGCTCCACTTTCTTCGGACCTGCGGGGTAGAGTTCAGCGAGGTTACTGGGAACAACGTTCAAGGATGTTACGGTCGGGACCCGAACCAGGTCTCGGAACGAAAACTCCATCGCAAAGCTCTTCGAGAGGGACAGGGTCAGCATGACGACGGTGATGACTTTCATTTCGAACCTCCTGTTCGTTTCGGTCAGAAACCTAATTGCGAGTTCAGTGCCGGCCCTAATCCGTTGGAACTGTACCGAGTGGGGCCAAAGGGAACCAGGCGCCCGATGGCAACGCCCGGGCGCATGGGGCTATTTTGATACAGACCCACGGTGCGAGGATCACGCACCGGCGGGGCCCTTAAATTTTGATGATCTTAAAACTCCTGGTCCGCCCGGGCCTGATACCATTCCTCCAACGTTAAACCTTACCACGGAGGAATTGTATGGCCAAACGACTTGCCCACGGGAACCTAGGTCGAAAGAAAACACGAAGCACGAAAGCGGTAGTCTCAAAAGAAGGCGTCCTGAATGGGATTCCTGTCACTCTGAATCTTTCAGGATTAAAGGCCCTCATCGGAGGCGCGAGTTATCAGAAGATAGCGAAGGCAGCCTCCGGGAATCCTTGGGCCATGGCCGTCGCCGGCGGAGTTAGTGCCTTCTTCATCGGACGCTTTTTGTACCGCTACTACGAGAATCATCCCGAGATCTCCCAGTTCATCCAGGATAACTTCGAGACGGTGGAGTCTCGGCTGCGAGAGTTTCGAGACTATACCCCTCTGGCACACTAATCCCCTTTCAAGAGGAAACACGAACATGGCAAAAAAAAATAATCCGAGAAAAGAAGACTTTCAGGCACGGCTTGGGAAGAGTCCTGCCGGCACTTCCCAGGGAAACACTGACGGCACTGTTGGGGATCGTGGGTTTAGAGAAGTTCTGCGCGAATTCATTCAAAGCCCAGCGGTGAAGAATGTCGCCGAGGGAATCACGTCAGTCCTCCTCACGAGACTCGCCCTTAGGATGAAAGAAAACTATCCAAAGATCTCGGACCTCATTCGAGAAAACATGGATACTCTCGAGGGCAAGTTTGGAGAGTTTCGGGACACGCTCCAAGACTCCGCACCCCACTAGTTCAAGCCTTCGTCTCCGTCACGGTTGGGGCCACGTCCACGGCCTCAACCTTTATCATCCACGCCAGTTCCGAAAAAAGCTTTGACCTTCTTCGCCGGGAGGGGTTTATTAGCGGGAGGAACGAAAGGATGAGCGGTGAGAAAAGAGATCGTGCTGAACATCACAGGGATGAGCTGCGCTTCCTGCGTCGGGCGGGTGGAGCGAGTCCTTAAACTGGATACCGGCGTTCTCAGCGCAGAAGTCAATCTAGCGACCGAGAAAGCGGCCGTGGCGTTCGAGGACACGAAGACCGATCCCACAAAACTCATGGATCGGATTCGAGGCGCGGGCTACGCAGCGAGCTTACTTCCGCGGCCTGAGAAGGACCGAGCAAATTCACAGAAAAGTGACAAGCGCGCTCTCATCGCAGCTTCGGTCCTGTCGCTGCCATTGGTTCTGCCGATGCTCCTCGAAGCCTTTGGACTGCATCTGATGCTTCCTCCGCTGGTTCAGCTCGGGTTGGCGACACCGGTCCAGTTCATCATCGGGGCCCGGTTCTACGCCGCAAGCTGGTCTGCGGTAAAGGCCCGCACTGGGAACATGGAGCTTTTAGTTGCAGTTGGGACCACGGCTGCGTTCGCCCTGTCCGTCTACCTCCTTCTCACCAGGGTTCATCCTCACCTCTATTTCGAGAGTTCCGCCGTCGTCATCACCCTTGTGCTCTTGGGGAAGTCTCTTGAACACAAGGCGAGGGCCCAGACCTCGTCGGCGATCCGGGCCCTGCAAGATTTAAAACCCGAGACCGCCAGAGTCCTTCGTGGAGGAGAGGAGGTCGAGCTCCCGCTTTCACAGGTCGGGGTCGGAGACCTCGTCTTCATTCGGCCCGGAGAGCGTCTCCCGGTCGACGGGACCATCACCCTCGGGTCATCTCAGGTTGATGAGTCCCTCATGACCGGAGAGAACACTCCGCTCGCCAAGACGGTTGGAGACGCCGTCATCGGAGGCGCCATCAACGGCGACGGCCCGATCACCGTGCGAGTGGGAAGCATCGGAAGTGAAACCATGCTGGCGCGGATCGTCCGACTGGTAGAGAGCGCTCAGGCAAAAAAGGCACCGATTCAAAGACTCGTGGATCAAGTGGCTTCGTGGTTTGTGCCTCTGGTGCTTGGGACATCGACCCTGACTCTTTTGGGGGTGGGACTCGGAACCGGAGACTGGGAGCGGGCCATTGTGAATGCAGTGAGTGTCCTCGTCATCGCCTGTCCCTGCGCTTTAGGGCTCGCGACCCCAACAGCGGTGATGGTGGGAACTGGCATGGCCGCCAAGGCCGGAATCCTGATCAAAGACGTGGGTGCGCTAGAAATTGCCCACAAAGTCAGCGTCGTCGCCTTCGATAAAACTGGAACTCTCACCCTGGGACAACCGACCGTAACCCTTGTGAGATCTCTGTCTTTAGCAAATGAAAACGAAATCCTCAGCATCGGTGCCGCGCTTCAACAGGGTTCAGAGCACCCCTTAGCACGGGCCGTCCTCCGGGAGGCGCAAGCGAAAAACCTCCCGACAAGGGTGGTGCGTGAAAACCGGGCCATTCCCGGTCAAGGGATCGAGGGGAAGGTCGAGGGAACGAAGTACTTCTTTGGGTCGCTGGCCGCACTCACCCAGTTAGGCTTAGTGACAAAGGAAATCCAAGAAGAACTTGAAAAACTCAACAGTCAGGGTGAAACGCTTTCCGTTCTCGCGGACCGATCTACCCCTGCCGTTCTCGGGGTCATCGCGTTCAGAGACACGGTCCGGCCCGAGGCGAAGCGCGCCGTGAGAGAACTCCAGGCGCGGGGAATAAGAACGGTCATGCTCACCGGTGATCATATCAGCAGCGCTCGACGTGTTGCTGACGAACTTGGGATCGATGAAGTCCGCGCGCAGGTTCTCCCGGAGCAGAAGGCACAGATCGTGGATCAGCTTCGCGCTCGAGAGGAGATCGTCGCCATGGTTGGAGATGGCGTCAACGATGCCCCTGCCCTCGCGGCCGCAGACGTCGGGATCGCCATGGGCACCGGAACTGACGTTGCTATGCACACGGCCGGCATCACGTTGATGCGAAGTCATCCCCTTCTGATCTCGGACGCCATCGACGTTTCCCGGAAGACCTACGCCAAGATACAGCAGAATCTATTCTGGGCCTTTTTCTACAACCTCATCGGAATCCCCCTTGCTGCTCTGGGGTACTTGAGCCCCGTGATCGCTGGCGGCGCCATGGCCCTGAGTTCCGTGAGTGTTGTCACGAATGCCCTTCTGTTAAAGCGCTGGAAGCGTCAGAGCTAGCATGCTAGACTCAGGCGCATCCCCCTTTTCCCAAGAGGCGAATCATGCTCTTCTCCCCTTCCGTCATTGCTGCCCGTAAGGCCCGTGTGGCCAAGGCCCTGAGACCGCTGCTTAAGGACTCTGATGTGGTCATCGTTCACGCTGGATCACCGATCCAGAAGCCTGGCGGTCTGGACCAAACGTACCCGTTCCTTCCTCACCCCAGCTATTTCTGGCTCACTGGTTTCCGGCGTCCGGGCGGGATTTCGGTCTTCACTCTAAGCGATGGCTGGATTGATTTTGTCCAACCCGTGACTCGGGAGGAGAAGGTCTGGGAAGGCGGCGGCGAATCCTACCCTGGAACCGATCTCAAAGGTTTTGAGGCCTGGCTGACCGGGAGGAGCTTTACTCAACGCTTTATTCTGGGACAGCACCCTTCTTCACTGGACCTCGCTCCAGAGGAAGATCGGGCGGGTCTCCTCGAAGCATTCCTCGGGACCCGACGAGTGAAGGACCAGGCCGAAGTGGACCTCATCGAAAAGCTCGCGGCCATTGCCAACACGGGGTATCGGAGGATTCGCGAGAGCTTACGACCTGGCATGACTGAGCGTGATGTTCAAATCGAGTACGAATCAACCGTTCTCCGGAATGGCTCCGAAAAGCTCCCCTATGAAACCATCGTCGGCGCCGGTAGCAATGCCGCCATCCTTCACGCCATCCCTACCCTTCGGGTCATCGGTGACAAAGATCTCGTTCTGATCGACGCAGGCGCCGATGTCCAGGACTACTGTGTCGATGTGACCAGAGTTTTCAGTGCCGGGGGAAAGTTCAGCGACCAACAGACGGCCCTCTACCAAACGGTTCAGCGGGCCCAGAAAAAATCTATCGCTTTGTGCCGTCCCGGAGTCGAGTGGCGGGATGTCCACCTCGCCTCCGCACGGACCATGGCGGAAGGACTTAAAGATCTTGGTCTTCTCCGCTGCAGCGTGGAGGAGGCCCTGGAGAGCGAAGCGATTGGGATTTTCTTCCCGCATGGAGTTGGTCACCTGGTGGGACTCAAGGTTAGAGATACCGGAGGCCCCTTTAATCCTCATCCCAAGCGCTACGCGGGGGCCCGGCTTCGAGTTGATCTTCCTCTCAAAGAGGGATACTTGGTGACCGTAGAGCCCGGGCTCTACTTCATCGACGCTCTTCTTTCGGACGATGAAACTCGGAGCAAGTTTAAAGATCAGATTCACTGGACTGAGATCGAGGCCTGGAGAGGAATCGGTGGCGTCCGGTTGGAGGATGACATCCTCATTACGGAGAGCGGCCATCGAAACCTCACGGAGATCATTTAAGCGACGGGTAGTCGGTGTAGCCTCGGTCGTCTTCTGAGTAGAGCGTCGCACGGTCGACTTCATTCAAGGTAGCACTCCGACGAAGTCTTTCGGGCAAATCGGGATTGGCGATGAAGGCGAGACCAAAGGCGAGAGCATCTGCCTTGCCGGCCGACAGCATCTCTTCCCCGACCTCTTTGGTTAAGCGCTCATTCGCGATGAAGACGCCGCCAAAGTCCTGCTTGAGTTTTGCTCCAAGAGCGTCAGGTCCAGGGAACTCCCGAGCGAAGAGGAAAGCGATCTTCCGCTTGCCGAGTTCTTGCGCGACATAGCGAAAGAGAGCTTCTGGATTCGAGTCTCCCATGTCGTGAGCGTCCCCCCGAGGGGCGAGGTGAACACCCACACGGTCGGCACCCCACTCTGCGATCACGGCATCTGTGACCTCGAGCAAGAAGCGCGCCCGGTTTTCGATCGGGCCTCCGTAGGCATCGGTTCGATGGTTCGAGCGGTCCTGCAGGAACTGGTCGATGAGGTAACCGTTGGCCGCGTGGATCTCAACGCCATCAAATCCGGCCGCCTTCGCGTTCCGAGCACCGGCCCGAAAATCACTCACGATCCCTGGGATCTCCTCAAGTAGGAGAGCTCGAGGAGTCACGAACTCCGTTTCAGGCCGCACTAAACTCACGTGCCCCTTCGGTCGAATGGCAGAGGGGGCCACCGGCAGTTCTCCGCCTAAAAAAAGAGGATGGGAAACACGGCCCACATGCCAGAGTTGAAGAAAAATCCGGCCACCTTCCCGATGCACGGCCTCCGTGATCAACCGCCAACCGGCGATCTGCTCCTCAGACCAGATCCCGGGAGTGTGCGCATACCCCACACCACTCGGAGACACACAGGTCGCTTCGGTCAGGATGAGGCCTGCGCTCGCCCGCTGGGCATAGTACTGGGCCATGAGTTTATTCGGGACCCTGCCCGGGGCCCGGGCCCGAGTGAGCGGCGCCATGATGATTCGATTCGGGAGCGTGAGGGCACCCACTTTTAGCGGAGAGAAAAGCAGTGACATGAGCAGGGTCCTTGGAGAGAGGTTGGATGATTCTATCCAGGGAGCGAAGGAATGCAAAGGTCGGCTACGCTGGTTTTTTTAACCGCAGCTCTCGGAGTTTCGCGGCGATCATTCCCGGGTCAAAAGGTTTTGGTAGGAAGCCATCGGCCTCTCGATCAGCGATCCCTTCCTGAGTGGGAGACATTTCAACGCCTCCGGTGATGAAGATGAACCGAGGCTGAACTGGCAGCGCTTCGCGCCGCAAAAGTTCCAGGAATTTGAACCCATCGATCTCCGGCATTTGAATATCCGAAATGACCACATCGAACATCCCTTCCCGCAGGAGGCGCAATCCCTCTTGGGCATTGGGGGCCGCCACAACTTCTGTACAAATGTCAGAGAGCATGTGCTGAAGCACCTCGCGCAACCCCTCCTCGTCGTCGACTAGGAGGACTCTTATCTCAAAGCGCTCTTTAGGAACCTGCTTCAGCATGCTCCGGCCACTGAGTTGAGCTTCGGTCACCGTCGTCACGGGAAGATCAAACGAGAAGGTTGATCCCTCGCCGATGGCCGTCGAAATCTCGAGTCGACCTTTGTGCTCTTTGAGGATCGTGCTCACAAGAGACAGGCCAATCCCGGTCCCCTTGTTGACATCTTTCGTGGTAAAAAAAGGCTCGAGGATCTTTTCTCGAATTTCCTGGGGAATTCCCGATCCGTTGTCGGTGACAGAAACCTTCATTCGGTCGTCGCCGTAGTTCACAGCGACGAGAATTTCCCGGGACGATTTGCCTTCCGTCGCATCTTTGGCGTTTGAGATGAGATTGACCAACACTTGCTGCAGGTGGCCTCGGTTTCCGAGGATCGCCGTTGGAATCCGCGCTCCTGTGAGCCGGAGAACGACCTGCTCGCGGGCGAAGATCCCCTCGAGCATGGCGACCGTTTCTTCGATGGACGTGTAGAAGTCAAAGCTCGAAAGCTTATCGATGTCCGAGCGCGCGAAGGTCCGGAGCCCCTTCACGATGTTCGCAATCCGCCCGGCAGCGATCTCCATCTTACAGAGCCGATCGGCCACTTCCGGGTAAGGGTTGCTCGCTAGATCAATCTGGGCCAGGGCCAGCTGCCCGGAGATGATCGCCAGAGGGTTATTGATCTCATGCCCGACGCCCGCTGCAAGCTGACCGATGGAGGCAAGCTTAGAGGCGTGCATGGCGAGCTGTTTTTGGTGCGCGAGTTCATCCTCGGCGCGCCGGGCATGGATCATCTCGCCGATGACCTCCATGAAGGGCCTCAGATCGGAGATGAGGGAGTCGTCAAAGCCCTGCTCGCGGTTCGCGATTCCGGCGACGGCGATCACTTGCCCGTTGTGATGGATCGGAAGAGCAAGGAAGTTCTCGAGCTCCGGGAGCTGCGAGGGGATGAGATTCTTAAGCAGGGCCTGATCATTGATCGCTAAGGGCTCTCCGGCCTCCAGAACGTAGGTCATGAGCTTGTGCCGCTTCCGGAAGACGAGGTCCTGGATGCCGAACTCCCCGCTCATGCGATCGAATGTGTCCGTGGTGTTAAGGCTAGAGAATGCGAAAACTCTAAGGATGCGCTCTTTATCTTCGACCTCGACCTCTCCCAAGAGTCCATGGTTCCCGTTGGCGAGGTGGATCAGTCGGCCTATGAGGTGTTTAAAAAAACTCTTCCGGTCATTCGAAAGACTGATGAAGTCACCCCGGAGGCGCGAGATTTCTTCCTGCACTAGCTCCCGGCGCTTCTGCACCGTGATGTCCAAGATCGTCCCGGTTAACTTGAAGGGCGTTCCGTTAACGTCCCACTCAGAGTACTTCGCACGGAAGAGGATATACAGCCAGGTCCCCGCGTGATGGCGCATGCGGTACACCGTCTCAAAGGTCATGGCATTCCCGGCCTTGAAATCCTCGAGCTCTTGGTTCACCCGTGGCAGATCTTCGGCGTGGATGTTGCAGGCCCAGGTTTCCCAAGTGGTGGGCCAATTTTCCGGGTAGAGATCGAGCGCTCGAAACCAGCGCTCGTCATACTGCACTTCCCCCGTGGAGAGGTTGAGCTCCCAGATTCCGAGGTTGGCGCTCTCCAGAGCGACCTCGAGATGGCGCTTAGACAGCTGGAGTTCCCGCTCGTACATCTTTTGCTCTGAGATATCTCGCACCGTCGCCTGGAGGTAATGCTTATCTCTCTCGATGATCCGAGACAAGAGAACGGTGCAAGGCATGGCAGTTCCATCAAGCCTGATGTGAGTCCATTCGAAGAAGTGGGCCCCCTGGCTCAGGGCCAGTTTAATCATCTCCGGGGCCAGGTCTGCGGATGGCTTCCCGTCGGGCTGGAACTCCGGTGAAAGTTTCCAAGGTGCGAGTTGGCAAAACTCCTCCACACTGGAGCACCCGAAAAGTTTGAGCGTCGCGGGATTGGCGGTACAGAAATGCCAGTCCGGTGGCGAGAGGGTCATGATCGCGTCCGAAGACTGATCGATGCGAGTCCGGTAGCTTTGATCTCTGAAGAGGAGCTTCTCCTCGAGGAGTTCCTCTTCAGAGAGGCCCGTGAGATGCGCGGCCACGGTCGACGCAGTATGCGTCGCCTTCCGAAGGTCTTTCTCCCACAGGGCAACCACCATGTTCCCAAGGGATTCGAGGAGAGACATCTGGGCCGGGGAGAACTCTTTGGGGGAGGAGTGCAGCACTCCTAGAACACCGACGAAGGCACCGGATTGAGTGCGGAGGGCAACCCCCGCATAAAAGTGACGGGCCACAGGCACGGAGGCGGCGAAGTCACTGAGCTTCATCACCGACGAAATATCATTCAAAACCAGAACTCCCCGAGACTGGGAGGTCCGGTCGCAAAGTGTGAGCATCCTCGCGACCTCGTCCTCGACGGCACCGATGCGGGACTTGATCGCGACGTGCTCGCGATCCACCACTGTGACGAAGGCCATCTTGACTTCGCACTGGGTGGCCGCAAGCTTCGTTATGGCATCGACCGGACCATCAGCTCCAGTGCTGAGCAAAGTGTGCTGGACGAGGTCATGGTACCACCGATCATCTTGGGCGGAGAGGATTGTCTTTTTCATAAGCGAAGGGAATTTCCTTTTCTTCCGTTTCGCCAGATTCTTCGTTAAGATAAAGTAAATAGTCCGTCGAGAATTTAAAATTTAGATTGTGCGGTAAATTAGTCTACCGGAAGACGGTCAGAAGGACTTCCGGAGCCTGATTCTCACGGTGACTCCGCCGATACTTGACATAAACTCTTCATTCTCCGAGATCCCCCGTAGATCTCCTCGCCGGTCAGCGACTTCCCGGAGGATGTTGGCAAAAGATGCTCCGCTCCCAGAGACCACCAGTCCCAGTCTCACACGGTCTGTGCTTCGGAAGGCAATTTTTCCGAGGACTCCGAGATTCGGGTCGAAGATCGTTCCGCGAACCAAGTGCGGAGTCCTCTCCCGCGGCATCACTTGGTATCGGTCATCGAGCATCACTCGGGCCATGGTCATGTCTCGAAGACCACTCTGGGTGAGATCGATCCGTCCGTTCTCACAGTCGGGGCCATTAAGATTCAAATCAATCGTCACAACGGACCTCGCCGCTGGGGGCGTCCGCTGGGCCACTTCGAGATTCGAAACATTCAGGTCCAGAGGTCTGCGACGGGGGGCCCGGGGAATGAACCAATCCGCCCCCCAAAGTGAAGGAGCAAGAATTAACAGGGCTAAACTAAGAAGAAGAATTCTTAAGATCATCTTGGAAGGGGTTGCAATCGATTGGCCACTTCTCCAAAATGTAATAATAACGACTTAAGCTTCAGCGATCTGCCCCGAATGGACGGCCGGATAGAAATTAGTCAATTGAGGTTGGGAATCACAGTTGGGAATCACGACCGTCTCGAAGAAGAGTGCCAGGACCCGGAGCTACGCGGTTCGGATGAAGACCAGGTAATACATCAGCGCAAACAAAATTCGGTAGATCCCACAGGCGATGAAGGTCCGGTGATCGAGCCACTTGAGAAAGACTTTCACACTCAGGAAGCCGAAGACGAACGCGGAGACAAGGCCAACGGCGAGGTGGATGTACTCCGTGCTAGAAAGGGTATAGGACACTTTCAAAAGGGAGTAGCCCGAGGCCGAAAGGATGGTCGGGATCGCTAGCAGAAAGGAAAACTTCACGGCCTCTTCACGGGTCGCCCCGAGGAGCCGAGCCCCGAGGATCGTCGCTGCCGAGCGGGAGACACCAGGGATGAAGGCGAGGCACTGGAAGACCCCGAGGAAGAAATAATTCGTGTAGGTGATCTCTCGCACTTTCATGCGAGAAGTGAGTTTCTCTAAGAAGAGAAGCACAATCCCTCCCAAGAAAAGCGCTCCGCACACAACCGGCGGGTTAAAGAGGTACTGCTTCACGATCTTATGAAACAAAAGGCCCAGGATCCCCGTCGGAACAAAGGCCACGGCCAATTTGATGAGGTACGTGCGATCCTGGAGGAGTTCCTTCCAGTAAATGAAAATGACCGCCAAGATTGCACCCGTTTGGATCACGATCTCGAAGATCTTCAGAAACTCCGAATTCGGAAGCCCGAGGGCATTCGAGGCCAGAATGAGGTGCCCGGTGGAAGACACGGGGAGGAATTCCGTGATGCCTTCGACGAAACCGAGGATGAGCGAATCAAAAAAAGTCATAGCTCATAGTAAATAGGAGCGCCCAAGACTTGTAAAGCCAGGACCTGCGCCGGCATAATAACTCATGTCAAAAAAATCTCTTCAGGGCTTCATCAAAACACGGCATTTTACGGAGCGGCAACGGGAGCGGGGAGTGAAAGACCGCGAGGTGGCCCGAGCGATCCAGCAGGGCGAACTGGTGGAAACAGACCAGGGTCACCATTTTTCTTTTGGCTCCCTCAAGGTCTCGGTGAACATCCACCAGGAAGTTCTGGTCACGGTCCATCCCGGTGACCCGGCCAAATGCACGAAGAAAGTTTTATCCAAAGAAGAAGCGAAGAGAATCATCCAACTGATCAAAGAAACTCAGGAACAAAAAGAAGAGACCTCGAGCTCCGTCGACGATTTCCTCGCCTACGTCCAGGCGGCCGGCGTAAAAAAACGCTAGCCGCCCAAGCTCAAGCCTAGAAGAGATCGTCGAACTCTCCGTCCACGCGTGCCGGGAATTCATCTTCGTCGTTGCGTGGATCACGGTGCCAGTCGGAGGTGCTGTCAGGGTCATCGTGGATGATGATCTCCGGAGAGCCTCCCCCGGTGCTCCGGTCGATCAATCGGTTCCGGCACTCAACGCGCATGGGACTCTTGACCTGACAGCGCTCAAACGTCGCAACCCGAACACTCGACTCGAGTTGGCAAAAGTTTCTCCGGTCACAGGCGTAGTAGGCATTCAGAACTTCGAACACGCGACTACCCCACTGGGCGACAAGCTTTCCCTTCAGGAGGTTCTTTCCCCGCACCTTCCGAAGGTCTGTGCTCTGAAAGATCACTTTGTTCTTGAGACCGCCGATGGTTCGGACCTTCTGGACTCGGTACTGGGCGGCGAAGCTCTCAAGAGGCAAGAGAAGAACAAAAAACACAGTGACGAGGAAAAATTTAGTCATGGAAACCTCCAAAAAATTTCTCCCTCTATAGCGGAATTAGAATAAGAATGGGAACAGAGACTGCACCGAGTCATTAAAAATAGACTCGAATGTTCAAGTTCTACTCCCCTCCCCACCCTGGGGGCCCTCCGTCAATCCGCTGGGAGATACGGACTGTTGAAGACTCAGAATTTGAACTATAATTGTCAGACCACGACTCCATTCCGAGGAACCTTATGCCCGGGCCAACGCAGGCACTCATCGATGAACTCCACTTGAAGTACGCGGGCCTTCGAGAAGGATCTGCGGCCACGTACATCCCCGAGCTCGCCAAGGCGAGCACAGAGCACTTCGGGATCGTCGTCGCCGGCGTCGACGGAAGTCTCATCGCCGCAGGAGATACGGAGGTTCTATTCAGCCTTCAGTCGACCTCCAAGCCCCTGACCTACGGCCTCGTTCTGGAAGACTTTGGGAGAGAATTCGTGCTCTCGAAAGTTGGCGTCGAACCCACGGGAGAAGCCTTTAACTCCATCGTCGAACTTGAAAAGCACACCCACCGTCCCTACAATCCCATGATCAACTCCGGCGCCATCGCCGTGAGCTCGCTCATCCGTGGGGCATCGGCCGAGGCACGACTCCAACGCGTTCTGGGCCTCTTCGAGGGCTACGCCGGTAGACCCCTCGCTTACGATAAGAAGATTTTTGAATCGGAGAAGAACACTGCCCATCGGAACCGATCCATTGCCCATCTGCTGCGCCATTTTTCAGTGATCGGTGATGACATCGACGACTCCTTGGACCTGTACTTTCAGCAGTGCTCAATCCTCGCCAACACCCGAGACCTCGCTCTCATCGCCGCAACCCTCGCGGGGGGTGGGATAAATCCGCGAACCGGAAAACGGGCCGTCCAGGAGAAGTACGTCGGAGACATCCTCAGTCTCATGTTCACCTGTGGCATGTACGACTCCTCTGGTGAATGGGCCTACTCCGTGGGGATACCCGCTAAAAGCGGTGTCTCAGGGGCCATCTTCGGCGTCGTCCCAGGGAAGCTTGGCATCGCGGTGTTTTCGCCGCCCATCGATGAGAAGGGCCACTCGCTGCGAGGCATGGCAGTGTTCAAAGAACTCTCCCAACGCTTAAACCTCTCCATCTTCCGGCACCTATGAAACACCTCTTCGTGAAATGGATTCCGATCGAACAAATCCAACCGCTCATTAGCTACGAGGCCTTCCTGGTCTCGAGCGGTCTCATCGTCGTGGCCTGGATCTTTTATAAACTCCTCCTCGGGAAAATCTCCCCGCGCCGGCACGGGCAACTGCGCGAGCGCTTTCTCATTACCTCGCTCTTCGTGAGCCTCTCGGGCCTCCTGGCCGGAGTCTACTGGATCCTCTTCTGGCAGCACCTGCAGGAGCCGTTTCTTCAGAAGCTCTCGAGTTACCTGGGCCTCGTCACTCTCTTCGTGGGTGCCGTCGGCGTCATCAAGATCGCCCAGATCTACGTCTACCTCTACCTCTTCTTTTCCAACATGACGACCGGTGTCCCTCGGTTGATCGCAAACTTGTTCACCTTCGTCTTCTCCGTCTTCCTGTTCGGTCTCATCGGATCCAGCGTGTTTGGTCTCAACATCGCAACCGTGGCGACGACCTCGGCCGTGTTCTCCCTCGTTCTAGGTCTGGCACTCCAGGATACCCTCGGGAACCTCTTCTCCGGTCTGGCGCTCCAGATCGACCGCCCCTTCCACATCAACGACTGGGTGGAGATCCAGGACGGGGATCAGAAATGGGTGGGCCAGATCTACGAGATCAACTGGCGCGCGACGTTTCTCATGAGTTTTGCCGACGAGCTGATCATGTTTCCGAATAAAACCATCGCCCAGAGTAAGATCATCATCCTGTCGCAGACCCTGCGACCGGTGCGCCTGAACCAGGTCTACCGCTTTAGCTATGACACTCCCATCGAGGAAGCGAAGGCGGCCCTCCTGAGCGGAGTCCAGGGCTTCCCAGGAATCATGAAAGAGCCCGGTCCCACCACCCTCGTCACTGAGGTCACGGAGTCCTGGATGACGATCAAGCTCTTCTACTCACTCTACGACTACGGCACTCGCTACCAACTCCATGATGCCGTCGCCTCGAAGATCATGCGTGTGCTGCGAGAGAGGAAGATCCGTCTTGCGCACCCGACCCTCACACTCGATCCTCAGAGCCTCGCATCCAGAGATACATAGAGGGCAAGAACACCAGAGTCAAAACCGTCGAAAAGAGGATCCCTCCGATCACCACCGTGGCGAGGGGCCGTTGAACTTCGGACCCAAGGCCCGTGTTAAGCGCCATCGGGATGAAGCCCAGGGACGCCACGAGGGCTGTCATCACCACGGGCCGAAGCCGCGAGAGAGTTCCGTCAATGACGGTTTCACGGAGATGGGTATGAAAGGGAGCTAACTGCCGGAAGACGGTGAGAAGCACGATCCCATTCAGAAGGGCGATGCCAATTAGAGCGATGAAGCCCACCGCGGCCGAGAGCGAGAGGTGAATGTCTCGGAAATAGAGGGCGAAGATCCCTCCGAAGGCGGCGAACGGGACACAGAGGAAGATCAGAAGGGCATCCTTGAAGGAAGAGAATTCTCGCCAGAGGATGAAGAGGATCAGCAGGAGGGTGAAGGGGATGATCACAAAGAGTCGGGCCCGGGCCCGCTCGAGATTGTTGAACTGGCCCCCGAGGTGGAGGCGATGCCCAGCTTTCACCGGAGTGTCCGCAACAATTTTTTTCACGTCGTTCACAAAGCCCATGGTGTCCCGGTTGGCGATGTTAAGAGAGAGCGCAGCGTAGCGCTCGCCCCAGTTCCGAGCAATCGTCGTGACCTGATCGACCAGCTCGATGGCCGCGATCGACTCCAGGGGTACCGATCCGCTCTCGGGCAGCCGCACCGGGAGCGTACGGATGTTGGCGAGATCATTTCTAAACTCCTCCGAGAGGTGGATGACGATGGGGTACTTTCGAGTCCCCGCGACCCAACCCCCGACCCGAGTGCCTCGCATGAAGCTCACGATGGTGTGATTAAACTCCTCCAACGAGATCCCCAACTGGGCGAGCTTCGTGAAGTTGGGTTTCACATCGATGACCCGGCTTTTCCGGAGTGCGGTCAGAGGATCAAGCTCGACGCCCTCAAGGCCCGAGACCTTGCCCACTCGCTCTTCCAAGAGGGCCATGGTCTCCATCAGGTAAGCGAGCTCCGGGCCCTGGACACGAAGAGAGACATCGGCCCGAGATCCTTCGAGCATCTCATTGAAGCGCATCTCAATCGGTTGGGTGGAACTGAGTTCCTGCTCGAAGCCGAGGCTCTCGATGCGCGCCTTTACGGCAGCGAAAAGTTCATCCTTTGAGCCAAACCGCCAAGTCCCTCGGTCCTTGTTGAGGAGTAGGAACATGTCCGTTAAATGGACCCCCATCGGATCCGTCGCCGATTCCGGAGTTCCAAGGCGGGAGAAGATCTGATCGATCTCCGGAAAGTCCCGGATCGCTGCCTCCAGGGCCGTCTGCTGCCGGAGGGCCTCTTCGAGCGAGACCCGAGAATTCCGGGTCACGTTGACCACCAGGTCACCCTCATCGAGCTGAGGGATGAAATCCGCACCCAGTTGAAGGAAAGTGAGGGTCGCCAGGACAAGAAGGAGGAGACCGCCGGCCAGGAGGAATTTAGGGACCTCTAATGAGCGCCGCAAGAGTGGGCCATAGACCGCTCGGAGCTTCCGGAAAATCCACGTGTCGTGATCGCCCTCCTCGCCCTCCTTGATGTCGGGGAGCTGGATGAATTTTGACACGAGCACAGGGATGAGGAAGATAGTGAAGAGAAGAGACCAGCCGAGAGTTAAAAGGACGGTGTACGCCATCGGGCGGAACATCTTCCCTTCGATCCCTTCGAGGAGGAGGATCGGCAGATAGACGAGCATGATGAGAAAAAGTCCGAACACCACAGGCCGCATGACGACCCGGGCCTTCTCGAAGACGATTTCGTCTTTTGATAAGCGCACCCGCTCCTGTGGCCCGAGCGCGTAGAAGCCAGCGATCAGGGTCTCTACCAGGACCACCGCACCATCGACCACAAGCCCGAAGTCAATCGCCCCTAAGCTCATGAGGTTCCCGGAGATGTCGAGGCTCCGCATGCCTAAAGTCGTTCCCAGCATCGACAGAGGAATCACCAAGCAAACGATGAGCGCCGCGCGGAAGTGGCCGAGGAGGACGAGCAGGACTAAGATCACGAGCACGGCCCCCTCCGCCAAGCTCTTCACGACCGTTTTCAGCGTCGTGTTGACCAAAAAAGCACGGGAGTAGAGGTGAGTGAGTAAGACGTTGTCCGGAAGCTTAAGGTCCTTTAAGGCAAGTTCGACGTCCGAGCTCACCGCGCGCCCATTTCCCCCGCTCTTCATCAAGACCGTCCCGAGGACAGTTTCTTCGCCATTGAGGGTGGCGCTCCCGAGGCGTTGAGCAGCGTCGAACGAGACCGTGGCGAAATCCCTCAGAAGAATCGGAGATCCGTTGAAGCGCAGGCCTAGGGAGATGCCGCCGATGTCTTCCGGGTCCTCGAGGTTGGTACTCGCCCTGAGGATCAGCGCCTCGGGCCCAATCCGCACACTGCCACCGCCAAAACTCTCCCCGAGCCCCGAGAGCTTGCGCTCCACTTGATCGAGGGTGAGGCCTAGAGCGATGAGCTTTCGCGGATCGATGTTGATGTGAAGCTCTTTCTTGTAGCCTCCGTTGGAGTCGACGTCCGCGACGTCCTTGATCCGGCGCAAGTGTGGCCGGACTTCAAAGTCCTGAAGCTCCCGGAGATAGAGCAGCGCCGCTTCCTTACTCGCAAAAGGCTTCGCTCCCGGTTTGAGTGAGAGCGAGTACATGTACACTTCACCCAGGCCCGTAGAGATGGGTGCGAGTTCCGGCGCCACACCGTCGGGGAGCTGCCCCAGGACGGACTGGAGCTTCTCTGAAACCTGCTGGCGTGCCCAGTAGATGTCAGTCTCGTCGTCAAAAATCAGCGTCACTTGCGAGAGGCCAAACTTCGAAATCGATCGCATGTCATGGAGCTTCCCCAGGCCCATCATCTCGTACTCAATGGGCTGCGTGACTGTGAGCTCAACTTTTTCGGGGTCAATCCCCTGGGTCTTCGTGTTGATCACGACCTGAACGTTGGTGATGTCCGGAACGGCATCGATGGAGAGGTCGTTGACCTTCGTCACCGTGAGCCCGAGGAAGATCGCGGTGAGGGTCAGGACCCAGAACTTGTTCGAGAGCGCCCACCACAGGCAGGCATCGAGGAGGGATTTCTTTTCTACATCGGCTGCCACGAAAGTTCCTCTTTTCTAGTGATTTGGGAGTCACTCAAAGTTTCCAGGTACAGAACCCACGCGTGGTACACTTCATCGATCACTTCGTGGAACTGCGTTTCCGCCTGGAGAAAGACGTTCGCATCGATCAATCCTTGGCGGAAACCGGCTTCCGCCTCCTGGAGGGAGCGCTCAGTTTTCGGAATGAGGTCCGGAGAGAAGCGCTTGATCCGAGCGCGCGCCAGGGTGAGTTCTTCAGAGAGCTTCAGGAGTTTGAGGCCCACCTCGCGCTCGACCTGCCGGAGCTCGTGCTCCCCGACTCGTCGGCGGACACTGGCCGCTTCGAGCCGCCCGTCTCCCGTGTCCCAGAGGGGAACCGTGAAACCTAGGATGACGTAGTTAAAGTAGTTTCTCGGGGCCACGGCTTCCAGTCGATGCCCTGCTCCCAGCAACAGGTCCGGACGCCGCTCCTTCCGAGCAAGCTCGGCTTCCAGGGTTGCTCCGCGAAGATTATCTCTCGCCAAGGTGAGCTCCAGAGACGCTGATTGCTCCGGGAGCGAAGGAGTCGTTTCCAACACCTCTTTAGGAAGCGAAAACCGGAGGTCCTGGGGGAGGAATTGTTTCCCCGTCCAGAATTCGAGATCGGCCAGCGCACGCTTGAGTTCACTGGCCTTCTCCTCCTGGTACCCCTCGATTCTTAGGAGTGCCGTGCGAATCAAGGCGAGTTCAACGCGCTGGCGAGAAGACACGCGGGGCCTTGACTCGATGTTGGATTTGATAAGACCAAGCCTACGCGAGCGCTCGACTCGATGCTCATAAAGGGCTTGGGCCGTTGTCACTCTCCAGCCCGCAAGGACCGCTTGATGCCGGACCCAGAGCCGGTAAAATTCAGAGCGCGTCTTCTGCTGTGACACCGCAAGCTCCCCCAACTGGCGCCGCAGACCGAAGCGATCCGAGAGGGGAATCGGCTGGGTGAGGGAAACCTCCGTTGTCGCCCCCTGAGAACTGCCGGAGCGGAGGGTTCCGAACTGGCCGGAGAAGAGTGGGTTTTGCCAACGGCCAGCGGTACTCGCATCCGCTTTCAGCGCCCGGGCCTCGAGCTCCTGGGCCTGAAGAGATAAAGATCGTTCTGTGGCCAGGGTCTTCAGTTCTTCAAAGGTCGCGGCACACAGGTCAAAGATCATGAGAAAGGTACAGATGAGCAGCATGCAGAAAGTCTCCTCGCTCGAGCCTAGCAAATTTGGTGTCGAAACTCTCATGGAATCTTTCAAATTTTCATCTGGCGCATCCCTCGACATCTTGCTTCAAGATTGGGTAGAGTTTCAGTACCCAAACAGGAGTTCCTCGTGAAACGAATCTTTGCCCTCCTCGCTATCCTCTCTTCGCTGGACGCTTTTCCTCTGGATGAGATAGTCAAAAAAGAAGAATTTAAACTCGGGAGCTACACCACCGTTTCAGGAAAAACCATCCCCGAAGTTCGGTTTGGCTACGAGACCTACGGAAAACTTAACGCCGAGAAGTCGAACGCCATCTTGATCGCCCACTACTTCACCGGTAACTCCCACGCCGCCGGAAAGTATGCGGCCAGCGATGCTGGCCCCGGCTACTGGGATGGGATCATCGGTTCAGGGAAGGCCTTAGACACGGATAAATACTTCATCATCGCCGTCGACTCCCTGGTGAACTTGACACCCGGAGAGCCCACGACAATCACGACGGGTCCTGCGAGCCGCAACCCGAAAACCAAAAGGCCCTACGGCATGGGCTTCCCCTTGGTGGGCGTGAGGGACTTCGTGAACGTTCAGAAACGCCTGGTGGATTCCCTGGGAATTAAAAAACTCCTGGCCGTGACCGGGGCTTCCGGTGGGGCCGCCCAGGCGATGGAGTACGCCGTTGCCTTTCCCAAAGAGGTGGGAAAAGTTATCGCCGTCATCGGACCTGGCCTCTCCCTTCCGCCCTACACCATCGCCCTCCTGGACCTCTGGTCGGCACCGATCCTCCTTGATCCGAAATGGAGCAAGGGTCAGTACTACGGGAAAACGGCACCACTGGCGGGTCTAACGGAGTCGCTGAAGCTCATCACTCATTCATCGGTCTCCTTCGACTGGGCCCAGACCGTCGGGGGAGGCTTTGAGTCTGACTCGCGAGCACCGCTCACAGCTTATGAACACCGCTACGCCATCGAGGCCTTGCTCCAAACCAGAGGCGAGGCCCGTGCCTCGAAGATCGACGCCAACTCCCTCCTCTACATGGCCAAGGCGATCCAGTCATTTAACGTGGAAAATGAAACTTCTGCTCTTGCCGCTGAGGTCCTCTTCATTCCCGTGAGATCCGATTTGATTTTTCCTCCAGAGCTCTCCGTAGCTGCGGCCCGGACTCTTTGTACCAAAGGGAAAAAGGCGATGGTCTCTGTCCTCGAGACCACAGGAGGGCACCTCGATGGGCTCTTAAAGATCGCCGAAGCGGCGACTCCGATAACCCAGTTCCTCAATGGTCAGCTCAAGAGCTGCCCCTAGCCTCACCCCATGAGACTCTATTTAAAACAAACGCTGCTCGTCTTTTTGGGTTGTGCTTGCTGCCTCATGTTCAAAGATTCACTTTCCCTCGGGGCGGTCACCGCTGCGGCACTGACGGGTCTCATCGGGTCATTTGTCCACCTCCCGCGGCTCATCGATCGGGACCAGCTCCAGGCCGCAGTCTACACTGGTGCCTTCATCGGGATGGGTTCCCCGGAGATCCTCTCTCAGCTCACCGACGCAATCGGAGTATCGCTCGTTGGTGCAGGAGTCTTCCTTCTCCTTCGACCCTTCGGCGCGGGCATCGGCGGGAAGATGGGAACGGTCGCCTTTTTTTCTTCCTTCTTTTTTTTGGTCTTCCGGCGGGCATTCGCATGGTGGGGATGATCATTCTCGTGTGCCTTGCGAGCTCCCAACTCACCCGGTTACTCACCGAGCGCTATTCGATCGGACTGGTCCGTGCCTCGGCGGGTTCCACGCTCGCCTTCGTCTTGCTACTTTCAATCTTTCCCGTCCCAGAAAAAGATACGGTCTCCGCGGCGTTCCTCGGTGCGTCCTTCATCGGGATGAGCCGTCCAAGCCTTTTCACAGCGCGGGATCTGTTGTTTGCCGCCTTGATCTTCGCGGGTTTCTTCCTTTACGCACTTCCCTTCAATCAGGGACTAGGAGGCGCTCTTGGATTGGCCGCCTTCGGCTCCTCCCTGATCGTTCACCGGTTCCGCTACCGCCTGAGCCCTTCGCTTCCTTGAGAAATCTCTACAGTCACTATCTCTTTTAACGAAGACAAGAGGGTACGAACGTGTTCACGAGAGACAGACTCATCATCCGGAAGGGTCAAGAAGACGAAACGATTTCGTACGAAAATTTTTATCACCTCCGGGGCAAGGCAGAGGCCTAGGCCGAGTTGCAACAGCACCCGAGCGCGAAGTGCATCGTCGGCGCGCACATCCGGCACGTCACTAAACCGAGCGTAATCGATCCCGAAGGACGGTCCAAAGTCCCTCTCTAAAGGAAGGCCCCACCCAGGCTTCACTGGAGAATCAAGCTCTCGCTCCATGAAGAATCTCGTCCCGATGAGCCTCAAGATGCGACGGACCTTTCCTCGCGCCATGTCCTTTCTCCTTGGTCAAGGTGGAGGTAAACACGGCCTTAAGCGATCGGCAAGACCACCTTAAACGTGGCTCCGCTCCCAGTGGTGCTTTCGAGCAAGAGCTGCCCCTGGTGCTCCTCGACAATGGTGCGAGAGATAAAAAGACCGATCCCGAGACCTCGGACATTGGGAGCATGAGCGCCGCGCTCAAAGAGCTTAAAAATACTCTCCTGCTTTTCGGTCGGGATCCCTGGCCCTTGGTCGCTCACCGAGAGGATCACAGAGTCCTCCCGCTTCTCCAAGCGAATGGTTACTTGGCGCGCAGGGGAATACTTCATGGCGTTGGAGTAAAGGTTATGCAAGACCTGCTCAATCCGGTACCGGTCACAGAACACAGGAGCGTCGAGATCGAGGTCGACGATGAGGTCACACTGGGCGTCTCGAAACAGCGCTTCGTAGGAGCGCAGGTGACTGCGCACAAGTTGGCCCAAGTCTTCTCGCTGCCGATCCACGTCGAGTTTTCCCGTCCGCATCCGCGTCACACTCAGAAGATCGTCGATCAGCCGCTGGAGCGCATTCACCTGATCCAAAAGGACAGTGATGTTTTGATGCTTGGGCGGGGAGGGTGGGGCCGAAGACTGGCCAGACCGAAGGAGCATTTGAAGTTGGAGTTTGATGCTCGTCAGCGGCGTTTTGAGCTCGTGGGAAGTGATGGAGATGAAATCATCCCGGAGTTTCAGCGCCTGGTTTAAGGAATCTTCAAGCTCTTTCTGTTGACCTATCTCTCGGGAGATCACCACGAGCGAGCGCACGAGCGGGTTCTGGAGCTGATTCACTGCCGTCGCCTCCATCCAGGAGTAGGAGAAATCCTTATGCCGGAATCGGTACCGGACTCGAGCGAGGGAGCCATCGGTTGCCCGGAGCTTACTGAGAACCGTTTCTACGGCTCCCCGTTCATCCGGATGAATCAAATCGTAAATCCTCTTTCCGATGAGTTCCTCTGGCGCATACCCATGGATCCGCTCAGCGGCGCGAGAATTGAAAGTGAGCTCACCATCTGGAGAGATGAGACTGATGATATCCGGAGAAAGGTCGGTGACGGCAGAGAAGAGAACTTTCCCCTGGCGCTCGGAGCTCACGTCCCGGAAGCTCCAAATGCGGCCCTGCCAGGCACCATCGATCAAGAGAGGCCTTGAGGTGCGCTCGAAGATACGGCCGTCTTTAAAGGCAATCTCATCGAAGCTCTCCGTCACAGAATCCTGATACAGGGCACGCACACGGGCGATGAAGGTATCAGGGTCCAGGAGCTGATCTGAGATGAACTGCAAAAGAAGTTGGTCATCGTCTGAGCTCACGATCTCCGGAGGAATCTTCCAGAGTTTACCGAAGCGCTTGTTGCTAAAGATGACTCGATCCTCACGGTCAACCAGCAAGATCCCGTCGCTGATCGTGTTGAAGACCGCGTTGAGGAGGGCCATAGCATCCATTTTCATAATTCTTCATCCTACTATCAGCTAAAGATCGTGGAAAGTTAATTTCCGGAGAGGAAACATGCTAGAGTAGAGTCATGGAAATCTCGTTTCTTAAGCTCGATGATGCCTCGTTTGAGAGAATCTGGAATAGCATCGCCACTGACGCTGCGGCGGACTCCTTCCCCCAGCTCCTGAGTGAAACCGCGGAAGCTGAGTGGCGAGACATCAAGGAGAGATGGTCGCGGGTGATGCACGAGATCCTGCTTGATGAGGCGCCCGTGGGATACATCTTCCTGTCGCCAAAGAAGGATGAAACGGCCCACCTCGGATATGGCCTCTATCGAGAGTTTCGTGGACGGGGCCTCATGCCCACCCTCGCTCTCGCTTTCCTTGAGGCAGAGCTCCCCCGCTTACGACCTCACATCTCCGCGCTCCAGGCCAGCGCGCTTCCGGAAAACAAAGCAAGCCAGAAAACTCTGCGCCGGCTTGGCTTCACTCTCATCGGAGAGGTTCAGCAGGACGAGCTCACGTACCTTCGGTTTTCTCGTCTCCTCGACCGCTAACCAGGGCCCTCACCTGTCCGGTCCCAAGGCGCTGAACCTCAAGCATCCGCTGGAAGGGGTCACCCGTGAGCTTCAGGGCCTGGCAAAAAGCTGCTTCGGTTTTAGTTCCAGCGCTCCGTAGGTGCAGCACTCTCTGCCGGAGCTCCTCGCCTCCGAGTTTTAGTAACCGCTCCTGAGCGAGGTAATGCCGAAACGCGTCCTGCTGGACCGGTTCCTGATTCTGGGCAAAGAGTTCAAACCGAACTCCCCCTTGAGTGAAGCGGCAGATCAGCGTGGGCCTCTCGTTCACCGACCGATGCTCAAGGAAGAAACCTGGTCGGAGGCCGTAGAGCTGTTCTAAGTCTTTCGCAAGTGTCCCAAGGTCCGCAGCGGCGAGGAGGACGTCCACGTCGGAACTCTCCAGCGAGAGCCCCAGCGGGAATGTCCCAACGACGAGCGGATTTTTTGAGCGAAGGTCCCGGAGCACTCCCGCGTCTTGCAGCGCCTCGTGAACACGAGAATTCTCCTCGAGTCTAATGATCGATTCAAGAGACGCATGGTGGAACTTCACGTTCCGAGGCCCGAGGCAAAGCTCAAGCTCCCGGTTCAGATCTTTAGAAAGTCCCTGCCGGTCGAAGTTTAGGCCCGGGTAGCGGTCCTGGAGTTCGGTGAAAGAAACGTCACAGACGACCTCCATGTGCTCAAATCCCGTCGGAGTGAGTTTACCTGGTTTCGGTGCTGGGAGTTCGAGCAGATCAATGACGAACCCTCGGAAGTAGATCGCCTTCTGGAGCTTGAACGTTGCAATGAGGCGGCCGTTCACCGGGGCTTCGATGAGAAGATCGCCCAAGTCTTCGAAGGCCAGTTTTAAGGAGTCATACTCTGCGGCGGTGGAGGTGCGGTAGCAGAGATGGTCGATGTCCCAGTGGGCCTCGGGCCTCACACCAACCTGGGCAAGATCATCGAAGAGGAGTTCAAGGAAGAGAAGAGCTCTGCGCTCGAATTCTATCTGATTCATGGGCCATCCAGAGGAAACGGGGGATGGAGATACTTCCCTCTTACGGTCCCCCTTTGTCAACGCTGGATCAGTACACGAATTCTAATTCAAGGGCCGCAAGGTTCCTCTTGTAACTGAAGCGCTCGTCATCTTTTGAGCGATTATCAGAATGCTCGAGGCGCAGCGTTAATCCGAGTCCATGACCGAGCTTGCGGGAAACGCGCAGCGAGGGATTAAGGAGGGTCTCGATCCCTCTTTTTTTCCGATCATTGATCGGATCAGAAATGGCCAGAGCCAACCCAGGAGAAAATGAGAGCTTCCGCCACAGCTCTGGCAGGATCCAGTCCCCTCGATACGTTTGAACATTGGTGCTAAAGCTTTCATCATTGACTCGAATCCGTTCGTACCCGGCGGTCAGAAGAATCATACTTTTACTTAAGGGCACCGTCTGCTCAAGAGTCATACCCTGGGCGGTGGAGCTCGACTTGGGGAGGTAGCTTTCAAAGTTCCGCCGCCGCAGCCGGATGACCGTATCTCCGGCGGCAAGGATTCGAAACTTTTCGCCGATTCCAAACACATGAGCACGGGAACTAAAGTCGAACTTCTCCACACCGTTCACGTCGCGCTCGGAGTGGTTGAAATCGTACTCGAAAAGAAACGCCGCCGGCCGTGAAAAGAAACTGTGCTCATGGGTTCCACGGAGGGCGGGTGCCACGAGGTAGTTGTCATTCCGGAAGATCTCCGGAGTCCGATTAAAATAGTGGGTCACGTTTGTCCGAAACTCCGGCGAAAGAGAGATGAAATCCTTGAGGTAAAAAGTGTAGCGTGCGAAGACTTCGGCGCGGGAGAAAGCGGAGCCCTGCCGCGCTTCCGAAATGGTTGTTTCCTGGGGGGTGAAGGTGACGTTCGTATCGAACCCACCCTCCAGTGCCGCGCGCAGGAAATACGGCGGAAGCAGCGTGGGTCGGCCGTTCCTCAGTTGGAAGAGGACCAGGTTGTACTTCTTTTGCAAGGCCAGAATTTTTTTCTGGGCCTCTGCGGCCAGCGGGGACGCCGGATCCATCTTGGCCACCGCCTCGTACCTCGGAATCACCTCGCGTTCGATCTTCCGAAAAACATCGCTCCCTTCTTCTGCGACCTCGAGCTCGAGGTCCGAGAGCTGGAGGGCCGCGGCCTGGTGAGTTTCCTTGGCGTCGGCGTCAGCGACGCCGCTCACGGCCTCCCAGGCCAGCCGAGCGTCCTCTCTGAGGTCTAGCTCTCGGGAGATGTGACCTATGTAGTAGAGACTGGTTGAGACTTTATACTTCAGCCGCACCGATTCCATGAATTGGACCTTCGCCTCCGCGAGCAAGGAGGCCCCGTAGTAGGCCTGGCCAAGCTCGTACGGAAGGTCATCGGAGCGGTAAGCGTGGGACAGCGCCTGTTGGAAACTCTCCACCGCGGACCCGAAATCCTGAAGCCGCGAAGCCGACAGACCCTTCCAGTAGTAAAGGAAGCCTTTACGAGTCAGGGGGATCTCTGCCCCGTTGAGGGCCTGTTTTATCTTATCCAGAGAGGCCTGGTACTTGCCGCGGAAGAAGAGCTCCCGGGCCTCCTCCTCGATGGGAGTCACGGCCAGAACGGGAGTGAAACAAAAAAGGAGGAGCAAGAAAAAACTTAGGTTCATAGAGCTATTTTGTCACACTAAGATTCAGTCGTCCCTCAGTCTTTTGAATGATCGACGTCGTCTGATCAATGCCCCCGGAAAGGGGTGGCAGAGGTCTCGGCAGCGTCGAAAGGTCCACCTGCGGGGGCTTCGCCAACGCCGCAATTCCCCCTGGGTTTTGCGTCGCCATCGCCGCGACTTCTCTGAGCGATGGAGTGGAGGCAGAGATCACGGGGCTGGGTTTCGGTAACTCGACCGTCACGACCTGTCCCGAAGCTGTGGTCACAGAGAGGAGAATGTTGCCTTTGGCCGTGATGGTGATATTTTCTGGAGGGACAAAATCACCCGAGGCAGAAACTGTTCCGTCTCCCGGGGCCGGAATGAAGGACTTGGAGATCGGATCGTAGACGGCGTCACTCGCCGGGGGAACCACGGTCCCGGTATCGAGGTGAAGGAAAGAACCGTTGGCGGGCCTTACCCTTCCTTCTTCGACGAATCCCCGAGCGTCAGCGCCCGAACCAGCGGCATCCAAAGAGTTCGCTGCGAACTCGCTCTGAAGTGCGGGGGCCGCAGATGCGACGGTCTCCCCGGAGAGGCCGGGGGGAACCACCGACCGCTTCCCCTCATCGGCGACGCTCGCCGGAGACCGGGTAACCTCAAAGTTCTCATTGCTCTCGAGGCGCTCGAGCTGCTTAAGGTTCAGGACGGCCGGAACCGTCGGAGGCCCTGCGTCGACTCCCACCGTCGAGAATTCCCCTGGGGCAATGCGCACTCCCCGGTCGACGACCTCGTCGAGATCCGCGGGATCATTTCCGGGAGAGAATTGGTTAAATGCGACTTCTCCCTCAAAAAGAATAACTGACGTGTTCTCGGGATTCACGTTAACTAGAAAGTCCGTTCCCCGAACCCCCATCGCCGAGGTCTGAGTTTTTATGAAGAGCTTCGAGCGGTTCTGGTCCCGTTGCTGGAGGTAGTCTTTGGAGACCTTGGATCGGATCTGGCCCTTAACGAGATCGATGATGCCAGCGTCCTTCCCACTGAATTTCTCCACTCGCATTTCCGACTTCGGGGCCACCACCATCTGAGAGGCGTCCTTGAACACGAGCTTCACGACGCTCTTTTCACCGGTGCGGATAACGGCCCCTTCGTCGATCTCTGTGCCCTGAGCGAGTGCGGTTTCTACCCCCGCGAGCATCGTCGTGACGGATCCCTTGACCAGCACCGCGCGGGCGACGGGACTCGCGATGGCCGCGAAACTCAGAAGCAAAGTGAGAAGGATTGGGATCATGGGACTCTCCTGCAGACCCTATCGACGGCATCATTTGCCGGGATGAGTCCGGGGCCCGGGCGCCGAGGACGGGGGAAAAGATTTCCTCTCGAGAAGGCTCCTTTCCCGGCCGATACGGAAGCATCTCGGCACACGGAGGCGCTGTCTGAAACTCATGCTTTTTACCATTCTCTGTATCCTCGCATCGGCCTGCAGCGGAAGTAAGCGCTCCCTCAAGCTCGAGGTCAACCGCCAGTTTGCCACGGGGAATGAGACGTTCGACGGAGGACTCTTCGTCCATGGGAAAAGTTCGACGGGAAAGGAATTCTCCTTCGCACTCGCTGACCAGACCACCGCGGGGATCACGCTCGACTACGGCACCTGGGATATCCGCGTCGTCGGCTGGGACAATAGTACGGAGGTCTTCGAGGGCGACGTCCTCTGCGCTTCAAAGCAGATCACCTTCTCCGAAGATAACCAGCTCGAGGAAATAAAAGTCTCCAACGAGGCCTGTGACCAGAACATCTTCGCCGGGGCCGCGTACCGGTTAACGACCCCTTCCGCGACCTTCCGTGAACTCGAAGTGGTCACCTGCGGCGCACTCTACGACCCCACGACTCCCGTGTCCCTTCGGTCGCCGGGGTCGCTGATATCACTCTTCTGTAACGACTACCCCAAAGCACTCCGGAAGATGGCGAGGGCCCTCACCGTCTCCCTCGACACCGTAAGACCCGATGGCTTCCGCGAGAGCGGCCTCACCTCCAACTGCATCCCGGCCGAAGAAACTCCGACGAAAGAGATCCTGACGCTCAAACGGATTCCGACGAAGATTCCGGTGACGATTCGTCTCTATGACACCGTCGACTGCGACGAGGAAGATCTCATCGATTCGTTCCGCTTCCCCGAGGGGATCGAAGGAGGAACCTCCCGCGAGGCCCTTCGGTTTGACCATCTCCTCCATCCCGCACTTGCGAAGCTCGCACTTCCCATCACGAGCTCCCAGAGAGCGTCCAACTTTCTCGGGACCGAAGGACCACTCCTCCGCTGCGACAATAACACCAAAGGCTGCGTCGGTCTCGGGTCAACCTTCGGCGCTGACTACATCCTCGAGCCCGCAACTCCGAGCTTCATCCGCATTCCGGAGAGGCTTGACTGCGACACTCTGTTGTTCACGGCCATGGATGCAACCATACTCAATGCGTGCCAAAGTAAAGGCGCTGAAACCTTCCTTTTGATCACTCCGGACACTTCACTCACGGAAGGGGCGGGGTCGGCGTTCGACATTGACGGTCAACCGTACACCTACGTCATTGGCAACGGGTTCTTAAAATCACTGCGTGAACTCGCAGCGATCATGAGCCTCGATGACGCCGCCGAAGCCCAGGATTCGTTCGGAGAAAATCCTCCCGAGCAGACCGAAGACATCGGTCTCTCAGAGGTGGAGCTCTTCCTCTCCTCGGCCGGGATCTCCGGTCTCTTTTGGGATCAGCGCTGCACGACGACCCCTCTCCCCCGGGCGATCACCAGAGGCTTAACTCGGATGGAGGATGGAGAAGAGAGAGCTTACCAAGTCACACTCCGCAACCCTCCAGCAGGACTCACCATGCCCGCCTATCTGGCCGTCGCCGCAAACCCCGCCAACCCAATCCCGGCGGCGGTGTTCAACCGGCGCTTCGTGGTCCGAGAGGTGATGCCACCCGCGCTGCTTCGGACGAGGGTCGTCATCGACGTCGCCTGCGACAACGTTGAAGTCGTGGACCTCACCGGCACGTCCAACATCCGGATGGGGCGCTTTGAACGGCAGAAAGACTTCAGCGAGGAAGGATTCGAGCTGTTCGAGCAAAACCTCGTGTTTTGGAACACCACGGATCAGCAGAATGCGCGCTACGAGCAGTTCGTCCGGCGGCTCGAATCGGACTCCGAGTCGGGCACGATTTTGCGAGACCACACCCGCTACATCCGATCGCAGAAACTCCCCGATGCCGGAACGAACCATTCTCTGGTCAAGGCCCTGAGTCTCAGTTACTTGTTCGAACGAGACCTCGTCGATCCCGAGGACCCAGCGGATGACCTTTACTTCGAGGACTTCGCCCACGACGAATACGCCCTCGCCCCTCCGTATGTGACGAAAACGAAGACCGGGTTCGCTCCGCAAAACTTAGGCTACCGAGGCACGTTCACCCAGCCGGTGTTCAACGAGGAGCTCTCGGAGCTCAGGTTTCAAAACTTCAACCCTGGCCGAAGCCTCGTGCGCATGGCCGATGGCCGCTTCGTGCACTCTTACTCCCGGGCCAGCGGATTCCTCCACATGGAATACTTCAATGGGACGACGAAGGTGGAATTCGATGATCCAATGGCGCCGGAGGAAGTCTGGGTCGGGCTGAGCCCGGATGGCACCCGCGCCATCGTCATCGCCACAGAGCTCAACGTCATCCGCACGTATGTTTACGATTCGGGCTCCGGCTGGGTCAAAACTCCCACGGACTTATCGAGCGGAAACATCATCGACCGGATCCGCGGGGAGATCGACAACACCGGGAGCTACCTCATGGGTTTCTATGACGATGGCCTCTTTAGCTACGCCGCAGGGACGAGTGGAACCCCCGCGACGGTGATCGAGATCCTGAACCAATTCACAGACCCGAACGACCTCATCGAGAAATTCTCCATCGTCACCTCCACCGAGGGATTCTTCTTCATTTTGTACCGAACCTACTTCGACGGGGGATCACTCTACGAGCGAACCATCGCCAGCTGCAAACTCCTCATCACCACCTCTGATTGTACGAATCTAACGGAGCACTATGAGAGCACCGATGACCTTCTCATGGTGACCAAGCTCTCCGCCGAGCGGGCGGCCAACGGCACGGACTTCGTGATTCACGCGGTGGCAGAAGTCGATCCGACTCTAAAAGATGCCATACGAGTGGAAGTCGACGGGACCACGGGCGTTGGTGTGCCCACCGTCACAGGACTGAACTTGAACTTTGTCTCTGACTCGGTCTTCCATTTTCCGAGCGAGAATCAAGACATGAGCACCGGAGCTTCAGGAACCCCAGACGTGACGATCGACGTCCCCTACATCTCCGGCGGGGCCGCCGGCCTCCCTCTTACCTTCCGCGCTCTTGATCCCAACACGTTTTCCGGTCGGTTTACTCCGCCGGCAAGTTTCCGGGGAACGAATTAGGGCCTAGGGAACCGGACGAAGATCTCGGGTGTCCCTTGGGACCTTGCGAGAGGGCGGCGAAGGTCTCACCTGAACGCCGATCCCATGGGGCCTCATGTGCGCAATCTCGAATTCCCAGTCCTTCGTCTTTTTCCGAAGGTTCGTGAGGTGAGTGTTGAGAGTTCCCTTTAAGACAAATTGCCCAGGCCAGACCGCATGGAGGAGGGCCTCACGAGACACGAAGCGCGGGTGATCGCGAAGAAGCTTCTTAAGAATTTTAAACTCCGTGAGCGTGAGCTCCAGAGACCGATTTCCGAACTCCGCACGAAGATTCTTGAGATCCAAGGTGAGGGCCCCGAACTTAAAAAAATTCCTATTCGCTCGCCAAAAAGCGATCTTACTCTCGAGCCGAACTACAATCTCTTCCCTCCCCATCCGCGGGACGAGAAGATCATCGCCTCCCTCCGCGAAGACCCGACCCATGAGACTCTCGGAAGCCTCGTCGGAGGTGAACACCACCGGAGCCCCGTTGAACTCATCGTGACTCCGGAGCCGGCGTGCGAAGTCAAATCCATCGCAAGTTTTTGAATGAACGGTGATCAAAAAAAGATCCGCGCACACGAAGGCAGCGTCGTCTGGATCGAGCCGACAGACACGATGAAAGTCGAAGACTTCCTGAAGCAAAGAGTCATAGCGGTGGTGGCGATGGTCATCCGCATCGACCAAGACAATCAATGGTTTCATAAGTTACTTTATTCTATACAGAATATTTTAAGAAGGAAGCTTAAATACAAGAAGCTTTTTACAGGCCGGAAGGAGATGGACTAAGATTTACCAGTACGGACCTTCAAAGGATTGATCATGAGACTTTTTTTGCTACTTCTTATCCTCCTCTCAGCCTCTTTGCACGCAGACCCAGAAGCTCGACGGGCCTTGATCGAGTCGGAACAGCACTGCTCTAATTTTGTCCGGTATGATGATCAATATGTGTTCCTAGGATTTGGTCCCTACCGGAGTGGGTTCGACATTCCGCGCAAGCCAACCTGGGGACGCCTCGTTGTGCGCGGAACTGAGAGGCGCTTTGAGCTCACAGCACAAGACGCGGTCGTCGATACCTTCCGCCAGGGTGATATCCTCTGGGTCCTAACTTACTCTGGCCTCGAAAAATGGGACCTCAACTCGGAAACAAAGCTTCAGGCCTTCAACTCTCACCCAAGCCCAGAACGCGCGGGCCTCCACGAGCACGCCACGGGCCTCGTCCCTTGGGGCGACAGCCTCTTCATTTCCCACGGCCGAAAAGGGGTTCTGCGGTTTAACCTCAAGAGCGAGCGCTTCGATCAATGGCTCGAACTCAATGGCCCGCAAGCTCCCCTCGAATCCATGGCAACGGGGATCGCTCGCTCCCAAGATAAACTCTTCGTGGTGATGGATAATTTTAGCTTGGTCAATCCCGGCGAGCGGACCGCATTCCGCGGGATCGTCACCATCGACCCGACTCGATTCCGCGTGACGAAGCGCCAAGACATCCTGGATCCGGGCGCCACTTCCATCACGATCAACGGCGACACTCTTCTGGTCGGCTTTTACGGCATCTTTTGGAAATACTCCATCGACACCCTGGCCCGACAAGCAGCCCCGGAGCCAGACTCTCGCTTCTGGAACTTTCCCCTGGAAGGTGTGACTCTGGGGAAACCGGTTCTAGATGAGACCTATTTTTATTCCTGCTTCAGCGAAGGGAGCGGCCCTCAGACGGTACGCAGGCCCCGGGCCTTTGAATGGAAGAAGCTGCCGGGGAACTAAGACCGTGATTGGACCCGGTACCAAAACCGGGTCCAATCATCCTGTTCTAGTGAGAACCGATCGAGATTTGGGAGATCGGATAGGTATTGATGGCACCGTTCGTGAAGCGGATCGAAGCACTATCATTGTAGCGGTTTATCGCAACGATCTCACCGCTTAACCATTCAACGGTCGCTGCGTCGCCCACGCAGTACTCATCGAGGCAACCTTTCGCGATGCTGACTCTCTCGATCGGGTAGGTATTGGTGGCACCATTAATGAAGCGGATCGAGAGATTTCTTGTCTGTCGGTTGATCCCGATGATTTCTCCCTCGAGGTATTCCACAACCGCACCATCTCCGACGCAGTAGCGCTCGAGGCACCCTTGTGCCACAGTCACGCGATCGACTGGGTAAGTCTGGATCGCTCCGTTGGTAAATCGAATAGAGACTTTCTGCTCGGCCCGGCTGATGGCGATGATCTCACCGGAGAGAAACTCGACGGTTGCACCTTCGCCGACGCACAACTTCCCGAGGCATCCCTTTCCGATCAGCACATCGGAGATAGGGTAGGTGTTGATCGCTCCGTTGATGAATCGGACAGACACCAATTGTCGGTTCAGACTAACCCCCACAATTTCGCCAGGAAGGTATTCGACCACCACGGGATCTCCCGTACAATACCGGTCCCCCGCCTGACTCAAACAGGCGGCAGAGGCCAGGGAAGAGAAAAGGGAAGCAGCGAGGGCGAGTGCAGTTAGTTTCATGAGATCTCCTTGTGGTTTGGCCCCGACATCATATCCGTGATTGGAGTGCAGCATACAGAGACTGAATTTTTTATACGGCTGCCGCTGAGTCACTGATTGTTGCGACCCAACCGTTATCAAGGCTTCCTCTCGGCCAGACAGGGAAGTTTAGCTCGACTGTCCACTCTGGCGGATGGTAGGCTCGAAGCATGCATTTTCCCAAAACTCTATCTAAAGAAGAGATCAATCTTCTCCCCTTATATGAATTATCTGCTGAGGTCATCCAGGTCGAGACCGAGGCCGGCGTGATCCGAGCGGTGGAGGAGCTTTCGCAAGAGCCACTCCTGGGCTTCGATACGGAAACAAGGCCCAGCTTTACGAAGGGCGAACGCTACGACGTCTCCCTCCTCCAGTTAGGCACCCACAAGCGGGTCTTCCTGTTTCGGCTGAACATGACCAAGCTGCCGCAGGAGTTAGCGGCCCTCCTCGCCGACCCGAAGATTCTCAAGGCGGGTGTGGCCGTTCACGACGACATCAAGGCGCTCCAACGCCTGACACCCTTTGAACCAGCGGGCTTCGTGGAACTTAACCTTGAGGCGAAGAAACTCGGGGTCATCAATCCCGGGCTGAGGCTTCTGGCAGCGATTTTTCTGAACGTTAAACTCTCCAAGGCGGCGAAGGTCACGAACTGGGACCGACGGGAGTTGACGGAGGCGCAGATCAGCTACGCCGCCTGTGACGCTGTCGTGGGCCAGCTCATCTATGAGAAGATGCGCCAGATCACCGAAGCCTCCGGGAGCGAAGAGCTTTACCGAGATCAGGAGTTCATCGAGGCACTCCTCGGGCTCTACGAGCGGTACCGCCAGGAGGATCCGGCCCGAGCCGCGCACCAGGTGGCGCTCTTAGTGGAGGCGCACCTAAGAAAGCTCGAAGAAGAGGGCCCTCGGATCAACCGGGGATCCCTTCGGAAGTCGTTCCAGGATAGCGGCGCCCGATAGCGCCGATCTCAATATGTACAAACTTCGGGATTATCAGCAAGAAGCCGTCGACAAGACCTTGGCCTACTTCCGGAAAAAACGAGACCCGGCCTTGATCGTGCTCCCCACCGGCGCAGGCAAGAGCCTCGTGATCGCGGAACTCGCGCGCATCGCTCGAGGCCGCGTGCTGGTCCTCGCCCACGTCAAAGAACTCGTTGAGCAGAACTTTCAGAAATACGAAAGCTTTGACCTCGAGGCCGGAGTCTACTCGGCGGGGCTTGGGAAAAAAGAGGGCGCGCAGAAGGCGATCTTCGGGAGTGTTCAGTCCGTCGCCCGGGCGCCGGAGAATTTCTTTCAGGATTTCTCACTGCTGGTCATCGACGAGTGTCACCGCGTCGCCGAAGAGGGGGCCACGCAGTACCAGGAAGTCATCCAAAAGCTTCGAGCGCAAAACCCGAACCTGTGCATCTTGGGTCTCACTGCGACTCCCTACCGGCTAGGCCTCGGATGGATTTATGAATACTCTCACAGCGGCGAACTCAAGACCGATCAGCCGCGCTTTTTTAAGCAGTGTGTGTTTGAGCTCCCGTTGAGTTACATGATTAAAAACCGCTTCCTCACTCTCCCGGTGAAAGTCGACATCCCGGTCACGTGCTACGACTTCTCCGAACTCACCGAGAGGGACCGCATGTACACGGTCGCGGAGGTGGAGGAACTCCTGAAGAACCAAAAGCGCCTGACGCCACTCATCGTGAAGAACATCATCGACATCACGGTCCGCTTCCACCGCCAGGGGGTCATGATCTTCAGTTCCTCGGTCAAGCACGCAGAAGAAATTCTCTCGCACCTCCCGGCCGCCGACGCACGCATCGTCCTGGGAGACACGGAGCTTGAAGATCGGGACCGGATCGTCGAAGAGTTCAAGGCCCGGAAGTTTACGTACCTGGTGAATGTCTCGGTTCTGACCACCGGCTTCGATGCTCCCCACGTCGACGTCATTGCGATCCTAAGGCCCACGGAATCGAACGGACTCTACCAGCAGATTGTGGGCAGAGGACTTCGACTCGATCCTGGAAAAACGGATTGTTTCATCCTCGATTACACCGGAATGGGTCACGACATCTACGCTCCAGAGATCGGCGAAAAGAAACCGTCCGAAGCGACGGTTCCGGTCTCCGTTACGTGTCCCCTGTGTGGATTTGAGAACAACTTCTGGGGCCTTGTGGATCAGGATGGTTTGGTGCTTGAGCATTTTGGCCGAAAGTGTCGCGGGGCGACCCATGATGTGAAAACCCTTGAGGTCAAACCCTGCGGGTTCCGGTTCCGCTACAAGCTCTGCCACGCCTGCGGCCTAGAGAATGACGTGACCGCACGATCCTGCGATCACTGCTCCGCCACCTTGATCGATGCGGACGCAAAGCTCAAGCAGGCGAAACTGTCGAAGAACGCTCATGTCCTGACGCCGGAGAGGATCACCTTCGAAGAACGGCAGGATAAGAATCACAACTCCTACCTTGAGGTTCGCTACTATGACGCCGACGCCCAGTATGTGAGCGAGGCACACTTCTTCTCGACTCCTTCCTCGATAAAAAAATTCAACATCAATTTCCTGCGCTCTCACCTACGACGGCCCGAACTCGCTCTCGAGCTCCGCTCCCCCCAGGACGTGATTCGGCATCAGAAGTTTCTGCGGGCCCCCACCTTCGTCATTGCGCGCAAGCAAGAGAAGTTCTGGAAGATCACAGAGAAAGTGTTTGCGGAAGAACTCACCAGGCCAACGTAATCCGGAAAGCGCAGCGGGCCTTGCCCTGGAGGCGTCAAAGGCTGAGGATACGAGTACCTTAGGAGGGAAGAATCATGAAAAATCTCATCACCGTTACAGTTCTCTTAACTTTCGTCGGCTGCGCGACTCCGTCACAGGTGACGTCCCAGGACCAGGGCCTGGCAGTTACGAACACGGCCATCGCCCCCGCCGCCCAGGGTAACGTGACCACTCAGCAAGACGAGAATGGCAACACGCAGGTGAGCGTGAGCGTCAAGCACATGGCCAAACCGAACTTGATGGCGGCCAACGCCAGCGCCTATGTCGTGTGGATCAAGCCGGTGGGGCAAAAGTCTTTCCAGAACGTGGGCGCACTCCGGGTGAACAATGAGCTGGAAGGGACCTATCAAACAAGTGTCCCCTACCAGAACTTCGAGCTCATCATCACTCCCGAGCGCTCGAGCATGGCCCAGTCCCCGAGTGGGAAGACGGTGCTGAAAAAGAACGTGAACCTCTAGAGGGACACGGAAGCTCACAGATGTGGGCCGGGGATTGACCGGTGAAAAGAGTTATTGCATAAGAGAGGAGTCAAAAGGACCACTGTGATCGTAACTCTTTTCACCATGCTCGGATTTCTTCAACTCCCGCCGCCGGAACTCTACTCCGACCAAACGGAGCGCGGAGGTGAAACCAGGGCCCATGTCCTGGACGATTCTGACGGTCTCATTCTAGAGGGCGTCCTCAAAGGAATCATCGGTCGGGAGGGCACAAGAGTCGGATTCGTGGGTCTTCGTCGGCCGCTGAAGCTGACCCCAACTCGAGGGATCCAACTCCGCGTCTCTGGGATTGAGGGACTGAAGACCCGGGCGATCTTTAAGACTGTCCACCGGAAGCTCCCCCCTTACAGCGGAGAGCTCACTTTCCAGGCGCTCCTCGAAGCCACGGAAACGCCGGAGATCTACGCCGTCGACCTCAACTCACTTCGCCCCTACATTCGTGGATCCCAGATTCACACGCCACTGCCGAATCCCTTTCACCACGCTGATGTCAATGAGTTTGCCCTTGAGCTCAAGCTCTCAGAGCAAAATTTTGATCCCGATGTCGGGTTGCCATTCAGAGTGAAAGTGTATTTCGAAGAGCGGTGAGCCTAGCCTTTCTTCGCCACTTTCTTGACCGTCTTCTTGGCGACTTTTTTTAGCGGTGTTTTGAAATTGAGCGGGTTCGAAGAGCGCTTCGCATCGTTGCGCGCCTTTTTGGCCAGCTGTTTACTCTTAAAATCAATGTCCTGTCGAGGCTTTGCGGACTCGCCCTTGGCGCTCGCAGCCGCTGACTTGGCCTTGCCCGTTGCAGGCCTGCGTGACGGCTTGTCCTGGGGAATGGCAAAGTTCGCTTTAATGGTCCGACCGTCTATCACCTCACCGTTTAAACCGGCGATCGCCGCTTCGGCCTCAGCGATCGAGCTCATCTCTACGAACGCCATACCTCGGGACTGAAGGGACTTGGGCTCGACGATGATTTTAATGTTCACGATGGTGCCGTAGCGGGAAAAGAGGGTGCGCACCCCCCTCCGGTCGCGATCATAGCTTAAGTTACTGATGTAGACAGTGGCATTGGATTGATTCTTCATGGAGCTCCTCACAGAACTCGACCATAGCTTAAGAGGAATGCTTCGGCGATGGTGGGTGAAAAAAAATCTCGCGCAATCTGAACACGTCTAACGCGATGAAACTATTAACATCGAATGAAAGTGGGTCTACACTAAGCTGGAACTTTTTAACACCAGGAGATGACTATGATTCAGGCGAAAGGATTTGCAGCGGCTTCGGCCACCACCCCTCTGGCCCCGTATGCCTTCGAGCGCCGAGATCCGAAGGACCATGACGTCGTCATCGACATCAAGTTTTGTGGCGTCTGCCATTCGGACATCCACATGACCCGTGACGAGTGGAACTTTGGTTCAGTCTATCCCATGGTCCCGGGCCACGAGATCGCCGGCATCGTCCGCGCCGTGGGCCCGAAGGTCAAGAAGTATAAAGTCGGCGACCGAGTCGGGGTCGGTTGCATGGTGGACTCTTGCCGCACGTGTGTGAACTGTGACCAAGAGCTCGAGAATTACTGCATCCCCGGAAGCACCCTCACCTACAGCTCTCCCGAGCGCGACGGGAGCGGCTCCACCCAAGGAGGGTACTCGGATGTGATCGTGACCAACGAGGACTTCGTGCTACGGATCCCAGATGAACTTCCGTTGGACAAGGCGGCGCCCCTTCTGTGCGCCGGCATCACCACCTACTCGCCGCTCCGGCACTGGAAGGCGGGCCCGGGCAAGACGGTGGGCGTGCTGGGCCTTGGAGGGCTGGGCCACATGGCCGTTAAGATCGCCGTGGCGATGGGAGCGAATGTGACGGTGATCAGCCACTCTGATAAAAAGCGCGAAGACGCAAAGGCCTTCGGGGCCCACCAATTCCTGAACACGAACTCTCCCGAGGCCCTCACCGAAAACGCCCTGCGCTTCGACCTGATCATCAACACGGTCTCCTCCGCCGACCTCGACCTTAACCCCATCCTCGGGCTCTTGAAGCTGGACGGAACCATCGTCAACGTCGGGGCCCCGGATAAGCCGCTGTCCCTCAATGTCTTCTCGCTCCTTCTGATGCGCCGGAACTTCGCGGGCTCGGTCATCGGATCCATCAAAGAGACTCAGGAAATGCTTCATTTCTGCGCGGAACATAAGATCACCCCGGAGATTGAAGTCATTGCCCCGGCGCAGGTCAACCACGCCTATGAGCGAGTCCTCAAGAGCGATGTCCGGTACCGGTTTGTGTTGGACATGGCAAAGCTTTGAGCGATCGCTTTTATCTATAGGTCGATAGACGTTTAAGATTATACGGCGCCCCTCACCTTTGTCATCATTAAGGCAGCTTAAAACCCGTTTGTTAGACCCATCAGTGAAGACTGGAAGGAAAAAACCATGATCAACCGACGACTCGTCACCGGTGCACTCCTCGTTGCATCGCTCTCCCAAAACCTCGCCGCCAGCGGCGATTACCACACCAAGGCTTCTACGGCTGGAAAGGAAAATGTCTCCAATCAGTTCTGGTGGCCCGAGCGCCTCGACCTCGCGCCCCTCCGTCAGCACTCGGAGAAGTCTGATCCCATGGGGAAGAAGTTCGACTACGCCAAAGAGTTCAACAAGCTCGACCTCAAGGCGGTGAAGGCCGACATCGAAAAGCTCATGAAGACGTCGCAGGACTGGTGGCCTGCCGATTACGGACACTACGGGCCCTTCTTCATCCGCATGGCCTGGCATAGCGCCGGCACCTACCGGATCTTCGACGGCCGCGGTGGTGCCGGGGGCGGTCAGCAGCGCTTCGAGCCACTCAACAGCTGGCCCGATAACACCAACCTCGACAAGGCCCGCCGGTTAGTTTGGCCCATCAAGCAAAAGTATGGGTCCAAAATTTCTTGGGCAGACTTAATGGTCCTGACCGGCAACGTGGCCCTGGAGTCGATGGGCTTTAAGACCTATGGCTTCGCCGGTGGCAGAACCGACGACTGGGAAGCGGACCTCGTTTACTGGGGCCCGGAGAAGAAGTGGCTCGAAGCGCAGCGCTACAAGGGCGACCGGAAACTGGATAAGCCCCTCGCAGCGGTGCAGATGGGTCTGATCTACGTGAACCCTGAAGGCCCGAACGGAAACCATGATCCTCTTGCGGCCGCCAAAGACATCCGGGAAACTTTTGGTCGCATGGCCATGAACGATGAAGAGACCGTTGCACTCATCGCCGGAGGTCACACCTTCGGGAAGGCCCACGGCGCCGTGAAAGCGAGCTGCCTCGCAGAAGCTCCAGCGGGGGCGGGCATCGAAGAACAAGGCTTCGGTTGGAAGAATAAATGTGGCAAAGGCCACGGCGCGGACACAACGACTAGCGGACTCGAAGGGGCCTGGTCCATCAATCCCACACGCTGGACCCATCAGTACCTCCTTAATCTCTTCAACTATGACTGGGAAAAGACCAAGTCTCCCGCCGGAGCTGTGCAATGGATTCCTAAGGACGGGAAAGCAGCTAAGCTCGTCCCCGATGCCCACGACAAATCGAAGAGACATGCTCCGATCATGTTCACAACCGACATTGCACTCAAAGAGGATCCTGAGTACCGCAAGGTTTCGAAGCGCTTCTTAGATAATCCAGCAGAATTCGAACTCGCCTTCGCGAAGGCCTGGTACAAGCTCACCCACCGTGACATGGGGCCCATCACTCGCTACCTGGGCAAAGAAGTTCCAAAAGAGTCACTCATTTGGCAGGACCCAATCCCAGCGGTGAACCACAAACTCATCGGCGCCGGGGAAGTTACCCAGCTGAAGAAGAAAATCCTGAGCTCAGGTCTCACAGTCTCTCAACTCGTTCGCACCGCCTGGGCCTCGGCGGCTTCTTTCCGCGGAACTGACCTGCGCGGCGGCGCCAATGGTGCGCGCTTGCGCCTGGCCCCACAGAAGGACTGGACCATCAACGATCCAGAGGAACTCAGCTCCACTCTCGCCAAGCTAGAGGCGATCCAAAAGGAGTTCAACAAGACACTCTCCGGTAAGAAGAAGGTCTCTCTGGCCGACGTCATCGTCCTCGGTGGGGTCGCGGCGATTGAGCAAGCCGCCAAGCTCGCGGGCACACCGGTGAAGGTCCCCTTCACCCCAGGTCGGATGGACGCCACCCAAGAGCAAACAGACGTCCAGTCTTTTGCTGTCCTCGAGCCCATGGCGGATGGGTTCAGGAACTACTACTCGAAAGACAGCATCATGTCTCCGACAGAAATGCTCGTGGACCGAGCGAACTTGCTCACACTCACTGTGCCAGAAATGACGGTCCTGGTTGGAGGCATGCGCGTCCTCGGGGCGAATGCCAATGCCGAAAAGCATGGAGTCTTCACGGCAAGACCAGGAACCTTAAGCACCGACTTCTTCGTGAACCTCCTCGACATGTCGACGAAGTGGCAGAAGTCATCGACGACGGAAGGGATTTACGAAGGTGTTGACCGGACTTCGGGCCAAGTTAAGTGGACCGCCACTCCTGTGGACTTGATCTTTGGCTCCCACTCGGAACTTCGCGCGATCGCCGAAGTCTACGCCGCCCAGGACGGCCAGGCGAAATTCTTCAGTGATTTCGTCAACGCCTGGAATAAGGTTATGACTCTCGACCGGTTTGACCTCAAGTAATCATTCGCTTGGTGCTGCTCCTCCGGGATCGGCACCAAGCTCCTTAAACCCCTTTAAGACATCCTAGGAAGAAAACATTTTCTTGGCGGCCAGGGTAGTTTTGGGTAGTCTTAAAGCATTGGACGACTTCACTTGGTCGAACATAATGCGCAGCTTTAGCTCAGCTGGATAGAGTGCCTGGCTTCGAACCAGTCGGTCGGGGGTTCGAATCCCTCAAGCTGCGCCATTATACACTCGTACAGTTCTCTCAAAAATCAGCAGCATCGGAGATTCTTATGAAATGGACACTTGTTGTTTTCCTCCTCTCTATGAGCTGCTCGCAACTCCCCTCCTCTCAAAAAGCCTCCCCGGAGATCAAGGAGACGCTCCTGACCTTCACGATCACCGAGGGGATCTCTCACCCCGAATCTGTGATCTACTCAAAAGACGACGATGCACTCTTTGTGTCTAACATCACCAGCGGTGACCCCCTCGAATCGAGGCCCCTCGGGACAATCAGCAAATACTCCCGCGACGGGAAAGTCATCGCCGCTCCTTGGATCAAAGGGCTCCGAGCTCCAAAAGGAATGGCGATTTTTAAGAATCACCTCTACGTCAGCGATGTCGATCAAGTTGTGAAAATTGATCTGAAGACAGCCAAGATCCTAAACACCATCAAAGTCGAAGGGGCAAAGTTCTTAAACGACGTCGTGGCGGACAAGGCCGGCAATATTCTCATCTCTGACATGATGACCGACACCATCTACGTCTGGACTAAAGCTGGAGTTAAAATCTGGAAACAAACCTCGGCCCTTAATTCGCCGAATGGCCTATTCATCGACGGCAAAGACAGTCTCATCATCGCCTCCTGGGGGAACCCCATCGCAAAAGATTTTACGACGCAGAATCCAGGGCATCTCTCTCGCGTGTCAGTCAAGGCGGCGGGAGAATCCCAGGCAAAGCTCGGATCACTTCAGGGGAACCTTGACGGGATCGCAGAAGATAACAGCGGCCATTTCTGGATCTCCGACTGGATGACTGGAGACGTATTTAGAGTCGAGAGTGCTGGATCCGCCAAGAAGGTCCTCAACCTCAAGCAAGGGACGGCTGACATCTTTTTTGCCAAGGAACTGGGTCTCCTCTTCATTCCTCAAATGTACGAAAGCAAAGTTTTTGCCTACAAGGTGATCTAAGTACAGAGCGGGATCCACTACCTTTTAACTGCATCGCAGATCATGAACTTGCTGTTCGTCGCGACGACCGTGGAGTTACCGAAGAGGTTTTTTAGCTTCACTTGGTAGCCGAGGTGAGTGTTGCCGATGACCCGGATCATCCCCCCGGGCCTCAGCGCCGCAAGAGAATCTTGAAACATCTGCCAAGAAACAAAATCGCCGATGGTGTGTCCTTGGTGGAACGGGGGATTGCAAAGGACAAGGTCCAAAGAATTCGGCCGCTGGCCTTCGAAGCAGTTCGTCCAGTGGAAGGAAGCCTCATCTTGGAAGTAGTGGGCATAATTGATCCGGGCGCTCTCGATCGCCATCGCAGAATCATCGCTAAATGAGATCTTCGCACGGGGATTGAGTTGCTTCGCTTTGATCCCCAGAATACCGTTGGCGCACCCGAGGTCGAGGATCGCGCCGAAATCTCCTCGAGGAATGTGGTCCAAAATAAATCGGGTTCCGATGTCCAGTTTCTCCCGACTAAAGAGGTTCGAGTGATTCACAAATGGAACTTCGAAAGCGTCGATCTTGACTGATTGGGGCCCGGGACGTTGAACCTGTGAGAGCTCAAAATCCGCAAAGATCAATCGCGCTTTCTTCTGGGCCAGGCTCGTCGTGGTTTTACCAATGTACTTATTCAGGAGGTCAAAACTCGTCGGGGCCAGGTGCTTAATCATGGCGCCGCAGATGACCTTTGAGTGAGACTGAAGGTGCGAGGTCAGGGCGCAGAGGAGGTCTTCAAAATAGGTCATGTTCTTCGGGATCTGGAGACAAACAAAATCGTAGATCCCGTGGAGCTCCGAGAGGTGATGGATCAACCCGGGCCTCTGGGTACAATTTTGCAGGATCCCCTGGGTGCTCACGTAGGAGTCCGTGTAGGTCGTGGGTTCGAACTCTTGCAGCCCCCAGCTCAGGGCCCCGAAGTGATCATTCACAACGAGGATCCGCTTCCCGTTGAGCTCAACCGAGGACAGGTGCTTAAGGATGAGAGCATCAGCGCTGTCCCAGCCTTGCAGGTCCTCGCGTTTCCTTACGGGGTAGCGTTTAATTTCAGCGAGAGATTTGGCACTCATGGAAGCCGATGATAACGAAATGGCACCAAAAATCCAATGTAAATACATGGACATGAGTGCGCCGGCCTGACCGGAAAAATTTTAATCTTCTTTTGGAGCTCACTCAGATTACAATAACGAGTATGAAGACCATCCTCTTTCTGCTGTCCACCGTACTCGTGTTTACTCAATGGGTCGCCAGGGCTTCCCAGGAACAGACACGCACATCCCCCACCGAGAGTCGTCCTAAGGTAGACCCCGCGGCACCGGCCGCGACGACTGAATCGGCGGCAAGTCCGGAAAAACCCCAGGAGCCTAAGCCCGCGGTGCCGACGAGAGAACCCTGTTTGGCATGCGGCCTCGGGTAAGGGCAGGGTTATCCCTCACAGGCAGCGCTTCCTGCGCCATGGCCTGGGTACTTGCGATGGGACGAAGCCTCGGGGCGATCGAAATCAACCCGGATGCCCCTCAGAAAATGACCCTCCTTCCCCCTTCCGATTTGTTGCTGCACTCGCTGGAATTTTCACTCTTCCGGAAGGACTTCCTTCCAACAGAGTGGTGCAGGAAAGTTAAAGACAACATCCCAGGACTCAGACCAGATTTCTTCACGGTCCACTACGGCGCCGATTGGTGGGGGGAGACGAGAGTGAGAACCTTTCTTCCTCTTCGTCCCACAGAGCAAAGCATTGGCACCGCTTGTGATCGCCTGAAGTTCCTCCAAGATCAGTTCCAATGCCCAGTTGGGATTGAGAACCTAGCGCTGGCCACCTCCCGGGAAGATTGCTTCCGGCAACTAGAGGTCATCGAGACCATCTGTGATCGGGTTGGCGGGTACCAGCTCCTCGACCTTCATAACCTCTACTGCCAGTCCGTCAATTTCGATCTGGGCCTCACTGAATTCCTGGCCTTCATCGACCGTCAACGGGTCCTCGAGGTCCACGTGAGCGGTGGGTCCGTTTATAAAAATTTTCGTAGGGATACCCACGATGGTGAAGTCCCCGAGGACCTTTGGGCCCAGCTCCCTCAAGTCCTAGCGGGGCTCCCGAGACTGCGCTGGGTTCTTTTCGAGGAGCTCCCCACAAGCTTCCTGGCGAATCTTCTGACGGCGACGCAATTTTTCCAACGCCTTCTCCCTCGATTGGAAGCTCTCTCTGTGGATGCCTTCATCCCACCGAGGTCGATGCCCGGGATTGAGGCCCGAGATCCCACCCCCCATGAAACTGCTCTCGAGGTGGTGGAACTCCTCGCCGAGAAGTGGAGACTTTAGGCGCCCGAGCTCTCGAGACGCTTCCCGAAAACTCAGTGCCGTCGAGTCCTGCGCTGGCCCTCGGGGTTTGACAATTTTCTCATTTCCGCGAGAATCGATTGAAACTTCGACTCCGTTTGAAAACTTTTACAGCTCGGAGCATAGACAACCTCCTGCTTCCGGGAAGCATGAAAAACTAAAAGTTTTTCGCAGTCACAGCGGAATCGGAGCTTGAGCTCTCCTGACCGTTTGTTTTTAAGTTCCACGACCCAGCAGGCGTCGGCGCAACCGCAGGAGCGGTACTCGAGAACCTCTGATTTCTCAGGCCAGTCAAGAGTCGTTGTCCGCGAGGGGAAACTCGCAACGGCAGCGGTCGAAATGAACACGACTGCCAGAAAGTAAATGCGCTTAAACTTCTGCACGAACGATCCCTTTTCTGGAGAGGCTACGCCTTCGGTTTTTCGAGTCGCCCATCGGGATACTTGGCAAAGCGCTCCGTCCCCGGACCATGGATCATATCCTCCCGGGACCACCTCCATCCTCCGAACTGGGTGCGGTGGTAATCCCGGAAAGTCTCCTCGATCTCTGCCCTGGTGGTCATCACAAAGGGGCCATGCTGGACAACTGGTTCACCGATGGGTTTGGCCTCCAGAAGAAGGAACTCAGAAACGCCGCTGGACTCGATCTCGAGAGCGACGTCCGCGGAAACAAAGGCCACTTGCTTACCCAGAATTTTTTGTCCGTTGAGCGAGGCGGAGTCTCCGTCGAAGAAATACAAGGATCGGGTTCGGCCTTCCTGTGCCGGGTAAGAAAACGCCGCGCCCTTTTTTAGCTTCACCATGAGAATCGTGACTCCGTTCCCAGGGTCAGCGGCCCAGCTGTTCTTCGGTGCTTCAAAGAAGCGCGTCCCACCGAACTCTCCGCTGATGACCGACACCTCGAGATTTTCAGCGGTGATCCGCGGCAGAGAATCCGCCCAGAGCATTTTAAACTCCGGCGCGACGAGCTTGTTCTTCCGCGGAAGGTTCAGCCAGAGCTGAAAAAGTTCAAGGGTGTTTCCCTTATCCCGGTGGACCAACGGAAACATCTCCGAGTGCTGGATCCCAGACCCCGCCGTCATCCATTGGACGTCTCCCTCGCCGTATCTCCCCGAGGCGCCGAGGGAGTCGGCGTGATCGGCCAGACCCTGGCGCACGATGGTGATGGTCTCAAAACCTCGGTGCGGGTGCAGGGGGAACCCCGGGATTTCCCTCCCGTGGTAAAGTCGAAACCCGTCTTTCTCTTGGAAGTCTGCCCCGAGGTTTCTTCCGATAAAATGAGTCGGCTTAACCCCGAATTGGTCGTCTCCAGCCGGGTAGTGGTCAAAGTGGTGCGCGCAGAAGAGAAAGGGATCCTGCGTGGGCCAGTGGAGATCGATGGGTTCTAGGTGCTGTATCATAGAACGATCCTTTTCCCTTGAACGCGGGCCCACCCACCGGAGGAATCCCCAGCCGACCAAGGGTAAGAGGCCAAGAAATTTGAGCAGAGACCGGCGGTCCATAAGATCCTTCGCCATTCAAAGACTTGAAGAAATCCTACTCCGGGCCTACGGAGGCCGTCACCACCTCCGAGATAAAAATCCACAAATAGAAGCCGAGTCAGGCCCTGCGGACAGGCCTGACCTGGGCAGACCGTCTCAGTGCTGTGACAACGACAAAATGAGCCGATACTCTCTTCCGTCGTAGGGATGAGACGCCGGGATCAACTCTAAGTAGTAGAGCTGGTCTCCTACGGCGTCGAGTTTCACTTTCCTCCCTCTCGAGGCGGTGGAGGAAGAAGCCCATCCGGCACCATCCTTCGACCGCGTAAACCTCCCGTAACTAAACCGTCCCTCCCCCGACGCCTCATACTCCGTCATCTTCACCGCTGCAACCACCGGGGACCCAGCGCGAGGCTCGAGCCGGACCGAAGCCTCGGTCTCCGAAGACTGAACCACGACGGTGTCGCCGACCTTGACACAGGCATTGGCCCGGGGGCCCTGGCAATCGGCGCCTGTCTGGTGCGCGACCTTTACGACCTCATACCTCCCAACGAAGTCCTGGAACGCGGAAGCTCCGAGAGCGCTTCGCAGCGGAGAAGATAGCAAGACTCCGAAAGTGAACAGTAACCCAACGTGTTTCATGGCTCTCCTTTTGTGTTGACCTTGGAGCCTTATACCGAAAGATCACTCCCGAATATGTTGTAGAAATACATACAACTTGTTTATAATTATCGTACATGGAAAACTTCCTCATTCCCCCCGATTACTGCGTGATTCTCAGGGCCCTGAAGGTCAGCGGCTCGCTCCGAAGCGCCGGGGCGTTACTGAACTCAGATCCGGCCACTTTGGTTCGGAAGTTCCAAGTCCTGGCATCGGACTACGAGCTCATCATGAAAACGGGCCGTCGGTGGGTGATCACCGAGAAAGGGGAGCGAGTCCTTTCTTGGTTAGAAGAGAGCATGGCCCGCCAGAAGCTGATGCTGGATGAAAAGCCCTGCCTCCGGGTTGCGTCCTTTTCCTGGTTGGCGGAACAAAAACTCATTCCCCATTTCTCTGAGCTCAACCAACTCACGAGGCACAAGTACCACTGGGTCTTCAAAACCCTCGCCGCTGACTTAGAACAGGAGTTGATCAACGGACGCTCCGACTACGTCATCACGGGCCACGCCCCCACGGACCCGTTGATCGCGTTCAAGCGGATCGTCTCCCATGATTGGAAAGTGATCATCCCTCAGAGCTGGAAACCGGAGGTCAGTCGGCTCAGCGAAGGTGCCCTCATCCAGTACTTGCAACGAAGGCCCTTCCTGAGACTGGGACCTCTGAACCCCGTTGAAGTCTTGAAGTTTGAGGTGGGTCAGATCCATGAACTCCAGGTTGACGGAGTCATCGGAATCCGGTCGGCGGTGGTCTCCGGGTTAGGCTGGAGCTGCGTTCCGGCGATGTCGGTTCAATCGTTCATCGACCGCAGAGAGGTCCATGCGCTCAAGCTTCCGACCTTGACCACGGACACCGTTTCCGTCTGGTGGCTCCGCTCGAGAAAAGACATCGCCGCACACTCGAAGGCCGTCGTGAGCTGGGTGACTTCGTTTTCCTGAGGCACGCCCCGGGCCCCATTGGGGAACGAGATTGGACAAAAATAACCTATACAAAGCTACTCCCGCATAGTTTATTACCAGGTCACTTTTTATCCCAAGTTCGTGACCTCCGAGGCAACCCATGCGCGCGATTCTCCTTCTGACCCTCCTCTACCCTTTCATGTCCACGGCACAAGAACACCCCCTCGAGCTGACGCAAAGTAGTCCCGCCGTTGAGTGGGAGACCATCTCGAATGATTTTGTGCAGCTGATTTACCCGAAGTATCTGCGAAAGAAATCGGTCTACGTCGCGAACCTCATAGAGCACTCCTCGCAGGTGGTGGGTCAAACCTACGGGATCCAGAAACCGAGGACTTTCCCTTTAGTGCTCCGGCCGGAGATGGCCGCGCCAAACGGATTCGTGACGCTGGCCCCCCGGCGGAGTGAGTGGTTTCGTAACTCCACCTACAATAGTTATGGAACTGAGTTAGAGTTTGAGTCAAACGTGTTACGGATCCTTCCCCTAAACATCGGAGTCCGGATCGTGGAAAAACTAAAGTCTCAGCAAACGTTGGCCGAAGTCTACAGCGACTTATCCGTGGGGTTTTGACGTGGACACCATCCCGCTCATGAGTGGATTCTATACGTCGGTGCTTCTCGCGTTCATGTCACTCTTCCCCCCGGTGAATCCCATCGGAACCGCTATCATCATCGATCCGTACTTACAGAGCCTCAACGTGCATCTTCGACGAAAAGCCGCGGCCAAGATCGCGCTCTACTCGTTCCTCGTCTGTCTGTTCACGACCCTCATCGGCGCCGCAATCTTCGAGGTCTTCGGGATCTCCGTCCCGGCGGTTCAGATCGCTGGCGGTTGGCTCATCTGCAAGATGGGCTACGATGTCCTCCACGCGGATTCGGCTAATGCCGAGGCCGGGGACAGCAGGACCACAGATCCGGAGAAGAGCTGGAACAAGCTTCAAACAAATCTCTTCTACCCCCTCGCTTTCCCCATGACCACCGGAGCAGGGACCATCTCTGTGATCCTGACCTTGAGCGCCGATAACTTCGACACCATCAGCACTCAGCATCTCTTCAATCAGCTGGGCCTCATCACTGGTGCGTTGCTCATGTGCACCAGCGTGTTTATCGCCTACAACTACGCCCCCTACATCCTGAAGCACCTAGGCCACCGGGGGCAGGCCATCTTGAATCGACTCTCGGGTTTTCTGACCCTTTGTGTAGGCATTCAGATCCTCATCAACGGCGTCGCCGCCGCCATTAGGCAACTGCAGTGAGGGCCTGGACTCGGGAGCGGAAAGGCCCCGTCGAGGCCGGACCCTTACCTCGATTCGATCACCAGCTCCTGACGGTCCTCGCCCTCGCCATCTCTTCCGTCTTGATTGGTCGGAAAATACAAGACGACTCGGTCCGCTGACCCCGAAGTCCGAATCACCATCTCGCGTTCCTGAAACCCACCCAACTCAACAAGCTCCGGAAGCTCCATCGACCGAAGAAGGTTGATCGTCTGCCAACTCTCCTCGCTCACGAGGTAATCGTCTGGTTTAATCGCCGCCCAATCCTCGTGGAGGATAGCGACTTTGAGCTTGAGCTCCTCGGCCGACGAAGTTCCGAGAGCGGCGAGGTCAAGTTCCATCATGTTCACCGACGACTGATTAAAAGGAGTGTAGGCGGAAACGGACTTCACCGCTTCTCGGTAATCCTCCTCGAGCTTACTTTCGCCGCGGCTCCCCCGCTGCTCAGACTCAAAGGTCTGCCGGAGGTTCCGGGCCTTCCGAGCGTCCAGTAAGATCGAGTAAAAGCCATCCGGAGAACTCTTCAAGAAGCCCGGGAGTTTTGCTCCACGGGTCGCAACCCATTCAAGGTCAACGCTGCCGTCAGCATCGCGGTCAATTTGCACAGAAACATCACAGGCCTGCCAATCGCTGACCGATTCGAAGAGCTTCACCGCGACCTGGAGGAAGACTTTCTCGGCGTCCCCGGCCTTCCGCTTGATGAGTCGGTACCCCGAGGATTTAAGGTCACAGGCCCGTGAACGGATGCTTGAGAGTGCCCCGGGATCTGGCTTCCGAGCGTCCCGCCCAAGGAGCTGGAAAGGATACGCCACTCCTTTCATGGAACTCTCATTCTTCAAAGTGACGGAGAGGTCCTCAGCGCCACGGCCGACGTTCGAGGCAGTTATGGCCGAAGGTTCGTGAACCACCGCTAGGACTGGGAAGTGCGCAAGTTCTTGGTTCGTTCCCTGGTCCATGAGCTTCAGGAAGCCCTGGTAATTCGTCCGGGCTTCACTGATTTGGCCCATACGGAAACTGAGGTTCAGAGTGAGACTCCCCCGGGCCTTGAGAGTGAAACTTTCACCAGCCTCGCTCAAGGCAAGGCCCGGGGAGAACTCCTCTTTCAAACTGAAGATGATGTCCGAGTCGGTAAGGTTCGTTAGGGTCACTGCTTGAGTTTTCAAAGCTTGACTCTGGAGATTCACCTTCCCCAACGAAATGGCGCCGATCGACGGAAGAATCTTGGCCTCAAGCGCTCTCATAACATCCACGCGTCCTGCCCCCTGAGAGGTGACTGGGTAGCGGCGGCCTTGCGGATCGTTGATGATTCGCGCCGTAGACATGAGAAGGTGCTTGTGGTCAAGGACTGACAGGGTCGGATGATACTCCTGCATCAGCGCCATGACCCCCGCCATGTGGGGAGCGGCCATGGATGTTCCATTCAGGGCCTCGCCTTTATTCCCTTTGCCGGTAGCGGCGGAGATGATCTGCTGCCCTGGGGCAACGATCTCTGGCTTCAGAAGGCCATCCTCTGAGCGCGGGCCCCGAGATGAGAAACCAGTAATGGTATCGATGAGCTCTGTCCGTTCAAACTTGGCCTTCCGAGAAAAAGTAAAGACCGCCTCCTCACCTTTTTTAAGGGCGTCTTTGATGAGCTGCCCATCTTTTTTAGAAATCATCACCACGGGGATTGAAAGTCTGTCGCTACTCCCGCCCGCCACGGATGGCTCGTCATCCGTGTTTTGAACGATGACAACACCGATGGCCCCGGCATTCAGCGCATTCTTCGCTTTTTCAGCAAAGGGATTCCCTCCGCGGTCGGCGATGGCGACCTTCCCAGCAACCTGGGCCTTGAGCTCTGGGCTCAGCTCTCCGCTCGCGAGACCGATGTGGACCGCCGGCGCAGAAATGACTTCATCTACACCTGTGTCCTTCGAGAAGGAAGCGTAGGGAGAGATCATCACCTTACTCACTCCCGCAATTGAGACTTCTGAACCGGCCAGCTGATAATTCTGTGGCATGTCGTCGATCCCTGCAGCAACCGAGAGGGCCTCTGCGGCCGTGCTCGGAGCACCAACGATGTAGGGCGTGCTTCCAGAGTTCCCCGCGGCCGCGATGAATGACACCCCCGCGCGGACGGTGTTCTTCACCGCCTCCGCGTAGTTAATGGAGGGCTTCCCGAAGCTCCCACCGAGGGAGAGGTTGACGATGTCTAACCGATCCTTCGGATCGAGGTCGCCGTTTGGATCAAGCGAGTATTCGAGGGCCGCGATGACCACGGCGTCGGAGGTCGAGTTCTTGCCGAAAACTTTAATCGCATGGAGCTTGGCATCCGGAGCGACACCGTCGTAGGTGTTCACTCCGTCACCCTTGCCTGCGACGGTTCCGGCGACATGGGTCCCATGGCCGTTGTAGTCGAGAGGGTTCCGGTCAGGTTTCGGGAGCTTGTGTTGCGCATAGGGCGAACCTGGGGAATAGAGGTCTCCCACGAGGTCAATCCCGCCTTCGATCTTCGTCGTAGGAAATAGAGCGGTCTCGGCGGCGCCGTCGATGGCCTTGAATTCGTCTACGCTCCCGCTCCCACCGAACATCGTGTGCGTGTAATCGATCCCCGTGTCGATGATGCCGATCCGAAGATTTTTTCCCGTGAGATTGTACTTCGTCCGCGCCTCAAGACCTCCGATAAATTTGACGGAGTTTCGCTCCTCGAACGAGCGCACTCCCGCCGCGAGCGCCGCCCGGGCCTCACTCTGAGTCGCAAGATCCGGAGCACTGAAGAGCGAAACTTCTTGAGCGTTCATGACCATCGGAAGTCCGTTCACGGCACTCATCACCGACGGAGGTGCGATTACGGTCACGGAGTTCATCACGAGCTTGGTGCTGTAGAGGACCTGGATCTCAGGACTGAGTCGTCGAGCAGCGTTCACGAAGTCATCTTGCTCTTTGAGGATCTCTTGTTTGCGCGCCTCGGAGATCTCGATCTCCTTCCCGCGCACCGTCGCCGATTCGATGAGGCCCGGAGTCTTCAACCGAACCATGAAACTTCCGACCTCCTCGTTCTGGGATCGGATGGAGATGATGTGAGAGTTCACAAGATCAAGTTTTTTTATAGAATCTGGGCCAGAGAGGCCGCAGGACACGAGGGTCGAGAGGAGTGCAAGGGAGGGGATGGTTTTTTGCATACAAAACACCTCAAACTGAGAATTTTCAATTCCCCAATTCTACTTTGGGATCAATTTTCAGAGGGCAGGGTGAGAAAAATTACAGAAACTGTATAGAACTTGAACAATCCAAGATTGAGGCCCATAAATGTGTTAACTAACAATGAGTTAGCGCCTTCCCGAAGTCCGCACTTCGAGCACCTCGAACTTTCTCATCCCCCGCAGTCCGCAGATCTGGAGCTTCCGAACCCTGAGCCCTGGAGTGGGGAGGGTCATCGAAAAGAGAAAACTTCTACGAATCAACACGTTTGTGAACAAAAATTAATTCGCTTTAAAAGTCATACTCCATCCACTAGTATGACGGTTTAAAAAAACATCCATTCTGAGGCTTCCGTGAAAAAAATAATACCTTTTTTCATCTCGATCTTACTTTTTTCCTGTGCTCAAACTCCCATAAAGTATGAGCGGATTCACCGTTCCTACACGGTCGACACATCGGCCCCGCCCTGCACGGATTACCACGCGCACGTCTGCAATACCGTCGAAAAGAGCTTCAAGCTTCCGGCCGACCGGGCCATGTACATTTTTGCTTTCAATGATTCGTCGGAAGCGCTTCTGAAATACAAGAAGGCGTATTTCCATGGCTTAAGCTCGATGAAGCCGGCCACCGCACTTGAAGCGAAGCTCAAAGACGCCTACGCAGCGTGCATGAATGTGGATGCAAAGAAAATCGACGAGGACAATCTCGTCACGCGGATTAAATCCGAGCTCGCAGCCGTGATCGACAGGCCCGCACTTGAGCGATACTTGTCGGCGAAAATCATGTCCGGAGATGCGAGTTTTCTTTCCGTGCTGCCAATCCGAAACATGGACGACTCGTTTTACAACGATGCGATGGTTATTCCAAACACGATGACTCTGCCGGAAAGAAGCTACTACTCCCGCGCTGAAATCCGACGGGATATGATCGACCTGGTCAGCGACTTTTTTAAAATCATGGGTGTGAAAGATCCAGAAAACAAGGCTGAACGGTTCTATGAGTTCGAGCACCGCATGGCGCTTGCCTTGCCTGCACCCCAGGAAATGCGAGATCTACTGAATCAGCGAACGAAAACCACGAAGGCCGAACTTTTAAAGTTCACCCATCTGAATCTCGCCGACGTCCTGAGGAGGATCCCCGACTCCACTCATTTGCGGAACATCGCTGGGAAGGCCCTTCAGCAGATGAACCGAGAGCTCCGTGAACTTCCGGTCGAGGATCTAAAAGATTTTTACCTCTTCTATGCCGTCGCCAGTTTCCTCGACGACTCGCAGCCCGGTTACTTTAAAAAGACCTTTGCCTTCACAGGGAAATACCTCGGTGGCCCGGCCCAGCGCCCGCTCCGGGATGAGCAGTGCACCACCTACATCATGAAGGCCTATCCGATGGAAGTCGACAGCACACTTCTCCCGAGGATCTTCCCAGGCTTTCCGCGGGAAAAATTCATCACTCTCGCCGAAACCATCAGATCAACTCTGGTGAAGACACTCGAAGAGAACTCTTGGCTCTCGAAGAGTGGGAAGGCCGGGGCGATCGAGAAAATGGCAACCGCACAGCTCATGTTGGTCTCTCCTGAAAACGAGACTCAGTGGAACTTTAATCCAGACGCCCCCACACATCCAGAGCAGATGGTCCGAAATGTGATCGCGCTGAGGGAAAAGATGAAGGCCAAAGAGATCTCTGAATATGGAATCAAAGTCCCGAAAGACCGCTGGATGAGAGGCCCCCTCGATGTGAATGCGTATTACGATGCCACCTTTAACCAGTTTGTTTTGTTGGTCGGTATTCTTCAGGCCCCGTTTTTCGACGACTCTCAGACCCGGGAACAGAACCTCGCCGCCATCGGCACTGTCATCGGCCACGAGCTTGGACACGGAATCGATGATAAGGGACGCCTGTACGATGCAGCTGGGCACTTCCGGAACTGGATGAGCACAAAGGATAGGCACGGTCTCGAGGCCCGGAGCCTCCCGCTCATCAAGCAGTTCGATGCCGTGGGACACAATGGGACCCTCACTCTTGGAGAAAACACCGGAGACAACGTAGGTCTCACCACCTCTTTCCGCGCGGCCTTCCCAGACTACGCTCCAGGAAAGTACCCGAAAGAAAAACTTCAGGAGTTCTTCCTTCAGTACGGCCGACTTTGGTGTGAGGTCCAGACAGAGAGCGTGAAAGAGATGCGTCTCAAAGTTGACCCTCACTCCCTCGGGAAAGAGAGGATCAACCGCCAGGTTCGACATCAGCCAGGCTTCGCCGAAGCCTATAGTTGTCAGGAAGGCGACCCCATGTACCTCGGTGAAAAAGACCGTGTCAGGATCTGGTAAATAAAAGGATAGTCACTATGCATCGATTGGTCTTATTCGTGGTTGCGGTCTCTCTAACTAGCTCGGCGCTGGCAGCAGTGAATGCCAGCTACACCTACGTTGAGCCCACGTCTTCGGACCCGGGGAATGAGCTCATTCGACGAGAGGTTGCACTTGATTTTAGTCAGGAGCTTTATCAGTCGGAGGATAAGAAAAAGTCCTACAGCGCAGGACTTACACTTCTAGACACTCGATTGGATTTCGATGAGCCCCTTCTGGGGAAAGTCGAGCTCCTAAAAGTAAAGGCGCCCGTCATGGGGCTGAACACGTTCTCAGAGAAGCATTCTCTCCTGTGGAACGTCACCCCCGGCATGCACGGAGAAAAAGATAACTTCGGACGGGCAAGATTTAGGGTCGAAGGGCAAGCCGCAGCCTTTTACCATGTTGGTAAAATGAGATACGTTTACGGTGCGGGGTTCGGTGATCAGTTCGGAAAGCTCCGACCCTATCCCCTGTTCGGAACCATCTGGCAGGCCTCCGAAAAATCTCAGCTCACCCTGATGTTTCCGCTGCTTAAATACGAATACACCACGGAGAGTACGAAGAAGTTCAATTTCGTGGTTCAGCCCACCGGCGCACAATGGACCTGGAAGCCGAAGGGAACCGGTGTCTCCGAACCAGGCAATGTGATTGTGAAGGGCACGCTCTTCGCTCTTGGAGCTGATTTCCCAGCTACGAAATCCCTTCGCGCGACAGCGAGCCTAGGTCTGATCGTGAACAGACGATTCGAAGTGGCCAACCAGAAGGACTCGTCCCGGCACGCAGGGGTTAACCTGAAGAATGCCTGGGTGGCCCAGGCCGGGATAAGCTTCTAAGAAGAACCTTTAAGCTTCCTTACAGACAGCTTTGATCGGTTGAATGAATGTGATCCGCAGTTGCGCTCATCACTGATCAGGTGTCGTAAGTTCTTCTCTTTTGTCCTTGGGCCCCGGGCCGTGTTCCGTGCCTCTCGAATCATCAGCGCAGGAGACGGAGTAAGATTTCATTCAAAAGCCCCGCATTTGCCTTCGCGTCTCCTTCCTGATTCCTGAGCCAAACCAGCGAGATATCCTTCTCGGCCACCCTGAGCATAACTCCGGTGTACCCGAGATAATTTCCGTTGTGCCAAATGACCTTCGATCCCAGCATGGGCTCGATGATCCATCCGTAACCATAATCCCCAAGGCCTGGTGAAAACATTTTTTGGGTCAACTCTGGAGACAAGACAGCCCCAGAAGTGATGTCGTTCAACCAGCCGAGAAGGTCCCGCGCCGATGAATAGATGTTTCCGTCCGTGAAGACATCACCGTCGTGCCGTTCCTTGAATCCGTAATGGCCCATGAACGGGACGCGTGTGCCAGAGTCATCATCCGTGAAGGAGAGGGCAAACTGCTGATGAACTGGAGGGCCTACGGATGTGCTCGGCCATTTTCTAAAAAACTCCCTCTCCATGTACTCAGAGAAACTCATCTTCGACAACCGCCGAACGATTTCGCCTAAGAGCAAATAGCCCGTGTTTGAATACTCCCACTTTGAGCCTGGTCTAAACCGAAGGGCCTCTTCATCGATCGCAAGAAGAAGGTCGGTGATTGAAATCTGTTCGTGGTGAAGCTTTTTATCGATGGCCGGATAGGCATACACATCTGGAGTTCCGGCGGTGTGATTCAATAAGTGGTGCACCGTAGGGACAACGCCACCGATGGACCACTTTCTCTGGTCAAACTCCGGGAAGAGATACGTGACCTTCGTCTCAAGTTTCAAAACTCCGGCATCCACCAACCGAAGAACTGCAGTCGCTGTGAACTGTTTTGAGAGAGAGGCAATCATGAAAATTGTCTCCACCGAATTCAAAGTCCCAGGGTGATCACTTGCGTACCCGATGGATCTCGAAACCGTCTCGGTTCCTCTTTGGATGAGAAGAGTGCCCGTGGACCGTGTTCCGGCCTCAAAACGATCTAAAACGGGATTCAACTCCTCCCGTAGGGAAGCCACTGCGAAAGGGACGCCGAAGAAGACAAAGAAGAGGGTGAAGGGAAGAATGCCCATGCCAGATTTATACACGCAACGGAAGACTTCAGAACTCGGATTAAAGGCCCATCAGAAGAAAATGTGAGGTGATGACCATCACTCAAGCCTTGTAACATACTAAAAATACACTGCAACATAAGTGGTGACAAACTGACACTACCTATTCTATAAAACTGACGAATCTATAAGGGGCTTTCTGTGAACTTAATCTTGAAACAAATGATGATTTTTCAGGTTTTTAACTGGAAGAAGTTTTTTGGTCGATTCCAAATCCCTCAGTTCGACTTCGATAAGGTGGCCGAGGCAAATCGCTTCCGTGAAGAGGCCATCGAACGACGAATCAGAAACGCTCCTTTCGCCCAGTAGCTTTAAGCCTCACCTTACTATATTTGGCCCAACCTCATCTCGAAGCAACCTTCTTGGAAAAGCGGTACGCTAGGTAGTATTTCGAAATGTTCCCCACATACCGGACGGGTTCGTTACCGATGTACTTGAGTGTTACTAACTCTACGTTCCCGAACCAGACGTTAGGATCAAGCCCCTCTTGAAGGGTGAGTTTCCGCATCCTCCGGATAGCACCAGGCCCCGCGTTGTAGGCAGCGAAGCAAAAGTAGAAACGATCACGCTCGGAGATCGATTTTTCGGAAAAGTACTTAGTTTTTAGAAGAGAGAGATACTTCGCTCCCGCGTGAATATTGGGGTCAACTTCCTTGATGTCACCGACCTTCATCTCTTTGCCGGTCGCCGGCATGAGTTGCATGATACCGATCGCTCCCACCGGAGACTGAACCATTTGGTTGAGTCCCGACTCCTGAAATCCCTGGGCCAGGAGGAGAAGATGGTCTATCCCATACTGCGAAGAGTACTTTTCGAACTTCGGAAGAAGAGTCCCGAACTGCGCTCCATCTTCGTGCCGCATGACTCGGAGGAGATGGTTCCGTGAATAGTAGTGGCGAAGGAGCGAGTTATAAAACAGACCTCCCATGCGATGAGTGGCGATGAATCCATTGAGATACTCCGTCAACCTCGGGGAGTCTTTCCTTACGACCCAGACGAGTTTCCCGTGGTCATGGAGAAAAACCTCCGTGTTCACTTGGATGTTGTTTAAGACTTTCATCCAATTGAGTGCCCGGTAGCGATGGATCGCCGTCGCCGGGATGAGGCCTGAGTTAACCATCTCGATCGCCTCGTCATCGCTGATGTGTTGTTCCAGAGGTTCGATCAGAACCGGAGGAAGTCCTCTCGCACCGAGTTCCTTGTTAAGATTGGACAAACTCACTTCGTATCGACTTCCCGGTCTCACAAAGATCCGCTTTCCACTAAGCCCCAAAATCGAGGTGATTTTCTGAGCACCTTTCTGGAACACCACCACTTCCCGAGCGTCACCATAGAGGGGTTCTGTGGTCCTAAGCTCCGGGTTTGTTACCGTATACCTGGTCATCGGGAAGGCGATGACATCGGCCTTTCCGTCGAGGAGCTGAGTTTGGAGTTTGTCAGGAGTCGTGGGGATGATCACGACTCGAATTGGGAGTCGCTTCTTCGAGGAGACCTGCTGAGAAAACTTCTGGTTGAGATCTTTTTCGAGTTCGTTCAGAAGGTCCGCCGTGACTCCGAGCTGCTGACCTTTGACGACCTGGTATTCAACAGGACTCTGGACAACCAAAGCTCGCAGAACCCTCCGCTTCATGAGCCCAGGGAGATCGTCCGTGTATTTTGCGAGAGACTCTCCCCCGGGACTCACTGCCGCGGAAGCCACAGAAACAAAACCCAGAACGACAAAAAGTTTAAGCATGGATTTCAATCAGAGGTCTTCCGCTGTGTTCTGATCATTCAAAGCCTTGTTCTGAAGTTTTTTGATCTCATCAGCTTCGAAAACTTCTTTTTGCTCCCCATGGTCCCAGTCATTCTGAGTGGAGCAGGCCGAGATGAGAAGGAAGAAAAAGAGGAGGCGCATAAGATCCTTTGAAGACAAAAAAGGGTACCCAACACGAGGAAGGTTTGTTAAGAATTCTGTTCTAACATGGCGAGACAATTGTGCAAAAGATTATCTTCATTCTATCCCTGTATCTAGCTGCGTCATGCTCTCGGGGAGACCTTAAGTATCAGCGTCAATCCCGGAAGTACTCCCTCGACGAAACCACCCCACCCTGCGCCGACTACCACGCTTACATCTGTGGCCCGCTCGAGAAAAGTTTTAAGCTCCCACCGGATCGTGCGCGCTACACCTTCGCATTTAGTGACTCAAGAGAGGCGCTATTAAGCTACAAGAAAAACTATTTCCAGGTTCTCCGAAACAGAAAGCCTAGGACCCAGATCGAGGAAAGACTAAAGAACGCCTACCTGGCGTGCATGGATGAAGCCGCGAGAAAAAGCGATGAAGAAAGACACATCCAGCGGATAAGGCATGAGCTCTCTCGGATCGAGAACCGCAGTCAGCTTTTGGACTACTTCGCTGAGAAGGTTTTTTCCGGGGACGCCGCCTTCCTGGCCCTCCGGAGCAAGAGTAACTTCGATGATCCCTTGTTCGCCGATGCGTTTCTCCTTCCGACGCCCATGTCCCTTCCGGTCCCAGAGAACTACGAAGATGAAGACATTGAAATGGACCTCATCGACCTCTTCCAAACGTTCTTCAAAGAGCTCGACCTGAAAGACCCCGGCGTGAAAGCAAGACGCCTGTTCTCGTTTGAGAAGCGCCTCGCGCGGTCCTATCCAACACCGGTAGAATTCAGAGAAGTGATGAGTCGAAAGTCACCGGCGAAGAGATCGGAACTCAAGAAACTTCGAAACCTCCGCACGTCGAAAATTTTGCAAAGAGTTCCGAAGAAGACGAACTTCGATAAGATCGCACGCGCGGCCCTTGTGCAGCTCAACGCCGACCTTGGCCGGCTGCCGGTGGAAGACTTGAAAGATTTCTATCTCTACCATGCCGTGTCCGAGTTCATCGAGGACTCGCACCCTACTTTTGGCACTCGGTCATTCGAGTTCGCTAGAAAATACCTCGGAGGCCCTGCGGTTAGGCCCGCGCGGGATGAGAGCTGCACCAGCTACCTGATGAAAACATATCCCATGGGCCTAGATAGTACTCTTCTTCCGGAGATCTTTCCAAAACTTCCGAAGGAGCGATTCCTCGACCTGGCGGAGACGATCCGATCGTCGCTCATCGAATCCATCGAGGAAAATACCTGGCTCTCAGAAACAGGGAAAGTAGGAGCGATAAAAAAAATCAAGACCGCGACGCTAATGCTTATTTCGCCGGAGACGGAGACTCAGTGGAACTTTCGCCCGGAAACCGATGTGCATCCCGAGCGGATGATCGAAAACCAAATCACGTTGCGAAGAGCCATCAAGAACCAGGAGCTCACAGAGTTTGGAGTCGCCCTTCCCAAGGACCGCTGGAGAAAAGGCCCTCTGGACGTCAACGCATATTACGTCCGGAGTCTCAATCAGCTCGTCCTCCTGGCGGGAATTCTTCAGCCTCCGTTCTACGATGAAGCACAGACTCGAGTCCAAAACCTCGCCGGGATCGGAACCGTGATCGGCCACGAACTTGGTCACGGCATCGACGATAAGGGCAGGCTCTACGACGAGCGCGGCCGCCTGCGGAATTGGATGACTGAGGGAGACCGGAAGAATCTCGAGGCCCGAAGCCTTCCCCTCGTTCAGGAGTTTGAAGCTGTTGCCCACAACGGAAGACTCACGTTAGGTGAAAACACAGGAGATAACGTAGGCCTTAGCACATCCTTTCGGGCGGCTTTCCCGATGTACCAAGAGGGAAAGTACTCCCGAGACACCCTGCGGGAGTTCTTCGTTCATTACGGACGGACTTTTTGCGAAGTTCAGACCGGGTCCTCGAAGCGACTCCATCTCCGAACAAACCCCCACTCCCTCGGGAAAGAGAGGATTAATCGGCAGGTCAGACAGCAGGCGGGATTCGCGGAGGCCTACGCCTGTAAAGAAGGTGATCCGATGTATCTTCCCAAGCACAAGAGGATTCGGATCTGGTGATCAGGAGGAGAATGTCTCAGGGCTAAAAAACTTCACAGAAGTTTATGAAGCAACCGTGAATCCCCTTCAAAAATAAACTAAACAACTCAGAACCATATATCCGAGAAAACATGAATTCGATCTACCTTTTCACTGTGCTTTTGTTCCTCACCTTCAGTCCTCAGGGCTCCGCCAAACATCTTGCGTTGGTGTCCTCCGGAGGAGTATCTCTCGGAAGCTATGAGGCCGGAGTGCTGCAAGAGTTTCTCAGCTCACGCAAGTCCGAGCTTCCTCAAAATCTCAAGGTCGTTCTCGGTGCTTCGGCCGGGGGAATCAACGGACTCCTGACAGTGTTCGAGGCGTGCCGTTCGGTGCCATCGAAGAGCATGAAAGGCCTCCTCTGGAAGATGTGGATCCCCGTGGGACTAGATCAGCTGCAAGATGATGATCCCTCCCACAAGAGCCTTTTTCACCGGAACGCCATCAAAAATTTGTTCAAAGAATTGAGAACCATTTGGTCCGAAGGCTTCAAAGAGTCTTGCAATGTCGTTTTGGGCATCACCGTGACAAGAAGGAACCCCTTCACAGAAGAAATCCAACCTGGGTTAAGCATCACCCGACAGCCAGAGATATTCCTTTTAAAGATTCAGGGAAAAGGTCCCGGACGAGCTCCGGAGGTACAAAACTACGATGAGGAAAAAACGAATACGTACCGTGTTCTCCTTCCCCTAGAGGATCATCCGGACTCCAACCTCGAAAAAATCTTCGACGTCATCCAAGCCTCGGCATCCTTCCCCTTAGCGTTTTCCCCCTACCCCATCACCTACTGTCTCCTGCGACCCGGTGTCACTTTTAGGAAATGTAAACCGGGCGAAACTCAAACGGATCTATTCATCGACGGCGGCATCTACCACAATAGCCCCGTCGGAAGAGCGTTTCAGATCCTAAAGCAGGAGGATCCTTCGAGGAGTGATCTTCAGCTCATCTATGTGAACGCCTCGGCTCCAATGCTGAAGAAGGCAAGCGGCCCTGAGGAAGAGAAAGATGAGGACTGGGGCCTCCTCTCTGAGTTCTATGACATCGGATCCAGTTTCTTCGAAACTGCTCGGAACATGACTCTCTCTGAAGATTTGCAGCGCTCGCCAGAGCTTGGAAAGTATCTCATCACAAACCAAAAACACTTCCCCCTGGTGAGCGAGCCCCTCTACGCCTTTCTCGGTTTTATTGAAAAAGATTTCCGGATTTCAGATTATTACCTGGGGATTGCCGACGGCCAGAAAATGCTGAGCTCCCAGGCAGAAACGAGCAAAGAGTATCTCTGTTTTTCAGAGCACCTTAAGAACGATACGAACTGCTCACTCACCCAAAACTTGAAGATTCTTGCGAAGCTTGCGACGGTCAAGCGCGATGCGTCCGCGGATGAAGCCTCACTCCACGACACGTTTGATTACCTCGAGAAAACAAACTTCCACTTCAAAGACCTCGGCCTTAAAAGGAGAAACTCCCGGTTCGGAAGGATCGCGCTGCGGAATCGGTTTAAGCTCATCACGAAATCACTCAAGAATAAACAACCGGAAGGGCTCCAGGGACGAACGAAGATCATCCTCGACCAAGGCCTGAACCAGATTTCATACTACCCCAGCTCGAACTACGCTTACGCCTTATTCGGGGACTCTCCGGAAGCGGGCCTCTCCGTGGCGTATACGACAGAGCTTGGAACTCCAACGGCGTTTCGGTTGAATGCCTCTCTGATGATGATCGACTACCTTAGTCGCCTTGGGGACACGAACTCAGGATCTGCCCTCGCTCCGCTCTTGGGCTTCCGGTACCAACCTCTTGCGCTCAGCACCTCTCTTTGGCAGGTCAACTTTGGGCTTCGAACCGGATACGTATTTTCGGACCAGGATAAGCTCGGTAAGATCCCCTGCGATACCCAACAGGCGAAGACCCGAGCTTCCGAATGTTCCGGGCTAATTTTTCAGCAGGTGACTTCTCTAACTTTCTTTGAGCGACTCAGGCTTCAGTTCGTCTACCAGCCGGATTATGGAAATAACTTTGGGAAATTTCAAAACTCACACCTGTACTTTCAGATTGGGCTCGTTTTTCCGGATATCTGGTAAGTGACTCTCACGCTAGAGCAGTGACTCAAGAACCTCTTAAAGCACCGGAGTCTCTAGAACGAGAGCATCAGACCCAGCCTAATCCGCGACCGTTTGCGGTCATAGCTCAAGAGATCCTCAGCGTGGCCCTCGAAGTACTGAAGGTAGATCGATGGGTTAAAGTCGGCGGTGACGAAGCGGTGAATGAGCCCCACTTGAATCGCACCTTGGTCGAAGTTGTAGACCCTCGACCCCGCGTAAGTTCGGACCTCTAGATCCGTGTAGCTCCCCTCAAAAGAGGCGAGCTTCGAGAGGTAGATGATCGCCTCCCAGTTGCCGATGTAGTTCACGATGTCTCGGTTCGTCCGGTCTTCGTCGAAAAGATACTGCCCCGTGAAGATCACTCCGAGGCTCCGGTGGGCGAACTTAAAGAGCATGTTCGAGCGAAGGAAGATCCGCTCAAGGGATCGAGACTCCTCTTCGTCTCTTCCATTGGAAAAGTGCATGTAGCCGGCATCGAGACTAGAAAGGAAGCTCGTGTCGTGCTCGAGGAACCGGTAGAAAAGCTCTGGTTTGTAGTTCGTATCCCGGAATGGACTCGAATCATCGAAGAAGTCCCAGAACATGAGCTGGGAATATGCGAAGTATAGCGGGATCCTTCGGGCCAGGCGGTACTTGAAACTAAACTGAAGCTTTAGGTCATCTTTTCCACCGATGAAGTACGTGGGTTGATGGAAAGAGAATCTCTCCGCAGCATTGGAAAGAAACACGCCCCGGACTTCCGGCCTCTCTTCTGCCCAGAGAGCGCCGGTGAAAAGGAGCGATAGGATGAAGACCAGCTTCACAGAGAGTAGTCCGTGTAGCCCTTTTCCCCTGGAGTGTAGAGGGTCGATTGATCCGGCTGTAGCAGGGCCTCGCCGGACTTGAGTTTTGTCACGAGGCGCGGGTTTGCGATGAACGGTCTCCCGAACGCGACCAACTCTCCGCGCTTCTCGATGAGGTCATGCTCGGCGCGCTTACGATCGTAGCCTCCGGAGAGGACCACAGTTCCCCGGAATTGACTCCGGATAAGATCCTTAACCTTCTGGGGCACTTCCGGCGCTCCCATCGCGCTGTGATCAACCACGTGCAGGTAGACGAGCCCGAGCCGGGAGAGACCACTTGCGAGGTGGGCATAGACGGCATCGGTTTCGGCGTCAGTTTCCATTCCCCCAAAGACTCCGTACGGTGAGATCCGCATCCCCAGTCGGTTAAACCCAATCGCCTCCCCCACTCTTCGGGCGAGGTCCAACGCGAACCGGGTCCGGTTTTCAACGCTCCCACCCCAGCGATCCGAGCGCTTGTTACTTGCGGTATTAAGAAACTGGTCGATGAGGTAGCCGTTGGCACCGTGAAGCTCGACCCCGTCGAGCCCCGAGGAGATGGCGAGCTTTGCGGAGGCAACGAATTCGGTGATCGCCGTCTCAATGTCACTTTCTGTCATTTCGCGTGGAACTGGGTGGGGTTGCATTCCTGCGGCATCGGTGTACATGGTGCCTGCGAGGGCCACCGCACTGGGAGCGATGATCTCCGCACCTGGCGCCATGTTCGCAGGATGAGAAACTCTGCCGGTGTGCATCAGCTGAACGAAAACTCTAGAGCCCGTCGCGTGCACAGCCTTTGCCACCTTACTCCACCCAGCGCTTTGCGTTTCAGTGAAAAGACCCGGAATTCGCGCGTACCCGAGGCCATTGGCAGACGGTGAGGTCCCTTCGGTGATGATGAGGCCCGCTTCGGAGCGCTGACCGTAGTACTCGGCGACAAGGTCACTAGGGACATTGTCTATGCATCGTGACCGAGTCATCGGTGCCATCACGACTCGATTTTTGAGGCCGAAAGGGCCGAGCTGGAAAGAGGAAAAAAGGATCTCGCTCATGATAAAACCTCACAGGCAGTTAAAGAGAAATACGGATTCAAGGTTGAATTTTCACATCCAGGCTACAACTGCTTTTCTTGAAATAGCAAAACAATAAAATCAAAGAGACCAGAAGAAGTCCTTCATTGACAGAGCGATTCTCCCATGAATCGTCCTCTGAGATTCCGATCCAGAGAACCGACCTTCAGACCATCGAAGGCTTAAGTGCTCAACATGGGAAGGAGAGAAATCCTTTGCGACCCCTGGGGAATAAAAGCTCTCAACGCTCGTTGGTCTGAACGGCTCTATGTCGTACAAATGAAGATGTAATGGGTCCACCCTTCTCCAGGAATGTCCACCTTCTCGGTCGTGACCTGGAACCCAGAAGATTTCGCATCTGCCACGAATGAATCTGAATCGAACGCAGACCAGAGAAGAAAAGTTCCGTTCGGAGTTAACTGATCAAAGATTCGTTTTAGCCCAGGTCGATCATAGAGGGTCTGGTTGTCGATGCCACAGATCGCTTCTGGACCGTTGTCCACGTCGAGGGCAATGATATCGAAGCGCTCGTCTGGATTGTATTGCGAAATATCCTTGCAGATGAATCGAACCTTCGAATCATCGAGGTCACCGAGTGAGTTTCGCTTCGTGTACCTCCTGTACCAATCCAAGATGTCGGAGGACTTTTCAATCATCGTTACGTCTGCGTCGGGGCCGAACTCCTTGAGGTAAGCGGCGAGGGTAAATCCTAGGCCAAGTCCACCAAGAAGAATTTTGGGTCTCGGGAGATTTGTGCACCGTCTTGACACAGTGGCCAGGGTATCTTCAGAAACATGGCAGTAACTACTCATGAGTTCTTTGCCGTCAACAGCGACGAGGTACTCACCGTCACGGGTGAAGAGCTCGAGTCCGTCGCTTGTAGAGGCAATCTTGGCCCATTCCATTTTCCCATCCTGCCGGTTAAGGGTCGTACTTAGTCATGTTGAGATCCCTCATTCTCATTTGTTTTAGTCGTCACGTCATGATCTTTCTCCAGAAATAGCGTGCTCAATGGTCGACCGCCCGGATGGTGAAGATCTTAAAAAAAACAAACATGCTGGTTTTAAGACTCAGAGGCCCTCGGGCCTTGAAAGTTCTGGTGAGAGTTAGAAAATTCATCAACATAACCTCGGCTTGACCAAATCAGTCCCTCTGAATCCGTGATGAGTTGTGTAAGATCAAACAGTGAAGACCAATGGTCGGTGAGGCCTGCAAGCTAGCAGTTAGAGTAATGATCACGCACTGAACTCGAGGTTAAGATGCCTGAACTCCCTGAAGTGGAAAGTTTTCGAAGACAGATCGAGGAGGCCATCCGCGGAAAAACCGTGAAAGACGTCGAAGTGCGCCCTGACTCCATCGTTTTTTGCGGCGAATCACCGGCGAAGGTGAAAAAAGTATTCCTCGGTCAGAAAGTTAAAGAGTGTAAGCGAAAAGGGAAGTACCTCTGGCTCGAACTGGATCAAAAACCATGGCCGGTTTTTCATCTGGGAATGAAGGGCTTCTACGTCATCGCCAAAGAAAAACCACTGCCCTCCGCAAAATCCGTAAAGCTCGTTCTCGAGATGAACGATGGGACGTTCTTCGTGTTTAAAGATCCGAGACGATTTGGCCGAGTCTTTCTGATGGATGATCCCCTGGCCGAGAAGCCCATAGGGTATCTTGGGGCAGATGTTCACACTGAGCTCCCTTCTGTCCAAGAGCTAAAGGAACTCATAGGTCACAAAAAAGCACCGATCAAATCGGCCCTTCTCAATCAAGAAACACTGGCGGGGATCGGCAACTGGATGGCAGATGAAATTCTCTTCCAGAGCGGGATTGACCCTCACCGAAGGTGCTGTGATTTAACTCCCATCGAGATCAAGAGAATTCATTCGAAGATTCGCTCCGTCACGACGCTATCCGTGGACGCGGGTGCGGATGATTCTCGGTATCCGGCCTCCTGGATCTTTCACCACCGCTGGGGGAAGAAAGCGGGGAAAATTTCAACCGGCGAAAAGATCAAGCACTCTGTTGTTGGAGGACGAACAACGGCCTGGGTACCGGCGAAGCAGAAATGAGAGAGCTCACAGTCGTCGAAGATGAGCTCTATGAGTTGCAATCGGCCTACCTCGACGCGGAAGATGACTCCGAACTGATGAAGCTCGAAAACAAGTTCATGCAGCTCCTCCGAGAGGCCACCGACATCGACGGAAGAGATCGCATCGCTGCCAACGTCACCATCACCAACTGGGTGCGAGACCATGACTAAACGAAACTCACCGAAGGATATCGAAGTCCTGGAGGACCTAAGCGACCTCGAGCTAAAGGTCGTGGATAAACGAAATCATAAGCGGGCACCGGAAAAGCGCAATCGCCGGGATCGGCACTACAGTAAGCAGTTCATCAAAACAGCACTCAAAGATCACTTGGGCCCTGCGGAAGAAGAACCGATCGATTACCCGTGCGAAAACCTCAAATAAAAAAACAGATCTTTGTTGGCCACGGAAAATCTACTATCCTCGTAAGATGAGCAGTTACGCCGTCGATTTCGGAACCTCAAACTCCCTTCTGACCTACGTCTCCGATGATCGAAGGATCGTTCCCGTCCCTCTGGATCCGGTCTCGGGGAAGGTCCTCCGCTCGCTCTTGTATACTCCGGAGAAGAATACGTGGTTCTTCGGGAGCGAGGCCATCTCCGAGTACGTCCATCACGAAGGCGAGGGCCGCTTCTTCCGGTCGATAAAAAAATTTCTTCCCGAACCTGGATACACGGGGACCTCGGTGCATAACCGAAACCTAGGGATCTCCGAACTGGTGGCGACGTTTCTAGGGGAAATGAAGAAACGCGCCGACGCGTACACCGGGGAAAGCATCGAAAGAATCATCCTTGGCCGTCCTGCCTTGTATTCGCTCAACAAGGAGCAAGATGAGCTGGCCCAGTCGCGGATGCAGAAAGCCGCAGAGATCGCCGGCTATAAAGACATCGTCTTCTGTCCAGAACCAATCGCGGCCGGGCTCGACTACATGTCCGCGGAGCAGAAAGAGAAGATCGTCCTCATCGCCGACTTCGGCGGCGGGACTTCGGACTTTACCCTCATGAAGTTCAAGCAGGGCCAGTACTCCCGAGATGACATCCTCGGACTCTCTGGGGTCTTCATCGCCGGCGACGTCATCGACGGCGTGATGATGAGAGATTTCATTTCTCCGCATTTCGGCTCCCTCTTCGAGTACCAGTTACCGGGTAGCACGAACGTACTCCAGTTCCCACGGAACCTTCTTAAAAAGATCTGCTCGCCGGCGCACATCACGCATCTGCGTGAGAAAGACACCTGGGAGTTTCTCCAACAGATCAACAAGTTCGGGCTCTCGGACGAGGACAAGCGGCGGATGAAGAATCTCCTTATCCTCGTAGAAAGTCAGCTGGGATTTCCACTCTTCCATGAGATCGAGAAAACGAAGATCACCCTCGGGGCGGCACCGGAGAGTTTATTCCACTACCAGTTCCTTGACCTGGATGTTGAGCAAACCGTTAAGGACTCCGACTTTCAGAACTCGGTAAGACCAACGATCGACGAAGTCATGATGTCCATGATGGACGTGTTCCGCCAGTCAGGACTTTCGCCGATCGACGTCGACGAGGTGGTGCTGACCGGTGGGACGTCGCAATTTCCGCTCATTCGGGAGGAGCTTAAAAAAATTTTCGGGGAAGGGAAACTCCTTACGCACGATATCTACCAGTCGGTCGTTAACGGGCTCGCGAAATTTGCTCTCACGTAGTATTCGAGCGGAAAATTTTTCGTCTAAGAGAAAAACTTAACCTTGGTGCCGGATCGCCTTGATCTCAGTGACCGAAGGGATCGTTAGCAGATTTCAGTCTTTGATCGAACCGGAATAACGCCACTTCTCTCCCGGCGGCCAGGACACTCGCGAAATCTGGCTTAGGAGAAGCGAGCATCTTAAAGAAGTTGAACACCTTCTGCGGGGAGATAAAACCCAGGCACCATGAATGTGTTGAGTGAGGAGAACGGATATGACTTGAAAGGCAGATCATAACCAGGGGTGAGGCAAAACGATGAAATCTAAAGGATTGACCCAACCTTTTATCGAGGGCCTTCAAGTTTGGGCAAGGCTTCGAGACTTTTCAGAGAGTGAGTAAGTCTCCCCAATCCTATTCGGACAAAACACAAGAGATTTGGACTCATCCGCGCACCGCAACTTTAGAACGATGCCACCACCATTCAGTATGCGCTTAAGTTCTCTGATAACCTCAGATCTCAGTATCGGAGACTGGAGAAGGAGAAGGCACGTCGTACCTTTATCCCATGGGAGTTATCATCGAGACTAGGCGCGACTTCAATCCAAGGGTTCCACAGGGACCCTGATATTGTCATTCCAAAGCAACTCCTTTAAAATTTTTGGATGTGCTTGATGATTCCCTTTAAAACAACAGTCCTTGTCCTAATGATCTTCGCACTCTACGGCTGCAACGTTAAAGACGGAGAGGGTTGGGGAATCGAAGACGACACGATCCCGACAAACTGCAAGCTTCCAGATACTGGTCTAAGGGCCAATGGGGTTGCCATCGGTGGGTTCCCAAGGCATCCGGATCGTCTCGTTTCAACTGGCACGATCAATGCCACCGTTCTCATGGTGGACTTCCCTGACTTCCCGGCCAGTGTCACCAACGCTGCAGCATATGCCATGGTCTCTGGTGCATCGGCCAGATTTACTGAGCAATCTTACTCTCGCATGACTTACAACATGACTCCAGTTAACACCTGGTTCCGGATGAGTCAGAACAGCGACCAGTATGACTTCGATTCAAGTTCTGGCCACAGAGCCTACATCGCGGAAGCCGTTGCCTTGGCGAACGCAACCGTGGACTTCAGCAACACTGATTCGTTAGTTATTCTTGCGACCCCGAACGCGACGACACTCACAAAGGGTCCAGCATTTAATGAGATGATCGGTGGGGGAGTCACAGCGGATGGGAATGAAATGTTAAATGTCGTCACCTCCGGCCATGACTTGAACACCTGGGGTTCCATTTGGCTCAACCATGAAGTGGGACACAACATGGGGCTAGTGGATCTTTATGCGTATACAACGACTAACTCCAGTGATCCATGGAACATTCTAAGATACACGGGCCAGTATAGTTACATGGGATACAACAGCTCAAGTTCAAACTCACCAGGCCTCACCGCCTGGGAGCGATGGCTCCTCGGATGGCTTGACGACAATCAAATCGTCTGCAAAAACCCGGTGGCCACCGGGGGCTTTAGCCAGCTCATCACACCAGTTGAAAGCTCCGGTGGAATAAAGGCCGTGGTCATCCCTGTGAATTCTACCAAGGCCATCGTCGTCGAATCCAGGCGGGCCCAAGGAATCGATGCCTCAATGGCCAAAACCGGTGCCCTTGTTTACACAGTCGATAGCTCTATCGACTCCGGAATGGGTCCGATACAGGTTTACCCTACCACCAGTGATACTCGCTATGTTCAATCGATCCGGAGCGCCGGCGAGTCTGTGCGCATCGGTCGAGTCAATATTCGGGTAACCTCCTCCACTGCTTCCGGGGATACCGTGAGTGTGACTCTGGGGGGTAACTAAGATGCACCTTTTAAAGCTTTTCCTTATCGCCATGCTCACGTTACCCAGCACCCTTCTCGCGGGACTTTTGATCGAGCCCTACGGCGGAATGGGCTCATTTTCCTATACGGGGTCCGTAAAATACGACGGAAATGACTCGAAGTTAAGTTCCTCTAGCCTTCGAGGGCCCATGTACGGTGGTCGTCTCGCCTGGGGGATGGGAGACTACGGACTTGGAGTCGACTACACCCTTGGAAAACTCAATGACGGTGGAGAAACTTCTGACCTTAAAAATCTCGCCGGTATCGGAATGTGCAGTTTCGCACCATTCCGGATCTGGTTGGGTTATCTTCTTAAATCTTCCAGAACAATTAAAAACTCAGATTACAGCATCGACAGCACTATCGAAGGCAGTGGGTTCAAGGCCGGTATCGGCTGGTCCATGAGTAAAGCAATTAGCATTAATGCAGAATACATAACCGTAAAGTATTCGAAGGATGATGACCCGTATCTGCGTGAGTTATCCGAAAATGACTCCGGTTTCCTTTTAAGTATGAGCTTTCCCTTCGTCATTTTTTAGCTCATTTTTCTCTCCGCCTCTGCCTTAAAACAATTGCGAGAAAAATTTTAGCGGACTGAGGTCGGAACTCCTAAACGGTTCTAGGTCTTAGAAGTTTATGATACCTTCACCACACATTTAATTACTGAGAACCTATATGCCCGAACTCCCCGAAGTCGAAACAATCCGCCTCCAACTCTCCGAGTATCTCCCTTTCAAGATCGAGACTCTCGCGTTCACCCCTGAGCTAGCGAAGAACATCCTCCACACTGATCTCCCGAAACCGGGCCTCTCGATCACACAGATCAATCGCAAAGGAAAGATGCTCGACTTTGTCTTTGACGACGGCTCCCACCTCCTCTCCCATCTGGGAATGACGGGCACGTGGCTCGTCGGTGAAGTGATTAAATCGGGAAAGCACACTCACCTCACCCTCAAGAGCTCAACCCATACGCTCGCCTACGATGACCCGCGGAGGTTCGGGCACATGTATTTCTACGACGCTCATGAAGCCGACCGAAAACTTCGAGAACTCGGCATGGATCTCGCAGATCCGGAGCTCAGCCTGGAGTACCTCACGGAGGCCATCAAGAAGTATCCAAACCGCGACCTCAAGGTGCACCTCCTTGATCAGAAGCACTTCGCCGGGTCCGGGAACTACATCGCCAACGAGATCTGTGCCCGGGCCGGGATTCGTCCTACCAGGAAATGCGGCAGAGTCAAAAGAGAAGAGTTCTCGAAGATCCTCATGGCCATCAAAGAGGTTCTGGAACCCGCGCTGGCGGCGGGAGGAACAACGTTCCAAGGTGGCTACCGTGACACCTCCGGAGAGCGAGGCCTTGGGGTTCAGCATTTGGTGGTTTTCTATCAGAAGATTTGCCAGCTCTGTAAGGTCACTCCGGTGAAGAAGATCATCCTCGCTCAGCGGGGCACTTACTACTGCCCGAAGTGTCAGAAGTAGCCGGCTACCGTGCCTTCGACTTCTCTCGAAGTGCCAAGGCCTTGAGGAAGTTTCGCAGGAGCTGATCGCCGCATGGGCGGTAATTGATGTGGCCCTCTTTCCGGAACAAGGCACTGAGCTCGGACTTCGTGATGCGAAATCCCACGGACTCGAGCAGGGTCAGGATATCGTCGTCCTTTAACTCGAAGGCAACGCGAAGCTTTTTGAGAACCACATTGTTGGTCGGAAGATCCGGCGCTAGCGGAGGCCGCGACTCGTCCTTGCCCCGCTTGTAGATGATCAGACCGTTGAGAAACCGGGCCATGAGGTTCTGGGGACATTCCTCAAACCCGGGCTCGTCTTCGGCCTTGATGTAAGCGTTCATCCTTGCCTGCGTGGTGTTCCCGCCGCCCAAGAGAGCGATCTCCACGAGCGTGAATTCGCTCACGCTCAAAACATAGCGCAGACTCCGAAGGACGTCGTTATTGATCACCGCTCACCTCCGTTACGGCCAGGATGTCTCTCGCCCGCCACGAAGGCAGATCCTGGATCAGGTCTTGAAGAAGCCCATCAAACTTCTCTTCCGAAAGGTCGGCCGTGTCTCTCCAGTCCGAAGACGAAATGAGCCTCCCTCTTAGGGCGGCCGTCACGAGGTCGATCCACGTCGGTGCCGTGAATGTGAAATTGAGCGCAAGGGCGTCTCCTTCGGCTTCCGTCGAGTGCCAGCACCCTCGCGGCACATACAGAAGAGAGCCGGGACGAAGCTCGAAGCTCTCGGCACCGGGAGGCATCTGGGTGGGCATCGGGGCCTCGAGGTAGGTCAGCATCTCGGGATCCACCGGCAGGCCCAGGGTGTGCCTCGTCATGGGATTTTTGAGCTGGGTGTTAGGGGCAATCGTCCAACGCTTGATGCCTCTTAACTGAAGGACGAAGTTAATGTTCTGGTCAAAATGCGTCGCGGTTCCCTGCCCATCTGGCGTCGCATAGATCAGGTTGCGGCCGTAGGTGAGGGCCGACAGACCAATCTCTTGGCGGATGCTCTGGAGCCAGCCTTGGAGGAGTGGGGAAAGGACATGCGCATCGTTAAACAAGAGACCCATGCCCTGGGCGTAAAAGCTCAGCGCTCGTTCGGCGTCGGTCTCGAGGGAGCTCGCCTCGTCTCTTAAGTCTGGCAGATGGACCTGAACGCTTCCGGGCCAGCGGTCTAGGAGTGACTCCAATGAGTGAAGAAACGGCAGACCCTCGAGAGCGTCGAGGATGCCCGAGTTAACCTTCGGAACGAAGAAAGGTCTTCGTGCGAAATAGGACGCGCTAAACTCTGAAAAATCAAACACCATGACTCGGTTGTCCCCGGAGACTTAGATCGTTGGGTACGTCTTCAGCGTCTTCGGGTGAATCAGCTCATTGGAGGACTTATAAATCCTCGGCGTCTGGTAGAGGTACTTCAGCGCCCTCCACTTCGGCATGGCCTTGTACTTGTCTGGGTACATGGCCTTGAGGTGCCGGTGAATCGTCTTCGCGTGCGCGCAAGACACTCTCGGGAACAGGTGGTGCTCCACGTGGTAACCGAAGTTCAGGTGGAAGAACTCGATCGCTGGGTGGGCCGTCACGGTGAGGGAGTTCACGAGCGGGTCGTTGATCTTCGTGAGCGGGGAGATGTTGTGGTTGGTGGAGATGTAGCTCAGGATCACGTAGTTCTGGATCAGGGCCGGAATGATCGCGAGCCAGAGAATGTTCTCAAGGCCAATGAACCACAGGTACGCTCCGGCCAGGAGGCAGGTGCACCCGAACTCGATGCTCACCCGGCGGTGGTCCATGTTGTCCCACATCTTGTTCTTAAACCGCATGTAGGCCTGGTTAATGATGGACTGGAACGAGAACCAGTAGAAAAAGTAGAAGTAGCTCAGCGGTCCCTTCGAGCCCGGCGAAAGGCCGAAGACAAAGCGCATGAACTTACTCCGCTTGTAAACGGAGAGCGTCGGGAACGCGTCCGGATCCTTGTAGATCAGCTGCGTGTTCCCGTGGTGGAGGTTATTGTGCCAGAAGCGCCAGTAAGTCTGGGACACCAGAAACGGTGCGAGCCCGATGCTTCCGATCAGAGACTGGAGGAACTGGCTTTTCACGATAGATCCGTGGAGCGTCTCATGGGCAAAGAAACCGATGCTTGAGTTGAGCTGACCGATGGCGAAGGCGACGAGGAGCTTCACGTACCAGGCCGGATTAACGGTGATCACGAAGGCGATGAGAGAAATGTTAATCGAGAGGAAACCCACGAGGTAGAGAACTCTCCAAGGTGTCCGTTGGAAAATCTCTTCGGGGAGAACTTTCCTCAACTCCTGTTGGTAGAAAGAGATGGACTTGAGTTCTGGGCCGGATTTCACCGACGCATCATCGGGGGAAGTTGGCATATTGAGAAACGAAACGAAGGGTGCCGCAGGTGAAACTGCTTGGGTCTCGGTGTTCAATGCAAGGTCCTTGGAAAGATTTGAAGGATAGTAACAAAAAGACAGACCAAAGAAAAGTCATTCAACCATCTAAAAAGACGAGACAAGTCTTAAGATTTCGAGGTCTTCCAAGCGGATCTGGGCCCGGATCATGCCAAATGGCATTTCATGGCGATTTAGCTGATGCTCAGGAGTCGTTTGATGTTTTCTCGGAGTGTTTCACCAAGGAGGTTGATGTGGTGGCCGTCGACAAACCCGTGGTGGGCCTGGACTGAAAAAGGGATGCGGAGGAATCCCTCTTTATCTGGGGTGAATTTCCCCCAAGAGATGGAGGGAATGTCCGCTGATTTAAAGCGGAAAACTGGGTGCTCAATCGAGGTGAAGCGCAGCCACGGGAGGCTGGTGAGGAAAACATAGTTCTTGAGTTCTCGTTCCGTGAGATCGATTCCCGTGTTGACGAGTCCTGGTGCTGCCAGGGCCTGATCCCGGGCGACTAAGCTTTGGCGGATGAACTGATCCAAATCGTCTTCGAACTCGAAGCGGGTGTAGTTGAAGAGATCCTCCCCATTGATGACCGTATACGAGCCCATGGGCCGATCGATCTTGATGACCTCCCCTCCATAAATTCGGTACCTAAAATTTTCCACTTGAGTGAGCGCCTGACAGAGACAGTACAAGAAAAAATGGAAGACGGGGTACCCCTGCTCCTTGCAATGTGGCCTAAAATCCTCGACCTCGAGTTCATGGCAAATGTTGATGAGGGGATTCTCGAAGCTCTCGAAGAACTCGAAGCGGTCCCGGCGCTTTTGAAAGTTTTCCATGCCAGAAGCTTAGTCATTTTTTTGCTCTTTGGCCCGGACTCGTTTACCGAAGATCAAGTTCGAGGAGGGTGGAATACCCTCCCTCGATGGGAACTTCCACGGTTCGCTCCGGCAGGTCTCCGATGCGGACTCTTACAGGAACCATGTCCTTCCGATCTCCCTCGAGAGATCCCGAAAACGTAAACGCCCTCCCCTCTTGCAGGTGCGCCATTCCCCGGAAGCGCCGGAGCCGTTGCGCCGCGGGGATCGGGAAATTAAACGGGAGGGTGATGCCGATGTCCTCGGAGCGGAGATTTTTTCTGGAAAAGTTGTTCACAAACACCGTCACTCGGTAGTGCTTAAGCTCGGCCGTTGAGGACGCAGGAGTGCGGCCCTCGAGGTGATTTACGATCGAGGGTAAGCTCGGGTGACCACAGCCCTTGAGGCAGGACTTGGGAATGTGGGCAATGCCCGGAGTGAGCAAGCGCACATGGGACGCGCGCACGAGGACAAAGGGAGTGCGGGTCGTTTTCGTGAAGACCCTCTCGGAGATCCTCCCGCCGGGTGCTTCAAGATCGAGGGACACCCGAGCGTGAATGACATCCGGACGGGCCGAATAGACCGGAACGGCGGCGTCGTCTTCTTTCGGGGCCTCCGGCGCGGGCGGGAGAAGGCCCGCTACCGCCAGGAGCCTGGGCCCTGGTGAAGAAGATGCAGAGGGAACGGCCGAGGCGAGAGCTCGGATGGTCGCTGATCCGAAGCTCATCTCGTTGAGCTCCCTTCGCCCAAACGGGGAGACCTCATCCTCCCACCGGTTCGGCAGAGCGAGAACCACCGAGCGGCCGAAGCTTGCGAGGTCTGCTCCCCAGTGGGGGGTCGCGAGTGTGATGAAGGCGTCGAGCTGCGAGAAGGTGGCGGGGTCATCCTCACGGATGCGACTCATCCACAGATGCCCGATGATCCCACCTTGGGAGTGCATGATGAGGGAGATCTTATCCTCGGGCCCTATGTCCCCGACGAGCTTGAGCTCCCGGACCCGGGCCTCGAAACTACGGGCAAAGTCATACGTCGTGAGCATCGGGTCACCGGTTTGGTATTCGAAGAATCGGACACGGTAGCAAGAATTCTTTTTTTCGAGCACAGCATCGAGGGCTCCGAAAGTCCTGGCACTCCCTCCGATCCCATGGATCAAGAAAATGTGATGCTCAACGGGGCACGCTTCGGCCGAAGCGACGGAGGCAAGAAGATGAAGAAGTACTGCGATGATGAGTCCCATACTCACCTAGCATGTCGGTTGCTGGTCGGAAGACCTTAGGGCCTCCTCGAGGGACTATTGTGGCAGGCCCTCGACAGATGGAGAGGGAGACGGAGAAGGAGGGGGAGTCGTTTCATCGGGAGCACCGACGGTCAGGACTTTATCTGCGGTCGTGAGCTGAAGATCTTTCGTGGAGGGCCGGTATCCAATCTCTAAGACCTTGGCCACTTTCGGAAACTTGATCTGGGTTCGGATGGCATTGGACTTAAGATCCACCACGGTCACAACCCCAGTAGCAGGAGCGATGACAAAAAGATCCTCACCCTGGTCATCCACCAAAAGGAACTCTCCGTCCACTCCGCTGAAGACTTTGAGCACGGACAAATGCTTTTTCCCCTCGGGGGCATCCACATTCCCCTTCCGAGAGAAGACGAGGATTTCGGATTTCTTAGGATTGAGTGCCAGGAGTTGGTCCAGCCGCGGGTTCACGGCCAGGGACACTGCCCCGTCTAGCTCCTTGTGCCGGAGAATCCTCCGGGGAGCGACGTTTCCGGTGAGGACCGCTGAGTAAAAGAGCACGTCCCCGTTTCCGTTCAGCGCGATGATCTCCCGGTTCTTCTCGTCGAGGGCCAGGGCGCGAAGGTCATCGAGTTCGGTGTACTTCCCGGCGATGAGGTTCTGGCCCTTGATCTTCGTTTTCGGATCATCGACGATGAGGATGTTCCCGTGGCCTGAGACACTGATGCCTGAAAGGGCCCCACGCACCCGCTGATGAGCGGTGGCCCCAGACCGGATGTAGGATTCACACTCTTTGGAGATGGAGTCTTTCCCGGAGCCGTCGCCGAAGCTTCGCGCCTCTTTGTCACAGATTGATCCTAGATCTACTGCGAGGCACGGAAGTGACCAGAGAGATAAGAGTAGAGTCAGCTTTCTCATGGTGATCTCGTTCCCGAAAGGTTGTTCGTGACCGTCGTGAAACCAGTGCCAGATACCTCGAGGACAGCGCTGTAGGTGCCCGGAGTCAGTAAGGCGCCGTTGAAGGTCACCTGGATCGTACAGCTCGTGTTCGGAAGAATCGTCGCACCCGTGCAGTTATCTGTTCCCAGCGTGAAGCCCGCCGCACCAGATCCAGTCAGGGCGGCAACAACTCCCGTCGCATTGGCAGAACCGGAGTTTTGGATCGTGAAGGTATGGGTCACGTTGGTAGTCGTTGATCCGTAACTGTCTGGGTTCGGTGGCGTTGGGCTCGCGGTGCCGGTCACGAACACGAGGAGAGGGAGGTCAACGTAGGTGAAGTTCGTACCTGCGGCGCTGTACTGGCCATCTGTGTTGGTGACCTGCACAGCGAACGCACCCAGGACACCGGCCGGAGTCACGCAGGTAATGGAGCTGTCACTGACGCGCACGATGCTCGTGCAATCAGCGGTTCCAATCTTAACCGTCGGACTTGCAATGAAACCACTCCCGGTGATGGTTACGGCAGTACCGCCGGACGGGAGACCTTGGCTAGGACTGATTCCAGAAACCGTTGGGGCCGCTCGGTAGGTGTAGGCGCTCGTGAGGGTCGCTGTACTTGCTCCGGCCGTCACAGACAAACTGTAGGTATTGGCCGAATGCGCTCCCGTCGTACACTGAAGCTGAGTGGAACCGGAGAAGGTGGTCGTCGTGCAGTTCACTCCCCCGATGGAGACCGTATCACCGCTCTCAAACCCAGCCCCAAAGACTGTGAAAGTCTGCCCGCCGGCCAGAGGACCACCGGAAGAACTGATGGACGAGATCGTCGGTGCCGTCCGGTAGCGGAAGCCATTGGTAAGAGTTCCGACCTGGGTATCAGCGTTGGTCACCACGAGATCATAGTACCCTGCGGATGCCGCAGGAGTGACGCACGTGATGCTCGTGCTCGAGACGACGGTCACACTGGTGCAAAGGTAACTCATGCCGCCGGATCTCACCCGAACGGTGGCGCCCGTCACGAACCCGGTTCCGGTGATCGCGATCGTGTACCCTCCGACCGGAGGCCCACTCGCCGGAGAGACGCTCGTCACAGTCGGTGCATTCTGATGAGTGAAGGCCGAAGCAAGGCTTCCCGCCTGGCCATCCACGTTGGTCACGGAAACGGTTTTGGCGCCAGCAGCACCTGCCGGAACAGCACAAGAGATCGACGTCGAACTAAGCACTGTCCGCGACGTGCACGCCACGCCACCAACGGTGACCGTAGCGCCGGAGAAGAAGTTCGTACCGGTGATGGTCACGACAGTGCCCCCGGAAACAGTCCCCGCATTCGGACTCACACCCGTCACTGTCGGTGCGTCCAGGAATGTGAACGCCGGATACAACGTTCCGACCTGACCGTCGGCGTTCGTCACCGTCACGACGACGGTGCCGGCAGATTCTGTCGGTGTAAGGCAGTTGATGGTGTTGTTGGTCCAAGCGCTGCAGACTGCAGTGGAATCATCGAACTTCACCACAGGGGTGGTTAACCCCGAGCCTAAGAATCCTGCTCCAGTGATGGTGACTGCGGTGCCACCGGTTCGCTGGCCGTAGGCCGGAGTCACCCCGGAGATGAGGGGGCCATAGCGGAACGTATAGCTTCCGACGCTGGTCACAGAGAGGCCGTCAACGGTGGTGACGACGACGTCCGCAGCACCCACAGTTCCCCCTGGGGCCGTGCAGGTTAGAGACGTCGAGCCGGTGACGGTCACGCCGCTGCAGTTTACGCCGCCGATCGTGACACCGGTGGCCCCGGAGACGAAATTTGTCCCGGAGATCACAACTCCCCCACCGCCGGTGGGCGAGCCGCCATCCGGGGCCACTGTCGTGATCGTCGGGGCGTTGTAGAAGGTGAATAGGCCAGCCGCGGAGGTACCCGTTTGGGTGTCCGGGTTCTGCACAACGACGGCGTAGGCACCGGCCGCAGTCAGGGCCGTGGTGCAAGTCAGCGAGGTCGCAGACACGAAAGTTGGGGACGCGCAGGCCACTCCGTTGATCGAAACCGTGGCACCAGAAACAAAGTTCGTTCCGGTGACGGTGACAGCGGTACCGCCGGAGGCCTTCCCGACTGCTGGCGAGATCGCCGTTACGGTTGGGGCCGGGACGTAGGTGAAGGTTCCCGAGCTCGTCACCGTTTGGAGATCAGGGTTTGTCACTGTGATCGTTTGCACACCCGTGCCCGCCGGAACCACGCAGTCAACGGAGGTCGCGCTACTGAAGGTGGTGGTCGTGCACGGAGTAGATCCGACCTGGGCCGTGAGACCGGTCAAGAAGTTTGTCCCGGTGATCGTCACTGTCGCTCCTCCGACGCCGAAGCCCGTGGTCGGAGTGAAGCTGGTGATGGTCGGTGCGAGGTTATACGTGTAGGTCGACGAGGCCGTCTGGCCATCGAGGTTCGTGACCACTAAGGCCTGGGACCCAGAAGGACCGGCCGGAACAGTACAAGTGATGGTGGTGGGAGGAGTTACCGTCGGAGAACTACAGGCGAGACCGGCAATGGTGACGGTGGCCCCCGCATAGAAGTTCGTTCCGGTGATGGTCAACGTCGTTCCACCGGCGAGAGCGCCGTTAGTGGGAGAGCGTGAGGAAATGGTTGGGGTATCCATGAAGGTGAGACCCGTCAGCGTATCCGTTTGCCCGTCGGAGTTCGTGACGGTGATGGTCTTTGCTCCGGCGGTGGCCACGGTGACATCGCAGACGATGCTGGTGGCCGACGAACTCGTCACGGCACAGGCATCGCCGCTCACGTCCACCGTCGGGCTTAAGAAACTTGTTCCGGAGATCGTGAGCGTCTCGAGGACTGCGGTCGAGGCTGCCGTTGGCGTGACACTGGTTGCATCCGGTGGTGGGGTGAAGCTAAACCCACCCGTGATCGTTGCAGCTTGGCCATCGGAGTTGGTCACGACGACGTTGACTGTCCCGGTCCCAGATGGGGCCGCTGGGACCAAGCAGGTGATCGTGTCGAGGACCTCGTCAACGGTGGGAGTCCCGCAGGTCACGGGGCCCAGGCTTACGGTCGCGCCGGTCAAGAAATTCGCCCCGGAGACCACAACCGTATACCCGCCACCGATCACCCCTGTGTTCGGCGTAATGGTACTTGCGGTCGGCGCCTCTTGGTAAGCGTACGGTGTGGGGCTTGTCCCCGACTGTCCGTCCACGTTCGTCACGACGACGGCGGCCGATCCCGCGACGGCGACGGTCGGGATTCCGACGCAAGAAATTGCGATGGCGCTCAGGACGGTCGTGGTCGTGCAAGGAGTCCCACCAATGGTCGCGACGGCGCCAGCGAAGAAGTTCGTTCCGGCGATGGTGAGATTAGTTCCACCAAGAAGTGCGCCGGCCGACGGAGAGATCGAGGTGACCGTCACAGGGTCTAGGTAGGTGACAACGTTCGTGGTCGTGGTGACTAACTGCCCATCAGGGTTCGTGACCGTCAATGGGTAGACCCCTGCGGTTTTCGCTGGGGCATCACAGGTGATGCTGGTTGCCGAGACGAAGGCTTCATTCAGACAATCGTCGGTCCCGATTTTCACTGCTGGAACTGATTGGAACCCAGTCCCGGTAATCGTAATCGATGTGCCACCACTCACGGCGACCGCGGCCGGAGAAAGTGAAGTGAACGTCGGCGCAGGGACATGAGTGTAGGTCAGCCCCGTCACCGTTTGGTTATCCAGATTCGTCACCGTGATGGTTTTCGCTCCAGAGGTTGTTGCCGCCGCAGGAGTACAAGTGATGGAGGTGAGCGAGAGTGCGGTCACGGTACACGCCGTGCCTCCGATGGTGACGACGACACCTGTGCGGAAATAGTTCCCAGCAATCGTGACCGGAACTCCGCCGACCGTTGGGCCAGAAGTTGGAGTGACCGAGGTCAGAGTTGGTGCTTCTTGGTACGTGTACGCGCCGGCCAGGGTCGCCGCCGTAGTTCCGGGATTCACGACCGAGACGCTGTAGGTCCCCGCTGCGTTAGCAGGAGTGGTGCAGCGAAGGGTTGAGCTCGTCACTGAGCCGGAAACCACAGGGCAATCGATGCCATTAATGGTCACCGTCGTATCGGACGCAAAGAAGCTTCCGTAGACGGTGAGATCGGTTCCTCCGGCGATGGCCCCAGCAGTAGGGACCACGGCAGAGATCGAGGCAGTATCGTTGTAGACGAAAGCGCCAGTTGCAAGAACCGATTGTAGGTCCCGGTTGGTGATCCGAAGAGCATAGGTGCCTTTCGGCCGGGCCGGAGTCCGGCAGCGAACGCTCGTCGAACTATCGACGATCACATTGGTGCATGTAGCCGTTCCAAACTGGATCCGGACTCCGGCCAGGAACCCAGAACCGGTGATCGTCACCAGAGTTCCCCCGGACGTAGGGCCCTCATCGGAAACGATTGAAGTGAAGGTAGGAGCAGGATACACAGTGTAGGCACCCACACCAGAATCAGTTCCATCATTCGGATTCCAAACGTGGACGTCGTAAGTACCCACCGCGAGGACCGGTGAAGAACAGCTTAGGTAGGTTGGGCTAAAAATAATCGGGGTCTCACACTCATTGACAGCATCCGGCACAAGACCGGTGGTAAAGGTCTTCGTACCGATAAAAACTCTTGTGCTAGAGCTGAAGCCTGCTCCGGTCACGTAGACCGTGGTTCCTCCCGAAGGGTTTCCAAAGGTCGGAGTCAGGGAAGTGAACTCTGGGTTCACAACTAAATAGGTAAAGCTACTGGACGCAGAGCGATCGGCCTTTCCAACGACAGACACCGTCGCCGTCCCCGCCGATCTTGCAGGTGCTGTGCAAGTGATGGCGTTCGACTCAATTGCCGTGACTGGGCAGGCCTCCCCGCCGACGGTCACTTGTTCGATGAAAGTGAAGCCAGAGCCGCTGATGGTGAGTGCATACCCGCCGGTGACATCCCCGGAGCTGGGAGAAACGGACTCGATCACAATTTTATCGATGGCCTCTTCCTCTTTCGGTGTACACGCGGAGGTGATCGCAAGCGCCATGACGACGGCGAGCGCCGACGGTGCACTTTCGAACAGGTTAGAGAAGAAGCTTAAGATACGTCTCATCACTAAGTCCTATCGGCGTAAAGTCGTTTAAATTTATAGGGTTAATACCCAAGTATTGCGCTCAGGCCCAAGGCCATGAAAGGGCCCGCCCATGTTCTTGTTTATGCGTAGGGAGATTCATCCGATGCGCCGGACCTCTGGCCTAACGATAGTGTGCTTAAGTGCGACGGAAGAAAGGTCACGGTTTATGTGAAGGATCAAGGGCGAAGGGTTCATCGGGTTCAGCTTGAGGTGGATTCAAACACCCCGGTGAATCTCTTAAATGAAAAACGGCCGGGATGTGAATCCCGGCCGCCTGAGGTAGATAACAAGAGCCTTTCGCAAACTCTCGCTAACTGAGAAGAATCAATTATTCGCCACCGTTTTGGTTGTTGTAGCAGCTGCAAGTGTACTTCCTGTAACCGTAGTCATAAGTGACTCCGATCGCAACTTGGTAGCTGGTCAATTGACCGCAGTAAGAGAAAGCTTCCTCAGATGTCGCAAAACGCTTCATCAGGAGTGGATCTGAGCAAGATCCAACGACTCTGTAGAGTCTTGTCTTTTGAACATAGCATGGCTCCGTGTAGATGATCTCGGTGTTCTCACCGGAACCAATGGAACGTGCGTCAGCGCAGCCACCGATAACAGTCGTGAGGCCCCCAGCGGCGATCACTTCTTCAGCGCCTGTTCCGGCGCCGTCCTGCGCGAACGCAGAGGCAGAGAGAGAGACAAGAATAGCAAGTACCAAAGTTTTCATAAATCCTCCTCAGGATCATTTTTATCAGGCGGTATGCCCGATTCATGAGAAGAAATTACAGGCCTAGGTGGGGGATGACGAATTATAAAAATTACACATGTGTAACGGGGCGCTTCTACTTAAAAAAAAACGGCCGGGGAGGAACCCCGGCCGCAACCAACCAACAAGAGACTTTGTGAGAGAGAAATTAGTTTGAAGATCCGTTCGTATCAGTCACTGGAGCACAAGCGTATCCGATGACCTGGAGCCGGAAGTTAACAACCGACTGAACGTAGTCTTTAACGTTACAGTGA